>CADCEC010000021.1 GCA_902800395.1 uncultured Bacteroidota bacterium | reverse complement strand
CTCGTAGAGCTCTGGAACTTGCGCTATCAGCGGGTCTTTGCTTGACTGTATTTTTATCAAATTCATGACTATATTACGATTTAACTGTTTGTTATTAGACTATGGGTAGGCGCGTCCACTGGAGGCTGCCCAGATCGATGTGGCCGCTGTCAGAGAGTGCCACCTTTACGTTGTCAACGAAATCCATTGTCGTTTCCTGTTTGTTCTGCTGTCCGCATGCCGCCAGCATGAGACCAATGCATAATAATGAGAATAGTTGTTTTTTCATATTTGTTATATAGTCCGCTAAATTGGAATTTATAGGTTTCTGATCAATGATAAATCGCCACTTGACAAAGCTTTGAAATTGCGCTCAATTTTCTCTATGTCCCAATTCCACCATTTCAGTTGCAGCAGAAAGGCGATAAAAACGTCATCAAAACGCATCTTGACCACCCGGCAGGGGTTGCCCACGGCAACAGCGTAGGGAGGAATGTCGGAAGCCACTACCGAGTTGGCTCCGATGATGGCTCCGTCGCCGATATGAACGCCCGGCATAATGGTTACATTTTGGCCGATCCAAACGTCATTGCCCACAACGGTGTCGCCTTTCAGAGGCAATTCGTCTTTCACAGGAGCGATGGCGCTGCCCCAGTCGCCACCCATAATGTAGAACGGATAGGTGGTCACGCCGTCCATGCGGTGATTAGCACCATTCATCACAAATTCCACCCCTTTGGCAATGGCGCAGAACTTGCCGATAATCAGTCGATCGCCAATGAAATCGTAGAAATGGGTGACATGCTTCTCAAACTGTTCGGCACCATCCACATCATCGTAGTAGGTATAGTCGCCAATGATGATACGTGGATTCTTCACCACGTTCTTGATGAAGCAGAGCCGCGGGAGATTGGGATTTGGAAAAGCCTCGTTGGGGTTGGGCCTGTTTTTTATCATGATTTTACGGATTATCTGTATTAAAAAAGCTACAGATTCTTCCCGAAAAACGCCGCTAACGTGTCCCAGGGGATGTAGTTTTCCTCGCCACCGTCGTAGAGGTCGCAATGGGTGGCGCCGGGGATGATGAGCAACTGCTTGTTCTCGGGGTTGGGATTGGGCTTACCAATGAAGTTGTAGCCATCGGCCTTGCCTTCAACCATATAGTGGTAGGCGGCTTCGCCAAAGTAGCGCGAATGGGCTTCCGCACCGTGCATTATGAGTACGGCGGAGCGGATTTCGTTGATGTAGTAGAGGAAGCGGGCATTGGCGTAGGCCTGGGTACCGATGGTGCGCCAACCGTCGTTGCTGTTGCCGCTGCGCTTGTGGTAGCCGCGCGGAGTTTTGTAGTAGGCATGATAGTCTTTGACAAACTGGGGTACCTCCTCAGGTAGCGGGTCAATGACGCCGCCGGCCATCGCCATCGGGTCGGCGAGGCGCTGCTTGCCCATCGCTTCGCGGGCGGCGTGGCGCGACTCCTCCTTGTCCTCGCTGTCGTAGTAGCCGTTGCCGCTGATGCGGGTCATGTCATACATCGTGGAGGCAACTGTGGCTTTGATGCGAGTGTCGGCAGCGGCAGCATTGAGGGCGATGCCTCCCCAACCACAGATGCCGATAATGCCGATGCGCTCGGGGTCGACATTCTCCAGTTTGGAGAGGTAGTCGACGGCGGCCATAAAGTCCTCGGTGTTGATGTCGGGCGACGCCGTGCGGCGGGGTTCACCGCTGCTCTCGCCGGTGTACGACGGGTCGAAGGCCAGTGCCACAAAGCCGCGCTCCGCCATCCGCATGGCATAGAGTCCGCTGCTCTGCTCCTTGACAGCGCCGAAAGGACCGCAGACGGCAATAGCCGCCAGCTTGCCTTGGGCATCCTTGGGCGTATAGAGGTCGGCCGCCAGCGTCAGCCCGTACTGGGTCTCAAACGTCACCTTGCGGTGGTTCACCTTGTCGCTCAGCGGGAACACCTTGTCCCACTCCTGAGTCAGTTCCAATTTTGTCATAGTCGTTTCTTTTTGTTCGTTTGTTGTCGTCTGGTGGCACGCTGTCAGCACAGCGCCGAGCAGCATGGCCGCTAATAAGGTCTTTTTCATTTGATTTAGGGATTACATGGTTGTTCTGCTCCTTTGGCCGAACGCTCAGCAACAGATGCGGGTTTGGCGCAGCTGCTCTTTGCGGGCCGAGGGGATTATCTCTTCGTGGTAGAAGTAGTTGACCACCACCGGGGGCTCGCCGTGGCGGGCGTGGGTGGTGTCGTCGTTGCGTACGTAGCGCAGGCCGCGGTCGGCGCAGAAGTGGCTCAGGTCGGCGTTGAGTTCGTGCCAGTAGGTGCGGTCTTTGCGGGTGTAGATGTCGTGGTAGAGGGTGTCGAGCCTGGGATGGTGTTCATGCACCCACTGCAGTATGCGCCCTTTGTAGTCGCCGCGCAGGTTGAGATTCTCCAGCCACACGAGGTTACACTGACCCTTGGCGCGTTCGATGATGGCCTCCACGTCGGTGATGCCGGGGAAGATGGGCGAGATGAAGCAGGTGGTGTCGATGCCGGCCTCGTAGAACTGGCGCATGGCCTCCAAACGGCGTTCAATGCTCACGCCGCGGTCCATCTCGCGACGGAATTCATCGTCGAGGGTGTTGATGCTCCAACTGACGCGGGCGCCGGGGAATGTCTTTATCAGGTCGAGGTCGCGCAGCACGAGGTCGCTCTTGGTGGCGATGCTGATGCGTATGCCGCTGCCTTGAAGCTGTTCCAGCAGGGCGCGGGTGCGCTTGTATTTGGCCTCGCAGGGCTGGTAGCAGTCGGTCACCGAGCCGAGAAAAGCCTCCTTGCCGACATAGCGCTTGGCGTTCTTGATGTCGGGCCACAGCTTCACGTCAATGAAGTCACCCCACGGCTCGGGGTGGTTGGTGAAACGTTTCATGAACGAGGCGTAGCAGTACTTGCAGGCGTGGGCGCATCCTACATACGTATTGACCGAGAAGTCGCTGACCGGCAGGTTCGACTTGGTCATCACACTCTTGACGTCGATTTCTTTGATTGTCATAAAAAAGTTAGTTTATATGAGCGGTTTTTTGATTGATTTCGCGAATCACCTTGGCAGGTGTTCCGGCCACGACCATATTGGCGGGCACGTCCTTGGTGACCACCGAGCCTGCGGCGACGATGGCGTTCTCGCCGATGGTGACGCCGGCCAGCACCTTGACGTCGGCGCCCAGCCAGGCGTTGCGGCCTATGACGATGGGCTTGGTGAGCAGCGTGTGGCGCGAGGCGGGGTCCTCAGGATGGTACTCGGTGGCCAGCACGCAGTGGGGACCAATAAAGGCGCCGTCGCCGATGATGATGCCGCCAAGGGCGAGAAGTGTGCATCCGAAGTTGAGGAAGCAGTCGTCGCCGAAGCGCACGCCAGGGCCGTAGTTGATATTGAGCGGCGTGAAGACGCGCACGGTGTCGGGTACCTCGCTGCGTGTAATCTCGCGCAGGCAGTCGCGCACCTCGGCCTCAGTGTGGTAGCCGTTGTTCATCTCGGCGCAGAGCTGCAGGGTGCGCTGCACGTCGGCATAGAGTTCGTCGCTGCCGACATAGTCTTTTCCTGTGGGTGTGTTCAATGTCTTAAGGTTTTGGGGGGTGTTTCTTTTGGTACTTCTCGCGGACGAGGGTGTATGAGTTCAGTGTCAACTCCTTCAGCAGGGTGTCGGGAGCCGTCGTGGGGTCGACGCCAATCCAGTACCGGGGCGACTCATTGAATGGTTTGCCAATGCAGGAGTGCAGCTCTTTCAGTTCTTCAATGCGGTCGGGCTGGCACTTGAGGGTGACAACACTGAAATTGTTGCAGTCGAAGAAAGAGAACATGTGGCCGTAGACATAGAAGACCAGCACCTCGCTGGCGTAGCAGAAAGCCCTGAAGGGCATCCGTTCCTCCACGTCGTCACCCAGCGAAAGGCAGTAGTTGCGATAGTCCTCGATGTTCATAAGTCAAAGTCAATTATAATAAAAAACGCTGCAAGGGTACACCGCTGGCACAATTCCAAGGTTTTTTTTCATTGTTTTATCTTTTTTATTGTGTTACAAATGATTGTTATTTCCGAAGAAACGCCAATCCTGCGAAAATATTATTTGATCCTGTTTACGTCAGGTTTAGAATCGACGCAATGTCTTCTGTAATTGTTGCCTCCCCGCCAAATCGGTCTGGATGTCGGCATGCATATGGTTCTGCTCCAGCAGGTAGCGTATGCAGAAGTCGATGTTTTCAATCCTGTCCATAGTATTTCTCGCGGTCGGTTACGATGTCGTGGAGGTTGTTGTAGGCCCAGTCAAGCAGTTGTTGCATGACGGGCATGAAGCTGCGACCACGGTCGGTGAGGGCGTACTCCACGCGCGGCGGCATCTCGGCATAGACAGTGCGGCTCACAAGCCCGTCGGCCTCGAGGCCGCGGAGGGTCTGCGTCAGCATCTTCTGCGAGCAGTCGGGGTTCTTCTGTTCTATGTCGCGGAATCGCATTGGGCTGTCGCTGCCACCGAGGGTGTAGAGCATCGCCAGCGTCCACTTGCCACCAATGCGCACCAGGATGTTGCGGATGGGACACTCCGGGAAGACGGGGTCTTGTATGAAGTCTTTGTTCATATCGATGTTTTGGAGGTGCAAAGATACAACTTTTTCTTAAAACAGGCGGACAATCTATCCTGTCCGCCTGCCATGATGCTGATTGTGTCAAGTCGTTACCAATTCAACGGGTCGCTGAGGATGTTGCCGTCGGTCATCGGGCTGTCGGCCTCGGTGAAGTTATTGGCCTTGTACTGGATGCAGAGCATTGTCAGGTTCTCGCTGCCGGTGTTTTTCAGAGCGCGACGGCCGTCGGGGCTGACGCGAATCACGGTACCTTCGCTGACGGGGAACTTCTCGCCGTCGACCTGATAGGTGCCGTTGCCACGCAGGATGATGTAGAGCTCCTCGTGGGTCTTGTGGGTGTGCAGGAAGCCGCTGTCTTGACCGGACACAAGCGTCTGGAACGACAGCTCGCTGCCGGTGGCACCCACGGCTTGTCCCACAAACACTTTGCCCTGGATAATGTTGGGGCCCATTGGGAGCTGGTGCTCAATAATCTGTTCGATACTTCCTACATTGACGGCGGCATAGTTGCGGCCTCTCTTGATGTTTTCAATTGTTCTCATTGCTGTTCTTTTTTAAGGTTTCTTGATTGATTTTTCGGTTGCAAAAATACAATGCTTTCCGAAACCCCGCAAGAGGGTACCTGTGCGTAAGCCACTTACTTTGGGGTAAGTAATATCGTAACTGCAAGAAACCATTGCTGGCACTTTAACACTTTTTTAACATAAAAGGCCGTCGGAATGACGGTCTTTTTCTGCTTAATCGAGTTGCGAAGTTCCCTTTTTTGGGGTGAGCAACGTATCAATCGCAGCCACCGCCGAGATATCAATACCCCAGTCCTTTCAGCCATTTCTCAACCTTGGCTTTGCCGCTGCGCACCTCGTGACCGTAGATGGAGAAGCCTTTGGTGACGGTGGCCTTGGGGAAGGCTTTCTTCACGTCGCTGACGCAGTTGGCCAGGCCGCTGCCTTCGTGGGTGGTGAACTCTTGCTTGTTTTGTGCATTGCAGCCCGACGAGGCCAGGAAGAGTGCAAAGGCCGCGAGGGTGGTAAAAATCTGTTTTGCGCTCATATCGGTAGTTCTGTTTGGGGTTGATATTCTTGTAAATCGTTGATGACTAAATATATTCCGCACATTCACCCTCACCTGTTTCCGACTGCAAAGATACGAACATTCCGCCACACGGCAGTTTCACATTTTACGCCAATTCTTTCACAATTTGCCGTTTCAAAAAAGGCAGCGAGGCCCGCGACGTTCCGCCGCGGGCCTCGCTCGTTAATTGCCAGTTGTCAAAGGGCACATCACCCTTCGTCCCCGCCCGGGTCGGGTGTGGGTGTGGGGGTCGGCGTGTCGTCGCCGGGGATGGCCTCGTCGGTGGCCACGAAGCGCACCTTCTGCGCCTGCTTGTCGTGGGCGAACTGCTTGCTGAACTTCACCCCCATCGTCGCCCCCAGCGTCCAGGTCAGCATGTCGGGCGTCAGCATCTCCTCGGTGGCCTTGGTGGCGCCGGCGTACTTGGTGGGGTTGGCCTGCACGTCGGCGTCGCTTATCGAGCCGCTCACCTTGGGGTAGATGCTCACCATCTTGGTCCCCTTGCGGTCCGAGAGGGTGATGCGGTTGCTCTCCAGCACCTCCTCGGCCACCACCTCGGCGATGGCGGCGATGACGGCCTCCACCTCGTAGCTCTTGAAGCCTGTGCGCGCCTGGATGCGGTCGGCCAGGTCGTCGTTCGTCAGGTCGGTAGTAATCACTGCCTCAGCGTAGAAGCTGTGGCTTCCTGTCATGTTGCCCGAGGGTGTGTACTCGCGGCAACGCCATTTGTTCTTTGCCATAATGTAATTTGTTTTAGATTAGACGTTTATGTTTATTGTCGATTTTACCCCCGGTTTTTGGTCAGGAATACCCGGGTTTTCCTGGTAAGAAACCCCGGGGTTTTTGGGGTAAAAACCCCGGGTATTCTTGGGTAAAAACCCCGGGTGTTTCGGAGAGTAAACCCCGGGTGCGTTTTATTTATTCACATAGAAGCCTCTTCTGCCGTGCACGGGGCCTCTCTGACGGATCAGAGTAATCGACGAAGTCGCTTGCCAAAGCAAGAACCGTCCCCTGATTCAATGATTCAATTGCCCTGTCTGAGTCCGTTCAAAGAATCATTACTACCTTTCCAACTCAACAGCCGACTGGTAGAATTTGCCTGCCGTGAGGCTGACGCCGCCATCCTTTTGGTAGTAGTAGATAGTACCAAATTCATCAGCCTCGATGCGCAGGGTACCAGTTCCCATCGTTGCGGGGTTCAGGGCAAGGTAAATAACAATTGGATAAGCGAAGTACACATCCGATGCCGATGCCTCTGCCACTTTGTTGCCACCTACCTTGACGGTCACCTTGTTGGCAAAAATCTCACCATTCACACCTGTCATCGTGAGCTTCCAGATGGCTATCTGGCTGGCCATCGATACGTTTGCCTTGAGCGATGCGCTTGCTCCGCTGACGGCGAGCTTGCCAGTGCCCTGATGGATGTAGAGGTTGTTCTGGATATAGGCGAGTGTACCGGCCTGCGAATTGAATTTGTTTGTAACGTCGGTATTTTCTGTATAGGCCGTACCGCCAGCAGCCACGGCCACGAGGTCTGCGGGATATACCAATACGATGTCCTCATTGTCAGCTCCCACGGTGATATCACCAGTGATGGGGGCAGAGCCATCGGGATTTGGCGTGCCTACCGTTACCACATCCTTTACGCCTCCGTGAACCAGCGCAATCTGGTCGCCCTCTTTGAAGGTCGGTGAGAAGTAGGTTTCCGAGCCACTGCCGTTGTTAAGGGGGTCGCCGCCCTGCGTCATCTCGCCCAAGGTCAGCGTCGGGGCTGCGACGGGCGGCACCTCGTCCACCAGCGTGATGCTCTTGATGCGGCGGAGGTTGCCGGTCGGCACGATGGTCACCGGAGTGCCCTCGGTGATGGGCGTCGTACGGCGCAGCGAGTCGTTGCTCACGGGCACCGTGTCGCCCAGCGCCAGAATCAGCCAGCCCTCCGGCACGCCGGCGAGATAGTGGCCGTTCACCGTGTCGTTCGTGCTGAAGGTCTCGGTGCTCATCACCAGGTTGCGCCCCGGCATGATGAAGCTCCACGAGCCGTCCTCGTTGCGGTGCAGGTTGACGTCAGCCGGCGCCGTCTGCGCCATTGCCATGCCGCTCATAGCCAGCACAGCCAAAATCGTAAGAAGTTTTTTAATCATTGTGTTTAAGTTTTAATTGGTTAATACTATTTGTGAATTATCGTGAATTTCGATGTGGGTACAAAACAAAGCCGCCCCGCCGCCGTAGGGGCGTACTCCCGTGTACGCCCGCTGGCAGCAGGGTGGTGAGACTCCAACAATAAATATAGGGTTTCCTCCCTTCCCGTTTACAAGACCAGCAAACTGGGGGGGGTAATAATCAGCGAGTTATGGACATTCCAAAGCATACGGCATTATTGTTTCCTGCTCTCGATTTCTTTCACCAGCTGACGGAGATAGGTGTCGGACACATTGCCGATTTCGGACTTGTCGTAGATGGACATCAGCGTGATGTTGACATCGCTCTCCGTCTGCTGCACATTATATGTAATGACCCTCGCGCCGCCGCTCTTGCCCTTGCCTTTCGAGGCGATGGCCATACGGTGCTTGTAGGTGTTGCCGCCCAGCGGGGTGCCGCCGAAAGGGTTGCGCTCCAACTCGTCGAGGAACGTGTTGTAGTCGTCGACAAACGAGCGGTATTTCTTGGCCAGTACTTTGGCTCGACGCTCGAATTCGGGCAGGTAATCGAACGAGACCATTACGCGAAGAGTTTTCGTGCGTCCTTGCGGGCTTTGCCTGCATGCAGTTCGTCGAAGGCCGTGGTGAGGCTTTCCTTCACCATCTGCTGTTCCGTGCTGGGGCTGCTCTGTTCAATCTTCGCGCCAAGCGAGAGCATCGCCTCTATGAGGTGCCGCATCGTGCTGCTCCGCCCGTCGTAGGATATTGTCATTGTTGCCATAATATATTTGTTTTTAGATTTCTGTCACTATAACGCACACATTCCTTTTTTATTGTGCCAGCCGGGAACTAAATATGCAACATAAAGAGCCATCCGCCAGGGAGGTGTGGCTCCCGAGGCGGATGGCTTCGCTGTTGCGGAAGGAATAAATGCGGGTTTTACTCCTTCCCGTCGATGGAGACCAGCTTGTACTGGCGGCTGCCGAGGCCAATCTTCTCGGCGTGCTCGACGGTGTGGATGCCGTGACGGCTCTCGATGCGCTCACGCATAGAGGCTATCCGTAATTCTCAATCAGGTACTTCACAAACTGCGGGTCGCCGAAGTCGATGGTGCCCGTGTCGTGCTGGTTGAGCTTGGCGACGGCGGCCATATCGTCGGCGGTCAGCGTGAAGTCGAAGATGTCGAAATTTTGCGCCATACGTTCTTTGTGACTGGACTTGGGGATGGCCACAACACCACGCTGGGTCAGCCACCGGAGGGCCACCTGAGCGGCACTTTTGCCATACTTGGCACCTATGGCGGCAAGCTCTTCACTCTTCACGATGCCTTCGACCCCTTGTCCGCCGAGCGGCCCCCAAGCCATCATACGTGTGCCGAATTCTGCAAGTATCGGCTCGATGGCTGTCTGCTGTATGAGGGTGTTGCATTGCAGCTGGTTCACCATCGGCTTT
>CADCEC010000020.1 GCA_902800395.1 uncultured Bacteroidota bacterium | reverse complement strand
CTTCCTCCACCATTTTAATCGCTGCAAGTTTTTCTTCCAAACTTAATCTATGCTTCATGTGAACCTTTAAGTTATGTCCAACTTTCGGGGTTCACTTCAGGGATAGTCCCCTGTCCCAATCACCCAATTCGCACGCCTCCTTTTTTTTAGTTCACTTTTGTCATCTGGAAGGTGGCGGTGTAGGTGGTGCCGTCTTCGCGCTGGCGAAGGGCCGTCCAGTTCATCACGCCGTCGGCGATGGAGGCAATCTCCCACCATTCGCGGTTCTCGGTGCCGTCGATGACCCAGCGGGTGCAGAGCAGGGTGCCGTCCACGAAGTATTGTGAAAGTGTCTGGTTAGGGTTCGTCACCCAGGTGCCGTTCCCGTCCTGGCTGTAGTAGCGGAAGGTGCCGTCGGCGAGGTATTCCCACTGGTGGTCTTCGCCGTCGTCGAACTCCGAGCCCTGTTCATTGGTGACATGACCTTCCCACTTGCCGAGGATGGCCTGCTTGTAGTCGGCTGTGATCCTCACGTAACGCTGGCCCTGTCCTTCGATATTGTTTTCAGCAGAATCGGGAGGCGGCATTATTCCACCGGGGGCATCACGCACGATTTCACATGTGAACTCGGACTCCGAAATGGATTTTATCTTATATTGGACTGACTTTTTGGATCCTTCTGGACCATATGACGTAAGTGTCACCGTGTTACCTTCTATCGTCACATCGCACTCTTCGTAATTATCCCATCCGGGAGCACCAGGCATGGAATTGGAATCAGGCGGAGCTGGCGGATTAGGATTATGAATAGAATCTCCACCCATTTCCCCACGCGACCTGCTCGCATAGGCTTTGGTGGATGACACGAAGGTTATAACCTCCTTGTTGTTAGTCAACTCGGGCTGACCATTAAAACCAGTGTCCACAATCCACTTGCCCTGGAGTTTTTCGGCGAGGTTGTCAATCGTTTTGTCCTCGTCCTTGCTGCAGCCGACGAAAGCCATTGCCGCGACTGCGAGTGCTAAAAATACTTTTTTCATCGTGATATTATTTAAAATCATTATTTTCTATAAATAAGTTCTTTGTTTTACGAAATGCAAAAGTACGAAGAAAATTTGAATTATTAGAACAAGATTTTGGCGGTGAAGACGAGCGCACTGTTTTTTCCGTCGAATGGGTCGTGCCACAAGAGTGACAAATCAAGGATATCACTGATTCTTTTCTCGACAGCCAGCATTCCGTAGGCCGCCGTCCCTTTCAGCTTGCGGTAGGGCGCATTCGGCGAGTAGAGAATCAGTTGGGTGGCTATTCTCCATTGTTGGGGCAGACGGAATGTCGGCGACAGACGGACACTCCCGTATGTTTTTTCGCCATCCAGAGTTGTGCTGCGGCTGAAATTGGCTCCCCCGGAGAGGATGAGCCACCGCCCAATCCACGAAGCGGCAGCATCCACCTGCAGGGTTTGCGAGCCGTCATCAATCATACGGATGTATCGGGTGCTCAGACTGGCATTCACATTCTTATCCGAGAACATATAGGCCAGACGTGCCACCTCCGCCTTCCGTTCGTCGGCAAGGGTGTCATGTGACGACCATGATGTTCCGTCGGACAGAGGATAGTTGGTGGGCAAAGCCATCAGGTAGTGCGGATTGAAGAAACGCCGGTAGTATCCCGCCTGCAGCTGATGCCCTTGGGCTGGAGTGGCAGCAATGCTCGCCATAAAGAAGTTACGACTGTCGTTGCGCGTATTGTCCCCGTTGTAGGCCTGCATGTCGTAGCGGTACAACGAGATACGGTCGCCCAAATAAAATTTTACCGGACCGAGGGAATAATCCACTTGAAGGTATATGTCATTATTCATGACGGTATAGTTGTCGGTAGCCTC
This sequence comes from uncultured Bacteroidota bacterium, assembly GCA_902800395.1. Taxonomy (GTDB): domain Bacteria; phylum Bacteroidota; class Bacteroidia; order Bacteroidales; family P3; genus Colimorpha. The sequence continues at coordinate 9,999 of CADCEC010000020.1, read as the reverse complement.
GAAAGGAGTCGAGCTTGCCAACATCTCCTGAGTCAGCTGATAGCGATAGCGCACTCTGTCCATCTCCCAACCGGCCATCAGATTCAGCCCGTCGAGGAAGGGTAGCGGAGTGTTCAGCTCGACCAGGTACAGCAGCGTCCCCGTCTTGGTATGGCTCTTTTTTTGCAGTTGGTTGTATTCTGAAAGTGTTTTGTCATTGCCATACTGATATCCTGCGAGCAACAGCAGCTCCGTGCCGATATCGTTGAAGGTGTGGAAATAGCGGGCTCGCGCCAAATAGTATTGTTTGGGGGACAATGGAGCGGCGTGCTCATAAGTTTGCCGCAGATAGGTCAGCAGCCTGTCTCGCCTTCCAAAATGCTGGTTAAGATGGATGTCCGTATATTGCGCTATGTTGAAATCATTGTGCGGCCAGCTCATCGACACTCCTGTATGGGCATACAAATCCGTGGAGTGTCCTGCAGAATCGGTATGGCCATAATTAATCTTACCCATAGGATAAACCTCGGCGGATGTCGCCGCTTCTACACCGGCCAGACCATGTACACCCTCTTCGTTGCGCCGCATAGTAAGGTCGATAATTCCGCCCAATCCGGTAGTTCCTTTCGACACTCCCGGATTCTCGCACACCTGTATCTTTGTACACGCACGGGCAGGCGTGGAGGTGAAGAATTGACGGATATCCAACGAAACGGGCACATTCTCCATGCGCAGCTGATAACTCTCGAGCAGGTCGTCGAAACCCTGAACCATCTGCTCGGGGTACATCAGCAAGACATCCATCAATGTCTCATCGCCCCGCAACGGGAGCCGGTCGATATAGATGATTGTCCGGTCGCCGCTCAACACAATGGGAGGCTCGTCCTGAGCTTTTGCTGTCATTAATGTAAACAGAAACACTAGTGACAGAACCCAAGCCCTCTGTGTTGAGGTGAAGTTCGACCGTCGCCCTCCCATATTAGTTCATCAGCCGGTTCTCTAGTTCACCTTCACCCACTTCATCGTCTGCACCACCGTGCCGCCCTCGGCAGAGCGCAGGGCTGTCCACTGCATCTCGTTGTCGTCGATGGAGGCGATCTCCCACCATTCGCGCAGCTCCTCCTCGCCCAGGTTCTTCCAGCGCGTGGCCAGCAGGGTGCCGTCCACGAAGTAGTTCTGGAACTCGCGGTTGGTCACGGCCTCCCACTGGCCTTCGCCGTTCTTGCGCCAGTAGTTGTAGGTGCCGTCTTGGTAGAACTCCAGCCGCGCGTTGGCGTCGTTGTAGGTCTCGATGCCCGTCAGCTCCGTGCACTCCCACTTGCCGAGGACGGCATCGCTGTAGTCAGCGGTGACCTTCACGTAGCGGTTATTTTGTTCCTTGTGGGATATTGTCTCGCCGTTAAGAAAGCGGGTATGTTTGAAATTGGCTGACATTTGGGCATCGTCGATGGCGGTGACACTGTATTTTTGCACTATTGTGACATTGTCGTCTGGATGTCCAGTGAGGGTCATCTTGTTTCCAGAGATATTGACGTCTAACTCGAGATGGGCAGACCATTGGACCTGAGTCTCAGAAAAGTTGGTCCTTGACGTGCTGAGTGTAGCCTTGGTGTTCGAAAGGAAAGTAGTGACCGTTTTATCATTAGTCAGCGCAGGCTGCCCATTGATTTCGGCCTCCATCCACTTCCCGATAATCTTCTCGGCGAGGTTGTCAATCGTTTTGTCGTCATCCTTGCTGCAACCGACGAAAGCCATCGCCGCGACTGCGAGTGCTAAAAATACTTTTTTCATCGTCGTTGTCTTTTCTGTTGCCGTTTAGAACTTGAACGTCAGTCCGATGGAGATCTTCTCCCAGTAGTCGGCGGGGGAGCTCTCGAGCATGTCGAGGGTAAGGCCACAGTGGCTGGAGTTCATCTCCTGTCCGGCGGGCGTGGTGGCTGTGCCTTGAACAACTTCCATCTTGTTGTAGGCGTAGTACCAGCCGAGGAGGTTGAGGTTGAAGTCGATGTTGAGGCATTTGTCGAGGGCGAAGCTGAGGCCGGGCTTGATGGTGAAGCTGAAGGCGTTGACCTTGACGGTGAAGGGGTTCGCTGCGATGCCGGCGGCAGGGGATATTTCTCCGGTAATCGCGTCACCCTCCATCGGAACGCTCTCGGGCGACCAGATGTAGAAGAACTCGGCCTCGGCGAAGAGGGTCCAGCGTTTCCACTTCACGATGTCGAAGTGCACGTAGGGGCCAACCTTGTAGTTGACGCTGTGGCCAAGGTCGAGGGCGGGAGTCGTGATATGAGCGTTCGAGTAGCCGAAGGTGAGACCCGCACGCCAGCGGTCGCTGAGCTGGTAGCCGCCGAAGACTTCGATGCGGTAGCGGGTGGTCTCGTTGGCGAGGTTGCCGGCAATCTCTTCCTTGTCGTGCGAGAAGCTGCCGGTACCACCGATAACCCAATTGTTGTCGTTGAACTTACGGCCCGATTCCTGAGCCTGAGCTCCTGCGGTCAAAGCCATCACGGCCACTGCCAAAGTTAATAATGCTTTTTTCATAATGTTGAGTTTTAAAATATTATTTCCTATAATCTATAGGAACAATAACGCAACCGACAGGAATTTATTGCGCATCTTCGTTTTGCATATATCGAGAAAAATATATATCTTTGCAGCGTGGACATTTGGGGCAACATGAGTGTAAGATGCTATATAGTAGCTCTTTTGCTCATTTGATACACATTTGTTGTTCGTTTGTTGTTCGATTAAAAAACGAACAACAAACGAACAACAGACGAACAACAGATGTCCATATGACCTAGTTGAAGTTAACCAAACGATAGGAGACTTGATTTATGAAGAAAGAAAAACCAATGGGATTGCTGCTGAACGGCAGCGTGAGGAGGGCAGGAGTGACGTTCTACCTCAAACAAGGACAGATGATTGTGCGCTCGTCAAGGTCGAAGGAGAAACGCAGCTGCACACGGCAGCAGTTCATCCAGAGGCAACGCCTGCGCCACGCTATTGCGCTGTGGCAGATGCTGTCAGGCTGCCTGCCTATGTTCACACAGCGCAAGACGGCTTATGGCAACTTCGTGGCGCTGGCCAACCGCCTGCCGGTGGTCTTTGTGCCCTGCAAGGGACCGCTGGAGGGCGCCTCGTTCCTGATGCCCGATATGCCGGTGAGCGATGGAAGCCTGACGCCCATCAAACAGCAGCTGGGCAGCGTGGATGGCATCGCTGCATTGCTCACCGACTTAAAACCCGGCGACATACAACGCTACGAGAAGCTGCTGCTCTACACCGCTGAACAGCGCATCGAGGGAAGCACCCCCAGGGTGCGGTTCCTGCGGGTGCGCGAGGTGGCGAAGGACGAGTTTACCGAAGTGGACGGCTGCCTGGCACTGGTGGGCGAGGAGTTTGCCAACACCATGCGCGGCTGGGCGCTGGTGCGCGTCAGACCCTCCTCCTCCCCGGGGGCAGAGCGTTGCTCGACACAAAGCCTCGTCACCCGCTGCCGCCTCTACGAGCAGTACACCACCGAGGAAGCCCTCCAGCAAGCCGCCGAGAGCTACGGCGGCCTCACGGAAAGACTTTAGCTCGCCCCAAGAAGTGTTAAAAGTTAGTGTTTTCATGGCGGCATTTGGCTGATTGGAAAAAAATGTGTATTTTTGCACCATGAAAATGAGGTGAAAGGTGAGAGGTGAAAAAACTTTTAACTTTTAACTTTTAATTTTTAACTATTAAACCATGGAACCAAAGCAAATCGATCTGAATGACTATGTCCTCTCTGGGGGAGGATATATGGGCGAAAGCTACAATCATAAGAGCAACCCCGACCTGATGCTGAAGTTGTACTCCACTGAGCGGACAGCTTTGTCATTGCTGGAATATGACTGTGCCTGCAAGGCATACGCTTTGGGTGTCCCCACTCCCGAGCCGGGAGAGCTTGTCAAGGTGGCCGACGGGCGCACAGGCATCGTCTTTCGTCGCATCCAGGGCAAGAAGTCCTTCGCAAGGGCCATAGCCGACGAACCCTCCAGGGCACAGGAGTTCGGCGAGAAGTTCGCTGTCCTCTGCAAGGATCTTCATGCCACTAAGGTCGACACCAGTCAGCTCTCTTCCACCAAGAAAAAGTACCGCCGCATAATCCAGGAGCATCCCTATCTCACAACGGAGCAGCAGGAGAAGGTCATCCGCTTCATCAACGGTATTCCCGATACCGATACCGCTCTCCATGGAGACCTCCATTTCGGCAATGTCATCTTCCGTGGTGACCAAAGCTGGTTTATCGACCTCGGGGAGTTGGGCTACGGGTATCCTCTCTTCGACATCGGCGTAACCATGATGGCTGTCAAATATACTCCCGAAGCGAAAATGCGTGAATTATATCACATGGATAAGAACGCGGCCATCAACTTCTGGAATGCATTCTTACCTGCCTACTTCGGCCCTGGCCGTTCCATCGACGAGATAGAAGATGAAATCGCACCCTATTGCGCGCTCCGAACACTTTTGGTATACAGCAAACTGGGATTCCTCATTCCTGAACGTCATCCGCTGGTCGACAGACTCTTCTCCGCCTAGGCTTTTTGACTAACCGCGAACACTCCTCCGCGGCTCCTTCTTGCCGTGGGTCTGCTGGGACTCCATCTCGGTGCGGCCGAGGCGGAAGGTGAGGCCGAAGCTGACGTAGCGGCTGTCGGTGGTGCTCTCGCTGACGGAAGGGTTGTAGGGGTTGAGGCTGCTGCCGCCGGTGCGGACGGTGCCGAACACATCGTTAACATTGACGAACAGCGACAGGCGACGGTCGAGAAGGTCGGTACTCACGCCGCAGTCGAAGGTGAAATAGGGGTCGACCTCGGCCAGCGGCGACTGGGTGCGGCTGCGATAGACGGCGTTGGCGAAGAGCTGCAAGCCGTCAAACCATCGGGGCGACACATATCGGGTTATAAAAAGGGCGGCTTGTACGTCGGTGGCGGCGGAAACTTGGTAGTGCGGTCGTATATCATTTCCTCCTTTTTCCAGCGGTCGAACAACGCACACAGCATATCTGCCCCTCGAAAGTCGGCATCCTTCAGGTTGGCATCATAGAAGTTGGTGTAACGCAGTCGAGCGTTGCGGAAGTCGGCGCCTTCCAAGTTTGCCTGATAAAAATTGGCTTGACTGAGATCCATCCCGTGGAAGTTGGCATTGCGCAGGTCCATCCCCCTGAAGTCAGACATGCTCAGGTCATCGGTAACCACCACCTCCACCACATGACCGCGACCGTCGCCGTACTTCGTCTCCATCCGTACGGTTTCCACGCTCCCGATGATGTTCCCTTCCCTATCGAAAATGTCCTGCAGCATAAATACCTCTTTATTTCTTGGTCAACTCTTGATAGAGTTTGAAGAGTGCTGCAACGCAGGATGTTTCTGTGGTGGTTTTGATGTCGAAACCGTAGGCCTGCATTACGGCGCGGTCGTTGTCCTGATGGGCTTTGCGGAGTTCGGCAGGCATCGTCAGTTCGTCGTAAAGGTCGGCGAGGCTGCTTTGGGGATAAAGAGCACGGGCATCAAGGATGGCTTGTGCTGTTTGTTCAATCTTTGCTTTTTGCTCGCCGGTGGGATTAGGCCACGGGAAGTTGTTGTAGACGATATTTATTGAATAACTATAGTCGCTTTTTAATCTGCCGCAAACAATACGAGTCCAAGCCATGTGTACATTAGACATAAGTATACCAAAATGATATAGAGATGCATCAGGAATCATAAACAGTTTATCACCAGCAATAACTGATTCATCTAGATATCCCATTGGAATATATTTTCGACTTTGCGATGAAACTTTGGGTATTGCGATAAAACTTTCAGGATTGACTTGCTCTCTCATTAGTGTGGGAGTGTTGGCCAATTTCCTCCTTCCTTCATCAGGACTATTTAATCTAGCCTCCTTGCAAAGACGTACACGTTCGAGCACTCGTGGCATACTTCTCAAATCATTTGGTTGAATACCAACAAGCCACAAGCAATACCGTTTTACCCCATTGATAAACTCATAGCCCATCATAAATTGTTTTATGTATTTCTCGGATAATGGGTCGGTATTAATTAACTCCTCTTTTTCTTTTTCGTCCAGCAAAAGATATCCACCATCCGTTGGACGATTTCCTGAAATCATTTGTGGAACATTACAGATAGGTTTATTTATGCTATTTACCCATACGTTTTTTCCTTCTATCAAATAAGCATTGATGTTGTTTGTTTGAATGGATTGTTTATCGGAAACAAAAATTGTCTTAGGTTTATCATCAGACACAGCTGAAAAACCAATGATTACACAATGGACATGTGCTTTGCTGTCTGATTCGCTGTCCCAACGAAAAGTACGGTATGCAAAATCAATATGAATACCAAAATTATCGTACAAAGGCCTCCATATGGCAGCGACTTGCTCGCCCTGCGTTATGCTATTGGTTGCAACAAATGCACAGTGTGTTCTTTTTCTGGATACAAATTGTGCCGCTTTGAAGAACCAATTGGCAACATAATCAATTTTGCCAGCAGTTTTGTATGGTTTCCCATTGTAGTCAACGAAAACAGAAAGTGTATCATCTTTCTGACTTTTACTTTGCAGAGAGTATCCAACAAATGGAGGATTGCCTATGATATAATCATATTCAATAGGTTCTTTCCCTTTCTGCAAAATATCCTCAATATCTTTATGCACAACATTCCTCGCGATAACATCAACTTCCTTATTAATTGTACCATATTTTACTTCTGGCTCAGATACGCCGATGACAGACTCTAAATCTGTTGTCTCATAGACGTTTAGTCGCTCCGCATAGATGGCATTTATTTTTTGAGGTTCACTTAAAGTGTCCCAATTCATCCGCAACGCATTCCCCTCGCGGATATTGCTGTAGCTTTTCAGCGGCAGGAAGTCGATGTCGTGCTGCACTATCTTCTCGGTCTCGCGGAGCATTTGGGCTTCGGAAATCCAGAGGGCTGTGGTGGCTACGGTGACGGCGAAGTCGTTTATCTCGATGCCGTAGAACTGGTTGATGCTGACCTTGATGGGGTTGGCCTCCTCGAAGCCAAGGAACGACTGACCATGATGACGGGCAACGATGGCCTCATTCTCCAAACGGCGCAACGAGAGATAGGTCTCGGTGAGGAAATTGCCGCTGCCACAGGCGGGGTCGAGGAAGGTAAGGCTGGCCAGCTTTTGCTGATAGGCGTCGAGTTTCTTCTTTCGCTCTTTTTCCACCTTCTCGTCCAGTATCTCGTCCAGTTCGTGACGGAGGTCGTTGAGGAACAGCGGGTCGATGACCTTATGGATGTTCTCGATGCTGGTGTAGTGCATACCGCCGCTACGTCGAGTTTCGGGGTTCAGCGTGCTCTCGAAAACGGCTCCGAAGATGGTAGGCGATATCTCGCTCCAGTCGAAATCGAGGCTGGCATTGTCGAGCAGAGTCTTCTTTAATTCGTCTGTGAATTGCGGTATTTCAATCTCTTCGGCAAAAAGGCCGCCGTTGGTATAAGGGAACGCCTTGAGGTCTTCCTTCAGGTATTTGCTGCGATTGTCCTGCGGCGTATTGAGGGTATCGAAGAGTCGGATAAGGGCAGAACGGAGGTCTTCGGCATCATAACGCACCAGGTAGTCGTGGAACTGGTCGTGGGCGAAAATACCTGCATCCTCGGCATAGAGGCAGAAGACAATACGCACACAGAGGATATTGAGCCAGCGGAGGGCTTCGGGAGAGGCATCGTCGTATTGTTTCAGCAGCGCATCGTAGATTCTTCCCACTATCTCGCCTGCCTGCATCGACACCTGCATCTCCTTGCTAATATGCTCGCTCTTCTGGTCAACGAGGAACTGCAAGCGGTAGTATTCTTTCCCGAGGTCTTTCAGCATTATCTTCTGCGGCTCGCCGTTAGGTTGTTCCATATCGTAAACCCAGAACTCGGCGAAGTTGCAGGTCACTATCCAGCGGGCTCGCTTTGAGTAGGGAAGTTCGCTATTGTATCGCTTAGCTTGCTGGAAAGGGCTGAGTAGCGATCCGTCGCTCTGGTGGATAGGTGCACCTAGGTTCTTTCCAACGCTCTTCTGCTCGATGAGCACATGAGTGGCGGGCAGGTAGACATCCATAAAGTTGGTGTTATCCACCATCACCTTGTCCTCGAACTCAACGAGGGAATAAGGGTCTTCCACCCCTAGCACCTTCTGTAGCAGTTCGAGCCAGAACTTCTGCGTGTCGCCTTTCTCATATCCTGTACCGCTCCACTTGGAGGCAAAAGCCTCTGCAGCTGCGGATTTTTGCTTATCTGTAGTCATCTCTTGTCGATTAAATTTGAAAGTGCAAAGATACAAAAGTTAAGCGATATAGCAAAATTATTTTGACATATCCAAAATGGATAAATCAACGCATATCGGTGACCGTCACCTTCGGGTGATGGTACTGATGGGCTTGGGGGGTGGTTTTGCTGTTGAGCTCCACGGCTTGCTGCGGACAGAAATGGACGCAGGCGAGACACTGGGCACAGTCGGTGCCGCAAAGGGCTTTGCCGTCGACAATGGTGATATTGTCTTGCGGACAGACATCCCTGCATATCCCACAGGCGATGCACTTGTCAAGATTTACTGCCGGCGTGAGCATGGGCAGCGTGCGACGCTGCACGGCGGGAATGGCGCACAAGGCTCCAGCCAACCCCCACCAGGCATAGTGGCAGCGGTGTACCCCTGCGGCGATGTCGGCGGCGATACGCTCCAAGCGTCCGGCATAGCGGTCGAACTTCCACACTTGGTCGTTGGGGTTGCGGCCGAAGCCAACGGCGCTGTTGTCGGGCACACGAATCTTGTGGCTGTAGGACACCTCGACACCTTTGGCAGCCAGCATCCGCCGCACCGTCCAGATGGCGTTGCCCGCCTGCGCCCCACAGGGGATGACGATGAAGACATAAGCCTCTTCGGAGAGCTGGAGGCGCGGCATCAGCTCGGTCACCGCACGCGGCGCGTTGAACCAATAACATGGGAACACAAGACCTATTCGCCTTTCCTGTGAAAGGTCATGCTTTACCGCCAAGTTGAGCGGCATCACCTGCTCGCCAAGCCTCTCTGCCAACTGGCGGCTGATGGCCAAGCTGTTGCCTGTGCCCGAAAAATAGAGTATCATGGCTTAAATGTTTTTGCCCATTTCGTATGCTTCCTGCAGCTTGGCGTTGCCGGAAATCTCGTTAGGGGCGCCCACGCCGCCGCAGAAGAGGTGGCCTTTGAGGGAAGACTTGCCGAAGCAATCAATCCAGCCTTGCAAGCCGCCCTCGGCTCGTGCGGGGACGTGCGCCTCGTTCTCGAAGGCGGTGGTCAGCAGGTAGATGTCGCGGAAGCGGTAGTCCTTGGGGTACATAGCGTTCATGCGGTCGATGAGGGTCTTCATCTGACCACTCATCTCGTAGTAGTAGATGGGGGTGGCCCAGCAGACAACGTCGGCGTTCAGCACGCGCTCCATGATGGCGGGCACATCGTCCTTGAAGATGCAGGCACCCGTCTGCTGGCACGAGAGGCAGCCGACGCAGAATTTTATCTCTTTGCCACGCAGCGAAACGATTTCCACCTGATGGCCGGCGGCTTCCGCACCCTTGGCAAACTGCTCCGCCAGAGCGTGGCTGTTCGAGCCGGGGCGGAGACTGGTTGAAATTATGATAACTTTTTTCATATTGGTAGTTGTTTGTTGTTTGCTAAATTGGAATTTACCTTATTACAATATTATTCTTTGGTACCGGTTTTTCGAGTTTCATTGCATCTTTGGTGCCGAAAGTTCTTCTGATGATCGTCTCTACATATTTAGTGACGAGTGTTTCATCATTAATATGGGAGAAGAGTCTCAGCACTCTTGTCTGGTTATACCACACGATTTTCACAGAGTCGTTCAATGTGTGGCTATGTCCGGCTATACTCAGTATACCATGTTCTTCTACTAACCTTTCGAAGTTTTTCAGACCGACTTTATTCAGATTGTACACATGAGCGAGTTCTATGCTAGAAAACACAATC
>CADCEC010000019.1 GCA_902800395.1 uncultured Bacteroidota bacterium | reverse complement strand
AATTCCTTCGTTTGGACATCAAATCCGGAATTAGACTCTTCCGGTGCATAAACTGCCACCTTTTGCTGTCCATAACCAATCAATGTTATGCTCACAAATACGAGCAAAAAAAAGAATCGTTTCATAATATTAGAATATTAATGTTTTCATAATTTAGAAATTCAAGGTCAGTCCAACACCTGTGGGGGTGAAACCAAATTGGAGTTCCAGATTGTCGGCCCAGGCATTACGGGAACTGTTGTACATGTTGATTGCTTTTTTGATTTTATTCTTTCCTATTTTAGGTTTCATAATCTTATAGATGAACTGGGAAGCGCATAGGGCTGTTCCGGCACAAGCCACACCAAAAGGCAACGGCTTCCATTCTTCTCCTTCATCAACATTCATAGGAGACGTGCTGATTATAGCAGCGATGCCAACCCCTGTACATAATCCCCAGAAAATAGCCCTCACCATCTCACCGGCAACTTCAGCTGAAAGTTTTGCATCTTTTCCCTCCACGTAAACAGCCACTCTTTTCTGTGCCGCCACGGTCAATGAAAGGGCGACTAAAACGGCTATAAGAAAGGCTTTTTTCATATTTAATTGATTTTTAAGTTTTACAAATCACTGCTTCTCGTCATTTTACGACAGATTGTTTTGACCGCCGCACGAACATCGTTCATACTATTCATCACTCCAGACCATTGCACGGAACGGACAACAGTTCCCTTCTCAACGGAAAGGATGCGGGCAGCTATTGGTTGTTCCCCAAACACTATATCCAGCATTTTGAAACAGCAGACATACTCTGCACCCAACTTCTTAGCCATCTGAATAATATATCTATCATCCACCATACCAGATTGCTGGAATGAATGCTCCTTGTTAATCAAAGCAATGAATTCCTCCTGTCGTTCACAAACGATATAGGTTCCATCATCAGTAAAAGCGGTAATAAGTTCGTTCTGAATGAACTCATTCACACCACTATTGTTCCCATATACAAGCACCGCTATCTTGGGAGCTTCCTGTGCTCTGGAAGATACCAACATGAATATCCCTGCCAGTAATACTAATATCTTCTTCATATTATTATTGTTTTATTATTTCCGAGATCTTATTTCCGACCGCCTTGGCCACCTCCTTGTAGGCATTCGCCGAGGCCTGGGCGTAACCCGCTGTATGTGCACCTTTAATTCCGTCAGAGGTGCCCGAAATGGACGAGATTTGTTCGTTGTAAATCACTTTCGAGGTGGCATTGTTGCGAACGGCGACAGCACCGTCGATCCATACAAAATAAGCCCCGCTCACATGATTCTCACGAGAAACATCTGCCTCGACGGAAATCACCCAGTCCGCATCTTCTCGACTGTTGACAAAATTACACCCTAGCTTTGACAGAATTCCTTTCAAGTCATTGCTAAACAACCGATATGGTTTATTATCATGGGCGTATGCCTTGCAGTCAAGATAGATGGCTGTAGAGTTCTTCAGTTCGGCGAGCAGAGCCACCAGCCTTTTAGTCAGTTTCGAAGACTCGTCGGACTGGATGTCGGCATTACTGGACACCGCAAGCAAAATGCGTTGTGCGTTCTCAAGGTCGGCGACATATTGTACGGCCGTCTGGGCCGTCGAGCGGGCTTTAATCTTCTCGCCGTGCCTGACAAGTTCAGCGGCATTGTCAAGTGCCGTCTCAATCTTGCTCAAAGAAGCGGTTATTTTCCTATCATAATAGCGAATCAAGTCTGCTTTCTTGACATAAGCAAACGCCATCACAGTCGAACCCTTTTTATAGTGCTGGCTTTGCAGCCCAGGAACATCCTTGAATGCTACATTGATATTGGTCAACGACGAGAACTGCTCAACATACTGTTCATCCACCCCATTCGCTGTAGTCATTGCAGTACTGACCGCGGAAGATGTTGTTCTACTTTTCAAGGACACCAATATTTTCGAAAGCGCCTCGGCCTTGGCATCCTGCTCAGCTTTTTGAATGACTTTGCTCCCTGAAGATGAAGATGTCACCTCGCCATAAGCTATTCCCCAATAATAAACATTATCAGGATAATTAGCTCTCCTGCTGCTTTCGTCGTACCAATCAGGAACTCCCTGAGCATAAACCATGTTGGCAGAGATAATAGTAGCAAAGATTACGAGAGCCTTTCTAATATTGGAAATCTTGTCCATTGTCATCATTGTTTTTTTGCTTTTTGTTCAATTGTTCGGTCCATATCGCGCAAGAACATGAACCATTTATAGTCGTCGTTTGAGCCCAACTTCTTAAAAATCTCTTTAAGTGGAGTTTCTATCTCAACACTCAAAGTTTGGTAACTGCGGTAAACACGGGCACCATTGTCATTGTTAAATGTAGTAGTGCGCTGCTCCATTGTTTGAGTGTTCGCAAATTGAAAATCCTCAATAGGGATTACAGCAAAGCCCCGTTCCGCAGCAATGGCTTGCACAGATTCTCGCAGGATTGCTGCTGCTGAATCAAGTGCGGCGGCTCGCGACTTGTCGCGAGCTTGTTGCTGGTTTCGGCTTTCACCAACACCCGAAACAATGATTCGCTTGTTGACTAACTGGTATTCGCTGTTATCAAGTTCCGCCTCCAAAGCCATTTTGGCAGATTCTACATGCTTGCAGCCAGACACCACACACAAACAAGCCACTACAAAAAAAGAGATAATATACTTTTTTTTCATAAAGCCTATTGCATGAAGAAGGATTATCGCAGAGTTCAACCCTGCGATAATCCCCATAAAAAACTACTCGCCTTCAGGATTGTCCGAAAAAATCTTGTCAAAATCTTTTCGGAACTGCTGATATTCATAGCCAGCCTTCAAAGCACCTTCCGCTTTCAGACCATCATAGGCTGCCTTTTCCACCTTGTTCTTGTCAAATTCAACCATCTGATAGTACTTGTACATCTTGACACCTTTGGCATTAGTATAGGTAACGCCTTTTTCGCAGACCGTCTTCAAACTCTGAAGGTTTTGATTAACAATACGCTGGCTCAGAGACTTGGAAACATCGATATACTCTTCGTCATCATTAAGTGTGACAGAGCTGTTGAAGTTCTGGGCAAAAGATTTGAGATTCATCTGGATATTCTCGCCCAATTCTTGAATGGCGGCTGCACGAGCCTTCGAACGAGCTTGCTGCTGGTTGCGGCTCTCGCCGATGCCACGGCCATGAAGGGCATCACTCTCCTGTACTTGATCAATGGTGCAATACTCTTTAATTTCAACCTCTTCGGACTGAGCATTTGCATTCGACATGCCGAAGAAGCACATCATGGCGACAAAAGCGCCGGTCAAAATCATGTTTTTTTTCATTTTTGTTGTGTTTTAAAAGGTTTATAAAAAGGTTTGTTTGCTTTCTTGAAATGACATAAAAAAAACCGCGAACTTCTTTGTTCAAGTCCGAGGTCCTAGGAATAACCTACACTGCTAACAAGAAAGCTCGCGATACCACGCGAGCGTTTCTGCTTTCTTCGCAGTGTAGTTGTCAGAAATTTCCTAGGTTTCGGACCTGCTATTAGAAAAGCGAAAACGCTTCGTCTTTTATCTCTTAATTACTATTGTTTTCCGGGTCTATATTCTATATTCGTTCAACATGTTTTCGTTGGGGCAAAATTACGAAAGAATTTTCATTTTTGCAAATTTTTTATTTTTGATAAATATAGAATACTGTAAATGAATTTATTACATCAGTAATTTTTTTGAACCTATACAATAAAAACGTCCAAAACAGGGAGGCGAATTCTGCATTTTTACCAAAAGAAAGGTTGGTTAGTGCCGCCCCTCCGGGGCTACATAAGGATGGTTTTTTTTCTTACCGTGGGCTCTCGCCCACGGCTAAACACTGCCGCCCTTACAGGGCTGGGAAATCAGAAGAGAAAGTTTTTCGGGAGATAACCTGATGCCGCTCAATCTGGATACCTATTTCGCACTTGATGTGGACGAGCATCAGGTGCAGACATCCTTCAACTTCGAGCTGATTCGTGAGCAGTTGCCCACCGTCACGCTTTTCACTGACGAGGGATAGCAGAGAAAAGAATACCATTGAAATGAAAAATAAATGCCAATTCAAAAACTTTTCGTATCTTTGCGAAAAATTTCGTTGCGAAAAATTTCGCAACACTAAAACGCTAAGTATATGAACCCTTTCAAGTTTGGCACAATCGTAGATGGCGATTTCTTTACCGACAGAGTGGCAGAAACAGCCCTTTTGAGTCAGAAATTAGACAGCGAAAACCATATCGTACTTATCAGTCCACGACGTTTCGGAAAAAGTAGTTTGGTCTACAAGGTGCTTTCCGGCATCGACCGTCCTCAAATCCAAATAGATTTACAATACTCGTTGAGCGTTGAGGATTTCGCTGCACAGTTGGTGAAGTCTGTTTTCAAGATATTCCCATTGGAAAAAGTACGTCATGCAATGACCCATTTCCGAATAGCTCCCATTCTCTCCACAAATGCTGTTACAGGCGCAATGGAGGTCAGCTTCCAGCCGCTGGCCAATAGCGGGGTTCTTCTGGAGGATGCAATGGCATTGGTGGGGAAAGTAACACAGCCCAGCCGACGCATGATAGTGGTGCTTGACGAATTCCAAGAGGTGGTCAAAATCAAGAAAGGATTAGACCGACAACTGAGGTCGTTAATGCAAAAACAAGAGAATCTAAACTATATTCTGATGGGCAGTCAAGAGTCGATGATGGAAGCTATCTTCGAGAAAAAGACCTCCCCATTTTATCATTTTGGTCAGATGATACGGCTACCCAAGATACCCTATGATGATTTCCACGCCTATATCGTTGACCGTATGCCGAAAACGAGTTCCGGTGTAGCCAGTGAAATTCTACACTTTACCTCATGCCACCCCTACTACACACAACAACTCGCCTCACAGGTATGGGATATGTTCACGTATCAAGGTTGCAAGGAAGACGTGGTTTCGAGGGCTGTCGAAGCGTTAATAACGATGCACGATTTAGATTATGAACGACTATGGCAAAACCTAAACCGCACCGACCGCTTCACCCTACGACAATTGGCAGAGATGAAGCAACCCATGCAGAATCGGAGCCAGGCTGCCAGCACTTCTTATAGTTCACTGCAGCGTCTTATTAAGGCAGGTTTTATCATCCGAACACCGCACTATGAGATAGAAGACCCATTCTTTCACCGTTGGATACTGAAAAATATAGTATAGTTGCATGTTAAACTAAAGGAATGGAACGGCAATTTGACCCGTGGCAGCGGGAAGCGATAGAGATTAGCGGCGGACGGCATCTGGTGCTGGCGCCGCCGGGATGCGGAAAGACAGATATCCTCACCGAGCGCGTGGTACATGCCCACGAGCAGGGGGTGGAATACCGCAACATGCTGTGTCTCACCTTCACCAACCGCGCTGCCAAAGGGATGGCACAACGTATCGCCGACCGCACCGGCAATCCCGTGCCCGACGACCTCTTCGTGGGGAATATTCACCGTTATTGTTCCCAACTACTTTTTAATGAAGGTATTGTAAACCACAATAGCGCCATCATCGACGAGAGCGACGTAGACAGCATCATCCAGGAGGAACTCTGCAAAAAGATGCACATCCAAAGCCGCACAACGGAATTAATGCGTTTCCAGCACGGCCTTCAGCAGATGACAATGGGCATGCGGGGCGAACTAGTGCTGCACAACGAACTGTTCCACGCCGGCAGCGTGACGAAACTCTGCGACGTGCTGGGACGACCCTTCGACGAGGAGAATATCGCCGAC
Source organism: uncultured Bacteroidota bacterium (assembly GCA_902800395.1). GTDB lineage: Bacteria > Bacteroidota > Bacteroidia > Bacteroidales > P3 > Colimorpha. The sequence continues at coordinate 7,449 of CADCEC010000019.1, read as the reverse complement.
ATTTACACAAATATCGACAATCTGATTCAGCGCTACAGCATCCTCGAAGAGCTACCAGCGGCGAACATGATGCGGCTGGCGAAAGCTTACGAGCGTTACAAAGAGGACAACGACCTGCTGGATTATGACGATTTGCTGGTGATAGCGTACAGGCATCTGAAGGAGACAGGAGATAAGGAGACAGGAGATAAGACAAATGCAACCAGGCGCTACAGCTGGATTGAGATTGACGAAGTGCAGGACCTGAATGCGCTGCAGTTCGCGCTGGTGGACCTGCTGGCTGCGGAAGATGCCACCATCGTGTATCTAGGAGACGAGCAGCAGGCCATCTTCTCGTTCATCGGGGCCAAACAGGAGACCCTTGAGGCGCTAAAACGACGCTGCGAGGGGAATATCCACTACCTGCACACAAACTACCGCTCGCCGAAATACCTACTGGATTTGCAGAACGACTTCGCCGAGAAGAACCTGGGGAGCAATTACTTTGTGGGTACTAAAGGTAGCGAGGCATCGCCGGCGGCCTTCGGGAACCTTGGCTCCACTCCGGTCGCCGAGGCACCTCACGCCCCTTCCGACCTCTGCCTCCTCAACGTCGGCGACGCACAACTGGAGAGCTACTATGCGGCACGGTTCGCCAAGCGCTATGGAGAGATGGACGAGGAGGGAAAAGTAGCCATTCTGGTGAGCACCAACCGCGAAGCCGACGAGATAGGCGAAGTGATGAGCGGCATGGGTATCAGCCACTTCAAGATTAGCGGCACCGACCTCTTCTCGCTGCCCGCCATGCGACTGCTGATGGCGCACCTCAGCGTGCTGACCGACGAGACGGTCTTCATCGCATGGGCACGCCTGCTGTGGGGCCTCCATGTCCTGCCCACCTACACGGCGGCACGCAACTTCATGCGCGACATGCGGCGCGTGGCGCTGCTGCCCACCGATTTCCTGCGCTATCCCGATAGCTCGTACATTCAGGAGTTCGTCCATGTTTACGATAACGAAGAGCTCGTCATCTTCGACACCGAAACCACCGGCCTCGACGTCTACCACGACGACATCATCCAAATTGCCGCCGTCAAAGTGCGGCAGGGAAAGGTGGTGGGCAAACCCTTCAATATCATCCTTGAGACCGACAAGGAACTGCCCGAGACGGTGGGAGGCCACGAGAACCCCATGCTGGAGGTGTACCGCACCAGTAAACGCTATCCGCGTGCCGAGGGATTGAAGAAATTCCTCGACTACTGCAAGGGCAAGGTGCTGGTGGGTCACAATGTGGAGTATGATTACCAGATACTTCGCAACAATCTGATAAGGGAGACAGGAGATAAGGAGACAGGAGATAAGACAAATGTTTTGGAAGCGGTGTGTCCGCGCTATTTCGACACACTGAAATACATCCGTCTGGTGCGGCCGCGGCTGCGACAGTACAAGCTGGTACATCTGCTGGAGGTGCTGCACCTCGAGGGGCAGAACAGCCACCGTGCCGACGACGACATTATGGCCACGCTCTCGCTGCTCAACTTCTGCCACCTCAACGCCACACAGATGATTGCCGCCCAGCGGAATTTCGTCAGCGACCACCAGAAGGAGGTGGACAAGTTCCACGAGAGGTATGCTGAGCTGTATCTGCATGGATTTAAGGAGACAGGAGATAAGGAGACAGGAGACAAGACAAATGTGCAGGGGGGGATTGTTTCTGAATTACAATACACCTATGAAAAACTGCTTGAGGCGGGACTTATCGAACCTATCGACAAGTGGCGGCATCTGCTGCATTACCTCGAGTGCGACCTGATCCGCACCGACCTCTACCCCACCCTGCGGCAGCAGTTGGAGCGCTACATCACCGACCTCAATACCAGCAAGGAGGCCGACCTCTGCGGCGGCTCATTGGAGGAGCGCTACATCATCTCCACCGTACACAAAGCCAAAGGGTTGGAGTTCGATACCGTCCTCGTCTACCGCGCCATCGACGGCAACTACCCAGGGTCGCGGAGCTGGACAGAAAAACAGATTCAGGAAGATGCACGGCGTCTCTTTGTGGCCCTCTCGCGGTCGAAGAAACGGCTCTGCATCCTTTACGACGAGTATTACGGACGCTCGACGCATGCCCTCAGTCCCTTCCTCGAGAAAGTCAAGGGGCATTTCACGCTTTACCGGCGCGGAGCCGACGGTAAGATAAGGGAAGAGTAGTTGCGGAGGCGTTCCTCGGCGAGGGCCTCATATTTGGTGCCGGGACGGCCGTAGTTGGCGTAGGGATGGATGCTGATACCGCCACGCGGAACGAAGAGGCCCAGCACCTCGATATAGCGGGGCTCCATCAGCTTGATGAGGTCATCCATAATGATATTCACGCAGTCCTCGTGGAAGTCGCCGTGGTTGCGGAACGAGAAGAGATAGAGCTTCAGGCTCTTGCTCTCCACCATGCGCTTGTCAGGGATGTAGAGGATGCGTATCTCGGCGAAGTCGGGCTGTCCCGTGATGGGGCAGAGCGAGGTGAACTCGGGGCAGTTGAACTGCACCCAGTAGTCGCGCTCAGGATGGCGGTTCTCGAAGGCTTCGAGCACCTCAGGGGCGTAGGTCTCGGGGATGTCGGCCTTGTGGCCTAACAGCTGAAGGTTATCTTGTTCGCGGTTCATCGTATATTTAATATCTTATGGATTTGCAGGGAGAGTTTCCATCGTGGGTCTTTCTTGATATACTCGATGGCTTTGGCCGTGATTTCGGCGTTGCGGACGGGGTCACCGGTATCGCAGGGCTGCAGGAAGCGGGCGTGGGTACACATGATGCCGTTATACATGTGGGGCTCATGCTCGCCGTCGAAGACCACCTTAATCTCGTCAACGATGGCGAGGTCCACGCGGGCCTCGTCGCCGAGGTAGAGGTCCTTGGGCGAGAGAGTGATCCAGTCGACATTGGAGGGCAGCCGGTGGGTGCCATTGGTCTCTACAGCCACGAATTTGTCCTCGTCGTGGAGGGCGTCGACGAGACTCTTGGTGAGCTGCAGCGACGGCTCACCGCCAGTGATTACCACCAGGCGGGCGGGATACTTGGCAGCCTCGCGGGCTATCTCCTCATCGCTCATCTCGGTGCCGCTTTCGTGCTGCGTGTCGCAGAAAGGACACTGCAGGTTGCAGCCGCTGAGGCGCACAAAGACGGCGGCGGTGCCTGCGTAATAGCCCTCCCCCTGGAGGCTGTAGAATATCTCGTTAACCTTCATCATTCGTCGATTTCGTAGGTGGCGGTATTGCCGGTGGTCTCCTGCACGTCGACGCGGTAGCAGTTGGGCACCTGCTGCTGGCACCAGCGGGCGATATTCTCCGCCGTGGGGTTGCAGCCAATCACGTCGTTGATAACCTGATGATCCAGTTTGTCGACGATACTCTTCTTGATGCTCGAAAAGTCCACCACCATGCCGTTATGGTTCAACTCCTTGGCTTTGCAGTAAATGGTAATCTGCCAGTTGTGGCCGTGCAGCTGCGTGCATTTGCTGGGGTAGTCGAGCGTCAGCTGGTGAGCGCCTGAGACTTCAATATGTTTCTTAACGTAGTACATCTTTTATTTTCTTTTGAGAAGTTAAAGAATAAGAGAAGTTATCGCTCGCTGCGCTCGCTAGAAGTTAAAGCCAATAGTTCTAACAGATAACATACGCGACAGCCATCATTTGTCTCTAACTCCTTTAACTTCTTAACTTCTTTAACTCCCTATTTTTCATACGCCGTGGGGTCGGGGATGCCGGCTTCAAGGAAGGCCTCTTGGCGTTCGGTGCAGGTGCCGCAGGTGCCGCAGTGTTGCTCGCCGCCGCGGTAGCACGAGTAGGTCTGGCTGTAGTCGACGCCCAGCTTGGCGCCGCGCCTCACGAGGTCGGCCTTGCTGAGGTTCGTGTAGGGTGCTGCAATCTCCACATTGACGTAGGTGCCGGCACGCATGGCCGCATCCATTGCATCGATAAACTCCGGACGGCAATCGGGGTAGATGGCGTGGTCGCCCCCGTGGTTGGCTATCAGCACGCGCTTGAGGCCGCGGCTCTCAGCCAGTCCGCAGGCGATGCTCAGCATGATGCCGTTGCGAAAAGGCACCACGGTGCTCTTCATATTCTCCTCGTCGTAGTTGCCGCTGGGGATGGCGTCGGCGCCGCTGAGCAGCGACGATTGGAAATACTGCCCCATGAAACCCAGTTCTATCACCAGGTGCTCGATGCCCAGGAGGGCGCAATGATGCCGCGCGCAAGCGATTTCGCGCGCGGCATGATTGCTGCCGTAGTCGAACGTCACGGCTAGCGCCACCCGCTGCTGCTCCTCATAGAGCAGCGTCGTCGAGTCGAGCCCGCCGGAATAGATGATTACAGAATCTTTCATTTCAAGTAGTACTCCACAGTGGAGACCACGCGGACCTTCTTGATTTGCGGCGTGTTCTCGTCGAGGTCGTCGACCTCGAAATAGCCCTGCGAGGCGGTTCGCATCTTGCCAATCTCGCTGCCGGAGTTCTTGGCGAACTCGTCGGCCGCCGAGCGGGCATTCTTGAGGCTCTCGGCAATCATCGAGGGTTTGATTTCGTTGAGGCCGTGGTACTCGTAGCTGGCGTAGCTGCTGCTGATGATATCCTTCTTCAGCAGGTCGGCGTCGATGGTCTTCTGCAGCTTGCCCACGAGGTCCATCTTCGAGGTGAAGACGCTGATGGTCTGGCTGGCACCGTAGCGGTAGGTGATATTCGAGGTGTAGTAGCTATCGTAGCGGTCGTTGATGCGTGCCGAGGTGTACTTGATCTCGTCGTCGGTGAAGCCTTCCTGCTTCAGCATGCTGATGATGACCTTATCGTTGTCCTCCACAGCGTGGCGGAGGTTGACGAGGTTGTTGTCCTGAGCGGAGTAGCTGATGCGCAGCACCACGCGGTCGGCCGGCACCTCCTTCTCGCAGAGACCGCGGACGGTCACGGTGTCGTCGTACGATTTCAGGGTCTTGATGGTGCAGACCATAAAGATACCCAGCACGAGGGCTGCCAGCACGAGGCTAACACCCAGAACGATGTTCTTCTTGAACAGACATTTGTTTTCTTCCATGGTATTATTTTTTTATTGCGTTCTTAAGTATTTCTTTAACGCCATTTCTTGCATTTTATTACCCGTAATTCAAAAAAAGTTTGTATATTTGCACTTTCAAATCAAAAAGACAAAAACATGAGACAATTGAGGAATATCTTAGTTTTGGCGGCCCTATTGCTGGCGGGGTGCCAGAAGGAGGAGGGCTTGAGAGGCCTTCCCGAGGGAGCCATTAGGCTCACCGCCGAAGGCTTTCATGGGGGCGAGAAGACCTCCGTCAGCGGTACTTCGGTGCAGTGGGACGGCAACAGCAGCGAGACCGTCACCATCAACGGCAACGACTACGAAGTCCTCATCAGCGGCAACAAAGCCTATATCGACCCGGGGAGCAACGTCATCAGCACACCTGTCCGCGGATACTATGCCTGTGGAAGTGTCGTCACCCCCGACAACAGCCAGCCCGACGCAGTCACCGTTGAAATCCCTGACAGCTATGACTGTAGCATGAGTGGTGGCCGACAGGTGATAGCGCTGCCCTTGGCAGCCTATAGCAGTTCTTCCAACACCACCGTAGCCTTCAAACACCTCACCGCTGCTGTCGATGTGCTGGTGTGGAATGCCACAGGAGAGAACCTCTGTGTCGACCGCGTCGTCGTCACCGTCGCCGGCCACCGTCTGCACGGCTCTCTCAACCTCGACCTTGCCGCCGAGAACTTCGGAATGGCCGGTTCCTACGACGACCCTGTGAGTGCGGCCGACAGCAGCGTCTCCGTCACCTTCCCCTCCTCGGGAGAAGGCTCCCTCGTCATCGAGCCCGGCGAGGAGAACGCCAAGAGCATCCAAGTACCCATCCTGCCCGTTGATAACGACCACGATATCACCGTTCAGATATACACGCATGTGAACGATGCCAGATGGCACAAATACATCTTCGAGCATCACGCTTCAATACCCAATGCATTGACCAGAAACAAAATGCTCACTGCCAAATGTAAGATACACACTGCCGCCGGCAACCATGTCATTGAAAACAAAATCTCCGTCAACAGCAGCCAGCAAGTCTTCTTCTCTCCCGGCAACCTACAGTATATCGGCAGTGCCGCCTCACCCTACTGGCAGTTTGCAGAACACCAGTATGATGCATTCTTTTTATCTACAAACCAAGAAAGGACAACAACTAATATTGACCGAGACCTTTTTGCATGGGGCTCATGGAATAACCCGAGCATTTCAGATAAAAACAACTATCATCATTCTTGGACCTATGATTGGGGGCACAACCCCATCAGCAATGGAGGCAATATTGCCGACCTATGGCGTACGCTCAGTGGTAACGCCTGGGATACCGTCCTAAATATACGCACGACATCTACTTCAAACCTACCCAACAGCATTGCCAATACTCGCTATACAATGGCCACCGTTGGTACACACAAAGGAATGATTGTGTTTCCCGACACATACTCCCATCCCAAAGGTACTGATTTTACCGCTGGTACATATAATAGCTATAGTAATTACACTGCCAGAGTGTCCCTTGATGGTTGGGAGTTGATGGAAGCTGCTGGTGCCATTTTCTTACCCACCACGGGATATCGCGCCATTGCTAGTAACAATACCATTGATGTCTATAGAGAGAATAACGGTTATTATTGGTCACGTACTCCTGACGGAGAACCTAATGCTTTTTCTTCTACATTTTCCTCCAATAGTGTTAATCCAACTACCTCAACACCTCGACATCAAGGTCTCGCCGTCCGTCTAGTAACAAATGTGGAATAGAAAAAGTGGAGCCTTCGGCGAAGGCTCCACTTTCATTTTGGATACAGCGAATTCACCAATTCACCTGATTACTTAGTCACTTCTTTCGGAAGTGGGTGGCTTAGCTGATGGTGCCGGAGCCGAGGTAGCGGGAGTTGGAGATTTCGCCTTCGTTGTCGGGGCCGGCGCCGACGGCGAAGCCCCAGACATGGACGCGGTGGCCGTTCCAGTAGGCAGGGACGGTGCAGGCGATGGACTCGTCGGCACGCACTTTCACGTCGCCGAGCATGCCGGCACCTGCCTCGGGGCTGTAGACGAAGAGGTAGACCTTGTCGCGGGGGTCGGCGCCGATGACTTCGGAGCTGTCGGTCATGGGGACCTCGACGCTGAGGGGGTCGGCGAAGGAGGCGGCGCCGAATTGTGCCTCGGGGAGGTGGCCCATGGCGATGACGAGCTCGGTGTAGTCGACGGTGGCGGCACCAGGGGTGTCGGCGTGGACGCAGCCCCAGTTTTCGTGGACGAAGATGTTGCCTTCGGTGGTGCGCTTGCGGCGTGCTACCTCGAAGAGGCCGATGCGGATGGCCGAGAGGAAGGCGCCGGAGAGGCTGTTGATGGCGCCGAAGCGGGTGCGGACGAGTTCCTGAGCTTCGCTG
>CADCEC010000018.1 GCA_902800395.1 uncultured Bacteroidota bacterium | reverse complement strand
CATTTGTTGGTGATAAAGGTTAAAGGTTAAAGAATTTTTGTTTTTGAGGAGTTAAAGAAGTTAAAGAATTAAAGAAGTTAAAGACAAATGCATTTGTTGTCGCTGTTTTTTGGTTTAAGGGTTAGGTTGGGTACTAGTTGGGGTTAAGTTGATGTTAAGGTGATAGGGTTTGGTGGTTAGTTAATAGATGATAGATAACAGATAATAGTTTTGGTTTGTTTGCTTTTTGGTTTTAAAGTTTACTTAGGTACTACTTGGGTACTACTTGGTGTTAACTTGATTGGTTTTTTGAGTGGGTGATCATGATGTCAAAGAGCTCTTTTGATTTCGAAATCTGGTGCAAAGATACGAAGATTATTTAACGTGTTAAAATTGAGTTAGTTATATAACTTTCTTTACACTGAAACAGCGCACTTTTCGCCACGAGATTTTTGCTTTGCGAACACAAATCTGCCGAATAAACACGAATTATTTTTTGTGCAATTCGAGAAAGTTACATTAGAGTTAGAAATTTTCGTTAGCTTCGCTGACGTTTGCCGGCGGGGCAGGTGACATAGTGAACTGGTGAATCCTAATGCGAAAAGGCTTTGTGGGCTAATAAATTAATTAAAGAATCAAAATGAGTTCTATTTATTTATAAAAAAACGTTTCCCGACAGGATACATTGAATTCACTAATTCACCTGTTTACCTGATGTAAAAAGAGAGTTTTTTTCCAAAAAAATTTGTGGATTTGGGAAAAATGTGTATGTTTGCAACTTAAAACAACAATACAATGCTACCGCAAATGGAATATAACATATTGATTATCGCCACACCTACCTCTAGCTACTACATTCCTGCAAACGGAGGCTGTAGGCGGTGGGGCATGTGTAAACGATTCTTCATTATTTTCCTTATACTAGGTAGTGTTATTGTCACTTCGTGTAGCAAAGACGCCGTTGAGTCACAATCGCAGGAGAAGCACAGCATCGTTATTCTCTTTGAAAACGACGTGCATTGCGCCATCGATGGCTACCCCAAGATAGCGGGTTTGCGCGATGCCATAGCCGACACGGCATGGGCGGCACTGGTGTCGAGTGGAGACTATATACAAGGCAACAACCCTGTAACCATCTCGCGAGGCCAGTACATCATCGATATCATGCGCTCAATGCATTACGATGCCGTGGGTCTTGGCAACCACGAGTTTGATTTTAATACTCCTCGACTGTTGGAAATTTTTGCGGGGTTTAATGCGCCTGTGGTGTGTTGTAATTTCACAAATATGCAGGGCCACTGTGTGTTTGCCCCCTATGTTGTCCGCAACTATGGCGGCAGCAATGTGGCTTTTGTGGGTGTGCTGACCCCACAGACCGAGTTGGAGAGCGAACCGTATGCTTTCGTCGACATGAACGGCTATCACATATATACTCTCCATGAGCAGGAATATACAGCCCTTGTGCAGCAGTCCGTGGACGCGGCCCGTGCCGAAGGAGCCGACTATGTGATACTGCTGTCGCACATGGGTGAAGTCTTCGACGGCAATGTGTGGACGAGCAACGACCTCATCGCTGCCACCCACGGTATTGACGCGGTGTTGGACGCCCATACGCACAACGTCATCGACACGGTGATACAGAACAGTCTCGGTCAACCTGTGCTGCTGGCCAATACAGGCACCCAATTTGCCAACATCGGCAAATTATGGATTGGTGCCGATGGACGGATGGATATCACGCTGATACCGATGGAGCAAGTGACACAGATTAGCCCCTCGGTTGATGCAGTCGTGCAGCAGGTAAACCGGCAGGTGCAGGAACAGACTGGCCAAGTGGTGGCACATAGCGATGTGAACTTTGTTTTTTCTGATACGGAAGGCAACCGTCTGGCCCGTATGCAGGAGACCAATGCAGGAGACCTTGTGACCGATGCCCTGCGCTGGTTTGCCCAGGCCGATATTGGATTGTTAAACGGTGGAGCAATACGTGCCGCCATGGCGGCGGGCGACGTCACCTACGGCGATGTAATCAGAATGGTGCCGTTTGATAACCCGGTGGTGAAGATACAGGCCACCGGCGCACAGATTCTCGAAATGCTGCGTCAATGTACCGCCACACTGCCCGCCGAGTACGGCGACTTTCCGCAAGTGTCGGGACTACGCTATACCGTCACGGTCAGCGACCACAGTGTCAGCAATGTCGAGGTGCAGCAGGCCGACAGCAGCTATGCACCGCTCGATGCTACTTCAATCTACACCGTGGCCGTCACCGACTATGCTGTCTCCATTGATGGCTTCCACGGTACACTCGCCACTTGTCCGATAGTGATGCGCACCCCCTCTCCCGGCCATGAGGTAGTGAGGGAGTACCTTATCACTGCCCTTGGCGGCAATATCGGTATTGAATACTCCAATCCGGAAGGGAGAATAACGATAATAGAATGAATCAGTATTTGATCTTGAAATAATCAAGCAATGCTTTGTAGTGGTCCTGTGCCGTCAAGCAGGTATCGCGCAGATAGCCATTGACCTCTCCCCAGTTCTGTATGCCACGATAATAGTAAAGGCGCAGTTCCTCTGTGATGATAAAGGGGACCGTCCCCGTTTGCAGGCATTGCCATAACATCAGCAGACGTCCAATGCGGCCGTTGCCGTCCTGGAAAGGATGTATGCGTTCGAGCTGTACGTGGAAGTCAAGAATGTCGTCAAACTCGACCTGTTTCAATACATTGTATTGAGCCACCAGAGCTTTCATCCTTTTGTGCACCTCCTCCGGTTTCGCTGTCTCTTCTCCTCCTACCTCATTTGCCAGCCGCTTGTATTCGCCCACCGCGAACCATTCCTTTTGGCTGTCGGAGGTGTTTGTCTTCAGCAACCCGTGCAAATGCTTGATGTGCGCTTCGGTAATCTTCTCCGTGGCATGGTCGATGATATAGTCTATGCAGCGGAAGTGGTTGACGGTTTCCATGATATCGTCGATGCGAGTATTCTCGGTTGTGATGCCGAGGGTGTTGGTCTCGAAGATATAGCGGGTCTGTTCTTTCGTCAGGCGGCTGCCCTCGATGTGGTTTGAGTTATAGGTGAGGTCTATCTGGGTACGGTGATAGATGCCGCCTTTCAGTTTGCTCTCCTTCTCTTCCATCAACCGTGAGAGCAACGGCGAGTATTTTTGCTTGCTTCTTTTCGGCAAGGGAGCGTCGGCGGGGATATTCCATGTTTTCCCTGTCAGGAAAGCCCCTTCAATTTTTCCTATAGCGCAATAATTTCTGGCGGTACGTTCGCTGATGCCATATTTTTCGGCATACTGAATAACAGACAAATACTCCATCTTATCGGCAAATTTCTGATAAAAACACGCTGCAAAGATACAACTTTTTGCCGATACCGGCAAGTTTTGTTCATAAAAAATTGGAGCAGCCTGGTATGCCCATGAGCACCGCTGAAATAAATCAAATACAGCGAATAACTCGTGACGGCTCCGCTTCACATAAAAAAATGCACAATTTCTAAAATAATTTTTGTCAATTCAATTATTTGTATTACTTTTGCAATCGTAAGTAATACAATGTAATACAGTTATGGATACTGCAATCGAAAGAAAACCAGCATCTTTCCGTCTCCGTACCGACCTTCTGGAAAGGCTGAGAAGGAATGCCGTTCGTCAAAACCGCACCCTCAACAACTATGTGGAGAGCCTGCTGCTCGATATCGTTTACAACGAGCCTAATGACACCACCCGTGCCGCCATCGAGGAGGCGATGTCGGGCCGCAACCGTAACAAGGTTTATGCCAGTGTCGATGAGATGATGAATGACATTCTCAACGAAGGATGAAACAGTTACAGCCCACCACCCAGTACAAGAAAGACCTGAAGCGGTACAAGCATCAGCCCCAGTTGCTTGCGGAGCTGAAAGTCATTTTGGACCTGCTGATTAACGAGCAGCCGATACCCGAAGAATATTTTCCTCATCCACTTGTCGGTAATTACAAAGGCTGTCTGGAATGTCATATAGAGAGTGATTTCCTGTTGATATGGATTGACGACCAGAGTGATATCATAGAGTTGGTGCGACTGGGTTCGCACTCGGAACTTTTCGGGAAATAGCGCTTATTGTTACAATCAAATAATCGGAGCCGCCAAACTAGTGACGGCTCCGATTTGATTCCTTAAGATTCCTATCAATAAGTCGGTGTGTTTAATCCGACAAGAATGGCAGCGAATAGACGGATTCCGATTCATGACATGCCAAGCTCAATTGATTGTCTTCTGCTTTTACGATGTCGGGGATTTTATGGCGATATGTCGCGAATGTCCTTGCGTCTTCAATCTCCTCGCGGCGGGCTTTGCTGATGGCGGCAAACTCCTCCTCGCGCTCGATACCGAGGAAACGGCGTCCCAGCAGGTTGGCAGCAATGCCTGTAGTGGATGAACCAGCAAAGGGGTCGAGAATCCAAGCAGCGGGTTCGGTAGAAGCCAAGATAATGCGGCTCAGCAATCCCAGCGGTTTTTGCGTCGGATGTTTTGTGCAGGATTTCTCCCATGGAGCAATAGCTGGCAGACGCCACACATCGGTCATCTGGCTGTCGCCGTTGATGCGTTTCATCAGCTCGTAGTTGTAGTAATGCGGCACCTTCTCACATTTACGTGCCCAGATAATAAACTCTGTCGAATAGGTGAAATAGCGGCAGGAAATATTGGGTGGCGGATTGGTCTTTGCCCAGGTGATAACGTTGAGAATCTTATAACCAAGTTGCGTTAAGGAGTTGGCTACCGAGAAGATGTTATGGTAGGTGCCACTAATCCAAATCGTACCGTTGTCTTTCAGCTTTTCTCTGCAAAGCGAAAGCCATCTTAGGTTGAAGTCGTTAATCTCTTCTGGCGACATACCCCTGTCCCAGTCTCCCTTGTTGACACACACCACCTTACCGCTCTGCAAGCTGATACCTCCATTGCTCAGAAAGTACGGCGGGTCGGCAAAAATCATATCGAACTTGAAGTTGAACTGTGGCAACAACTCGAAGGTGTCGCCACATATCAAATTGAAGTCGTGTTCGGAAGAGCGGTAATATGGGATTATACTCATTTTACAATGCGATATCTTGCTGATTTAACCAATCTGATACTATTGTAATCATTCACATCTGTAAACTCATACTGCCAGATATAATATAAGTCTTCTCCATTTACCGTTTGTTTTTCAAAGAACACTGGGACAACCTTTTTTGTTGTGTTTTCTGACCATTGCCTAAACGGATAATAAAGTTGTCGAATTATTTCTGTCGTATTAGATGAGTTTTTAGCCTCAATTAAGACTATCTGCGTTTTGCCTTCATAACCAGCATCTACTTCTGTTTGGACGCTCTGTGTTTCAATATCAAAACCATTGACTTTGAAATTAAACTGTGGCGTGTACTTACGGCCTCGAATGGTGAGAACCAACGAGGGGTCTTCCATAAATGTTCTTATGAGAGAGTTTGCATAGGCATAATCGAGATGTTGCATTTCCGAATCCCCCACTTTGGAACTCTCTAAATCGAAATCAAGTTGCTTGTGATAATCAATGATGGGTGTTGTGATTTCGGGAACATCAACATACCCTTCCCCTTTTATAATATAATAGGAGCCATTTTTCTTTGGCAACAGGAACAATCCATTATCTCTAAACACCTTGGGCCTATCCTCCCTTTTGTCTTGTTTACACAGAATGCGAACTTCTTTGTCATGCGTCTCTGTGAAATCCTGACAACTCCTCTTTATCTCCTCTGCAGTAATAACTACCGGAGATTCATCAAAGTCATGAGATCCGAGTTGTTTATCGTCCCAAATTTTTTGCCACGAAATGTCTGATGCCATTTTATCTATTTTTTTATCTTGTTTAATGGAGTCCTGTCTTCCGCCGCGTACAAACCATATCCCTCCGGCATATAGTTGCAGATAAGAAGTTCGGTCAATTTGCCTCTTTTGGTCGGATTGGCATTAATAGCGCGCGAAGCAAAAACTCGATGGATATAGAAATCATTATATATTGTCTCAAAGAACGTATCTTCAGGGTTCTTTGCAGAACAATCCGAATTGCTCAGCATCCAGTAAACGCCAAGTCTGCCGTTTAGTTCTTGCGAAAAATTCCTAAGTCTTATCTGCTCTTTGTCGTTAAACTCCTCTTTTACATATGAATTGAAACTCGATGTAGTGTTAAGTGGCCGATATGGAGGGTCGAAATAGACAAAGTTCATCCCATTTTCGTCAAGATAGTTGAGCGTTTCAGAGAAGTCTCCATTAAGAATGGTAACATTGGCACGATTCAAAGCTTCACTATCAGCCAAGATAGTCTCTGCATTGCAAATAGTTGGATGTAGATAGCGACCAAAGGGAACATTGAATTTACCCTTTGCATTCTCTCGATAAAGACCATTGAAACAGGTGCGGTTCAGAAATATTAGGTATTTTGCACGGTCAATATCATCGAGTTTCTCTTCGTTAAAAATCTCACGTGCACCCAAATAGAATGCCTTTTTTGCCTCTTCGCTGTCCGAAGCATAGTATTGGCGCTCGAGAGCAGATAAACGTTCTATTAGTTCCTGTGGTTGTTCTTTGATAACACGATAAGCCGTTACAAGATATTCGTTGATATCATTAATTACAGCCCGCCTGATTTCAGGATGTTTCTTCAGCATATGGAACAGCATCGCCCCACCGCCCACAAACGGTTCGACGTATGTGAACGGCCTCCCGTCAAGTTGCTGTGGAAGATGCTCATCAAGTTGGCTGAGCAATTGTCCCTTGCCGCCTGCCCATTTGATGAACGGTTTTGCTGTTGCCTCGGTCCTTTTCATTTTCTATAGCAAGCTGTATATAGTTGGGTTAGTTAGTAGTTATAAAACTATTTTCAAACTGCAAAGATACGTATAATTTCTGGAATATCGGTATTAATTTTGTTCGCACTCGCGCGAGAATGGCAGTGAACAAGTGAATTAGTGATTTTATCAACAGAGCGAAAGCTCCCAGTACAACTTTTATTTTCACGCAGATACGAGGGTGTTTATAACTATATTTTCTCCGAATCAGAGATTCTTCGTAATTTTGCAACAAATAACACTGTTGAAACAAAGAGAAATCATGATACAAGAATCAGACATAAAAGGATATGTACGTTTGTGCCAGCAGGCAGAGATGAATGAATCACCGAAGGGGAAAATCAAGGCTTATAAAAAGATAAAAGAGCTGATGTATAATGACCAAGAAAAGGTGATTTCGAGAAAAAGAGTCAGTCCTATTTGGATTAAGGAGTGGCTGCAGGCAGTTCACAGTATCCACGAACACATCGATTGGCGCGATGATATTGATTTTAAAATATGGAGGGACGACCGCTTTGAAGATGTTACCAAGATAGAAGAAATACCGGAATGGATTGATTGTATGAGTGTCGGGGAAACTACGAGAAGGTTTTTACATGAAGACATTGGACCTGGTTCAAAGTACCGTGCAAATCTATCTACTCATAAAGGCTTTCAATGGCTGAACAATTTTTTCTCCCCAGAACTCAATGACAATAAGCCCGAGGTCACACCGCTTGATGTTGTTTTCTATGAAATGCTGACGATGATTGATCGACGGTTCTCGAATAATGCCCGTTTGGCGGTAGTGGCAGGGGAGGCAGAAAGTGAAGAAGAGGCAAAACCGTCATCGGAATACTATGGGGGTATTTTTTACAGAACCATTGCATCTGAGATTGAGTTTACGGAGGAAGAATTGACCGAAGAGGCTATAGAATTCATACGGGAACATGACCCACGAAACGAGAAAATAGATGAGACAATCAAAGGTGCCACGTTAAGAAAGAAAACCGCTCTTCCCAACCTGGAAAAGAAAATCAAAGAATATCTGAAGAGAGCGGATGATATCGAAAAGAAAACGCTCGACGAAGAGACGAAATTATTTGCTTGGGAACAACTTCTGAACTATATCAACAACGAAAATGGTGCTTATGCAGACGAGGTCGAAGAAAGTCTCGAACGAGCAGAAGAAACTATTTTTCCTGAATTTCTGGAACGATGGAAATTAGATGCTGACAATGAAGAGTGGGAAGTTGGTGAAGCGGTACGGTGTTTCCTAAATGCTGCAAAGGAAGCCATGAACACACGCACGAGTGTAGATGGTTTTGCGAGTTCTCTTAATATTACATGGGGATTTGAATGGCATCCGATTGTTGAACTATATTCGGCGCAGCCGATGCTGTATGCCTTGATTAAGGCCATACGGAAAGATATGGATTATTTGCAGGTACAGGCGAATTTTACAAAGAAGAAAGACAGACAGACGATTGAGAATAATTTGGTTAGCAAGAAAAAGGAAACTACCAGCCGAAAGTCAAAACGCACAATTCAGAAACAACGCGAAACGATGACTTTCAAGAAAAAAAGTGGAGTGCTTGATGGTCATCTTGTATTGCTATATCGGAAGTTGACCAATGAGGACAAATGGATAGAAGGAGAAGAAGCTCATTTTATTGCATTGTTTTCTGGCAAACGAGATAAGGACTGTGTATTGACATGGACTGGAAAATACGGTAAGGGTACTCTAGTTGAGTTATTCAATCAAATCATTGAAGCAGATATCATAGAATTGCCCAAGGGCTTTACTATATCGGCCATTCTCGAAGGCCATTTCAAAGATACTAATGGCAATTGGCTAACAGGTTTGGACAAAGGCAATGCAGCCAACAATAAAGCTTTGCCCGTAATTCAGGAGTGTATAAGATTACTTAAGACTGATGCTGAACTAGCATTAAATGGAGACGATGATGATGAAGATTTCAAAATGATTTACGACCCTTATGACCATCAGGACTTGAACTTGCATGAACGTTAAAAAAGCATTAGGGAATCCTTTAGGGACTCTCTAATTTTTTTTTGAATAATTTCGTTTTTTTTACGGAATCTCTTTAAAAATAAGGGATTCCGCTTTCCTTTTTTTTTGTATTTGGAACACCTAAAGAGGCATTCCTTATTGTTTTCCCTAAAGTTTTCCCTAAAAAAAGTGGGGTAAATCGGGTATTATGGATGCAGGCTCATCGTGGAGCACATCCTAAACGATTTATTAACCAGAGAGAGCCGAGGAAGTCTTGTGCGGTTTTAGGACCTGCGGGAAAGGTGGCCACCCTTTCGAAAGCTTCTCTCATAAAAAAGAACAGAAAATGACAGATACTATTCGACAACAAGTCTCCCTTGCGGAGCTGGCGGCGAAGGTGGGTGTGACGGAAGAGGCACTACGCTCGCGCAGCCATAATCAAGAAGAGGTGGATGCCCGCTCGATGGTGGTGGCCATGCTGATGGCCCGACCCATGAGGCAACAGGACGTGGCTCCTCTGCTCGGTATCACACAGGTGGCCGTAAGCAAGCTGCTGGCTCGTCACCGCAGGATGGTGCAATACCACCCTCCCTACCGCCGTCGCTGGAATGAAATCAACGCGGCAGAAAAAAATGATGTTAAACCAAACAAAGAAAGGAATACAATATGAAAAGCACAATGAAAAACAGTTTCAAGTATCATAGCCTCGCCAATATGACTGTGGGGATGCTGAGTCAAGAGGACTATAACTTACAGGTGTTGCCTGGAAGAGTTATAGCCAACGAGGACGACAAGACATTCCTCTTCCTCCAGAACACCCCTCGCGGACCGAGAAGCACCGAGGTGTTCCGAACCCGCCACTCACGCTTGGTGCGCACACCCCGGGGCACCTTCACGCTGACTTTCCGCTTCTCGCCAGACGAGGAGGGCATCCGGGACATACTGACCAGCGAGATGGCCGATGTATGCCAGACGACAGAAAAAGATTTTATAAACATTAACCAAGGAAAGGATACGATATGAGTATGAGTTTTTTCAGTTCTGTGAAATCACAGCACGGCGAACTGTTGACCGCCGAGAGGTTCAACCAGATGACAGAAGACCCGATGGTGAAACAGCTATGCGACAGCATAGCCCGTGAACCCGACCACGAGAAGCAGCAGCAGATGAAAAAAATGCTGCCCGGCATCACGCCCAATGCCTGGTTTGATGGACCGCGCAAGAACGAGCTGGCACACCCCAGCGGGTTCTTTATGCTGGACATCGATGGGGTGGAGAACCCCTTCGAGATGTGGAGTCGCATCATCGCCCGACGTGAGGAACTGGGCATTCTGCTGGCGCACAAGACCCCTTCGACACACGGCCTGCGTCTTGTCTGTCGCTGCCGCAAGGAGTTTTCGACCATTGACGAGTGCCAACAATGGCTGGCCAAGGAGATTGGTGTGAAGCATGATCCGGCATGTAAGGACTGGGCTCGGTTCAGTTACGGTGTCCCCTTTGACTATATCTATTATATAGATGGTAAGGGACTCTTTGAGGAGGAGTCAGAGGTGGTGTATGATGTGAAGGATGAGGTAAGAGGTAAGAAGGAAGAGGTGACGGTGGCTGCTGAGGGCGCGAGCGAAGCGAGCGCCACAACTCCCGACGCTCAACCCTTAACTTTCAAGGGAATTTTGTTGTCGGACATAGCGCTGGAGTGGCTGCGTGAGACCGGCGGCGAACCTGTGGAGGGTGAACGCAACGACCGCCTCCACAAGCTGGCATACGCTTTACGGAACATCACCGACTTCAACGAGCAGGTCTTGCTCAAAGTGCTTCCGCGCTATGGGTTGTCCGAAGACGAGATGCACTCCATCATCCATTCGGCCTGTGCCGCTCCGCGTTCGGTAGGGATGCCGAAGACGCTCAAGCAGGTGCTCGAGAAGATGACCTCCACCGCCACCGGCGACGACAGCGACGACGAGCGCAGCCTCACCGATGCCACGCAGGACGGCCATCTACCGCCACTGCCACCTCTCTTCCGCCAACTGGCCAAGATAGCCCCTTCAGACTTCGTTATCGCCACCATCCTCTGTCTGCTGCCACTGGGAGGTGCGTTGGGGTCGAAACTCCGCGCCCGCTATCTCGACCGCAGCCTCCACTCGCCCTCGTTCCAGGTGAGCCTCGAAGCGCCACAAGCCAGCGGCAAGAGCTTTATGTCGCGATTGGCCAAACTGCTGCTGGCACCCATCATCGACCACGACACCGTGGAGCGTCAGCGTGAGCAGGAGTACAACGAGCGTGTGGCCGAGCTGAAAGTCACCGGCATCAAGGTCACTCCCGAGAACCGCGACGAGCTGCTGGGCCAGCGTCCCAAGGGCATCATCCGCTATGTGCCCGCCACCATCTCAATCACCAAGATGCTCATGCGCATGGAGAATGCCCAGGGGCTGCATCTGGTGGCCGTATGCGAGGAAATCGACACCGTGACCAAAGCTTTCAAGCGCGCTATTTCGAGCTACAGCGATGCCCTCCGCGTCAGCTTCGACAATGGCCCCTACGGCCAAGACTACGCCAGCGAGAACTCCTACAGCGGCATTCTCCCGCTCTACTACAACACCCTCTTCAGCGGTACCCCAAAGGCTATGCGACGTTTCTATCCCGATGTCGAAGACGGACTTGTCTCGCGCGTGTTGTTCGTCACCCTTCCCGACCAGTTCGGCAAGCCGATGCCCGTGTGGGGCGAGCTGACCAAGAAAGAGCGCGAAGAGGTGGAGGCGCAGATAAAGCGACTCAACGAGGTGAGCATCGTGGGCGAGGTGGTGCAGCCCATCCACGAGATGCAGCTCGACTTCCTGAACCGTGCGATGGACCTCTGGCTCAAGGAGCAGCAGCGCGAGGCTGTGCGCACCAACAACCGCACCCTCGACATCTTCTGCCGTCGTGCTGCCGTGGTAGGGTTCCGTGCCGGTATGCTGGCGTGGTTTCTCTATGGCGAGAAGGAGACCCGCACGGTGAGGAAGAATACCGTCGCCTTTGCCCAATGGGTAGCCGCCCAGATGCTCACGCAGCACCTGCTGCGCTTCGAGATTGACGGCACCGGCAGCAACACCAACCATTGGGAGGAGGCCTACCGACTGCTGCCCGACGAATTCACACGCGAAGACCTGCAGCGCACCTGCAACGTGCTCGGCAAAAACACCCCGATAAAGAATGTCGTTTACAACTGGCGCCTGCTGGGATGCATCGAGATTACCGAGACCGTCACCGCCTCCAACGGCAAGCAGCAAGCCGTCCGCTTCCGAAAGAAGTAGTAACAGGTGACACAGTGAATTTGATTTATTCATGCAGAGAGTGGAGTCTTTTTTGAGGCTCCACTTTTTTTAATTTTGCCGATTTAGAAAAAGGTTGTGATTTGTGATTACACCCTTTCGGGTATAATTTTACGAAGATTCTTTATGATTATACCCAATAGGGTATAATGATCCCGCACAAATCGTCAAAAAAATTGCATTAATCTTTGTTTGCCTCGAAGCTAGCGGTGATGTCGAAATGTGTCTACAATCTTTTTTAACTTTATTTATATTTATATCATAAATTTATTTCGTAATTTTGCACCCTGTTTTTAAAGGATTATACAATAGCGAAATGAGAAATAAGGCAATAATTTTCACGTTGTTGACGGCGGTCAGCGGCCTGTGGTCGGTGGCCGGAAGTCAGGAAGTGCTGACGCTGCAGGAGTGTCACCGCCGTGCATTGGAGGCCAACAAGGGGATTAAGATGAGCGAGGAGAAGGTGGCCGAGATGGAAGCCATGAAGAAGGTAGCCCTGTGGCAGATGCTGCCCAAGCTGACTGCCAACGGCGTCTACACCTGGATGCAGAAGAGCACGGAGTTGCTGAGCGACGACCAGAAGGAGCACCTGAACCACATGGGCGACGGCATAGAGGCCGATATCGCTGCCTCGATACAGGAGAATATGGGCGGATTGCCCATCATCGGTGACGCCATCGCCAACGCCCTCATCAATGCCCTCAGCGGCACGTCGCTCGCAGGCTATATCAACAATGCGGGCCACAGCATCGTCGACGCCCTCGAGACCGACACGCGCAATGTGACGGCTGCTACGGTGACCCTCACACAGCCCATCTACCTGGGCGGCAAACTCATGGCGATGTACAAGACCGCAGGCCTGTTGGCCGAACTCAGCGGCTTGGAATACGACAAGAAGCGGGAGGAGACCCTTATCGGTGTCGACGAGGCCTACTGGACGGTGGTGAGCGTGAAGCACAAGAAAGAGCTGGCGGAGCAGTATGCCGCTTTGCTCGACACCCTGAACAGCCATGTGGAGGAGATGATGAGGGCTGAGGTGGCCACCAAGGGCGACCTCACCAAGGTGCGCGTGAAACTCAACGAGGCCCAGATGAGCCTCACCAAGGCCTCCAACGGCCTGGTGCTGGCGAAGATGCTGCTGGCACAGCGCTGCGGCATGCCGCTGGACAGCGAGTTCGAGGTGGAGGACACCCCCACCAACCCCACGAACATGACGAAGCCTACCATCAATATGAACAGCGTCTGGGAGAACCGCAAGGAGATGAAGATGCTGCGCATCAGCGACAGCGTGGCACAGAATGCCGTGGTGATAGCCCGCAGCACGTTGCTGCCCAACGTGGTGGTGACGGGCGGATACCTGGTGTCGAACCCCAACCTCTTCAACGGCTTCCAGAACGAGTTTGCCGGCACCTTCACGGCCGGTGTGGCGGTGAACATCCCCATCCTGCACCCGGGCGGATTCTACGCCCTGAAGGCCGCCAAGCACAAACGTCAGGAGGTGGCCTACCAGATGGAGGAGGCCAAAGAGATGATCGAGCTGCAGGTGAACAAGGTGAAGTTCGAGCTCGACCTGGCCTACAAGAAACTGGAGCAGGCCCACAGCGACCTCGAGAATGCCGAGGAGAACCTGAAGCTGGCCGACGAGAGCTTCGCTGCCGGCATGTGCAGCAGCAGCGACCTTATGGCTGCCCAAACGGCTTGGCTGAAAGCCGAGAGCGAGGTAATCGATGCCGAGATCGAGATTGAGATGGGTAAACGGTACTTGAAGCAAGCGATGGGAGAGTAAAGGATAAAGGTTAACGTTTAAAGGTTAAAGGTTAAAGATAATAGTTCACACGTTAAACTTTAAACGTTACAAAAAAAACATTAAACGATAAAAAACTTTAAACTTTAAACGTTAAACTTTAAACGTTATAAGGATATGAAAGAGAACAGCAAATCGTTGTTAACGGGTCTGGCCGTGATTATCGCGGCGGTGGGTATCGTGGCCCTGGTGGGTCTCTTCGCCATCCATCCGCAGAAGGAGCTGATTACCGGCGAGGCCGACGCCACAGAATACCGCGTGAGCAATATGGTGCCGGGACATGTGGACACCGTCTACGTGAAAGAGGGCGACCATGTGAAGAAGGGCGACACGCTGGCCCACATCGCCTCGAAGCAGGTGGCCGCCAAGATGCAGCAGGCCACGGCCGTGAAGAGTGCCGCCAGCGCCCAGAGCCGCAAGGCTAAGGTGGGTGCCCGCGACCAGCAGAAGCAGATGGCCTACCAGGTGTGGCAGAAAGCCAAAGCCGCTGTGGAGGTCTACCGCAAGAGCTACGAGCGTGTGAAAGGACTCTACGAGAAGGGTGTGGTGAGCGCTCAGAAGTTCGACGAGGTGGAGGCCCAGTACAAGGTGGCGCAGGCCGACTGTGCCGCTGCCGAGCAGCAGTACCTGATGGCCGAAGAGGGAGCCCGTCGCGAGGATATCGATGCGGCAGCGGCCCTCGTGAACCAGGCCGGAGGCGCTGTGGCCGAGGTGCAGAGCTACCTCGACGACAGCTACATCATCGCCCCGAGCGACGGTCAGGTGGTGGAGATCTTCGTGAAGATGGGCGACCTTATCGGTACCGGCAGCCCCGTGATGTCGATCCTCGACATGAGCGACTGCTGGTTCTTCTTCGCCGTGCGTGAGGACCTCCTGAAGGGCATCAACCCCGGCGACCGCGTGAAGATAAAGATTCCCGCCCTGAGCGACGAGAAGCTCTACGACGGCGAGGTGCGACGCGTGCAGGCTATGGCCAGCTACGCCACCTGGCGCGCCACCAAGACCAACGGACAATACGACGTGAAGAGCTTCGACGTGAAGGTGGTGCCCACCGGCAACATCGAGGACCTCAGACCCGGAATGACGGCGATACTGGTTAATGAGTAAAGGTTAACGGTTAAAGGTTAAAGATTAACAGGTAACAGTTAACAGTTAATAGATAATAGATAATAGATAATAGATAATAGATAATAGTTGGAGTGACAAGAAAGGCACTTTAAACTTTTCACTTTAAACTTTTAACTTGATAGTCAATCCAGTATATAGGGTCTTCCAGCGGGAATGCAAGCGTTTGATACGCTATCCGCGCTACCTGGTGATTCTCACCATCGGGGTGGTGTTCTCGTTCGTGTTCTTCGCCACGATGACCGACGAGGGACAGCCCCAGCGGCTGCCCGTGGGTGTGGTGGATATGGACGGAAGCTACCTCTCGCGTCGCATCTGCCACGAGCTCGACGCCACACCGGGAGTTCAGGTGAAGGAGGTCTACACCAACCACATGGCCGCCCGTCGCGCCATGCAGCGGGGCGAGATCTACGCCTTCTACGAGATTCCCAAGGGGACCTACAACGAGGTGCTGCAGTTCCACGCCCCCAAGTTCGTGCTCTACAACAACGCCTCCTACCTGCTGGCAGGTACGCTGTGCTACAAGCAGCTGGCCACCATGGGCATGCTGGCGGCCGGTGGCGTGCAGCGCGAGGTGCTGCGCAAGAAAGGCTATGGCGAGAAGGAGATTATGGGCCTCATACAGCCTGTGGCCTTCGAGACACGCAACATCAGCAACCCCTGGATTAACTACGGCGTCTACCTGATGACCACCCTCATCCCCGCCATCATCGCCTTCGTGGCGCTGATGCACACGGCCTTTTCCATCGTGCGCGAACGGCAACGTCGCACGGTGAAGCACTGGATGAAAAAAGCCCACGGAAGCGCCCTCTACGCCCTGCTGGGCAAGATGTTGCCCTATAACCTCTGGTACACGCTGCTGGCCCTGACGGCCAACCTCATCATGTTCGGCTTCATGGACTTCCCCATGAACGGCAGCTGGCTGCTGATGGTGCTGAGCACCATACTGCTCATCTTCGCCGCCCAATGTGCAGGATGCTTCATCGCGGGCTGCATCAACGACCCCTCGCTGGCTATGAGCGTCTGCACGCTCTACAGCGCTATATCGTTCTCGCTGAGCGGCTTCTCGTTCCCCATCGACGCTATGCCCGGATTTTTCCAGAGCTTCGCGTGGCTCTACCCGATAAGGCATTACTTCCTGAGCTACACCAGCATAGCCATCAACGGCAACAACCTGAGCCAGTGCTGGCCCTACTTCTGCTCCTTGCTGGCTTTCGGACTGCTGTTGCTGCTCGGCGCCATGGTGCTGAAATGGCAGGTGAACAAGAACACCGCTGAGGTGGAAAAGAAAAATATAGTAAAGATTAAGGAGTAAAGGTTAAAGGTTAAAGATTAAAGATTAAAGGTTAAAGAATTATAGATGAAAAAGTTGAGGATCATACTTTATGACATTCGCGAGGTGCTGTATGCCGAGTTTGGACGTGTGTTCAAGGACAGCACCGTGCTCCTCATCTTCTTCATCGCCCCTATCCTCTACCCCGTCATCTTCTGCTTCATGTACGAGAAGGAGAACGTGACCAACCTCCCCGTGGCTGTAGTCGACCAGGCCCGGTGCGACGAGAGCCGCCGCTTCATCCACAAGATGGAGGCCACCCCGGAAATCTCGGTGGATTACAAGTGTGCCACCATGGCCGAAGCCGAGCGGCTGATGAAGGACCGCGACGTGCATGCCATCTTCTTCTTCCCCAAGGACTTCGCCACCGACATCATCGCCAAACGCACGGCCCATGTGGCGGTGTTTGCCGACATGAGCTCGTTCTACTACTACAAGGCGGCCCTGCTGGGTTCCAATGCCGTGCTCATCGACGAGATGCACACCATCCAGCTGGAGCGCTATGCCGCTACCGGCATCACAGGCCTGCAGGCCCAAGAGCAGATGCAGCCGGTGGTGTATGAGGAGATTACCGCCTTCAACCCCACCAACGGCTATGGGGCCTTCCTGCTGCCGGCACTGATGATTCTGGTGGTGCACCAAACTCTGTTCCTGGGTATATGCCTGCTCTGTGGCGACGCCCGAGAGAACAAGCGCTCGCTGCTGGTCATTCCGGCTCGTCTGCGTACCCGCTGCACCCATCGCGTCACCATCGGACGCGCGCTCTGCTACCTCATCATCTACACCCCCATCTGCATCATGACGCTGTGGATGATTCCCAGAATATTCCAGATGCCGCAGCTCGGCAACCTCTACAATATCATGATTTTCCTGCTGCCGTTCCTGCTGGCCGTCATCTTCTTCGGCATCACCGTGGGCAACATCTTCGTGCGCTACAAGGTCTCTCCCCTACTCTGTTTCGCCTTCTTCAGCCTCATCCTCTTCTTCTCCACCGGCATGGTGTGGCCGCAAAGCAACATGCCGCAGTTCTGGCACTACTTCTCCTACATCTTCCCCTCCACGCCCGGTGTGCAGGGCTTCATCAAGGTCTCCTCGATGGGCTCCTCGATGGCGGACGTGGAAGCCGAATACCTCGCCCTGTGGTTCCAGGCCGGCATCTACTTAGTCACCGCCTGCTTCTCCCTCCGCTTCATCAAACGCTACAAAGTCTTCAACGCCATCTAGAAGAGTTAAAAGTTAAAAATTAAAAGTTAAAAGTTTCTTTAACCTTTAACCTATAACCTTTAAACTTTATAAATATGATCAACATCGTCATCTTCGGTGCCCCCGGCGCCGGCAAAGGTACCCAGGCACAGCTCCTGGCCGAGAAATACGACTTCCTGCACATCTCCACCGGTGACCTGCTGCGTCAGGAGGTGGCCATGGAGACCCCCATGGGACTCCGTGCGAAAGCTATCATGAACCGTGGCGACCTCGTGGGCGACGATATCGTGGTGTCGCTCCTCGGGCGTGCGCTGGAGCTGCGCTCTACCCTACCCGATCCCGATGCCGCTCTCGACCCGTGGGATGTGGAGCGCAACGGCAAGCCCCACCGTCCGGAGGGCTGCATCATCGACGGCTTCCCCCG
Source organism: uncultured Bacteroidota bacterium (assembly GCA_902800395.1). Classification (GTDB taxonomy): domain Bacteria; phylum Bacteroidota; class Bacteroidia; order Bacteroidales; family P3; genus Colimorpha. Next base: position 11,982 of record CADCEC010000018.1, on the reverse strand, counting down.
CACCGTCTCGCAGGCGCAGACGCTGGAGTTTCTCTTCGGCAAGCTGAAGCGTAAGATCGACTGTGTGGTGGCCATCGAGGTGCCGCGTGACGAGCTGGTGAAGCGCATCCACGAGCGTGCGGCCATCAGCGGCCGTGCCGACGATACCGAAGAGGTCATCCGTCACCGTATCGAGCTCTACGACCAGCAGACCACCCCGGTGCTCGACTACTACCGTGTCTCGGGCCTTCTGGTGACTGTCGATGGCAGCGGCGAAATAGCCGAAACCAACGGCCGCATCTGCCAGACCCTCGACCTGGTGATGAACCTCAAAGCAAAAAAGTAAAAAAATAGCACACGGCTAACGCCTATTTCATTTTTTTTGTGTACTTTTGCATTTCGCTCTGTAAAGGGCGACGTTAATTTTTAACCTGTATCAATTTAATACAGAAGTAATTCTACAAAAAAGTAAACCATTATGATGGAAGAGACCAACAATTTGCAGAACACCGAAAACGTTCCCGAGAACGTCGAAAACACTCCTATTGAGGAAACCGTTCTGCCTAACGCTAAGAATCAATCTGAGGAGAACACTCCCGAGACTCCCGTGGAGACCGCACCCGAGCCCGTTGCTGAGCCGGAACCCGCTCCGGAAAATCCGGAACCCGCTCCCGAGCCCGAAACCAAGGAAGAGCCCAAAGAAGAGGCTAAAGAAGAGGCCGAACCCGAGCCCGACTACACCACGCTAACCCGTGGCGAACTGGTGGAGGCCATGAAGACCCTCCTGGCCGAGAGCGACGTGCAAAAGATTCGCACCCGTGTGGCCAACCTCTGGAGCCGTTTCGGCGAACTGAACCGCGAAGAGCACAACCGCGCCTTCGAGCAGTTCATCGCCGATGGTGGAAACAAAGACGAGTACGAGCCCGCGGACGATGCCCTAGCCGATGAGATGCGCAGCCTCCACGATGAGTACCGCTCTCGCCGCCAGCACTACATGGAGCAACTCGAGGAACAGAAGAAACGCAACCTCGCTGCAAAACAGGCCCTTATCGAGGAGATGCGTTCCCTTATCGACTCCGAAGAGGAACAGGTGAAGGTCTCTCTCGACAAATTCAACGAAATACAAGAACGCTGGAAGGCCATCGGCGAGGTGCCGCGCGAACAGATGAACGACCTCTGGCAAAACTACCACTTCCAGATCGAGCAGTTCTTCAACAAACTGAAAATCAACCGTGAGTTGCGTGCCCTCGACCAGAAGCGCAACCTCGAGGAGAAGATAAAACTCTGCGAGGCCGCCGAGGAACTCATCATGGAGACCTCCGTGACCAAAGCTTTCAAAGGACTGCAGGACCTCCGCGCCCGCTGGAAAGAGGTAGGCCCCGTGCCCGCCGAGCAGAACGAGGAAATTTGGCAACGCTTCTGCAACGCCGCCAACCAGATTGACGAGCGCCGCAAAGAATACTATGACCAGCGCAAAGAAGAGCAGGAAAGCAACCTTCTGGCCAAGCAGGCCCTTGTGGAGAAAGCCACCGAGCTCACCGAAAAGCAGCCCACCACCACCAAAGAGTGGAACGACACCACTGCCGCCCTCGACGAACTCCTCAAAGTTTGGAAGAGCATCGGTCCCGTGCCCCGCGAAGTCAACGAGGAAATCTGGACCAAGTTCAAGGGCATGATTGACAAGCACTACAGCGAAAAGAAAGAATACTTCGGTGCCATCCGCGACGAACAGGAGACCAACTACCAGAAGAAGGTGGACCTCTGCCTTAAGGCCGAAGCCATCGCGAAGCGCGAAGACTGGAAGAAAGCCACCCAGGAACTTCTCGAGCTGCAGGAAGAATGGAAGAACATCGGTGCCACAAGCCGCAAGGTCAGTGAGAAAATCTGGCAGCGCTTCCGCAAAGCCTGTGACGAGTTCTTCGCCAAGAAGGGTGAATTCTTCAGCGAGCGTCGCGCCTCCGAGCACGAGAACCTGGCCGCCAAGGAGGCCATCATTGCCGAGCTTAAGGCTCACCAGTTCGGTGACGACCGTGAGGAGAACCTCGCCGCCATCAAGGACTTCCAGCGCCGCTGGGCCGAGGTGGGATTCGTCCCCATGGCCGACAAAGAACGTCTACATAAGGAGTTCCGTGGCGAGATCGACCGTATCTTTGAGCAGCTGAAAATCAGTGCCCGCGAGGCCGAAGAGACCGCCTACCGCGAGCGTATCCGTAATGCAGGCGACAGCCGCAAATTCGTCAACAACGAGAAGGCCGAACTGCAGGAGAAGATTGAGAAGCTGCGCAACGACCTCAACCTCTGGGAGAACAACCTCGGCTTCCTGGCCAACTCCAAGCAGGCTGACCTGCTGAAACAGGAGTTCGAGAAGAAGATGCAGGGCGCCCGCCAGCAGATTGCCCTCATGCAGGCCAAGCTGCGCATCCTCAACGAATCTGAGAAACAAGAAAAAGAAGAGAAGGAAGAGAATGCCTAACGCCACATTCGGATACCTTTTCCACAGTGGGAAAAACTCTAAAGCCGGCTACTATCTGAAAGCCGGCTTTAGAGATATTTTGCCCGACAGCCTCTTCCGCTGCCGACTGGAGAAGGAACTCGAAACCTGCCGCCGACTCTACGACGAGGAATATATCGCCTCGCGCGTGAATCATTATTGTAAGTTCGACGAGCCCCGCCCCCTCGGCCCCGAGCCGCAACCCATCGGAAAACTCCACAAGACACCGCATGGCAGCACCTACTACTACGACAGCCGCGAGTTGCTCCAGTGGTTCGACCCCACGCTCCACTGGAATCACCTCTTCGGCGACGTGCGCGACATTCCACCCTACCCCACGGTGGTGAAGACTCGTAACCTCGGTTGTGACAACAGCAACAGCGTTGTGTTGAAGCTCGACAAATGCCGACACTATGTCTTCCTCCGCGACCACAAACCCTTCGAAGCGAAGACCGACCGCGCCATCTTCCGTGGCTATATCGGCCAGCGCCCCAACCGCATACTCTTCTGCAACACCTTCGCTGACAATCCCCGCATCGACGGTGCCACCACCCTTTCCAACGGCAGTATTTTCGCCGGCGAAAAGATGATTCCCTCGACAGGCAATGCTGCCCCCCGCATCTCACTTTACCAGCACCTCGACTACCGCTTCATCATGGCCCTTGAAGGCAACGACGTAGCCTCGAACCTTCGCTGGATTATGTCGTCGAACTCTCTGGCCGTGATGCCGCGCCCCACCTGCGAGTCGTGGTTCATGGAGTCGCGCCTCGAGCCCGGTGTCCACTACGTCGAAGTGAAGGAGGACTTCAGCGACCTCGAACAGCAGATGGACTACTACAGTGCCCACCCGAAAGAGGCCGAAGAGATGGCCCTCAACGCCAACCGCTATGTCGACCAGTTCCGCGACCTACGCCGCGAACGCTATATCGGACTCCTCGTCATGCAGAAATACTTTAAGTTAACAAACTCCACCCATTAAACCCATGAGGCCCATTAAACCCATCATTGCACTTTTCCTAACCATCCTCTTCGCCGCCTGCGGCCATCAAGCCAAGCCGGTGAAGATTCACCGCTTCGAGCAGCTGATTTTCGACGGCAACCACTCCGCCGCAAATGCCGGAGACTTCGACTCGCCGCTGCTTAACTACTACCCCGACGACCCCGAATACATGGCACAGCTCCACGCTTTCGTCTCCGACCCCGACATGCGCTACATCTACCGCAAGACCGACAGTCTCTACCACGACCTCTCGTGGCTTGAGCGCGACCTCGGCGACGCCATGCAGCGCGCTCGTGAACTCTGCCCCGATATCGTCTACAACCGCTACTACACCCTTATCACCGCCGACTTCGAGAGCTACGACACCCGTGTCTTCTGCTACGACCGCGACCTCGCCATCTCCATCGACCGTTACGCCCTCGCGGAGATGGCGGAGCGCAACTACTTCATGATGCCCGCCTATCTGGTGAACCTGAGCACCCGCGAACATATCCTCCCCGACTGTATGGCGGCAGTGGCCAGCGACCACATCACCCTTCCCGAGGGCGACCTCACGCTTCTTGACCATGCCATCTACCGCGGCAAGATACTCTACTTCCTCGACCAGACCCTCCCCGATGTGCCCGACCATCTCAAGATTCGCTACACTCCCGAGCAGCTGGAGTGGATGCAGGAAAACGTAGAGAACGTCTGGGGCGCTTTCATCCAGAAGCAACTGCTCTTCAGCACCGATAAATTCGAGCTGCGCAACCTCATCGGTGAAGGGCCCAAGACCAACGCCTTCGGCGACGGTTCCGCACCCCGCACCATCGACTACCTCGGCTGGCAAATAGTGAAGAAATATATGGAGAGTGGCGACGTTACGCTTGCCGACCTCTTCGCCGACACCGATAGTCGCAAAATCCTCAACAAATCGCAGTGGCGGCCGGGAAGGTAAAAAAAAGGTTACAGGTTATTGGTTATAGGTTATAGACATTTGAAAAATGAAAAACAAAACCCTGTTTATCGTCAATCCCGCCTCCGGCACAGGACGGCAAAAGAATATCGAGACTGTCATCAAGGAGAACCTCGACCACGACCTCTTCGACTACTCCGTGCGCTACACTGAGCACATCCATCACGGTACCGAGCTAGCGCGAGAAGCCGCCGACCAGGGCTATGACTGTGTCGTCGCCGTGGGTGGTGACGGCAGTGTCAACGACGTGGCCCAGGGGCTCAAGGATACCGGTGTCCACATGGGCATCATCCCCTGCGGCAGTGGCAACGGGCTCGCCCGCACCCTCAAGATTCCCTTGCGTCCTGCCCTCGCCGTGAAGGCCCTCAACAAGCTGCAGTCGCAGACCATCGACTCCATCGTCATCAACGACCGCTACCTCTCTGTCAACGCTGCAGGCGTGGGCTTCGACGCCCATATCGCACGCTTGCTGAAAGTCGCCAAGAAACGTGGCTTCCAGGCCTACGCGAGCCTTTTCTTCCGCGAATATGCCAGTTACGAGAATAGCAACTATCGCCTCACCATCGACGGCCGTACCCTCTACCGTAAAGCTTGGTTTATTGCCATCGCCAACGGTCGCCAGTACGGCTACAACCTCTCGGTGGCCCCCAAAGCCCAAATCGCCGACGGCCTCCTCGACATCACCATCATCGACAAGGTACCAATCGAGCATATCGCCATCACCGCCCCCATGGCTTTCATGAATCTTCTCGACCACTCACAGCATGCCGAGATGTTCCGAGCCAAAGAGGTGCACCTCGAGGGCAACCTCGACAAATGGGTCAACATCGACGGCGAGGGCGAGAACATTGGGAAGGAGCTCCACTTCGTCGTCCATCCCCAGTCGGTGAAAATCTATACGAATAACAAATAGTATATGTTCTATTACTCCACCAATCCCGACGCCATGCGTCCCGAAGAGCCCGAAGTGGTTGAAACCCTCGCTCCCGACCGCCAGAAGCTCCGCGTGAGCATCGAGCGCAAAGGCCGTGGCGGCAAGACAGCCACCATCGTCAAAGGCTTCGTCGGCTCCGACGACGACCTCAACGACCTCGCCAAGCAACTCAAGAGCCGCTGCGGCACCGGTGGCTCCGCCAAAGATGGGGAAATCATCATCCAGGGAGAACTCAAAGAGAAAATCGTCACGCTCCTGCAGCAACTCGGCTACAGCAACAGCAAATAATCTTTCTCAATCCTTTCGCCGTCCACCTTTATAGAAATGCTTCTGCCAGTAACTGTCGTTCAGGTTACTGACGCTGACGCCATTGGAAGTGGAAGAGTGGGCAAAAAGGTCATTCTTGAGATAGACGCCCACATGCGACACCTTACCCTTACTGTTGGTGAAGAAGAGGATATCACCCTCTTTGAGCTGTGAGCGACCAATGAGATCGACATCGCGTAGAATATCATTGGAGGTGCGGTGGAGGTTGATGCCATAAACCTTGCGGTAGACGACACCCACGAAAGCTGAGCAGTCGATACCGTTACGGTCGGTGCCGCCATACTTGTAGGGAACACCGAGCCATTCGTTGACCACCTCATAGAGTTCCTCGTTGTCATCGTCGCTATACTCAAGACCAATGGGGTTGCTCTTTTTCGATGACGACGACTCCTTATGCGCCACTACAGGACGCGCGATGACGGGAGTCTCACGCACCACCTCGTCGACATAGAGCTGTCCAATGACGAAATCCTCGTCCTCGAGGTCACGCGACATAAATTTCTGCAGCGACTGGCAACCAGTGAATAAAATGAAAAATAGACTTCCGCAGGCCAATCGCATCAGCCTGTTCCGATTCTCAATATTATGATTCCTATTCTTCACTCTTAACTCTTAATTCTTAACTTTTAACTCTTAACTCTCAATTCTCCCCCTACCTCCTTTTGTATATCACCTCGTTGTCTCGTTTCATAAAATAATTCTCACGACCGAAATGCTCCTTGGCATCGATATCGCTGATAGTCTGTTTTTCTGCACTCTCAAGGCGGATAGCCTCCTCAAGCTTGCGGATGCTGTCTTCTCCGGCCTTAACGTCGTTGTGCAGGCGCATGGTGACAAGCAGATTGTTGGCGTCGAGAAACAATATCACCACCAGAAACACCGCGGTAGCCACCCAGTATTTCAGTCCCTTAATCTTCAGTATCTTCTTTATATCCACAAACTATTATCTCTTATCTATTAACTCTTAACTCTCAACCGTTGTCCTACACGTATCTGGTCTTTCTTTATGCCATTAAGTTTCTTGAGTTTCGACACAGAGATGCCATAAGTCCGCGCCACGGAGGAGAGCGTCTCGCCCTTCTTGACGGTATGATAGATGGTGCTACCGGACTTGCCACGCGACTTACTGCGATCCTTGCCGACCTTTCTATCGGGCTCGATGTTGATGGGACGACGGGAGAGGCTGTCGCGAGAGGCGGCATAGATGGTGTCCTGGTTGGCCAGGAAAGCAGCCACCTTGCCCGTAGGCAGCGAGAGGTGGTATTTGCCCGTGGAACCAGGAATGAAGTCGGTGCGGTATTGCGGATTGATGGTGTGCAATTCCTCGAGTTCCACACCCGTGAACTGTTGCACATAACCCATCAGCACGTCGCCGGCGAGGACAACGGTATCGGTGCGCATCGGTGCCTCCAGCTTCGAAGGCTTGATACCATGTAGCGAATAGTAGTTCATCACATAATTCACCGCGATGAAAGCAGGAATATACCCACGGGTCTCGCGCGGCAAGTAAGGGTAAATCTCCCAGAAGTTGCGCTTGCCACCCGAACGGGCAATGGCTTTATGTATCGTTCCCGGGCCACAGTTATAGGCGGCGATAGCCAGCGTCCAGTCGTCGAAAGCACGGTAGAGGTTACGCAGGAATCGGGCTGCAGCAATGGTAGACTTATAGGGGTCACGGCGCTCGTCGATAATGGAGTTCACTTCTAGACCGTAGTCAGCACCCGTGCTGTACATGAACTGCCACAATCCTGCGGCACCCACACGCGACGTCGCCATAGGATTCAGCGCCGACTCCACAATGGGCAGATATTTCAACTCCTCTGGCACATCGTAACGGTTCAAACCCTCAAGAAACAGCGGCCGGTAGTATTCGCAAAGCATCAGCATCACGTCCAATCGGCGCGACATATACTTCAAGTAGAACTTGATATGCGTACGTACCTCACTGTTAAAGCTCATCGGAATGACGGTATGCAACGCCTGTAGGCGAGCCATCAGCACCGAGTCAGGGATATTGTCGAAATCCTCCATCGACACCTCTTTGTGTTTGGCCTGATGGCGGTGAAGGCGACGCATATAGTAGCTGTTGATGAGGCTGTCGTAAGAGTCAGTATAGCGCTTTGTCATCAGTTCCACCTCCGATGGTGTATAGTCCACAGTGTCTATCGACTGCGACTGCACAGGCGACACTGCGAGGAACATCACCAGAGGGGTGAGCAAGAGACAGATTTTTAGTTTCATAAATCCTTTAACGCGAAAAAAACTATTATAGTATATAAACAACAAGAAAAAAAATTTCATTATTATATACCAATATCATTTTTTTTACGTTATCGTGTCAAAATGGAGCGCCGGCATCCTGCCGGCATTAAAAAAAGTTAGGATGAAGTTATCACAATTCAGGTTCAACCTGCCGAAAGAACTCATTGCCGAAAAGCCTCCCCGCAACCGCGACGAGGCCCGTATGCTTGTCCTCCACCGCGACAGCGGTAAGGTGGAACACCGTATCTTCAAAGATTTCATCGAATATGTCGACGAAGGCGACGTAGTGGTGGCCAACAACACCCGCGTCTTCCCTGCCCTCCTCGACGGCGAGAAAGAAAAAACCGGCGCCCATATCCAAGTCTTCCTCCTCCGCGAACTCAACGAGGAGATGCGCCTCTGGGACGTCATCGTCGACCCCGCCCGCAAAATACGTATCGGCAACAAACTCTATTTCGGTACCAACGATGCCCTCGTCGCCGAAGTGGTGGACAACACCACCTCGCGCGGCCGCACCATACGCTTCCTCTTCGACGGCTCACACCAGGAGTTCATGTCCATCGTCAAAGGCATGGGCCGCACGCCCCTGCCCGAAGAACTCCGTAAACTGCGCGACATCGAGAAGAACGATGCCGAAAACTATCAGACCCTCTATGCCAAGGTCGAAGGTGGCATCGCCGCCCCCATCGCAGGCCTCCACTTCAGCCGAGAGCTCCTCAAACGAATGGAAATCAAAGATGTGCATTGGGTCGAGCTCACACTCCACACCGGCATGGGCGAATTCAAAGCCATCGAAGTCGAAGATCTCTCCAAGCACCGCATGGATGCCGAAGAAATGCACCTCGACGAGAACGTCTGCAACCAGATTGAGCAAGCCAAAGAGAAAGGCAAGAAAATCTGCTGCATCGGCACCACCACCATGCGCGCCCTCGAGAGCGCCGTCACCATCCCCGGCAAAATCCGCCCCTACGACGGCTGGACCAACAAGTTCATCTTCCCGCCCTACGACTTCACCATCGCCGACATGATGGTCACCAACTTCCACCACCCCATGAGCAGCCAGTTCATCATGGCCTCCGCTTTCGCCGGCCCCGAACTCCTCATGCAGACCTACCAGACCGCCATCAAAGAGAAATACCGCTTCTCCACCTACGGCGACGCGATGCTGATTGTATGACTCCCCTAGCCGAAATCCTTCGTCCCAAGTCTTTGGATGAATACATCGGACAACAGCACCTGATAGGACCAGGTGCTGTTCTTCGCACATTGATAGAGAGCGGCAACATCCCCAGCATGATCTTTTGGGGTCCTCCGGGCATCGGCAAGACCACCCTGGCGATGATCATCAGCAATACGCTGCATCGCCCCTTCCACACCCTCAGCGCCATCAGCAGCGGCGTGAAAGAGGTCCGCGAGGTCATCTCCGCCGCACAGGAGGAAGAGGGTGCCATCCTCTTCATCGACGAAATCCATCGCTTCAACAAAGCCCAGCAGGATTCGCTGCTGGGGGCCGTGGAGCGCGGCACCATCACCCTTATCGGCGCCACCACCGAGAACCCCTCCTTCGAGGTCATCTCGGCGCTCCTCTCCCGCTGCCAGGTCTACGTGCTTAAGGAGTTCGACGAGAACGACATGCGGCAACTCATCGCCTCAGCGGTGAAATATTATGCCTCGCAGGGCATCACCGTCGAGGTCCGCGAAGACGAAGCCCTCATGCGCATCTCCGGCGGCGACGCAAGAAAGCTGCTGAATGCGATAGAGCTGGTGGTGAATAAAGGAGTGAAAGGGAGTGAAAAGGGAGTGAAAAGGAGTGAAAAGACAAATGAGCAAGACGATGCTAACGTCCTCTCACTCCCTCTCACTCCCTCTCACTCCCTTTCACTCCCAATAATTATCGATAATTCCAGCGTCACCACCGTCATTCAGCAGAACCTTGCCTTCTATGACAAGCAGGGCGAGATGCACTATGACATCATCTCAGCTTTCATCAAGAGTATGCGCGGCAGCGACCCCAACGGCGCCGTCTACTGGCTCGCCCGCATGATTGCCGGCGGCGAAGACCCGCTCTTCATCGCCCGCCGCATGCTCATCTTCGCCTCCGAGGATATCGGCAATGCCAACCCCAACGCCCTGTTGCTGGCCAACGCCACCTTCGACGCCGTCAGCAAGATAGGCTATCCCGAGTGCCGCATCAACCTCTCGCAGTGTGCCTGCTACCTCGCCTGCTCCGCCAAGAGCAACGCCACCTATATGGCGCTCAACAACGCCGAGATGGCCATCCGCCGCACGGGTGACCTGCCGGTGCCGCTGCACATCCGCAACGCCCCCACCAAGTTGATGAAAAACCTCGGTTATGGCGACGGCTACAAATACGCCCACGACTTCGGCGGCAGCAATCCCGCCTTGGGCGGCTTCGCCGAGCAGGAATACCTGCCCGCCGGCCTTGAAGGCAGCAAGTTCTACGAACCCGGCAACACCCCCCGCGAGAACGACACCCGCAACACCCTCCGCGCCCGCTGGGGCCAGAAATACGGGTATTGAATTTCCCCCGAAAAAGGGGCGAAATGTTAAAAAATCGCCCCAAATGTCATAATTTGCCTCTTTGGTGGTTATATATATGCATATATATCTCCGCGATGAGCGATGAATGACAACCTCCATAGTGCCGCCGCCCGCTTCCGCGAGCTCCTCAACCGCCACGAGCGTATGCTCCGCTGGATGTGTCTCCGTCGTGCCTATGCCGACATCGAGCTCGCCGACGACTATTTCCAGGAGGTCTCCCTCGCCCTCTGGCAGGAACTTCCCTCCCTTACGCCCGACCTGCCGCCGAAACAGGAGCGTGCCTACGTGAAGAAAGCCGCACGTTTCGCCCTCAGCCACTGCTCACGCAAGAATCGCCACAACCTCCAGCATCTGGAACCCGAGACGATTATCGCCCTCGACCAGCTCGACAAGGAAAACGAACAGTTCCTCAACGACCTCGTCGACGCCCTCCCGGAGAGCGACCGCCTCGTCGTGGGCCTCTACCGTGCCGGCTATGAGGCTCCCGACATCGCCCGCTTCCTCGGCACCAGCACCAATGCCGTCAGCCAGCGTTACCGCCGCGCCGTCGCCAAGATGAAAGCCATTGTCGAAAAAGAAAACAACCTCCTGAAAAAAGAAATACGATGAACACAGAAGCCCAACTCACCCAACTGCTCGACGTATCGTGCCACGTCTCACAGGGCACCCGCCTGCACTGGCGCCGTCGCGCCACCCTCGTGGCCAACATAATCTCCATTGTTGTCGTCCTCCTCGCCACAATTGGCGCTATGGACAAAGTCCCCGTGCCGGAATACAGCTCCTATAAAACCTCCCAGCCGTGGGGCTCCCCGGAGGACGACTGTCAAAAGTTGCACCAAATGATTGAACACCAATGAAACGAATCCTCATCACCCTGCTCCTCGCTGCCGCCGCCGTCGCCGCCGTCGTGCTCTGGCGCGGTTGGCCGCACCTCTTCCCCTCCTCCGATACCGACGACCTCTACCGCCGCTACGAGCACAACGACTATGGCCGACTTCGGAATGCCCAAAAGTCTAATTGACAGATATACTTTCGACAAGAAAAGTCTGGTTAGTGACGGTCGTAATTCTATCACAAAATTTTATACGGATAAAGACAACATAAAAAAACGAAAATCCCGCAAAAAACCTGAAAGCCGCTTAGTAATCGCGTCCCATACCAAAAGATGTATATGTGTTTTTTTGACAGATGAACAAAAAACAAAAGAAACAATAAGTTTAACCGAAATAAAAAAGTTAAAGAATGAAAATGAATTTTAAAAAAGTAGCGCTCTTAGCAGTGCTGGGATTGACCGCCACGGGCTGTCAAAAAGAAAACATGTTACCGCTTAGCGGCAGCGAACAGACAATGGAAACCATCCAGTGACGGCGACTGAAATGTTAAAAAATCGGCCCAAATGTCATAATTTGCCTTCTTGGTGGTTATATATATACATGTAATTTGCATCACGAAATGTTAAAAAATCACCCGTT
>CADCEC010000017.1 GCA_902800395.1 uncultured Bacteroidota bacterium | reverse complement strand
GGTATTATCACCATAAGTACGTTTGGGGAAAGCATAAGGCCACACGGGGACATAGTATTTGTCAACGGTGCGGAAGTCGCGAATATGGACGGTGTCCTGGGCGTACGTGGTGCAGCTTCCCAGCGAGGCTGCAAGGACGAAGAAAACAATCATCTTTTTCATAGAATTATTTTTTTGAGTTAATATTCTTTCTGGCTTTGATTCCTGAACGATAAGCGGGTTTCTGTGTATATTGTTCATCGTAGTGCATAGTGGTGCCATCAACTAAAAAAAGTTCTTTTATTATTATAATTGTCATTTTTTATCCCAAATCTGACATAAAGAGGCGAATTTAACAAAGTTTAACGTTTTTTTCAAACTCAAATGGTTTCGATTTTACCACCCTTCTACAATATATAATAGTACTTTTTTTGGCAAAATGTGAAAAAACGGGTAATTTTTTAACATTTCGGTCGGCGGAAGGCCTTTTCTTTTTTTATTTTAAGGGATACTTATTTCGAATTGATTGATTTGTACTGCATTTTTTTCTGCTTCCGAGGTGATATTGAAAATACTTATTGTTTTATGGAGGCGAGAGATGGCGATGACGTTATTGTTGAGCAGGTCGGAGGTGTCCATGGGGAGCGTGGGGTTTGTCTTGGGTGCAAGGTGCATGCTAATTACATCTATTCCATTATCTATTTTTTGTTGTACTATTTCCGAGGGAGAAAATGCGTGGAAGTCTTTTTTCAGTGTTTCCCAGCCGGAGGAGTCGAGGGCTTGGAGGGTGGTGACGTCGACGGAGATGCTGTCGTTGACCTGGAAGTCGTTGATGAAGGCCACATTGAGATGGGGGTTGGATTCATAGTGGAGGTAGAGGTCGCTGACCTCGGAGGGAGGGGCAATGCGCGGCCACAGTTTGATGCCGGCTACGGTCGTCGCCGTAAGCAGGCAGGCAAGCAAGAGGAGTGGCCAAAAAGTACGTGCTTTCATGCCATCGGGGTTTGAGGTTCGACGAAAGAGCGTGTGGCGTCGCAGGCCTGGTTGGCATCGACGGTGGCGATGATGTGGCGATAGGGGAATGCGGGAATCGTCCACAGGGGCAAGAGTACCGCCAGCGCCATCAGGCCGCCAGACAAGAGGGTGCGCCTATGGCGGCGTGCCTGCCGCCGCTGCCGGCACCAGCCGTCGAGGTCGCCGCACAGGTCGGCATAGAGCTGTCCGGCGGGAGTGTTCTTCTCTGCGCGGGCCATCGCCGAGGTTCGCAGGAGGGTTTCTATTTCTTTGTTTTTCATAGGTATAAACGTCTATAGTTCGATTTCATTCGTTGTATGATGCGCTGCTGCGTCTGGCTGACGCTGCGGGGTTTGATGCCCAGACGGGTGGCAATCTCGGAGACTTTGTAGCCTTTGCGAATCAGGTCGAGGACCTCGCGTTCGCGCGGGGAGAGGCCTTCGGTCAATTCCTCGAAGGTCTCCCGGAGGTCGGCCTCGTAGTCGTCGGCGGGGATGTTGTCGTCGAGCGGGAGGTAGGTTCTCTTGCGCAGGCGTCGGTAATGGGAGAAGACTCCGCGGCAGCGGCACTTGACCCATTGCCTTTGCTGGCGAGGGGCGTAGGAGGGGTCGAACAACGGCATGCTTTTCCACAGGTCGATGAATACGGCCTGTACCAGTTCGGCACACAAAAAGGCATCGCCATCCGCCGCCTTCCAGCAAAGGTTGCGGATGGTGTCCAAGTGTGCTCGCACGAGGGAGCCATACTGTTGTTCTATGTCATCGGCCACAGCGGGTGAGAAAAATTTTTCTATATATAATATAGCCCCCCAAGTGGACAAATGTATACAACGGGGGTGATTTTTAACAGAGTTTAACTTTAAAAACCTGTGTGTTGGGGCGCTACTGGCAGGGGACGATGAGTTGCTCGGTGGTACGGGAGCGCTGCTCGAGGAGGATGGGCCGGCCGGCGACGATGCTGTCGATGACCTCCTGGGTGTAGTAGCGGATGGTGATGAGCTGCAGGTTCTCGTTGTAACGCACACGGAACATGTGCTGTAGACGCTCGACGAGGGGCTTCACCAGCTGTGGGTTGTTGTTGATGCAGATGGAGAAGCTCAGGGCGGAGTTCTGCATGAGGTTGACCCTGATTCCAAGCTCGTTGAGGATGCCGAAGATGACCTGCAGGTTGTCCTCGGCGATGAAGGAGTAGTCGCGCGGCAGGATGGAGAGGAGTATCTGGTTGTTGGCGAAGATGTAGAGAGGGGTCTCGGGGACGATAGTCTTATAGTCGCCGACGGAGGAGCCTTCGGCTTCGGGGGTGATGAAGGAGCGGATATAGAGCGGAATGCCTTTGTTCTGAATGGGTTTCACCGTCTTGGGATGGATGACGGAGGCGCCGTAGTAGGCCAGCTCGATGGCTTCGTTGTAGGGTATCTGGGAGATTTTGACTGTGTCTGCGAAGAATTTGGGGTCGGCATTGAGGAAGCCCGGCACATCTTTCCAGATGGTGACGCTCTCGGCGTCGAGGCAGTAGGCGAGGATGGCGGCAGAATAGTCGGAACCCTCTCGGCCGAGGGTGGTAGTGGAAAGTGTAGAGTTAGTGCCGCCGATAAAACCCTGAGTCAGGATAATATTATTGTCTTTCCACTTTCCGCTTTCTGCTCTCCACTTATCAATTGCCTCTTGGGTGGCTTGCCAGTCGACGCGGCCTTCGCGGAAGTGGTCATCGGTGCGGATAAGTTGACGGGCGTCCAGCCACAGGGTATTGATACCAAGGTGGTTGAGGTAGTGGGCGATGATGGTGGTGGAGATGAGTTCGCCGAAAGAGACCACTTGGTCGTAACAGTAGTTGTATTGAGTGGAAAGAGGAAAGTGGAAAGAGGAAAGTGAATGGATGGTGGTGTCGAGTTGGTGGAGGAGGTCGAGGACTTTGGTGACAAGGGTTTCGTCGTTTGGAATCAGCGACTTGGCGATGTCGAGGTGGTAGTCTTCGAGTTGCTGGCGCAGCTCCTGCCGGCAGGATGCCGGCGCTCCATTGTCGCAGGGGACTAACTTTTCGAGAAGGTTGGTGGTTTTGCCCATGGCGGAGACGACGACCACCAGGGTCTCTGATTCCAAATGATTTTTCACTATCTGCGCCATGTTGCGCACGGCATCGGCGCTATTGACAGAGGCCCCTCCAAATTTAAATACTTTCATAACTCAAACATTCAAGCAATCAGACATTAACACATTTATGCCAATTCCCGTTCCATGTCGCGTCGCGAGTCTTTGGCTTTGATGGTCTCGCGCTTGTCGTAGTGGTGTTTACCTTTGGCGAGGGCGATGGTCATCTTGGCATAGCCACGGGGGTCGACATAGAGCAGTTCGGGCACGATAGTATATCCGCGTTCCTTGATTTTGTTCTGCAGTTTGCGTAGTTCGCGGCGGGTGAGGAGAAGTTTGCGGTCGCGCTTGGCCTGATGTCCCCAGTAGCTGCCAAACTTATATTCCGAGATATGCATGTCGCGGACAAACAGTTCGTTGCCAACGAAAGTACACCAGGCATCGCTGAGGTTGGCCTTCCCCTCGCGGATACTTTTTATCTCGCTGCCCATCAGCACGAGGCCCGCCTGGTACTCGTCCATCAGGAAGTACTCGTATGCCGCACGCTTATTCTTGATTTCTATGATGTTCTTTTCTTCCATATACAATGTGTTAACGGAGGAAGGAGTGATTTATTGTATTATCTACCGGTAGTGTTCTTCGATGCGGTCGAGGACGGCGAGGGTTTCGTCGAGGGTGGGGGTGCTGACGAGGGCGAGGCGGAAGGGCTTGAAGTTGAAAAGTCCCTTGAAATAAGCGCCATAGTGTTTGCGCATCTCGAAGACAGCGGTACGCTCGCCTTTAAAGGTGGCGGCGGCGAGGAGGTGACGGCGGCAGACCTCCACGCGTTCAGCGACGGTGATTTCCCGTTCGGACTCGCCGCGGAAAGCCCGTTGGCACTGCTCAAATATCCAAGGGTTGCCGATGGCTCCGCGGCCGATGAGGATGCCATCGACGGCGTAACGGCGGTGGGCCTCGACGGCTTGCGCCGCCGTGGTGATGTCGCCGTTGCCGAAGATAGGGATGTGCATACGGGGGTTGTTCTTCACGGCCCCAATCATCGTCCAGTCGGCGGTGCCGCTATACATTTGGGTCTTCGTACGTCCGTGGATGCTGAGGGCGGCGATGCCGGTGTCCTGGAGGGCTTCGCAGAAGTCGGTAATCATCATGGAATCATGGCTGTAGCCGAGGCGGGTTTTCACGGTTACCGGCAGGTGGGCCCGTTTGACCAGCGCGGCGGTGATTCTAAGCATCTTAGGGATGTCCTGCAGGATTCCCGAGCCGGCACCTTTCCCAGCCACCTTGCGCACGGGGCAGCCCCAGTTGATGTCGATGAAGTCGGGCTCCGCCTGCTCCACTACCTCGAGGCAGCGCAGGAGTTCATCCTCGTCAGCCCCAAATATCTGTATGCCAATGGGGCGCTGTTCGGGGGAGAAGCGCATCTTGCGGAAACTCTTCTCGGCGTCGCGGTTGAGGGCTTCGGAGGCGATGAACTCGGTGATGAGCAGATCGGCGCCGAACTCCTTGCAGAGCTGGCGGAAGGGGAGGTCGGTGATGTCGTCCATGGGGGAGAGGCCGATGGCGAAAGTGGAAAGTGGAAAGTGGAAAGTGGAAAGGTTCATGGTTTTCTTTTAATCTTCATCATCGTCAAGAGGTTCGTTGTAAAGAGATTGCATCATTTCGTCGTCGAAGTAGACCTGCTCGTCGGGGTGGTCGGCGGCGCGGCGGATGGCGGCTCCGAGGCCAGTGAGGGCGGCGAAAGGGGAGAACTGGCCGGCGCGTCCCTCCATGCTCATGCGGGGATAGTGCGTCGACACATGGTGCGGCAGATTGATTATATCCTCATAGTCACTCATAACTTTTATCTCTAAACTCTAAACTCTTAACTACGCCTTGTGTCCTCCTATCTGTGCGTTGCGTTCGCGGGCGGTGGCGCCCTCTTCGAGGTTCATGCCTTTGAGGATGGCGTTTTTGTTGTATTTCCGCTTGATGGAGAGTACGGCCTCCTGCATGCGGCGTTCTTTGTCGAGTGCCGACTGTTCGACCTCGCGCTGACGCGCCACAGCCTCGTAGTCGGTGAACATGTCGAGTTGCTCGGAGGGAGTGGTGGAGACCTTCTCCTCGTCGACCACTTGGTTTACGGTGAGGGTGAGTCGGCGGACCAGCAACCGAGGGTCGACTTTCTGGTCGAAGAGCGCCATTGCCGCCTCGGTGATGAGGCGTGCCGACGAGGTGGGGTGGGGGAGGAGTGCTCCGCCGTGGGCGGGCTTGGGTGCCGGCCGGCCGTAGTAGTCGCTCACTATTTCGCCGCCGTAACGTCCTTGTTCCAAGCTTTTTGTGTCGTAGTTGACGAAGATGCCCACCTGATGGGCCACCATGCGGAGGCTCACCAACTTGAGGGCCATCGCGTCGGCCATCTCGCGCATCACGATGCGTGCCTTTTCGAAGGGGTAGGCCTCGGAGAGCACCTGTCCGGAGCTGAAGGAGTTGCTCTTGGGGCGATAGGCCTTGATGGCTTTCATGGTGCAGGGTTCCCAGCCCCAGGCGTGGTCGATAAGCAGTTCGGCGTTGACGCCGAAGAGTTTGTAGAGCAGACCCTCTTGGGTCAGCGAGCAGCGTGCCACGTCGCCCATGGTCCTCATGCCGCAGGCTTCGAGCTTGCGGGCGATACCGCGTCCCACGCGCCAGAAATCGGTGAGCGGGCGGTGGTTCCACAGCTGCCGGCGGTACGACATCTCGTCAAGCTCAGCAATGCGCACGCCGTCCTTGTCGGCAGGGATGTGCTTGGCGACGATATCCATAGCCACCTTGCAGAGGTAGAGGTTGGGGCCGATGCCGGCGGTGGCGGTGATGCCCGTCTCGCGCAGCACGTGGCCAATCATGCGGCGCGCCAGCTCATGGGCGGTTATCTTGTAAGTACCCAGGTAGTTGGTGACATCCATGAAGACTTCGTCGACCGAATAGACGTGGATGTCCTCGGGGGCGATGTACTTCATGTAGATGCTGAAAATGCGGGCGCTATAGTCGATGTAATAGGCCATGCGGGGTGGTGCCACATGGTAGGTGACGGCCAGTTCGGGGTGGGCTTTCAGTTCGTTGTCGTCGGCCGACTCGCCGGTGAGTTGCCAGTAGGGGGCTTTTTTCCGTCGTTCGTTGTTCACCTGTCGCACACGTTGCACCACCTCGAACAGACGGGCGCGTCCCCCGATGCCGTATTGTTTCAGCGAGGGTGTCACCGCCAGACAGATGGTCTTCTCCGTGCGGCTCTTGTCGGCCACTACCAAGTTGGTGGTCAGGGGGTCGAGACCCCGCTCGACGCACTCCACCGAGGCGTAGAACGACTTGAGGTCGATGGCGATATATGTGCGCTCCTTTTCCATGATGCTACAAAAAGAGAACGCCAAAGATATCGAAATATTGTGATTTTTTGTTTATATTTGCATTCGGAAAAGAAACGAGAATTATGGACAAAGAATTGACTATTAGGTATCAGGAATATGAGTCGCAGATGGAACTTGCTGTTGCGGAGCGAGAGTTGCTGCAGCGTGCCGTGGAAGCCACCGAAGGGGCATACGCCCCCTATTCGAGCTTTCATGTAGGAGCGGCGCTGCGACTGAAGGACGGCAGTGTCGTCGTCGGCAGCAACCAGGAGAACGTGGCCTATCCGTCGGGTCTGTGTGCCGAGCGGACGGCCCTCTTCGCAGCCTCGGCGCAACGTCCAGACTGTCGTGACTATGTGGCGCTTGCTATTGTGGGAAGAGATGCTGAGGGGCGGCTGTGTGAGGCATCGCCTTGCGGCGCCTGCCGTCAGGTGCTGGCAGAATACGAGCATGTGCAGGGGCATCCGTTGCGGGTCATCTGCTTCCTCGACGGAGGGCGTGTGAGGGTGTTTCCGGCGGTGGCGGACCTGTTGCCATTTTCATTCTCCTTTTAATGACGAAACTGCCTTTTTGAGGTTGACTAATTTGGCGAAATAAACGAAGCTTCGCAGTCTATTTTATGGCAAAAAACTCGAAGGAAGGATTGAAAAAAATTGAATTGCATTTATCTGATTATGTGTTTTTTATATAAAAAAAGGAAACCTGTGGATAAAAAAAATTTTTCCACACGCGTTTTTCTTCGTACTTTTGCACCCTTAATTTAAGAAAATAATAATAAATAATTAATAACAAAAAGCACTTAGTGCACTAAAAACAAACTAAACAAAAATGGGAATTATTGGTAGTATCAGAAAACATTCGTGGATAGCTGTGGCTATCGTGGGTATCGCTATCATTGCCTTCATTATCGGAGACTTGACGAAGAGGAGCGGCGGCGCCGATGTCGACATGGCAGAGGTCAACGGAGTTTCCCTCAACCGTATCCAGTTCGAGAACATGATCAACCGTGAGGAGGCCAAAATCCGTCTCTATGCACAGGATCCCAGCCTGTCGTTCAACTCGGAGATGGAGAAGGTTCTTCGTGACTCCTTGTGGGCCAACTTCGTTGACGAGACCGTCATTGACGAGCAGACGAAGAAATTGGGACTCATGGTGTCGGATGCCGAAGAGAAAGACATGTACACGGGCGAGTTTGTCCATCCGCTGTTCCTGCAGAACCCGCAGTTGCGCGATTCCGCCGGCCAGTATAACCGTGCCCTTATGGCCAGCCAGATGAAGGCTTACAACAAGATGGATACTGTGAACCGCCTCTACTGGAATGAGACGAAGAAGATGATTTGCAAAGACCGTCTCCGTCAGAAGTACGCCACCTTGGTCTATTCGGGTTTCTACATGCCGCAACCCATTGCCAAGAAGATTGCCGAATACGGCTCCAAGGGTGTCAATGTCAGCGTGGTGTCGATGCCCTATGCCCAGGTGAACGATGCCGAGGTGAACGTCACCGATGCCGACTACCAGAAGTACTACGACGAGCACAAGGAAGACTACCGCAACTGGAACGAGGAGATGCGCATGCTCGAGTATGTCACCTTCGTCATCAACCCCAGTGCGAAGGACTTCGCCGCTGCCCAGGACAGCGCTATGTCAGCTTGGAACAACTTGCGCAACACCCCCGACAACTCGCGTGAGCTTCCCCGCTTGGTCAAAGCCGAATCCATCAGGGAATACACCTATGACAGCACTTATCACCGTGCTTCGTTCTACCCTGCCGCCTTCGGCGAGAAAGTGGAAGCCGCTGCGGTGGGCACCGAGATTGAGCCCATGCAGATTGGTGACAAGTGGTTCATGGGTCGTGTGATGAACATCCAGCACCGTCCCGACAGCATCCGCACCAGCGTGTTGTTCGTCTTCAGCAACAAGCTCAGCTCCAGCTTCCAGCGCGACAGTGCTCAGGCCGATGTCCTGTCCGACAGCATCCTTTCCGAGCTCAATGCCGGCCGTCTGGAGTTCGGCACTGCCGTGGAGAACTTCTGCGACCTCAAGCTCAGGGGTGAGACCCCCGGTGACCTCAACTGGCAGTTGGACGGCACCCTCGACCTTGTCTACAACAGCATCTTCGAGCAGGTCTTCAAGGCCCAGGTCAACTTCTTCAAGGGTGTCAACGAGCAGATTGTGAACACCCCTGCCGGTGGCCAGTTCCGCTTCCCCCTCCCCGACGAGCTGGGTTACGCCATCGTGAAGGTGACTGAGAAGACCGCCCCGGTGAAGAAATACCGCATGGCTGTGATTGCTCAGGAAATCCGTGCCTCCAACGAGACTGTCAACGAAATCCAGAATGCCGCCTACAAGTTCCTCTCCGACAACCGCAGCGCCAAAGCCTTCGAGGAGTCGGCCCGCAAGCAGAACATGCAGGTGATGACGGCCTACGTGCACCGTATGGACGACCGCGTGAACAACCTCGACAATGCTCGCGATGTTGTGAAATGGGCCTTTAACGCCAACACCAAGGTTGGTGATGTGAACGGCGACATGGCTGCTCTCGACAACCTCTATGCCGTGGTGATGCTGAAGGAAATCTACCAGAAAGGTTACTACACCCTTGCCCAGGTTCGCGCCAACCCGAGCTTCAATATCGACCAGGCTGTCCGTACCGAGAAGCGCATTGAAATACAGATGGCCAAAGCCGAGAAAATGGCCAAGCAGTGCAAGAACATCCAGGATGTCGCCGCTGCTTTGAACGACAGCATCGTTGTCATCGACAGTGTCAGTCTCTTCGGCGACCGTTTCGGTGCCTTCGGCATGGAGCCCAAGGTACAGGCTGTGGCTTCTGTCTCGAAGACCGACGGCCTCATCGGCCCCATCAAGGGTGCCCGTGGAGTCTACTTCGTGCAGGTCTCCAACCGTTTCGACATGCAGCAGATTGACCCCGAGCAGCTCCGTCTGGGACAGGAATTCAACTCCCGTCGCTCGATTGGCATGGTGCAGAGAGGACGTTACCTCTCCATGGACCGCAGAATCTTCTGGTGGCTCAGGTCCAACGCCAACGTGAATGACCACCGCGACCTGATGTACTAATCAGAATAATGGAATGAGAGGGAGTGAGCATTTGTCTTTTCACTCCCTCTCACTTCTTTTTCACTCCCTTTCACTCTCCTATATTATAGGTTATGAAAATACGGGACTGGTGGAATAGGCTTCGGAGTAAACCGGTAAAGGAGGTCATCAAGCACAAGCACCGCTTTGTGGTGATGGACACTGACACCTTCAAGGAGAAGTTCTCCTTCCAGTTGTCAGGCATCAATATTTTTGTCACCGTAGGCATCTCCATCATCGTCTTGGTAATCCTCACCACCGTCCTCATTGCTTTTACACCCCTGCGGGAGTGGATTCCCGGCTACACCAACACGCAGATGCTGGAACAGAGCTATGATAATATGCGACGTGTTGACTCTTTGGAGATCCGTCTGGCCGAGCAGGAGTGGATGATTGGCACGCTGCAGGCGGTGTTACGGGATGAGCCACTTGGTGACGACTTCGTAGCCATGAGCCAGGATTCCACAACCACCCTCACGCAGTTGTCTAAAGTCTACCGTCACACCAGGGAGGACAGCCTCCTGCGCGCAGAAGTGGAGCGCGAAGAGGGACGGTAGTTGAGCAGACAGTAAGTTAAGCAGACAGTAAGTTAAGTAGAATTGAATCATACAAAAAAAATAGCCATATTAGGGTCGACGGGGTCAATAGGGACGCAGGCACTGAACGTGATACGCCGTCACCGTGACCTCTTCGCTGTCGAGGTGCTCTGTGCCGGCAGCAATGCCGACCTTTTGGTGCAGCAGGCTTTGGCGTTTGAACCCAACGCCGTGGTCATCGCTGACGAGAAGAAATACCCAACGGTGAAGGAAGCCCTCGAGCCCCAGGGAATAAAGGTTTTCGCTGGCGTGTCGTCGATGGTTGACCTTATGGAGATGGAGAGCATCGACATGGTGCTGGCGGCCATCGTGGGTTTCGCTGGTCTGCGGCCCACGTTGCGTGCCATCGAGCAGGGGAAACCTGTAGCTCTCGCCAACAAGGAGACCATGGTGGTGGCCGGTAGCATCGTCACCGCCGCCGCCCTGCGTCATCATGTGCCCATTCTGCCCGTCGACAGTGAGCATTCCGCCATCTTCCAGTGTCTGGTGGGCGAGGGCAGTGAGGTGGATAAAATCCTCCTTACCGCCAGTGGCGGCCCCTTCCGGGGCCGCACACGTGCTGACCTCGCCACTGTCACCCTCGAGCAGGCCCTCAAGCACCCCAACTGGAGCATGGGACGCAAGGTGACCATCGACAGCGCCTCGCTGATGAACAAAGGCCTCGAGGTCATTGAAGCCAAGTGGCTCTTCGGTGTCGAAGCCGACGACATCGAGGTGCTGGTGCATCCCCAGTCGGTGGTGCACTCCATGGTGCAGTTCCGCGATGGCAGCATTAAAGCACAACTCGGCGTCCCCACTATGGAGACCCCCATCCAGTATGCCTTCTCCTTCCCCGACCGCATCGAGAGCCACCTTCCGCGCCTCGATTTCGCCAACTACCCCAGCCTCACCTTTGAGCGGCCCGACCGTGAGACCTTCCGTTGCCTCGACCTGGCCTATAGCGCCATTCGCCGCGGCGGCAATATTCCCTGCGTAATGAACGCCGCCAATGAGGTGGCGGTGCAGCGCTTCATCGACGGACAGATAGGCTTCCTCGATATCGCCGACTTTGTCGAGAGCGCCATGCAACAAGCCCCCTTCATTCCCAACCCCACCCTCGACGACCTTTTTGAAACGGATAAAGAAATAAGAAATAAATGAACTGGATAGCCCTACTCCTCAGCCTCACCCTTCTGGTGGCCACCCATGAACTGGGTCACCTTGCCTTCGCCAAGCTCTTCCATACGCGCGTGCGTAGGTACTATATCTTTTTCAATTGGAAGTTCTCCATCCTAAAGGCCAAGAAGTTTGATGGCAAATGGCACTTCCTTTGGTTCAATGCCCAAACCCCCGACTCGTGGGACGAGAAGAATCTGCGACCCGAAGACCAGGACAACACCCTCTGGGGTCTTGGCTGGATACCGCTAGGCGGCTATTGCGACATCGCCGGCATGATTGACGAGACCAAGAAAGAGGAAGACCTCGAGAAGATACCCCAGCCTTGGGAATACCGCACCAAGCCTGCCTGGCAGCGACTCCTCATCATCAGCGGTGGTGTGCTGGTCAACTTCGTCTCCGCTCTGCTACTTTACGGCATCATCCTCTTCTCCTGGGGCAAAGACGAGTTGCCTCTGCACAACGCCACCTATGGTTACCAGTACCATGAGGTGATGCTCAACGAAGGCTTCCGGAACGGTGATATTCCCTTGGCCATCGACGGCAGGGAGTTCACGCGTATCGACAGTACCGTAAAATCTCTCGGCCTCGACAATCCCAAGACCGTTACCGTCCTTCGTGGCGACACCACCGTCGACATCCATCTCAGTGGTAACATTCTCAGTAACCTCTCCAGGAAGCAAGCCAAATATGTCCTGACACCGCGTATCCCCTTCGTCGTCACCTCCACTGTTGCGGGGTCCCCAGCCGAAAGGGCAGGTCTCCGAGAAGGCGACAGCCTTGTCAGTTTCAACGGTCAAGAGATGCTTTATCAGGACTTCAAGGAAGCTCTTGAGAAAAACAAGGGCAAGGAGGCCACCGTGGGCTTCTACCGTGATGGACAACTGCAGAGCGTCCGACTCACTGTCTCTGACAATGGCACCTTGGGAGTGCATTTTGACCAAGAACTCTCCCACTTCTTTGATGTCAACCACCTCGACTATGGATTCTTTGAAGCTTTCCCCGCAGGCATTAGTGAAGGCTGGGAGACCCTCGTCACCTATGTCTCGTCGCTCAAGATGCTCTTCCAGCCCGGCGGTGTACAGAACCTCGGAGGCTTCGGTGCCATGGCCAGCCTCTTCCCCGACCACTGGAACTGGCACGCCTTCTGGAACCTCACAGCCCTTCTGGCGCTTATCCTCGCTTTCATGAACATCATCCCCATTCCGGGACTCGATGGCGGTCATATCATCTTCACCCTTTGGGAAATCATCACCCGCAAGAAACCCTCCGATAAGTTCCTCTCCTATGCCCAGAATGTCGGCATGTTCCTCCTTCTGGCTCTGATGATATTGGCCAACGGCAACGACCTCTGGCGCTGGCTCTCACAGTACTTCTAATTCGCCTAGTTCGCTGACAGATAAAGCCGATACGCAGTGAAGAAAATCGATCGTCTCATCCTCCGCTCCTTCGTCGGGCCCCTGCTCCTCACCTTCTCCCTTTCGGTGCTGGTGTTGCTGATGCAGTTCGTCTGGAAGTATGTCGACGATCTGGTAGGTAAAGGGCTTGAGTTCAGTGTCATCGCCGAGCTTCTGCTCTATGCTTCCGCTACCTTCGTGCCTATGGCGCTGCCTATCGCTGTACTCTTCGCCTCCATCATGACCATGGGAAACTTCGGCGAGAAATACGAGCTCGTGGCCATGAAAGCCGGCGGCATCTCCGTGCGACGCGCCATGATGCCCATGGCCCTTGTGGTGCTGCTCCTCACAGGTGTGGCTTTCTATTTTGCCAACAACGTGATGCCTACAGCTATGCTGAAATACCGTGTCACTCTCTACGACATCACACGCAAGAAACCCGCCATCAACATTCGCCCCGGCGAATACTATAAAGAGCTTGAGGGCTATGTTATCCGCGTTGGCGAAAAAAGCAAGGACGGCCGTGAGCTCCGTGACGTTGTCATCTACGACCACACCAAGGGTTCCAGCCAGATGAACGTCATCGTGGCCCAACGCGGCAACATGCAGGCTTCCTCCGACAACCGCTTTCTTCGCTTCACACTCTACGACGGTTATTCCTACTCCGAGCTCTCCGACGGCAAGAACTTCCTTCGCCGACCTTTCACCACTCTGGGATTCTCGGAGATGTACATCAACATTGATATTTCCTCCTTCGCCTTCAACCGCACTATGGAAGGCGAATTCAAGGGCAGCTACCAGATGATGAATATATACCAGCTCGACACTTCTGTGGCGCGACTTGATAGCATTCTTCAGGAGAAGTACAGTAACTACCGCCAGACGATGGTGGCTCCCTTGCATGCCTGGCAGCAATACGGTGCTAATGTAAGTTCTCACTCAGGCACTCCCCACCTGCCTCATACACTTCTCCAGAAACTCTCCGCTGCCGACCGCTCCCGCGCCATCAATCACGCCCGCAATCTGGCTCAAGGCGCCTTGAACGAGGCCCAGATGTATGCCGACACCTTCGCTGGTGAACGCGAGTACATCAACCGCCACCATATCGAGTGGCACCGCAAGTTCACCCTCTCGGTGGCCTGCTTGCTGCTCTTCCTCATAGGCGCCCCCTTTGGCTCCATCGTCCGCAAAGGTGGACTGGGGCTCCCTTTGGTGGCCTCTGTGGGTTTCTTTGTGCTCTATTATGTTGTTGGCATGATTGCCGAGAAAGCTGTCCGAGAGTCAGCTCTTGGCCCCGAAGGAATGTGGATTTCCTCGTTGGTGATGTTGCCTATCGGCATTGTCCTCACCCTTCAGGCCACTACCGACTCCTCCTTCTTCGACGGCTCTTCTTGGCGCAAGTTCTTTGGCCGTCTCTTCTGCCGTAGCCACTAATGAAAAGAGGGTGCCTTTTGGACACCCTCATGCTTGATTACTTACCTTCTTTTGTCTATTAGACTACTGAAGTTTTGCCAGCGCCTCTTTGATGCGACGGAGGGCTTCGCGGAGGAGGTCCTCGGAGGTGGCATAGGAAAGACGAATGCAGCTATCGTCGCCGAAAGCGCTACCCATCACCGTGGCCACGTTGGCCTCGTTGAGGAGGTAGAAAGCCATATCGGTGGAGTTCTCGATCTTTTTGCCGTTGAACGACTTGCCATAGTAGGAACTGACGTCGGGGAAGAAATAGAAAGCACCCTGCGGCAGACGCACCTTGAGGCCGGGGATGTCGCACAGCAGTTTGTAAACCATATCGCGGCGCATCTGGAAGATGTTGCGCATGTCGATGATGTCCTTCGAGGTTTTGGGGTCCATGAGCATGGCGCAGACGGTGGCTTTCTGGGCGATGGAGCAGGTGGCGGAGGTCACCTGGCCCTGCAGTTTGTTGGCAGCCTTTGCGATGACGGTAGGGGCAGCGATGAAACCGATACGCCAGCCGGTCATAGCAAAGCCCTTAGCGACACCATTGACGGTGATGACGCGCTCCTTGACCTCGGGGAACTGGGCGATGGACTCGTGCTTACCCACAAAGTTGATGTGCTCATAAATTTCGTCGGCCATGACGAAGAGATTCTCATGCTTGGCTACCACCTCGGCGATGCCCTTCAGTTCCTCTTTGGTATAGAGCATGCCGGTGGGGTTGCTGGGCGAGGAGAACATGATGAGTTTGGTGCGGGGGGTGATGGCGGCCTCGAGCTGCTCGGGGGTGACCTTGAAGTCGTTCTCGAGTTTGGTTTTCACGAAGACGCACTTGCCCTCAGCGAGGCGGACGAACTCCTTATAGGAGACCCAGAAAGGAGTGGGGATGATGACCTCGTCGCCGGGGTTGATGAGGCACTGGACGACCTGGAAGAGGCTCTGTTTGGCACCAGTGGAGACGACAATCTGCTCGGGTTTGTATTCGAGGCCGTTGTCACGCATCAGCTTGGTGCAGATGGCTTCCTTGAGGTCAGCGTAGCCAGGCACAGGGGGATAATGCGTGAAATTGTCGTCGATGGCCTTCTTGGCAGCTTCTTTTACCACCTCGGGGGTGTTAAAGTCGGGCTCGCCGATGCTGAGGCTGATGACGTCTTTGCCTTGAGTCTTGAGCTCGCGGGCTTTGGCGGTCATGGCGAGAGTCTCGCTCTCGGCCATATTGAGGATGCGGTTTGATAAGATTTCCATGGGTTATTATTTTATTGTTAAGGTCTTCAGGATTGTTTTTTGCGGAAGGTGAAGAAATTGTTTGCCAAGAAGTTCCACACCATCACGATGGCTGTGGCGATAACTTTTGCCACCCAGAAGTCCCAGTCGAGCGTGGTGTCGAAAAAGCGTGGGACGATGCTAATGTCTTTCAGCAGGAATACAATGAGTGAGTTGAGCCCCAGGCCGATGAGGGAAACGAAGAAGAACTTGGCATACTCAATGCCGACATCTTTGGATGTACTTTTCCACGTCCATACCCGGTTGAGGAAGTAATTGCTTGTGGCAGCGACAGTGAATCCAATGGCATTAGCCAGCAATTCCGGTACGCCAAGGATGCCTTTGCAGAGAGCTGTCAGGCCGAAATCGATAACGGCACCGCTGGCACCTACAATGCCGAATTTCGCGAATTTTGTTATGAGCGACCCTCTCACTCCGAATTAATTAAACACTTTCTCCTCCGGACTGTGGATGATGCCGGTCTTGCGGATTCTGCCTTTCTTGTTGCGGCCTTTCGATTTGCTGATGCGAGGTTGTGGCTTCTTGACACGTGGCACTATCTTGGTGTCGCCGCTCTCGTTGACCTCGAGGCCGTAGACTTTGCGGGTGGCTAGGTTGACCTTGAGGTGCCAGAAATGGCCGCAACCGCCGCGGGTGAGAATGACATCGGAGGCGAGGAGTTCGTCGCTCATATTGTCATCCCAGAGGCCATTGACCCATACTATATGGTCGCCGCGGTCGTTGGTGAAGCCTACATACTGGCGACGGTACATGCGCATGTGCTCGTCGATGATGGGGCACATGCCCTCCTGATTGTAGTGGTCACGATTGACGTAGGCGATACGTTTCTGCAGGAGGTTTTCTGTTTCAGCAATCTCTTCGTCGGTGGGGGTGAAGCGTCCGTCCTGACCTTCGACGGTGAAGTCGACGGAGACATCCTGATGGAACGACCAGCCGTGGTAGTTGTTACCCCAGACCTCAGCGGCTTTCCATTTTTCGACGGGTTCGATATATTCCTGCGCGCTTGCCAACGATGCAAACATCACAAAACCAAGTGCGAAAAGGATCTTTTTCATATACATATCCTATTAGTTTTCAAACTGCAAAAGTACTCATATTTCGCCACATGTACAAATTTTTTTTTCAGAATGAGAAAAAAGTAGTATTTTTGCATTTTCAAATCATTAACGCAAAAAGTATCAAAATAGTATAAATTATGAACAAATTTGTCACTGTAAAAGAGGCCGCCGACAAGATTCACGACGGCATGACCGTTATGGTCGGAGGTTTTTTGGGTGTGGGTAACCCCATCGCCCTCATCGACGAACTCGTTGCCCGTGGTGTCAAGGATTTGACTATCATCTGCAATGATACCGCCTATCCCGAGGTAGGTGTTGGCAAGCTCATCACCAACCATCAGGTGAAAGCTCTCATCGCCACTCATATTGGCACCAACAACAATACTATCGACCAAATGAATGCTGGCGAGCTGAAGGTGACGCTGCAGCCGCAGGGCACGTTGGCTGAGCAGATTCGTGCCGCTGGTGCCGGCCTCGGTGGTGTGTTGACTCAGACGGGCCTCGGTACCGTTGTGGAAAACGGCAAGCAGAAAGTGACCATCGACGGCAAGGAGTACCTTCTGGAGAAGCCTGTTCACGCTGATGTCGCCATCATTGGTGCCAATATCAGCGACGAGGAAGGTAACCTGGTCTACAAAGGCACCTCGCAGAATTTCAGTCCCATGATGGCCACCGCCGCCGACACCGTCATCGTCGAGCCTCAGGAGATTGTCAAAACAGGTTCTATCTCCCCTGAGAACGTGAAGACTCCCGGTATCTTCGTGGACTTTATCATCAAGAAATAATTTTCATTTTTCATCTTTCAATTATCAATTGATTATGGCAGTTACCTCTATGCTTCGCGTTCGCATGAGCGCTAAAGACGCCCACTACGGCGGAAATCTCGTTGATGGAGCTCACATGGTTCACCTTTTCGGTGACGTGGCTACCGAACTTTTAATCAAACAGGACGGCGACGAAGGTCTTTTCTGTGCCTACGACATGGTGGAGTTCAAGGCTCCCGTCTATGCTGGAGATTATATCGAGGCCTACGGTGAGATTACCCACGTGGGCAACACCAGCCGCAAGATGAAATTCGAGGCCTACAAGGTCATCCGCACTCTGCCGGAGATTAGCGCCAGTGCCGCCGAGGTCCTCGAGGAGCGTATTCTTGTGGCCCGTGCCACCGGCACCTGTGTGACTCCCATGGATTGCCAGCGCTACAACAAAGCGGCCGCCAAACCCGCAGCCAAGAAGGTCCCCGCAAAGAAAGCCCCGGCCAAGAAAGCTGCTCCCACCAAGGTGAAGGCTGTGAAGAAAGCCGTCGCCACGAAGGTTGCTGCTGTGAAGAAAGTTGCCGCCGTTAAGAAAGCTGCTGTGGCTACGAAAGTTGCCTCGAAGAAAGTCGCTGTCGCCAAGAAAGTGGCTGCTAAGAAAAAATAATTAGCAGTAGTTAATAGACAGTAGATATCTAGAAAGCACCGTCTGTTGGGCGGTGCTTTCTGTTATGAGTGCTGCTCTTTGAAGCGGCGGTTGGCCAGACAGAGGGCGTCGTCGGCGTTGATGCCATGTCTTCGGCCCCAGTCGACAAGGTCGAAGAGTTTTTGTCCGAATTCCTCCTCGGACATCCCAGGGTCTTCGGTATTTTCAGAAAAACCGGATTTTCCGGACACTTTCTCCTGCATGCGGACGGCTTTTACGAGCGAGGGAAGGCTGTCGGGGACACCCTCGAGGACGTTCTTGCGGCCTTCGCGCATTTTCAGTTGTTCCCAATTCTCGCCGTGGTAGTTTTCGCGGTCGTAAATGAAGGGGTGGCGAGCGATGAGCTTGTCGCAGATGGTGTTGTAGACGTCGGCGGTGGTGAATAGACCCTGCTCTTCGGCAATTTTGCAGTAGAAGAGGATATGCATGGCGAGGTCGCCGAGTTCCTTTTTAAGGTCGTTAAGGGCTTTAGGATCCTTAGGGTCGTTAAAGGCGACGACTGCTTCACTCAGTTCGTGTACCTCTTCGATGGTGAGGTAGCGGAGACTTTTCATGGTCTGCCGGCGGTCCCACGGGCATTCTTTTCGCAGGGTGTCCAGGATATTGGAAAGACGCTGGAAGGCGGCTTGGGGGGATTGCGCAGGCGGGGGTGCCTGCGTACCATTAGATACGGCGGACGTCTTCGATTCCATCGATGGCTTTGAGTTTTTCGATAAGACTGTTGAGTTTCTCCAAGTCGTTGACATATAGCATGATGATACCACGTACAACCCCTTCGGAGGTCTCCAGTGTAATGGCTCGCATATTGAGATCCAGCTCCTCGGAGATGGGGTGCGTGATTTCCTGCAGGAGCCCTTTTCGGTCGATGGCGGTGAGGGAGATACCCGTCAGCAGCGAGAGTTGTTCGCCGGGGCGCCACTTGGCGCGGACGATGTGGTTCTCATGGTTGGCCATCTCTTTCATGGCTTCGCGACAGTTGGTGCGGTGTACCATGATGCGGTCGTTCTGCACGATGCCCACCACTTGGTCGCCCTGCACGGGCTTGCAGCAGGAGGCTGTCTCGGTGGGTAGATTCTCGTATTCCTTGTCGAGAAGGAAGGGGGTGGAGAGCTGCTTGTATTTGTCGAGGAAGATAAGGTTGGGCTCGGGGCGTGCCTTTCCGAAGCATTCGGCCACCTGATGTTCAGTGACGGTGCCCGTGGCGATATCGTAGAGGACATCGATGTCCGATGGATTGCTGAGGAAGCGCTTCAGTTGGCCCCAGTTCTGAGAGTTGTCTTTGATGCGTAACTTCTTATAGTATTCTTTCAATTTCCGTCGTCCTTCAGCGGAATGTTCTTTCTTATGGGCGCGGAGGTAGTCCTTGATGGCATCTTTGGCGTGCGAGGTCTGGCATTCGGAGAGCCACTCTTCGGTGGGCAGCGTGTTGGCGGTGGTAAGCACCTGCACCTGGTCACCAGTGTGGAGACGTTCGTTGCGGCTCACCACACGGGCGTTGACTTTAGCTCCGATGCAGTGGTGTCCGAGGTCGGTATGGATGGCATAGGCGAAATCGAGCACAGTGCTGCGAGAGGGCAGTGTGATAGTGCTGCCACGCGGGGTGAAGATGTAAATCTCTTTGGTATAGAGGGCTTCCTTGAACTCCTCGACGAGGTCGAGGGCACTCTTGTCGCTCTGCTCCAGCGAGGTGCGTATCTGTTGCAGCCACTCCTCCATGGGGTTGTTTTCCACATGTTCTTCGGGGTGTGCCTCCTTGTAGAGGAAGTGGGCTGCCATACCTTTCTCGGCAATGGTGTCCATGCGTTCGGTGCGTATCTGCACCTCCACCCAGCAACTCACGGGTTTAGGAATCATGACCGTCGTCTGCAGGCTCTCGTATCCATTGGTTTTGGGATGAGTAATCCAGTCGCGAAAGCGTGTGGGGTTAGGTTCGAATTTGCCGGTAATCATGCCGAAAACCTTGAAACACTCTTCTTTCTCTTTCTCACGTGGGATGCCGTGGAGGATGATGCGCACGGCGAAAAGGTCGAATATCTCGTCGAAGTCCACGTTCTTGTTTTCCATCTTCTTCCAGCAGCTGTAGACGGATTTGGTGCGGGCCTTGAGGGTGTATTGGTAACCGCCTTCGTCGAGCATTCGGCGCAGAGGGACGTAGAGAGCCTCTTCCAGCTGTTGACCTTTATCGGAGGTGGCGGCAATCTTGGCTGCTATCTCAGCATATTTTTCTGGGTTGGTGTAGCGCATCACCAGTTCTTCAAGTTCGGTCTTGATGGAATAGAGTCCCAGACGGTGCGCTAGTGGGATGTAGAGATAGGAGGTTTCGGAGGCGATGATGAGTTTCTTGGTGTCCTTCATCGAGCCGAGGGTACGCATATTGTGCAGCCGGTCGCAGAGCTTGAGGAAGATGACATAGGCG
Source organism: uncultured Bacteroidota bacterium (assembly GCA_902800395.1). Classification (GTDB taxonomy): domain Bacteria; phylum Bacteroidota; class Bacteroidia; order Bacteroidales; family P3; genus Colimorpha. Next base: position 15,861 of record CADCEC010000017.1, on the reverse strand, counting down.
TCGTGGCACATCGAAAGCAGTATCTTTCGGTAGTTCTCGGCCTGCTTGCTCTCCGACTGCTGGAGGAGCATGACGTCCTCAATCTTGGTGACGCCGTCGACAATGATAGCCACACGGTCTCCGAAGACCATGCGTATCTCATCGAGGGTGATGTCGGTGTCCTCCACCACATCGTGCAACAGTGCCGAAATGACGGCGATAGGGCCGAGTCCCACCTCTTTGACGGCGATGAGCGCTACCGCTAAGGGGTGAAAGATATAGGGTTCACCACTTTTGCGTCGGGTGCCGGCATGGGCTTTCTTGGCCATCTGGAAAGCACGGAAGATGTCAGCCTCCTCGTTGGGGGTGAGGCTTTTTAGGGCGCGACAAGCTTCAATGAGTTCGTCGTATTTGGCTTGTATCTCGCGTTCTTCTCGTTTTTCGTCGATGGTGTACATGTGGAGTCAAAAGGGTCTAAAAGGTCAAAAGGGGATTACCACCACCAGAAGAAGAGGATTCCGGCGAGGGCGGCGAGTTCGAGGCTGAGGCCTATGGTTAGATAGTTGTATCCGTTAAAGTTAGCCCATCCAATAGAGCCGGAGCGCCAAGCAAAGAGGTTGTTGCGGGCGGGTTCGGCGAAGCGGAGGCCTGCTTCAGCTCCGAGGGAGCGGTTCCACGTGATGCCGCCGTAGATGTGGATGTCGAGCGGGGAGGTGTTCCCCGACAGACGCAGAGCGGCACCCAGCGAGAAGTAGGGTCTGCGCGGCGCGCTGAAGAGTAAAGACCCGTAGACACCTACGCGTTTGGGCAGGTAGGTGATGTTGAATCCCGCAGCCGCGTTATGGTGGGAGGAGAGTATCTCGCACTCGAAGAAGAAATGGTTGAAGTGGTTGCGTTCAGGGGGAGTCACAGGCATCAGCACAGCGTCTCCATGGGGCAGCAGAACGGATCTGGTGGCAGGTTCGCCCGTGCCGATGGCGTTACCGTCGGCGTCATAGTAGATGGGGGCACCAAGGATGTTGGCTTCGCCCTTTACATGACGGGGTGAGGATTTGGCACCGATGACATTGGGGCCGTCGTCATCGTCGTCGATGGCAATGCTGTCGGCAGGGATGGCAGTGGCCGGAATGCTATCGGGTGTGGTCTGGTTGACATGGCGTACCACATCCTGTGCCCAGAGGGAGCCCCAGGCGAGGGTGAGTGCGGCTAGGAGGAGAAATCGTTTCATACGCAAAAATATTTTATGTTTAGTCCTCCGAAGCTTGTTTTTCTTTCAGAGCGGTGCGGATTTTCTGTTCCAGCTCGTCGCAGAGTTCAGGGTTGTCGCGCAGCAGCTGTTTGAGGGCTTCGCGACCTTGAGCCAGCTTGCTCTCGCCGTAGCTGAACCACGAGCCGCTCTTGTGGATAATGTCGAGGTCGACACCGAGGTCGATGATTTCGCCCAGCTTGCTGATACCCTCGCCGAACATCAGGTCGAACTCGCACTGGCGGAAGGGAGGTGCCACTTTGTTCTTTACCACGCGGACTTTCACGCGGTTGCCGATGTTCTGGTCGCCATCTTTGATGGCTTGGGTGCGGCGGATGTCGATACGGACGGAGGCGTAGAACTTCAGGGCGTTGCCGCCGGTGGTGGTCTCGGGGTTTCCGAAGAGGACGCCAATCTTCTCACGCAGCTGGTTGATGAAGATGCAGCAGCAGTTGGTCTTGCTGATGGTGGCGGTGAGCTTGCGCATGGCCTGGCTCATCAGGCGCGCCTGGAGGCCTACCTTGCTGTCGCCCATGTCGCCGTCAATTTCGGCTTTGGGGGTCAGGGCCGCCACGGAGTCGATGACGATGATGTCGATGGCACCGGAACGGATGAGGTTGTCGGCAATCTCGAGGGCCTGCTCACCGTTGTCGGGTTGGGAGACGAGGAGGTTGTTGATGTCGACACCTAGTTTCTTGGCGTAGAAGCTGTCGAAGGCATGCTCAGCATCGATGAAGGCGGCAATGCCGCCGGCTTTCTGGCATTCGGCGATGGCATGGATGGCCAGAGTGGTCTTACCGGAGCTTTCGGGACCATAGATTTCGATGACGCGGCCGCGGGGGAAGCCGCCGACACCCAGCGCCATGTCGAGGCTGATGGAGCCGGTGGAGATGACATCGAGTTGTTCGTCGGGTCGGTCGCCCAGTTTCATGATGGAGCCCTTGCCGTAGTTCTTCTCTATCTTGTCGAGGGTGCTCTGTAGGATTTTCAGTTTTTCCAACTTCTGGGCATCGGCTTCGTTCACTTCTTTTGCCATAATTATCAAATATTTAGTTTAATTTATTATTTTTATTCAATAGATGCAAATATACATATTTATTTTCAAACCGCCAAGTTTTTTTGTCAACGTACTGTGGTAGAGAGCCTTTCTTTCAGTTTGCGAATGCGTTGGGCAGACAGGATGATGCGGTTGGGGTCGACGGTGCCATCGGCGACAAGTTTCTTGATAATTTTCACCACCTTGGGGACGATGTCGGGGTCGTAGCCGTTGCTTCCGTTGTTGCTGAGACAGAGGAGGTCGGCTCCGGCCTCGAGAGCCATGCGGAGGGTCTGCTCAAGGGAGTACTCGTTGATAATGGCACCCATGGCGAGGTCGTCGGTGACTATCACTCCGGAGAAGTGCAGGCTGTCGCGCAGCAGCGAGGTGATGCGTGGCGAGAGGGAGGCCGGCAGGCCTGAGGGATCGAGGCGGCGGTTGATGACATGGGCTGTCATCACCATGTCGCAGTCGGAGAGGACGCGGTAAGGGGCTAGTTCGCGACGCTGCCACGTCTGGGTGACGTCGACGAGCCCCTTGTGGGTGTCGCCTTTGGCACTGCCGTGGCCGGGGAAATGCTTCAGACAACTTGCCACACTCGCTTTCCGCTGTTCGTCAATCCAAATCTTGCAGCATTGGGTCACCCTGTCGGTGTCGGTCGAGAAAGAACGCTGGATACCGCCGATGACGGGACAGGCTGGATTGACGTTGACATCGGCCACGGGGGCGAAGTTAAGGTTGATGCCCAGTTCATGGAGCATCTCGGCTGTGAGGCGCGCATAATGGCGCACAGTGTCGAGGCCTTTCTCGGCACTCTTCTGTGCCGACAGGATGGTGGGGAATCCGTATTTGGTGCTGAGCCTCGACACCCGTCCGCCCTCCTGGTCGATGCCGATAAGGAGGGTGGGGGAGAGCTCGTGTAGCTGGGAGCAGAGGGACTTTACCTGCTCGGCACTCTTGATATTGCGGCCACGGGTGCCCGTGGGGGCATCGAAGTCGAAGAGGATGACGCTGCCCACATGATAGTCGCGGATGTCGCGCCAAATGTGGTGGGTGTTGTCAATCTCGGTGCCGCGGAAGCCCACCAGCAGCATCTCGCCGATGGCCTCGTCGAGGGAAATCTGGTTATTCTGAATACTCTGATTGTTCTGAGTACTCTGAATATTCTGGTTGCTCCGATTGTTACAGGCCAGCAGCCCCATCAGTGTTGCGAAAAAAAGTAATGTCTTCAACTCTTAACTATTATCTATTAACCATTAACTCTCAAACGGTATTCTGTTCATGATGCTGCGGCCGAGGGTAATCTCGTCGGCGTACTCTAAGCTGTCGCCCACGGCAACACCGCGGGCCAGGGTGGTGACTTTCACCCCGTAAGGTAGCAACTGCTTATGGATATAGTAGTTGGTGGTGTCGCCCTCCATGGTGGTGGGGAGTGCCAGGATGACCTCCTCGACGGGTGCGGGGTCACCGCTCTCCACACGGCGGATGAGCGATGCTATCTCCAGGTCGTGGACGCCGATGCCGTCGATGGGAGAGATGACACCGCCAAGCACATGGTAGAGACCGCGGTACTGTTGGGTGTTCTCCACGGCCATCACGTCCTGTATGTTCTCCACTACGCAGACAATTCCCTTCTGCCGCTTCTCGCTGGCACAGATGGGGCATACCTCGGTATCGCTGACGTTGTGGCAGTAGCGGCAGTGGTGCAGATGGGTCTTCAGGCGCAGCAGAGCCTCGCTGAAGTCGCGCACCTTGTTCTCCTCCTCATTCATAAGGAAGAGGGCGTAGCGCAGTGCCGACCGCTTGCCCACGCCAGGCAGGCTCGCCAACTGCTCTACGGCCTCCTCCAGTATCCTACTCGGTAGGTTCATTAACCTTTACACCGTTAACCTTTAACCATTAACCTTTAACGTTACGCCGTTACACCAGCTTCATGCTGTGTTTGATGCTCTCAATCTTGCTGTCGAGGGCGGTGTTGGTCTTGTCGAAGTTCTCCTTGCAGCAGAGTTCACCCTTCACACCGAAGTAGAACTTGATTTTCGGTTCGGTGCCGCTGGGGCGCACGGTGACTTTGTTGCCCTTGTCGGTGAAGAACTGCAGCACGTTGCTCTTCGGCAGGTCGATGGGGGTCACCTTGCCGCTCATGAGGTCCTTGCTCTCATGCGTCTGGTAGTCCTTGATGCATACCACCTTCTCGCCATCGATTTCGGTGGGAGGGTTGCTGCGGTAGTCCCTCATCATCTGCTGTATCTCCTCGGCACCGCTCTTGCCTTTGCGAACCACGCTGACGAGGCCTTCCTTGTAGAATCCGTACTCCTTGTAGATGTCCACCAGCACGTCGAAGAAGGTCTTGCCGTTCTCGCGGGCCCATGCGGCAATTTCGGCAATCATCGAGCAAGCGGCCACGGCGTCCTTATCGCGCACGAAGTCGCCAATCATGTAGCCGTAGCTCTCCTCGCCACCGGCAATGAATTGTTCCACGCCTTCGAGCTCCAGAATCTTGGCGCCGATGAACTTGAAGCCTGTCAGCACATCGTAAATCTTGATGCCAGCGCGAGTGGCGATGTCGGCAGGCAACTCACTGGTAACGATGGTCTTCACCATGAATTCGTTGCCGGTGAGCATCTTCTTCTCCTGCCACTGCTTGACAATATAATATATGAGGACGCTCATGGTCTGATTGCCGTTGAGCAGCATCCACTCGCCGTCGGGACGCTTCACGGCCACGCCCACGCGGTCGGCATCGGGGTCGCTGGCGAAGACGATGTCGGCATCAATCTGCTGTGCCAGTTCCACGGCCATTTTCATGGCGGCTTTCTCCTCGGGGTTGGGGCTGGGGGTGGTGGGGAAGTTGCCGTCGGGCACCGCCTGGGCCTCCACGATGTTCACGTTGGTGAATCCCAATTGCTTGAGCATGCGCGGGATGAGCGTGATGCCGGTGCCGTGCAGCGGCGTGTAGACAATCTTCACATCGTGGTGCTTCTTGATGAGCTCGGGATTCAGGCTGTTGGCCTCCACCCTGCGGAGGTAGACCTGGTCCACCTCTTCCCCGATGATGGTGATATTCTGCTCGCCACCACTCATCTTTACGTCGGTGACACTCTTGATTTTCAGTACTTCGTCAATGACGGCGGTGTCGTGGGGAGCCGTCAGCTGGCAGCCGTCGCTCCAGTAGGCTTTGTATCCGTTGTACTCTTTGGGGTTGTGGCTGGCGGTGACCATCACGCCGGTGTGGCAGTGGAAATGGCGCACGGCAAAGCTCAGCTCGGGGGTAGGACGCATGCCGTCGAAGAGGTATACCTTGAAGCCGTTGGCGGCCAGTACATTGGCCGTAATTTCGGCGAACTCGCGGCTGTGGTTGCGGCTGTCGTGGCTGACGGCGGCGCGCAGCTCCTTCTCGCCGGCGAACTGGCCCTTCACGTAGTTGGCCAGCCCTTGGGTGGCCATGGCCACCGTGTATTTATTCATGCGGTTGGTGCCTACGCCCATGATGCCGCGCAGACCGCCGGTGCCGAACTCCAGATGACGGTAGAAGCTCTCATTGAGCTCGTTGGGGTTGTTCTCGGCCATGTCGCGGATGGCCTGTTTGGTGGCCTCGTCATAGGCGCCGTCAAGCCAGCTCTGGGCATTCAGCTTGGCACTCTCGTCGATGTTAAGGGTATTGATTTCCATAGTATGTTTTTATTATTGTTTTCAATAAAAGAGTAAAATGATAACTGAAAAATAATGATTTTATTGTGTCGTCGCCGAGATTTGTTTTTAAGAATTTTTTAGATTTATTTTTCCCCCATGTCTGAATTTATTCGTAATTTTGCAAAAATTTTAGGGATTTCATCGTTTAATTAACATTATTAATAATTTAAAAAATCAGAAACATGAAGAAAGTTATGCTTACTGTCAGTGCTTTCGCACTGGTCGCCATGATGGCCGCTTGCGGCGGCAGCGCTAAAGCCGATGCTGAAGCTCTTGCCAAGAAGAGCTGCGAGTGCGAGACCCTCGGCAAGGACGGCAAACAGGAAGAGGCTCTGAAGTGCGCCACCGAGCTCATGGAAATGGCTCAGAAGGACCAGGCCAAGTACGAGAAAGACACCGCTGCTACCAAGCAGTACGAGGAAGCTTTCAAGGCCGCTTACGAAGCTTGCAACAAATAAGTCGCACAGCAAAGCATTACAAAGCAAAGGACGCTGTCTTCGGACAGCGTTTTTTTGTTAAAAATAATTTTTTTTCTTCACGAATGGTCTGAGAATCAACGACTCGGTTTTCTGTAGCCGAGGAGGGGACAAAATAATTTTTTTCGAACGCAAAAAAACCTGTAATTTTGCAAAAATTTTGTTAAACGTTAACGGACTCTTTCGGACATGAAAAAGATACTTTTCCCCATATTCCTCATGGCGCTGTTCGCCACGGTCAGCAGTTGCGGTCCCGCAGCCGACGGTAAAAAGGTGGCGAAGAAATACTGCGAATGCAGCGAAATGAAGGATATCAACGAGAAGAACAGGTGTTCCGAAGAGTATCACCGGATGTACAACGACTACCACCGGCAGTACCTCGGTGATGAGGAGGCGCTGAAGGAGTTTGTGGAAGCCTTCGAGAGCCATCTCACCTGCGTAGAATAGAGAAACGAAGAAGCCCTCCATCCGGAGGGCTTCTTTCGTACGCGCAAAAATCTGTTGTTTAGGCGTTCTTGTATTTCTCGATTTGCACCTTGAGGGTGTCGACGCCGTCGGCGACGGCCTGCTCGAAAGTGTCGGCCTGTTTGGTCACGAAGAGGTCCTTGCCGGGCACAATGATGCGGAGTTCGGCTATCTTATTGTTGTCGCTCTCAGGCTTGTCGACCTTCAGGGTCACCTCGCAGCGGACGGCGTTGTCAATCATGCGGTCAAGTTTGGCCACTTTGTCCTGGATGAATTTCTCGAGTTTCTCGTCGGCGCGGAATTTCACCGAATTGATGGTTGTGTTCATAATATACTCCTTTCTTTATATATAGGGTTAGTTGTTTGTAACGGTTAAAGGTTAACGGTTAAAGGTTAATGCTTTTTAATAGGTCTAATGGTTTTTGTGGGTTTTAGGTATTAACTATTATCTATTAACTCTTAACTCTTAACTTTTCCACGGGGGTGGGCGTGCTTGTAGACCTCTTTGAGGTGCTCGCGGGTCACGTGGGTGTAGACCTCCGTGGTGGCGAGGTCGGCGTGGCCGAGCAGCTCTTTGATGGCCTCGATGTTGCCCCCTTCGTTCAGGATATGGGTGGCGAAGCTGTGGCGGAAGACGTGGGGGCTGATGCGGTCGGCGTCGGAGAGCGCCGTCATGTATTTCTTCACTGTCAGGTACACGTCCTGTGGCGTAATTTGACGACCCCGAGCCCCTACGAAAAGCCACTCGCTGGGTCCCTTTTCCTGCTCCTTTAACGCAAGATATTCTTTAATATTGTGTGCCAATTCATTTTCTATTGGGATGAGGCGTTCTTTGTTTCTCTTACCCAGTACTTTGATGGTTAAAGAAGAAAAGTCCACCGAGGCGGTCTTGAGTCCCGCGAGCTCGCTTCGCCGCATACCGGTCTCATAGAGCATGCGCAGCATGAGCTTGTCACGCTGCCCCATGAAGGTGTCGGGGAAGAGTCCCTCGTCATAGAGGTGTTCGGTCTCTTTCTCCTTGAAGAAGACGGGCAGTCGCTTGGGCTGTTTGGGGGCTGAGACTTTGGCCATGATGTCGGCCTCGAAGAGGCCGTGGCGTCGCAGGTAGCGGAAGAAGCTGCTCAGCGACGACAGGCGCCGCTTCACGGTGCCGGCCTTCTCGCCGCGCTCCATGTGCTCCATCTGCCACCCCCGTACCTCACGGGCGGTAACGTCATCGAGGACCTCGATGTCCTGACTGCGGAGCCAGGCGTCGAAGTCCTCGAGATCGTCGATATAGTTGCGCACCGTACCGGCCGCCATGCGGCGTTCGGTGGCGATATAGGTGTGAAACCGTTCTATGGCCTCTGTGGTTTTCAACCGAGGCGCTTGAACTGGCAGGTGAAGTGACGCATCAGCTCGGCCTCCCAGGTAATCTCCAGACCGCGCTTGATGGTGTCGCGACGGTCGTAGACGTTCTTGAGGGCGGCGGCGATGACGTCCATATGGTTGTTGGTGTACACGCGGCGCGGGATGCAGAGGCGCACGAAGTCGTTGCCACCGAAGCGGTTCTGGCGGGTCACGGGGTCGCGGTCAGCCAGCACGTAGCCAATCTCGCAGGCGCGGATACCGGCCTCGAGGTACAGCTCGCAGGTGAGGGTCTGGGCGGGGAACTCCTCCTTCGGGATGTTGGTGAGCACCTTGTCGGCGTCGACGAAGATGGCGTGGCCACCGGCGGGACGCTGGTAGGGGATGCCGTATTCGTCGAGCTTGGCGGCGAGGTAGTGGACCTGTTTGATGCGGGTCTCGACCATCTCGAACTCAAGGTTCTCTTTCAGACCGACGGCCAGAGCGTCCATATCGCGGCCGTTCATACCGCCATAGGTGAGGAAGCCCTCGAAGGGGATGCAGAACATCTTGGCACCCTCGTACCAGTCCTGCTTGTTGGTGGCGATGAAGCCGCCCATGTTCACGAGGCCGTCCTTCTTGGCGCTCATGGTCATGCTGTCGGCATAGCCGAACATCTCCTTGCAAATTTCGGCGAGGGTCTTGTTCTCGTAGCCTTTCTCGCGGGTCTTGATGAAGTAGGCGTTCTCGATGAAGCGGGCGCTGTCGATGTTGACGGGCACACCGTATTTGTGGCAGAGCTCGCAGGTCTCGCGGATATTCTGCATCGAGACGGGCTGTCCGCCCACGGTGTTATTGGTCACGGTGAGCACCATGAAGGGCACATTGCCCTTGTTCTCCTGCAGAATCTTCTCCAACTTGGCGAGGTCGACATTGCCTTTGAAAGGCACCTCGAGCTGGGTGTCGTAAGCCTCCTTGACGGTCACGTCGATGGCGAAGGCTTTGCGGCTCTCGATATGGCCCTTGGTGGTGTCGAAGTGGGCGTTGCCGGGGATAATCATGCCGGGCTTCACCAGGTAGCTGAACAGCACGTTCTCGGCGGCACGACCCTGGTGGGTGGGGATAACATACTCAAAACCGGTGATTTCGGTGATGGTGTCCTTCATGTGGAAGAACGAGCGGGCGCCGCCGTAGCTCTCGTCGCCCATCATCATAGCGGCCCACTGGCGGTCGCTCATGGCGCCGGTGCCGGAGTCGGTGAGCAGGTCGATGTAGACGTAGTCGCTCTTCAGCATGAAGACGTTCTGGTGGGCCTCGTTGAGCCACTTCTCGCGCTGCTCGCGGGTGCTCTTCTTGATGGGTTCCACCATTTTGATTTTCCAAGCTTCTGCAAAGGGAAGTTCCATAATTTTTTATGTTTTTAATTGTTAATATGTTAAAAATTCATAAATCTGCAAATATATGCGAAAACGAAGCCAAAACTGGCTCTTCCGGGAGTGAAAAAAGAAAGAATTGCGTAGCAACTTTCAACTTTCAACTTTCAACTTTCAACTAAAATAAACGTCTCTCTTCTTGATATTTAAGAAGAGCTTATGAAGGGTCATATGAGGATTGGATGTAGTCATATCACGGCTGCAAATATACAAATTTTTTTAAAACTGAAAAAAATTTCCTTTTTATTTATCGCGTGTCCGTATACATTATAAAAAAAAGTTGTATCTTTGCTTTTTAATAGCATGGCGACCGTTAAGCCCAACGGTTTGATAGTCTGCATGGTGCTACGATATTGGACAGAAAAAGACAATAGAAAAACGAAAAAGAACAACACACGATATGAATAAATACCTCAACATACATCGGACCCTGTTCCGCACCCTGACCCTCCTGGCAGGCCTCTTGTTTTGCCCGGTGGCGTGGGGGCAGACGAACATCACATCGCTGAGTCAGATTACCGATGCCGACGGACATTATGTCATCACGCAAGACATCGATGGCGGCACCTCTGGTGTCAGCACCTTCAACGGCACGCTGGAAGCCAATATCAACCCCACTACCCACATGCCCTACCGCATCAAGAACCTCAGTGCCCCCCTCTTCACCACCCTCACCGGCACGGTGAAGAACTTGGTGCTGGAGGATGTCAACATCACGAGCGGAACAGATGTGGGCGCCATCGCTGGCACTGCCAATGGTGCGGCCCGTATCTATAACGTGGGTATCCTCAGTGGCTCCGTCGGCGGCACCGGCAATGTCGGCGGCCTCGTGGGCCTGCTCGACGGCACCGCCCGCGTCGTCAACTGCTACAGCTATGCAAATATTACAAGTGGGGGAAGTACTGCTAACCCCCAAAAATACGTGGGAGGATTGGTGGGAAACAACAGTCAAACCTCCACACAAGATGACATCAAGACCATCATCGTCAACTGTATGTTCTACGGGGAAATCAACACCACCACATGTTCAAACTATGCTCCTGTTTATGGTAACAAGGCTATAGAAAATAATAAAACTAAAAAAGTAAATAACGTAACTGTTGGCATTGGCATTAACCCCTACTGCTATTTCCTCGGAACATCCTCTTTCCAAAATAGTTTTACCGAGATTGATAACTACAAGCGTTCATGGCCTGCTGAGGAGGAATACCTGACTCGTTTCGAATACTATCGCAGCATCCTCAACAGCAACCGCCAGTTGATGGCATGGTGGGTATCGGGCAATATCGCTGACACCGCCCTCATCGCCAAGTGGGTTCTCGATCCGAGCATTGCCAAATACCCCATATTGAAAAAATGGGGGAAATACCCCTCCATCATCAATCCCGACCCTGCTCGAACTTGGGATCCTGAAGCCAATAATGGTGCCGGTGGTTGGCAAACACGTTCTTCGGCAGAGCCTTATCGTGGCAGGAGTCACGGTACACTGAGTGTCACCGTCAATCCCGGCAGCCATGCCGCTAGCGGTGTCACCAGTACCACCGTCAACCTTACCATCACCGAAATGGATACGTTGAACTACGATTACGGTTACTACAAGGTGCAACTCCCCTATTACAATGAGTTATTCGGGAATCGCGCCAGCACAGATCATGATACCCGTTATGGAGGAAACTACAAGGACTATGTGGTGACAGGATGGAAGGTCATCAGTATGGATCATACGGGTAGGCATCCCTTTGTCCCAAATTGGGAGAGTGGATATAATTTTGCGGATCGAGATTGTACAGGCAAGGATTTATACGACACTAGTGGACGAGTCTTCGCTCAGGGAGGCTATTTCTATGTCCCTGAAGGAGTAACCTCCATCACCATCGAGGCCTATTGGGGGAAGGCTATTTATTTGCACAACGCAGGTCATTATCTCGATAGGGTGAATGTTACAAACGGAGGTGGTAGTGGATCTGCATTTACGCTTACAGGAAATTTGCCTAGTTCTTTTCAGGGTCAAACAGTATACGATGTATGGAGTAATGCGGTAAAAGCACTGCCACAAGCTACACTTTCAAATGGTGTGCTCAATAAAACCGTTTATGATCAAGCTATTGTTCTATTAAGCAATTCCCAAATACGAAATGGGAATAGTGCAGCGGGTTACAATGTTGACAATAAGTGGCATCCGTATACTATTATGAGTATTGATCAAGATTTGGATAACGAACCTGACTACTGTTTCGAGTTTCAGTTTCGTTCCAATTTCGATCGTCCAACCATACAGCCGATTCGTTTCGATTTTTTACCAGTGCCCGAATTGGGTATAGCTGTACGCCATAATACGCAGATGAACACTATAGGCATCTTTGTTCCTCAGGGTCACTTCGAAATCACAGAGACCTCGTACATGCATACTACCCAGTTCGAATACGAAGGATCTACTGATAAAGTGGCTGCGCCGGTGATACTTAATGGTGGCCACTTCGAGCAAATAGTAGTGCGCTATGGTCCAAAGAATAACACCCTGTATTTCCTTATGGGAGGTAATTTCCGCATGCTTCGGTTTGCGTTAGGTGCGCATACCAATCGCAAACAGTCTGCCAAGGTTCGGCTTTGCGCTGTCAATGCCGTCGGCGGAGAATATCCTGAGTTCTACCTCTCGGGTATCTATCGTCCAGACATCACCCCCGAAAGTGTCGATAAACAAGGTAACCCTCATTGCTACACCAATGGTGGCTTTTTTGGTCTAATAGCGGGTTCTGGATACGACAAAATCCTCGGTGACATCACCTTTAAGATTGACCACTCCATTATAAATGAGTTCTATGGTGGTGGCATCAATGGCTCAAATCCTGTGAAGGGCAGTATCGAAGTCACTATTGACCACAGTCTCGTGGGCAAGTACTGTGGAGGCCCCAAGGTTGGCACGATGACCGCTGGGAAGACCGTTACCACCCATGCTACCGGCACTCATTTCGGACGCTATTATGGCGGTGGCAACGGAGGCACTAGTTACTACCGAGAGCAGGGATATGATGGTAACGATTATAATGCCCCTGCGGACTCGGCTGGATGGGCAGTAATCGGTACAGCGAACAACCAAAACGAGGCAAAATTCAAACAATTTAATCCACTCAATACCCGGACGGGAACAAATGTCCCCGTGGCATACGATGATGCCAAGGGTTTCCATGCGCTTTATGAATTTGAATGCTTTGTTGAATCAAACGGTCTTGGCGGCAAACCCACCTTACGTACCTATACCCACTGGGCCCAGTTTGGTTCAACTTCGACAGGTGATATTACCAATGACCTCACCGACTGTATTATTGAGCAGAACTTCTATGGTGGTGGTAATCTCGGCAATGTCAATGGCAAAGTCGAATCTACCCTCACTGACTGCACTGTCAAAGGATATGCCTGTGGAGGAGGTTTCTCTGGTACCATCGAACCCTTCCGCATTCACGACAAAAGCCAAACGCAATTCCCCTATATCGACAAGGCTGGTGTCATGCAGAATCCCAACGGCAAATTCGAGTATGTGAAAAACAGCGACAACAGCGACCGTTACTACACATGGTGCTACAAAAACGCCTCAGGTCAGATGTTTCCTACTGGGGTAGTCATTCCCAGTACGGCAAATACAAATAATCCCACATTTGAGTACAATGGAAAATGGTATGTATTGACCACCGTCTCTCTTGAGGGTCTCGGTGCCGTTAGCGGTAATGCCACCCTCACCCTCAAGGGCAACACCACCGTCGGTACGCTCGAAGGTGGAATTTTGAAAGCTGGTACCGGCAACGTCTACGGTGGCGGTGATGAAAGCTCCGTTAACGGCAACACCACCGTCATCCTCAAGGGTGACGCTAAGGTCCTCGGCAACGTCTACGGCGGTGGCAACAAAGGTGCCGTCGGCGGCAGCTCCGAGGTGAAGATACAGGACGCTACAACCACACCGGAGCCATAAAAAAACTTAGACCGACAATTTGGAGACCACCCACCATAGCATGACCCGACGCGCCACGGCTCACGACTACAGCCGCCCCGGCACCTACCACATCACACTGCATGTGGCAGAGGGATGGGATAGCATCCTGGGTACCGTGGTGGGCGACCCGATGGCTGCCGATGGAACCCCCGAAGCGCCGCGTGTCGGGCTCTCGCCCGTGGGGCAGATGGTGGAGCACGAACTGCTCACCGCCATCCACACACGCTACCCCATGGTCTACGTGCAGGACCATATCGTCATGCCCGACCACCTGCACGCCCTGGTAAGGGTCACGGAGCCCCTGGTGAGCGCCAGCGGCAAGAGCACCCACCTGGGGCAGGTGATAGCGGGGTTCAAAAAAGGATGCAACAAGCGTTATTGGGAGATAATAGGTAATGGAGACGGGGAAACCACCTCCTACACTGTGACCGACGGTTCCCCCGTCGGCACCTACAAAGTGCCCTCCAACGCCTCCAGCGGCCGCCCATCGCTCTTCGCCCTCGGTTACTGCGACGTGATGCCCGTCGACGCGGCGCAGCTGGAGACCCAGCGCGCCTATATACAGGGCAACCCGCGCAGCCGCCTGCTGCGCCTGTCGCGGCGCGACCTGCTGACGACGCAGCGCGGCGCCATCGCGACGGCCCTCACGCCTGCCGCCCTGACAGGCTACCTGCGGCGCGAATGCGCCGCCTCACAGGCCACACCCGAGGCGCTGGAGGCCCTAGCGGCCCAGCTGCTGACACGGCCGACCCGCCCGGCGGGGCAGGAGATCGTCTGCGACAGCTATGGCGACCGCAGCCTCATGGAGCGGCGCCTGCTGCCGGTGGTGTGCCACCGGAGGGACAAGGCACGCTTCGCGGAGCAGAAGCGGCGCTGCCTTGACGAGGCGCAGGACGGCGTCGTCCTCGTCTCGCCGCGTATCGCCAAGGGCGAGCAGGAGATCGTCGACGAGGCCGTCGCCGAGGGCTTCCCCGTGGTCATCCTCCATGACAACGGCTTCCCCGAGCGCTACCACCCGTCGGCCGAGCGGCTCGACCGCTGTGCCGCGGGGCGGCTGCTCTTGGTGAGCCCCTGGCGCTACCGCTACCGCCCCAAGGGCGAGGCCATCACCGTGGCGGAGTGCAAGACGCTGAACTGTGTGGCTCAGGCCCTCTGCCGCCAGGATGACGGCTGGTGGAAGAATAACAAATGAAAAATAGTGAGAACAATGAAGCATATAAGTAAATTAATCATGCTGGCAGCCCTGCTGCTGCCGGGAGTAATGCTGGCACAAGGAACCTTCGACGGTGTTTGGTATATCGCCAACGAAACCAACCATGGGAATGCCTCTACCTCCACGCACTGGTACCTGGTGCCCGGGGCGGATCCTCAACAACCCCACTATGCTGATGCTTATTTCCACAACCAGTATTATAACACCTCCGGCAGCGGCGATTATACAGGATCCAACTACGGTGACCCCGAAAAGCCATTCCTCACCACCTATCAAACCAATCGGGATTTGAATTCCATCTGGATTGTTGTTTCTACCTCCGACGGCTATTATAATATCATCCATGCAAAGACAGGCAAATACGTTGTCTATGAACCGCCTTACAAAGATGCAACACACCGTAAGTCGATGCACCTCGAAAGCACAAGCACCCCTGGAGACAACGCCAAGTTCGACATCACCGGTAGCCTGTCCGGTGCTATCAATATCCGCCCTGCGAGCATCACCTCAGACAATCGGTTCTTCAACCCTGCCGTAGGTGTGGGAAACCGTGCTCAATACTACGGTACAGGCCAATACTTTCACGAGGGTATGATTGGACTTTGGAATGCCGCTGGCGATAAATCCCAATGGTATTTCGAGGATGCCTCCTCGGCAACAAGCCTGACCCCTGTCATCAGCGATGTGGATGAGATGACCAACACCTTCACCATCACCTCGCCGGCAGCGGCGTTTTCCACCATCCGCTATACCACCAACGGCACCACCACACCTGACGCAAGTACTGGCACAAGTGCTACCAGTGGCAGTCCAATCACCATAACCGGAAACTGGTCTGTACAAGCAGTGGGCGTGTTTGAATCATTTGTCACCCCTGTAGCAGGTCCCAAGGAACTTGCACCTGCAGGATGTGCTAAACCTGTGATAACCTACGACTATACCACCTCGAAAGTCTCCATCAGTTGTACTACTCCGAACAGCACCATATATTATACAACCGATGGCAGCA
>CADCEC010000016.1 GCA_902800395.1 uncultured Bacteroidota bacterium | reverse complement strand
TCAAACCCATTATTTGGGTGGTTATAGAGACGGTGTTCACCTCTTCCCATTCCGAACAGAGAAGTTAAGCCCGCCCTCGCTGATGATACTGCACTTGTTTGTGGAAAAGTAAGTCGCCGCCCATTTTTTATAAGGGAATCGCAATCGCGGTTCCCTTTATTTGTTTGTCCTCCCCGCAGCGTCTCGTCCACCGCAGGCTTCCCCCCATCACGGTGTAACCACCGTGCCTCACGATTTCCTCCGTCCCTTCTGAAAACAATCCGTTTCGGCTATCTCTCTTTTCGGCTATCTTCTTTTTCGGCTATCTTTGAAATATTGATAATAAAAAACGAGACCCTGTTTAGAGGGTCTCGTTTCATACTTGGTTATGGTTGCTACGGTCGGCCGGATGGCCGAGAGGGAGGTTTGGCAGGGATTAGCCTTCGTCGCCGTCGCCGGTGTTGTTGCCGCCGGAGCCGCTGCCACCGGTGCCACCAGTGCCGCTGTTGCCGCCCGTGGTGCTGCCGTTGCCGCTGACGGTGAGGGCCGCCGAGATGGTGGGCGAGAAGGCGAAGCCCGTGGTGGTCACGCGGTTGAGGTCGAGCACGAAGCCCTGCTGGTTGGCACCCGTCTGGCCGAGGGCTCCCCAGGCGTCCTGCGTCTTGGGTTCGAGCACGATGCCGTAGGCGAAGACCTCCAGCGCGTCGCCGCTCTCGTTGGCAGATTTGCCGATGCTGATGGCCGTGCGGGTGTCGAGGGCCGCGGTGTGGCGCCACAGGCCGGTGTTGAGGTCGTGCACCATGATGCACTTGGCGATGGGTTCGCCCTCGGCGGCGCCGCTGAAGGTGGCGGTGAACTGGCTGCTGTCGCTCGTGATCTGCATGCTGATGGCCTCAGCGTAGCTGGGGTTGTCCACCAGGTGCAGGTCGTAGAGCAGCGAGGCCTGCGAGCCGTTCTGGTTCACCACGATGCTCTGCAGCAGGCGCTTGATGAGCAGGCCGCGGTCGGTCTTCTTGTGGCCGTTGGCGATGAGCGAGGTGCGACCCACTTCGCCGAGCATGCCTGCCACCTGTGCGGCGAGCTTCATCTTGGCGCGGTGGCGCATCTGGGCGTCGGTGCGGGGGTTAGCTACTGAGGCGGCCTTCTGCTTGAAGACGATACCGCCCTTGGGGCCTTTCTGACCCACGGTGTTGCCGGCCTTGCCGACATACTGGATAAGAGAAACAATTTTTGCCATTTTAGTTTTTCCTTTCTTTGGTTAAATGGTTAATAATGATTTGGTTTCGGTTTTTGGTTTTCAGAGCAGTCCTACCATCGTTGAGCAGGAGACGGTTCCGGCGCCAGCCAGGATGAGGCCGCAGATGTAAGCGATGACTTTGACCACGATAAGCCACCACGGGTCGTTGACTTTCAATTTGGCTGAGCGGGCCGCCTCGGGGTCGTCGAGGATTTGCTGGATTTGCTCGTTGCTGATTTTGACTTTCATTTGGTTTTGGTTTTGAAGGTTTGACTTTTCAATATGTTTAAGCGCTTAAATTTTCTGCGTTTTCTGCGATTTCTGCGGGACATTTTCGTTTTCGTTTTGGTTTTCGTTCGAAAGTTAGACTTAAGTCAGACTTACGTTAGAGTTACCTTAGACTTGCTCTCTCGCTGCCTCTCGCTTGAAATCACGATGCAAAAATACGGTGGTGGCATTGCGGTCTACGAATAGTAGTGAAAATAATTTTTAAGTCACTGTGGTTCAGTTTACAATCAGGGCAAGTGATTGTGTTGTTTTGAGGTGATTCGTGAGTTTTATTCATCGAGCAAAGCGAGATGAACCGGAAAGAGGGTTGCCTACAGCGAAAGATTCAATAAATTTATTCAAAATCAACCAAATAGAATAAAATGATATCGAATGGTGTGACACCGTGACAGCGTGACAGTTCAAAATAGGGTATATCGAACCTCGAAAAAAATCTTTATATTTATATTAATATAAATATAAAAGTTTAGTTTCGACTTTTCATAGTCGAAAAACGAACTGTCACACTGTCACGCTGTCACGGAAGTTATTTTTGCTGTTTCAGAAATATTTCGTACCTTTGCAAATTCAATCTTTACATCGATGAAAGCATCGTCTCTTTTCAAGCAGTATGTGTGGCTAGTGGACACCATCCGGAGGGCGCGGCGCATCTCGCTGGCCGACCTCAGCGACCGCTGGGAGCACACGGAATTCAGCGAGGGTACTCCCCTCAGCCGCACCACTTTCAATAGGCACCGCGCAGCCGTCGAGGAGATTTTCGGCATCGTGATCGGCTGCGATGCGGACAACAAATACTATATCGTGGATCGGGATTTGTTGCGTAGCGACAGCGTGCAGGAGTGGATGCTCAGTACGCTGACGGTGAGCAATATCGTAGGGGAAGCGCGCGGGTTGCACGACCGCATCCTGCTGGAGAGCATTCCCACCGAAGGGGAGCAATTGAAACAGGTGGTGGAGGCCATGCAGCGGAGTGTCCGCATCAAGGTGACCTACCGTCGATACGGCCAGCAGGAGGATTCCGAATGGACGATGGAGCCCTATTGTATAAAACTCTTCCGTCGCCGTTGGTATCTGTTGTGCCACTTTCCCGAAGACGATGCCCACACCATCAAGCACTCCAATGCTTTCATCGTGCTGAGTTTCGACCGTATCACGAGCATCACGCTCACCGATGAGACCTTCACGCTCGACCCCTATTTCAGCGCTGAGGACTTCTTTGCCGAATACTTCGGAGTAATGACCGACCCTCGCATCCCGCTCACGCGCATCGTGTTGCGGGCTTACGGAAACGAACGTTATGCGCTGCGTGACCTTCCGTTGCACCCCTCGCAACAGATGTTGGAAGAGGGTGACAGATATGTCGATTTCGAAGTTCGTTTGCGACCCACCACCGACTTTTTGGCCCATCTGCTCTCCCGCGGCCGCTGGGTGGAGGTGATTTCTCCCGATGATATAGCACAGAAAATCAAAGAACTGCATCAAGAGGCGATAAAATAATTCCATAGTGTACCGCGTTGTGGTACAGTGAGGGGTGTATCTTTGCATTGTGAAAGAAACACGACCGTAGCGGAGTGAATCTTTCTCAAAGGATTTAAGTCAAACAATTAAAACCACAATGCAATGAAAGCACATCAGATGTATTACATGGATTGCCACTTGGCTGGCAGGAAGTTCCACGATGCAGACCTTGTTTGGGATTATCTCCGTGTGGGTCAGCAGCTGCGCTTAGAGCGCGACATTGAGAATCCGCACGACCCTTATGCCGTGGGAGTTATATACACAAAAGACGGGGAGGACTACCTGATAGGGTACATTCCGAGAAACGAGAACCGCGACCTTGCGGGCATTCTTGAGATGGGGTGGACGGAGATGTTCGACTGCCGAATCTCCAGCATCAATCCCGACACGCACCCAGAGAACCAGGTGAGGCTCACGATCAGTATCAAGAGAGCTCCTGTTGCGACCACGAAAGGCCGCAAGTAAACTTTTCTTTTAACGCAAAAACTATATATGGTTTATGTTAGGTGCGATCATAGGCGACATCGTGGGGAGCCGGTGGGAGTTCAACCCCACCAACGACTACAACTTCGAGCTCTTCTCCAGTAAAAACAGTTTCACCGACGACACCATCTGTACGGTGGCGGTAGCCGATGCCATTCTGCACGGTAGCGAGGATTTCGGGAAGTATATCCACAGCTGGTGCCGCCGTTACCCGCACCCTATGGGCGGTTACGGGGGACGGTTTGCGCAATGGGTGAAGAGCGACCACCCCGAGCCCTACGGCAGTTGGGGCAACGGTTCCGCCATGAGGGTCAGTCCTGTGGCGTGGGCTTACAGCGACCGCTACAACGTCATGCGGCTTGCGGAGCTTACGGCTTCCTGTACCCACAACCATC
The DNA here is from genome assembly GCA_902800395.1 of uncultured Bacteroidota bacterium. GTDB lineage: Bacteria > Bacteroidota > Bacteroidia > Bacteroidales > P3 > Colimorpha. The sequence continues at coordinate 68,565 of CADCEC010000016.1, read as the reverse complement.
CGCTGGGCATCAGCGGGGCGCAGGCGGTAGCACTCGCCATTCGCGACTGCCGTCAGCTGCACCGCACGGGAATCTGTATCGGAGCCGACGAGGCGAAGAGGCACGGGTTGCAGGAGGCGATACGACACTTCGGTCGTTCGGTCGACCTCAAGGAGGAGCGTGTGCAAAACAGATTCGATGAGACATGCGAGGGGACGGTACCGGTGGCTTTCTGGATCATCAACCAGAGTCGCTCGTTCGAGGATGCCATCCGTAGGGCGGTAAGTCTCGGAGCCGATGCCGACACCCTGGGGGCCATCGTGGGCAGCATTGCTGAAACCATCTGGGCGATACCCGAGTGGATGAAGAAGAAAGCTCTCAGCTACTTACCCGAAGAGATGCGCGATGTGGTGCGGGCTTTCCGCACGTATGTCCACTCTCACACGAAAAGCAGCGGGTGGGTGATAATGAGCGACGAGGAGATAGAGGCTTTGGGAAACGACTTCGGGGTGGATGAGATGTCGAAAAAGCGCAACTTGATGACAGTGGCGCGTATCTGGCACGATGTGGGTTGGTCGGATGCACGGACGGTGCCGGAAGAGATTGTCGACCCTTGTGTCACCTGTTGCCACCCAGGGGGAAACGGAGTGTGCCGATTCGGGAGCAGCAGCCGCAAAGCCCGTCGGCTGACCCATTGCCCGACGTATTTACCGGAACCGAAGTGGTTGCCGTAAAAAACAATGCCTTATGAAAACATCATTCATACTATTATTCAAAGGAGCCCTCGGAGGAGGGGCTGCAGGATTCGGTGCCCTATTGTTCTTTGCTGCGTTTTATCTTATCTACCGCAGGTGTGAGCACGGTGACTTTGGCTGTTTCGGTTATTTGCTGTTGCCACTTCTTCCCATAGTGGGTATTTTTTCCGCACTTGACAAAGTGGATACGAAAGCGGTAGAGCTGGATATGAAAACTTTAGGTAAAGAACAGTTCGACTTGCCTCCAAGTCTGCTGTTGAAGGTACTGGTAGCGCTTTCAGGCATAGGAATATGGATAATGGGCTTTATTCTTATGAGCACATATGATGTTTCAAAATGGTGGGTGGCTTTTTGGTCATTTATGCCTCTTGCTTATATTAACTTGTACCTTCTCTGGCTGAAGGTGTTCTTTGTGTGGCTTGGGAAACTTAGGAAACCTGTAGCGATCATCATCACCATTTTCTCAGTTATCCTCATCATCGTCTTCTGGATTTTCGCCATCAAGGCTTGCAACTACTACACATCCATCGAATACCTTAGGCAATACTGGGAAAGAAAATACGGAGTGCTGTAAAAACGATTTTTGTCATATCGGAAATTATTCTTATCTTTGCAGTTTAAAATTTTTATATAGAAAGCAAATAAAAACAAGATAAACAAAGAACAAAGAAACAATTAATTAACGGCGGCAACGCCAATTTATAAATCCATAAAAGACCAAACATTATGGCTACAATTCAAGACATCAGAGCCCTTGAGCTCAACATCTGCGAAGCGGTAGAGGAGTATCTGGATACTCCCGACGCTTACAGCAACCCTAAGTTGCACGTCTATCTGGACAAAGACCGGATGGAGTACCGTGCCGAACTGGATGAAGAAATCTCCGGCAGCGAGGACGATGGGGTTTATCCCATCGAGGAGCTCGTCCGAGAAGGAGAGGACGGTCCCGAAGTCGACAACGACCGCGCGAGCGATATAGCTAACAGCTGGATATTCCTCGACTGATGTAGCAGCAACCGCAAATCCATAAAAGACCAGAAAAAATTATGCGGACAGAACAGACACATAGGCAACGCGAAAATGCAGCGATAGGTATTGGTCTACCTTTGGACGCTGCATGTGTTGCCTAAATTGAAGAAAAAATAACCAACAATATGGCTATACCGAAATTCGAGGATTTCCTCTACCCTTTTCTTTATCAACTGAAAGATAAAGACGTTAGTACGAAAGATATGAAAAGTGCCCTTATTAAGCACTTTGATTTGTCTGATGAGGATTGCATGTTAAGAACCAGGAGTGGCTCAACGTTGCAGCTAAGCGACCGTATTGGATGGTGTCGCCAATGGCTCCGTCGCGCTCTTTTCATTGAGATACCTCAACGTGGTATTTATCGGATTACGAAACGTGGCCAAGATTACCTAAAAAAGAATACAGATCTTCGGGAAGCCGATTTGTTACAATATCCGGAATTCAAGGAGTATTCAACTGGCTCGAAAGCAGAAAATATCGATAATTCCAACAATACGAATGAAGAAACTCTGGGCCTAACTCCCACAGAGCAAATGGAAAATGCTTATAAAAGCATTAATAATGATCTTACAGCCGAATTGCTCCAAAGAATTCTTGAACAAACGCCACAGTTCTTTGAACACCTAGTGGTTGACCTAATTGTAAAAATGGGATATGGTGGATCATTTGCCAACTCAGCTCGTGTCACGCAATATGCGCATGATGACGGTATTGATGGAATCATTTACGAGGACAAGTTAGGATTGGATAAAATATATATACAAGCGAAGAGATACAAGCTTGATAATGTCGTCGGGAAACCACAGATACAGCAGTTCTCGGGAGCTCTTGATGAGCCGAAAGCCACAAAGGGAGTCTTTATAACTACAAGTTCTTATAGTAAAGAGGCTCGTCAATATGTAGAAAAACTCAACAGCAAAAAGATTGTCCTTATTGATGGACAAGACCTTGCTCAATTTATGATAGAGTACAATGTTGGAGTGAGTACAAAACAAGTTTACGAGATAAAGAGAATCGACTCAGATTACTTTGAGGAATAATGAGAAAGCATTGCTTTTGAATGATGAATAAAAACAAGTTTAAGATAGATATAAACGAAGAATCTGCAATAGTAACCCACTACCTACAATGTAAGGATTCTATTTACGAGGAGACATACAAAAAGGAGGCAGCGGCATTACTCGGCGAGGAAATGAAAGAAGGAGAAGATGGCCAATCCAACATGGCATCGGAACCTTCTTTCGGATGGAGTCTTTTCCCCGAATTAACGCGCATTCCCTTCCCTTGTGTCGAAAATCCAAAGTTTTCTTTCATTGACCTTTTCGCAGGAATGGGGGGATTCAGAATCGCCATGCAGACACAAGGTGGCAAATGTGTTTTTTCATCTGAATGGAATGAGTTTGCGAAGAAAACATATTTAGCCAACTTTGGAGAAGTTCCCTTCGGTGATATAACCAAAGAACGCACCAAAAGTTTTATTCCGGAAAAATTCGACATCCTATGTGCCGGTTTCCCCTGTCAGCCATTTTCAATTGCTGGTGTTTCAAAGAAAAACAGTCTTGGACGAGCTACGGGATTTAAAGATAAAACACAAGGCACCTTGTTCTTTGATGTGGCAGACATCATCAACCGCCATCGTCCAAAAGCATTCTTCCTTGAAAATGTGAAGAATCTGACTTCTCACGATAAAGGCAATACTTTCCGGGTGATAAAAGAGACACTTGAAGAACTAAACTATTCGATACACTATCAGGTGATGGATGGACAGACCTACGTTCCTCAACACCGAGAGCGCATTATGATTGTCGGGTTTGACAAAAATGTTTTCAAAGGGGAAGAGAAATTTGTATTTCCAGAGCAACACCCAGCAACAAGAGCTGTCAAAGAGATTCTCGACCCAAATATTGAAGACAGATATACACTTAGTGACAAATTATGGACTTACCTTCAGAATTATGCCGAGAAACATAAGGCAAAAGGTAATGGATTTGGTTACGGATTGGTGGATCTGAACGGTATTACTCGTACATTGAGTGCAAGATATTACAAAGATGGTTCCGAGATTCTAATTCCTCAAGCAGGAGACCGTAATCCCCGCAGATTGTCTCCTCGCGAGTGCGCCAGATTGATGGGTTACCCTGATGAATATATTCTAAGTGCTGTTTCTGATGTACAAGCATATCGCCAATGTGGTAATTCAGTTGTAGTCCCCTTAATTACAGCGGTATCCGAACAAATTACAAAAATAGTTTGCAAACCAAGAAGATATGAGTGAGATATTAGACATTGCTATTCAGATAGTAAAAGAATCAAAAACATCATTCTGCCGTTTTATTACGGGAAATGAAGCAGGTACCACTGGTTCTCACCAAGCAGGATTCTACATTCCCAAGAACGCCGCCCCGTTGCTTTTTGGAGAAGAATGCACTCGTGGTAGGAATCGGGAAAAGAATGTGACAATAAAATGGCAAAACGACATTGAAACGAGCAGTCGATTCATTTATTATGGACAAGGGACACGCAATGAATACCGGATTACTCGTTTCGGAAAAGGCTTTGAGTTCTTGATGGACAAATATGTCGGTAGCTTGATTATCTTTGCGGAACAGGCTGAAGACTACTACCAGGCATTTGTTTTAGAGAGTGACGACGACATTGAAACGTTTCTCTCATATTTCAATCTTTCTACAGAACAGACAAATCAACTCATCAGTTCGACACAAGTTCAGAGTGATGATGAAAAGATACGTTTGGCGATTGCTGCAGCTATTGCAAAATTAAACGATTTCCCTCAAACAACCGAGATGGGGAAGATGTCACAAAACATCTTCAATAAAATATTTAACATCACGAACAAGTACATTTGCACAAATCCTGACACTATTCTGTTTGATTGGCGAAATGTTGAAAGCAGCTTATTCTTTGCATTAGAGGACAAATTGTATCATGATGTATACACGAAGCCATTCGCCAATTGTAATGAACTAATGGACTTCGCCAATAGTATCCTCAATCGTCGCAAGTCAAGATCCGGCAAATCGCTTGAACACCATCTGTCCGCAATATTTACCGCCAATAAACTGGTCTTTGAAGAACAGGCTGTCACAGAGAATAACAAACGCCCGGACTTTCTCTTCCCCAATAGCAATTGTTACCATAACTTCGAATTTCCAGCTGACGATTTAACAGTACTTGGAGCGAAAACCACATGTAAGGACCGCTGGCGTCAGGTTTTGAATGAGGCTGACCGAGCTGATGTGAAATACCTCTGTACATTGCAACCGGCTATCTCGAGAGCACAATTGAAGGAGATGAAGGATTCGCACCTTGAGCTTGTCGTCCCCAAACATCTCATCGGATCATATCCCAAAGAAAACCAATCTGACATTCTCAGCCTTGCAGATTTTATTTCTATTGTAAAGCAAAAGCAAAGTGAGATTCCTAAACATTATTTGGTGTGATATTATGGATACTGCCATTATTATAGCCGATAGTTTCTTTACTGCGATAATCTCATTTCTTAGTGGAAACATTTCATTTCTTGGAAGTATTATTGTCGCTTTGATTGCATTTTGGGCAGGCTTAAAAGTTCAACACAATAACTATAGAGACGAGTACTATAAAACCGTTATTCAAAAACGATTAGAGGCATACCAATTTATTGAGAGTCTATTAGGGGTTATGCGAATGACTGTTTATGACGAAACGGATCACCGTCAATACCACGCTATCTTTGATAATTCCGAAGAAGATTTCTTCAAATCTCGTCATAATTTATATAAAGCAATTGCGAGATGTACATGGTTGTCTCATGAGATGCTAGAAGCTCTTTCGGCACTTGATGAGATATTCTATGAAATAGATGATAAAATTGAGAAAGATAGAGATGTTAATGTCGAGATAGGGAAACAGTATTTTAGAGAATTGGTGGATGCTCAGAGGCGTATTGGTGACATTCTAATAAAAGATACAGAGAGGTTGCACAAAGTCAAATCCTTCCTAAAGTCAAAGCGAGAATCATACCAATGGCAGCAAACAAAACGTAAGTCGAAGAATGGCTGATGTGCTTTCTCCCGACCAGCGGCACATCTGTATGTCGCATATTCACAGCAGGAACACCAAGCCCGAGCTGAAGGTGAGAAAATGGCTGTGGAGTCACGGATACCGCTACCGTCTCAACGTAAAGAGCGTCCCAGGGAAGCCAGATATCGTGATGCGGCCCTACAGGACAGCGATATTCGTCAACGGATGCTTCTGGCACGGGCATGAGGGCTGTAAATGTTCACATATACCCAAAAGCAATATTGACTTCTGGACATCCAAAATCGACCGTAACCGCAGAAGGGATCAGGAGAACTACCGCGTGTTGCAGGAGAACGGCTGGCAGGTGATTGTGATATGGGAATGCCAGCTGACACCTACCCTTATCGACCACACGATGCGCGAGGTCGAGCTGCTGATGAATGAGAACATGTTGTCGCTTTACCGCCACAAGCCGATACCCTATAACACCGAAGAAGAGGAACATCTGCCAATGGCGGCAGAGGGATAGCGATGAATAAAGTAATGGCGTTCTGCTTCGGGGGACCGGAATCTCGACAATCCCTGGACACCTCAACCGAACGCGGGACGCTTTCTAACCAAAAGGTTTTTCATAAACCCTATTTTTTAATGTGAAGCGGGGCGGCCACGAGTTGGCTGCCCCCTTTTTCATCTTCCCATTATCAACCCCGACCGATCCTCCACCAGTTTTCGGTCGAGGGCGATGAGCTTGGGTTCGCCAGTCATTGTAATAACCATTTCCATACTGGTACCACATCTATGGTGATGCCGTCCTCGGTAATCTGTCGCTCGGTGTCCCAGGTGACAATCATTCCCCGATATTGTTTGTAAGCTTTCAGAAACTTTTCCATACCGCCCACCTCACGCTCATAGGTGGTGCTGTCGTCGATGCTGTACGATACCTGTATGGCTAGATTGTCCTCGGGAACACAGAAATCCACCTCCACGCCTTTGTTGTAATAGAACAGACGCTGTTCGTCGGGAGTGCTGGGATACTGTCGGTTCAAATGGATGGCCACGATGTTCTCCAGCAACTTTGTTTCTCCCTCCACAAAGAAAAGGCCGAGAATACCATTGTCGGCAAAATAACGCTTCATTATGGTCTGCTGTTCGGTAATGGGCGAGACAAGATTGGGAATGGAGATGATGAGATAGGCATCCTCCATATAGCCTAAATAGTCTTTCAACACAGTAGGACTGATGCTGTCGCCAGTTGACTTGATGATATTCTCCAGTCGTTTAAGCGTAGTGGGCTGCATCACACTCTCGGCCAACTTACGGGCGAGCAGCCTTAGGATACGAGGGTTACGAATCTTGTTTCGCTCCACAATATCGCCCATCAATATCTTCTGGTAAAGCGAGGTGAGCCACTCACGCTTGTCGACCTTGTCGAACGACTCGGCAAAACCTCCATAAATGAAGTACTCGGTGAAATGACGGACAATCGACCGTCGCAGTTCTGGATTGAATTCCCAGTTGCGGTTAAGGCCAACACCATAATAATCGAGATATTCTTTGAACGAGAAGGGGTATATGTGTCGTTGGATATAGCTGCCTCCGAGGGTGGAGGCTATCTCGCGACTAAGCATCTTGGCATTGCTGCCGGTGATCATCACTTTGCGCTTCTCCTCGGTCAGACGACGAGCGAACTTCTCCCAGCCGTCGATGTCCTGTATCTCATCAAGATAGATGTAAGGACGTTTTTGGTCATACAACTCCCAATAAGCGTCAAGTATTAGTCCCAATTCGTTCCCTGTGATAGGTGCAATGCGCTCATCCTCAAAGTTAATATAGAGGAAGTCCTCAGCTTTTACGTCTCCCGACGAGAGCTTTGAGAGGATGTCCTGGTAGAGGGTATACGACTTGCCAGCACGCCGGATACCGATGAGCACATAACTTGATTTTTCATCGAAGACCTCACCTCGTTGCAGCAATTCTACCTGACTGATTTGCTGCTGTTTTTCAACGATAACGCTCTTAATGAGTTGCTTATCCATAATATTATTCTTAAGTATACTTTGCAAATATACAAAAATATTATAAACTATACTTTAAAATATTATTTCACTATCAACCCCGACCGATCCTCCACCAGTTTCCGGTCGAGGGCGATGCGTTTAGGTTCGCCGGGCTTGCCGGTGATGTAGTACTGGCTGGCCAGCCGGTCTTGGAACTGTGAGGCAAAAGCCGTCTTTATGCGGCTGCAGAGGACGTTGACAGCGTTCTTGGTGCTGTCCACAAGGTCGTCGATGCTACTGTTCATACGGTCGAGGTTCTCGCTGGGCGAGAGGAGGCTGTAGAGGTCGAAGATCTCGCTGCGGTGGTCGCGCAGATGTTTGAAGAGGACACCCTCGGTGTGGCGCAGGTAGAAGAAGTAAAGAGCCTTGGGCAAGGGGTTGAGCACAATCTCGCGGTTGTTGTAGTCGGGCAGCATCAGCCGAAAATCCTCGGTGATGAGCAGACGGCTGGGTTTGGGTTCGGGAAGCGAGAGAAGTCGTTTTAATATATCAGCAGGTATTCCTCTGGCATACAGTTTATCTATTCGCTCCCGTATTTCAGACAGAATTTCAATATACTCCCTGTCGGCGTCATAGCCATATATTTCTCCTTCCTCACAAACTTTAGACATAGAGGATTCTTTGTCTCCGCTGCGGAACAGGGCACCGTCGTCCAATAATAACGGTGGGAGATAGTGATTGAGTGCGTATTTGAACTGGTTGTCGTCGACATAGTCGAGGTCATAGCAGCAGAATACCTGTTGACCTGCTTCAACCATTCCTGGAGGGAATGGAGCCTTTCTTTTGTAATCGCTGATGAGAAACATCGGCCGACCCGTAGGAGGTATTTTGACTATGTTGTCGGTGATGGATTGATAGAGGTCCTCTGCTGTGGGTTTGTCGGTGCCAATTCTTGCAATATCTGGGAAATTGTACTGGAGGTAATCGTCCATATTCTCCAACAGCATGGGGATGTAGACAAAGAAAATCCCATTGGACTCCAGCCGTTTGCAGACGTCGTCGTAGTGAGAGCGGATGTAGTTGTTTATCTGCTCGTTGTAGGATTGCTCATAGTAGATGGCGATACGACGGCGGTATAAAAACAGTTCCGACAAGAGGGGGATGTCCTTCCAGATGCGGATGTACATAGTTGGATGCGCATGTATTTTATCAAGGTCTATCATTGTGGCCGGTTTAGAAACGACACTTATATTTGAAAGTGCAAAGATACGAAAGTTTCTTGGATTGTGTGAGTTTTCTTCTGCATGCCTTGCAGAAATCGGAAGGCAAAGGTAAATAGTAGTACTTTTGCAACGAGAAAGAGGTCATTGAAAGAATGAAAAAGGTAGTGATTGCCGTTGCGAGGGGTTGCCACGAGCATGGAGCCGGTGCAATCCCGGTCTTGAACTCCTGGCTTTCATGGACGTTCAGTCACATAGGGCTGTCCCAATGAATCGAAACGGCATCCTACCTTTGTTTGAAAATGAGGCTCTGCGGTACAAGGTTTCCATCCGCAGTTCAAAGATGCTTTGGTAGAGCCGTGTAGCATCGGCCTCGTTTTTCAATGAAGTGAATGAGATTAGTGAACAGGGATGCCCCCACCCCGTTTCGGACGTAAAGAGCTTGGGGGTTCTGGATAGACTTCGCGATTGTGGCGAAGCGAAAGTTCCCGAACAACATTAGCTCGTTGGGAGATAACCTGTTCACTCGTTTTAGGGGCCGAGAGTGGTAACGTCAGCGGGATTGGTTCGCTGTTTATCATAGCGGCCCCTTATTTAAACGAAACAATTTAATGACAATATGGAAGACAACGAAGAATATGAAGTAAAAGACGCTTTCGATGTAACAAATGAAGCGGCAGATATGATTGATGCTCGGTGCTTGATAGAGGAGAAAGCCTTCGAGTTTATCATCAACAATCCTGATTGTGACAAACAGAAATTGGCAAAACACATAATAACAGAGTACTGGAATGAAGCTGTTGACGCATACGGTTTCGATTCTAAAGTGATATGCGAGTCAATTCTCAATCTGTGGAATACGCCTTATTATAATGCAAATTGCGTAGAGGAACACACTTTCAAGGAATGGGCGATATACTTTTCAACGCCAGGGAGTATAGACAGGTATATGAAATCGATAGAACATCCAAGGTTGCAGTGGCAGACACCAATGCACAAGGATTTGTTTCCGGTGAAATGAAAGCTATTCGAGTTGTCGGAATTTCGGGGGAGGGATTTCTCTTGACGCCCTCCATGTGTCCATCCGGCAACTCGATTATTAAAATCTACGACAATGAAGATAGACAACGATTCATACTATATCCGATATCGTGTTAATAAAGGCACCGAATATGCCGATATGACCCACTATATCAAGGTTTGGTGGAATGGGGAACGAGAAGATTGTTTTAATTTCAGACGTGGCTATATCGGCTTTGAAGATGCAAGTTGGAACGGTATCGACCCCGATAAAATCAAGGTTGGCAAACCTCTTCAAAAACAGAAGTACAGCATGTGGAAAAGGCGTGTTACCATTTGCAAAAAGAAGATAGAAAAAATGGCAAAACAAAACTCGTCCCCGTTTGGAGGGAAGTTGTCTGTGGGAGATTGCTTGTATTTCCCGTTAAGAGAAATCCTAATCGCGGAATATTTGGACGAGTTTGGCGAAGATATTACCAAAGAGATAGGACCTTATCCTTACTATAGCTTGGTTCACGTTACAAATACTGAGCCAGAACCACAGGGAACAAAGGTTAATGTAGAAAGATATCGTACAGAGAACTATATAGAGTCAAAATCTCTTATTAATCTTATGGAGGATATCGAGAAAGCATTTATAATTCCCCGAGAAGTGTATGACTATGCGGCGAACCTCATCAACAAGGTGTCGTTAGAGATAATGGAGGAAATCAAAAAGGAGTATTACGCGTAATGGAGGCGACGAAATATCAGATAGCGCTCGCAGAGTATTTGAAGAGGCAGGGGTTAAGCTTGGAGTTGGCATCAACCATCCCGTCAATTCTGGTGAGAGAGGAACTGGACAACAAGAAGGCGGGAGGCTCGCGGTTGGCCGTGGGCCTCTTTAAACCACCACGAAGGGCATCAATATGAACTAAGAAAACACCCCAAAGCGTTCCACCCCTCGACGACCGAGATCTCGACCCGGTGGAAACACCCGAAAACCATCCCATTACCGAGTCGGTGGAACGCTTCTTGACTCCAAAGGTTTTTCATAAACCCTAATTTTTTAATGTGAAGCGGGGCGACCACGAGTTATTCGCTGCATTTGATTTATTTCAGCGGTGCTCATGGGCATACCAGGCTGCCCCTTTTTATTGTATATTGTGTACCGCGTTGTGGTACACCGATAGGTGTATCTTTGCAATCGGAATATTAACCTAAAAGAAAGGAGAAAAATATGGGATTTTTGATTGCATTGACGCTCTTCCGCGACGTTCTCGGCGAGCTCTTCGGCCACCCGTTCTTCAAGAACTGGTAGGGGGGAGAGACATCAAGAATTGGGAGTTAGAAGATTGATTGATGTAAGGTTCGCGTTACAGGCATGGTACCATATACAACGGCAGGTAGAGGTAATCCCCGTCACGCTCGACATCGCCGGTGTGGATGATGTAGGCTTGCGCCAGATGGGACGAGTATTTCTTGAGGCATTTTTCCAGCGAGACGGTGGTGAACCCAGATGAGGATTTCACCTCGATGGGAGAGATATTAGCTTCGCTGACGTTGCTTTGGCTCGGCATAGAAAGCAAGTTTTCTCTGCACTCGCTTTGCGCAACGTTGTGCCGGCTGGTAATTTTGCTTTTGGCGATAAGGAAATCTATCTCCATACGGTCGTCCTTGTTCTCCCTGGAAGCATTGGAATAGAAAAATAGCTTGCAGCCGTTGGCCGTGAGCATCTGCGACACGATGTTTTCCATCAGCATGCCGATATTGGCGTCCAGCTTGTCTTTGAGTATTTTCTGGTACAGCTGCCCGGAGACGACCCCGCGCTCGTCGAAAGCATGGCTGATCATCAAGCCGGTGTCGTTCATGTAGCATTTCAGCGAGTTGTCCCGCTGCTTGAGTCCCAACCCGATGCTGGGCTCCGTGGTGTTGAAGGCCAGGTTCACCATCTTGGCGTCGCGCAGCCAGAAGAAGGAGCTGTCGTAGTCGCGGAAACGGGCGTCCTTGTTCAGGTCCGACAGCTGGAATTTGTGCTCGTGGAGCTGCAACTGGGCGGGAATGGCCTCATAGATGGCTTTCACCTTGGGTGTATGCACACCGGCATACTGGTCGATGCAGTTGTTGTAGAGGTTGAGTATCTGTCGCTTCACGCGGTCGACATCCTCGAACGATCGGGTGTCGAGGTACTCCAGAATGGCTTGCGGCATACCGCCCACAATCATGTAGAGGCGGAAATAGTCCATGATTTTGCGGTGCATCGACTGCCCCACGGGCTCTTGTGCTGCGAACTTCATGCGGATGAAGTCCATCAGCGTCTCCTCGCCCATCGCCCAAAGGAACTCCTCGAAATCCATCGGGTGCATATCTATCTTCTCCTCCTCCGAGGGCACCAGATAGTCGTCATCCTTCTTGTCTTCATCTTTCTTTTTCTTCTTATTCTTTTGCGTGCTCGTCTTCATACCCAGCAGGGAACCCGTCTCCAAATAGTCGTACCGGCCGTCTTCCACCAGATACTTGATGGCAGCGCGGGCGGCTGGACAGAACTCGATTTCGTCGAACACAATGATGGATTCTCGCGGATACAGACGGGTGGAGAAATAGGTGCTCAGATAGGTGAAGAGCATATCGAGGTTGTCCTTGTAGTTTTTGAACAGGTCTTTGATGTCGTCACCCACCTTGAAGAAGTCAATCAAGATATAGCTCTTGTACTCCCTTTGGGCAAACTCCTTCACGATATAGCTCTTGCCCACACGGCGGGCACCTTCTATCATCATGGCTGACTTGCCTTTGCGCTTGTTTTTCCAGAGCAACAATTGATCATAAATCTTTCTTTTCATCACGGAATCAAGGTTTGTTCATTCTATAAATATACACGGAATCAAGGTTGTATAATACTCATTCTCTACACGAAATCAAAAGCAAAAGTACGAACATTTTCTGGAACTGCCAAATCTTATTTCATTTGCACCCGCGAAAAGAAGTATTATACAGCCCGAAAAATGTTATCAACAGACGAGATATTTTAGTTTGTAAAAGGAAGTCTGGCTGCCAACAAGTGCGTGTTTATAACTTAACTTCTCTGTGTCAGAGATTCTTCGTACCTTTGCAAAAATTTTTTAACTAGGCAAAAGCTACCCCTAACGGGTTTTTCTACTTTCTGTATGATGGCTATTTAGTATGAACGATACCGATAAATATAAAAACTACATACAAAACAACATCATCAATCCACTTGAACGTTTGATGAATGACGACAACCGTCAGGATATCTCCTGTGGGCATACGGGAGGGTACGTCCCTAAAGACTCTGTTTATAAAAGCGTGCTCCACACAATGATGGAGCCTTACTACAAATTGTATCTCTATGGCGACACGCAACTGTGCAGGCCCAACATGGAGAGCATCCGTTGGCAGATGAAACGAGCCATCGACGACGACAACCTGTTTGGCCAGTGGGCTTCTGAGCAAGACTTGCTGAAATCGGCCGAGTGCTGGGGCGACAACATGAAACGTATCGACGAAACCAAACGCATCCAACAGTACTTCCACATCCTTGAGGCGCTGCTGCAATCCGACTGCCAGCAGGATTGGAAAGAGATGTCTACGAGATTGAGTGGGTTGTTGCACAAGTCGGCGGTGTATAGCGACTACAAAACCGATGAGGTGCTTTGCGTGTTGCATGCCTTCACGATGATCATGCAGCAGGCGTGGACAAAGGAGAAGAAGGCGGAGAACCTGGACCTGTTGGGTAAGCAATGGATGTTCATGAAGTACTACTATTCCGTGATGACCCGCCATATCGTTGGGGTGAAGTATACAAGCTTCGTCGATGTCAGCAAAACGGTGATGAAATCCAGCCAGTCGTTTTTGCCTCACCTCCACATCTACTATTGCGGATTGATGGATTGTGCCGACGAGCTGGATCTCGACAGGAAGCATCGCAATCAGCTAGACAAGGTCATCTTGAAGATGCAGGATGTCATAGGCAGGACGGAACCGTCGGAGATGCTCTATGAGTTGTGCGATACCCTATTCCCCGAGGATTTTCAGCGGATGCTGCGCGAACACCGCCCCAAAACCTATCAGGAGATGGAGGACGAGAACCGCCAGAAGGACGAACTGATTCGGCAGATGGATGAGCAGAAGAAGCATCTGCAAGATGAACTGGACAGGACAAAGGATGTGCTGCAAACGATGATAATGTCGGCAATCCCAATCGATGAAGTGGATGCAGAGCTGATGAAATACCCTCCGACGATGGCGTGGGAACTGTTGCGCGAACTGAATAATAGCACTGTGCTCAACGGGATTGCGGTGTGGCGAAACGCTTATCCGGCATTGCTGGAGAAATATCGCGGTTTGTTGGTCGGCAGCATGAACCAGCAGAAAGAGTTGACCGAGGCGATGAAGGCTGTCGTCGAGCGCCCCACCAATTCCTACAATTACGCACCCGGAGCCGTCCACGACGACAACCGCAGGCAGATTATGCTGGGTGAGGAAAGAATGAAACTGCTACAACAAAAACAACTGGTAAATGAGTGACACCTATCATTACGAAGAGGGAGCCATACACAACGACCACAAGAAGGTGCTCCAGATCGGCAACGTTGGTGTGAGCGATGTCGGAAAGTTGCTTGGTGCGTTCTTTAGTAGCGACATCGAGGATGCCGTGATTGAGGGGAATGATGGTAGGGAATTCCCGGATTCCCGCCAAGCGATTGTTGACGAGTTGTTCGCTTTGGCGGAGAATGGCGACTGGGTGAATGGCATCACGACCGATGATATCAAAGGAATGTTGACGGCGGTGCTCGGGAGGGGAGAAACACCATTGAGCGACGAAGAGGCGGAGATGTCGGAGGAGCTATGGGGCATGCTTGAGCATGGGCGTGGAGACAGGGTTCGGGTGACTTGGCAGAATCTGGTAGGTTATTTCTGGGGCAAAAAGCTACTTAACGCTAAAAGTGCCCCTGAATTGAATAAGGACTTCTTCGGAGACAAAGAGGGCTCGGACAATATCAACAAGGGGCGCAACGGCAGGTTGTCGAAAGTGACCCCGCTGCTGGATGCATACGTGCCGAAATTGGTCAAGAAGAGGTAATCAGACATAATCTGAACACAAATATCGGGTGCCCGATTCTCATTTTTGAGAGTCGGGCATTTTTGTTTTCTATTGTCTTTGTGAGTGTTGAGAAATAATCTGAAAATAATCTGAGATTATTTACTCAGATTGACGGCTTGTCTATCTTTGCATCGGATTTCCAAGGAAACCAAGAGACAATTGATTTATTAACCCGAGTGGAAGTGAGGAGGATGTTCTCGAGTAAATGGCCAAAGAATCCGACCTTCTTCTCACAACACTCAAAAACAAATGAATCGTATCAATGTATTCGTTGACAATGTCAACATCGACACTCAGACGACGTATTCTGAGAATGGTAAAATCAACATCAACCGCTGTCCCTACGAGGAGAACCCACACCTGGTACAGAACGGCGACCGCGTGAGCCAGAAAGGGCGCATGGTGACCGAGGACGACGGCACGTCGTGCTTCCGCCCTTACGCCACGAACAGCGGCAGCCGCTACAACAATCTCTTCCAGACGGCGCACGGCACGGTGAAGGAGACGCTGAACGACGTGATCATTCAGCTGCGCTTCCCAAAGCGTCTGGGGAAAGCCCTCATCGAGGCGATGTTCAAGGACGAGACAGAGGAGGTGGCGGCATTTATCAAGACTCGCACCACGGAAACGAATTGGTCTTTATAAAGTTTAAAGTTTAACGTTTAAAGTTTAAAGACATGAGTACACACCTGATATACTATAAGGATGGGGCGAAAGTGATGCGTCCCATCCTCAACAGAGAGGAATACATGGCTTTGCGCGACAGCGAGAAACAGAAGGCGATAGTGAAGGCCGTGCGTGGCGGCGACGAGAAGCTGAAGATGCGGCTGGCGCAGATGAACTATTCGTGCCTGCCGGGCGAGGACGGGAAACTGAAAGGTGCCACACGGATGAGCACCACGGTGGGGATGGATGTCGACCACATCAATGCCGAAGAGATGGAGAGCGTGAAAGAGCGCATACTCGAGAAGAAGGAGGAGCTGGGGTTGCTGATGCTGGAGAAGAGCGCGCGGGGCGCGGGGTACCACCTGGTGTTCCGCCGCCGCGAGGAGCTGAGCCAGGAGGAGAACTTGCGATGGGCGAGCGAGCTGCTGGGGGTGGAGTTCGACAAAGGGGCAAAGGATGTGACGAGGGTGTTCTTCACCACGACGGGGAGCGAGGAGGACTTGATTTTCTTGGATGACGAAATTTTTGAGGTGGCTGAGGCCAAGGCGAACACGGAGGCTTCTAAGGCGAACTCGGATTTGACGGATGGAACGGATAAAACGAACACGAATCGCACGAATGACACGAATAGTTTGCCTTCGGCTGAGGAGGGGTCGCTGCGCGAAAAATCTGACAAAAATTTAATAGAAAATCTTTCAAAATCGCAATCTTCTGCCGAATTTCCCCTCGACTATCACGGCATCCCGTTCACGGAGATCATCGCCAAGTACTGGGAGATGTTCAATGACGGCAAGGAGCCGCAGGAGGGCGACCGCGACACGCTGACCTACCAGCTGGCATGCGACCTGAGGCACATCTGCGGGCGCAACGCCCAGTGGCTCGACCAGGTGATACCCTGCTACGACGGTTTCCCGCTGGGGGAGAAACGCCGTAAAATCGAGAGCGCCCTCTCGGCCAAGAGCGAGGGGATGCCCTACCGCCTGAAGCAGGTGCTGACGGCATTGAAGTCGCAGTCAGCCATCAAGGCCTGCGGTGGCACCACGACCACACCGCCGCCGATGCCCAAGAAGCTGCCGCCGCTGGTACGGCTGCTCACCAAGAACGTGCCGTGGTTCTACAAGCCCGCCGTGGCCGCCGCCGTCTTCCCCGCGCTGGGGGCGCACCTGCACGGCGTGAGGTTCCGCTACTGGGACAACGTCGACCACGAGGCCACCTTCATGAACGTCCTCATCGGCCGCCAGAGCATCGGCAAGGGCACCATCAAGAAGCCCGTCGAATACATCATGGAGGACATCCGCCAGCGCGACATCCCCAACCGCCAGCGCGAGGCCGAATGGAAGCAGAAGAACCCCGGCGCCAAGCAGAAGAAAGACCCGCGTCCGACCGACATCTGCATCCAGATGCTCATCGACAACCTGACGGATGCCGTCTTCAACCAGCGTATCGTGGATGCCAACAACAACGGCGAACGCTTCATCTACACCATCGTGGACGAAATCGATGCCCTGAAGAAGGTGACCTCGAAAGGGACGGTGGACGAGGTGGGTTTGCTCATCCGCAAGGCCTTCGACAACTCGATGGCCGGACAGGAGCGAGTGGGAGCCGACTCGGTGAGCGGCATCGCGCCCCTGCGGTGGAACTTCAACGCCTCGACCACGCCGCCCAACGCCCGCAAGTTCTTCGGCAAGATGGTGAACGACGGCACGGTGAGCCGCCTCGATGTGGCCACCATCATCCGCAACGACGATGACGACGAGGCACCCATCCTGGGCATCTATGACCATCAGTTTGCCTCCGAATTGAAGCCCTACATCGACCGTCTGGAGGCTTGCAACGGCTTGATTGAGTGTCCGCAGGCGCGGAAGCTCTCGCTCGAGATGAAGAAAGAGAACAGCGACGCCGCGAAACTCTACGACTCGGAGGCCTACCGCGTGTTCAGCTATCGCGCCAACGTCATTGCTTGGCTCAAGGGCATGGTGCTGTATGTGGCGCACGGCTACAAATGGAGCAGGGAGATAGCCGACTTCGTGCGGTGGAGCCAGCAGTACAACCTCTGGTGCAAGATGCTCTACTTCGGCCAGCAGCTGGAGAAGGAGCTGCGCGAGGAAGTGGAGATACAGCGGCAGTCGGGGCCTCAGAACCTGCTGGAGCTTTTGCCCGACGAGTTCACCCGCGAGCAGTACCAGCTGATGCGGCAGAGCCAGGGACGCAGCAACGACGGAGGTGCCGCCTTGCGCAAATGGACGAGCCGAGGGTACATAGCGATGGATGCGGCGAGTGGTAGGTACGTTAAGACCGAAGAGTACCTGAGGAAGTTTAGAGTTAAGAGTTGAGGGTTTAGAGTCAGTTCAAGAGTTCAAGGTTCAAAGTTTAAGAGTTCAAGGTAAACATTAATTATCGTGTAATTGGCCATTAATTATTCGTGTAATTCGTGCTATTCGTGTTCGGAAATTAATGGATAATTAATGGTCATTCGCGTAAAAATGAAACGTTATGATAACCATCGAGAATAATGAACAATGCTTCGTGCAGCTTTGGCAGCGGCTGGAGCGCACGAGGCAGCTCTTCGGGATGCAATACCGCCGCTTCTGCATCCGCAGGGTGATGCATTCGTGGCTGGGGAGCGAGGCGACGGACGAGATGATAGGCGAAGTGTGCGAGCTGGCCGCGACGCATGAATACGAGCCGGTGTATGGCTTGGACGAGTTGCCCGCGCCCGGGTTGCACCCTCGGAAGTGCCGCGAGTTCCTGCGGGCATTGGTCGCCGTCCGGCTTGGCATCGGAGTGAGAAAAGTTGATTTGAAAGCTCTCGACCGCGCCTATTCGGTAGCCTTCCCCCACAGTACTCCTTTAAATGTGAATAAAAAGCGCCGCCCCAGTGCCCTCCACCATGAGGGCAACGACGAGGATGGTGACGACCCTCCATAAGGCGTGACACCGTGACAGCGTGACAGTTCGGAAATGAGAGCCACCTACCACGGGTGGCTCTTTGATTTTTCAGGTAATCATGTGAACAGGTAATCAGGTAATATAGTGAATTCTTTCCATCGGTAAAGCGGCATATTATGTGTTTTTATCAGATAGCCGAAAAAAACGGTAGATTTGATTTGTTTTTATGATAGCCGAAACGGTTTGTTTTCCCAAGGGCCGGAGGCAATCTTCCTCTCGCTGGCGCGACAGGGTGGGGGAAGCCCGCTGTGCCCGATACGCCGCGCGGAGGCTAAAACGGAGGAAGCCCCATGCGGGACCCCCTTGAAAAAATGTGCGGCGACCTACTTTTCCACCCCCACACACGTATCCTCCCCGAGTGTGGGTCTTAAGTGGAAAGGAAGTTGACTCACTGCATTGTATTTTATTCTTAAGGTGTTCGCAGGCATACCATGCTCGCCCATTTGATTTGATTTCAGCGGTGCTCGCAGGCCGTGTCCCCTCTTTAGCAGCCAGAGAGGCAAGAGTTGGTTGTTGAGTAGCAGAGTTGTTGTCAATGTGGCATTTGTAGTAAATAGCAGTAGAAGAGCAAAGAAGCCGTAGTTGGTAAATAAGTACCGGGGCCAGGCAGAAGCCTCACATCGCCGATGATACTGTATCCTCGACTTGGCCCGATGTGTGGGAACTCATCGGGTCTCGGCTCGCAGATTCACTGAATCTGCTCATGTGTGGAAAAGTAAGTCGCCGCCCATTTTTTATAAGAGCATTCCATTCCGGGATGCTCTTTTTTTTTGTTTCATGTGAGGAAAAAAGTTTATCTTTGCACCGTGAATTGAATAATATTAATGTAAGCCATGAACAAGATTTTTACTATATTGTTTTTGTTTTGCGCTGTGACCGGCTGGGCGCAACAACCGCTGCTTACCACGCATTGGACGCAGGAGTATCCCTACAACCAACATTGTCCGGCAGATCCGCTGGAGAATAACGAACATAGTTATACCGGTTGCCCCGCTACCGCCATGGGGCAGATTCTCAACTATCTGCGAACGACGCAAGATACCCGCTTCGACGATGACGACGACTATAACACCGGTAATTATTTCGGTCGGCAGTTCCATATCGATGACGATTGGGAGACATATGATTTTCCCTCATTCCCGCAGTTGAACGAGATGTTGGATTCCGCCGATGCCAGATTCCAGCGTGGCGAGGAACTTACTGGCTCGTTGAAAGGCGCCGTGGTTTTTGCCTGCGGGGTGGCATGCAGGCAGGTCTATTCTGCGTCGGATTCATATGGTTCGGGCACATTTTCTGTGAACCAGGCGTATGAAGCCTATCAGCGCTTCGGCTTCGAGGACTGCCAGTTGCTATGCGAAGCCGATTCAGCGATGTATGCTATCCTAATCTCCAATCTACAAGCCGGCTATCCCGCCCATCTGGCCGTAGAGAACCCCAGCGGGACCTCCGGGCACAATGTGGTGGTCGACGGCTACCGCGAGAGCGACGGGAAGTTCCACCTCAACTTTGGCTGGGGCGGTTACAAGGACAACTGGTACAAACTCCCCGACCCGAATGGCTATTCTTATGGATGGACCAAGATAGAGGGCATTATCGTGAATATCATCCCCACGACGCCGCATGTGGCTGTTCGAGAGCCCTCCCAGACACAGCCACTCGAGGTGTATCCCAACCCAGCTACCGATATTCTCTGTTTGAAGAATCTCCCTCCCGAAACGGTGGATTACACCATCTTCAATGTGATGGGACAGAAGGTAAAATCGGGTTCCACCTCCGGCACCATCCCCGTCGCCGATCTGGGCAAGGGCATCTACCTATTGCAAATCAATGGCAATAACTCCTCAGGAACAGTCAAGTTCGTTACTTCAGTCTTTGCGGATGGGCTCTGAGGTAAGTCCCACGCCGAGTTTCTTGAAAATTTTGCGGTCCACCTCGCTGGTCATCACCGTGGTGTGAACCTGACAGCCGTCAAGCAATGGCAGGCAGTCGAGAACACGACGGCAGTTGTCGTCCAGTAGGCTCAATATCGACAGCGTCACCAGCACCTCGTCGGTGTGCAGCCTCGGATTGCTGCCGTGAAGCATGTTGACCTTGGTGTGCTGGATGGGCTCTATCATCTTCTGCGAGATGAGCTTGACGCTGTGGTCGATGCCGGCGAGGTGCTTCAGGGCGTTGAGCAACAGGGCGGCGCAGGCTCCCAGCAGCTCACCGCTGTGGGCGGTGATGAGGGTCCCGTCGCCCAGCTCGATGGCGGCTGCGGGTACTCCTTCTTTGTCGCGCCTTTCTTTTGCGGCAACTGTTGTCCGACGGTCGTCGGTCGATATCTTGGCCTGCTTCATAAGCAGCGCTATCTTGTTCACCTCGCTGTCGGAGGCTTTGCCGTTGGCGTAGTCGCAGAGGGTGGTGTAGTAGCGGCGGATAATCTCGTCCTTCGAGGCTTGGCAGCAGACCTCGTCGTCGCTGATGCAGAAGCCCGCCATGTTGACTCCCATGTCGGTGGGCGACTTGTAGGGATTCTCGCCGTAAATACCGTCAAAGATGGCATTCAGCACGGGGAATATCTCGATGTCGCGGTTGTAGTTGACGGCGGTCTCGCCGTAGGCTTCGAGGTGGAAGGGGTCGATCATGTTGACGTCGTTGAGGTCGGCGGTGGCGGCCTCGTAGGCGATGTTGACGGGGTGCTTCAGCGGTATGCTCCAGATGGGGAAGGTCTCGAACTTGGCGTATCCGGCCTTGATGCCGCGCTTGTTCTCCTGATAGAGCTGGCTGAGGCAGACGGCCATCTTGCCGCTGCCGGGACCGGGGGCGGTGATGACGACGAGCGGGCGCGTGGTCTCTACATAGTCGTTCTTGCCGAAGCCCTCGTCGGAGTCGATGAGTTCCACGTTGGTGGGGTAGCCCTCGATGATGTAATGGTAGTAGGCCTTGATGCCCATACGCTCGAGACGTTCGCGGTAGGCGGTGGCGCTGGGTTGTCCGCTATAGTGGGTGATGACAACGCCGGAAACCAGAAAGCCGCGCTCGGTGAAGACCTCACGCAGGCGCAACACATCCTCGTCGTAGGTGATGCCGAGGTCGCCGCGCTTCTTGTTCTTCTCGATGTCGACGGCGCTGATAACGATGACTATCTCGGCATCGTCCTTCAGCTGGGTGAGCATTTTCAACTTGCTGTCGGGTTCGAAGCCCGGCAGCACACGACTGGCGTGGTAGTCGTCGAACAGTTTACCGCCAAATTCAAGATAAAGCTTATTGCCGAAGTTGGAGATGCGCTCCTTGATGTGTTCGGACTGTATCCGCAGATACTTCTCGTTGTCAAACCCGTATTTCATAGAAGATGAATAAATTATATATGATTGAATTGAAAATACGGGATACAAAAATAGGAATAAATTTTAAACTGGCAAAAAAGTATTCAAAAAAAAAGATTATCTTTGCAAAACGAAAATGAAAAACAGAAAAAATTTAATAATTAAATATCAAACCCTTATGAAGAAACTGCTTCTCTTGGCCCTCGTCTCCGTAGCTATGGTGGCCTTTGTTTCCTGCTCCAAGGACGACGACAAATCCTCCGCCTCACTCGTCGGCACCCTCTGGGTGGCTGATGTGAACTATACCGATGTACCCATGCTCGGCTCCGGCTCCATCGAAGTCCAGCTCTATTTCAAAAACGAATCCACTTGCCGCATCGATGCCGACCTGCCTGCCACCATCCAGATGGCTATGACAGCCCTCGGTATCGGCAACCTCCAACCCGGCGAGTACCCCTACACTTTTGATGGCTCCAAAGTCACCCTCCAGGTCTCTTCCGGAAGCACCTCGCTCGACTACACCGGCAATACTCTCGTCTTCCACATTCCCGACCAGTACAGCATTGTCATCCCCTACCTCGGTGGACCCGACGTGGTCTTCAACAAACAATAAAAACAAGGGGGGGGGGCGCGCAGCGCCCCCCCCCCTTGTTTCTCTGTTCTCCTTACCTCCGCGTCGGGAACTGCGGCGTGGCCTTCAAAAAAGCCTGATAGTCGTCAATCATCCCCTTGTACATCTCCTTGCGGCTATAGACGTTATAATTAGGGTGAAACTGCTTTACCACCAGTACATTGGCCTTCGGCGAGTACCAGCAGTGCGAGTTCACCTGCTCAAGGTCTTTGTACACATGCTGTTGCAGGAAATTCACCATGATTCCCTGCCCTCCCAGACAAAGGATTATGTCGGCCTCATACATCGTAATCTGCTCCTTCAACAGGTCGGAATAATTCTCCATATACTTCTGCAGCACAGCATTGCTCGCCGCCTTCATGTCGGGCTGCTTCTTGCAGTTCACCCTCGCAATGGGAGCGTTCTCATAGAACCCCTGCAGCCGCGTGGGGAGGTCGGCCTTGTGGAAAGGAATCACCTTCCGCTCCGGAATGGTCATCAGACCGTAAGCCCACAATTCCAGATTGGGGAAGAATCGCATCGCCGTCCTCACCGTCAGTCTCGGTGACGGCACACGGCCCGTCTCCGTCCGGATATCCCAGCAGTCCTCCTCATAGAGCTCCTTCATCAGCACCAGCAACCGCATCCCCGCATCCTTCCACAACTGCTCCTCGTTGGCAGGCTTGTGTATCTGGCAGAATCCGTCCCACTCCACCTCACCGCGGTAGAGCAGGCCGTCTTTCGTAATCATGTCTGCATCACGAACTTTGCGGGCCCTCTCAGCCCAACGCTCGAAAAGCTTCTCCTCATGGTCTCGGATAGTCATAACAATATTGTTTTTCAAAATGCAAAAATATGAATTGTTTTTTAGTTGACAAAATTTTTTTTCATAATTTTTTTTTAGATATTGCGTTATTACCACGTAACGTGAAAAAAATGAGGTGCCGGATTGCCGTTTTATGCTTGCTGCTGAGTGCTGTCTGTCTGCCTGTTAGGGGGCAGTGGGAGTGTGCGCTCTATGGCGGTGTGGGACTGCCCGTGCTCTCCAGCGACAACGCCCCACCTCTGCGCACCAGTCTGGCAACGGCCCTCCGTGGAGGTTATGCTTTGGGAGAATCCTGGCTGCTGACAGCCGAAGTGGGACAACTACAACAACTCCGCCAGGAACACCCCAACCTCGAGGCACTGATATTGGACACAGCCTTCCATGTGAAACGCTACCAGTTCATACCCATCATGCTCGGTGTCGGCTACCGACTGCCACTCAGCCGTCCCGCTAACCACAATATTACTTTTCAAATCGCACTGGGAACACACTTCCGCTACATCCACTGCCAGCAGCAGACCTCGCCGATGGTGGTGGACGATAGAGGCGAAAGTGGCTGGGGACTCGCCGGCAAACTGTCGGCCGAACTCACCCTCTGGAACCATCTCAGCCTCCAACTCTGGTATATGGCAATGGGAAGTCCCGGGGATGGAGAATGGAAACCAGAAAGCAAGAAAGCAACCTACATCAAGTCGCACTGGCATATAGAAGGCTATCGTCAGCCCTCCTGGGGAATCTCCCTGGGATATAAGTTTTAGATAATAGAGTATAATCAATAAGAGAATAGTCAGGATGAATGTGATTCATGTAGAATCCTTGGAAATGCCCGAGGTGGCACCGTATGCGAGACTGACGGAAGGGCAGTTGAGAAACCGTCTGCATCCAGAAGAGGGCCTCTTTATCTGCGAAAGCGAAAAAGTAATCCGTGTGGCACTTCAACACGGGGTAAAACCCGTATCGTTCCTCTGCGAGGAGAAATTCTTGGAGCAGATAGAAGCATTGAACGCCGAAGTGCCGGTATACACCGGGAAGAGGGAAACACTGAAGCAACTAACCGGCTATGAACTCAGCAGGGGAATACTCTGCTGTATGCACCGCCCCATGTCGCGTGGGATAGGAGAGGTATGTGAAAAAGCCCGACGCATTGCGGTAATGGACTCGGTGGTCAACTCGGAAAACACCGGCGCCATCTTCCGTGCTGCAGCAGCCTTGGGTATCGATGCCCTGCTGCTGACTAGAACATGCTGCGACCCCCTCAACCGTCGAGCCTGCCGCGTAAGTATGGGAACGGTCTTCCAGATTCCGTGGACCTATCTCGATAACTACAACCAGCTGAAAGAACAGGGATTTAAGACGGTGGCTCTGGCATTGACTGATAGGTCGGTTAGTATCGACGACCCCTGTTTGAAGGAACCCAATCGGTTGGCCATAATCATGGGTACAGAGGGCGATGGACTAAGCGACAGTGTGTTGCGCCAGTGCGACTATGTGGCGAAAATCCCGATGCAGCGTGGCGTCGACTCCTTGAACGTCGCCGCCGCCGCTTCGGTAGCCTTCTGGGAATTAAATTAATTGATAGAGATGGCCGGGAAGCGTGCGAACAACTTTATTCATCTCGAGGTTGAAAAGGTGTGAGGCCGTTTTAGGGAGAGAGAAAGAGGTGGCGGAGGCAATCTCTTCGAGCCCCATGTGGTCATACTCATTCAAAACGTTGACAATCTTTTGTTCGTCTGATGAAAGTTTATAACTATCTTTCAACTCCTTCATCTCGGTCTGCCGGCCTAAAAGCGGCCAACCGAGTTGGAAAGCAATATCGTCGGCGTCGCGGACTAAGAGTGCGCGGTTAGTGGCGATGAGGTTGTTGGTGCCGCGAGAGTAGCTGTCGGTAAGTCGACCTGGCACAGAGAGAACTTCGCGGTGATAGCTGGCCGCGATGGCGGCTGTGATAAGAGCTCCACCTTTCTCGGAAGCCTCCACAACGACGGTAGCATCTGCCAGAGCTGCAATGATGCGGTTGCGGGCGGGAAAGAAACGGGGATTGATGGCAGTTCCCGAAGGGTACTCGGTGACGAGGGCACCACCTGCCTCGAGGATACGTTTCGCCAGGGGACGATTCTGTGCAGGATAGATTTGGTCGAGACCGTGACCGAGGACGGCAACGGTGGGCAGATTATAATCAAGTGCAGCGGTATGGGCAGCGGTATCGATACCGTATGCAAGTCCGCTGATTATTTGTGTATTGTATGATTTAAGTTCGCGGATAAGACGGTCGGTGTTGTCGCGACCATAAGCAGTAGCGCGACGGGTACCAACAACGGCAACGGAACGTTCGGGATTAAGGTTGGCAGAACCGAGGACGTAGAGCAGAGCGGGACAGTCGTCGGTTTCGGGACGGTTGAGACGTTCGGGATAGTCTGGCGAGGTGAAGAAGAGGGGACGGATATGGCTCTGTTCGCAGAAGCGAAGTTCCTCCTCGGCACGCTGGAAAGCAGTCTTGTTGAGGATGTTGTCGAGAACGGACTTATGTGAGCCAAATGCTTTTTTCAGTTCGGATTTGGGCAGCGAGAAGATGTCCTCGTCGGGGTAGAGGTCGACGAGACGACGGATAGAGGTATTGCCTAATCCGGGGGTGAAGGTGAGAGCTATCTGCGAGAGTATTTCCATTGTTCGTCGGCGAATTGTGCGAATTTAACGAATCTTTTTTTCGAGGGTTCTAAGGGTGCCGTAGGAGGTGGAGAGGCGGCGGTGCCATTCGTTGGGAGTGACCCAGACGACATCGGTGATGCCTTCTTCCTGTTGGGGAGTGCCGGGTTGTTTCTCAGCCGTTAGGGGGAACCAAGAGGTCTGCTTGAGATGCCATTTGTGTGAGGGTGGGTTAGGGCCCTTGAGCCAGGCTTTAGGGGCACGGAAGAGGTGGTAGGATTTAGTGGGTATTGTGTAGTGTGCTGTGGATAGTATGCCAGTCTCCTCCTCGACCTCGCGTATGGCAGCTTGGAGGAGGGTTTCGCCAGACTCAACCTTACCTTTGGGGAGGTCCCAGCGGCCGTTACGTTGAATGAGGAGCATGGTGCCGTCGGGGGCAGTGACGATGCCGCCGGCAGCGCGCACCCACCGCATGTGGCATTTTAGGTAGCGTAGCAGGCAGAGCGGGACGTTGAAGGTGTGATATTTATAGCTGACTTTCATTGCAATTCGAAGAGTAGGATTTCTTTGTTGTCGCGGTAGAAGGAGAGGGTGAATTCGTCAATGAGGATGTAGTTGGCTTTTTCGAACACGGAGAGGAAGCGTCCTTCGGCGTTCATGTCGGCCTCGGGGCAGAGGATAGAGCCTGAGCCAAAGGTGACGATGGAAAAGGAGTGTCGCCCATTGGTTGGGGAGGATTCGCCGAGGGTGTAGGTACCGGCATAGAAGTTACAGGCTGTCATGCCGCGAAAACTTTCGGCTTCAGGATTGAAAGTCAAAGTGACGGTTTTGTCGTTTTTGGAAACCTTGCGCCCCTGGATTTTAACGAGTTGCCAGACTTGGTCTTTGTCAAGCGAATTTGTTTGATTGTTTGATTGTTTGATTGCTTGAGTGGCTGTGCTGGCGCAGGCGGTGAGTGTAATCGCTATCAGTATCGGCAGGAGTATTTTAAGGATGTTTTTCACAAGGTTTGTTGATAAATAATTCGGGTGCAAAAATACGATTTTTTTTTATACTTCGTTACTAAGTTAATATATTTATTTTAAAAATCTAAAAAATATAGATTAAGATTTTGAGAGCCAGTGGAGAAACGAGGAGGATTGTGATGGCGGTGACCAATGACTTGGTGACCGACCGGAGGGTGATGCGCCATGTGGCAGCGTTGCGTGAGGCGGGTTATGAGGTGTCTGTCATCGGCCGCAACGACTTGGTGCTCAAACATTGTCGTGGATGGATTTTTTACGCAGAATATAATCTGAAACTTCTCCGGTGCTTGAAGAAAGAACGACCCGATGTAGTTTGGGCCAACGATACAGACACACTCCTTGGTTCTTGGTTTGCTGCAAAGGTCTGCCGTCGGACGAAGGCGAGGCTGGTGATGGATGCCCACGAACTCTTCCCTGAAGTGCCAGAGATACAAGAGAAGCCACTGGTAAAGTGGGTGTGGCGCGCCATTGAGCGTTGCCTTATGCCGAAATGCGACGCATTATTCACTGTGTGCCAGAGCATTGCCGACTACTACAAGGAGAAGTACGGCGTGGAGATGACGGTGGTGAGGAATGTGTGTGGAGAGAGGAAAGTGGAGAGTGGAAAGTGGAGAGTGGAAAGTGGGGGGAGGGTGCTGCTGTATCAGGGGTGTGTGAATAAGGGTAGGGGGGTGAATTGGGCGATTGATGCGATGGAGTGGCTGGAGGATTGCCGGCTGGTGATTGCTGGTGGTGGCGACCTGCTGGAGGAGATGAGGGTATATGCCCAGAGCAAGCCGTGGAGTGACCGCATCGAGTTCCTCGGAAGGCTGACACCGGAGGAGCTGGAGCCGTTGACGAGACAGGCGAGTGTGGGGCTTGTGATGCTTGAAGATATAGGGTTGAGTTATCATTTTGCTTTACCGAACCGTATCGGTGACTTTGTTGCCGCCGGTGTGCCGATGGTGGTGAGCAATTTGCCGGAGATGGCTGCGGCGGTGCGACGATTTGGAGTCGGCGTGGTTATGCGAGGTGCGGGCGCCCGATATTTGGCGGAGTCGGTAAAGGGTGTGCTGTCGAAGGAGTGGAAAGAGGAAGATTTCGCCGAAGCCCGCGAAGATATGGACTGGAACAAAGAAAAACTAAAACTGATAAAAATAATAGATAAGATATGATTTACGAGATTCTGTTGATGCTTTATGTGGTGGGCACAATCCTGGGATTGTGGTTTGTGTTCAAGAAAGCTGGGGTGGCGCCGTGGAAGGCGCTGGTGCCGGTGTACAATATGTTCGTGTGGGTGCAGGTGTGCGGGAAACCGTGGACGTGGTACATGTTGTTGCTGATTCCCGGCATTAATATCTTTATGTTCCTGCTGTTGGTGGACGAGACGGCGAAGGTGTTTGGGCGGAAAAGCTTTTGGGAGCAGACGGGTGCAGTGTTGTTGCCGTGTGTCTATTTGCCGATAGTGGGGCTGAGCGACTGGCGGTATGAGAAGCCGAAGAAGCTGACGAAGGAGGAGAGAAAGGCGGAGGCGAAGAAGACTTCGCAGGCTCGTGAGTGGGCCGAGGCGATAGTTTTTGCGCTTATCGCGGCTGTGATTATCCGAGGATTTGTCTTCGAGTTGTATTCGATTCCTTCGTCGAGTATGGAGCGCAGTTTGCGGGTGGGTGACCACCTGTTGGTGACGAAGTTGGCCTATGGTCCGCGTGTCATCATGACACCTTTGGCGCTGCCACTGATGCACAATACCATTGTGGGCACGAAGATACAGTCGTATCTAGACTGGCCTGAGTTGCCGTACTACCGTTTTCCGGGCTACACGCATGTGAAGCGCTACGATGCTGTGGTGTTCAATTTTCCGGCGGGCGACACGGTGCTGACCAATTTCCTCGATGGAAAATACACCTACTATGAGGCTGTCCAAGCTTTTGGACGAGAGACTGTTATTGCAGGTAATGCTGTACATCCCGACTATGGCCCATTGGGCGATATTCTGGTGCGCCCCATCGACAAACGTGAGAACTACATCAAGCGCTGCATGGGACTGCCTGGCGAGACGTTGCAAATCATTAACGGTGTGGTGCATATCAATGGCGAGGCGGTGGAGAATCCGGCAGATGTGCAGTTCTACCATAAGGTGACATTTTCCGGCAACTACATTGCAGAAGAGGTGCTGGACGAATGTGGTATGACACAGGAGGATATGGCGGGGGCATTTCCCATACAGGTGAATGCGCAAGGTATGCCTGTTGACTCGAATGGCAATCTCTGTCTGGTGATGTCGGTGTCGAGAGAGGTGATGGACAACTTGATGACTTCGGGCTATGCGAGAGAGATAGAACGGTATTACTTCCCGGCGGACTCGAATGGGGCGCTCTATCCCAATGTGAGGGGTATAGTCAACTCGGTGGACAACTATGGTCCGGTGCATATTCCCGCCAAGGGTGAGACGCTGAAACTGACGTTGGAGAACCTGCCGTGGTACAGACGTGTGATTACTGCTTTCGAGCACAACACCCTCGAGGTGAAGGGCGGCAAGATATACATCAACGGCAGCGTGGCTGACAGCTACACGTTCCAGCAGGACTACTACTGGATGATGGGAGACAACCGTCACAACAGTCAGGACAGCCGCTACTGGGGATTTGTTCCCGAAGACCATATTGTAGGTAAAGCGAAGTGGGTGCTCTTCAGCTGGGACAATGACCACGGAAGGATGAGATGGGATCGGATAATGTTGAACGCTAATAACCATTAACGGTTAAAGATTAACGGTTAGATTTTTTTATGGAAGAAAACGAAAACAACATAAATACGGAAGAACAGGGGACGACGATGTCGCTGAGCGGGATGTTCAAGGACTACTGGATAGACTATGCCAGTGATGTGATATTGGACCGCTCGGTGCCGGACATCGACGACGGACTGAAGCCTGTGCAGCGTAGAATTCTCCACGCTATGGAGGAGACGGACGACGGGCGCTTCACGAAGGTGGCGAATATCGTGGGAAACACGATGCAGTACCACCCTCATGGTGACATGAGCATCAAGGACGCTCTGGTCAATATGGGGCAGAAAGACCTGCTTATTGACTGTCAGGGTAACTGGGGCAACATCCTCACGGGCGATGATGCCGCCGCTGGCCGTTATATCGAGGCGCGGTTGTCGAAGTTCGCAAAGGATGTGGTGTTCAACCCCAAGACGACGGAGTGGAAACCGAGCTATGACGGGAGGAAGCAGGAGCCCGTTACCCTGCCGGTAAAGTTTCCGCTGCTGCTGGCTCAGGGTACCAAGGGTATTGCAGTGACGCTGACGAGTGTGATTTTGCCTTATAACTTCTGCGAGTTGCTGGAGAGCAGTGTCAAGATATTGCGTGGCGAGGAGTTTGAGATTTATCCTGACTTCCCGACGGGCGGACTTATCGACGTGAGTCGCTACAATGACGCCGCCCTTGGCGGTCGCCTGCGCATTCGCTCCAAGATGCATTACGACGAGAAGCGCAAGGCGATTGTTATCACCGAGTTGCCCTATAGTGTGACCACCGATGTGCTCATTGACTCCATAGTTAAGGCCAACGAGAAAGGGAAGATAAAGATTAAGAAGGTGGACGACAACACCGCCGCGGAGGTGGAGATAGTGGTGTATCTGCCGACGGGTGTGAGTCCCGACCAGACCATCGATGCGCTGTATGCTTTCACGAATTGCCAGATATCCTTTTCGCCGCAGACCTGCGTGATTGTGAACGACAAGCCGGTCTTTATGACTGCCAGTGATATCCTGCGCCACAATACCATGCGTACCAAAGACCTGTTGCGGCAGGAGCTGGAGATACAACTGGGCGAGCTGGAGGACCGCTGGCACTGGGTGAGTTTGGAGAAAATCTTCTTCGAGAAGCGCATCTATAAGATTATGGAGAACGACCGCTCGAAGAGTTGGGATGACCAGGTGGCGCAGATGGAGAAAGCCTTCGACCCTTATCGGGAGGAGTTTAAGAAAGAGATTACACGCGACGACGTGCTGAAACTCTGCGAGAAACCTGTCAGGAAAATCAGCAAGTTTGACATCAAGAAGGCGATGGAGGAACTGGCCAATATCGAAATGAATATCGATGAGGTGAAGAATCATTTGGCACACCTTACCGACTATGCTGTTCGTTATTTCCAGGATATCCTGAAGAAATATGGCAAGGGTCGTGAGCGCAAGACTGAGATTCGCAACTTCGAGGACATCGAGGGCACTACTGTGGCATTGGCCAACGAGAAGCTATATGTGAACTACCAGACGGGCTTTGCCGGCTGGGGGCTGAAGAGGGAGGAGGGTGTCGAGGTGGCCTGCGAATGCTCGAAAATGGATGATATCATTGTGTTCCGTCGTGACGGTACCTTCATGGTTACCAAGATTCAAGAGAAGGGGTTTGTTGGTACGCAGGAGTGCACAGAGATACTCTTTATCAGTGTGTTCCGCAAGCGAGACGAGCGCACGGTTTACAACCTTATCTACCGCGATGGTGGCCCCGATGGTTACGTGATGGTGAAGCGCTTCAGCGTCACTTCCGTCACTCGCGACAAAGACTATCCCCTCACCAAAGGGACGAAAGGAAGCAAGGTGCTGTACTTCACTGCCAATCCCAACGGGGAGGCCGAAGTGGTGACAGTGCATCACGTCAGCAAGCCCAAGCTCAAGAAGACGAGCTTCGACTTCGACTTCAAGACCCTCGCCATCAAAGGACGTCAGTCTATTGGAAACATATTGACGCGCAACGCCGTCCGTTCCATTAACCTCAAGGACGAGGGCGTCTCTACGTTGAGCGCACGCAAAATATGGTTCGACGAGAGCGTCAAACGCCTTAATGTGAACGAGGCAGGAAAATATCTTGGCGAGTTTCACGGAAACGATAAATTGTTGGCGCTCATGCAGTCAGCCCACTACCGCATTATGGGTTTCGATCTTGGGAACCATTTCGAAGACGACCTCGTGGAGCTGCGTAAGTTCCGCACCGACCAAGTGCTTACAGTCCTTTACCGTTCCGCCGACGGCTACCCTTATCTGAAACGCTTTATACCAGAGGTCAGTGACCGCAAGACGCTCTTCCTCGACGACGATGGTTCGCAGATGCTCTCGTTTACTCTCGACTTCTATCCGCGTCTCGAGGTGGTCTATAACCCCGAGAGTGGCAAGAAGATAGCCTCCGAGATTATCGATGTGGAGGATTTTATCGGCGTGAAGAGCTACAAGGCCAAAGGCAAGCGTGTCACCACTTTCGCCGTTGACCAGTTCAACTGGCTGGAGCCGGTGAAGGCAGACCCCGAACCACTCGAAGTTGAAGAAGAAATTGTGCCCGTCGGTTCGGCCGACGGAACCGACAACGACCGCCTCGGTTTTGCCGAAGGTACGCAAACGCAGTTGTTCCAGTGAGCTAAGAAGTAAGAACTAAGAGTTAAGAAGTATGAAAATATTGGTCGTTCTCCCCCGTTTCCCCTGGCCGTTGGATAAGGGCGACAAACTCCGTGCCTATCATCAGGTGGTGGAGTTGTCAAAGAGGCACGAAATCTACCTCTTCGCAGTTTCGCACCGACGTGTGGAACCTGAGCAGGTGGAAGCCCTTGAGCCTTACTGTCGTCAGATACGTGTGGTGCATCTCAATCGTTTTGTCTGTGGCTTCAATATTCTACGCAATTGGTTGTCTTCAAAATCATTGCAGATGGGCTACTGGAACACCAAACGTTCCAAACGAGCCTGCAAAATTTTTGCGCGCGAGGTGAAGCCGGATGTGGTCTATAGTCAGATGGTGCGTACAATGCCTCTCGTGGCGCGATTGCCCTACCCGAAGGTGATGGACTTTCAAGATGCCCTCTCCATGAACACAGAGAGACGTATGGAGCATTCCAAAGGGTTATGGCACTATTTGTTACACTTTGAATTCAAGATGTTGAGGTCGTCCGAATACAAGGCTTTCTCTATTTTCGACGCCCTTACCATCATCTCCGATGTCGACAGCGAAGCTATCCCCCACAAGAAAAACGGTGAAATACATATCATTCCAAATGGTGTCGACTTTGACTACTTCTCAAGTCAAAATGTCAAAAAGTCTGGAAGTCTAAACGAGGGAGGATACTCAATCTGCTTCTGCGGCAACATGTCCTACGCCCCCAACGTCGATGCCGCCCGCTACTTGGTCAAAGAAGTTATGCCCTTGGTGTGGGAGTATAGTCCCTATGCTACTGTGCTGATTGCTGGTGCCGATCCCAAGCCCGCAGTACGGGCGTTGGCTTCCAATGCACAGAAACCCGAGAAAGTAACGGTTAGTGGACGTATGCCCGACATACGCGAAGCCTATGCTTCGTCGCAGCTCTTCGTGGCTCCTATGCGCATAGGGAGTGGCTTGCAGAACAAGCTGCTCGAGGCAATGGCTATGCAGAAGCCGTGTGTCACGACAAGTCTGGCCAATGCTGCCCTTGGTGCAACATCGGGCGACCAGCTGTTTGTCGGCGACAGCAAGGAAGATTTGGCCTACTGGATATCTTTGCTTCTTGGCTCAGAGGAGGTCCGTTCTCGCATCGCCCACGAAGGCAACCTTTTTGTTCGCCAGCATTACTCTTGGCAAGCCGCAGTCCAACCTCTCGAAAATATCTTCAATGCAGTACGCTCCAAATAAAAAAGGCAAATTCAGAAATTCCATCGGGGAGGAGGGGAAACGTCTTTCTCCTCAGGAGAGGAATACCTTTGTCAACGAAGAGGTTCCTGAGAAGGCCATCCTTGTCAGCGTCTGTCCTAATGGCCAGACAATCAAGCGCACTGAGGAATACCTCGACGAGTTGGAGTTTCTCCTTCGCACTGCCGGCGGTGTCACTGTTTATAAGGTGATACAGAAGTTGGAGCGTCCCGATACCCGTACCTACGTTGGCTCAGGTAAACTTGATGAGATAAAGGAATACAAGAATGCCCTCGCGGCCGACATCATCGTTGTCGACGACGAACTCTCGCCGGCACAGCTCCGCAATTTGGAAAAAGAGATGGAGTGCCGCATACTTGACCGTACCACCCTCATTCTTGACATCTTTGCCCGTCATGCTCGTACCTCGACGGCTCGCACACAGGTGGAACTGGCGCAACTTCAATATATGTTGCCCCGTTTGACCCGTATGTGGACCCACCTCGAGCGTCAGCGCGGTGGTATCGGTATGCGCGGTCCAGGTGAGACGCAGATAGAGACCGACCGCCGCCTCATCAAAGAGAAAATCTCCGCCCTCAAACTCCAACTTGCAAAACTCGACACCCAAAAAACGCTGCAGCGAAAGAATCGCGAGAGTCTCGTCCGAGTGGCGTTGGTGGGTTATACTAATGTTGGTAAGTCTACAATTCTCAACCTACTGGCTAAGAGTGATGTACTCGCGGAGAATAAGCTCTTTGCCACTCTCGACACCACCGTCCGTAAGGTGGTCATCGGCAATCTGCCGTTCCTCCTGACCGATACCGTCGGCTTCATCCGCAAGCTACCCACGCAGTTGGTGGAGAGCTTCAAATCCACCCTCGACGAAGTCTCCGAGGCCGACCTCCTCATCCATGTCGTCGACATCTCGCATCCCGACCACCAGTCGCAAATCGACGCCGTGAACAAGACCCTCGCCGACATCCACGCCGACGACAAACCCGTCATTATGGTCTACAACAAAATAGATTGCTTGAATGAGTCAATGCTTGAATGCTTGAGTGCTGACGCAGAAAAAACTCAAACAATCAAACAATCAAACAATCAAGCATTCATCCACATCTCCGCCGCCAAGAAACAAAACATCGACGCCCTCCGTAACCTCCTCTACGAGGAAGTGTCTCGTATTCATGCTGTTAGGTATCCGTACAATAATTTCCTCTATTGATTTTCAGACTTTTATATTGTTTGAGTCTGTTCTGACCTATGCTAACTCTTTCATAACCAAGACTAAAGTAAGGGTGGAGTAAGAGGGGAGTAAGAGTTGAGTAAGACTTGGTGGCTTAAATGTTTGAAAATCAACACGTGTTTTTGAGGTTATGTTAAGTAGGATTTGTGGGTGCTAAAAAATATTTTTCTTTTCGTTTGCACAATTTTTTTTCGTTTTTTTCGTTTTGGTTGATATTTGATTTTGATAAAGTAATTATTAATAAAAATACGTAACATAATGAAAACCACACCGTACACCGACTTGCACATCAAACTTGGTGCAAAGATGGCCGAATTCGCCGGCTACAACATGCCTATCCAGTACACCGGTCTTGTCGAAGAGCACAACAATGTCCGCAATAACGTGGGCGTGTTCGACGTGAGCCACATGGGCGAGTTCC
The DNA here is from genome assembly GCA_902800395.1 of uncultured Bacteroidota bacterium. GTDB lineage: Bacteria > Bacteroidota > Bacteroidia > Bacteroidales > P3 > Colimorpha. The sequence continues at coordinate 33,116 of CADCEC010000016.1, read as the reverse complement.
GCGCCAAAGGCCCCATCGCCAAGCACTTCATGCAGTATGTCACCACCAACAACGTCGAGGACCTCTTCGACGGCAAGGTGCAGTACACCTGCCTCCCCAACGGTCAGGGTGGCGTGGTCGACGACATGCTCGTCTACCGCGTCCATGACGACGAGTACTTCATGGTGCCCAACGCCGCCAACATCGATAAAGACTGGAACTGGATGAGCCAGATTGCCGACAAGATGGGCATGGAACTCGGTAAAGATTTCGTCAACGAGAGTGAGCAGTGGGCTCAGCTCGCCGTCCAGGGCCCCAACGCCCTCAAGGCTATGCAGAAGCTCACCAACGAGAACATCGTCGACATGGAGTACTACACTTTCAAGATCCTCACCTTCGCCGGCATCCCCAACATCATCCTCTCCACCACCGGTTACACCGGCGCTGGCGGATGCGAGATCTATATTCCCAAGGAGAAAGCCATCGAGGTGTGGGACAAGGTCTTCGAGGCTGGTAAGGAGTTCGGCATCATGCCTGCCGGTCTGGGTTGCCGCGACACCCTGCGTCTGGAGAAGGGCTTCGCCCTCTACGGCCACGAGATGGACGACACCGTCAGCCCCCTCGAGGCTCCTCTGGCCTTTATCGTTAAACTCAAAGCCGAGAACAACAACTTCATCAACAAGGAACTCCTCCTCGCCCAGAAGGCTGCTGGCTTCAAGCGCAAAGTGGCTGGCTTCGAGATGGTCGACCGCGGCATCGCCCGCAACGTCCCCCAGCCCCAGCACCGGCAAGAACATCGGCACCGCCCTCATCGAGGCCGCCTATGCCAAGACCGGCACCGAAATCTACATCAAGATCCGCGAGAAACTCCTCAAGGCCATCACCGTCAAGATGCCCTTCTACGAGGGATAATCCTTACGTATAACAAGAAGCAAAGGCTTGAGTCCAACGACCCAAGCCTTTCTTTTTTTTCGTTCTTATCTTCTGTATCTTCCTGCATCATCCTTCTTCATCAGTTTTCTCCATCATTAGCCTCCTCTAATGTGTTGTTGTTTGTGTATTTTATGGCCAGCATGGTGAGGTCGTCGCTTTGTTCGGTGCCGTCCTCGAATTGGTGTATCACCTCTGACATGTGGTCGATAAGTGCGCGTGGTGTTGCCGATTCCATCTTCTCCAACTCGGCCATCATTCGTTTTTCGCCAAATTGGTTGTAGACAGAGTCTTGAGCTTCTGTGAGGCCGTCGGTATATAGGAAGATGATGGAGCCTGTGTCTATATGGCTCTCTTGACACGTGTACTCCCAACCCGGCATGATGCCGAGCGGTATGTTGGCATCCATTTCGAGGGTGGAAAGAGTAGGTCCGATAATGACGGGAGGACAGTGGCCGGCATTGCTGTAGGCGAGATGGCCCGTCGTGAGGTCGAGTACACCTACAAAGAAGGTTACAAAGAGCGAGTTCTCGTTCATCTCCGACAGCGAATCGTTAATGCGCTTGACGATTTCGTCAGGTTTTTCGGTCTGACAGGAAACGGTGCGGAAGAGGCTGCGTGTGACGGCCATCATAAGCGAGGCGGGGACGCCCTTGCCACTCACGTCGCCCACACAAAAGAGCAGGTGGCCGTTCTGGATATGGAAGTCGTAGAGGTCGCCGCCGACCTCCTTGGCAGGTTCCAGCGAGCCGTAGATGGTCACCTCTTTGCAGTCGGGACTGGGTGGGAATGTTTTGGGCAGCATGCCCATCTGAATGTTGCGTGCAATCAGCAGTTCGCTGCCGATTCGCTCTTTCTCTGCCCTCACTTCGCCCAGCTTTCTCATGCTGCGGAATGTGCGCCACATGATATAGCCAAGCAGTATCAACCCAAGCAGCATGGAAATAATCAGCACCCGACTAACATAGTGGAGGCCCTTGAATATCTCTTTGTCAGGGAAGAGGAGCACCATCGACCAGCCGGTGTGGCCACCAACTGGACTATAGTATATGTAGTTTTTTTCGCCGTTGTATTCCACTTCAGCGGTTCCCTGCAAATCCTGATCCACGGCACGGTGGAGGTGTGCCGCCAAAGTGTCGCTATATAGGCTGGCAGCCTCTTCCAAGGTGTAGTGCATCACCATTGTGCTGTCGGGGCACACCATAAGGCGTCCGGCATTCGAAAAAAGGTAGGTGTGAACGGACTCTTCCTGTTCACAGATGCCACCGAGCCAATCGAGCAGTACGTCAGCGGCAAAGACCGCCACCGTGCGACCCGAAGCATCGCACAGCGGAACAACATAAGAGCACACCATGCCTTCGGAACCGATACTATCTATATAAGGCTCTGTCCAAAGTCCATGGTCGGAAGCCATAGCATCAGTATACCAGGGAGTGTTGAAATAGTCGTGGTTGGCCGAGCCAATCTGTTTGTCCTCGAGGACATCGCCATTTCTAAACACGTATGGCTCATACCAGTATCCCGTACCCTTGAAGTAGTTTTGGGGGAAGGCGATGGCACAACCTACCAAGTCAGGATTGAGCATCATGAGGCGATGTAAAACAGGATATATGGAGTCCTGATGGACTATCGACTGCTCAAGTGTCCAATGGAGGTTGCCTATGGCTGTCTCCACACGGGTCACCATCTGCTCAATCTTTAGACTCTTTACCTCCAGTTCTGATGTTGCCCTTTGGGAGACTTCGTTGCGGATACCGTTACGGGCAAAATGGTACTGTACTGCACTACCGGCCTGCAATAATATTGCAGCCGTCAGCAACAGTAACACACCGCTACGTGTCTGAAGTCGCCGCCATTTGTTGTTTATCTGATTATTATCTTTCACTATTTTATAATTAGAGAAGGAAAGCCAGGCTACCAACTTTCCTCCTAAAAGACCTTCCGGCCATTAGATTTGGTGATAGACCAACTCGGTAATACCCAAAGCAGCAGCTATCTGCGCCATCTTTGTTGTTGATTAATAATGTATTGTTGTTGATTAATAATGTATTAAAATGGCTGCAAAAATACGCATTTTTTTTATTCCGCAAAAAATGTTTTCTCCACGTCAGAAAAAATCTGTATTTTTGCAGTGCGATGGAAAAGGATAATTCTGTGTCAAGTCCGCGTATTCACTGGGCGATAGCGCTGATACCGCTGGCGGTGCTGGTGGCGTTGCAGGTGCTTGTTATCAGGGAGTTTGGCTCCGATGCCCTCGACGGGGCGAGCCAGACGGTGCTGCTCATCGCTGCGGCGGTGGCGGTGGCGATGGGCATGCTGTTCTTCAAGGTGCCGTGGCGCCAGATTGACCACGCCATTGCGAACAACGTGAAGACCATCAGCGGTGCCATCCTTATCCTATTCCTCATCGGTGCTGTGGCGGGCAGCTGGATGCTGAGCGGCGTGGTGCCGACGATGATTTACTATGGCATGCAGATTGTCGACCCGTCGGTATTCCTTTTCGTGGCCTGCATGGTGTGTGCGCTGGTGTCGGTGGTTACAGGCAGTTCGTGGACCACCGTAGCTACCATCGGCATCGCCCTGATGGGCATTGGCACTGCCCACGGCTACAGTATGGGCTGGACGGCCGGAGCCATCATCTCGGGCGCCTATTTCGGTGACAAGATTTCACCACTCTCCGACACCACGGTGCTGGCCTCATCGGTGGGCGAAGTGCCACTTTTCAAGCATATCAAGTATATGCTTATCACCACGGTTCCGTCGTTCACCATCGCGCTGATAATCTTTCTGGTGGCGAGCCTCTGTCATGCAGACAGCGGCCAAATCCAGTCGGCCGAGTTCGCCGAAGGGTTGCAGCGTGTCTTCAACATCAATGGCTGGCTGCTCTTGGTACCGCTGGCCACGGGCGTCCTTATCGCCCTGCGCTTGCCGGCAGCCATCATCCTGTTTCTCTCGGCAGCCATCGCCGGAGTAGTGATGCTGGTGGCACAGCCCGACATCGTGAACCAGATAGGGGAGGGGAACGCCTTCCGCGGCCTGATGACGACCTACTATGGTGGCACGTCGCTCGACACTGGCAACGAGATTCTCAACAGCCTGGTGCAGACCCGCGGCATGAGGGGCATGCTCTCTACCGTCTTCCTTATTTTCTGCGCTTCGGCTTTCGGTGGAGCAATGACGGGTACCGGCATGATACAGAGCCTCACCGCGGCGCTGGCTCGCGGCATCAGCGGCCGTCGTTCGCTCGTCACCACCACTGTCGGAACAGGCCTCTTTGCCAACATGGTTACTGGTGACCAGTACCTCAGCATCGTGCTGACGGGCAATATCTACAAGAAACTATACAAAGAGAAGGGCTTCGAGGGACGCCTGCTGAGCCGCTCGACGGAGGACTCCGCCACCGTTACCTCGGTGCTGGTTCCGTGGAACACCTGCGGCATGACGCAATCGCTCGTGCTGCACGTGCCGACGCTGACCTACCTGCCTTATTGCTTTTTCAACATCATTTCGCCGCTGATGTCCATCACGGTGGCGATGATTGGGTACAAGATTTTCCGCGTGGAGAAAAAATAATTTGTCCACGTCAAAATTAATTTGTATTTTTGCAGTTCCAAATTAACGTATAAATCAATAATTAAAAAGACACAAATATGAGCGTTATCAAACCCTTCAAAGGATTCCGCCCCCCGGTGGACATCGTCGAGAAACTGGCTTCGCGCCCCTACGACGTTCTGAATAGCGAAGAAGCCCGCGTGGAATGCGAGGGCAACCCCTACAGCCTGCTGCACGTCACCAAGGCTGAGATCGACCTCCCCAAAGGCACCGACGAGCACTCGCCCGAAGTGTACCTCCAGGTGGTGAAGAACTACAACCTGTTCAAGGACCTCGGCTGGCTGGTCAAGGATGAGGAGGAGAAACTCTACATCTACGCCCAGAGCATGAACCCCAAGGACAAGGACGCCAAGTGGCAGTACGGCATCGTGGCCTGCGCCTACAGCGAGGACTATGTCAACAAGGTCATCAAGAAACACGAGCTCACCCGCAAGGACAAGGAAGAGGACCGCATGAAACACGTCCGCATCACCAACGCCAACGTGGAGCCCGTCTTCTTCGCCTATCCCGCCATCGCCCGCATCGACGAGATCGTGGCCGGCATCACCGCCAAGAAGCCCATCTATGACTTCATCGCCAAGGAAGACGGCTTCGGCCACCGCTTCTGGGTCATCGACGACAAGAAGACCATCGCCGAGCTCGTCGACATCTTCGACAAGCAGGTTCCCGCTATGTACATCGCCGACGGTCACCATCGCAGCGCCGCCGCCGCCCTCGTGGGACAGGAGAAGAAGGAGCAGAACCCCCACCACACCGGCAAGGAGGAGTACAACTACTTCATGACCGTCATCTTCCCCGACAACCAGCTCAATGTCATCGACTACAACCGCGTGGTCAAGGACCTCAACGGCCTCACCAAGGAGCAGTTCCTCAAAGCCGTCGGCGAGAGCTACGAGCTCACCGACATGGGCACCGAGATTTACAAGCCCGCCAAACTGCACGAGCACAGCATGTACCTCGATGGCCACTGGTACAAGATGACCGCCAAGCCCGGCACCTACAACGACAACGACCCCATCGGCGTGCTCGATGTCACCATCCTCAGCAACCTTGTCCTCGACAAGGTGCTCGGCATCAAGGACCTCCGCACCGACAAGCGCATCGACTTCGTCGGCGGTATCCGCGGCCTCGGCGAACTGAAACGTCGCGTCGACAACGGCGAGATGAAGGTCGCCTTCGCCCTCTATCCCGTCAGCATGAAGCAGATCATCGACATTGCCGACACCGGCAACATCATGCCTCCGAAGACCACCTGGTTTGAGCCCAAGCTGCGCTCCGGCCTCGTGATCCACGAGCTCTGCTAAGAGTTAAATCAGAATAGGGCATACCCTCAATGGTATGCCCTATTTTTTTATTTCTGTAACCTTGATGAAGAAATATCTCTACATAGCATTAGGTCTTATGGCCGTGGGATTAGGGACGTTGGGAGTGGTGGTGCCGGGGTTGCCGACGACGCCGTTCGTGCTGCTGGCGTCGTGGCTGTTCTACCGTTCGTCGCCTCGACTGCAGCAATGGCTGTTGGCCTCTTGGCTGGGGAAATATATCCGTGGCTATCAGCGCCGTGGTGGCATGACGGTCGCACAAAAAGCCGGTGCCGTGGGCATCATGGCGACTATGGTGCTACTCTCCGCTTTCGTTTTCATTCCCGCTGGCTCCATGGCCCGAATCATCGTGCTTGTGGCCGGTGCAGTGGGAGCATTGACGGTGATATTCCTCGTACCCAACGCCAAGGATGAGGATTAGGTTGTCAGCCTATCTCAACGCGGTGGCACGACGATTGTCAGAAAATAGGATTCCTACATCAGACTAATACATAGTATTTTCAACCTCCGTTCTTTCATCTTTCTTTCTTTTTTAATGGGAAAACGATGGTGGGACAATGGGAGGGAAGAATGCTATGATAGAAGTTTGACCAGTTGCTTTTCTGTGGCTTGTGGGACTTGCTTGCGGAGATGGGCGAGGATGCGCTGGAGACTCTCTTCCGGTGTGCGGCCACAGAGGCAGCTTTCGCGGCCGAAGAGGTGCTCGGGGGTGGTGAGGAGGGCCCAGCCCCAACCGTAGCGGTTGCCATGCTTGTCGGTGGGGTAGACGAAGTCTTCTGTCACCACGCGGCAGGCCATCTGCAGGCGTGTGACATAGCCGTCGAAGCGCGAGCGCATCTTGGGACCGTCGAAGCCGCAAGCTGTGCGTAGCTCCCTTGTAATCATGCTGCCATTAACGCGCAGCACTTCCAGGATGGTGCCTTCGATGCTGTCCGATTCGGGGTCCGGGTATTTGGCGCGCCGGTAGTTGCAGAGGTCGGGCCACCACTCCATGGTGACGAAGCCCGCCTTGCCGCCAAAGAACTTGCCGTAGGCAAAGTGTCCTTCAGTGACCATTGGACCTTTCCAGTCCCACAGTGGCCAATCCCATCCGTCGTCGGTCATCACATAGCGGCACTCTGGTGCCACAAGCTCGTCGGCCGAGAAGCCGGGGATGCCGCTGTCCAGTAGCGGCACGAGGCCTATCTGCTGGATGGCTTCCATAAGTTCGGGGCAACTGCTGATTCTCTTTTTCATTTTACGACGTTTTTGTCGGCGAATTTAACGAAATGTGCGAATTATGGTGCAAAAATACACTTTTTTTCTGATATATCAATATAATTTTGTACTTTTGCATTTTTAATTTTTGAATACAATGTTATTATTAGACGACAATAATGCCGCGATGATTGCGGCGGCAGCACAAGGAAAACCTGAGATGCCCGTGCCTGAGGGTGTGAAGGCTGTGGATAGTATCAAGTCCACTATAGCGGACAGCGTGTCGAACATGAGCCTGTCGGACCTGAAGGATGTGGTGACGGGCGAGAATACCCTCATCAAGGACGGATTACATGCCTTGGTGCAGTTGACGGTGGAGTTTGTTCCCAAGCTGCTCATCGCCATTATCATCCTCTGGGTGGGTATGAAACTGAGCAAGATGCTCAAGAGGGTCATCATTAAAGCGTTGGACAAGAGGGGTGCCGAACCGTCGCTGAAGACCTTCTTGGGTTCGTTGGTGGATGTGCTGATGAAGGCTATGATTGTCATCATGGCGATGGATGTTATCGGCATCAAGGCCACCTCGTTCATCGCTCTGCTGGGTGCCATGGGCTTAGCTATCGGCATGGCCCTGCAGGGAACTCTCCAGAACTTTGCCGGCGGTGTCATCATCCTGCTGATGAAGCCCTTTAAGGTGGACGACTATATCGAATGCGGCACATACAAGGGATATATCAAGGAAATCCGTATCTTCCACACCATTATGCGTCCCTTCAACGGCCGCACCATCATTATCCCCAACAGCGAGCTGGCCACCAAGAGCCTTATCAACCACACCAAGGAGCCGCTGATCCGTCTCGACGTGGTGGCATCGGTGGCTTACGGCACCGACTTGGCGAAGGTCAAGGAGGTGTTGTGGGAGGTCATCAAGGCAGAGCCGCTGGTGAAGTGGGATCCTAAGCCTCCCGTGATTGCTGTGAGCGAACTGAACAACAGTTCTGTAGACCTCTCCATCTGGCTCTGGGTCACCGTGGAGGACTACTGGGAGGTGTGGAAACATATTCGCGAGGATATCTACATCGCCTTCAACAATGCCGGCGTTGAAATACCTTTCCCGCAGGTTACTGTACATCAGGGGAAAACCGACGAACCTATCCACATGGAGCATCGTACTGTGGTGGATCGCCCCGCTGCAGTGGAGGGCGAAAGAATCGGTACGGGCAATTGAGAAAGGTTATGGGTTATAGGTTATTGAAAGAGAGTTGGAAAATAGTCTCTATAGTGGCTATGCTAACTATAGTGACTATAGGAAATATTAGGGCGCAAGGGTTTGGCCGGCAAGATGCCGGCGCTCCTCTTCCGCTGAGCGAGACGGCGAGGGCCAGTATTATCACCTGTGGGCCGGGAGATGATTTCTACACCACCTTCGGGCATAGCGCCCTTCGTATCCAGGATACCGCCAAGGGTATTGACCTGGTATACAACTACGGTACCTTCGATTTCGACACACCGCATTTCTACTGGAAGTTCATGCGTGGTAGGCTCGATTACATGCTAGGCCGTTCCTCTTTCGAGGAGTTTATGGCAGAGTATCGCTACTATGGCCGTGCCGTATGGGAACAGACTCTGAACTTTACATCCCAAGAGGTATGCAACCTCTTTCTCTTGCTGGAGCAGAATTACCTGCCCGAGTACCGCTACTATCGCTATGATTTCTTCCGCGACAACTGTGCCACACGTCCCCGAGATATGGTCTATCTGGCATGCGGAAAGCAGGAAGTGGAAAGCGGAAAGCGGAAAGTGGAAAGTGGAATGAGCTATCGCGACTATTTGCATTCGGCGATGCGCGACAAGTTGGAGTGGTGGGCGCTGGGGGTCGACCTGCTGCTGGGTTTGCCGGCCGACCATAAATGCACGGCGGACGAGGCGATGTTCTATCCGTTGGTGATGGAACAGGAGTTCGCCGAGATGCGACGCGACGGCCAGCCTTTGGTGCAGCCGACGGTGACACTTTTGGAGGAGAACCGAGCAGAGGTTCCCGACAGTTTCCCGCCTTTCGTGGTGTTCACCCTTGTATTTGCTGCTGTCGCAGTGTTGGGGATAAAGGGACAAAAGGGGCTCAAGTGGCATAAGGGTTTGGTTGTGGTCAGTAGGGTGCTGTTTGTGTTGGCGGGATTGATAGGGCTGTTCCTGCTCTTTATGTGGTTTGGAACCAACCACTACTGCACCGAATGGAACCTCAACATTCTGTGGCTGTCGCCGTTACTGCTGCTGATAGCCATTCGCATGGAGCGCAGCCCCAAGTGGGCCTTGTGGCTCCAACTGGCGATGTTCGCTGCCGCCGTGGTGTGGGTGGTGTGGTGCCACCTCAGCATCGCCTTTATCCCGCTCATTTTCACCCTGGCGCTATGTACGGGAGCGTTGTTAAAAGTTAATAGATAATAGATTATAGTTAATAGATAATAGTTAATAGATAATAGTTGCATGAAAGCAATGGATCTTTTCGGGCTTTTCAGCCAACAAATAGTTGAATACCACAAGACCGACTCGGTGGATGCCGAGCAGCATAATCCTTATCAGGAAGGCACCTACGAGCACCTGCTGTGGGAGAAGTCGTGGGTGGACACCGTGCAGTGGCACCTGGAGGACCTTGTGCGCCCCGACGATGTGGACCCCGTAGAGGCGCTGAAACTGAAGCGTCGCATTGACCGTTCGAACCAGCATCGCACCGACCTTGTGGAGCGTATCGATGACCACTATTTCATGATGTTCAAGGATGTGGCTCCGCAGGCCGATGCCAAATTGAACACCGAGACTCCCGCATGGGCCATCGACCGCCTCTCCATCCTGGCTCTTAAAATCTACCATTTCGAGATTGAGGCCCATCGTGGCGACGAAGCCCATCGCGCCAAGTGTCAGGTGAAGCTCGACACCCTGCTAACCCAGCGAGAGGACCTCACCACCGCCATCGACCAGTTGCTGGGTGACCTCGCCGCCGGGCGCCGCATAATGAAGCTCTACCGACAGATGAAGATGTACAACGACCCGTCGTTGAATCCGATGTTGTATAAAAAGGAGTAAAGGTTAAAGGTTAAGGGTTAAAGTTTAATGGTTAAAGGTTTGCTCCACTGTGGTCGCAGGCCGTGACCAGAGGTCAGGCAGAAAGGTTTAACGGTTAAAGGGGAAATGAAGCATGTGTTGGTTATAAGGCTGTCGGCGTTGGGTGATGTGGCAATCATGTCGCCTGTGCTCGACAATTATGCCGCTGCCAATCCTGAGGTGACTTTCACTGTTGCCGGCCCGCCACTGTTGCAGCCACTCTTCGAGGGCAGACCCAACGTGCATTTCCTTGGTCTCAAGAAGAAGCAGAGTTTCCTGAAGATATACAAAGCATTGGAGGCAGTGGGAGCCGACACAGTGGTGGACCTCCACAAGGTGAACCGCGTGGGTATGGCACTCATTGTGCTCCGCTTGCGCCACCTTTTCGACTTCCATTTCCGCATCTACGCCCTCCGCAAGGGGCGACTCTCGCGCTGGCTCTTCCTGCACCACTGGTGCCGGAAGCCCCGCAAGCCTCATTACCAACGTTACGACGATACCTTCCGTCGCGCTGGACTTGCAAAAGTGGAAAGTGGAAAGTGGAAAGAGGAAAGTGTCGCCACGAAGGGTGTGGGTATCGGCATTGCGCCCTTCTCGCAGCATGCAGGAAAAGTGTGGCCGTGGGAGAATGTGGAGCAACTTGTTAAGATGTTAGCAGACAAAGGCTATCGTGTACTCCTTTTCGGAAGCAAAGAGGAAGCTGCTAAACTTGAAACGTTGGCTGACAATCTGGCGGGTGTGGAATCGGTGGCGGGAAAGCAATCTTTTGCAGAGGAGCTGGAGATTATCAAAGGCCTTACGCTGATGGTCTCGATGGATTCCGCCAATATGCATTTTGCCAGCGCCCTCGGTGTACCTGTGGTCTCCATCTGGGGCGCTACACATCCCGACTTCGGCTTCTATGGCTATGGACAAAATCGCGCCAATGCCCTCTGCGCCAACCTCCCGTGCCAGCCTTGCTCGGCTTTTGGGCAGAAAACCTGCCGTTATGGGGACTACCGCTGTCTGCGCGCTGTTACCCCCCAGATGGTCTTCGACAAAATTCTCAATCAACTCTAGGAACTCCTAGGGCTACCTAGGATTACCTAGAATCTATGTCCTATATTGAGGTAGAAGTTCAATCCCGGAGCCAGTTTTGAATAGCCCAGCATCGCCTCGATGGGGCCCAAGAAAGAGTAGTAGCAATAGCCCATCGATGCCCCCCAGAGATTGGGCCAGTCTTCAACAAGTTCGTCAAGATTCAGCGTGTGACGGGCCACCCCTGCGTTCATCAGCAGATAATGATTGCCGGTGATATTGAACTGCATGCGAAGCTGTAGGGAGAGGAAGCAACGTTCGACAAAAGCCAAACTATGTACTCCAGGAAAAAATATTTGTTGGTCAACAATCTGCTGCTCGCTTCCCAAAGCATTGGAGAGCGTCATCGGGATGTCGCCCGAATGCAGCAGCAGCCTCCCTCGGAACGAGGGTATGAAGGTCAGCTTCGGATTGGCAGGAAGTGCTATGCTCCACAACGCCCTGATGTCGCTGATGCCATGCGTCCCGTCGTATCCATATAGGTTGTCCGTATAATAGGTGTACGAAGTCAGCAGCCGCACACCCCTCGTGGGCAGGTAGGGGTGATTCCATGTGTTCACCTCCGAAGTGAAGAAGTACGAGAACAAATGATGGTCGTCGAGGTGGATTTCTGTGGTTGATGCCGACAGCGCGGGCGAATAAAAGTCATAGTAGTCGTAACGCCCGCCCAAACTCAGCCGGAATTGGCGGAAGGTGGAATTGAAGGGCACCACCTCGAATGTATGTCGGTAGTATTTGATGTTGTAGGTGCGCACTCCTTTGGAGTAGATGTCCAGGTTGTCCTTTCGGAACGAGTAACTCACCGTGGGCGAGGTGATTCCGTGGGGGAAGAAACGGTTCTCCGCCAGCACCTGGAGACGATCGCCCAGCCGCAGGTGGCTATAGAGCGCCATGGGCATTCTCATAAAGCGGTAGGGGAGGAGCATCCCCACCTGGATGGCCTCGGTCTCTTCGTTGTCGAAGCGGAAGGTCACTCCCACGATGGGCGAGTTGTAGAGCGAGCTGCTCGGTGTGCCTTGCATTCGGGAGCGCTCCTCACGTTTCTGGCGTCGGCTGCCGGGAGCGGGTATCGAATCGATGCCGTGCTCGCGGCGCAAGGCCAGAAGCTCCTCCCAGTGTCGTTCTGCCTCTTCGGCTCCTCGCTGCAGCAGGGTGTCTATCGAGTGCGACGTGAAGCTTGCCGCGCTATAGCCCGTCACGTCCACTTTCATGAAAAGGTCGCTTTTTTTGACGTTCTCCACAAATTTCTCTTTCCCTTTCGCATCCATCACCTGCATAATGATGTCCAAAGCACTGCTGAATTCGTCGGCGGTCAACGTGTCGTTCTGCACCGAAACGCCGATAACAATGTCGGCACCCATCTTCCGCACAACGTCGGCGGGATAGTTGTTCATCACACCTCCGTCAACCAGCACCTTGTTGCCTATCCTCACCGGCGAGAACACCCCGGGAATCGACATCGAGGCCCGCAGGGCCTCTTTCAGGTGGCCGCTGTGGAAGACCACCTCTGTGTTTGTCACCACGTCGGTGGCTACACAGGCAAAGGGGATGGGCAGCGTGTCGAACGACAGGGAATCGAGGTAACCCACGAGTAGCTGGTCGAACAGCTGGTCGAGGTTCAGACCTCGGATGAATCCTGCGCTCTCATTGTGTTTCCCTCCGGTGAAGGCATACCAGAGGGGATAGGTCGTCAGCAAGTGACGGGTGTTCATGTCCAGATTGTCCGGTTTGGGGCGGTCGGTGAGGAGAAACGTCCAGTCCTGGTGGCGTACCAGCGAGTCGAGTTCATCGACCGACCAGCCCACTGCATACAGCCCCCCAATCAGCGAACCCATCGAGGTGCCCGCGATATAATCGATGGGGATGCCAGCCTCTTCGATGGCCCTCAAGGCCGAGATATGGGCCACACCTTTAGCCCCGCCTCCGCTCAACACCACACCCACTTTGGGACGATCCTTTTGCGATGCGGCGGTCAGTCGGTGCAGGCTGACGAAGGTGGGTGCATAACTGAAGGTATCGGTCTTGTAGCCCGGATGCGATACAATAACTCTTAGATCGCTTTCGGTGTCATAGTAGCGCACCGTGAAACGCCCCTTCTCGTCGCTCTCTCCACCCAAAGCATGGCTCACTTTGACACCCTTCAGAGGCTTGCCGGTAGTGGCATCAACCACCCGACCCTGATGGTCGCTGTATTTGACATTCTGCGCCTCCAACCCACCAGAAAGGCCTATAAGTCCCATTAAACCTATTAGTCCTATTGTCAATATTAACCTATACCTCATAACCGTTACCCGTTAATTTTTCCATACACATCTCTCCTCACCCGCACTGCTTGCAGCAATCCTCTCAGTGTCAGGAAGACCATAAAGGCAATCCACAGGATATTGTTCCAGGTGTGGATGTCGGCGGTGCCGAAGTATTCTTTCAGTCCGTAGTAGATGGCGAAGAAGGCTCCCGTGGCCACGAACATGGCGTTGCGCATTGTCCGTGTCGCGGTGGCGCCGATGAAGATGCCGTCGAAGAGGAAGGCCGCGAAACCGCAGATGGGTATTGCCAGCACCCATCCCATATATTCGCCTGTGGCGGCAATCACATCCTGTTTGTCGGTGAAGATATGCAGGAACTGATTACCAAAGGCTGCGTAGAGACCTGTGAAGAGTACCGTCAATGCCAGCCCCCAGGCGATAAGCAGTCGCACCGCCAGTTTCAGGTGGCGCAGTTGTCGGGCACCGATATGGCGCCCCACGAGGCTTTCGCCGGCATAGGCAAAGCCGTCCATAATGTAGCTGAAGAGGGTGAAGAACATCATCAGTATGCCGTCGACAGCACGTATATTCTCGCTGATGCGGCCGCTGGCTGCGGTGATGAATGTGAACACCGCAGAGAGGCATACCGTTCGGAGGAACACGTCGCCGTTCACCTTGAAGAAGCGGCGCATGTCTTTCCAGTGCAGTGCGTTGGAAAGAGTGGAAAGATTAAAGTGGAAAGAGGAAAGGTTGTGGTCGCGATGAAGTTTACGGTGAAGGAAGAAGAGGCCGAGGGCGAGACCCGTGTAGTTGGCAATCACTGTGCCGAGGGCCACGCCGAAGATGTCCCAATGGAACACCATCACGAAGAGCAGCGACGCCAGGATGTTCACGCAGTTCAGCGCAATGGCTATCCACATGGGCGTTTTGGAGTCCTGCATGCCGATGAACCAGCCCTTGATGGCATAGAGTCCCAAGGTGGCGGGAGCCGCCCACACGCGCACAAAGAAATAAGTCAGCGCCAAGTCCATCACCCCGGGCCCGTTCGATGGGTCGCTACGGAAGATTACCTTCGAGGCTTCTGCCAATGGCCATTGTAGCACAATAATCAGCAGCGCAATGGCCAACGCGATGGTGCAGGCTTGTATCAGTGTCTTCAGGCTCTCATTCCACCTTTCGGCACCGAAGGCCTGTGCGGTGAGTCCCGAGGTACCCATGCGGAGAAATCCGAAGTTCCAGTAGATGAGGTTGAAGATGGAACTGCCCACCACGATGGCACTCACGTGCGCTCCCGAGAGATGCCCCACAATGGCCATATCCACCATGCCCAGCAGAGGTACGGTGATATTGGTCACAATGTTGGGCAACGCCAGCCCCAGAATTCTCCGGTTCATTTCTCTTCGACTTCAAATATTATGTTGCACTGTACGCAGTTCAGCACCTTGCGCGTGGCTTTGTCGCTAAGGAAGACCACCACATGGCTCTTCTCCAGGTTCACGTCGCTGTCGACGGAGAAATCCACTCTGCCCATCAACGCCTCCCCCGCCGTGCCGGAGGCATCCACGTCGGCGCCCCAGAAACCGGTGGCGACTTTCCTCAGCATGTGGTTGTGCACATAGTTGGAGTCGATGCTGTTATCCGGCAGCAGCTGGCAGTACACCAGCGAGTCCTCCACCAGCGCCACTGTTACCGTCAAGGGCTGGGTGTAATCCTTCACGAACTGCATTTCTATAACGACATCCACTTCGCCGAGACCGCCGTAGGCGGAGGCCTCCAAGGCAATGACTGGCTGCACTGTCAGCGCTTGGTTGATGTCCCCGATGATGTTGCTCATGTCACCCAGATACTGCTGGCTGAGGTCACGATTGATATAGGCAGCTGGTATGGAGTTGATGCCATACCATTTGTCCCACACCGTACCTCCGTCGGTTCTCATGTCGGGCTGTCCGGGGTAAGGCATGCCCTGTCCCGTGGGGTGGTTGATGGAGACCATCACCACTCGCTCGTCGTGGATGGTAGACAGCGTTGCATCAGCCGTCGGACAGTTGCTGCAACGCGGCCCCGTGAACTTCTCCACATAAACCCGCTGTACCGGCGTGAGCGAGGCGGCGGCGGTCGTCCAGGTCACCTGTGCCCCGTCGTACACCGTATACTCTCCCTCCTCAATCTTGTCGCAACTCCAAAGGCCCAATATAATGCTCAGCGGGAGCACCCGCCCCATTAAACCCATTAGCCCTATAAATATCTTCTTCATAACTATTATCTCTTATCTATTGTCTTTTAACTAAAAGCTTGTCGTTAAACTGAACGTCAATCCGTTGCTTGCCGGCACTAGACGGCACACGCCGCCGATGCACAGCAGACCTTCGCGCTGCTTGCCGTAACCCACTTGCAGGCGCGTGGCACCGCTGGTGTAGCCCACCGTGAAGTTGTAGTAGTTGCCGATGCCGTCGTTGTAGGCATACTGGTCGCTGGCCGAAAGGAACCAGTGGGTACCGATATTCCACTCCACGAGACCCATTATCCAGTCGCCCGCACGGCGGTCGCTGTGTGCAGGGTCGTTGGCGTCGTAGTGGCTGTCGCTACCCATCCACTCCGCTTCGAAGCGCAGTGAATGTCCCTTGTTCACCTTCCACAGCACATCGGCCACTACGATATGGTTATGGTGCAGGTCACCCGGCTCGTTCTCCACCACCGGGTTGAACACCTGGTAGGCGTAGGTGACGGTATACTTCACGGCTTTCGAGAGCTTTTTGGCTATTTCCACCGAGACATCGCCGTAGAGCGTTTCTCCCAAACCGCTGTTCACCGAGTAACCCTCCGTGCCGGCACCGCCGGTCACCGTGGTGTCGAGACCATAGACCACCGAGCCGTTCAGGTGGAGGTCCAAGCCGGTTTCGCCGCCCAAGAAGGAGCCTTTTTTGAACTTATACATCACGTCGGCTTGCAGTCCCTGTTCGCCGTTCACCTGTGTGGCATAGGGGTACATCGACAGGAAGGCGTAGGTGTGGTTCTTCGTGATGGCAGGCAGGTAGTTGATATACAGCATCTCGCCACTCTGCGAGCGCACGCTCTTGAAGCCCATGTTGTCAATTCGCTTCGCCTGCACGCTCGCGCTGAAGCCGCGCTGCGAATAGATGAGGTTCAGCAGCAACGCTTGGCCGGGATGATACACATAGCCGTTGATGGCGTTGGGATCTTGTCCCTTCATCACATATTCCGTCTGCAGACTCCAGTTGCCGTAGCCCAGATCGGCACGCAGCGACGTGGCACCAACGTTGAGCGGCAGGTTCAGCCTCATCTCGGGATTCGCCGACGAGGGTATCACCTCGTCATCCTCATATTTGCTCACGAAGCCCGCACCCAACGTAGTACGGAATTTGCTTTCCTTCATAAATCCCAGTATGCTGTTAAGGTTCACCTCGCCGTCGATGCCGCGCACCAGACCCTCGCCGTACTCCCAGAAAATCTTCTGACGGCCGATGACACCTTTTATCGTCACACCCGGCACGGGACGCAGCTGCACGTTCATGCCCAGTAGCGCGTTATCCAGTCCCAGGTATCGGTCCTCATAGGCGCGCAAGATCATGCCCGAGCCGAACTGCTCGTAGAAATGACCCGCCGTAATACTCAACTTCTCACCGTTGTAGGCCACGAAATAGTTTGCCAATCCCTGTCCGCTATACTTGGCGTCGAAGCCCAGCAGCGGGTTCTGGTACAACTCGAAACGTAGGCCGGCGCTGAAGTCGCCATTGGTGTATAGCACATCGGCACGGGCGTTCATCAGCAGCTTCTCCGGCACATCCTGTGCACCAATGATGCTGTCGGCACTCGACATCTGACCGTCCATTTGCACATTGCCCGTCACATGGCCTCCCAGCAAACCCTGCGCCGACACCGTCGAGCCTAAGGCTGCCAGAAGGGCTAGTGTAAAGATTCTCTTTATCATTGTAATATAATTATGTATCTAAAATAAAATGCAAAAATACAAATTTTTTCCGACATAACGAAATAATTCTTTCACCCTACAATAAACCAGCCCAACTTCTACCATGGTAAAAGTTGGGCTGGAGTTGGTAAGGGAATGGTGCTGGTGGCTATTTCAGCAGCTCGCGGACCTTCTCGATAAGTTCCTCTTCGCCGCCAGCCTGATAGCCGGTATGCTGCCAGACGATTTCGCCGTTGCCGTTGAGGATGAAGGTGTGCGGCACGTTGACCACACCCATGGCACGTTTTAGGTCGGAGTTCTGGTCGAGGTAGACCTCATAGGGCCAGTCGTTGCCCTCGACATGGGGTTTCACGCGGGCCGCGCTACGGGCATCATCGATGGAGACGGCGACGAGTTTCACGCCGGTCTCCTCGCGCCACTCATCATAGAGGTCCTTGATGGTGTTGAGCTCCAGGTTGCAGGGTTTGCACCAGGTGGCCCAGAAGGAGATAATGATGGGCTTGCCGCCATTCTGGATGACGGAGGACTGGACGCTCTGGCCGTCGATGTCCTTCAGGGTGATGTTTTCAGGGAGCTTGGCGTTCTGCGCCCAGGCGGCACCGCCGAGGATGAGGGCGATAAAGGTAAAGAGGATTTTTTTCATGATATTCTTTTTTTTATTGATTCAATGGAATTTGTACTAATTGATTAGTACTGGAAGTTGGGGTTTTATTGCGGCGAGGATGTTCTTTTCTTGCAGGATGAGGCCTTCGGTATATTCGTTGGCTTCGCCGTCGTCGATGTCATCCCGGAGTTGGAAGAGACGTCCATAGTGGAGGCCGAATTCTTCATACTCGGGGTTCCCCAGCGCGCAGGCGGTGGCGAAGAGACGGGCGGTTTTGCCGTCGATGATGCGTAGGTAACGGTCTGCATCGCTGACCGCAGCCTCCTGTGCTAAAAGTTCGGCTTCGACCATAGCTTCGACGGTTTGGTAGACGCGCTGTGTGGTGTCGGGCTCGTTCACTTCGTAGAGGATGCGCATTACCTGTGCCAAGAGGAAGTCGCCCACGAGGACAGCTACGGAGTTGTTCCAGCGGGCATTGACGGAGGGCTTCCCACGGCGTGTGTCGGAATGGTCGATGATGTCGTCGTGCAGCAGCGAGGCGTTGTGGAGCATTTCTACGGCGGTGGCGAGGAGGAGGGTGCGGCGCGAGGAGGCTTGTCCGAGGGTGTCGGCGGCGAGGAGCGTGAGTTGAGGACGTAACATCTTGCCCAGCCGCGAGGTGACGAATTCTTCGACCTCGAGGAGGAGATGCCCATTACCGCGCGTCATGCGCGACAGGAACTCGGTGCGCACGGCCTGTAGGCTATCCTCTAAATTCATTGTAGAGCGTGGTGAGTTTGTTGGTGAGGGTCTTGGAGGCTTTGACCAGCGGCAGACGCAGGATGTTGGTGATGAATCCTTCTGCCTCGAGCAGCGCCTTCACGCCTGTGGGGTTGCCTTCTTCGAAGATGGCGTTCATCAGGGGCAGCAGGCGGTAGTGCAGAGGAAGGGCTTTCTTGAGATCGCCCTTGAGGGCGAAGCGTACCATATCGGAGGTCTCCTTGGGCAGTGCATTGGCGATGACGGAGATGACGCCGTCAGCACCGAGAGCAATCATGGGAAGAGTGAGGGAGTCGTCGCCGCTGATGACACGGAAGCCCGCGGGACGGCGGCGTAGGATTTCCATCACCTGTTGCAGGTTGCCAGAAGCTTCCTTGATGCCGATGATATTGGGGCATTCGGCAGCGAGGGTAAGCGTGGTGTCGGCCGTGAGGTTGATGCCTGTGCGGCCCGGCACATTGTAGAGGATGACAGGTACGGGCGATATTTCGGCAATGTTATGGAAGTGCTGCAGAAGGCCGCGCTGGTTGGGCTTGTTGTAGTAGGGCGCCACAGAGAGAATGCCGGAGATGCCGTCGAAGTTGGTGCGGTTGATGGTGTCGGTGACATTGAGGGTGTTGTTGCCTCCCAAGCCAAGCATGATGGGGCAACGGCCGTTGACGGTCTCGACAATGAACTCCTGTACGGCGGAACGCTCGTTCTCAGTCATGGTGGCGGCTTCGGAAGTGGTGCCGAGGGCCACGATATAATCTACTCCCGAGGAGATGATATGTTCGATGAGGTGCTCGAGTTTGGTGAAGTCGACGGTTTCCTGCTGACGGCGGAAGGGGGTGATGAGGGCCACGCCCGTGCCGGTAAAGAGGGGTTGTTTCATAATGCGTTAATGTATAAATGCGTTATTTTTTAATCATTCCTAAATATTCGATAATGTTGTTGAAGAAGGTCTTGAGCTCCACGTGGCCGTCGCCGCGGATGATGAGGTCGAAGACTTCTGTGGGGTCCTCGGCGGGGGTGGCGTAGACAATCTTGAGGCTGGCATCGGTGCGTAGGGCGATATACTGGGAGAAGAAGTTCTCGTCGCCGATGGTGTCGATGAGGAGGTCGTAGTGGCGCGAGGTGAATTCCTTGATGGAGTCGTTTGAGGGAAGACCCCAGAAGTTGATGTCGGTCTTTGCGCGGCAGATAGTGGTGGACTGGTGGGTGACGACGAAGCTGATGCCTTCGTCCTGAAGGGCTATGAGGTGGACCTTCTTACCTTGGTTCTCCATCACTTTGGCGAAGTGGTAGAGGATGTTCCAGTTCTGCTCGGTGTCGAGCTGGCAGATGACACCGATGGACTGAACCTCCTGGATGTTGTTGATGCGCTTGTCGCGTGGGGCAGCCTTCAGGTCGCGAATGATTCGCTTGCGGCGAAAGTTTTTAATGAATTCCAGCATATAACTATTATCTATTATCTATTATCTATTTATCTTATCTATTAACTCTCAAACAACGTGTGTTGTCGGTAGAGGTTGAAGGAGCGGCGGTGGTAGGGCGAGGGACCGTACTGCTCGATGGCGTTGAAATGCTCGATGGTGGGGTAGCCCTTGTTGCGGTCCCAGCCATATTGGGGATATTCGTTGTGAAGTTGCACCATCAGCTCGTCGCGGTGGGTCTTGGCTAGGATGCTGGCGGCGGCGATGGACATATATTTGGCGTCGCCTTTGACGATGCACTCATAGGGGATGTCGGTCTCGTTGTAGAAGCGGTTGCCGTCGATGAGGAGGAACTCGGGCTTGACGGCGAGTTGCTGCACAGCGAGGCACATGGCATGTGTGGAGGCGTGGAGGATGTTGAGACGGTCGATTTCGTCGGGCTCGACGACGGCGACGGCCCAGGCAGCGGCATCGCGCACTATCTCTGTTCGCAGGCGGTCGCGCTGACGCTCGGTGAGCTGCTTGGAGTCGTTGAGGAGGGGATGGCTGTAGCCGTCGGGCAAGATGACGGCGGCGGCGACAACAGGTCCCGCCAGAGGTCCGCGTCCGGCCTCGTCGCATCCCGCCTCACGGCGCCCTTTTATTTTCCAAGCTTCTAACATAAGATGGCGGCAACAATGACGATAAGGAACAGAAGGTCTTTCAGGTGATTTTTCCACTGATGGCGCTGACGGCCGAAACTGTTGCTGTGGGTGGAGGTGAAACGGAGAGTGGCACAGAGGGCGAAGGGAATGGCGAAGATCTGAAGGTTGATGGGGAAGGCTGGGGCATAGAATATCAGCGCGATGGCGGAAACGGTAGGCAGCATCACTGCGGTGGCGTTTTTCTGCCAGAGAGTGGTCTTCTCGCCGAAACTACGCCAGAGGACGAAGAGTGAGACGGCGAAGAAAAGAAGGAGGATGCCGTTGGCGACGAGGGAAATAGAGAATTGAGAAATGAGAATCGAGAATTGAGGAGGGGTGAGGGAGGCGGCCATAGCGGGGAAACTCTCGGCAAGGCTGTCGTTCAGGTAGAGAACGGTCCACAGAAGGATGTAAGGTGCCAAAAGACCAAGCAGAAGCACCATCCAGTCGCGCCAACTGTAGAGTCGGTAACTCACGGCTACCAAAAGATAACTCAAGAGCAGCAACAGGGAGGGAAGGTAGAAGAGGGAGCAGATGCCGATGAGGGCTGTGGCGCCAAAAACCTTGTCGGAGGAGATGGTGAGTAGTGTGCTATGGAGCAGGAGCAGACGGACAAAAGCAATGACGAGGAAGCCGACGATAAGGGTGGGAGAGAGGGTGTCGGCAGTGGCACTCATGAAGAGAATATAGAAGAGAGTGGGGGAGAGACTGTTCTGCGAGACGAGTCCTACGTTGGCGAGTATAAGATTGAGATGGATGCCGCCCCCGACAACAAGCACGATGGCAAGGAGTACGGCAAGTAGCGGGGAGAAATGACAGTTGTAGAGCAGACTGTAGAGCGGTGCAAAGGGGGCGGGCTCCGGCATGGGCTGAGGACTGGCAAGATGAGGCAACCACAGCAGTATCGTCACCACAAGGATGACGACTACTTGGAAAATGGTGTTTCTCTCGAACAGTTTCAGCATCTATAAACTATTATCTATTATCTATTAACTATTAACTTCTCTGTGCGGCTGCCGACACGCAGGATGTAAATTCCCGGGTTCCAGCTGCTAGCATCAAGGGTGGTTTCAGCGGCGACAGGAGTCTGGTGTACGAGGCGGCCGTCGATGGAGTAGACGAAGAGGGTCTGCTGCTCTCCGCAACCCGTATGAACTGTGACCATGCCGGTGGTAGGGTTGGGGAAAACCTTCAGGGGGGTGCGTGTCGTCTCCACCTCGTTGATGCTCACGCGGCGCACGCTTTCGTTCACGGCACGGAGGGCGTCAATCTTGCCCCAGCCCCAGTGCACATCCATGGTGCCGCTGGCCACGAGGGGACCCGTGATGCTATCGTTGCGGGCAGTGGTGAAGATAATCTCGCGGATCTGTTCGACGCTGAGGTTGGGATTGGCCTGGAGCATCAGGGCTACAACGCCCGTGACGGCGGGACTCGACATCGAGGTGCCGCTCATGCTGGACCAGATGTATTTTCTGTTGCCCACGTAGGTGGAGAGGAGGGTGGGGTAGGTGCCTGTGGTCCAGTAGCTGATGGAGGAGACGATGTCGACGCCCGGAGCGGAAATCTCGGGTTTGTTGACACCGTTGATAAGGGGACCGGCACTGCTGAAGTCGGCTATTCTACCGATACGGTAGATGCCCGAGGATTGGCTGTAGCGGTCGGGATTGTGGGCGGCAACGCTGATACACTTGGCGGCACAGGCAGGCTCGCCGACACCATAGAAGGAGTCGCCGGAGGTGAATCCGTCGCGGCCTGCTTGAGAAAAACTACATCCTTCGTTGCCGGCGTGGTTCTCCTTGTTGGCCACATTCCAAGCATGGACGGTACCTTCAGTGGCGGTGATGAAGAGCTGCGTCTGCAAGGTGTTCTTGTTGATGTCAATCTGGATATGGGGACGGTTGTCGAAGGGATTGGCATGCTCGACAAGTACGCGGTAGCCTGTGCTCACGCCCTCATGGACGATGCTGTCATAGATGACCGTGTCGCCCATAGCGGTGCTGAACATGGGCGTGTGCCAAATTGTGCTGTCATTTTTGCGGAGACGGATGCAGGCGCTGAAGTCGTGGTTCTCCTCACCCCACATGATGAGCACCTGGCCAGTCTCGCTGATGCTGTAGATGTCGCTGGCACGTACCACTACGGTGCGTAGGGTGTCAATGGTGTCGCTGCGAAATGTGCGGCTGATATGGAAGGGAACGGTGTTGTGGCCGTTGTTGCCGCCACTGGTGCAGAACACCACACCTTCCTCACTCCAGGCGTTGATGGCCTGGCTGAGCAGCGAGGTACCGTCGAGGGTGCTGAAAGAATACATGCCCCAGCTACTGTTGATGACCAGTCGGCGCGAGCTGTCCTGTGCCACCTGCTTCATCCAGGCAACGGCGTCCATCCAAGGCTTCTCGCCCAGGCCGAAAGAGCAGAATAGCAGTTTGGCTCCCGGAGCCTGCCCCATCTGGTCGCCGTCCACTCCGCGTCCGGCAGTGATGCCGGCCACATGGGTGCCGTGGGTGCCGTAGCCGTAGAGGTTCGAAGTATCCCCCTGCGCTGATCTCAGATGGTCGGTGATAAGCGTTCCATAGTTGAGACCTTCGCTATAGCCCTTGTCAGCCGGCGTGGGACCCGAGAGCTTGAAGTGATCCCAGGCCATCTCCAGACGCAGATTACCTGTGCCTGCATTGTAGTTGGGGTGCGAATAGTCGAAGCCCCAGTCGGTGATGCCGATATACACACCCTCGCCGTCGTAAGCGAGGTTATTGATGACGCCGAGACCCTGGTGTACACTGTCGGTGCGGGTGTCGAAACGGTCCTGGTTGCATTCGGGGGCGGCAATGGTATGCGAGATGCTGTACTGTACCACCTCTTTGGCACTCTCCAGCAATGG
The DNA here is from genome assembly GCA_902800395.1 of uncultured Bacteroidota bacterium. Taxonomy (GTDB): domain Bacteria; phylum Bacteroidota; class Bacteroidia; order Bacteroidales; family P3; genus Colimorpha. Next base: position 9,366 of record CADCEC010000016.1, on the reverse strand, counting down.
GAGGGCTTCAACAGGGACACTCATGGTGACAATCTGCCCCGCTTGGGCTCCGAAGACGATACCGGCCTTCTCGAAAACGGCGCGGTCGAAGTTCGGTGCCATTTTCGCCAGCATGTCGATATGGGTGGCACCGGCGGCTATCTGTTCTGCAACCAAAGCCTTCGTGTCGATACCGCATTTCTTATTCTGCGCAGAAGCACCCATTAAGATGCTCATTGCTAAGAGGGTAAATAATATTTTCTTCATGGGTCTGCATATATATTAAATGCAAAGATACAAAAAATATTTAATATGGCAAAAGAAAAATGTAAGAGGCCGGCAATCTGCCGGCCTCCCAACTATTAACTTTTATCTCTTAACTCTTAACTAATCTCACACTTCCCAGGTGTCGCCACTGTTGAGCAGGTCGTCCATGCATTTGTATTTGCCGGTGGCCATCTGCTCGTCCATCTGCTCCTCATAGAGCTGGGTGTAGCTGACTTTCTTCACGTTGCGGATGACGCCGAGGGCTACGGGAAGACCCGCTGCGGGACCCATGTGGGCCAGCATCATGTGAATGCCGGTATCCTCGGTGGTCTCGTCGTGCACCATGATGTCGTCGATGGTGATGCCGTTCTCGCCGAGGGTGACAACCTCGAGCTGGCGGCCGTTGAAGCGCAGACCTTTCTCCTTGTTCTTGCCGAAGAGCATGGGCTTGCCGTGCTCCAGCACGATGGTACGGTCGTCGCGGACGGCGCGGTCGGTGATGGCGGCATGCGTCTTGTCGTTGAAGATGACGCAGTTCTGCAGCACCTCGGTGACAGAGCAGCCGTCATGCTGGGCGGCGCGGGTCATGCACTCGGTGCTCAACTGCGGCACGCAGTCGAGGGTGCGGGCGAAGAAGGTGCCCTGGGCGCCCATGACGAGCTCGCCGGGATTGAAGGGATAGTCGATGGTGCCGTAGGGCGAGGTCTTGGTGACCTGGCCGAACTTCGTCGTGGGGCTATACTGACCTTTGGTCAAGCCGTAAATCTCGTTATTGAAGATGGTGATGTTCAGGTCCTGATTGCGGCGCACAGCGTGGATGAGGTGGTTGCCGCCGATGGCCATCGAGTCACCGTCGCCCATGTTCACCCACACGCTGAGGGCGGGGTTGGCGAGCTTCACACCCGTGGCAATGGCGCAGGCGCGGCCGTGGATGCTGTGGAATCCGTAGGTGTCCACATAGTAGGGGATACGGCTCGAGCAGCCGATACCACTCACCATGCAGACGTTCTCTTTCTTGTAACCCGTCTTGGGGAAGGTGGCCAGCAGGGCGGCGAGGATGGCGTGGTCGCCACAACCGGGGCACCACTTCACCATCTGGTCGCTCTGGAAATCAGCCTTGGTATATTCTTTATCCGCTTTGGGAACAAAATGCTTTTCCATTGTCTTATTTTTTGGGGGAGTTAAAGAAGTTAAGAAGTTAAAGGAGTTAAAGACAAGTGTTCCGGCAGGCGGTATTGTCTGTAACTTCTAGCGCGAAGCGCGATAACTTCTTTAATTCTTTAACTTCCATTGTTATTTATCCAATTAAACTGTTGAAGTGCTCTTTCAGCTCGCCAACCTCGAAGGGCAGGCCCATCACCTTGTTGTACTGGGTCATGGGGCACTCCGGGAACTGGGTGCGCAGGTAGCCGGCGAACTGGCCGTTGTTCAGCTCGCAGACCACAATCTTCTTGTACTTGCGCAGGATGTCGCCGGTGTTCTTCGGCAGCGGGCAGATGTAGTTGAAGTGGGTGTAGGCTACCTTCTTGCCTTCGTTGTTCATCTCCTCGACGGCGAGGGTCAGAGCACCGCTGGTGCCGCCCCAGCCCACCACGAGCAGGTCGGCGTCTTTGGCGCCGGTCACCTCCTGGTCGGGGATGTAGTTGGCCACGCGGTTCACCTTCTCCTGACGGTTCTTGGTCATCAGGGCGTGGTTCTCGGGATCGGTGCTGAGAGGACCGTCGGGGCACTTCTCAAGACCGCCCACGCGGTGGCTCAGGCCTTCCATGCCGGGGAGAGCCCATTCGCGGGCAAACTTCTCCTCGTCGCGGCGGAACGGACGGTAGTTCGGGTCGTTCTCCTTGGCCAGACGCGGCTTGATTTCGGGCATGTCTTTCATGCTGGGAATCTTGAACAGCTGGCTGCCGTTGCCCAGATAGCCGTCGGTGAGCAGGATGACGGGGGTCATGTGCTCGAGGGCAATCTTGGCGGCGTTGAAGGCCCAGTAGAAGCAGTTGGCTGAGCTCGAGGCGGCAACGACCACCAGGGGAGCCTCGCCATTGCGGCCGTAGAGGGCCTGGTTGAGGTCGCTCTGCTCAGTCTTGGTGGGCAGACCCGTGGAGGGACCGCCGCGCTGCACGTCGACGACGACCAAGGGCAGCTCGGTCATCACGGCCAATCCCAGAGCTTCGCTCTTCAGCGAGAGACCGGGACCGGAGGTGCTGGTGCAAGCCAGAGCACCGGCATAACTGGCGCCGATGGCGGAGCAGATACCGGCAATCTCGTCTTCGGCCTGGAACACACGGGCACCAAGGCTCTTGTGCTTGGCCAGCTCGACCATGACATCGGTAGCGGGGGTGATAGGATAACTGCCGAGGAAGAGACGGCGGCCGCTCTTCTCAGAGGCGGCGAGCAGACCCCAAGCGGTGGCCACGTTACCGGTGATGTTGCGGTAGCGGCCCTTCTCCATCTTGTCGGCATGGGCAACCTCGAAGATGTGCGAGTGCATCACCTCCAGCTTGTCGGCATATTCGTAACCCTCAGTCAGCACGGCCTTGTTCAGCTCGATGACGGCGGGTTTCTTGGCGAACTTGCGCTCCAGATAGGCAAAGGTATGGTCGAGGGTCTTGTGGGTCGAGTAGAAGATGATGCCGAGGGCGAACATATTACGGCTCTTGTCGGCGGTCTTCTTGTCCACACCCTGGGCCTCACCGATCTTCTCGGTAAACGAGGTGATGGGGGCCTTGATGATGGTGTAGGCACGCTCCAACTCGTCGGTGAAGGGGTTGCTGGTGTAACCGGCCTTCTCCATAGCCTCGTCGGTGAAGGTGTCGATGTCGACGATGACGGTGGCACCCTTCTTGGCCCACTTCAGCTGCGACTTGAAGGCGGCGGGGTTCATAGCCACCAGAATGTCGCACTTGTCGCCGCTCGAATAGATGTGGTTACCCACATGCACCTGGTAACCGGAGACACCGGCGATGGTGTTGTGCGGAGCACGGATTTCGGCGGGATAATCGGGGAAGGTGGCGATGTCGTTACCGGTCAGGGCCGATGCGTCGCTGAACAGTGTGCCGCTAAGCTGCATGCCGTCACCCGAGTCGCCAGCAAATCGGACCACAAGGTCCTCTTTATTAACTATCTGATTCTCTGACATGTTATTTATATGTTTTTGTTAATTTATTTAAATGTTGAAAGTGCAAATATACAAAATAAAAATTACTCTGCAAGAAATATTTTTAAACAATTCCTTTTTTTATGCCAATAGGATGTCAGCGCTTCTTTTTATGCCAATAGGATGTCAGCGCTTCATTTTTTTGATTCTGTTTTGAAAAAAATTTGTATTTTTGCACCTCGAAATTCACGAAAAATGGAACGCTGACTTCCGGTCGGCATTATGAAAATGAAACGAAAACTGTTTTGCGAAATATCCCCTTTCACCTACCGTCTCTCGGTGGAGAAAGGCATCTTTGAACGCCATCTGAAGGACCTCTTCGGAAATACCCGCTTCGCCAAGCAGAGGGCCTCCGAGCCGCTGCCAGTCCTCGTCTATCACCATAATTCGCTCATCCGCCGCCGTTTGGGAAACGTGAATATGCAGCTGCAGGAGAATAAGGCCACCAACCTCGCGCTGGCGGTGAAGCATATCGACGGACTCCTCATCCGGCCCGGCGAGACTTTCTCCGTTTGGCGTCTCATCGGCCGCACCACCAAGCGTAAGGGCTACAAGGAAGGTCTCACCATCGCCAAAGGGTGCCCCTCGCAGGGCATCGGCGGCGGCATGTGCCAGCTCTCGAACCTCATCCACTGGATGGTGCTGCACAGCGACCTCACCATCACCGAGCACCACCACCACGACGGGCTGGACCTCTTCCCCGACTTCGGCCGCCAGATTCCCTTTGGCACGGGCACCAGCATCTCCTATAATTATATTGACTACCGTGTCTGCAATCGCACCTCCAACACCTACCAGTTGCACCTATGGGTCGACGGCGAATACCTCTGTGGCGAGCTCCGCGCCGAGGAGCCACAGCCCCACACCTTCCATATACATGCTGAAAATGAGTTCTTCTCACGTGAGGAGGGCGTCGTCTACCGTAACGGCGAGGTCTACCGCGACACCATCTACCGCGCTACCGGCCGCACCCTCGACACCCAGCTCATCCGCACCAACCACGCCCGCGTGATGTACGAACTTCCGCCAACCACCGAAATAAAAGAATAATATGGAAACCATCAAGAAGATATACAAGATAGGCTATGGTCCCAGCAGCAGCCACACCATGGGTCCTAACCGTGCCGCCGAGATGTTCGCCGCCCGCACCAAGGAGGCTGCGCGCTACCGTGTGACCCTCTATGGCTCCCTCGCCGCCACCGGCAAGGGCCACCACACCGATATCGCAATCACCCGCGGCCTGGCGCCCAAGGAGGTGGAGATTGTATGGGATTCCAAGACGGTGAAGCCTTTCCACCCCAACGGCATGCTCTTCGAGGCTCTCGATGACGAGGGTGGGGTGGGGGATACCTGGCTCGTCTACAGCATCGGCGGGGGGTATCTGGCCACCGAGGAAGGCGACGTGCCGATGGGCATCACCCCCGAGGGTGAGGTCTACCCTCACAACACCATGAAGGAAATCATGGAGTATATCGACAAAGAAGGGTTCTCTTTTTGGGAATACGTCGAACAGTGCGAGGATGGTTCGTTATGGTTCTATCTCGAGGAGATGTGGAAACAGATGCAGGAGACCATCGAGGAGGGCTTGCAGGACGACCGCGTGATTGCCGGCGGTTTGCATCTGCGCTCCAAGGCCCACCAATATTTCATCCGCGCCTCCGCCTTCAAGGGTTCGCTGCAGAACCGCGCCTTGGTTATTTCTTACGCGCTGGCTACCAGCGAGCAGAACGCCTGCGGTGGACGCATCGTCACCGCCCCCACCTGCGGCTCCAGCGGCGTGCTGCCGGCCGTCCTCTACCATCTGAAGAAGAACCACGGCTTCAGCGACCGCGAGATACTGCGTGCTATGGCTACCGCCGGCCTCTTCGCTAATGTCATCAAGACCAACGCCTCCATCAGCGGCGCCGAAGTGGGCTGCCAGGGTGAGGTGGGCAGCGCCTGCGTCATGGCCGCTGTGGCCAGTAATCAGCTTTTCGGCGGCAGCCCCAAGCAGATAGAATACGCCGCCGAGATGGCTATGGAGCACAACCTCGGCCTCACCTGCGACCCCCTCTGCGGACTCGTCCAGATACCCTGCATCGAGCGCAACGCGATGGCGGCCCTCCGCGCGCTGGATGTCAACATCTACGCCATGATGAGCGACGGAGGCCACCTCATCAGCTTCGACAAGGTGGTGCGCACCATGAAACTCACCGGCAAGGACATCCCGAGCCTCTACAAGGAGACCTCCCTCGGCGGCCTGGCGCTGGACGACTGAAGACAAAGAAAATATGAAATATTATGAATAAAAAATTGTTGTAATATGGCTTTTATCGCTGCATTCCTTCCCGTTTTCATCTATCTCGAAGTGGTCTACTCCATCGACCGTTTCGCCCTCATCAGCCTGCGTCGGCTCTTGCATCTGGTGCTCTGCGGTCTGCTGGCTGCCCTAATCTGCTTCTTCACTTTCCGCCTCATTCCTTTAAACTCCCAACTCTCAGTTATCATCACCCCCATCTTTGAGGAGTTGGTGAAGGCGCTGCCGCTGATAGCGCTTGCGTGGCGCAAGAAGATAGTCTTCTTCATCGACAGCGTGATCTCCGGTGCTGCCGTGGGCGCAGGCTTCTGCATGGTGGAGACCCTGCTCGATCTCTTTGGTGGCGAGCCGATGGGGATAGGCACCGCGATCCTCCGCGGCCTCGAGGTGGCGCTTTTACACATGGGTTGCAGCGCCATTATCGCCGCAGGCCTGATGTTCGCCGTGAGGATTGTGGAGCGTCGCCGATCGCAACTGAAGGTCAGGCAGAAAGACGTCTGGATAGTCCTTCTCCTTCTGCTTTCCTCCCCAATGCTTCATATCCTTCACGATGCACCGTTCAACCATGAAATTTCAACATTCACCTCACCGGTGGTGCAGCTCGTCGTTGTCTTCGCCTTGATGACCGGCCTGTTGGTGTGGACGTGGAATTACGACAGCCGTATGATACACCGCTGGATGGACCGCGGGCTCGACAAGCAGCTGGAGCTGATTCTCGCCATCCGCGAGGGGCGTTTCGAACAGACACCCACGGGCCGATACCTGCTGGCGGTGAAGGATTCCTTCTCGCCGGAGGTCTTCTTCGACCTTGTCTGCTATGTGCAGCTGCATATCGAACTCCTCATCGCCGCCAAGAGCCGCTTTATGGCTTGCGAGGCGGGAGTGGAATACAAAATGGACGAGGAGCGCCGTCGCACGCTGCTGTCGCAACACGAGGAATACCGTAAGCTGGAGCGCCGACTCGGTCCCACAGCCCGCATGACTGTAGCCCCTCTGCTCAAGTTTTACCCCGCCGACCGCAAAGCCCTCGAGGACCTGATTTCATCGCTTTGAGGTCGTTGGCGGAGCCGTCGACGGCCCTGCCAACATGTTTTACATACTCTCCTTTAGTATCTCCGTGATGTCCTCTTTCGTGAGGTCAAGATAGCCGGCGGGATAGACGACGGTGGTCTCGGTGATGCCGGGAATCATCTCGTTGGTGGCACCCAATTCACTGATGGTGAGCGGCAGACCTATCTCCAGCATCCAGTTCTTCAGGGCCTCCAATCCAGCCTCTGCCAGTTCTCGTTCGCTCTTGCCCTCGGCAGGAATATCCCAGACGTTGTGCGCAAAACGGGCAAACTTAGGCATGCCGTTTTCCATCGCCCTGCGATAGTAAGCCATCGAGACGGAAGCCAGCGCATAGCCGTGAGGGGCGTGTGTCCAGGCGCCCACGCTGTGACCAATCATGTGCACCATCCAGTCCTCCTTCTTGCCCTTGCCGAGGAGGGTGTTGAGCGCCCAAGTGGCTGTCCACATGATGTTCGAGCGGGCTTCGTAGTCCTGCGGGTTCTTCACGGCGATACGGGAGGCTGTGATGAGGCTTCGCATGAGTCCTTCGGAGAGGTAGTCGCTGGTATTGTCGTCGAAATCAGAGAAGTACTGCTCCATGATGTGGCTCATGATGTCGTAGATGCCGGCCTTCATCTGGTCGAGAGGCACGGTCATCGTGAACTTGGGATTCAGGATGGAGAACTTCGGCATCAGGCGGCTGTCGAACACGTGGCCCACCTTGAAGGTGTGCTCCGCATCGGTAATCACCGTGCCGGCATTCATCTCCGAGCCTGTTCCCGCCATCGTCAGGATGCAAGCCACGGGCAACAGCTTCTGGTCGGCAGCAGGCTGTTCCTGCTTGAGCCAGAACTTATCCCAGTAGTCGCCCTCGTAATAGACCGATGCCGCCACCGCCTTCGAGTAGTCGCACACGCTGCCGCCGCCGAGGGCCAGAATCAGGTCCACGTTGTTCTCGCGGGCAATCTTCACACCCTCGTTCAGCTTCTCCAGCGTGGGGTTGGTCATCACGCCCGGATTCTCCACGATGGTCTTGCCAGCTTCTTTCAGGATGGCCACCACCTGGTCGTAGATACCGTTGCGCTTCACGCTGCCGCTGCCGTAGTTGAGCAGCACCACGGGGCCGTAGTTCTTCAGTTCGTCCTTGAGGAAATTCAAAGACTCATCACCAAAATATAACTTGGTGGGATTGTAATAAGAAATGTTTCCTAACATGGCTCTTGCAGCCTATTATATTTTGTGGAATACCAGGTCGGGGATGCCAACCAAAGAACTAGTGGCGGTATTTCCGCTGATCTTGAATTCAAACTGACCAAAATCATCTTGGACACGTTCAAATTCTACGCCACGTATAGCGTACCAGTTGTAGCCTTCTGTCAGTTCGAGTGTGGTGGCATCGAGGTTTCCAATATACCACGAATAGGTGTTCATGGTGCCATCGTCATCGTAGGCGACGGGGACACTGGAGGCCTGATAGGCCCCGGTGATGTTGTAGTTGATCACTCCATTGGTCAGAGTAAAGGTACCCACCATGTGCTGTCCCCACGGGATAACATACAGGTCGAGGTTCTCACCTACAAAGATAGCTACAAAGGCGATGTCGTCCGGGTTGTCTGCAAAGCGCAAAGCTTCCCAGCGGCCTTCGATGGATGCGTTTCCCTTGTCTTCGTCTTTGTTGCACGAAGCAAAGCAAAGACCTATTGCACAAAGTGCTACGATAAATTTAAGCGTTTTCATGGTTATTTTTTTTGAAGCAATACGACTTTCAATAAGTTACCGATGGAGATGTTACCTCCCTTGTGGGCCAAGGGGGTAGTTGTCCGAAACAAGTTTCATCTTCAACGTCTTGCCGTTCTTCAGTACACCGTCGTAAGTGACAGTAATGGGAGTGCCATCGTTGTTGCCCGAGACGCTGTAGGTACCGCTGCTGAAGATTGACTCATTCTCGTATTCCTGTCCGTCGAGAGTGCCGTAAGCGCCGGTGTTTCCACCATTGTTAAACATCTCGAACGTCATTTCCACCACCCCGTAAAGATGGAGAGAGACCATCACACCATCGGGATACTGAGTGGCGTCGGCTAGGTCGAAACTATTGTTCCAGACTTCAGGCATGATATGGATGCCCTGAACCATGAGCTTGGGGCTGCCGTTTTCAAGTGTGTCATCGGTGAAGGCACCCATCAGAGTGAGCTGACTGTGGTAGTAGTCCACCACCACATGGTCGAAGGTGTAGGTCTGGCCGTCATATACCAGCGTGTTGTTGGCAATGTTCAGCGGAGAGTCTTCATTGTCCTTGTCCTTGTTGCAAGCCACCATCGCGGTCATCGCAAAAGCGACCATCAGGATTGATAAAGTTTTCTTCATAATGTTTGATTTTTAAAGTTATTAAATTGGTTTGCTAATCAATATAAAACTATCCCGTAATTATCAATAACGTCCTTATCCCTTTTTTATTGTTGTTATTAGGTTTAAAGTTTAAGGTTTAGGGTTAGTGGTTAGTGTGTAGTGGTGGGACGGGGGATGATGTGAACCCCAATTGTTGGACGGTTAAACAATAATTGAGGATTCATGAGCCTGCCTGTACTGGACAGGTGACATACCATTAAGCCTCAGTTTAATT
>CADCEC010000015.1 GCA_902800395.1 uncultured Bacteroidota bacterium | reverse complement strand
TTTTTTTCAAAAAATTTCATTTTATTTGTAACAAGGCTGAAAATCAGCACAATTATTTTGAAAAAAAATATCTAAAACCAGCCTAGACAGGATTTTTTTTGACCCCCAAAAAAGAAAAATTGGACAAAATTCGTCCATTTCAATTCAAAAAAACATAAAAAACAGCAAAAATCAAAATAATATGCTGACTACATTATACTTAAGGTATAAAAAGGCCCTGTTCTACCATTGTTCGACCATTGTTCGACCATTGTTTAACCATTGTTTAACCATTTTTATGGTCGAACAGTGGTAGAAATGTGGTAGAAAAAAAGGCAAAATGACTGAGGGGAAAAGTTTTTTGAAGGACATCAACAAAAAAAATTGTTAATTCAATTAATTTTTGTATCTTTGCATTTTAAATCGAATCCAAAATTTAATATAAACTATGTGTGGAATAGTAGGATACATCGGTGAGCAGGAAGCTTACCCCATTCTGATAAAGGGTCTTCATCGACTGGAATATCGCGGCTACGACTCGGCCGGCGTCTCAATGATTAACACCAATGGCGACCTCAACATCTACAAGGCTACCGGCAAAGTGGCAGCCTTGGAGGACAAATGCGCGAACGAGGACACCACTGGAAGCATCGGCATTGCCCACACCCGCTGGGCCACCCACGGCGAACCCAACACCGCCAACGCACACCCTCACAGAAGTCAGAGCGGCAACCTGAGCCTGGTGCATAATGGCATCATCGAGAACTACAAAGTGTTGCGCGCCAAACTGGAAAAGGAGGGCTACGACTTCTGCAGCGACACCGACACCGAGGTGTTGGTACAGTTTATCGAATATACGCAGAAGACTGAGAAATGCGACCTCTTCACCGCCGTGCAGCGCGCCCTGAAGAACGTTATCGGCGCATACGCCATCGCCATACTGCAGAAGGATCACCCCGATCAGTTGGTCTGCGCCCGCAAGGGCTCGCCACTGGTCATCGGCGTGGGGACCAATGCCCTCGGCAAGAAAGAGTTCTACCTCGGCAGTGACGCCACGCCCATCGTGGAGTACACCAAGCAGGTGGTCTACCTTAAGGACGAGGAAATCGCCTACATGGACCGCAGCGGCAAGCTCGACATCGCCAATCTGGCCAACGTACACCAGACACCCGAGATGCACACCCTCAGCCTAAGCCTCGACGAGCTGGAGAAAGGTGGTTTCCCGCACTTCATGCTCAAGGAAATCTGGGAGCAACCCAACGCCCTGCGCACTTGCATCAAAGGACGCCTGCACCCCAAACGAAAGGACATCACGCTGAGCGGAATCATCGAGCACCGCGACAAGTTCGTCAACGCCCGCCGCATCATCATCTGCGCCTGCGGCACCTCGTGGCATTCGGCTCTCATCGCCAAATATTTTATTGAAGAGGCCGCACAGATTCCCGTGGAGGTAGAATACGCGAGCGAGTTCCGCTACCGCAACCCCGTCATCTACTCCGACGACGTGGTCATCGCCGTATCGCAGAGCGGCGAGACGGCCGACACGCTGGCCGCCATCCAGCTGGCTGAGCAGAAAGGCGCTTTCCTCTACGGCATCTGCAACGTCATCGGCTCCAGCATCGCCCGTGCCACCAATAGCGGCACCTATCTCCACGTGGGTCCCGAAATCGGCGTAGCCTCCACCAAGGCCTTCACCGGCCAGGTCATCACCCTCTGCCTGCTGGGTCTGGCCATCGCCAAGGAGAAAAAGACGCTGAGCGACGAGATGTTCCACATGCTGGTCGACGAGCTGTACCAGATTCCTGACAAGATGCAGTGGACGCTGGAGAACAATAAGGGCATCGACCAGTTTGCGCAGATGTTCACCTACTGCCGCAACTTCATCTTCCTCGGCCGCGGCTACAACTATCCCGTGGCTCTCGAGGGAGCGCTAAAACTGAAGGAAATCTCCTACCTCCACGCCGAGGGTTACCCCGCTGCCGAGATGAAGCACGGCCCCATTGCGCTGGTCGACGAGGAGATGCCGGTGGTCTTCATCGCCCCGAAACGCGGCATGTACGACAAGATTGTCAGCAACATCCAAGAAATCAAGAGCCGCAAGGGCAAAATCATCAGCGTGGTGACGGAAGGCGACACGACGGTGAGCAAGATGAGCGACTATGTCTTTACCATCCCCGACACACGCGACTGCTTCGTACCCATGCTGGCAGTCATCCCGCTGCAATTGCTAGCCTACTACATCGCTACGGCGAAGGGCCGCAACGTAGACCAGCCGAGAAACCTGGCCAAATCAGTTACTGTTGAGTAAGGAGATAAGGAGACATGAGATAAGGAGATAAGACAATACTTACAGCATCGTAAAGGCTGCACATCATCGACGTGCAGCCTTTAATATTTGTTCCACAACACCAATCTTATACCCTTGGCTGTGGTAGAGGATATGCCCCTCTTTATCGATAAGAGCCACCAACGGATACTGCACGCCGGAGTTCTTGGTAGATTCGAGGATACGCTGCTCTAATATACCTTTATTATAGGCGATGTCGGTATTCACCAAGTGCCAGTCAGTCATGTTAAGCTTGCTTGGGCCCACCATGAAGGTCATGCCGCCCCATTGCTTCATTTCTTTTTGCAACTGCTTTAACTCCACGACGAGATGCTTCGAGGGCTCGCTGTAGTCGCCGAGGTTGATATAAAGCATACCTGTGTTGCCGGCGTAGTCCCACAACTCGATGCCGTCGAAGAGTTCAAGATGAGGGTCGATGAGTTGATAGGTTGATAGGTTGATACGTTCTATCAGCGGAAGGATAACGATTTCCTCGGAAACCTTCTCCCCGGCCTTCACCTCGAAGAACTCCATGCGTGAGCGCACAGCCCCGTCGGGGTAGCGATTGCCGGTGGAGAGACAGTAGGTGCCAGGCTCTAGTTCGATGGTGGCCGGAAAGTTAGCCATACACGGATCATCCTCGAAGTCGAAGGTGCGCAAGTCGCCATTCTCCAGTTTGGCCAGAGTGAAGTGCGGCCAGTAGACGGGCTTGGCAGGCTCCTTGCCGCGATAGGTGAGGGTTAATCTAGCATGACTAGTAGAACTAGTCGTACTAGAGAAACTAGTAATCTTCCAATCCTTGTTATCCCAAGTGTAGATAGTGTTTGTGGCATTGTCTAGATATGCCGGTATACCGGCGGCGCGGCAAACGGCCACGAAGAAGATATCGCGACTGTGGCTGTCGGCGCGGCGCAGTTTATAGACACCCACGGGCGAGATGGGGCAGTTATAGTAATTGCTGCTGTCGTCGATAGCGATGCTATCCTGCACCCACTGCCTGATTTCCTCGGCGGTCATGCCTTTGAAGCAAGCCAGTTCCTCGCGGTAGGGACGCACCATCTCGTTGCTGATGCGGGCTGGGAGACCGCCCTTCCTGTAGGGGCCATATCCATTTGCCATTGGATGCATGGGGGGCACCGCCCAATGGGCTTCCAAGACCTCAGCGGTGATGTCTCTTAAATCTTTGTCGCTGAAGGAGTGGAGGTAATCATAGAATACATTCCAACTTATGATAAAACCTCCAGAGCAGCTGATACAGGTGGCTTCCGTCTCTCCTGCAACCGCCGAGTTTTCCTCCGTGTGGTTGTCAAGGAATTTTATTATCTCGGCATAGTTGCCTTCGCTCTTATGTATTATCTCCCATGCCTGCTCGTCGGTGAGGTTGGGATTGGGCTTCATGAACTGCTTGTAGTTTTCTTTTGTGGGGAAGGTCGCAGTGTAGGCGTTGCGCAACGAGTCTTCGTAGGCCAGGCGTTTGGCGTTGGCAGCGGTCTCCTCTTCGGTGGCCACCACTTTGGGGTTGCCGGCGGCAGGAGGAACCATTTCGAAATTGAGAATTGAGAATTGAGAATTGAGAATTGATGGAATGGTCAAAGTGAGGGTGCTGTCCTGGCGGACGTCCAGTTTTTCGTAGGTGTAGCGGTCGCCGTCGGTCGCCCAGATTAATAAATCACCGAGGCCGGTGGTGAGGCTGGCGTGGCCTTGTGCGTCGGTGGTCATGGTGGCGAGGGTGTAGTATTCAGCGTAGTTGTAAAGTTTGAACTTCACTTCAGCACCCTGCAACGGTTTCCCGCTCTCGTCTTTCACGGTGACGGTGACACGACGTGTGGGAGCATAGTGAGAAAGCAGGTTCAGTTCGCTGTAGAAGCCGGTGCGTTTCACCACCTCCTCGTTGCCTTTGTACTTGCCGAAGGCCTTGGTGTGTACCATCATGCAGCGTGTGCTCGGCACCGAGAACCAGCCCATGTTCAGCCGCGGGTCAGGCTCGCAGGCTCCGAGGAACTTCCACTCACCATTGACATAGACCTCAACCCAAGCGTGATTATCATCGCAGTGTGCCCAGCGCGGCGTGTAGCACTGGCGGGCGGGGATGCCCACGGCGCGCAACGCCGTAACAGTAAAAGTGCTCTCCTCGCCGCAGCGTCCCAGCGAGGTCTTCATCGTTGCCAGCGGGGCCGACGTGCGGCTGTCCGAGGCGCGGTAGGCCACATGCTCATGGCACCAGTGGTTCACCTCCAATGCGGCTGACTCCATACTCATACCCTTCACACGCTCTTTCAACTCGCGGTAGAACACCATGCGGGCGGTGTCGAGGTTCTCGTTGTTCACGCGATACACCAGCACGAAGTGGCGAAAGACGTCTTCAGGAATATCTTTGCCCCAAGGCATCTCTTCGCGTGCTTTGAAAGCATAACGCACCTGTTGAAGGTAGAACGACGGCTCATAGTCGGCTAGGTCGCTCAACGGCATATAGGCATAGAGGAACTCCATTGCCTCGCGCTCCATAGCGGAGAGCGTGTCGAGTTGCACCTCCAGCATCGGGAAGTCGGCCATGCGAGCCTCGAAGTCGGCGTGCACCTCGTCACGGTAGTCCTTATCGGTGATAAAATGCGGGTCGCGGTGGCAGGCGACAAACATCAGCACCGCAGCGACCATAAGCAATATCTTCTTCATAAAGTAAGTGTTTTGTCAATCATCTGGCGGACAGAAGCGGCGTCGGTAACGAGGGAGCCATCGTCCAAAGTCTTTTTGCAGCTGCCGTGAACCTCGCGGACACCTGTTTCCTGTACCAGTTCACGGACATTCAACGGTGTTACCCCTGCACCGGCAAGAATCTCCACACCGGTGACGCCTATCAGACTCTTGATTACATCGGTGCCCTCGAGCGCCGAAGGGCGCTGACCAGAAGTCAGCAGACGGTGGCAGCGCGAGGCAGCCACATCCCACAGTGCTTCAATGGGGTCTTGCTGTGCCTCGTCGAAAGCGCGGTGGAACGTCACCTCCATAGGCGATGCCAGCTGCACCATGCGGCGTGTAATCTCCACATCCACTTTGCCCTCCTCGGTCAGAAAACCCAACACTACAGCCTTGGCCCCCAGCTCCTTGCAGCGCTTAATGGAGGCTATCATTTCCATTTGCTCAGCTTCGGTATAGCAGAAGTTGCCCGGCCGCGGGCGGATGAGGACATGTGTCCGCAAACCAAGCTTGCGCACGCAGTAGGCGATATCTTCTTCCGAAGGGGTGAGTCCGCCGCACTCTAGGTCGCGGCAGAGCTCTATACGGTCGGCGCAACCATCCTTGGCTGCCACCGCCGATGCTATCGAATTGCAACAAATCTCAACATCAATCATGCTGCAAAAATACGAATAAATTGAAAATTGAGAATTGAAAAATAATATTTTTTTCCATGCGCTTGTGTTTATATCGGGAATTTTCCGTATCTTTGCACTCGCAAATGAATAAAAAACAATCCTTATGAATAACATCCACCCTATCAGTAAAGACCTTATTTATGTCGGCGCAAGCGACCGCCGCACCGCCCTATTCGAGAACGTCTATCCTATTCCGCGCGGAGTGTCGTACAACAGCTACCTGCTGCGCGACGAGAAAACGGTGCTGATGGATACCGCCGACAGTGTGGTTCGTGAGCAATACTTTGAGAATGTTGCCGCCGCCCTCGATGGCCGTCAGCTCGACTACCTTGTAGTCAACCACATGGAGCCCGACCATGCCGCCCTCATTGCCGACTTGCTGTTGCGCTACCCCGAGACCACGGTGGTGACCTCTGCCAAGGCCGCCCAGATGATGGAGCAGTTCTTTGGCAGCAAGCCTGCCAAGCTACAGACCGTCAAGGAGGGCGACAAGCTCTCCACGGGTCTCCACTGCCTGAATTTCGTCATGGCTCCCATGGTACACTGGCCCGAGGTGATGATGACCTACGACGAGGTGGATAAAATCCTCTTCTCGGCCGACGCCTTCGGCACTTTCGGTGCATTGAGCGGCAACCTTTATGCCGACGAGGTCAACTTCGAGACAGAATGGCTCGACGACGCCCGACGGTACTATATTAATATTGTAGGGAAATATGGTCAGCCCGTTCAGACGGTCCTCAAGAAGGCCGCAGCACTGGATATCAAGATGATATGCCCCCTCCACGGACCAGTGTGGCGTTCCAATTTAGAATGGTTTATCGGCAAGCACGATGTGTGGAGCCGCTACGAGCCAGAAGAGAAAGGTGTGATAATCATCTACGGCAGCATTTACGGCCACACCGAGAGCGCCGCACTGCGGCTGGGAACCCTGCTCGGCCAGCGTGGCGTGAAGGGCATCAAGGCCTACGACGCCAGCCGTACACGCGTCAGCGAGTTGGTGGCCGAGTGCTTCCGTGCTAGTCATATCGTCCTGGCTTCCAGTACCTACAATAATGGTATTTTTACTCCCATGGAGAACCTGCTGGCCGACCTCAAGGCCCACGATTGGAAGCGTCGCAGTGTTGCCTTGATCGAGAATGGCACCTGGGCCGCCACCAGCGGGAAGCTGATGCGCGCCGAGCTGGAGCAGATGAAGGAGATAACCATCCTTGGCGAGACCGTCTCACTGAAGAGCGCCGCTACCCCTGCGCAGGAAGGGCAGCTCGCCGCATTGGCCGACGAGATTGTTACCTCCCTTAACCTTTAAACCTTAAACCAGATATGATTGACAACAAAGCGATCTTCAATATCAGCTACGGATTGTTTGTTTTAGTTGCCCGGCAGGGCGAGAAAGACAACGCCTGCATCATCAACGTGGCGCAGCAGGTCACCAGCGACCCGCTGCAGATTGCCATCTGCGTCAACAAAGCCAACCTCACGCACGACATGGTACTGCGCACGCTGAAGTTCAATCTCTGCCCTCTCTCCGAGGAGTCCACCATGAAGCCTTTTCAGCACTTCGGCTTCCAGAGCGGACGCGACGTGAACAAATTCGCCGACTGCCAGCAGGAACTGCGCACGGAGAACGGGCTGCTTTACCTGCCCAAGTACATCAACTCGGTGATTAGCTGCGTCGTCACCAAGAGCATCGACCTCGGCACCCACACCCTCTTCATCGCCCGTGTGATGGAAGCAAAAGTGCTCTCCGACAGTCCCAGCATCACCTACGCTTACTACCAGCAGCACATCAAGCCGAAGCCCGAGGCTCCGAAACCCGAAGGCGGCAAGAAGAAGTGGGTCTGCGAAGTTTGCGGCTACATCTACGAAGGCAACGAACTCCCCGCCGACTTC
This sequence comes from uncultured Bacteroidota bacterium, assembly GCA_902800395.1. GTDB lineage: Bacteria > Bacteroidota > Bacteroidia > Bacteroidales > P3 > Colimorpha. The sequence goes on along the minus strand of CADCEC010000015.1, from coordinate 39,069 downwards.
ATCTGCCCCTGGTGCAAGCACCCCGCCAGTGACTTTAAACCTATGGAATAAGACGTTATGAAAAAAGCATTATTCGTAATCCTCCCTACTATTATATTGTTGATGTTGGCAGGATGTAAAAAAGAAAAAAGCTGTGGTCCCTGTGGATGCGACAACGACGGCTATGCCTCGGCAGGAGACACCGTATCGTGGGCTGACTACAACACGCCTGAAGCTTTCAATCATTTTTTCTATCCTTGTCACTGGCGCACCGCACAGGAGAACAACAATCGAATCATCAAGTTGAAAGGATACCCCATCCCCAATGCCAATGGGAGTTATCTGTTTGATTTCGGTAATTTAGGCACAGGTATATGCCTGTGTGACGACAAAACCGGTGTAGGAGAATCTATGAATACACTAATATACAACGATACATCTTTCACAAATCATATCGATGATTATCTCGAACATGAATTATTTTTTACCGGGAAAACTCATTTCAGCCAGCTCCATCCTCCCTCAGGCTACAATTATCTAGTTTTTATTTGGAATTCAAGACTAGATTCAATAGGTCCCCTCCAATAAATCAATAAAACGACAGTTTTTTTTGCCCATATAAAAAAAAGTCGTATCTTTGCACTTTGAAATTTTGAAATATTTACCTTAAAAACAACAATAATATGGAAAAGTATGTTTGCAACGTCTGCGGGTACGAGTATGACCCCGCAAAGGGTGACCCCGACAACGGCATTGCTCCTGGCACCAAGTTCGAAGACCTCCCCGCCGACTGGGTGTGCCCGCTCTGCTCCGTCGACAAGACACATTTTGAGAAACAATAATCAATTAAAATCCATAACATTATGCTGAACAAAAAAGTTTCCGATCTGCTCAACGAGCAAATCAATAAAGAGCTCTATAGTGGCTACCTTTATCTGGACATGAACAACTACTTCGACAAGCGCGGCCTCGCCGGCTTCGCCAACTGGTACATGATTCAGGCCCAAGAGGAGCGCGATCATGCCATGCTCATCTACAAATATATGCAGAACAACGACTGCCCCATCACTCTGGGTGCCATCGCCAAGCCCGACAAGAAGTTCAAGAAAGACATGGACGTGCTGAAGGCCGGCCTGGAGCACGAGGAGTATGTCACCGCCTCAATCCACGCCATCTATGACGCCGCCTACAAGGTGAAGGATTTCCGCACCATGCAGTTCCTCGACTGGTTCGTCAAGGAGCAGGGTGAGGAGGAGACCAATGCCCGCGACATGATCACCAAGATGGAGCTGTTCGGCAGCGACCCCAAGAGCCTCTACATGCTCAACCAGGAGCTCGCCGCCCGCGTCTACAACGCCCCCAGCCTGGTGCTCGACTAAATGAAATTTGATTATTAACCCTAAAACAACTATAATTATGAGCAAAAAGTTTATCTGCCCCGTGTGCGGCTACGTCTATGAAGGCGACGAGATGCCCGAGAAATGCCCCATCTGCGGCAAACCCATGCAGGAAGTGAAAGAAGACATCAAGACCTGGGCCGCTGAGCACATCGTCGGCGTGGCCAAGGATGCCCCCGAAGATATCAAGATGGACCTCCGCGCCAACTTCGAAGGCGAGTGCAAAGAGGTGGGCATGTACTTGGCTATGGCCCGTGTGGCACACCGCGAGGGCTATCCCGAAGTGGGTCTCTACTGGGAGAAAGCCGCCTTTGAGGAAGCCGAGCATGCCGCCAAGTTCGCCGAACTGCTGGGCGAAGTGCTGACCGACAGCACCAAGGAGAACCTCAAGATGCGCGTCGACGCCGAGTACGGCGCCACCGCCGGCAAGACCGACCTCGCCAAGCGCGCCAAAGCCCTCAACCTCGATGCCATCCACGACACCGTCCACGAGATGGCCCGCGACGAGGCCCGTCACGGCAAAGCCCTCGAAGGACTGCTGAATCGCTATTTTAAATAAATGTCCTTCCGCAAGAACATCTCCTACGCACTCTTCCCGCTGACCTGTTGGTACGCGGTGGGTGTGCGTTTTAGGAACCTGTTCTATGCGTTAGGCATCAAGAAACAGGAGGCTCCCCACATCACAACGATTGGTGTGGGGAACCTTTCCACCGGCGGCAGCGGCAAGACCCCGCATGTAGAATACCTTTTGCGGCTGCTGGCAGACAAATACTCCACCGCAATGCTCAGCCGCGGCTATAAGCGCAAGAGCAAAGGCTACATCCTCGACGACGGCAGCCATGATGCCGCCCTCCTCGGCGATGAGCCCGCCATGATAGCCCGTAAATTCCCGCAGGTGCAGGTGGCCGTCTGCGAGAAGCGCGTGGAGGGCGTGCGGCGCCTGATGGCGCCGCCAGCGGTGACCCCAGAAACTCCGGACAATCAGGAAATTCCGGTAATACCCCAGCTCATCATCCTCGACGATATCTTCCAGCACCGCGCTATCAAACCCAGTATCAACATCCTGCTGACGGAGTACGGTCATCCATACTACAACGACCACATCCTCCCCTACGGCGACCTACGCGAGTTCAAGAAAGCTCGCTTCCGTGCCAACATTGTCATCGTCACCAAATGCCCCGCCAAGCTAAACCCCGTGGAGAAACACAATATTCTCCATGACCTGAAGCTGCAAAACTATCAAAGGATATTCTTCTCCTACCTCAAGTACGGCGACCTGCAGACTCTCGACGGCCGTTCCGCTCCTGTCGACCTGCGGCGCATGGACAACATCCTTTGCGTCACTGGCATCGCCCACCCCGAGCCCATGCTCGCCGAACTGCGCCAGTACACCAAAGTGCGGCACCTCCCTTTCTCTGACCACCACGATTTCACTTCGGGCGACATCGCCCACATCAAGGAGACCTTCTCCGCCCTGCCGGGCAGCAACAACCTCATCGTCACCACCGAAAAAGACGCCATGCGGCTGCACGGACTCGACGATTTGCCCATCCGCATCCTCCCCATCACCGTGGCCTTCCACAAAGAAAACGATAAAGACTTCGATACCCTTATCGAAGCCTCTGTCCGAGAGAACATCTCGTTCCTCTCCAAACTCAGCATCTGGAGTTGAGGGGTACTCCCCTACTTCTTGATATATCCAAGGAAATCCAAATCGATACTTAGCGACACATACGGCTTCACTAGCCAGGCTTTAGCTGTCACATCGTCGATACTTAGCGTGTTACCGATGATATCGTTGTCTTTATAGCCTTTCTTCAGCACTTGATATTCGGCGATATTCATGCCCAGCGTGAGGTAGAAGAAATCCACGAAGCGGAAGCTGGCGCCAACATAGAAATTCTTGAACAAGTTGCTGCCGCCAAAACCCACATAAAAGCCTATATCATAGGAAAATTCCTGGTCGAAATGGCGTATTTGCCTGGCAGTGCTGTCCGGACCGAGAGGATGGTCTCTATTGAACTTCTTTGTCAAATCCCAAAGCATTACCGACGCACCCGTGACATAGTCGAACTCGATGTTACCTGCGTTACGGTTACTGATGTAACGCTCATAGGTGCCATCTACGGCACCTGCCTTGAGGCGTATCTCCCACACGGGGGTACGATAGAATCGCATGGCTATACCTTGGATAGGGCGCACTTTCTTCTTGCGGCTTGTAGCCAGCGCGATACGTTCTTCGGCAGCTTTGGCGCGTTCAGCAAGATATTTGTTTTCTTCCTGCTTACGCACATTTTCCAACTCGGCGATGCGCACCAGTGCCCGCAGCGAGTCGACCACACGAATATAGTAGTTTCGCTCGGCTTCCAATTTCTCCTTGTCCACACCGTTGGCATTGAGGATTTCCCGGTAGAACACCTCCTTCTCCTGTAGTGCCTTGAGGGCCGCAGTGTCGGCTTCACGACGGATAATGGTGTCAGTGTGGTAGATACGCAGCGTATCGGTACGGTAGAGGCGCACGGTATCAGTGCGGAGCACATAGACGGTATCGGTAAGTGGAATCGATGGAACCGGAATACTCGGAGCATCTGAAATATCCGGAATATCCGGGACATCCTGAGCCTTGAGGCACAGAGGGAACAACAGCAATACTATGAGCAATAGCCGCTTCATCCGAGGGTTGCAATCAACTCGTCGACCGACAGGGTTTTCTGACTTCCATCAGTCATATTCTTGAGAGTCACCGTGCCGTCCCTCATCTCGTTTTCACCCACAAAGGCTACGAAAGGCATCTGTTTACGGTTGGCAAAATCCATCTGTTTCTTCATCTTGGCGGCATCAGGATAGATGAGCGCCGAGATACCGGTAGCACGGAGCCGTGCGGCAATGCCGATGCAGGCGGCCTGCTCGGCGGCACCAAAGTTGATGAACATCACGCGGGCAGCCTGCTCCAATCCTTCAGGGAAAGCGTTTAATTCGGTGAGCACGTCGTAGATTCGGTCGGCACCGAAGCTGATGCCTACGCCACTCACGTCGGGCATACCGAAGATGCCGGTGAGGTTATCATAACGCCCACCACCACAAATACTTCCAATCTGCACATCCTTGGCCTTCACCTCGAAAATGGCACCGGTGTAATAATTGAGGCCACGAGCCAGCGTGAGGTCGAGCTCCACATCGCACTTCAATCCGGCGGCATCGATATAGCCGAAGAGCTCTTTCAGCTCGGCAGTGCCTCGCTGACCCACCTCCACATTGACGAACATCGCTTCCAGGGCGGCAATCTTCTCGGCGGCGCTTCCGCTGAGCGAGAACACCGGGTCGAGGGCCGCAATCTGCTCCGCGGTAAGTCCGCGCTCGGACAGTTCGGCACGCACATTGTCGAGACCTATCTTGTCCAGTTTATCGATAGCCACGGTGATGTCAACCATCTTATCAGGGGCACCAATCATCTCGGCGATGCCGGCCAGCACCTTGCGGTTATTAATCTTCACACAGACGTTGATTCCCAGCTTCCCGAACACCATATCAATCATCTGCACCAACTCGAGTTCATTGAGCAGCGAAGGACTGCCAATCATGTCGGCATCACACTGGTAGAATTCTCTGTATCTACCTTTTTGAGGACGATCGGCACGCCACACTGGCTGCAGCTGGTAGCGGCGGAAGGGGAACACCACTTGGTCGCGGTGCTGCACCACGAAACGGGCAAAGGGTACCGTGAGGTCGTAGCGCAAGCCGCGGTCGCAAATCTGCGGCGCCACCTTATGATAGTCCTGATTGAAGTCCACACCCTCCATGAAATCGCCCGAGTTGAGCACCTTGAAGAGCAGTTTGTCGCCCTCTTCGCCGTATTTTCCCATCAGCGTGGAGAGGTTCTCCAACGACGGAGTTTCGATAGGCTCGAAGGCAAAAGCACGGAAAACCGAGCGGATAGTGTCGAAAATATAGTTGCGGCGCGCCATCTCCACAGGCAGGAAATCGCGCGTACCCTTAGGAATTGAGCATTTTACGGTAGCCATTTCTCTTCACATTTGAAACTGCAAAGATACGAAGAAAAATCTATACACCAAAATTTATTTTCACTCACTCGGTTGATTATTATATACTACAAGAAGGTGTCGTTTTCGTCAGTCAATATGGGATTTTTTTCGTATTTTTGCAGCGGAATTCTTGTATAAGAAGATGTCGTCAAGACGATATATAATACTGATGCTGTGCCTGTTCGTTGGCACGGTGGCTTTTTCTCAAGAAACAGAAAAGGAGGTATTCCTCATTGTCTCACGTCCACAATTCCGCGAAGGGCTGCAATCTTTTGTACAATGGAAGCGGCAAGAAGGCTTCGACGTAGAAGAACTCTATGTCGACACCAACAGCTGTTTCATGGTGAAAGCGCTGATGCAACCCTTGTTCGACAGTACCAGCACTCACAATTCCATGCCACGCTACACCTTACTGGTAGGCGACCACGAGCAGCTGGAGGCTTTTCTCGGAAGCATGCCTTTCAATGGTGAGTCTCACTTCACCGACCTCCCCTACTCCGACTTCTTTGGCGACTACCGGCCCGAGACAATGTTGGGTCGCTGGCCTGTGAACGACACAGCCGAGTTGCGCACCGTAGTGGAAAAGACACTACGCTATGAGCAGTTCATCGACATGGACCCCCTACAAATGCAGCGGGTGTTGCTAGTGGCTGGACGGGAGTACGGTTCTCCCGCCCCGACAACCACCAACGGTCAAGTGAACTACCTGAAGCACGAGGTCAAGTCGGCACATCCCGACATAGATACCCTCTGCTGGTACAACCCAACTTCTGACAGCCAAGAAGTGTCCATCGTCACAGCCATCGGCCAAGGGGCCTGTTTCCTGAACTACACAGGTCACGGCATCTTCGATGGCTGGACCCATCCGACGATGAGGGCCAACATGATAGCGGCTGCAGGAACAACACAACCCATGATATACGTAAACAACTGCTGCCAGAGCAACGCCTTCACAGGCACAGGATTCGGAGAACTGCTGCTGCGGATACCCAGGGGCGGTGCCGCGGGAGTGATTGGCGCCACCAACTCTACTCTCTGGGCAGAAGACTACTACTGGGCCGTGGGAGCGAAAGACACCCTCTGTCTCAATCCTACCTATGACAGCAATGCGTTAGGGGCTTTTGACGGTCTGGTCGGGTTGCAGCGCACTACGGCAACCCTCGGCGAGTTGTTGCGCAACGGAAACCTTGCGGTGTCTGCTTCCGGCAGCAGCTATACCCAATACTATTGGGAAATCTATTGTCTCCTCGGCGACCCGTCGCTGAAACCTTGGATCGGAGCGCCTCGGGAAATCGACCTGACGGTAGACAGCGTATACACCGGCCAGAGTGAGGTAAGTGTCAGCGGCACTCCCGGTGTGCGTGTCACCGCTGTGCAGGGTCGTGACTTGCTGGGAGTGGCCGACATCGACAACACAGGACAAGCTGTCATCGAACTGCGCCGTGCACTCAACACCCAGCCACTTATCGTCACCGCTACCGGGCTCGACCTTATACCCCACATAGAGACCCTTGTCACAGACACCACTATCGGTATCACGGAAATCGATAATTCAAAAATAAAGTTTGACATTTATCCCAACCCTGCAAGTAGCGATATCACCATACATGTGGGTCAGCCCACAACAATAACTGTTCTCGACCTTCAGGGTCATTTTGTTATTCCCGCCACCCTTATCAGCTCGTCACTAATCATTCAACGGCCGTCACTACGTCCAGGTATCTATTTCGTCACAGGCGTCACCGCCAAAGGCACCGTGTGTCGGAAAATAATTATCAAATAAGGACACACCACCATGACCCAGCAAACTAACGACACACTGGATATGAATGCACTTCCTTTCTGGCAGTGGCAAAGCACCCTACCCGAAAGCGAGACATTCATCACCGGCATCCCTTCCGATTCGATTCATCCTATCCACGAGACACCCGACACCGTCTTCCACGAATCAATCATTGCGCCTCACACTCTCCCCGTGATACACAATAATATGGAGAGTCGTACCAGCAATAACTCTCCGGCATGGATATTCGTCGCACTACTGCTCTTCTCGGCACTTACATGCTGGATTTTCCGTTTGAGAAATATCAAACTGGGACACCTGCTGAAATCTGCCATTGACCTTCGCGCTATGGACCGTTTGGTGCGCGACTGCAACCTGAACCGCACCTTTACCATGCTTCCCATGGGCCTTCTTATGGTGGCCGTACTTTGCTTGCCGATACATCAATTTCTTTTTGTGCCAAACGGAATCCCTGGCTATCTGGCACTATTTGTTGCTGTAGGACTACTCTATATCCTACGCAACTGGCTATTGCGTCTGCTGGGCAACACCTTCGGAAACAGACAAGGCATCAACCAATACATCACCAGCAACTATCTCTACCATCTCATCGAAACCACCGTTGCCATTGCCATACTCTTCCCCTATTTCTACCTGCCAGGAGGACGCACAGCGACAACATGGATACTCGTTATTTGTCTGTGCATAGGATTCCTGATACGCTTTTTCAGGAGCACAAAAATATTTTTAACACATCCAAATGGCTCTTGTTTCTATCTTTTTTACTATCTTTGCAGCGTTGAAATACTACCAATTCTAGTACTTCTAAAGTGGTTTTTCGCCTAGTAAACAGAAAGTTGAGTAACACCAAAGTGAGATCATGAAGATAAAAAAAATACTAATTTCACAGCCGGCACCCGCCGATTTTGAGAAATCGCCCTACAGAAATCTCATCAAAAAACACGAAGTCGACATTACTTTTTTTAAATTTTTTGAAGTAGTCGGCATTCCGGCAGCTGAATTCAGGAAAACACGCATCCACATCAGCGAATACAGTGCCATCATCTTCAACAGCAAAAATGCCATTGATCACTTCTTCCGCATGCTCAAAGAACTGCGCGAAACCATCAGCGAAGACATGAAATTTTTCTGCTCCACCGAGGCTATTGCTCTCTATCTGCAGAACTACGTGCAGTACCGCAAACGCAAAGTGTTCTTCGGAAACCAGTATTTTTCTGACCTATTGGAAGTAATGGGCAAGCACCGCGACGAGAAATTCCTCTTCCCTTGCAGCGACGAGAAACAGACGGAATACACTAAAGCCCTCGACAAAGCCAAATTCAAATACACCAAAGCCCCGATGTACACATCGGCTCCCAAAGATCTCACCAAATTCAATCTCGAGGATTACGACGCCATCGCCCTCTTCTCTCCCATCGGAGTGCGCAGTCTGGTGAAGAGCTTCCCTGATATCAAGGACCGCGATATTATCATTGCCGCCTTCGGCACCTCAACCCACGCAGCTCTCAAGGAGCAGGGTATCAAACTCACCATTGGAGCTCCCACCCAGTCATCGCCTTCTATGGCTATGGCCATCGAGAACTTTATCATGGGCAAAGAACAGGATGCCGTTATTGCTTCGAAGGGAGAGATGATGAAGCACGGTACCAAGAGCACCATCGCCACGTCGCCCAAGAAAGCAAAGCCCGTCATCGCCAACAAGGAGATTTACAAGCAGCGTATGGAAGAGAAGAAAGCTCAAGCGGCCGCCCGCCGCGCCGCCCGCGCTGCCGAAAAGGCCCGAAAAGAGCTCGAAGCTGCCAAAGAGGCCGCCAAAGAGGCTGCCAAATCGATCACTAAAGTGACCACCAAAGTGACCACTAAAGAGGCTGCCAAAAAGGCTGCTAAAGTGACCCCTAAAGAGACCACCAAAGTGACCACTAAAGAGACCGCCCAAAAGGCTGCTGCTAAAGTGACCACCAAAGAGGCCGCCAAAAAAGCTGCTAAAACAACCACTAAAACAACCTCTAAAACAACCTCTAAAGCGACCACTAAAGCGGCGGCAACAAAACGCAGCACACCTGCTGGAAAGAAGTCGGCAAAGAAGAATGCTTGATTGCGTCATTGTGTGAGTCAACTCATGGACTTCACCTTTAAGAAAGAAGAACGACTGTGCAGCCGTCGGCTGATAGACCAGCTCTACGAAGAGGGTCACCGGCTGATGGCTTTCCCTTATTCTGTGCAGTGGATGATCATCGGTAAAAGTCATGCAGACACACCGTGCCAGGTCCTCATCGTCGCCCCTAAGCGCAAATTCCACCATGCCGTCGACCGCAACCGTATCAAACGTCTCACACGCGAATGCTACCGCCTCCGCAAGCCCGCCCTCTACTCTTTCCTCGAGGAGCACAACATCAGCATCGTCTTTTCTATGGTCTATATCCACAATGAGATCATGACCTATGAACAACTTGGGAAAAAGATGGACAAACTGTTGGAATCACTAGAGAAAGAAATAATGGCCTCGCTATGAAGTTCAAGCCGATTTCTTGGTTGTTGCTGGCGCTGATAGCCTTCTACCGCACATGCATCTCGCCCTTGCTGCCGCCCGCCTGCCGCTACACGCCCACCTGCTCGCAATACGCTCAGGAGGCGATAAAGAAATACGGCCCTTTCAAAGGGGGGTGGCTGGCCCTCAAGCGCATCCTCCGCTGCAATCCCTGGGGCGGCTCCGGCTACGACCCAGTTCCCTGACCCATCCAAAGGCCTGCCGCCACCAAACCTGACGGGGTAGCAATTCAAGAGCATAGGCCGAACGTTCGAAAGGTATCTCGCGATAAGCTCGGTAGTCGTCGCGGTAGCGCAGCAACCCGATAATCCAAAAAATCAGATAAAGAACATAGAACGGCACTACAAGCAACGTCGCCTGCTGCCACAGATGCACCGCCTCATGCCGCAGTTCCCGTTCAGAAAGCCCTCTTCCCTTGTAGAAAATGAAAGGGAAGAGGGTGATGGCATGAAACCCGCGAGGCGGGAAATGGCGGGTATGTACAATCATTTTTGCATATACTGTTCCAGCAGGCGCTGGACGTATTTGCCGAAGACGTCGAACTCGATGTTAACCACCGTGCCGGGCTTGAAATTGTGGAAGTTGGTCACCTGGTAGGTGTAAGGGATGATGGCTACGCTGAACATGCCGGGCTCGGAGTCGACGACGGTGAGGCTCACGCCATTAATGCTGATGCTGCCCTTGGGGACCGTGATGGAGGGGGCGTTCTTGGCGTCGTACTCGAAGTAGAAACGCCAACTGCCGTTGTCATCCACCACCTTGGTGCAGGTGGCCGTCTGGTCGACATGGCCCTGGACGATGTGGCCGTCGAAGCGGCCGTCCATGCGCATGGAGCGCTCGACGTTGACTTCGGTGCCCACCTGCCAAGTTCCGAGGTTGGTCTTCAGCATGGTCTCGTCCATAGCGGTGACCACATACTGTTTCTTCTCCTTGTCGACTTTCACCACCGTGAGGCAGCAGCCGTCATGGGCCATGCTCTGGTCGATAGCCAGCTCGTCGCCGAACGGCACCTCGAGGGTGAAGTGGTAGTTGGTGTTTTCTTTTTCTATCTTGACGACTCGCGCAGTCGTTTCTATAATCCCTGTAAACATAACTCTTAACTTTTAACTCTTAACTATTTCAAGTGGTCTTCGTAGTATTGGAACATCTTCTGGTATAGGTGCAGGCGCTCGCGACCCAGCACGTTGTGCTCGTGGTGGGGATAGACGAAGTAGTCGACCTGCTTATAGTTGTTGATGCAACGCTCGATGAACTCCAGCGAGTGCTGCCACACGACGGTATTGTCTTCGGCGCCGTGGATGACCAGCAAACGGCCCTGGAGATCCTTGGCCTTGTTGAGGAGGCAGTTGGCCTCATAGCCTTCGGGGTTCTCCTGCGGCATGTCCATATAGCGCTCGCCGTACATAATCTCGTACCATTTCCAGTCGATGACAGGACCGCCGGCGCAGCCGACTTTGAAGACCTCGGGGTGCGCCAGCTTCATGGTGATGGTCATGAAGCCACCGAAGCTCCAGCCCTCGACACCCATGCGCTCTTGGTCAACGTAAGGCAGGCTCTTGAGGAACTTCACGCCCTCCATCTGGTCGGCCATCTCGATTTCGCCGAGGTGGCGGTGCGTGCAGCTCTCAAACTCGAAGCCGCGATTGTCGGTGCCGCGATTGTCGACGGTGAAGACCACATAGCCCTGCTGGGCGAGGAACATAAAGTAGAGGTTGCCGCCGCCGAGCCAGCTGTCGGTGACGAGCTGCGAGTGGGGGCCGCCATAGACATAGACGAGCGTGGGATATTTCTTGCCCTTCTCCATATTGGGAGGCGTGATAAGGCGGTAGTAGAGGTCTGTAGTGCCGTCGGCCGCCTTGATGGTGCCGAGTTTCACCTCGGGCATAGCATAGTCCTTCAAGGGGTTCTCGGCATCATAGAGGCGTGTGCCCTCAAAATATATATCCCCATTCTTGCGGTATTTTACAGTATAGTAGCTGGCCCTAGCAGGCACCGACACCGCAGAAAAAACATCCACTATGCGGGAACCGTCCTCATTGAGAACTACAGTATGGGTGCCCTTCACTCCTGGCGTGGCGCTGGAGACCTTCCACATCTCGCCATTCTTCAGACTCACGCGATATGCGTCACGGCCAGCGAGGTTGGCACGGTTGGCATAGATGAAGATATTCTCACCTTTCTTGTCGAACTGGATGAAGCCCTCGACCTCATATTCTCCCTTGGTCACCTGCTTCACCAGCGTACCGTCTATATTATATAGGTATAAGTGCTTGTAGCCGTCACGCATCGAATACCAGAGGAACTGGTCACCCTTGGGGGTGAAAATCATGGGCTCGCAGGGCTCCACATAGCGGGGATTCTCCTCCTCGAAGAGCACTTTAACGAGCTTGCCGCTCACGGCATCGTACTGCTCGAGCCACATATGGTTCTGCTCACGATTGATTTTAGCGATGAACACATATTTCTCGTCGGGACTCCAGGCGATATTGGTGAGGTACATCTCACGCTCGTGGACAGTGGTGTCCTTACGGGTGTCGAGATAGACCAGTTTCTCGGTCTTCGTGTCCCACACGCCCACCGTCACCTCGTGGCTTTTCATACCGGCCATGGGATACTTGATGTTGCGCACCTCGGCCTCGCGGGCTTTGGTGTTCACCAGCGGGTAATCCACCACCATGCTCTGATCCATGCGGTAGAAGGCCAAGCGCGTCTCCTTGGGCGACCAGAAAAGGCCTCCCTCAATGCCGAACTCGTTGCGGTGGACGCTCTCGCCGAGGACGATATCGTAGCCGTCGCCGCGCTCCACGAGCTTGCCGTCGACATAGAGGTTGCCCTCCTTCTTCTCCACACGCTCGTCCTTAGCGGGCTGTATCTTCTCCTTGAACATCTCACGCTCTTTGGCGGTCATCGCACGTTCCTTCTTCCCGTCGAAGAGCATGTAGGCGGTGTCCTTGAGGTACATCACGCTGTTCGTGCCCGGCACAAAGGTGAAACCACGCATCTCGCGCTGGGGGTACAGGCTGCGGTCCATCAACTGATCCCACTGCAGGAGCTTCTCCTGCGAAAAAGCGGTGCCAGCCATCAGTAGCACCGCAAGAGTCATAAGTACTTTTCTCATATCAATAGTTTCTCCAGTTTCTAAATCTCAGGTTGAAGACGCCAAAGAAAGCTTCTTTGAAGATCTTCATGCTCATCTTGCTCACGCCCAGCACGCGGTCGGTGAAGACGATAGGCACCTCGTAAACCTTGAAGCCCAGCCGCGTGGCGGTGTATTTCATCTCAATCTGGAAAGCATAGCCGACGAACTTCACCTTGTCGAACTTCACCTTCTCCAGCACGCGACGGCTCCAGCAGACGAAGCCCGCGGTAGAGTCCGCCACCTTCATGCCGGTGACGATGCGGACATATTTCGAGGCATAGTAGCTCATCATCAGACGTCCCATGGGCCAATTCACTACACTAATCTTGCCCCCCACATAGCGGCTGCCCACCACCACATCACCCTTGCCGCTGGCGCAGGCGTCATAGAGGCGCATCAGGTCATCGGGGTTGTGGCTGAAGTCGGCATCCATCTCAATCATGTACTCATAGCCGTGCTCATTGCCCCAGCGCATACCGTCGAGGTAGGCGGTACCCAAGCCCAGCTTGCCCTTGCGTTCCACGATGAACAGGCGCTCCGGAAACTCCTGCATCAGACGCTTCACGATGTCGGCCGTGCCGTCGGGCGAATTGTCCTCGATGATAAGCATATCGAACTCTTTCGGGAGCGAAAAGACCTTGCGTATGATAGCTTCAATATTCTCCTTCTCGTTGTAAGTCGGGGTGATAACCAGTGTGTCAGACATATCTTTTACAGTTTTAATCGAACTGCAAAGATACAACTTTTTTTTAATATAGAAACAATAAAATAAAAAAAACAAATAAAATAAAAAAAAGTTTTGCCAGGTCATTTTTTTTTCATATCTTTGCAAATTCAAAAAGTAATAATTTATTCATTAAAAATACACATTATGTCAAAACTCCTCCTTTTAGGCGACGAGGCTATTGCTCAAGCATTTATCGATGCTGGCGGTAGCGCTATCAACAGCTATCCGGGCACCCCGTCGACCCAGATTACCGAATATGTGATGAAGAGCAAACAGGCCAAAGAGCAGGGTGTTGTCGCCAACTGGTGCGCCAACGAGAAAACCGCCCTCGAGGCCTCCATCGGTGTAGCCTACAGCGGCAAACGTGCCATGACCTGCATGAAACACGTGGGTCTCAACGTCTGCGGCGACCCCTTCATGAACGCCTCCATCATCGGCACCAAGGGTGTCATCATCGTGGTGGCCGACGACCCCAGCATGTTCTCCAGTCAGGACGAGCAGGACAGCCGCTATTACGGCCACTGGGCCATGATCCCCATGCTCGAACCCAGCAACCAGCAGGAGGCTTACGACATGGTCTTCTACGGCTATGACCTCAGCGAGCATCTCGGCACCCCCATCCTGATGCGTATCCCCACCCGCTTGGCTCACAGCCGTGCCGGCGTCGAGCGCAAGCCCGTCCGCGCCCAGAACCCCCTCAGCAGCCCCAGCGACCCCAAGAGCTACGTGCTGCTGCCCGTCAACGCCAAGCGCCTCTATCGCGACCTCATCGACAAGCAGCCCGCCTTCACCAAGGCCAGCCAGGAGAGCGGCTACAACCAGTATATCCCCGGCACCGACAAAAAGCGCGGCATCATCACCACCGGTATCGCCTTCAACTACCTGCAGGAGAATTTCCCCGGCGGCAAATGCCCCTATCCCGTGGTGAAGATCACCCAGTATCCCCTGCCCTTCGACATGCTGAGCAAGCTCTATGACGAGGTCGAGGAAATCCTCGTGCTCGAGGATGGCCAGCCCTTCGTCGAGGAGCACATCAAAGGCTTCCTGGGCAAAGGCAAGCCCGTGCACGGCCGCTTGGACGAGACCATCCGCCGCGACGGCGAGCTGAACGCTGAGAAGGTGGCTATCGCCCTCGGCAACCCCATGCCCAAGGGACCCGCAGTACCCGAGGTGGTCACCAACCGTCCTCCCGCCCTCTGCGTCGGCTGCCCCCACATCGACAGCTACCAGGCTGTAGTCGACGTGATGAAGAAGTACCCCAACGGCCGCGTCTTCGGTGACATCGGATGCTACACCCTCGGCTTCAACATGGGTGCCATCGACACCACCGTCTGCATGGGCGCCAGCGTCACTATGGCCAAGGGTGCCGCCGAAATGGGCATCTTCCCCGCCATCGGCGTCATCGGCGATGGTACCTTCGGCCACAGCGGCATGACCGGTCTGCTCGACTGCGTCAACGAGAAGGCCAACGTCATCATCATGATTCTCGACAACGACATCACGGCTATGACCGGCGGTCAGCCCTCCAGCGCCAACCAGAAGCTCTTCAACATCTGCAAGGGCTTGGGCGTGGACCCCGACCACATCCGCACCATCGTGCCGCTGCCCAAGAACCACGACGAGTTCATGAAGATCCTCGAAGAGGAGATTGCCTACAACGGCGTGAGCGTCATCATCCCGCAGCGCGTCTGCATCGTCGAGAACAAAAAACGTATTGCTGCTAACAAATAAATCGATAACAATATGAAGAAAGACATCATACTTTGCGGCGTAGGCGGCGACGGTATCGTCTCCGTGGCCAAGATCATCAGCGACGCCGCCCTCAACCTGGGCATGAACGTCAAGCAGAGCGAGATTCACGGTATGAGCCAGCGCGGCGGCTCGGTGTTCAGCCACCTCCGCATCAGCTCCGACCCCATCTTCGCCGATGTCATCCCCGAAGGCAAGGCCGACATCATCCTCAGTTCCGAGCCCATGGAAGCCCTGCGCTACCTGCCCTTCCTGGCCCCCGACGGCGCCGTCATCACCAACAGCGACCCCTTCATCAACATCAAGAACTATCCTGATATCGAGAAGGTCAACGCCGAGCTGGGCAAGCTGAAGAAGTGCGTCAGCTTCAACGCCAACGCCATCGCCAAGGAACTCAACGCCCGCGGCAACATGGTGCTCCTCGGCGCTGCCGCTCCCTACCTCGAGCTCCCCTTCGAGGAACTGGAGAAGGCTATCAAGGCCATCTTCGGCCGCAAGGGCGACGCTGTGGTCGAGACCAACATCAAGGCCATCCGCGCCGGTCGCGACGCCAAGTAAAAAACGGCTAAAACAACCTCACAATAGAGTTTGCTACTGCCTATGGGCAACAGCAGACTCTATTTTTATACAATCTGACAGTCAGAGATTTGAAACAAAAAAATAAAATTTTTTTTGCCAGTTTCAAAAATGTTCGTACTTTTGCACCCGCTTTCCGAAAGAGGAAAGGTACACGGTGGGCGTAGTTCAGCTGGTTAGAGCGCCAGATTGTGGATCTGGAGGTCGTGGGTTCGAGCCCCACCTCCCACCCCGAAGAGAGACCGACAAACGGCCTCTCTTTTTTTATTCGAATAGATGGCTAAAAAATGAAAAAAAAACAGCCCGCGTAGCTTCGATTCATTCGCAAAATTCTCCGTCCCAATAAAAAAATTTAAAACACAACACACTGACAATCAACTTTCCACTTTCCACTTTCCACTTTCCACTAATTTTTTTTTTGTCAGTTTCAAAAATGTTCGTACTTTTGCACCCGCTTTCGAGAGAGAAAGCAACCAAAAAATCCTGTAGATTTTTGGTTTGCGACACAAGATCGCACACCGAAACGGTCCGGTAGTTCAGTTTGGTTAGAATACATGCCTGTCACGCATGGGGTCGCGAGTTCGAGTCTCGTCCGGACCGCCAAACACAAAAGAAGTTCTCCACAAAGAGAACTTTTTTTGTCACTTACAACTTAAAGGCTTTAACCGTTAAACGTTAACCTTTAACCGTTACCTGGGGCTGCTTGGTTTTGACAGCAGGGATAATGGGTTTGTAAGCATGCAGGCTGACGCGCCAGAAGCCTTAACCACAGACGCAAAACAATAATTGGCGAAAACAACTACGCTCTCGCTGCCTAACCGAAGCACAGTAAGTTCGGCTTAATTCCCGCGCAAGGCGCGGGAACGGGACATCTCCCAGCCGCCCCGACCGTCGGCTGCTGACCAGGAGGTGCTAAGAAAGACGGGATAGCCAGCACGACGTCTCTACCTGCCGGCGAAACCTTCAGAGACTACGGGTGGCCTTGGGTGCCGATGTCCGGAGCCACCCCGACAACCAACCACCGGATAAGCATGTAGAAAGCACATCTGTTAACTGTTTGGACGGCGGTTCGACTCCGCCCAGCTCCACACAAAGACTCCCACACGGGAGTCTCTTTTTTTTTACATTTTTTTGCTTTATTTTATAAACTTAGCTATATTTGCACGCAGGAAAAGCCAATGCTCAGGTGAGCGTTCACGTCGGGTATCAGAGTTATACCGTCAAGACCGATATGGCTGGCGTCACTGGTTCCGACACCGAAGACGGCTCTTATGTGGGCTTCACCTACGACTACAACGTCAGCGGCGGTCTCGGCGTGGCTCCGGGAGCCTATTTCGCATTCGCCAAAGACCTCATGGACATCCGGATTCCGGTGCTTGTGAATTATGTCTTCCAACTGGACAAAATCGGACTCGGTCTCTTCGTCGGTCCACAGGCCACCATCGGATTCTCCGGCGACACCTACGACAACAAGGTGCTGACCCGTTTCGATCTCGGTGCCACCGTCGGAGGTCAGATCTCCTTCGCTAAGTTCAGCTTCGAGTTCGGCTACAACCTTGGCCTCCTCAACCGTATGGACAACGCCCCCGCCAACTGCTCGAAAAAGACCAGCCAGTTTTTCTTCGGCGTCGGCTACACCTTCTGACCGAGAATAAAAACCATTAAAAATCATCAACCGCTCCTCTCGGGGCGGTTTTTTTTAATCCAAATCTCTTTTTTTCGAAAAATATCTTGCCAATTCAAAAAGAATTCGTATCTTTGTAGCACTGACGACGCTGAGTGGCAGTCGTTAAGTGATTGTCAAGTAGTACATTTGCCCGATAATAGCAATATATTTGCTCGTTATTTGTCCTATTTTTGATAGGACAAATATAGGACATATATAGGACAAATATAGGACAAATGATTAAGGAATAATTAATCTTTAACTCATTAGGAGAACTTAAAAATGAAGAAAAAAAATACACCCAATGGTATGATGATGCTCGGTCGCCATCCAAAGGCCGGAGTGACGAATTACCTTAGGAATGGAGATGTCGTATCGCGTGTATCGAAATCGCAGGAGAAGCGTAGCAACAAAATCCTGCAGTTCGACCAGCGGCAGCGGCATCGGCACTCGATTGCACTGTGGCATGCAATCACCTGGTGCAAACCAATGTTCACGCAGAACAATACCAACTATAACGGCTTCGTTTCGTATGCCGACCGACTGCCGGTGGTGGTGTATGTACCGAAGACGGGGCCGGGGAGCGATGCTTCGTTTCTGTTGCCGGATATTCCGGTGAGCGACGGAACGCTGCCGGTGGTGAAGCAACGGCTGGGGGATTCGGCGCTGCTGACAAACCTCAAGGCCGCAGAACTGAAGCAGGGCGAGGAGCTGTGGCTCTACACCGCCGAGCAACTCACCGACGGGCGGTCGCCGCAGGTGCGCTTCAATAAGCGCGAGGTGGCGCTGAGCGAGATGACGGAGGTGGAGGGCTGTCTGGCGCTGACGGGCGCGGAGTTCGATGACGAGATGAAGGGCTGGGCATTGGTGCGCGTGAACGGCGACCGCTGTTCGTCGCAGGCCCTCGTCACCCGCTGCACCTACTACCAGCGGTTCACCACCGACGAGGCCCTGCAGACGGCCGCCAAGAGCTACGGCGGATTGACCGACTGACGGATTTTAATCTTCCGGAAATAATATTCTGTACCAGCAACCCTTGGTGTCGAGCACATTAGAAGGGGATGCCAGATAATACCTACCTGTGGTGTCCTTGAAAGCAATCCAAAAGAATACCCTATCATCATCGGGATATTCCACCGTCACAGGTTCAGGAACAATAATGTACGGCTCTTGGGGTCTAAAAAGATCCCTTCTCAAAAGAGAATCAAATGCAGAGTCAAAGTCATATCCTATTGTCTCTTTATATTCTATATATCCCCCTCCACCCCACCTGTATAATCCGACGGTATCCTTCTCCCTGCTGCAGGATGACAGAAAGATTAAGGGAAAAATCAGTATGACGTGTTTTATTTTCATGGGATTTACTATTTCTTTACTATTTTGAATCGCTCATGGCGATTTGCGAACTCAACATCGATAAAATATATTCCTGACGGAAGTTGTGACAAATCGACACTAGTTGATAATAAATTCATAGGAATATCTGGCAGAATAATTCTACCCCATATATCTAAGATGTTGATTCTTTGAGGTGCATCCGTCCCTTTATTATGTATGCACAAATCGTTTGTGGTCGGATTGGGGAAAACAGAAACCACTCGTTCGGACAAATTTGCATCTATTTGTCGAACCGGGGACACCTCCATTACCGGTTGATCAGATAATGTTACATAGAGCATTGTGGCTGGAGAAGAAGAAACAAAAGCATTGAGTTCGGAACCTGCCGAAGACTCGAAACCATCGGAAAAAACAATCTCCTCTCCTGCCTTAATAGTTAATTCCTGCCCACTTTGCAGAATGGTATTACCACTGGTCTCCACGCGAGAGCTTGCCTCGATGAAACCATAATTCAACCCATTTGGTATAGTGTTTGAAGAAATGACAACATTGGTGGCAATGCTCTCAAAGGCACCAACCTCTTCATAGCGGATATTCCACACCTTTGCATTATTACACAAACTTGTAGTTCCCATCGTCTCACCATGATAAATAACATAGGGATTGGACCAATATTGGATTCTATCGCACCCTTGGCATTCATTTGGATATGCCATAATTGTTCTCCATGTCTTGTCTGGATTGATGTATCCGTGGCCAAACTCATATGGAGAATATCGAGGATCCATCTCATAATCATGTCTACAGCCCATAAGATGTCCTATTTCATGAATAAAAGAATAATATGCAGTGGAACATTAATAAGCTTGTACCACACAGAACGCGCTATCACTATTGGCTTTGATTCTTGTCGCCCGTCCACAGGTTGATAAGTGATAATCTGTCAAAAGGACACATACATCCGCAGCATATTTATCACGCAAAGAATGAACTTCATCCATGTATCCGTCAGACGTACCTTGAAATCTATCCACATCAAACTGCGAGCCAACTTCCACGTAATCTGTCTTGCCAATATATACAACCTCAATCTTACATGCAATACTGCTGTTGTCAAAGGATTGGTTAGACAATTCCTCTGCTAAATACGCTGTATTGACAATATTACTGACTGAATTGGCAGCAGCGGGTGTATACATCACCAATACCTTTATGTCACCACTTCCATCATGGAATCTATTCATCACATGTTCGGATGAGATTATTTCCACTCCAGACTCCTCCATTTCTTGCAATCTGTCATTACCTACATCTTGAACGACCGACATGTCTAATCCGTCACAATCTTCGTGTAAAATAGTATTGTCTATCTGGACAATATAACATTCGTTTTGATATGTTTCAATTGAGTACGAGTGATTGTCTATTGTAAGAACACCTTGAATGTCTTCGTTCAAAAAAGACAACATAAGGTTATTGCTATCCCCTTGCCCATAGAAAGAATACGAATTGACATCTCTGATTTTAAGCCATTTTTTTGATACGGGAAACACTTGCCCGTTTAACTCCAATTTAAACAATGTATCCTCCGAGAAAAGAATGTCATTTTCTATAGCAATTGGGAAAACCGACAACACTCCCATCCTGCTTCCAATTTCCATTAAAGCATTATTGTCTCTCCCAACATTCAATTCTCTTAACAACGTTCTCTGTGACATCATTTCATTTGAACAAAGAAACACTAGAAATAAAAAAAAGTATTTGCTTTAGGTATTTCATAATCAACGTTTTTTATCACATCATCTTTTGTAAACTTTTTGCAAAGGAAAGAATTATATTTCGTTTTTACAAGGACAATATGTTTTTTTAACTTTTTTTCATGGAGAAGGGGCATAAAAACATACTCGTTTGACAGAGTAGACAATAAATATCGAGTTTCGGCGTTGTAAAGGGGAAAGGACGATTATGGAAGGATTCATTCTTGCGGCGGGATTGGGGACGCGGCTGCGGCCGCTGACCAACGACAGGCCTAAGGCGCTGGTGGAGATTAACGGGGTTACCCTGCTGGAACGCACCATCCGGCGGTTGGAGGCGGCTAACGTGAAGCATATCGTGGTCAACGTGCATCATTTCGCCGACAAAGTGATTGATTTCATCAAGAGTCACACTTGGCAGGCGGCTATCGATATCAGCGACGAGCGCGAGCTGCTGCTGGACACCGGCGGCGGGCTCAAGAAGGCAGCGGCATTCTTTTCCGGGAAGGGCAACATCCTCATCCATAATGTGGACATCCTTTCGGATATCGACCTGCAGGACCTAGAACGCCACCACAAGGAGCAGAAGAATCTGGTGACGCTGTGCGTGAGCCAGCGGCAGACAAAGCGGATGCTGGCGTTCGACGAGAGCGGATTGTTCCTTGGCCGGGCCGAGAGTTTCCCGCCTGCGGCGAAATCCATAAATCCAAGTCTGCTGGCTTTCAGCGGCATCAGCGTGGTGTCGCCGGAGTTGTTCGCGCTGCTGCCGGAGGCGGACCACCCATACCCCGTCATCGACGAATACATACGGCTGAGCCGTGAGGGCTACCGCATCGGCTCCTACGTGCATTCCCCCGACCACTGGCTCGATGTCGGCAAACCCGAAACCCTAGCTCTCGCTGCGGCAGCACTCCATAACCAATAACCTATAACCCATAACCTTTCAATGGACACTTTCCTGAAACAGATAGCCCGGCGCATCGTCGACGAGCACCCGCGGGACACCGACGAGGTGCTGGTGGTGTTCAACAACAACCGCTCGAAGCGCTTCTTCACGAAGCAGTTCACCACCCTGGGGCGCGCCAGTTTCCTGCCGCAGGTGATGGCCATCGACGACTTCATCGCACAGCTTGGCGGCCTGGAGATTGTGCCCAACGAGTTCCTGCTCTTCGAACTCTACAATATCCACGTGCAGCTCGGCGGCACGGAGCGCAAATACCAGACCTTCGAGGAGTTCATCTCCTTCGGTGACCTGATGATGCGCGACTTCTCGGAGATTGACCAGTACCTCGTCGATGCCCGCCAGATTTTCGACAACCTGCACTCGCTGAAGGCCATCGGCGAATGGGACATCGAGGGCGGCGGCGAGACGGATTTCCAACGAAAGT
Organism: uncultured Bacteroidota bacterium; assembly: GCA_902800395.1. Lineage (GTDB taxonomy): Bacteria > Bacteroidota > Bacteroidia > Bacteroidales > P3 > Colimorpha. Next base: position 16,961 of record CADCEC010000015.1, on the reverse strand, counting down.
ACTTGGAGTTCTACCACTCGCTCTACGACTACTACACGCGTCTCCACGAGCGGCTGCTCTCGCAAGGAAAAGCCTACAACGGTATGGCTTACCGCAAGGTGGCAGAAAATATAGGAGTTCAAGGAGTTCGAGGAGTTCAAGGAATTCAAGATAAATGGAAAGCGGTATATTTCGTGGGATTCAATGCCCTGTCGCGCTGCGAGGAACGGATTATCGGCGAGTTTGTGCGGCGCGGTGTGGGACACCTGCTGTGCGACAACGACATCTACTTCCTCGAGCCTCACCAAGAGGCCGGCTACTTCCTCAACAAGCACATGGGCGACTTCCCCGAGATACGCCCCACGGGACCTTCGCGCTTCGGTATCGGCGACAAGCATATCACCGTCGTCGACTGTCCGGAGAACATCATGCAGTGCAAATACACGGGGCAGCTGCTGTCGCAGCATCCCGAGTGGCTCGATCCCAAAGAAGCCGAGAGCACCGCTATCGTGCTGGCCGACGAGAGCCTGCTCATCCCCACCCTCAACGCGCTGCCTGACACCACGGTACCCTACACGGTGAACATCACCATGGGCTACTCCTACAGCAACAGCATGGTCCACGCGCTGATAGGACGTCTCTTCGCCCTCTACCGCCAGCAGGACGCCCGCGGATACTACCACAGCACATTGACAGAACTCTTCTCCGACCGCTTCGTTGCCGGCCTGTTAAAAGTCAACAATTTGCGTCATAACATAGAGCATCTGATGCGGAAAGGAAACCGCATCCGCTGCACCGCCGCTGACATCGAGGCGCTGCTGCGCGAAGCCGGTGCCGAAGAGCCCTCGAAACTGCTCTACCTCTTCCCCGACCACAAGCCCACGCCTGCCGAATGCCTGGCAATTTTCAAACAGCTGGCCACCGATATGGTGGGCAGTGACCTGCTTGAGAAGAACCTCAAAGAGAAGCAGGCCGTGGGAAGCCTGGCCGAAATCTTGGAGAACCTCTCGCTGCTCATGGACACCTACCCCTTCGTCACCAGTACCGAGACGTTGGAGAAGATATACACCCGCATCGCCCAGCGCCACGCCATCTCGCTGCGCGGCGAGCCCTTGCAGGGCTTGCAGATACTGGGTATGCTGGAGACCCGCAACCTAGACTTCAAGCGCGTCATCCTGCTGTCGGCCAACGAAGGTGTGCTGCCTTCGGGTCGCGGAGACAACACCCTTATCCCCAATGAGCTGAAGGTACACTTCGGTCTCCCCACCTACGTAGAGAAGGATAGCGTCTACGCCCACCATTTCTACCGTCTCTTGCAGCGTGCCGAGCAGGTGTACCTGCTCTACAGCTCGGAAAACGACGGCCTGGGCAAGGGTGAAGCCAGTCGTTTCATCCGTCAGGTGGAGAGCGAATTGGCGCCGAAATTCAACATCCCGGTCACCCAGGTGGCCGTGAAGGCCGATGCCACGCTGGCCGTCGGACGGCCGCAGCCGGAAGCAGTCAAGACCGACGCCATCATGCAGCGGCTCCGTGAGATGGGACGGAACGGGCTGTCGCCCACCAGCTTCGTCGACTACATGGAATGTCCCCTGAAATACTACTACTCCCGTGTGCTCGCCATCGACGAGCAGGAGGAGATGGACGAAGACCTCGACGCCTCGCAGCTGGGCGACTGCATCCACAAGGTGCTGGAAAACATCCTGAGACCCCACTGCGGCGAGCCGCTGAAGAAAGAGGTCCTGAAAGAGGCTCTCGAGCAACTGCCTACCTATATGGAACAAGCTTTCAAAGAACTCTATTCGGGCGGGCGCAATACCGAAGGACGCAACCGTTTCCTCTATTCGGTGGCCGAAGCGCAACTGCGTCATATCCTCAAGAACGAGATGTCGCACCTGGAGCGTGGCGAGCGGCTGACCATCAACGGCGTGGAGGAGAAAATCAGCGGCCATCCTCTCCTCGACGGCGTGACCCTCAAAGGCAAAATCGACCGTGTGGACACCCTCGACGGCTGTCTGCGCATTATCGACTACAAGACCGGCAAACTCGAGAAGAAAGAGATTACCTATCATGACGGCGACGAGCAGATGCCCGGCAAATGGCTTCAGCTCATGTGGTACGCGCTGCTCTATTCGCGCAAGTCACTTTCCACTTTCCACTCTCCACTTTCCACTCTCAAGGTAGGCATCTACCCGCTCCGCAACCTGCGCTCGGATGTCAAGTTGGCCACCTGGAACGACAGCGAGGAAATCACCACCGCGCAACTCGACAGTTTTGAATCCCTGTTGCGAGAGAAAGCCGAGGAACTGATGAATCCAGCCCTCCCCTTCATTGCTACTCCGTCGGCGGGAGCCTGCGCCTACTGCCCTGCTAAAAGCTACTGCAATTTTTGTGCCAAATAGGATTTTTTTCTCTAATCCAAAAAAAATATCTATATTTGCAGATTAAACAACCGCAGCAATATGCCGCCCGAATCGGCGTATTCGACTGATTGATACGTATATAAATAAAATATAAAATATAAAATGAGAAAGTCACTTTCTGTCATGACACTCTCCGCAGTGCTGTTTGCAGTGCTGTTTACAGGATGCAATAGTCTGTCGAAAATGAAATCCGGCAGCAACAAAGTGCGCTACCAAGCCAACCCCAACCCGATAGAAACCATGGACGAAAAAGTGGTGGTGAAATTCACGGGTCAGATTCCCTCAGGCTACTTCAAGAAGAATTGTGCCGTGTTCCTTCAGCCTGTCTTCTCTTGGGACCTGGGCGAGATTCCACTGGAGCCCATGACCCTCAAGGGCGAGGGTGTGGAGGGCGACGGCACCCTCATCAACTGTGACAAGGGTGGACGCTTTACCTATACCGACATGTTCGACTTCAAGCCCGGCATGGAGACCGGCCGCTTGACCCTCACCCCCATCGGCTACAAAGCCGACCGCACCAACGAGGACGCCCGCTTCATGGAGGACATCATCACCACCAACGAGGGCGTGCCCTTCAGCACCGTCCTCCTCTCCGACGGTGTCAACAACACTTCGTCGTGGGTCGACATCAAGGGCAATATCTCCATCGCCCCCATCAACTACAATAAATCCGAAGGCATCGTGGAGACCGCCGACATCTACTTCCTCAATGGCACCTCCGAACTCGACTGGGACTTCGAGATGAACCGCAAATTCGACTGCTACAACACCTACCTCAACCTCAAGCGCATCATGCTCGAGCAGGGTCTGCCCAAGCAGATTTCCATCACCGGCTGGGCCTCGCCCGAAGGTGAGGAGACCAACAACGTAGGCGTCTCGAAGAACCGTGCCGACCTGGCCACGGGTCTGCTCAACAAGCTCCTCGACGAGGTGCTCACCACCATGGCCAAACGCGCCAAGGTGAAACCGCAGGACGTGGAATACTACAAGTACCAGCAGCTCAAGAAACTCATCATCACCACCCGCGCCGCCGGCGAAGACTGGGTACATTTCGTGGTGATGGTCGAGGGCAGCGACATCCAGGACAAGCACGCCATCATCAACATCGTGGAGACTCAGCAGAACGTGCTGAAGCGCGAGCAGATGATCCGCAACATGGCCGAGACCTACGACGAGCTGAAAAACGAGATTTTCCCCAACCTGCGCCGTGCGCAGATTGCCCTCTACTACTCTGAGGCCCGCCGCACCGACCCCGAGCTCGCCAAGCTCGCCTCCCTGCAGCCCGCCAAACTCTCGTTCGACGAACTGATGTATGCCGCCTATATCAACTACAACTACGACACCAAACTGAAATACTACAAATGGGCCACCGAGAACCACTCGCAGGAGTGGGCCGCCTGGAACAATGCCGGCGCTGTGGCTTTCTATCTCGACTCCATCGGCGAGGCCGAGCGCTACCTCAACGTGGCTCGCGACCTCAATCCCCATAACCCCGACGTGCTCAACAATACCGGTCTGCTCTTCCTAGCCAAGAAGGACTATGCGCTGGCCAAGTACTACTTCAACGAGGCCATCCGTCAGGGCAGCACCGATGCCGCCGCCAACATCCCCATCCTGAACCTCAAGCAAGGTAACTACACCGAGGCCAAGAAAGCCCTCAAGAACAGCACCTGCACCTACAACCTCGCCTTCACCCAGCTGATGAACGACGAGGTAGGCGCCGCCCTGCAGACCCTCAACTGCTGCCTCGACCAGAACGCCGACGTGAAGTACCTCCGTGCCGTCTGCTACGCCCGTCGTGGCGACCGCGACGAATGTCTCAAGGCCCTCAAGGCCTCCATCGACGACAAATACGAATACAAGCGCAAAGCCGCCGTCGACACCGAATTCAAAGAGTACTGGAACGACGAGGAGTTCAAGCTCATCATCAAGCTCTGGTAAATGATCCGTCGCCAGATTCCCAACCTCATCACCCTGGGCAACTTGTTGTGTGGGGTGATTGCTATTGCAGCCGCCCTCAGAGGCGACCTGACAAGGGCATCGCTGATGATTTGCCTGGGAATCTTCCTTGATTTCTTCGACGGTCTAGCGGCTCGCCTATTGAATGTTGCTTCGCCGCTGGGCAAGGAACTCGACTCGCTGGCCGACGTGGTCACCAGCGGTGTGGCACCGGGATTTATCCTATGGAATATCCTCTGCAACGGTGTGGATGAAAAGTGGCCGGAATTCCTTCCTTACACTGCTTTACTCATCCCTCTCTTCGCTGCCTACCGTCTGGCCAAATTCAACATCGACAGCCGTCAGAGTCACTCCTTCCTCGGCCTGCCGACACCTGCCAACGCCCTCATCTGGGTGGGCGTGGCTCTCACGCCGGCACTACCGATGGACGAACTCACCTTCATCATCGCCCTTATCGCCATCTCCCTTGTCACCGACGTGCTGATGGTCTCCGAACTGCCGATGTTCTCGCTGAAATTCAACTTCAAGGAGATGAGTTGGAAGAGCAATAGTGTGCAGTATCTCTTTTTCATCGGCTGCGCAGCCATCATCGTTGCCAGTCGCCAGTGGTACGCCATCTCGCTCATCATCCTTTGGTATATCATCCTCTCCGCAATCACACAGAAGAAACATGCTGAGTGAGCTGAAAAATATCCCTATCGCCGACTACGACTACCCGCTGCCCGAGGAGCGCATTGCCAAGTTCCCCATAGCGCAGCGCGACCATTCCAAGCTGCTCTGCCTCAAGGGCGACGACATCTCCGAACACCATTTCTACGACCTACCCGACCTGCTGCCGAAGGACACACTCCTCGTCTTCAACGACACCAAGGTCATCCATGCCCGCCTCTTCTTCCACAAGGAGACCGGCGCGGTAATAGAGGTCTTCTGTCTCGAGCCCTACCAGATGGCTGTCTCTGAAGCCTTCGAACAGCGCGAGCGCTGCACCTGGAACTGCTTCATCGGCAACAACAAGAAGTGGAAAAGCGGTCCACTGGCATTGAATGTTCATCTCGGCACCGCCGAGATTACCCTCACTGCCTCGCGCCGCGAGGCAGTTGGCAATGCTTGGATTGTCGACTTCGAGTGGACTGGTGGCTTGAGTTTCGCCGAGGTCATCGAGGCCGCCGGCGTCATCCCCCTGCCGCCCTACCTGAACCGTCAGGCCGAAGCCTCCGACGCCACCCGTTACCAGACCGTTTACGCCCATCACGACGGCTCCGTGGCCGCCCCCACCGCTGGGTTGCACTTCACCCCCGAGGTATTTGCCCACCTGAAAGACAAAGGAATCCAAACCGAATACATCACCCTGCATGTGGGTGCCGGCACCTTCAAGCCCGTAAGCACCGACACCATCGGCGAGCATGAGATGCACGTGGAGCCCGTCCACGTCACCGCCGACAACCTGCGACACATCATCGCCCATCAGGGCAAGCCGCTGATAGCCGTTGGTACCACCTCGGTGCGCACCCTTGAAAGCCTCTATTGGTTCGGCGTGCAGCTGGAGGCCAACCCCGCACTCGACCACATGCACGTGAACCAGTGGGACCCCTACGAACTCGAGATTCAAGCAATCAAGCAATCATGCAATCAAGCATTTGAAAATATCCTCACTTGGATGGAGCGCCACGATACCGACCGCCTCGACGGCGAGACGCAGCTGATGATAGCCCCCGGCTACCGCTACCGTGTCATCGATGGCCTCGTCACCAACTTCCACCAGCCCAAGAGCACCCTCCTGCTGCTGGTCTCCGCCCTCATCGGCGACCGCTGGCGCGACTGCTACCGCTTCGCCCTCGACCACGGATTCCGTTTCCTCAGTTACGGCGACAGCTGCCTGTTTTTGGGTAAAGATTAAAGTTTAAGGTTTAAAGTTTAAAGAAAAGAAGTTTAGGTGAAATTTCACTTTTCACATTTCACTTTCCCCTTGCTCCAAGTTCTTTTTCCAAGCACTTGCGCCTGCTGCGGCGAGGTGCTGGTGCGGGGAGAACGGCAGATATGCCTGAACTGTCTCACGTCGCTCACGCATACCCTCTATAGCGGTCACGACAACAATCACACCGAGCGGCTCCTGACCGGGCGTATTCCAGCCTTCGCGAACGCCACCTCCCTCCTCGTCTTCCATCATGGCAACACCGTGCAGAAACTCATCCACGCCATGAAGTTCCACAAGAACAGCGAGCTCTGCCTCTTTATGGGGCGCCAGCTGGGACTGGAGTTGTTGCATTCCGCCCGTTTCGACGACATCGACCTCTTGGTACCCGTACCCCTCCACTGGCGGCGGCGCCTCCAGCGCGGCTACAACCAGAGCGAACTGCTCTGCCGCGGTATCGCAGAGGTGATGAATCGCGAGGTGAACACCAAGGCCCTCGTCCGCCATCGTTACACCAGCCAGCAGAGCCTCACCAGCGCCGCCGAACGAGAGCAGAATGTCGAAGGAGCCTTCCGTGTCAAGCACCCCGAGCAACTCGAAGGCCGCCATATCCTCCTCGTCGACGATGTCCTCACCACCGGCGCCACCCTCGTCAGCTGCTGCGACGCCTTCGGCCAAGTGAAGGATATCCGCATCAGCATCGCCACCCTCAGCATCGCCAGCTGAAAAAAAATTTGCACAGTTCAAAAAAAAACACTATCTTCGTTGTTTGAAACGAAGCGGAGAATTATTTATATTTACTTAATAGACAACATATTAATAATATGAAATACAACAGAATATTGCTCAAACTGAGTGGAGAGTCACTTATGGGCAGCCAAAGCTACGGCATCAGTCCCGAGATGTTGACGCAGTACGCCCTCGACATCAAAGGTGCCGTGGAGCGTGGCTGCGAGGTCGCCATTGTCATCGGTGGCGGCAACATCTTCCGCGGTCTCAGCGGCGCCGCCAAAGGCATGGACCGCGTGCAGGGCGACTACATGGGCATGATGGCCACGCTCATCAACAGTATGGCCCTCCAAGCAGAACTCGAGCGTCAGGGGCTGAAGACCGAGCTCCTCAGTGGCCTCGCCATCGAGCCCATCTGCAAGGAGATGAGCCGTCGTCGCGCCATCGAGGCCATGGAGCAAGGCCGCGTCGTCATCATCGGCGGCGGCACCGGTAACCCCTACTTCACCACCGACACCGCCTCCACGCTCCGCGCCATCGAAATCAAGGCCGACGTCATCCTCAAAGGGACCCGCGTCGACGGCGTCTACACCGCCGACCCCGAGAAAGACCCCACGGCGAAGAAATACCTCACCCTCAGCTACAGCGAAGCCCTGGAGAAGAAACTCAAGATTATGGACCTCACGGCCTTCGCCCTCGCCGAGGACAACAACCTGCCCATCTACGTCTTCGACATGAACAAGCCCGGCAACCTGCTGAAGGTGGTGGACGGAGAAGAGATTGGCACCCTCATAAGCAAAAACTAAAAAAACAATATTATGAACGACCTATCGAAAGCCTGCCTCGAAGAGGCGAAAACAAGCATGAAGAGTTCCCTCAACTTCCTCGACAAGGAACTCGCCAAAATCCGCGCCGGCAAGGCCAATCCCGGCATGCTCGACGGTGTGAAGGTGGACTACTACGGCACCATGACCGACATCAGCCAGGTGGCCAACATCAACACCCCCGACGCCCGCAGCATCGTCATCCAGCCTTGGGAGAAAAACATGGTCAGCCCTATCAACAAGGCCATCCTCGACGCCAACCTCGGCTTCACACCGCGCATCGAAGGCGACCTCCTGCGCATCGTCATTCCTCCGCTGACCGAGGAGCGCCGCAAGGAGCTCTGCAAGTCCGCCAAGACCGAGATTGAGAACGCTAAGGTCAACATCCGCAACGTGCGTCGCAATGTCATGGACAAGGTCAAGAAGCTCAAGGACAAATCGGTCCCCGAAGACGAGGTGAAGCAGGTGGAGAAAGACCTCCAGGACATCACCGACAAGAACATCGCCGAGTGCGACAAAATCTACGCCGCCAAGGAGAAAGAAATCATGAGCATCTGATAGCATGCTATAGTTACTATAGTCACTATAGTTACTATAATGAAGATTCATCGCCTGGCCTCAGTGCCCTCGACCAACCGTTATTGTGAAGCCCTCGACCTCGCTGAGGTGGAGGACTTCACTTGCTATTGGGCCTTGCAGCAGACCGCCGGTATCGGGCAGCGCGGCAACCACTGGGAGGCCGAGCCCGGCAAGAACCTCACCTTCAGCCTCGTGCTCCATCCCACCTTCTTGCCCGCCGACCGCCAGTTCAAGCTCACCGAAGCCCTCTCGCTGGCCCTCTGCGACTGCCTTAAAGACACTAAAGACCTTAAGGTCAAATGGCCCAATGACATCTATGTCGGCAAACGAAAAATCTGCGGCACATTGGTGAGCACCCGCCTGCAGGGCGCACAGATAGCTTCTGCCATCTGTGGCATCGGCCTCAACGTCAACCAGACCGTCTTCCCCGACTGGGTGCCCAACCCCACCTCGATGGCACTGCTCACCGGCGAAGAATACGACTTGGAGCCTCTCTTAAAAAAAATCCTTGCCTGCATCGAGAAGAGATACAACGACTTGAAAAACGGCATTGACCCCGAGCCGGAATATCTCGCGCACCTGCTGAATATAAACGTCACCGCACGTTATATATATAATGAAGAGGAACTCACCGCCACCCTCACGGGTATCGACCCCCACGGCCGCCTGCTCCTCACCACCGCCGACGGCCGCCACCTCAGCTGCGGCATGAAGGAAATCACATTCTTGGTTTAACGCAACAGCGTGATGGTGCCGAGACCGGAACGGACCCGGTTATTCGACTTCAGGCGCCAATGGTAGACGTAGGCGCCCTGCGGCAGAGGTGTGCCGTTGCGGGTGCCGTCCCAGGGGTTGTCGATATCTTCGCTATGCCACACCAGCAGTCCATTACGGGTATAAATGGTCATCTCGAACTCCTCGACGGGGAGCGAGGTCTGGATAACAAATCGGTTGTTGGTCTCTGCATCGGGTGTGAAGGCATTGGGAAACCACAAACCCTCGCACGACTCCATCCCTACGTCGATAGCGGCGAGGAGCACGCCTTCGGCATCAAGCACCTGATAGACGGTATACTCCATCGGATGCACAGCAACGGTATTTCGCCCTTGCTGGCTCTCGAGCAATGGATCGGAAGGGATGGAAGCCCAGCGGAAGGTGTGAACCCCTGAAACGGTCAAAATCACCTCCTCGCCGGGACATACGTGTTGCGACGACACACTGAGGGCCACCTCTTGCCTTTCCACATGCAGTACCACCATAGAGTCGCAACCCCGCATCGATGTCAAAGAGAACACATAATCACCCGTATCGACGATGAGACTATCGAGAAACTGCAACGTATCGCCCAGGGCAAGCGTGGCGTCGACATGGGTAGTTACAGGTTCCTCTACCCAAAGCAGCAGATGATAAACCACCTTCAAGTGACTCTCCACCATCTCCTCGCGGACAAAAGTATGGAGGCCGGGGGTGACTGTCTCCGTACTGTCGATAGTGAATCCATAGCCGCTGTAGGCTGCTCCCGGACAGACAGTGTCACGATAGTTGACGATAGTGGAGTCTATCCCACTCGAGACACGGAAATTATCGATATAGATATTGGTGTACTTCACTCCCGTCATATCCGTCAACATCTTGAAAGCAATCTGTTCTATGTGCGGTACAGTACCATACAAAGTCTCAAGGTCGATACGGAAATGTTGCATCCTGTTGGTAGCGCCCTCTGCGGGATCCATAACAATGGTGGTGATGGCGTGATAACTGCTCTCCGGCTGGTTGGTGTCGGAAACATAACCCAGCTGAAAGGACCCTGTCCGCTCAGAGGTGAGATCTATCCACACCCCCTCATCATCTGTCTCCGAACTGATAATCAGATTGCAGTAATCGAACGAGATAACGAAAGGTGTGTTTCTGAAAAAAGGCGACAGCATATAGGTATACTCCACCCTGTCATTCCCTTCAAACGGGTGGTCGGCATAAAGGCGCAACGCTAAGTTATCGTAATCTTCGCGCGGAGGCCTGCCCACGAACGGCCACCTGCCCGTGGTGCGGTAGAGTATCTGCTTCCAACAATTATCATAAAAGACGAGGGTGGTATCGTAGAGCGGATTGAAATAACCGTTTTCGAGGTCGAAACTCTGGTTGAAGTTCTGGCTGTAGGGAAGATAATACTCACACGACTGCCCTGCTGCCGCAATAGGGAGCAGCAGCATAACGACGACCACGTATGAGCGAAACCCTTTAATCTCTATCTGTTATCTTTTTATGTTTGCATGCATAATCTTCTTCACCAGCAGCGACACTACGGCGTCGTACTGCTCCTCGCTGTCGGCGCAGAAGATGTAGACGGCGTGGTTGAGATAGGAGATGCCGATGTAGCAGCTGCCGGCAATGTCAATCTCTTCATTGCGGATGGGCGCATTTTCGCGCGGGTTGGAGCGGCTGCGGCGGGCGAAGAGCACGGCATCGTAGCCTTCGTTGAGGCCCGCCTGCTGCTCGGGCGAGAGGTCGCCGATATAGAACTCTTTCTTCATCCACTCCCAACCCTCGTCGTCCTGCGCCTCCAGAACGGTGACATCGACGCGCGCGGTGCTGTCGATAGCGAAGCCGTTCACCGACGCCACTTTGACACCCGGTTGCGAAGCATAGCGCTTGTACAGCTCCGTCTGTCCCTGCGCTGCGAGCGTAGCGAGCAGCAACGGCAGAAGCATAAAAAACTTACATCCCTTCATACGCCAGGAATTTTCTGATGTCACTAATCACCGAGTCGGCGTCGCACTGGTTGTTGCACATCACCACGGGCTCGCTCGATGACCTTTCAGAGACAACCATCTCGGCAGGCTTCTCCGTGGGAACTGCTGCGACGGGACGTGTCTTGCGGGCTTCGGCGGCAGGGCGTTTGACCTCGCGGGCTTCCGCCACCAGCGGTGCGGGCTCGGCGGCAGCTTTCGGCGCCACCGTCTCCTGCACCTCCACGGGAAGCTCGGGAACTGGCTGGACCATATCGGCCACCTCGGGCATCTGCCGGCTTCCCGGCAGCACCGCCCAGAGGCCGGCGCCACAAATCATCAGGGCCGACACCGCCAGCGCCACACGGCGGCGGATGATGCCTGTAGCCCTGCTGTGCGCGGCGGAGAGGACTTCCTCTTTATGGCTCAGGCGCTCCAACTCCGAACGCTCACTGTCGCTCAATGTACCCTCGCGGTACCTCTCCAAAAGCATTTGCAACCTATTATCCATAATATACCAACTATTAACTATTATCTATTAACTATCAACTGTCATCACATCTCCCTCTCCAGCTTCCTCCTCATCTCATCGCGTGCATCGTAGAGGATGCGCTTCACGGTGGAAGGACTCAAGCTCAGCATCCCCGCCACCTCTGTCAGGGTGTGGCCATCCTCGTCGTGCAACTCGAGCACCGTCCTCGCCATCTCGCCCAGCTCCTCCTTCTTCCTTCTCACAAGCTCCAGCAGCTCCTCGTGTTCCGGGTCGGTGACCATCATCGTCTCCTTAATCTCCACCATGCGGTGGCGCTGGCGCAGCGTGTCGATACACAGGTGCCTGAGTGTGCGCATGCAGAAATTGCAGGGCTCCCTCAACATCAACTTCATCATGGTCCTTGTCAGCGCCTCCTGCACAGCGTCGCGCGCATCGTCCTCGTCCTTGAGAATTGACATAGCGAGACTGAAGAAATCCAGGTAGTGTTCTTCCAGCTGTCGTCGTATGTCAGATCTTCCCATATATATAATAGACGGCGAGGTGCCGTTTTTGGTTCAAAATTTAACATTTTTTTTGAAATGGCGGCAGGTCAGCCAGCTGTCTGAGACATCCTTTTTCGAAGTCCACAGCCACGATAACCTCCTGTCTTCCATTCGTTAGCAACAGATATGGCACCCTCAAAACGGTGTTGTATCGGCAGGCCTGGTCGCATACCTTCTGGGTGAGCGGAATATCACTTTTCTTGCACTCCACAATCATCCAGGGTTGTCCGTCGCGGTACACCACGATGTCGCAGCGGCGTGTCATGCCGTTGAGCGTAATGGCGCCCTCCACCTGCATCACCTCCGGCGGGTAGCCCGCCGCGTGGAGCCGCACGAGGGTCTGCTGACGCACCCATTCCTCGGGTGTCAGCGCCACCCAGCGGCGGCGTACAGGGTCGAAGACCTCCCGACAACCCTCGTTTTCACGCACTTGTATATCTGTTCCGACATCCATAACCAACTGCAAATTTACATAAATTACCTGACATAAACACCGTCACACGAAAAGAAGGCACATTTTTTGTAGCAAATTTTGGAGCGCCGGATACCCGCCGGCAAAAAAAAATGTTAAAAAAATACCCGTTTTGTCACATTTTGCCAAAAAAAGTACTATTATATATATAAAGAGGTTTTCAATTTTTAAACTTTTGACCGAATTGTGCCCTTTTGTATAGGACCCACCCATGGAGGAGAAAAAGAACATAAAAACCGATTTCGGCAGTTTCCTTGTGGAACACAAACATTTCATCTGGAAACTCTGCGACCGCTATGCCGGAGGCGACCCCGACAGAGGCCTCGACTATGTGCAGGATATCTCCATCCTCCTCTGGCTGGGCTATGCCAAACTGCGACCAGACGCCACCCTCACACAGCAACGCCGATGGATAAACTATATCGCACGCGACTACTTCCGCGGATTGTTCAAACGTAAAAAAGTCCCCATCCAACTCTACGGCGACGCCAACCGCTTTGCCACCATCCCGGCGGACACAGACGACTGCTCCGAGTACCTTGAGGTATACATGGAGTGCCTCTCCTCCGCCGAAAAAAAGATTCTCAACCTCTATGTCGATGGATTCAAAGCCAAAGAGATAGCAGTAATCCTTGGAACCAACGCCACTGTCGTCCGACAACAGATTCACCGTATCACAGAGCACATGAAAGAATATGCCCTGAAAATAGAAAAGAAATGAAAAATTACCCCCCCCCAGTCACCATGAAAGACAACAACCTCACCATCCTTCTCGACTACATGTCCGACGGCTACGTCGAGTGGACTAAAAAAAGATGCCGCCGCCGCATAAAGCGCTATAAGACTCTTGTCGCCCTCTCCCTCCTCCTTGCCGTGGGCGTCAATACCACTGCCTTTGCCATACCGATGCGTTATTCATCCTACTCCGGCAGCTATGCGCCCGATGCCGTCCCCATGATTGACCATTTAGTCTACCAACAATGAAAAAAAACAAGTATATAGCCATCGCCGTTGTCGTCGTCTGCCTGCTGGCGACCGTGGTGGGAGCCGTCAAGCTCTGCCGCTACTATCTGCCACATGGCCGACTTCGGAATGCCCAAAAGTCTAATTGACAGATATACTTTCGACAAGAAAAGTCTGGTTAGTGACGGTCGTAATTCTATCACAAAATTTTATATGGATAAAGACAACATAAAAAAACGAAAATCCCGCAAAAAACCTGAAAGCCGCTTAGTAATCGCGTCCCATACCAAAAGATGTATATGTGTATTTTTGACAGATGAACAAAAAACAAAAGAAACAATAAGTTTAACCGAAATAAAAAAGTTAAAGAATGAAAATGAATTTTAAAAAAGTAGCGCTTTTCGCAGCGCTGAGCCTGGTCGCTGTCTCATGCCAAAAGACAGACGACATCAACCCGTTAGTTGGTTCGGAACAGACTTCGGAGACCATTCATGTGATGTATTCCATCAATGGGGAGGTATTCCAGACTACCCTGAGCGAATCGGAATGGGATGCCTTTGTGGAGAGGATGCTGGCCCTCGCCCGTGAAGGGTACGAAGTCTCCTTCTCCAAGAATCGTTCCTCCCTGATATCGCAGAGCAAGGAGAAAGTTACCTTCGTCACCAAAGATGCAAACAAAGCTCACGAATGGTCGGAAGCAATGACAGACCAAGGTTATATTGTCACAATCACCTTTGACCAAGGGACAGGCGAATACACCTGTGTGGCGGAAAGATAAAGTTATTAACCCCTAAAAACTAACCAGCCATGAAATTCATCCGAATCAGCCCTTGCCGATAACCCGGTGCAGTGTCGGACCCACAAGGGCAATAAGAACAGCCCCGACGCGGGGAGGGTGTAATTTGAAGTACCACCTTTGAATGTCACCCTTCCCCGCCACCCAAGGGGCTGCCTGATGCACAGGAAGAATCTGTACAAAATCAATAACGCAGAAGATTCTATAATATTGTGCAGCAGGTATCGAAGCACCAGAAAACAAAAACAATAATCAATTGTAAAATTATAATTATGAATACAATAAAAAGATTTTTCGCATTAGCGACGTTAGTACTGCTGCTACCAGGATGTTTAGAAGCACAAGAGAAAACCACCGAGGTATTGAACTTGAGTGATGTCACTTCCATCGTCAGGGAAACGCGAAGCGGTCTATGGCTTGTCTGTAACAACAGTAGTGGACGCAGCCGCTTCACATTGGTTGACGAGAGCCTAACTTCGGCAGACCAACTCTGGTTGGATTATGTCGATGGCACAGATTCGATGCGTATTAACGATTTCGAAATCTTCCGCGACACTGTATACTTTTGTGGACAAATATGGTATGGAGATGATTCTTACGGCATATGGGGCTATTTTCCTTTGAACGGGTTTCCTTCAGTGGATGTTTATTACAATGATGTCATAGGAGTATCCTGCCACAAGCTTGATGTTTTCTCGGTTGACACCACAACTATTGACCTGCATGTAGTATTGTTGGGGCACATGGGAGATATTGACCCTGATTTTGTTATTGATGAAGTCCGCTTGGCCCCCAACTTTTTTACCGAGAATAAATCATACATTTTTGATAATGTCCCTCTGATGTTCTTCTATGATGTGGAGGTTACAGACCTGCATGTGGCGATTTCAACATCAGCGGATAACGGAAGTGTTTTATTCATAAATAAACCAACCACAATTGGAACTACAATTTTTACTTGCACCATAACACAAGATATTTTGAATGTACCCAAAATCGGAATCATACTCCTTGAGTACTGCAAGAATAATTATCTTGTTGCAGTATATAAATACAAAAGCATTAGAGACATTCATCTCTTCGGTTTTTCAACAACGACACCCCTGGACCATCTCAGTATTGATGGGACAGAAGACCTATGGCCACGGGATGTGAAATTCAACAGAGCGAAAGACGACCTGGATCTTTTGGCCACTCCGTTGGAGTGGTTCAGTAGAGGAGACTCCAGCATGATCTACCATCTCAACTATTCACTGGTAGCCCAGGGTGGACCCTTGTTTTGCCACAAATACCGGGACCATAAGTTAAACTCGCTGGCATGGCTCTCTACCCGTGACAAGTGTTTTGTGGCCTCAGGACATGACATTAATCAACACTATCTAAAACTCTATAGATACCAATTCGATTATTGGGGAGAATGTACTGAGGAGGTTTTCTCTTTTGCGAGAAAACAGGATGTGGTAGAGCATCAAAAAAAGCCTCAAATAGACTTCTATCATTATAATATCCAAATGTTAGAACTCGAATCCCGCGATATGAATAATCCGTTGAAAGTTACCTGCGGAAAATAATTTTAAAATATAATTAATATGAAAAAGATTGCAATTCTCTTGTTCTTCGTGTCCGCAATGAATGCCTCTATGCTGGCTCAGGACACCATTGTGGCGAACAGCCCGAAAGACATCTATTTCTACACTCCTTGGATTGAACGCGATACGGTAATACTTACATCCGATGCTATACTCCGCGACCAGTTTGATGAGGCGGCATATGCATTCCATACCAGCGACACACTTCAAATCTACGGATTAACCATCAGCCTGCAGCCGCAAAGACACTTCAGCGAATACTATTATATCGACAGCACGATGGACAGCCTTTACAGCATGGTGCGCCTCTATGAGCCAAACGGGACGAACAATCTGCGGGTTATAGGCGAGAAATGTGTCCACCTGCGAGACTCTGCAATAGCATACTATCTGCAGTTGACCCAATTGAACGCACACTATTACGACCCCAATATCCCCCTACCCCCCATCCCTGTCTATGAACTCTATTTTGACCATCCCGTCACCGTCTTTGACACATTCTATGTTGGCTATACCTTTGAAAGAGGAACATGGGATGCTGAAACCAACACGAGTACCTATAAATATTGTTTCGCACTCAAAGGTTTTCAGGATGGGAATGAAAGACGTCCCGTAAAGGAACCATGGGTATTTGGATATCATAAGACTAACAACGACACCGTAAATCCATGGCGGTTTTATTCGTCCATTTGTGAGCCTCACCGCTTTTTGTATGCCATCATTGCACCACGAGACACCACCGTCACACCCATTGACACCATCGTCAACCCCGGCGATAGCCTGGCCATCAAGCCCAACGACCTTATCTACCGCTACACCAACGTGGCCCCCAACCCCGCCAGGAACAGCGTCCGCATCACCTCCTCCTTCGGCATCTCCCGCATCGAAGCCTACGACCTCCGCGGCCGCCGCATCTACGAAAGCCCCCAACTTTCCACTTTCAGTTTCCCACTTTCCACTATCGACTGGCCCCGCGGC
>CADCEC010000014.1 GCA_902800395.1 uncultured Bacteroidota bacterium | reverse complement strand
AACTTGCGCCCCGCCACATGCGGGTCGCTTTGACGCGGCAGCCTGGCTCAACACTTGTTGTGTTGAGCGTGTTGTCTCTGTTGTCTCTGTTGTCGTTAATATCATCATTCTCTGTTGTCGTTAAATAATAACATCGCTGTTCTCCTGCTCGCGCTTCTTCTTTCTCCCGCTGTGCGAGATCTATAAATCGAATTTCTGGATTTCTGGATTACAGCCCGCCAGGGCTGGGAGAATAACAAAAACCGCGATTTTTTTGTGTTTTCGGGAAAATTTCATTTAACATTTTTTAACAAATATTAACACTTCATTTTAGGTAATCAAGAGGACGAAAAAAAAGCCGCCACCCGGGGTGGGGTAGCGGACAAAAAAAAGAGGCCGCTTGTCGGTCTCTTTTTCGTGGAGTATATCGGAATCGAACCGATTACCTTGTGACTGCCAGTCACACGCTCTAGCCAAGTGAGCTAATACCCCAACTTTTTTGCTGAATTCGCTCTTGAATTCGAGTGCAAAAATACAACCATTTTTTGAACTGACAAAAAAAAATTTAGGTTTCAAGTTCCAAGTTCAAAGCTTTAAGTTGATTTTCAGCGTATTATTGCATTGTTAAAAAATTTAAAATTCATCGATTGCGCCCCATTCCGAAGGTGTATTTTTTGCCATTTGGCATTGTGTTTTTGGTTTTTGCCCCCCGGCGGACAGCCCGACGACAAGGGCAATGAAATAATGTTGGGAATGAGACACAATAAAAACGGCGATTGTGAGTTATAATTTTTTAGAAAAGAAGAAGAATTATGGAGTTGAGCACTTATTTTGAGCCTATCGATACAGAGGTTGTGGACTTCCGGAGCCAGGAGTTCCGGCCGATGCTGGGGGACGACATCGTGGCGTATACCGAACGGGGCCGTTTCCCGGAATTGGGCGAGGCGCGCCTGGTGCTGCTGGGAGTGAAGGAGGACCGCGGCTCGGTGGACAACCGCGGCTGCGCCGCCGCTCCCGACCCCATCCGCCACTACCTCTACCGTCTGGCGAAACCCCACGAGGAGACAAAAATAGTGGACCTGGGCAATATCGCCCCGGGGGCCGAGAAGCGCGACACCTATTTCGCCCTTATCGAAGCGCTGCACCAGCTGATAGAGAACGGGCTGACGGTGGTGATCCTCGGCGGCTCGGACGACCTGCTGTTCCCCATCTACAAAGCCTACGAGGTGCTGGGGCGCGTCATCAACATCTGCTCTGTCGACTCGCACTTCGACCTCGAGGGGGGCGAAGAGATCAACTCGCATAACTACCTGCAGCATATCATCCTGCAGCAGCCCAACTACCTGTTCGACTTCATGAACGTGGGCTACCAGACCTATTTCGTGGGGCAGGAGATGATACAGCTGATGGAGGAGCTGAAATTCAGCACGCGCCGTCTGGGGGAGGCGCAGGTGAAGATGGAGAATGCGGAGCCCCTGATACGCTACAGCGACGTGGTGGCGGTGGATATCAGCGCGGTGCGCCAGAGCGATGCGCCGGCCAACAACGCCCCGTCGCCCCACGGCTTCTACGGCGAGCAGGTGTGCCAGCTGGCGCGCTTCGCCGGCATGAGCGACAAGACCTCCTGCATGGGCTTCTTCGAGATGAACCCCTCGCGCGACCACAACGGGCAGACGGCCCATATGCTGGCGCATGCCGTGTGGTTCTTCATCGAGGGCTTCTACTACCGCCAGAACGACTTCCCGCATCGCGACAAACAGTTCTACAAGCGCTTCACCGTGGAGTTGCGCGAACATGGGCTGGACATCGTCTTCTACAAGAGCCTGAAGAGCGACCGCTGGTGGATGGAGGTGCCCTGCGACGACACCGAACGGCGCGAACGCTACCTGCGGCACACGCTCATCCCCTGCAGCTACGACGACTACCAGCGGGCTATGGAGAACGAAATCCCCGAACTCTGGTGGCATTATTACAATAGAATAAACGGATAATTATGAATTTGGAATTTAAAGGCAAGATTGATGCACTTATCAGCGAGGTGGCGGCCATTCCCGACCTGGTCACCAAAATCGCCGTGCTGAACTATATCCAGCAGGAGTCGGGCTTCCTGCTGTGGCAACTGGAAGACGAACAGCGCATCGATGAAGACTCGAGGGATTATTAAAGGTGAAAGGTGGCTGAGGCGGTCACTCTGTGTGATTGCCGCTTTCGTCTTGATAGGCTGCTCGGGCGGCTATTCGTTCACCGGAGCGTCGATACCGCCGGGGGCGAAGACGCTGTCGGTGGCCACCTTCCCCAACAACGCCACCACGGTGAACCCGCAGCTGAGCTCGAAGCTCACCGACGAGCTGATACAGATGTTCTCCAGCCAGACGCCCCTGTCGGTGATGAACGGCAGCGAGGGCGACCTGCATGTGGAAGGCGAGATAACTGGCTATGACACGCGCGCCGCCGCCCTCTCGAGCAACGACGAGGTGTCGATGAACCGTCTCACGATCACCGTCAAGGTGCGCTTCACCAACAGTATCGACCCCGAGGCCAACTTCGAACAGTCGTTCTCGCGCTACCGCGACTACTCCGCCACCCTCGACTTCTCGTCGGTGGAGGCCGGATTGATGGGCGAAATAGTCACAGAACTATGCGAAGATATCTTCAACAAAGCCGTAGTCAACTGGTAGTTTTTCTGGTGGCTTTCGCCACCTACCTCTTCACCATGGACCTCTCGGCCAGCTGGTGGGATTGTGGCGAGTTCATCGCCACCGGCTGGGGACTTCAGATAGGGCATCCGCCGGGAGCACCCTTCTACCAACTGGTGACCCACTGTGCGATGCTGCTCTCCTTTGGCAACCCCCTGTGGGTGGCGCCGCTGAGCAACCTCGTCTCCGTCCTCTGCGGCGCCTTCACGGTGCTGCTGCTCTACAAAACCATCCTCCTGCTGTTGCAGCGAAGCAATTCCGTGGGCAATCCCCAATGGGCTGCTGCCTGCGGCGCCTTCTGCTACCTCTTCTGCGACACCGTCTGGTTCTCCGCGGTGGAGAGCGAGGTGTACAGTATGGCGATGCTCTTCTGCGCACTCACCGTGTGGTTGATGCTGCGGTGGGAGCGCGACGGCGACAACCGCAACCTGCTGCTGGTGGCCCTCCTGCTGGGCCTCGGCGTCTGCGTCCACCTGATGACGCTCCTCACAGCGCCGGCACTCCTCTGGATATTTGTGAGAGGCGTTCGCAGGGGCCTGTCCCAGGGTAAACCCTGGTGGCTCTGGACAAGGACGGTGGTGCTGGGCATCGTCTTCTTTCTCCTGGGCCTCACGCCTTACGCCATCATCCCCCTGCGTGCCGCCAGCAACCCTCCCATCAACACCGGCGACCCCTCGACCTACGAGCGTTTCAAGGAATACCTCGGACGCGACCAATATGTGAAAGCGCCCTTCTATCCCCGCATGTGGCGCGAGAAAGACAGCGAGAACTGGGGCCGCTGGGGGACGACAGACCCCACGAGTGTGGTGGACAACGTGGTGTACTATGCCGTCTACCAGTTCGGCTTCATGTACTGCCGCTATATGATGTTCAACTTCATCGGCCGCTGGAACTACGACTGGAATATCGTGGTGGTGTCGGTGCTGCCTTTCCTGCTGGGCATCTGGGGCTTGTGGCGACACCGACGGCGGAGGCGCGGCGACTTCCACCTGGTGCTGCTGCTCTTCCTCTTCGGCGGCATCATCCTGAACCTCTACCTCAACCACCCCTGCTATGAGCCACGCGAACGCGATTACGTCTATGTGCTGAGTTTCTACGCTTTCGCCGTCTGGATAGGCATTGGGGCCGCCGAGATATGCGAAAAGTGGCAAGCGGCAAGTGGCAAGTGGAAATGGCTGGTGATGCTGGCGCCGCTGCTGCTGGCCGTCGGCAACTGGAGCGATCACGACCGCCACAACTGCCACTCGGTACACGACATCAGCCTCAACCACCTGCAGAGCTGCGACCACGGAGCCCTCCTCTTCACGCTGGGCGACAACGACACCTTCCCACTATGGTATCTCCAGCATGTGGAGGAACGCCGCACGGATATCGACATCTACAACCTGAACCTCACAGGCTTCAGGAGGTCGTTCGATATCATCAACGAAAACGACTTTCAACGCCCCGTCTACTTCTCCCAGTACGCCTATCACCGCATCAAAAACCTCTATCCCGGACGTTTCCGCTGCGAAGGATTCTGCTGGCGACTGCTGCCCACCACCGAAGGGGTCGACGACCTGGAACCCTTGCAGCGCCATATGGCCGACTCCATCCAGTGGAACATCGGCAGCCACGAGTATGTGGACCGTATCTCCAAGTCGTTCCTCAAGATATGGAACGAGAACACAAAGGGGTGTGAGTAATAGGTTATGGGGAGGATAAAAAAACATTTTTTCATTCCCATTTTCAATTTTTTTATATCTTTGTACTTTAGAGTAAAAAGAGCGAAATAATATAACTACCTGAAAATAAGATAACAGTATGAAAAACATATTGAAAAAATCGTTGCCGTTGGTGCTCATCGCCGCCATTTTGGCCCTCGGTGGCATCCAGGTGTCGTGCAAGAGTTCGGGCGAGACCATGTACCCCCGCAAGTCGAAGAGCTCCCAGACGGTGAAATCGAACATTAAAGTGAAAGGAACCAACAAGTCCCACGGCCATACTACACGTTCTTACTGATGCAATCTGCCCTCTACCCCCTGAAATTCATGCCTCTCTACAAGAACGTCATCTGGGGAGGCAACAAGCTGAAAGACTACGGATTCGACTACGACCCCCTGCCCAACTGCGGCGAGCTGTGGGCGCTCTCTTCTGTCGAGGGGCGCGAATCGGTCATTGCCAACGGCTTCCTGGCCGAGAACACCCTCAACGAGGCCATCGAAGTGTACATGGGCGACCTGGTGGGCGAGAAGGTCTTCGAACAGTTCGGCACCGAATTCCCTCTGCTTTTCAAGGTCATTGACGCCGCCAAAGACCTCTCCATCCAGGTGCATCCCGACGACGAGCTGGCACAGCGACGCGGCATGCCCTGCGGCAAGACCGAGATGTGGTATGTGATGGAAGCCGACAAAGGCGCGCGCCTCATCAGCGGCTTCCGGCGCGACACCGACCCCGAGGAATACCGAGCCGCGCTGGCCGCCGGCCACCTCGAAGAGCTGCTCCACAGCGAGGAGCCCCAAGCCGGCGACGTCTACTTCATCCCCGCCGGACGCGTCCACGCCCTCGGCAAAGGCTTGATGGTGGCCGAGATACAGCAGACTTCCGACTGCACCTACCGCATCTACGACTACAACCGTCGCGATGCCGACGGCAACCTGCGGCAGCTGCACACCGAAGAGGCTATGGATGCCATCGACTTCTCTGCCATCAAAGGACATGCGAATACCCGCTACGAAGCACGGGTGAACGAGACCACCACGCTGGCCGCCTGCCCCTACTTCACCACCCGGCTCATCCCCTTCGACCAACCGATGCGCAAGAACCTCGAAGATTTCGACACCTTCGTGGTCTACATGTGTGTCGACGGTATCGCTGCGGTGAAGAGTATGGACACCATCGTGCCGCTGCATGCCGGCGAGTGCGTGCTGGTGCCCGCGGTGGCCGAAAACGTGGAACTCTACAGCGAAGGACCCGCCAAATTGCTGGAGGTCTACATCGACAGCCTTTAAAAAAATTTTTGTGTATATTAAAAAAATATACTATTTTTGCACCGCTTTTTATTGTGTAAACGGCAGAGTAAAAAATGTTCGACTTCGAGACATCGGTAACTGGGATTGAGTTCAAAGTGAGGCAGTTGGCAGACGAGGTGAATCGTCTGAGAGCGCTGGTGTCGGAGAAAGAGGACGAATGTCGCGAGCTCAAAGAAGCGATAAATGATAAAGAAATATTAATTAATAACCTTAAAGAAGAAAACAAATTAATAAAATTAGGGAACAAGTTGACGGAGAAAGGCGATTGTTCTGAGATAAAACTTAAAATCAATCAGATGATACGCACCATCGACAGGAGCCTGGAAATAATGAAGAGTAATAATGGAAACGGTATCGGCATCGGTTAACATATTGGGACGCACGTACAAGCTTCGCGTCGCCTCGGAAGACGAGGAGGCATTGCGCAAGGCGGCGGAGGCTATCGACACGCAGGCGAAAAACTATGGTAAGATGTATGCCTATAACGACCATCAGGACTTGCTGGCTATGGTGGCATTGACGCAAATCACTCAATTGACCAAGATACAAGACTCGCTGCGTTTCAAGGACACAGACCTCGCCCAGAGGCTCCAGTCCATCGACAGCGTGCTGGAACAAATCCTGCATCCGACGGGAGACAGTTTGTAAACTCAACACCATTTACAAACCGAGTCGGCTCAGGGGCGGGTAGGTTGTATGGCTGATACGCCCGGCGCTCAAATCCTATCTTTTTGGAGTTTACCATAACTCTTTAAACCGCAGATGCAGGATTTATTATCTTTTTAGACTTTTGGACTCTTAGCCTTTTTTGACCCAACAGCCGTTCCCACAAAAAAAAACTCAATCACATCATGCCCGTACTATTTATCATAATCGGAATTGTGGCAGGCGGCGGCATCGCCGTATGGCTGACCACTACAGTGTTACGTAACAAACTGCTTGCCAAGAGCCAACAGGTTCTCAAGGATGCCGAAGAGAAAGGCGAAGTCCTCAAGAAAGAGAAAGAGCTCCAGGCCAAGGAGAAATTCCTCCAGCTGCAGCGCGAGCACGACAAGCGCGTCAACGAGCAGAACAACAAGATGCGCGACGCCGAGAACAAACTCAAGCAGCGTGAGCAGACCCTCAGCCAGAAGGTCGACGAACTGCAGAAGAAGAGCAACGAGCTCAAAGGCGTCAGCGACAACCTCAACAACCAGATTGAGGCCCTCAAGAAGCGTCAGGCCGAGGTGGAGAAAGTCTACAAGGAAAGCGTCACCAAACTCGAGCATATCGCCGGCATGAGCGCCGACGAGGCCAAGCAGCAGCTCGTCGACGCGATGACCGAAGAGGCCCGCGCCGAAGCCAGCACCACCATCATGGATATCGTCGAGGAAGCCAAGATTACCGCCGCCGAGCAGGCCAAGAAGATTGTCATCCAGAGCATCCAGCGCACCGCTACCGAGACCGCCGTGGAGAACACCGTCTCGGTCTTCAACCTTGAGAACGAAGAGGTGAAGGGCCGCATCATCGGTCGCGAGGGCCGCAATATCCGCACCCTCGAGAGCCTCACCGGCGTGGAAATCATCATCGACGACTCGCCCGACGCCATCATCATCAGCGGCTTCGACCCCGTGCGCCGCGAGATTGCCCGCCTCTCGCTCCACAAGCTCGTCACCGACGGCCGCATCCATCCCGCCCGCATCGAGGAGGTCGTCGCCAAGACCCGCCGTCAGATAGAGCAGGAAATCAACGAAGTGGGTAAGCGCACCTGCATCGACCTCGGCATCCTCAACATGAACCATGAGTTGATGCGTATGGTGGGTCGCATGAAATACCGCTCGTCCTACGGACAGAACCTCCTGCAGCACAGCCGCGAGGTGGCCAACCTCGCCGCCACGATGGCCTCCGAACTGGGCCTCAATCCCAAGATGGCCAAACGTGCCGGCTTGCTCCACGATATTGGCAAAGTGCCCGAGACCGACCCCGAGATGCCGCATGCCATCTTCGGTATGAAACTCGCCGAGAAGTATAAAGAACATCCCGACATCTGCAACGCCATCGGTGCCCACCACGACGAGATGGAGATGACCAACCTCATCAGCCCCATCATCCAGGTGGCCGACGCCATCAGCGGTGCCCGCCCCGGTGCCCGCCGCGAAGTCGTCGAGGCCTACATCAACCGCCTCAAGAAACTCGAGGACATGGCCATGAGCTACCCCGGAGTGGTGAAGACCTACGCCATCCAGGCCGGCCGCGAGCTGCGCGTCATCGTCGGTGCCGACAAGGTGAGCGATGTGGAGGCCAACAAGCTCAGCTTCGACCTCTCCAAGCAAATCCAGAGCGAGATGACCTACCCCGGCCAAATCAAGGTCACTGTCATCCGCGAGACTCGCGCCATCAACTATGCGAAATAAAGGTTAACGGTTAATGGTTAAAGGTTAAAGACAATGTTAACATTAGCCATACATTGGAACGTGGACCCGGTGATGTTCAACATCGGGTCCTTCGGCCTTCGCTACTACTCGTTGGGGTTCCTCCTCGCCTTCACGCTGGGCTACTACATCGTGTATCGCATGTTCAAGCACGAAAAGGTGAAGACCGACTACCTCGAGAGCCTGGTCGTCTACATGTTCCTCGCCACCCTTGTGGGTGCCCGCCTCGGACATTGCTTCTTCTACGAGCCCGACCGCTTCCTCACCGCCGACCATTGGACCGAGATATTCTGGCCCTTCGAGGATGGCAAGTTTACCGGTTTCCAGGGTCTCGCCAGCCACGGTGCCGCCATCGGTATCCTGCTGGCCCTATGGCTTTATGGGCGCAAATATAAGATGAATGTGTGGTGGTTTCTCGACCGCCTGGTCATCGTCATCGCCCTCGGGGGTGCCTTCATCCGCCTGGGCAACCTCTTCAACAGTGAAATCTATGGCGGTTCCACCGACCTGCCGTGGGGATTCATCTTCGAACGTAACCACGAGACCGTCGCCAAGCACCCCACACAGCTTTACGAGAGCCTCAGCTACTTCGTCATCTTCGGCGTCAGCCTGTGGTACTACCTCCGCAAGAAGGGCGCCATCAAGAGTGGCACCATCTTCGGCTGGTGGCTTGTAGCCCTCTTCGGCGCGAGGTTCCTCATCGAATTCGTCAAGAACGACCAGGTGGACTTCGAGGCTGGCATGGCGCTCAACATGGGTCAGATTCTCAGCCTGCCCTTCATCATCGGAGGTCTCGTCATCGCCTGGCTCGCCCATCAGGAAAAACTCCCCCAGGGACCTTTCCCGAAAGGAGAAAAAGTACAGACAAATAAAAAAGTCAAATAATGCCGAAGGCATGTTCCACGCCAAAGGCGTTAGTAACACCGTACGGAAGTGCGGTGACAAGACAAATAAAAAATCTATAGAAAATGAAAACCCTTATTCTTGTCCGCCACGGCGAAAGCGCGTGGAATAAACTGAATCTTTTTACCGGTTGGACCGACGTCGACCTCACCGAGGCCGGCATCAAGGAAGCCTATGAGGCTGGCAAACTCCTCAAAGCCGAGGGCTACCGCCCCGAGCTTTGCTTCACCAGCTACCTGAAGCGTGCCGTCAAAACCCTCAACGAGATTCTCGACGCTATGGATATGGATTGGCTGCCTGTGCAGAAAAGTTGGCGCCTCAACGAGAAGAGCTACGGCGCCATCCAAGGCCTCAACAAAGCTGAGACCGCCGAGAAATACGGTGACGAGCAGGTGCTCCTCTGGCGCCGCTCCTTCGACGTGCAGCCGCCGGCACTCGACCTCCACGACGAGCGCAGTCCCCGCATGGACCCGCGTTACAATGAGATTCCCGACAACCTCATCCCCCTCACAGAGGCTCTGAAAGACACCATCGAACGTCTCATGCCCTATTATCGTGGCACCATCATGCCCGCCTTCGAGAACCGCAACACCCTCCTGGTAGTGGCTCACGGCAACTCGCTGCGCGGTATCGTCAAAGAACTCAAAGGCATGTCGAACGAGGAGATTATCAAGTTCAACCTCCCCACAGCCGTTCCCTATGTCTTCACCTTCGACGAGAAGATGAACCTCTTGGAGGACAAATTCCTCGGAGACCCCGAAGTTATCGCCGCAAAAATGCAGAGCGTCGCCAACCAGGCGAAGAAAAAGTGAACGTTACAAATTGCTGACAATCAGAAATAAAATAACAATTTATGTTTTTTAAGACAAAAAATTTTTGTCAGTATTAAAAATGTTCGTACTTTTGCACCGCTTTTCGAGAGAGAAAAGCGGTGCTTTTTAGTCAAGAAAGAACACACGGAGAGGTGGGTGAGTGGCTGAAACCAACAGTTTGCTAAACTGTCGTACTCGATTAGGGTACCGGGGGTTCGAATCCCCCCTTCTCCGCCAAAAGACGCCCCGCAAGGCGTCTTTTTAGTTCCCGGGGCATAGCGAAGCCCGGTTATCGCGCCTGCTTTGGGAGCAGGAGACCCCCAGTTCGAATCTGGGTGCCCCGACACCGGCCCCGTAGCTCAGCTGGATAGAGCAACTGCCTTCTAAGCAGTAGGTCCTGCGTTCGAGTCGCAGCAGGGTCACAAAAAATCCCGCACAGAAGTGCGGGATTTTTTTATTGTTTCATCAGTATCCACATCAGGAACATAGACAATCCTTATCAAAAATCATGCAAAAAAAATTTTACACTAATAAATAAAAAGTGTATATTTGCACCTTATACACCTTATAGGAAAAACTTTAGAGAAACTGAGAACCAAATAAGTAAAAGCGGAACGCGAAAAAATAAAACTGAAAACACGTTAATTCAATTAATATTAATCAAAACTTCATCATTATGAAAAAGTTTTTACGACTCCTGCTCCTCGCGGCGCTCATGGTGCCCCTCGGAGCACGTGCCACGACGGACACCCTTACCGTGGCTGATGGGTCTGCTACTAGCAGTAATCTTCCCATCTACGGTTTATGGGCCGATGCCGACCAGCACAACCAGATGATCTATCCGGCCAGCATGCTGACCGAGATGATTGGACAAAACATCATTGGCCTGAATTTTACTATTTCAGGCGGCTTTAGCTGCAATGCAGTAGTGAGTATGGCCATTGTGCCTGACTCGACCCTGAGCGGCATTATCACGGATGTCACGCTGGTACAGGTGTGGTCGGGTGATGCGACTGGCCAGATGATGCTTGAGTTCACCAATGCTTTTGCCTATTCTGGTGGCAACCTGCTCATTGACATCCAAACCGAGGCAGGTAGTTATAGTAGTTCTTCCTGCACGGGTATTTCCCGTACTGGAGCCGCTTACTATAGCTACAATGGCTCACAGAATCCAGCAGGTTTCCTGCCCCAAGCCACCTTCATCTACAGCGATGCTGCTTTCTGTAATGCTCCCATGGCTCTCACCTTTGATGGTAGCACTACCGAAAGCATCTCCTTCCATTGGACTCCCGGCTCGACCGAAACGATGTGGGAAGTCATGGTGGGCGATAGCCTTATCGAGAATGTTACCGATACCTTCCTGACTGTTACGGAACTCAATGCTTCGTCGCGTTATGCGGTGAAGTTGCGTTCTATCTGCGGAACTGATGATACGAGTGCCTGGACGGGTGCCGTAATGATGCAGACCACCTGCGCTGCTATCGCCACCCTTCCTTGGAGCACCAGCTTCGAGGGCGAAGGCAACCAATCAGTGCCCCTCTGCTGGACGCTTACTCAAGCCTTCTCGTATGCGGACTATGATGGTTCCGTTAACAACACTCCCTTCGTATACGACGATTATTACTATGCCCACAGCGGAACCAGTTCGCTTCAATTTAGTTATTATGGCTACTATACAGTGTACAGCGACACCGCCCTCATTGCCTCACCATTTTTTGCCCATAATCCGGCCGACTTGCATGTGTCCTTCTGGATCCAGCCCAGTACCTTCCCTGATGGTGTGACGCTGGAAGCCGGTATTATGACCGACCCCAACGACGCAACGACTTTCGTGCCGCTGTCGTTTGTTACGGTAGACGATTTCGTGTACGAGAGTTACAACTATTCTCCCTCCCAGTTCGAATTCTATACCTCGTCGTTGACTGATTTTAGTGATGGCGATTCGGTATGCATCGCTTTCCGTATGATTGCCGGCGACGCCAGTAGCATTTATATCTATCTCGACGATATCATCGTCGATGCCATGGGCGACTGCCTCGCTCCAGTGCTGAACAGTGGCAATGTCGACAGCGTCAGCTACGAGGCCGTGCAGCTGTCGTGGGTACCCGCAAACGAAGCCACCGATTTCGTGGTGAAGCTTGTCAATGTCTATACCAATGCTACTTCTTATTATACTGCCGACGATTCCACCCTGCTCATCACCGGTCTTCCCAGCGATACTTACTTTGAGGCCTATGTTGCTACGCTTTGCGGTGACGACACCACTTCCTTCACCTTTATCGATAACTTCACCACCCACCTGCGCTGCTACAGCGTGCAGAATGCCGAGGTGGCTGCCCTGACGGCCAATGCCGCCGCTCTGGCTTGGAGTTTCACTGGTACCGGAATTGAACCCGCCAGTGTGGAACTGGTGCTCACCGACCTCTCCGACAGCGATGCCACTCCCGTTGAAGTGTCGGTGGTAGGTGCCACCAACCATACCTTCACTGGACTGATTGAGAATCACATGTATCAGGTTACCTTCACCACTATCTGTGGCGAAGATGGCGACACCTCCTCTGTGGAGATCCTCACCTTCATGCCTCACACGCCCCCGTGCGCCGAAGCTACCGGCAATGGTACCTCCAGCTACGTGCCCTTCTACAGCCTCTATAACAACGGTGTCAGCCAGTCGCTCTATGATGCTGCTCTCATCGAGGGTATCGACACCATCACCGGCATTACCCTCGAGGTGTCTAATGCACTCAATCGCGACAACCTGATTGATATCTATATGGGTTATACCTCTCTGAGCAATCTGACCTCTACCAACTATATCCCCTATTCGCAACTGACCCATGTGGTAAGCGACTACACCCTGAATACCGGCGTTGTGGGTGTGACAGACATGATTCCCTTCGACACTGTCTTTTTGACCCAGCCCACCGGCGATAGCCTCAACCTCGTCATTGCTTTCTACAACCATACCGGAAACTGGTCCAGCGGTCTCCAGTGGGCCACCCACGAATCGCCTATCGGTACCAGCGTCTATCGTTATACTGACAGCCCCATCGATATTGCCACTCCTTCGTTCAACAACACCACTACCATGGCTCCCAATGTGCAGTTCTACGGTAGCTGTGGTGGCGGCGACTGTCTGCCTCCCAGTGTAACTGTCAGCGAGACCGACACCACGTCGGCCACCCTCACTTGGCTGCCGGGCGGCAGCGAAAGCAGCTGGGTGGTTCAGTACCGTGAGGGTGGTTCCACCACGTGGCTTACCGCCGGCACCGCTATTGCCCAGCCTTACACTGTCACCGGCCTCAATGCCGGCACCGACTACCAGTTCCGCCTCGGCTCCGACTGCGGCGACACTGTTGTCTTCAGCTCCGCTACCAGTGGTTCTACCGCCTGCGGCCAGAAGCACGCCCCCTTCGGCATCTTCCCCACTGGCGAGAACAACTGCTGGACCTTTAACGGCGACTTCTATTACTCTTCAGGCAGTGCCTACAGCTATATGTATAGCGGTGCTTCCATCGTCACCCCCGCCATTGCCGACAGCATCAACACCCTGCAGGTCAAGCTGACCGGT
Organism: uncultured Bacteroidota bacterium; assembly: GCA_902800395.1. Taxonomy (GTDB): domain Bacteria; phylum Bacteroidota; class Bacteroidia; order Bacteroidales; family P3; genus Colimorpha. The sequence goes on along the minus strand of CADCEC010000014.1, from coordinate 35,204 downwards.
TACGGTGCTAACTTCTATGTCGGTGCTTGCGACGAAGGTGGTGCCAACCCCGAATGGATTGACACTGTCTACTTCATCTCTGGCGATTATGATAACTTCGAGACCCGCAAGAGCTACCTGCACCACTACACTGGTACCAAGAACCATATCATTATCAAGGCCCCCAGCGGTTACAACTATGTCTACATGAACAATATCACCGTTGAGCCTCTCGACGACTGCATGCCCGTTGAGAATCTGCAGCTCGACAGTGTGACCACCAGCGAAGCCTGGATTAGTTGGATCTCCGACGGCAGCAACTTCCAAGTGAAGTATATGGCCGAGAGCGATGTCACCGGTACCTGGCTCACCACCACCACTACCACCAATAGCGCCCACCTCACCGGTCTCAACAGCAACGACCGCTATCAGATTAAGGTCTTCAATGTCTGCTCGGCCACCAGTGTTTCTGACTCCGCCACCCTCCGCATCGCCACGGGTTGTATTCCTTACCCCGTGCCTTATGGTGAGTACTTCGGTGGGGAGGAACTGCCCGTCTGTTGGGGCAATGTCACTGCCAGCAACACCACCTATACGTGGAGTTATACTGCTCAGTGGGGTTACAATTATGTTTATTCTGAAGGTCCCACTGGCGGTGTTGCCAACGACTGGCTGATGACCCCCGTCATCCAGATGCCTGCCAGCGCCGACTACTACCAGCTTATCTACTATGCCGGCGGCGGCGCCAGCAGCTATTACTCCAACTCGCTCGCAGCCTACGAGGTGCGTGTCAGCACCACGGGTAGCGGCGACACCTCGGCTTACACCACCCTCCTCTTCACCGACACGGTGGAAACCTACAACAATTCTACCTATAACTACACCCTTAACGACGTCCATCTGGCACTTGCCGCTTATGCAGGCCAGCAGGTCAGCTTCGCCTTTGTGAACCGCAGCCGCCAGTATGGCACCGTCTATCTCGCCAATGTCGAGGTCCGAGAGGCCGTCAATCCCCTCTATTACATCTCTGGCGACAATCCCGTCTTCGTTGGTGACACCGGCCATTACTACGCCCACTATCGTGAAGGTGCTCTCGACAGCATGAACCTCCAGTGGTACTCCACTATGGCCTCTGCCGGACAGGCTGTGATGATGGATGCCAACACCGATGCCATGTCGATTATCTATAATGCCGAGGGCATCGATACCATCACCTTCATCGCCACCAACCCATACGGTGCTGACACCAGCTGGGGTTTGGTCTATGTTTACAATTGCTCTCCTGTCACTACGTTCCCGTTCCATGAGAGTTTCGAGACCGATGATGCTCCTGTGGGATGCTGGACACTCGTTTATGGCGACGGCAACCCCTCGGTTAACACCATGATCCATTTGGGTGTTGGTGACGACAGCTATCTAAATAGTGTCCCCGACGGCAACCGCGTCTTCCGTTTCAGCAGCTACAATAGCAGCTCCGACTACAACCAGTACCTCATCTCTCGCGAACTCAATGGTACCAACATGATCCTTTCCTTCCAGTACCTCAAGGGTAGCTATGACTCCACTACCGTCGATAACATCCGTGTCGGCTATTCCTCCACCTCCAGTGATACCAATAGTTTCACTTGGGGTGCGTGGATTACCGACATTTCCACCGATACTTGGGCGACCTTCACCGACACCCTCCCCGAGGGCACCAAGTATGTAGCCATCCAGTACTGGGGCAACTATGCCTACTACATCTATATTGATGACTTCAATATCACCGGCGTCAGTGGCGCTTGCGACGCTCCCGTCATTTCCAGCACCACTACCGCTACCGAAACCACCGCTACCTTCAACTGGGCCTCTGCTGCCAGCAACTTTGAGGTGGCCATTGTCGAGGGTGCCTGGGTGGCTCCCGCCAGCGGCACTACCGTCGCCGACACCACCTATACCTTCACTGGCCTCACTGGCAGCACGCAGTACACTCTCGGTGTCCGCGCCGTCTGCGGTGAGGGCAACTACAGCGACTGGGTTACCCGCGTGGTTACCACGGAGGCTCATCCTTGCTATGCTCCCACTGCTGTGACGACTACCAACCCGACCTTCGACGGCGCCACTATCGCCTGGACCGTCGGCGAGGAAGGCCAGAGCAACTTCGAGCTCCACATCACCGCTGCTGGCGTTGACACCCTCTTCGCCACCACCAGCAACCCCGTCACAGTCACCGGCCTGCCCGCTGCCACCGCCTACACGGTGACAGTCCGCGCCATCTGCGGCGAGGGTGACTACAGCGAATGGAGCACTCCCGCCAACTTCAGCACCGCCACCTGCCAGATGGTGGAGGGCGTGCGCGCCAGCGCCACCACCGCTACCACTGCCACCATCACCTGGACTGCCAACGGCAGCAGCAGCTACGAGGTGGCCTACGGTATCACCGGCACCTCGCGCGAGAACTGCCGTCGCCTCACCGCCAACACCAACAGCATCACCATCAACGGTCTTGATGAGGCTACCACCTACGACGTCTATGTCCGCTCGGTCTGCACCGCCGGTGTCACCAGCGACTGGAGCGATGTGGTGAGCTTCGAGACCCAGGATGTGGCTATCGACGATGTTGACAACGCCAGCATCAGCCTCTACCCGAACCCGGCCAGCAGCACGGTGACCCTCACGGGCATCGAGGGCGACGCCACGGTGACGGTGGTCGACATGAACGGCCGTGAGAGCGGAAAGTGGAAAGTGGAAAGTGGAAAACTGACCATTGACGTCACTGGTTATGCTCAGGGCGCCTACTTCGTCCGCATCACGGGCGAGCGCGTCAACGCCATCCGCAAACTGATAGTGCGCTAAAAATGGTTATAGGTTATGGGTTATAGGTTATAGACGCTACGCAGTCGCATTGTCGACAACATGATGCGGCAGCCCTCAATAACCAATAACCTATAACCAATAACCCTTTAGCAGGGCACCCGTACGGGTGCCCTGCTTCTTTTTTCACCGTTGTTCTTTCACTTTCCACTTTTTTTTGTATTTTTGCATTTTTAAAATAAAACATATTAATATGAAGAAGATATTCGCAATCATCGCAGTAGCGATTCTCACCATGCCTGCCCGTGCCGACGAGGGCATGTGGATTCCTATGCTCCTCCAGCGCAACGAGGCTGCCATGCAGAAAGCCGGCATGCACATCTCGGCTCAAGACATCTACGACATCAATCATGCCTCCCTTAAGGATGCCGTGCTGCTCTTCGGTGGCGGATGCACCGGCGAGTTCGTCAGCAACGAGGGCTTGCTGCTCACCAACCACCACTGCGGCTACAGCTATATTGTGAAACACTCCACCGTGGAACACGACTACCTGACCCACGGCTTCTGGGCCATGAACCGCCACCAAGAGATTCCCTGCCCGGGACTCACCGTCACCCGTCTCGTCCGCATGGAGGACGTCACCGAGCGCATCCTCGAGGGTGTCACCGACCAGACCACCGAGCAGGAGCGCGAGCAGATGGTCGCGAAGAATATCGAACGTCTCTGTGCAGAGGCCGTTAAAGGCACGCACTACAAGGCCGTCATCAAACCCTTCTACTACGGCAACCAGTATTTCATGTATGTCAACGAGGTCTTCACGGATGTACGTCTCGTGGGTGCCCCCCCGAGCAATATCGGCAAGTTCGGCGGCGACACCGACAACTGGATGTGGCCCCGCCATACGGGCGACTTCTCGATGTTCCGCGTCTATGTAGGCAAGGACAACAAGCCCGCCGACTTCAGCGAGGACAACATCCCCTACACTCCTCTGAAACACATGGAGATTAGCCTGAAAGGTGTCGAAGAGGGTGACTTCACCTTCGTCTTCGGCTATCCCGGCACCACGCGTCGCTATGTGACGCATGACGCCGTCGACCTGGCCGCCAATGTGGAGAATCCCGTCCGCATCGCCCTGCGCGACATCCGTCTGGCACACTACAATGCCGCCATGCAGAAGTCGCCCGCCCAGCGCCTGAAATACGCCTCCCGCGTGGCCTCTATCGCCAACGGCTGGAAGAAATGGCAGGGCGAGACCCTCGGCATTGAACGCCTGCACGGCGTGGAGCAGAAGATAGATCAGGAAGAGGTATTCCAGCGTTGGGCACAGGACAAGCCGCAATACCGCGACGTCCTCGACCAACTGGAGCAGAACTATGCCACCCTCCGCGAGGTGGAACTGGAGTGGACCTACTTCAACGAGGCCCTCATGGCCAGCGACTTCATGAACCGCGCCTACCGCCTGTGGCGCATCACCAATACCACCGATGACAGCACTGCCGCTCTCCTCGCCGAATCGCTCCTCGCCAGCAGCGAGAACTACTTCGAAGACTTCGAACTCCACTCGCCCGTCGACGAGGCCATCTTCGTCGAGACTTTCGCCTACATGTGGGAACATGGTTTCGCCCCCTATGTGAAGGAGGATGATGGAGACGCTGTGGCCAAGATGCTGGAGAAGATTTATGCCAAATCGGTCCTCAACGACCCCAAGAAACTGAAGAAACTCCTCGAAAAGAAACCCTCCAAACTGCGCGAGGCGGCTGCCGAGGATCCCGCAGTAGAACTATTTGCCAAAGCCTACAACTTCTGCTACAACAATGAGAAACGTGCCACCTATACCGTTGCTGACGACAATATCCAAAGCCTCATGCGTACCTACATCAAAGGCATGATGGAGCAGTATCCCGACAGCAACTTCTTCCCCGATGCCAACCTCACCCTTCGTGTTGCCTACGGCCATGTACAGGGATTCAAACCTAAGGATGCCGTCTACTACACCCCCTACAGCACCATCGAGGGCATCATGGAGAAGGAGAACCCCGACATCTACGACTACCGCGTGGAGCCCAAGTTGAAAGAGCTCTGGCAGAGGAAGGACTACGGCCAGTATGCCAATAAGAACGGCGAGTTACCCGTGGCTTTCATCGCTACCAACCACACCACCGGCGGCAACTCCGGTTCTCCGGTCCTCAATGCTGACGGCCAGCTGGTGGGCATCAACTTCGACCGCTGCTGGGAGGGCACCATGAGCGACCTGCTCTTTGACCCCGCCTACTGTCGCAACATCTCGCTCGACATCCGCTATTGCCTCTTCATCATTGACAAGTTTGCCGGTGCGAAGCACCTGGTGGATGAAATGACGCTGGTGAATTGAAATTGTTTAATGTTTAATGTTTAACGTTTAATGTTTAAAGGATATTTCAAAGTCGTTTGTGTCAGCATAATATTCAATTTTCATTTTTCAATTTTCAATTCAGCCTCCGCTCAGCGTGTCATTGCCGACGATTGGCAGCATCTCGCCGTGGAATTCTCTGTGGAGGATGTGAGGGTAGGGAAGACCACCCTCGGCGGCGAGACTTTCAGCACCCTCGCCATCGAGGACTATCAGCAGTCTTCGGCCAACTATGGCTCTCCTGCGCTGCCCACTTTCTCACAGTTGATAGAAGTGCCGCTGGGAGCCGAGTTTGAAGTGACGGTGAGCGATGACGTATACGACACCCTCTCGCCGCTGCAGTACCGGCTGATGCCGGTGCAGCTGCCGCGAAGCAAAAGCGACACCACAGCGCTCAAACTCTGTCTCAACGACGCCACCTACCAACTCAATGACTTCATCGGTCAGCCGGAGGCCTCGGTGGAGGCCGTGGGCATCGCCCGCGACCGCCGGCTGGCACGCCTGCAGTTCTCACCCGTGCGCTACAATCCTGTGAGCGGACAGGTCATCGTCTGCCGCCACGCCACGGTGGAGGTTCTCTATCGCCACGGCGACGAACAGGCCAGCAAGGCGATGTTCGAGCGCTACTATTCGCCGGCATTCAACAGTGGTGCAAACCCTCTGAACAACCTCTACCCCAAAGCCGTCCGCACCACCGCCCCTGTGCGCTACGTCATCGTGGCCAACAGCATGTTCCGCGGCCACCTCGACACCTTCGTCCAGTGGAAACAGAAGAAGGGCTTCATCACCGATATCGTCTATACCGACAACCCCGCAGTAGGAACTGACACCACCTCCATCTCGAACTATCTCAAAGGCCTCTACAACAATGCCACCGCCGCCAATCCGGCACCCACCTACGTACTGCTGGTGGGCGATGTGGCACAGCTGCCGGCATTCAGCTCGCACCTCACCTCGCCCAACAACAACCATGTCACCGACCTCTACTATTCGACCTGGACTTCGGGCGACCACCTGCCCGACTGCCACTATGGCCGTTTCTCGGCACAGACGGTGGCGCAGCTCACCCCACAGGTGCTGAAGACCCTCATGTATGAGAAGTACACCTTCGCCGACCCCTCTTTCCTCGACCGTGCAGTGATGGTGGCAGGTGTCGACGGTGGCACCGCTGGCGACTATGGCTACACCCATGCCGACCCCACGATGGACTATGCCGTCACCAACTATGTCAACGGCACCCACGGATGGTCCCAAGTGATGTATTTCAAGAATGATGTCTCCGTCATCCCCTCCTGCACCACCAACGTCACCATCGGCAGTAGCGCCTCCTCCAACTCCACCACTGTCCGCAGCTACTACAATCAGGGAGCGGGATTCATCAACTACTCCGCCCACGGCGGCTCCACAGGCTGGGGCACTCCCAGTTTCAACAACACCCATGTCAGCCAGATGACCAACAACCAGAAGTTCGGCCTGATGATAGGCAACTGCTGCCTCACCAACAAATTCGAAGAAAATACCTGTTTCGGAGAAGCTTTGCTCCGCAAAAACGAATATGCCGGTGCAGTGGGTTACATCGGTGGCAGCAACAGCACCTACTGGGGTCAAGACTTCTACTGGGCTGTGGGTATTCGCAGCAGCATCGGCCCCACGATGTCGATGGCCTACAACGCCTCGAATCTGGGTGTCTACGACCGCACCTTCCACACCCACGGCGAGTCCTATGCCAACTGGTGCACCACACAGGGTTCGATGGTGATGCAGGGCAATATGGCCGTCGAGAACTCCTCCTCAGGATGGAGTATGAAATGGTACTATTGGGAAATCTATCACCTGATGGGCGACCCGTCGGTGATGCCTTATATGACACAGGCCAACGTGATGAGCCTGGCAGCATCGTCGATTGTCAACTATGGCAGCACGACGCTGCCGGTGTTGGCAGCCCCATATGCCTATGTAGCCCTCACCGATACGGTGAATGGAATCCTGATAGCGTCAGCTTATGCCGATGCTACCGGCAGCGTTGTGCTGTCGCTGCCCATCGACCTGCAGGTGGGCGACTATCTCCTCGCCGCTTCGGCACAGCAGTATCGTACCGCCTTCCAGACCATCAGCGTCATTCAGCCCACTGGACCCTTCCCGATGGTCACCAACATCTCCTCGGCACCCTTCAACGCCGGCGATACCGTGGCGCTCTCCCTGCATGTGGAGAACCCTGGCAATGCAATGGCCCGCAATATCAGCATCCAGTTGGCGAGCAGCAATCCGTCGGTGACGCTTTCCGCTACCACGGTGGCGCTCGATAGCCTCGCTGCCGGTGCCTCCATCGACCTCACGGCGGCCGTGAGTGCCTATGTGGCCGAGGATGCCATCGACAACAGTTCTGTCGACCTGGGCACCAGCACCTCTTGGACGGGAAGCACACTGCCCGCTGCCAGCACACTGCGTCGCACCATCCTCGCTCCCGTGCTTACCTTCTCTTTCACTCCCTCCAATCCCAGCCTGCTGCCCGGCAGCACCACCACTGTGACAGCCACCTTGCGCAACAGCGGCCACGCCGCCACACGCATGAATAGCCTGGCGGTCACTTCGCCCACCTCCCTGTTCACCGTCACAAGCACCCCTTATAACGCCTCGATGGCCGTAGGTAGCCAGCACACCGTCACCCTCACACTGCACGCCGACGCGCAAACGCCACAGAGTATCCACGTGCCGGTAAGCTGCCATTTCGGACCCTTCAGCGGAGAATTGCCGGTATACATCGGCCCAAGTTTTACCGAGACCTTCGAAGGGGGAACTACCCACCTATCGGGTTGGAACCCTCCGGCCTCCTATCCTTGGGCGACCAGCACCGAAAGCCCCTACGAGGGAAGCTACTGCCTGCGGTCGGCTCTGAATCTCGAGAGCGACCAGCAGTCCGAGATGAATTACAACATCACCGTTGCTACTCCCGACAGCGTGAGTTTCTACTACCGCGTCTCGTCGGAGAATAATTACGACAAGTTCTTTTTCCTCATTGACAATGTGGAGATGTTCAACGCCTCAGGCGAGGTCGCATGGACCCGCGCCTCTTATCCGCTGGGTGTGGGGAACCATGTGCTGACATTCCGCTACGAGAAGGACTACAGCGTCAGCGACGGTAGCGACTGCGCCTGGATAGACAACGTCACCGTGCCCCATCAGGCCAGCAATGCCGTCTTCATCCACCGCGACACATGCATTGCCTCCACCGTGCCCGCCGATTCGGTCGACGGAGTGACAATACAAACCACCGGCAACACCATCACCATCACCGAATACGTCTCCCACCCCTTCTACAATGAGACTGAAGAGGTCGTTGCCTGCGACAGCTATACCTGGCAGGGGACGGAATACACCACCACGACCCTCATCGGCGAAGCGCTCACTACAGCCTACGGCTGCGACAGCATCATCGGCCTCCTCATCACCATCAACCACTCCTCCGTCGGCGACACTCTCTTCGTCACCACTCAGGCCGACAGCTACGAGTGGAACGGAACGGTATACGAGACCTCCGGCACCTACCAGCAGACCCTCACCAACAGTGTGGGATGCGACAGCCTCGCCATCCTTGTCCTCACCATCGGCACCCAGGGCATCGACGATTTTTCAATTCTCAATTCCCAATTCTCCGTTTACCCCAACCCTGCCACCTACCAGGTCACCGTCTCCGGTCTCCCAGAAGGTAGTGCCATCGAACTCTTCGACCTCACCGGCCGCGTGGTCTACACCAACGCATTAACGCAATCAATCGATACTGCAATCACCATCGATGTCAACAACCTGACCTCCGGCGCCTACCTCCTCCGACTCACCACCTCCGAGGGTTCCATCACACGTTGCATCGTGAAGCAATAATAGTCAATATGATTAATACAGGAATCAAAGGCCGTCTGGAAGAGACGGTGACACCGGAGATGAGTGCCGCCCGCGTGGGCAGCGGACTGGTGGATGTGTTCGCCACGCCGATGATGATAGCGCTGGTGGAGAAGACCTGCAACGAAAGCGTACTGCCCTATCTCGAAGAGGGGCAGGGTACTGTGGGCACGCTGGTGAACGTAGCGCATAGCGCCGCTACACCTATCGGCATGCGTGTGTGGTGCGAGAGCGAGCTGGTGGAGGTGGACCGCCGAAGGCTGGTGTTCAAAGTGAAAGCCTTCGACGAATGCGGTCCCATCGGCGAAGGCTCCCACGAACGGTTCATTATCGATACGGCGAAATTCGCCGCGAAGGCTTTAAGCAAAGGTCACTCGGCCGAGTGAGCGTTGGCGTCGGGATTGACGCGCTTCACCATACCCTGCAGAGCGGTACCGGGTCCGACTTCGATGAACTCGTCGGCACCGTCGCGCAGCATGTTCTGCACGGTGGCGGTCCAACGGACGGGCGAGGTGAGCTGCATGAGGAGATTCTTCTTGATTTCGGCGGGGTCGCTGTGCGGCAGGGCGTCGACATTCTGGTAAACGGGGCAAACGGGACGGCGGAATTCCGTGCGCTCGATGGCTTCGGCCAGTTCCACGCGGGCAGGCTCCATCAGGGGGCTGTGGAAAGCGCCACCCACTGCCAGCGGCAGAGCTTTACCCTTGGCCTCTTTAATCTTCTCGCAGGCAGCAGCCACACCCTCGTTGGTACCGCTGATAACCAGCTGGCCGGGGCAGTTGTAGTTGGCTGGCACCACCACCTGGTCGGTGATGGAGGCACAGATGTCCTCGATGGTCTTGTCGTCGAGCTTCAGGGCGGCGGCCATGGTGGAAGGGGTCTTCTCGCAGCATTTCTGCATGGCGTTGGCGCGGGCGATGACGAGGCGGAGGCCATCCTCAAAACTCATGGCGCCGGCGGCCACGAGGGCAGAGAATTCGCCCAGCGAGTGGCCACCCACCATGTCGGGCTTGAAGTTCTCACCCATATATTTGGCCAGGATAACGCTATGGAGGAAGATGGCAGGCTGTGTCACCTTGGTCTGCTTGAGGTCCTCCGGCGTGCCGGCGAACATTAAATCCGTAATGCGGAAACCTATGATTTCGTTGGCTTTCTCAAACATGGCGCGGCACTCTTCGTTGCCGTCGTAAAGGTTCTTTCCCATGCCCACAAATTGGGCTCCCTGTCCAGGGAATACGTATGCTTTCATAAAGATTTCAAAAATGTTAATTTTAAAGTAATAAAACGATTGTTCTAGGGATTTATTGTGTTTTTATATCAAAAAGTCGAAAAGTGTTTTCTATTAATTTTTTTTTGTATATTTGTTGCTTTGAAGATGGGAAGCCAACAGGGCAGAAAATCTTAAGAGATAGAAAGATATAAAGAATTAACAATAATTAGATAACGATGAAAAAGATACTTATCGTCGGTGCCGGCGGCCAGATTGGCTCTGAGCTGACACGTAATTTGAGAGACATCTATGGTGACAACAATGTCGTGTGCAGCGACCTCCGTCCGCTGAAGGGCGACCCCTACGAGCGCGGCCCTGTGGAGCGTATCGACTCCACGCAGATTATGCAGATTGCCGCTGCCGTGAAGCAGTACAACATCGACACCATCTACAACCTCGCGGCCATCCTTTCGGCCACCGCCGAGCTGAACCCCATGCTGGGTTGGAACGTGGGTATCGGTAGCCTCGTCAACTGCCTCGAGGTGGCCCGTCTCTTCGGCTGCGCCGTCTTCACCCCCTCGAGCATTGGTGCCTTCGGCCCTTCGACTCCCCACGACAACACCCCGCAGGACACCATCCAGCGCCCCAACACCATCTACGGTGTGACCAAAGTGACCGGTGAGCTGCTCTCCGACTATTACTTCACCCGCTTCGGTGTCGACACCCGCTCGGTCCGCTTCCCCGGCCTCATCAGCTACCAGACCCTCCCCGGCGGCGGCACCACCGACTACGCCGTCGAGATCTACTATGCCGCCGTCAAGGGCGAGAAGTTCGTCTGCCCGCTGAAGAAAGGCACCTATATGGATATGATGTATATGCCCGACGCCCAGAAGGCCATGATTGACATCATGGAGGCCGACCCCAGCAAGCTGGTGCACCGCAACAGCTTCAACGTCACCGCCATGAGTTTCGACCCCGAAATTATCTACAACACTATCAAGAAGCGCTATCCCAACTTCGAGATGGTCTATGAGCCTGAACCTATCAAGCAGGCCATCGCCGACTCCTGGCCCGACAAGATGGACGACAGCTGCGCCCGCAACGAGTGGGGCTGGAATCCGCAGTACGACCTCGAGAAGATGACGGACGATATGATTCTCAACCTCAAGAAGAAACTCCTCTAAGGAGTCTTGAGTGGAATCTCCCCTGCCGCTATTCAGAAAAGCGAGGCCCCGCCATTCGGCGGGGCCTCGCTGCATTTAGAGTGTTACTTTCGGCTTACATCTCGCTCAGTTTCTTGTAGCCTTCGTAGCGCAGTTTGGCGTTGTGCTCCGTGGCGACGAAGAGTTGCTCATTTACATTTTCTCTATTTTTACGGGTATTCGCAGCCTTTGGCACTTCGGCCTCCTGGGGGTACCCCGTAAGGGGAACTGTGGTATGCCGTCGGCTCGGCCGACAACACCGCTGAATTAAATCTAATCCAGTGAAGAAGGTCTTCATCAGCGAGTTGCTCACTTCCATTTTCTTTATTTTTACGGGTGTTCGCAGCCTTTGGCAGTAGCGGACTTCGCCCATGATGGGAGCTGCGGAAGTTGAGCGCAGTGCCAAGCTTGCTTGAGCATTGCCGAAATGTAGCAGCGTAGGTGTAGCCAAGTCGCGGTGCTTTGGCTGCCGACCTTGTGGAGGCAACTTGGCGACGGCACCTGCGGGGCAGTGCTTTGGCGTCGGCTCGGCCGACAACGTCCACTGGAAGTTCTGCTTATTCGAGCTCTGTCCGTCGGTGTTGCTCACTTCATTTGATTTGATTTTAAGGTGTTCGCAGCCATAGCAGGCGATCCACTCGTTGAAGAGGGCCTTGATCTCCGCGCTGCAGCAGTCGCAGGGCAAAACGTTCACTGAATGTTTTGCTCATTCCTTCATGATGCGCTCCACGCGGTCGCGCATCTGACGGGTGGCGGAATACAAAATGCTTTACATCACATTGCTGCTCATCACCGTGGCGAGGGCTTCACTGATACTCTCCACGCCAAGTTTGCGGAAGAGTTTTTTGCGGTGATATTTCATCGTGTCTACTGAGCGGGAAAGACGGTCGGCTATCTCCTCGGTCGTGTAGCCTTGCGCCGACATCATCAGCAGGTTTTGCTCGGTTTCTGTGAGGACGATTGGGGTGCTGTCGTGCCATTTGCCGTCAGCTAGCGAATACTCGCGCACGTCGCGGTTACCAACAATACCATTACCACTCTCCGTAGCACGCCACATCCTCACATTGCCGAAATCCTTGCGCGGCGAAAGCGTGAACGAGCAGAGCGCAAGCCATAGCTGCTCCTTTGCGTTCAGTTCCAAAGGCGTGAGCCGATGATTGACCATACGGCTGCGGCCATTTTGTATGAAGTGGAAGTCATAACTGATTACGAAATCCATCTTATCCGCAACGTCTATCCGAGAGAACTCCTCGAAACCTGCGCGGTTGATCTCGAGCAACATCGCCTGTTCCTCTTTAGACACATAATTGAGGTACAGGGCATAGCCCATATCCTTCAAACCTATCGGCGCCAGCATCGGGTTCTCCGAGGCGTAAAGGAAATTGCGTTTGTGATAGTCGATAATGTATATGCTGTTGGTTGATGTCCGTGCGGCAGCGGCCACCGCCTCTATCTTGGGACGCACACGCTCATAGTCGGCCTCTGTAATGCCGTCCACACGATTGGCTTCGCCGACCTCACCACGGCTCGGAAAAGCAAACAAGTTTGCTCTTCTCTCGTTCTCCGTTCGGTTTTTGTCTATGAAGAAGTCGTCAAACCGAGTCATATATGCTGTTAATCTTTGTGATAATAACGTGTTTGCGCTGTTTTTATTGCCCTTGCCACCACTACCCTTTCGGGTAGTTTTTATGCTGCAAAAGCCAGTTTCACCCTTTTGAGTAGGGGTATTCTAGATATTTGACGGTACTTTTGCAAACTTAAATATCAAAAAATGAGAAGGAACATAATTATTATCGCATTGTTCATCAGCATTGTAACGGTGGTGCACGGCCAAGACGTAAACACATGCCGACAGATAGCAGAGCGCATCCTGACCGCCGCACATAACCATACACCTGATGGCATTGATGAACTATTGGCAGCCGACTTCCGCTACACCAACATCAAACAGCCTGTGGCTGCCAAGGTACTGAAACAGATTATTGCCCAAATGCCAGCCATGATGAGTTGGGAACTAACGGACACCAAACAGGACAGCACTGGGCTGACCCTGCGTTACACCATAACAAAGCCCGACAGCACCACCTCGGAGGCGACAATCCTTTTCAATGCCGACAACTTAGTGCTCGAAGCTGATTTGCTGAATGCAGATATTTCGCTTAGAAAAGCCACCCCCACAGCCAAAGCGCAACCCGAGGTAAGCGTGGTGCGCATCCCCTTGCATCGCTATGGCGGGTTGCCCATCGTGACCGTCACCATCGATGGGCAGCCATGCAATATGTTTTTCGACTCAGGAGCCCCGGGTGTCATTCTCAACAGCAAGTATTTCGAGCACAACATCGACGGCCAAGTGATGGGAAGCGGCGGACATGGCGCAGTCGGTACGGGGACTGTTAGCGGTATGCATCATGTGAAACTGATGGACATGGGCGGCGTTGCGCTCAGCGAAACAGACATCATGACATCAGACCTGAGCAATTTGGAGACCGTCGGCATAGCGGTGCATGGTATCTTGGGGCAAAGTTTCTACAAGGATTTCGATGTGCTGTTTGATTTCAAGTGTGGTGAGATAGTGCTGCTAAACCCAGACACCACCTACCGATGGCTGCATGACAAGGGTTACCGCTGCCAGACGTTGAGCGGCGTGAAGAAAGGCCACCTGCTAGCTTTTGAATGCCAAGTGGGAGACACTCCCGTCGTGCTTGCATTCGACAGCGGCGCACAGACCAATCTCCTTGCCATCGATTGGCCTGAACAGCATCCTTCCTCGGTCAAGGGCATCAAAAAAGACAACCTCATAGGCTATGGTGACGGGCAGGCATCAATCACAAAGGGCAAAACCTCCCTTACACTCGGCGGACGCAAGTTCAAAAAACTGCAAACAGCGTTCTCCGACATATCTCATCTAAAAGAAAGTAAAGGCATCGACGGCCTTTTCGGTTGCGAAGTACTTGCCGAACAAAAGCTGCTCATCTCCTATAAGCGTCAAGAACTAATACTACTTGATTAAAAGACTAACGAATATATGATTAAACGACACATTCTTATTCTGTTATCCGTAATATACATCGGGCAGATTCAGACTCAGAACACCGTCACAGCAACCCTGTGCGATGCAAAAAACGGAGAATCTATGGCTTTCCCGAATTGAATGTCGAACTGCCAACACTTGACGACCATTTAGATTTCATCTTTAAGCACCCACCGCCACGGCAAACTGCGCTACGAGGGTTACAAGAAACTGAGCAAGATGTAATCCTGCATCGACACACTAAAACGACGAAAGCCGAGGCCAGCAACTGGTCTCGGCTTTAATCGATTTAGTGTGTCGATGTGGTATTAGTAGTTCTGCTTGTTGATTTCGAAGTAGGCCTGCGGGTGGTTGCAGACGGGGCAGACCTCGGGGGCTTGGGTGCCGACCACGATGTGGCCGCAGTTGCGGCATTCCCACACCTTTACCTCGCTCTTGGCGAAGACCTCTTTGGCTTCGACATTGTGGAGCAGGGCGCGGTAGCGTTCCTCGTGGTGTTTCTCGATGGCGGCCACGCCGCGGAAACGCTCGGCCAACTCGTGGAAGCCCTCTTCGTCGGCGGTGCGGGCAAAGCCTTCGTACATATCGGTCCACTCGTAGTTCTCGCCATCGGCGGCAGCAGCCAGGTTCTCGGCGGTGGTGCCGATGCCGTTCAGCTCCTTGAACCACAGCTTGGCGTGCTCTTTCTCGTTTTCAGCGGTCTGCAGGAAGAGGGCGGCAATCTGCTCAAAGCCCTCCTTCTTGGCCTTCGAGGCGAAGTAGGTGTACTTGTTGCGGGCCTCGCTCTCGCCAGCGAAGGCGGCGTGCAGGTTCTTCTCGGTCTGTGTACCAGCATAGGGGTTGGCTTTCGGCTCCTCTATGGGCTCGAACTTCTCCTTGCCCTGCTTGCAGCGCGGACATTTCCAGTCGGCCGGCAGCTGCTCAAAAGGTGTTCCAGGGGCTATGCCCTGTGTGGGGTCGCCCTGTACAGGGTCATACTCATACTTGCAAATGGTGCATTTGTACTTTTTCATCTTTTCAAGTGTTTTATTCGGTTAATAATTTGATTTCAAATTTTGTGCAAAGATACGATTATTATTTGGATTGACCAAATTTATTTTCATATTCTGTGTGCCAGTGCAAGATTGTATAAGAAAAGCGAGACCATTTAGTCTCGCTTTTCTGCATTTAGTGTGTCGATGCAAGATTACATCTCCGAGAGTTTCTTGTAGCCTTCGTAGCGCAGCTTGGCATTGCGCTCGGTGGCGACGAAGAGTTCTTCGGCCTCCTGGGGGAAGGTCTTCATCAGCGAGTTGTAGCGCACCTCGCCCATAATGGGAGCTGCGGAAGTTGAGTGCAGTGCCAAGCTTGCTTGAGCATTGCCGAAATGTAGCAGCGTAGGCGTAGCCAAGTCGCGGAACTTATTATTCTCTTCTGCTCGGCTATGCCGACGACTTCTCCTTCCCACAGGAGGCCTTAAGAAGAAATCTTCGGCGCCGTAGCGTGAGTGGGCAAACTGCGCGGAGGAACTAAAAGAACTCCGTGCGCTGGCTTTGACACGCGGGGTGTGCCGACGGCGTAGCCGACGGTGCAGACTCGCATCGGCAGCAGCAAAGGACGACCCCAGCGGGGACCCCTCTTTTTGCCATTCATTATAAACCACTAATTTCATTCCTATTTGATAACGCCATTTTGATAAATTCAATTATTCCACTTTCAATAACGCCATTTTTTATAAATTATTGCCCGTAGAGATCTTATTATTTTTGCTGAAAGACGTAGTCATCAATTAACAAACAAAAACATGCTTTGTTTACAATAAAATCAGACTTATATCGTTATCTTGCTGAAATGAAAATGACTGAAAATAAATAGAATTGGGGGCTGGGATTTGTAATATTTTGTGTTGTACAAATCTCAATGTCGATAAAAATACAGACAGTATAGGGCATGAGTAAATTATAAAAACCAAAGAAAAATGAATCCTCAAACAATATCACGGACAGCCGCCGTAATTTATGCGGAATCCGATAAGGGTAGAAAGGTCGAAACAATTCGAAAGAAATTTGTAGAGTCTGTTTTTGTTAGTAATGGTAATTCCGCATTATCTATCCAAGAAATAGGGAATTATTTGCAAGTTTCTATGGGTCTCACATTTAGTGATAGTGAGATTGAGAACTCATTACATGATCCAGATGTTTTTTTATTGCAGCAGTATGATAACAATAAATATAACGACAAGTATTGTCTTGTTAAACAACGTTATGATTTTTTGCTAAAGAAATCAAATGATAACATTGATAGGTACCTCACAGAATACCTTGAGAAATGTGATAATCCATCCATAGATAGTTCTGATAAGTTGAAAGGATTATTACAAAAATATCTATATTATTTGATGAACTCAAATATTAAATCATTTCAACAAGTACTTGGCTGCGATGGAATCGAAAAAACAAATGGACGAGTTAATCCTGAGGACTTTACTGATGAGGAAATAGATGAAATCAATGATTTCCTCTCATGGAACAATTCTGCTAAAGATAAAGAGTTATACAAGTTAGTTAGTTGTTGCATTGAATATGCAATGGCGGTAAACAATACTAACGAAAAAAACATAATACAGGCATTCCGCAATAAAACATTATATCTTGATAATGCATTTATTTACAGGGCAATTGGAATAAATGGGGAAACTAGAAAGAAGAGAACAATAACTTTTATACAAAAATGTAGAGAAACTGGGCAAAACCTTGTTATAACGAAATTTTCCAGAGAAGAGTTTTTTGAGAGTATTGAATACCACATCAGACTTATAAGTAAGACAACTCCCTTTGGAAGAATAAACCCATCCTTATTTCAAAGATATTCAAATGGGGATACTATATATCAATTCTATCACAAATGGAGGGCAAACAGAATCGGTTATGGTTTTGAAATGTTTAAGAACTACATAATATCAGAATATAATAATCTCCTTCAAACATATGGAATAATTGAAGATTTTAAGATTCCATTTGATCCAAACAAAACTATTTCTGATATTGAAAAATATTCCGAAGAAATTGGTGCAATAAAGAAAAGAGGGCATGTAAATTCACATGTTACAGATGCTCGTAATATGTATTGGATTGAGAAGATTCGCAATGGATGTGATGGTAGAATTGTTGATACTAAGTTTTATTTTATTACACCTGACCAAAAGCTACAGTTATGGGACAATCACCATTCTATAAATCAACCATTAACACTTCTTCCAAGTCAATGGCTTGCATTGCTTCTAAAATTTACATCAAGAAGTAATGACGATTATCTAAGCTATGTTAGCTTTCTAAAGATGTCACGGTTTGAACTAGAAGTAACGTCGGAACAATTACAAGAAATATTATCCGGAATTAGCGAAATTACTGAAGATATCAATAGACAAGGAAACATTCTAGATATATTTGTCGAAAGTGAATGGCGTAACTTAAGGAAAGGTAGTGATGGAGTTTCTCTCAGAGAGGAAGCGAAACAATTCGCTAAAGACAAGCAAGAGGAATACTATCAACAAAAGCTAATGCAACAAAGTGAAGAAATGTCTTCGGCCATTCAGGAGGCACAACAAAATCATAGCAAACGAATTGAGGAGATATCCCTGGAATACCAACAGCATCTTGATGAGATTGAAAGAAAACATCAAATCGAGTTACTACAAACGAGGCTAGGTTATCTAAAAGAAAGATGTGCAGAGCAAACAATCAAACTGAATTCCATGAAAACAAGAAAGGAAAATATTGACACCTTCTTGAACAAGTACCTGCGACGTATTAAATGGATTACTTTTGCAATCGTGTTGCTTATTTTAATAGTATGGATTGTTGTGGTTTTATCTATTGGTTGGGAGGAAATGGAAATAATCACCTATATTGTAGGTGCCGTGATTGCGGTATTATCTACATTATATGGTATTATTTACGAAAAACGGATATCATTACACCGAACTTTTTCGACGATAATATCAAGAAAAAGAAGAAAGCAATATGCAGCTAATGATTTGAGCGATGATACTATTTTTAGATTAACACAAGAGTGTAATGATTTGTCAGATGAAATCAACGAAATCACGACAAGAATAAATATATTGAACGATATAAAATAGACTATATATGGATTCTATTCTTGCTGCAATAATTGGCGCAGTTTTGGGTGGTGCAATTAGCCTGGGGGTATATTTTCTTATTAATAGGATACGATTAATAAATTGTTCAATTACAAAAGATGAATTGCAAGCATCTATACCTGTTGTGATTAATAATACTAATTATCGAAATGTATATTTGAAAACAGTTTTGGTAAAAAACAAATCAGGGAAAGATATTAAGAAGATAAATATTATTTTTAGATTTGATGACGATGCAGTTGTTATAGAATGTCATAGTAATTCAAAAGAGGGCTTTGATAAACAAAAGATAAATATCTCAAAGACAGAGAAAAATACTGCCGTAGCATATATAAAAAATATGAATAGATCTGATAAAATAGAATACACTATTAGAGTTGCCAATGTTACGGAAAATACTTTTTCTGCAACAGAATGTGATATCATAGGCTTTAAGGTAAAAGTAAAAGAATGAGAAAACAATATTGTTCATATATTATAGCGGGTCGGAATTAATTCCGACCCGCTATTCTTTCTGTGGTAAATTCAATTCACCTTACAGGAGGAAACTAATGCTTGAGGCGACGGATGAGTTTGATGAGGGGGATGAGAAGGAGGCCGAGGAGGAAGGAGATTAGGAGGGGTTTGATGGGGGATTTGTGGGTAGTGGGTTGAATGGGCGAGATGGGGTTGGTGATGGTTTCCTTTGTGTTCGTTTGGGTTGCGGTTTGGGTGGTGGCGTGAGTTTGGAGGGCGGTGCGGTCTTGGGTGGTTATTCTCTCGCGGTCGGTAATGGTGGTGAGTCTGGTTGTGTCGCCGTCGGTGTTGGTTTGGATGGTAATCGTGGTGGTTTCGCGGACGGTGTCGTGGACAGTGAGTGTAACGGTCTGACGGAGGGTGTCAGTCGCGGTGGCTGTGCTGGTCTGCTGCGTCATAGTCTTGCTGCTTCTGCAACTCACTGTAAACAGGGCAAGCGTCGCTATGAGGGCAGTCGTTAATCTTCTGTATTGCATTGCGTAGATGGTTTACTTCGGTGCGTAATTCCCTGACTTCACGCCGCAGGGGGTCGGCGATGTTCTCCTTGAACTCCTCGACGTACATCTTGGAGAGGTTCATGTCTTTCTGTCGGTTGTCTGCCTTCAGGCTTTCGACCTCCTGACGATGGCGGCGGCGGTCGAATAGCCAACCGCCACCGGCGACGAGGGTTAGGACGGATGGGATGATGTTCCAAAGGTTGTTCATGAATTGAAATGGGGATGTTTAAAAGTTGTTTTCTTTACGCCACTGCTGGACGTTGAAGCAGGGGCAGGCTTTGGCGGCGTATTCGTTGTGGCCGTGGATGGTGGTGACGTTGTGCTCTTCCATCAGGTCCTGCACCAGCTGGAGTAGGGCAAGACGCTGGAGAGGGGTACGAGTGTCGGCAGGGTGGCCGTCGGCATCAAGGCCGCCGACATAGGCGACGCCGATGCTTTGGACGTTGTGACCGGGGCAATGGGCGCCGACTTGCTCGATGGGACGGGCTGAATGGACGCTGCCGTCGGGATAGATGACGTAATGATAGCCAATGTCGTGCCAGCCGAGGCTCTTATGATAGCGGCGGATGCTCTCCACGGTGCAGTTGGCATCGGGGCGGGTGGCGGTGCAGTGGATGATGATTTCGGTGATGGTTCGCATTTCTTTATGGGCTTAGTGGGGTTAATAGGCTTAATGGGCGAAAGACAAAGGGGGGCAAGCCGACTGCCCGCGGTGCGGTCGGCTTGCTGGGGTTGGTGTTTAGGCGGCAGCAAGATAGAGGATGTTGACGGTGTCACCTTTGGCGTAGTGAGAGGGGTCTTTGAAGGTGAGTTTGTTGTCGGCGAGGGTGTAGTCGGTGGGCGGCTGCATCAGGCCGTTGACGAAGACTCCCACGGCGCTCTCGGCATAGGGAGGCTTGGTGAGGGAGATTTCGGCGGTGAAGTCCACGCTGTCGAGGGTGAGAATAGGAGGTGCGGGGAAGGCAATCTCTTTCTCGGTGGCCACTACCTTGCCGCTGGAGAGTGCAAGGCTGACAACGGCCTTTGTGGTGGTGCCGCTTCCGGCGGTGTTGGAAGTGTTGACACCTGTGACGGGAAGGGCAGTCTTGGCGACCTTGACGGCGGTGCCTTCCTTGGTGACGGCAGACACATATTTGCATGTTTCGGCACTGCCGCCGGTGACGGACTGCAAGGCGCCGCCCATGGCGCCGGACACAGCGTTGTTGATTTTCTCACTTGTTGCGGCTGCGGTGGCCAGTTGTTCGGTCAAAGATGACCAGTCATCTGATGCGGAGGGCGATACAACGCCGTCGAGTTGTTTGACTTTAAGTTTCTGCATAATCTTTTACTTTTTAATGGTTTTAATTGATTGGGATGGCTTTGAGGATGATTTCGTCGTCGCTCTCGATGCCGGGGATTTCGAGTCCGTCGGACTTGGTTCCGTCGGACAACTCCTTGTAGTCCTTGCCGAGGGTGTATCGGAGGCCGTTGACAAAGACCTCGGAGGTGCCGACGACGAAGGCCTGGCGGCTGATAAAGAGACCGGACATGAAATCGATACTCGCGGCCTTGATGACCTGCGGCGACAAGTCGGAAAGGCGGACTTGCGCGGCATTGCCGTCGGCGTCGTAGCCCAGGATGTTGAGCTTGGGGACGGACGCGGGGTCGGCGGTCGGGAGGGTTGTGATTTCTAAATCTTCCACTTTACGAATTGAAAATTGAAATATGAAAATCGAAAATTATTGAGTGGTAATGGTCAGGGGACGGCTGTGGAGGGCGAGGGAACGCCCTCCGAGGAGCAGTCGGATGACCTGTCGGGGCAGTCAGGGAGTTGTGGTATTGTTGAGTTCTGGCTGGAGATAGACAGCGGCGGAGTTGATGCCACCGTAGCTGTTGACCGAGGCGATAATGGCCGAGTTGCTTTGGTAGGTGGCAAGGGCGGAGTTCTCGACATAGAAGAACTGAGTGCTGACCTTCAATGTGCCATCGACGGCCTCGCGGCTATGTACCCACACGGCGGCGCCGTTAGTAATCTCAACAGAGGTGGCGAGTTTGTTGTCAGCTACGGAGAAGCCCAACTGACTGACGATGTTCCAAAGGGGCGTGTCATCGGCAGTGCTCAACACCACCTTATAGCCGGTGATGGAGGCGCGAGGGGTTCGCGTCACCGTATCGACAGTCTGGATGCCGTGGAAGAAGGTAATTTGGTCGCCTTCGAGAAACGAAGCGTTGTTGTCGATGACGGCTTGCGAGAATTGCGCCACGGTGGTTGTCGCGCTGATGGTGAGTGAGCCGAGGGCAATGCTACTGACCAACTTGTTGTTGCTGTTCTTGGTCATGCTGATGCTGGGGAGACTGCCACGCGTAATCTGATAAGGTGCGAGGATGGCGCCGCCGTTGAGTTTCATACGCTTGGTGATGTACACCTTGACGACACCGAGGTTGGCCTGGATGAAGGCATTATAGACGGACATCTGCGGAGGCAGCTCCTCGAAGCCACGGCGCAGCATAGAGTCGAACTGCTTGTAGATGGCGCCGAGGTTGGCCCATTGGGTGCGGATGTTCATCTGGCTTTGGGTGCGCAGAGGGGTGATGGGTTTGACGGGGGCCTCGCTGACGATGGTACCGACTTTAGTTTGGCGGTAGATATACTCACCCACCTTGCCCCGAATCTTTGTGTTGATTCCGAAAACTTTTGCCATTGTGTTTTATTTTTTAATGTTGGACTTTTTGTTTACTCGTCTTTGTGGCATGGCCTACATGTGCACCTGTGGGCTGGGCTTTGAAAGACGGGGCAAAAGTACAGGGGTGGCAAAAATCGGATTCGGGGATTGTCGGTTTATGGGGTGATAAAGGGGGCTTGGGGAGGATAAAGGAGGATATGAGGCGGAAATTAGGATGTGGAGAAGGGGTAAAAAAGGGTATGGACACCCTGATTTTTGAGAAAATCGGGGTGAATAGGGCAATAAAAAAGCCACGGCAAGCGAGAGGGGGGGGGCTTGCCGTGGCTAAAAAGTAAGGAAAACCTACTGTTTCCCCCAATTATCTATTCTTCCATTTATCCGGAATAGTGTATCGCTTTCCATCTTTTTCCACAATGTCGGGCATTATAGCATTAAGGAAACGAGGAAGATTCTTTTTCATTTCAACAGGACGGCTGCGATGGTGAAGTAGATTATCTTTAAGGTCGTTGCTATAATTTGACGGTGGGAAGTACACTTTAATTGCAATATTCGGGTAACGTTTTTGAATCAGTTCCAAAGGAGGCACAAGATCGCTATCAGCACTGACAAGGGCAATGGTATCTGTTGCTCCAATGAGACAATCCTCTATCATTCGGATGGAAATGTTGACATCTGTTTTCTTCTCTTCTGGCCGAGAAATATCTCCTTTGCAATAAGGACATATAATATGCTTTTCAAGATACTTGCCGCGGACAATTTCGAAGCGGTCGCCATTAATCAATTTGTTCGCATTCAAAAATGCACTCTGTCGACTACTCTTGTCTGGATTTAGTGGGCTGGCAGTGAAATATACGACCTTTGTAAGTTCTTGTCCTTCTCCAAGGAAGCTTTCGCAAAGACGTACCATGTCAATCCAGTAGCATTTACGCCATACCTCATCGGCGTATTTGGAACGGCGGATACCATAATAGAAGTTAAAGCCGTCAATATAGAATGTTACTCGTTTTTTGTTCATTTTTATTTAATAAAAAAGCCACTAAAGAGTGGCTCATATCTCTACACGAAAGTAGAGCGATGCATTTCAATTTTCTGAATGCAAAGATACATACTATTTTCCAAATGGCAAAACTTTCTTTGAAAATAAATTGTAATTATTTGATAGAGAGAAATTAAAAATCGAAGGCAAAATGTGATTGCCCCCGATTTTCGTAGTGTTTTTTACAACAAATGTGCCAATTTAAATGTTAAGGCTATGGTTCGCCGAGGAAGGAGAAGATGATTTGGAGTTGTTTGGGGGAGAGGAGTTTGCGTTGGGGGGAGTAGGCGGTTTTGGAGAGTTCGTCCATCAATGGCTCATTGGTGTGGATTTCGCGGGCGAGGAGTTTTCCTGCGCTCTCCTTGCTGCGGTCGGGGAAGTAGGCCATGGCAAGGTCTTGCTTGAACATAAATTGAGACATAAAATAAAGGATTAAGTTAATAATTACATTGCCCGTAGGCAATGCGGAATTCAACATTAATCCTTTTGGCCTCAATGTTATATGTGATATATGGTTTCTGTTATGGCATATCTGGGGAGGGGATATGAAAGGGGCTGGCGTATGAATGTACATCAAACTTCTCACATGAAGAGAACGAAAGTAGCATTGCAGCGATTATTCATAGTTTTCGCACACGGAGCTGGCCTTTTTCATCGTACAGGAAACGGTGGTAGAAACATTCTACAAGGAGTGGAAACACAAAAAGGACAAAAAATGTGGCTGTGATAAGGCCGCCGATGATGACGATGGCAAGGGGGCGTTGGCTTTCGCTGCCTATGCCAGTGGAAAGGGCTGCAGGTAGAAGACCGAGGGTGGCCATCATGGCGGTCATAAGGATAGCTCGGATGCGGCCATGCATTGCCTCTTTTACTGCCTGTTCCAATGAACGATGGGTGCGCAATAGCGACCGTATGTCGGTGAGCATGATGACCCCATTTTGAATACATATGCCGAAAAGACAGATGAATCCTATACCTGCCGAAATGCTGAAATTGAACCCTGTTATCCACAGGATGAGCAGTCCTCCTACGGCAGCGGCAGGTACCCCGGTCAGCACCAAGGCAGCATCACGTCCATTGCCGAAGAGGAGATAGAGGATGAGGAAGATGAGCAGCAGACTTATAGGCACTACCTGCGTAAGGCGTCGACTTGCACGTTTCTGATTCTCAAAATCGCCGCTCCATTCAATGCGGTAGCCCTGCGGCAAGGGTACGGCCTTGCCAACGGCGACACGCACCTCGTCGACGGCGCTGCCCATGTCGCGGTCGCGCACCGAGAACTTGACAGCACAATACCGCTCGTGGTTCTCGCGGTAAACTATGAGTGGGCCGACGATGGTGCGGATGGTAGCCAGCTCGCTGATGGGCAGCATGCTTGCATCGCGTGCCGGTACCAGGATACGTCCGATTTGTTCAGGGGTGTTGCGATAGGCGCTGTCATAGCGCACGACCAGGTCGAACTTCCGTTCGTCCTCGTAGACCTGTGTGGCGGCTTTGCCACCTATGGCCATCTCTATGGTTCGCTGCACGGCATCCTTCTCTACGCCATAACGTGCCAAGCGGCTCTCGTCGATTTCAATACGCAATTCAGGCTGCCCAATATTGCGCAGCACTCCGAGGTCGGCAATACCACGTATGGGACGCATGACGCTATCCACCATCAATGCCAATCGCTCAGCCTCATACAAGTCGGGTCCGAAAACTTTGGCCACAATGGCACCTTTCACACCGCTGACTGCCTCTTCGACGTTGTCGCTTATGGGTTGAGAGAAGTTGAAATCGATGCCCGCGTGACGTTCCAGCGTCGTCTGCATGTCGGCAATCAGCGCCTCTTTGCTGCGGTGCCCTTTCCATTGTCGATTGGGGTGCAGCTTGACGAAGAGCTCGATGTTGTAGAAACCCGTGGCGTCGGTGCCGTCGTTGGGGCGACCCGTCTGGGTCATCACCTCGCTCACCTCGTCGAACCGCACCACCTCGTTCCGCAGCAGGTTGGCCATCTTCACGCTCTCGCCGAGCGAGATGCTCTGCGGCATGGTGGCGCGGATGTAGATGCTTCCCTCGTCCATTTGCGGTAAAAACTCGGTGCCCAGAAGGAAGAAAACACCCAGGCCGCCAAGCGTCAGTACCACCGCCACTGGCACCACCACCCTGCGGCGACAGTGCAGCCAGGCAAAGACGCTGTCGCACACACGGTTCACCACCTCTAGGAAACGGTTGCGGTGCTCATGCACATCTTTCTTCAGCAACATCGACGATAGCACAGGGACCAGCGTCAGCGTGAAAACCAATGCTCCAAAAAGGGCAAAACTGAGCGTGAAAGCCAGTGGCGAGAACATCTTCCCCTCCACTTTCTGGAAGGCGAAGATGGGCATTAGAGCGGTGATGATGATGAGTTTGGAGAAGGCTACCGAACGGGCTTTCTCGTTGGCCGTCGCCCGGATGGCACCGCCCTTGCTCCATCGTGCAAAAGCCTCGCGCCCCATTCGCCGCTGGCGGTCGTCGAGCATCACGAAGATGCCCTCCACCATCACCACGGCACCATCGATGATGATTCCGAAATCGATGGCACCCATCGACAGCAGATTGGAACTCATTCCGCATAGCCGCAGACAGATAAAAGCAAACAAAAGAGCCAGCGGGATAACCACAGAGACGATGACCGTGGTACGCCAGTCACGCATGAAAAGCAACACCACGAGTGTCACCAGCAGTATGCCTTCCAGTACATTGTGCAGCACCGTCTTGATGGCTAGGTTTACAAGGTCTTCGCGGTCGTAGAAAGGTTCGATGGTCACATCGGCTGGCAACTCGCGCTGTATCTCGGCCATTTTCTCTTTCAGTGCGGCGATGACTTTCTCGCTGTTCTCACCCTTGTGCATCACCACGATGCCCTCTACCACATCATCTGCTCCGCCTCGTCCCACCTGTCCCAGCGGCGGTTTGTAGCTTTCGCTGACTGTGGCCACGTGGCGCACCAGTACCGGTACACCGCCGAGGTTCTTCACCACGATGTTGCCAATCTCCTCCGTGTTGTTCAGCAGGCCGATGCCGCGCACTACGTAGGCCTCGCCGCCGCGCTCTATCACGTCGCCGCCCACGTTGACATTGCTGCCCGCCAACGCCTCGTAGAGCTCGATGGCCGAGATGCCATATTGTGTCAGCCTCCCCAGGTCGGCACTCACCTCAAAGGTGCGCACCTTGCCGCCGAAGCTCACCACGTCGGCTACTCCGGACACGCTGCGCAGCCGTCGCTCGATGACCCAATCCTGGAGGGTCTTCAGCTCGCTCACCGTGAGGCTGTCGCTATGCAGGGTGTAGCGATAGACCTCGCCCGTGGGGCCGTAGAGCGGTTGCACTTCGGGGCTCACGCCGTCGGGCAGGTCGGCATTGGAGAGTAGGTTGTATATCTGCTGCCGTGCAAAGTCGGCGTCGGCGTGGTCGTCGAAGAGCACCGTCACCACCGAGAGCCCGAAGAGCGTGGTGCTGCGGATGTCGGTCTTCTGCTGCACCGAGTTCATGGCTATCTCGATGGGGATGCTGACAAATTTCTCAATTTCTTCGGCCGAGCGGCCGGGCCATTGCGTGATGATGGTCACCTTGGTTTGCGTCACGTCGGGGAAGGCATCGACAGGCGTCTGCTGGAAGCACACCACGCCAGCCACCACCGCTACCGCCGTGAGCAGCAGCACCAATGTCCGCTGGCGCAGCGAGGTGCTGATAATGCGGTCGATAAGACTCATGGCTCAATATTTATTGTGGCGAACATGCCGGGCAGGAGGTGGCGGTCGCGATTTAAGAGGACTATGCGGACTTTCATGGTTTTGCTGTCGGGGTCGAGAGCGGAATAGACCTTGTCGACGGTGCCAAGCCAGGTCTCGTCGGGATGGGCAAGGGTGGTGACGCTAACGGTGTCGCCTTCGTGCACACGACTGATGTCGCTCTCGTAGACGTCCCCCATCACCCATACCTTGCTGATGTCGGCCACCTCGAGCATGAGGTCGCCGGCCTGCACATACTGTCCGTTTGTCACCTCGCGCCGCAGCACGGTGCCTCGTCGCCAGGCACGGATGTCGCCCGTGGCCACCGCGGCCTGCTGTGAGAGGGCTGTCATTGCCACTTCGCAGCGTTCCATGGCCTCGGTCAGTTCGCGCTCCGATACCAAGCCGTCGTTGTAGAGCGACGATTTCAGCTTCATTTCCCTGTCGGCAAGGTAGTATTCTGATTCGACCTGCCGCCGCTGGATGTTGCGCTCGGCGGTTTCGCGTCCCAGCAGCCGGGCTATCAGCATGCCCGCACTCACGTCGTCGCCCACCTCAACGGTAAGCCCTTCCACCCTGCCGTCAACGGGCGCGACAATCCTCTCGGTGCGCGAAGGGTCTGCGACAACGGTGCCCGTCAGCGTGAGGGTGGCAACGGAGGCAGGCATCCCCGACGGTTTGGCAGATGGCAATACCGCTTCGATGGCAGACGGTGCCGTAATCTCGGCATCCTGCCCGCCATTGCAGGCAACGAACAAAAGGGCTACGGCCAGTGAAAGTGAAGTTGTCGTTTTCGTCATCATTATCTTTTTTTATTGTCTGTCAACTATTCTATACACTTCCGCTCCGGCGGCCAGGTTGTAGTCGAGAGCTGCCGTGAGGAGGGCTCCGCGCGCGGCCACCGTCATCTCCTGCGCTTCGCGCCAGGCGGTGTAGATATCTATCAGTTCGAGCAACGAGAGGTTGTGGGCAAGGTATTGCCGTTCCACACCCTCAATGTCCCACTCGGCGAGGCTATCGGATTCCGCCACCAGACGGCGGCATTGCGCCAGACGTTCTGCGGCAAGGGCCAGCTGCTGACATTGCTCGCGCTCGGCCGCCGCAAGCATCGTCTGCCGCCGGTCGCGCTCCACCTCAGCACTGCGGATAGCGCCGCGATTGCGGTCGAAGAGAGGCAGCGTGATACTGGCCCCCACGGCCCAGAAGTTGTGACCTATGTTGCCGTTCTTGTCATACTCCACGCCCACGTTCACCCGTGGCCAAGCCAACGCTTTCTGTAGCCGAATTTCGGCATCGGCGGCTTCGCAGAGCGATGCATGGTAGCGCAGCAGTGCCGACTGTTCCAAGATGCTGTCAGAGGGAGCCGGCTCGTCGTTCAGATCAAGTTCCCCGATGCCGAACCCCGTCTCTTCCAGTCCTAGCATTACGGCCAATGCCGTTTTGCACTCGGCCACCGTAGCCTGGCGTTCCAACTGTTCCGAGAGCAGACCCAGGCGCAGGGTTTCCAGCCGTCGCACCTCCACCAGTGATACCGCCTGCGGGTTGCGGCGGTAGGCGTCGAGGATGCGCTCCACGCTCTCGAGTTCGCCCCCTATCAATGCCGCCCTGCGCTGCACCGCCCACAGCTCGCACAGTTGCCGTTTCATCTGCATAGAGAGGCTGAAAGCCGTCCAGTCGTAGTCGGCCTGCGAGGCCCGTAGTTCGGCATCGGAGCGGCCAATGCGGTGGCTGCGACCGATGGGCAGCGGCTGGCTGACGCTGATGTCCACCTCGCCGTCGTTGCCGGGGTCGAGCCAGCGGCTGTTCAGGGGGTTATAGAGATTGTAGATACCGCTCACCTCGGGGTTCTCCCAGCGTCGTGCCTGCCGGGCGTTGGCTTCAGCCTCGGTGCAGGCGAGGCGTGACAAGCGGAGCTCGGCATTGCGCTCGGCAAGGAGCTGTTCGGCCTGAAGGACCGTGAGCGTGTCGATAATCTCCGTGTGGACGCTGTCTGCGCCGTCGCCCGCCCCACCTACACCACTGAAAGCCAGAAAAATAGTCAGAATTGCATTTCCATAAAACATGCTGCAAAGATACCGACTCTCCACGTGTCAGCACATTAGAAACCTCACAGATAGGATTAGAAAACTGTAAGGAAGGGAGACCTGCTATTTTGAAAAGCGGATGGTGAAGATGGTGTTCTCTGAGGATGAGGTGACGGTGAGCTGGGCACCGTTGCGCTGGAGCAGGGTGTGGGCCAAGGCGAGGCCGATGCCGTGGCCGGGGATGCCGTCGGCGTTGGCGGCACGGTAGAAGGGGTCGAAGATGTGTTCCAGCTCCTCGGCGGGGATGGGGCTGCCGTGGTTGGTGACGGAGACGGTGGGATATTCGGCATGGACCACCACGGAGCTCCCGTCGCCGTATTTGACGGCGTTGCCGATAAGGTTCCTTATGGCGATGTACAGCGCATCGGAGTCCATCTTCACGCGGAAGGAACCGTGGATATAAAGATTGTGGGGAGGCAACTCGTTCTGGAAGAACCATTCCGAAAGGTCGATGCTCTCTGCTTTCTGCGGACGGTTGCGTGCATCGTTGATTGCCAGCAGTTGTATGATGATACCGTTGATGCGGTCGACCTGTTTTGCGATGCGCATCAGTGCCGAGCGGTATTCTTCGGGACTGCGGTCGCGCAACAGGGTCACGTCGCATTCGCCACTGATGACGGCCAGCGGGTTGTTGATTTCGTGCTGTGCATTGTTGACAAACATTTTCTCGGTCTGATAATTCTGGTCGATGCGGTTCACCATACGCGATGCCCAGAGGCGGCTGACGAGCCATAGCAGCAGCGAGGCACCGAGGACGAACACCACCAGCAGCAGACGCATGGTGTGGGCAATCTCGTCGCCGTAAGGGTTGCGGCTCAGCACCACGCTGGCGAACGTGCCGCTGTTGTCGTAGTAGAGCAGGGCTGTGCCCACCTCGCCCTCGTGGTCGAAGTGGACAACCTCGCCACGAAGCAACGAGGCGATCTGGGAACCTGTGAGTAGCGAGGAAAGTGCAGTCTCGATACTGTCTTTGGGGACGAATAGCTCTCGCGAGGTAGGAATGGCATGTTGGCTGCGCTGCACGGCGTTGCGATACTTTACGGGGTCGAGGTCATCTTGCCCATAACGCTCCATGGCCAGTACACGGGCTTTCTCCTCTAGGTAGTTGTAATACAGTGAGGAGATGTAATACCGCGTACCAAAATAGAACACTGCGCTTGACACAAGAACCAGCAGGATGGTAATGGTGCTGTAGGTGAGTGATATTTTGTGTCCGGGTTTCATCTGTCACCGAATTTGTAGCCTTGCCCGACAATGGTGTGAATGAGTTTCTGGTCGAATGGGTCGTCAATCTTGCTGCGGAGATAGCGGACATAGACATCCACGACGTTAGTCGATGTGTCGAAATCGCGGTCCCATACGTCGCGCAGCAGGTCGCCACGCGAAAGCACCTCGCCGTGGTGCAACATCAGGTAGTCCAACAGGCGATATTCTTTGATGCTGAGGTAAATGTGCTTTCCGTCGCGCGTGGCGCGATGGGAAACGGGGTCGAGATGCAGGTCGCCGTATGTGCGTGAGGATGCTGTGGGGTGTAAATCGCTCCGCCGCAACTGTGCTTCGATACGCGCCAGTAGCTCGGTGAATTTGAACGGCTTAACCATATAGTCGTCGGCACCGGCACGGAGACCCATCACAATGTCGTCGGTGGTACCCAGTGCGGTCAGCATGATGATGGGCAAGTCATATCCATACTCTTGCCGAAGGCGGCGACAGAGATCGACTCCCGAAAGGCCAGGCATACGGATGTCGAGGATGGCGAGGTCGATTGTGCCGTCTTGCAGCTGCTGCCAGGCCTCGTTGCCGTCGGAGACTTGGAGGGTGTCATATCCGCAGTCGGCAAGTCCGCGACACACGAAGTCGCGGATAGAAGCCTCGTCGTCGGCAATAAGAATCCGTTTCATTGCTATTCTATATATGCGGTCTGTGCTGCCAGCGGCGCGAGGCATCCTAATAGTAATATGGTGATAATGAGTATTCTCTTCATAAGATGACATCTGAAATTTTCAGCTGCAAAAATACGAATAGATTTTCGAACGCAAGATTATTTTCCTCTAATGCCCGAAAAAAATGTTAATCAGAAACTTCTCCATTATCTTATATGATTCAAACCAGCAATTTGACAATACCTTTTGGATCGAGGCTCCCAGGCCAGACGGAAAAGAGAAACAGGGGTCGCTGTTACATGGCGACATTCGGAGCAATGGGAATGGATGAAATTTGTCGCGACTGAATCGCGACACACACTGGAACGGGAGCGGGGCTGAAGCCACTGACACGGGACAACCCGTTGGGGCGGAGGCAAGCGGCTGGGAACGGGACGAAGCTGCGGGGATGGCGGGCATTAAATGCCCGGGCAATGGACGAAGGGGAGAAACGGGGCTGACGCCCCGGGCACGGTGGCTTTTTTATGGGATGAATGGGCGATTTGGGCGGAATGGGTTATTTGATTGATTTTCAGGTGTTTTGGTGTAAAATAGACAAATGGCTGGTTTTGTGGGTGTTAGGGCCGTTTCAAAGAAGGCACATAGAAGGAACGTAGAAGGGAGAAAGAAGGGATACCGTTTGAATTGAAAAATGGGTTTAATGGGCGGGATGGGGCGAATGGGTATAATCTTATTGCCATGATATGGCAACACACAGAACAAGAAAAAATGGCGTTATAATAATAAAAACAATAATTCCTATTGAAAAGGAAAATGGCGTTATCTTGAATGGCAAAAAAGAAAGGGTGCCCGATGGGGACACCCTTTGCTGTTGATGATGCGGGGCTGTAACGGGTTGCTACCGAATGGAAGCAACTTGCACCCGCGTGTCAATACTACATCTCAGAGAGCTTCTTATAACCCTCATAGCGCAGTTTGGCATTGCGTTCCGTGGCGACGAAGAGTTCTTCGGCCTCCTGGGGGAAGGTCTTCATCAGCGAGTTGTAGCGCACCTCGCCCATGATGAAGTCGCGGAACTTGCTCCAGTCGGGCTCTTTCGAGTCGAGGTGGAAGCCGTTCTTGCCAGCCTCTTCCTGCGTAGCAGATGATGAGCGACGGGCCGTGGTAGGCCTCGGCCTCCTTGATGACGTTGAAGTACTGGGCCTGGCTGGCGCCCATAGCCACCTGTGCCACATAGACGTAGCCGTAGCTCTTGGCAATCATACCGAGGTCTTTCTTGCGGATCTTCTTACCGCTGGTGGCGAACTTGGCGACAGCGCCGGCCGGGGTGGCCTTCGAACTCTGTCCGCCGGTGTTGGAATACACCTCGGTGTCGACAACGACGACGTTGACATCCTCGCCGCTGGCCAGGACGTGGTCGAGGCCACCGAATCCGATATCATAGCCCCAACCGTCGCCGCCGAAGATCCACTGGCTCTTCTTGACGAGGCTGTGGATCCACTCGGTGAAGAGGGCCTTGATTTCGGCGCTGCAGCAGTCGCAGGCGAGGCCTTCCTTCATAATGCGCTCCACGCGGTCGCGCATCTGGCGGGTGGCGGTGGCCATACCGAGGCCGAACTCAGCGTTGTCCTCGAAGAGCGAGTTGGCCCAGGCGGGACCGTAGCCGCTGCGGTAGTTGCGGCAGTAGGGGGTGGCAGGAGCCGAGCCGCCGTAGATGGAGGAGCAGCCCGTGGCGTTGGCCACCATCATCTGCTCGCCGAAGAGCTGGGTGATGCACTTCAGGTACGGGGTCTCGCCGCAGCCGGCGCAGGCACCGCTGAACTCGAACAGGGGCTGTGCGAACTGGCTGTTCTTGACGTTGGCCTTCTTGTCGATGAGGTTGTCCTTGTAGGTGACGCACTTCTGGGCGTAGTCCCAGTTGGCGGCCTCGTGGAGCTGGCTCTCGAAGGGTTTCATCACGAGGGCTTTCTCCTTGGCGGGGCAGACGTCGGCGCAGTTGCCGCAGCCGGTGCAGTCCATAGCGCTGACCTGCATACGGAAGTGCATGCCGGCGAGTTCCTTGGGCATCTTCACGTCGATGGCCTTCATCGACTCGGGGGCTTTCTTCATCTCCTCGTCGGTCATCACACAGGGACGGATGGCGGCGTGGGGGCACACCAGCGAGCACTGGTTGCACTGGATGCAGTTGGCGGGGTTCCACTCGGGGACGACGGTGGCGACGCCACGCTTCTCGTAGGCGGTGGTGCCGGCGGGGAAGGTGCCGTCCTCGTAGCCGACGAATGCGCTGACGGGCAGGTCGTTGCCGGTCTGAGCCACCATCGGGCGCATCACCTTGGCGATGAACTCGGGGTCGCCCTCGTGCTTCTCGACGGCGAAGTCGGTGCTGCAAGGCAGGTTGGCCCACTCGGCGGGGATGTCGATCTTGGTGATCTCACCACCGCGGTCAACGGCGGCGTAGTTCTTGTTGACCACGTCCTCACCCTTGCGGCCGTAGCTCTTGACGATGAATTTCTTCATCTGCTCGACGGCGAGGTCGTAAGGAATCACCTCAGAGATCTTGAAGAAGGCGCTCTGGAGGATGGTATTGGTGCGGTTGCCGAGGCCGATTTCGGCGGCAATCTTGGTGGCGTCGATGATGTACATCGTGATGTGGTGCAGCGCCAGGTACTTCTTCACGAAGTCGGGCAGCTGGGCCTTGGTCTCCTCGACGGTCCAGGGGCTGTTGTAGAGGAAGGTGCCGTTGTCCTTCAGGCCGCGCAGGGGAGCGGGCAGGGGGTTGTCGCCGAAGCGCAGGTGCGAGCAGGTGTAGCCGCCCGATTTCTTCGAGTCGTAGTCGAAGTAGGCCTGGCTGTACTTGTTGGTGTTGTCGCCGATAATCTTGATGCTGTTCTTGTTGGCACCCACGGTACCGTCGGCACCCAAGCCGTAGAAGCGGGCCTCGAAAGTGCCCTTGGGCAGGATGGAGATTTCGGGCAGGATGGGCAGCGAGCGGAAGGTCACGTCGTCGACGATGCCGATGGTGAACTGGTTCTTCATCTCGCCTTCCATATTGTTGAACACGGAGATAATCTGAGCGGGGGTGGTGTCCTTGCTGGAGAGACCGTAGCGGCCGCCGATGATAGCGGGCTTGCAGTTGGCGGGGATGTCCTTGCAGCTGGCGAAGGCTTCCACCACGTCGAGGTACAGCGGGTCGCCGTTGGCGCCGGGCTCCTTGGTGCGGTCGAGGACGGTGATGCGCTTCACGGTCTCGGGGATAACCTGGCCGAGGTACTTCACGCTGAAGGGACGATACAGGTGGACGGTCACGACGCCGGTCTTCTTGCCCTGGGCGTTGAGGTAATCCACGACGGTCTTGATGGTCTCGGTCACCGAACCCATAGCCACGATGACGTTCTCGGCATCCTTGGCACCGTAGTAGGTGAAGGGGGCGTAGTTGCGGCCGGTCAGCTTGCTGATCTCAGCCATATACTCGGCCACGATATCGGGCAGAGCGTCATAGTATTTGTTCTGCAGCTCGCGGGTCTGGAAATAGACGTCGCTGTTCTGGGCGGTACCGCGGGTCACATTGTGCTCGGGGTTGAGGGCGTTCTCGCGGAAAGCCTTCAGGGCCTTCTGGTCCACCAGCGGACGCAGGTCTTCCATATCCCAAGCCTCGATTTTCTGGATTTCGTGGCTGGTGCGGAAGCCGTCGAAGAAGTTGAGGAACGGCACGCGGCCCTTCAAGGCGGCGAGGTGAGCCACAGGGGCGAGGTCCATCACCTCCTGCACCGAGCTCTCGGCGAGGAGGGCGAAGCCGGTCTGGCGGGCGCTCATCACGTCGGCGTGGTCGCCGAAGATGGAGAGGGCCTGGGCGGCCAGGGCGCGGGCGCTCACGTGGAACACGCCGGGCAGCAGTTCGCCGGCAATCTTGTACATATTGGGGATCATCAGCAGCAGACCCTGCGAAGCGGTGTAGGTGGTGGTCAGAGCACCGGCCTGCAACGAGCCGTGCACGGCGCCGGCGGCGCCGGCCTCGCTCTGCATCTCGACGACCTTCACGGTCTCGCCGAAGAGGTTCTTACGACCGCCGGCGGCCCACTCGTCGATATACTCGGCCATAGGGCTGGACGGGGTGATGGGGTAGAT
>CADCEC010000013.1 GCA_902800395.1 uncultured Bacteroidota bacterium | reverse complement strand
GCCGCGCTGCTCGAGCTGCCGCTCCGACTTGGCGTCGTGGAACTCCTCGGGCATCGCCCGCGTGACCCATATCCCGCGCCACTGATACCCAACCACTTTCCCAATCTTTCCGACATACGGCCCATTGATTCCTCCTAATTGCTTTCCCATTTCTTGTAATGTTTAATGGTTAACGGTTAATGTTTAACGATTTATCATGGCTTGCGGCAGCCCCGTTAACCTTTAATCATTAGACTTTAACCTTTATCATAACGTTATCCTCTTTTATTTATTTTCTACCAAAGTAAAATTTCTATAAAATCATATTAGAAGTATAGTAGAACATGATAAGAAGAGGATACTAAGAATTAGACAGTTACAGTTGGTTTTTTTGCCCATTTTTTTGAAAAAAATTCATGAATTCCCCAAGGCGTCGGCGGCGCGCTGTTTACCGTGTCTTTTCCTGAATAAGGTTGACAGGTGCAGTACTAAGGCCCGTTATGAGTCAATCTATATCAGTACAAGACAAGCTGATACACAAAAAGAGCCAGCCTGAAGGTTGGCTCTTTTGATGAGGTTTTATGCGAGGGGAATTAGTCGGCGTCCTTTACCAGGCGGACGGATTGTTTGGTGGAACGGGTCCAGTGAATAAACCCCAGAGTGCCATTCTCCCTGAATTGAACGCCGAAGGCATACTCAACATGGTCGGTGTAGGATGACGATGACCAGTAACTGCCCCAGCTCCCGGCATCGTTAATGTGAGAGACACCGCTGCCGTAGCCGGCAGCCGGCAGGAATACGCATCCCTTGGCGGCAAGAGCTGTCCACTGGGCAGAGGTACACTTGGTAGCCCACTCGCAGGGTCCATTGACGTTGCCAAGCGTGGTGAACTCCGAGGCTGTGAAGGTAATGTCGTCGGGGAACAGGATGATTCCGTTAACACCTCCGCTGACATCAGTACGGATGGTGGCAAATGTGTAGCGGGCATTGCCGGTGCTGCCTACGTTAGCGCCGCTGGCGCGGGTACGGAACAGGTACTTCCACTCAGCAAAGGTCAGCGTACGCCAGCCACTGTTGGCGGTATTTCCGCCGTTGGTGATGGCCAATGTTCCCCAGTCGCTCTTCAGTGCTTCGTCAGCAACATTGCCGTATCCGTCGGTATTATTGTCCTCTAGAGAGTTGCTGATACCATACTGTGCCGCGCCAGTCCATATGCTGGATGCGCCCACCCAACCGAAAAGGTCCACGGTGCCGTTGGTCGATACGGTGCCGTCACCGTTGATGCTGTTATTAGCTGTGGCATAGCCGATGTAGTCCCACTGATTGGTGGCGAAGGCCCAAGTCCAGTTGACGCCCAAGTCAGTAGTCGTAGCTTTCAGGTTGCCCTGTGAGAAGTACACTTGATTGCCGCTGGCATTGATGGTGAACTTGCCATTGATGGCACCGGTGGGGGCGGCATGGCCCGAAAGGTTGATGTCACATCTGGCGGTGAGCATTTTGTTGCGCGTCAGAGCTTCCGGCACGCTGGCGGTGTGCTCGTATGTATAGTAGTTGCTGCCTTTGTGCACGTTGATGGTGATGGTAAGGTTTTCGCTGGCGCCGATGGGCAGGATGGGCACCTGCACCTCGCAGGTGGCGTTGTTGTTCAGGGTGACGCCACCGAGGGTGACGCTCACGGAGCCGCTGCCATTCTGACGGGCTACGCCGAGGTCAACGTTGCCTAGATTGAGTACCATTGTGCCGCTGAGCTTGGAAGAAGTGCTGCTGACCGTCACCTTGTCGACAACAATGTCATCTCCGAGGGAGTTCTTCACAGTTACATTGACGGCGGCGGTGACATGCTTGAACGCGATGGCGCTGGCTGTGGAAGACTGGTACGACACCATGGGGAGGGCTATCACCTGACGGCCACTGCCGTCATAGCTGCAGCTGTAACTGGCGGGCACGGTGACGGTGGGGTTGGTGCTGCTGGGCTCGTTGACGGTGCCACAGGAGTAGTAGCCATAGTAGGGCGCCGAGGGTGCTGTGGGTTCGCTGCCTTCGCCGGGGGTGATGTATGCCGTGCTACCATCGACGAAGACGGTATACTCTTCGTTATTGATGGTCACCTTGTCGCCATTGACCCACTCCACGGTGTAGCCGTTGACGGAGGTCTTGCTGCCGTCGCCGTTGGAGAAGCCCTCGGTGGTGAGCTTGATGGCTCCCTCGGGGATGCTGTCGATTTCCTCTTTCTGGCAGGCGGAGAAGAGCATCGCGCTGCCGAGGAGTATTGTTGCTAATGTATATCTTGTTTTTATCAAACTCTTAACTTCTCACTTTTAACTCTTCACTTTTAACTAACTAGAACCAGCCGCCGGAGCCGCCCCAATTGCCGCCGTCGATGCGAGCTTCGAGGCTGTTGCTTGAGCTTGAGAGTATAGTTGCCTCGTTGATGAGGGCAAGTTGAAAGGGACTATTAGCATATCCCCTCTCTGCCTTGAAGGTCACCACTGTCAGATGTGGTGCCTCGTAGGGCTTTTTCGTTTCGTTGTCTTTCATAAATTGTGATTTAGTATATAAGGTATATACATTATTACGCAACAAAAGGCCGACCAATTATGCAAAAAAGGGTCGACCCAACTGCCCGTGGGGGCTGTTGCTGTTACCGTTTCTTATTCTGCTCTAGGCGGGCTTTGCTGAGGCGGAGCCAGCGGTCGACGATTTCCTCGGTGACGGGGGAGCGCTGGATGACGAGGACCATACGGTTGTTCTCCTGCGGGTCGTAGTCGTTGATACCGCCGGCGTAGACGGGAATCAGCTGGTTGTTGCTGACGCCGAAGTTCTCGGTGAGGAGCTTGCGGGCGGCCTCGCAGCGGCGCTGGGAGAGGCGTTGGTTGTAGCGTATGGAACCGGTGAGGGAGTCGGCAGCACCGATGATGTAGAACTCGGTGGTGTCGGAGAGCTCATGCGCGCTCTTAGCAAAGTCCTGAAGACGTTTGCGGGCGTTGTAGTCGAGGTCGTATCTGTCGAGTTTGAAGTAGACGATGGCTTGTGGCAACTCAAGGACCTTGTTGATGTCGATGAGTTCGTCGATGAGGGTGTTGGCTTTGTAGTTGGCGAGGGAGTCTTCGTACTGGCGCAGGGTTTCCCTCATGCGGTCGAGTTCTTGGTTGAGGGAGTCGATGGCGAGGGAGTCCTCGATGCCGCGCTGGCTGTGACGGTTGATGTCGTCGAGGAGACGGTCACGTTCGGCCATCAGACGGTCGATTTTTTCGTGGAGGGTCTGGATGGTTCTAGGCGAGGCGGTGGGGAGGAAGACGTGGTAGATGGTGTCGCGACTGGAGGTCTTGGTGTCGGCATGGTATTTGGTGATGCTGGAGAGGATATTGAAGCGGGCGCCGGCATTGAAAGAGGGGATGAGGTCGAAGATGGAGTGGCTGTTGTCGTAGGGCGACCAGTCCCAGGTGGATTCGGAGCCGAAGAGCTCGATGCGGGAGAAGAGGGCGGTGCGCTCGGTCAGCGCATATTCTGCGCCGATGTTGAAGGCGAAGGCCAGCTCGAAGTTCTTGCGGAAGTCGCCTTCGTTGTATCCATCGAGTTCGCGGGGATTATTCTGGTTGCCGAAGAGCATGGACATACCGAGGCCCAGGGCGGTGCGCCAGTGGAGCTTGGTGCGTTTGCCTACTTCGTAGCCGTTGAAGAAGTTGGTCCAGTCGAAGGTGACAAAGCCCAGGAGGGCCATAGCGTAGGCGTTGAAAGACTGGTATTCGAGGTTGCCGTCGGCGTCGACGGGGACGCCGGTGAAGTCGATGAAGGGGTTGCGGCTGTAGCGCGACTGGCCGTCGACGTTGAAGAAGCTGTAGCGCAGCGAGATGGCGACATCGGGGATGATCCATTTGCCGAGTTCCACCTGGCCGTTGAAGTTCAGTTTGTTGTGGCGCGCCGACGAGGTGACCTCGTTGCCGATGAAGGTCTGAATGCCCACGCCCACGTTGACATACCAGTTGTCGAAGGGCGATGCGATGATGTATTTCAGCGTGTCACGGTCGGCACCCAATGCAATGCCTCGATGGCGTGTCTGTGCCGAGAGTGATGAAGCCGTGAGGGCCAGGATTAATATGACAAGTACCTTTTTCATAAGGGACATTTAGTTCTGCTCTGTTTCTGTTGTGTTATTATTCAGTTGTTCGTCTTCGTGACGTTCTTTCTCACCGTAGGCTTCGTCGCCATAGCCGTAGCCATAGCCGTAACCGTAGCCGTAACCGTAGCCATAGCCGTAACCATAGCCGTAGCCGTAACCGTAGCCGTACTTCTTCTCGTAGGGCATCAGTTTCTTATAGTGAACGTCGTTGAGTACGAGGGTAATGTTCGGGAAGGTGTGGGCCTGGTACATCTCTTCGAGGTTGTTGAGCATGCGCTTGTCGAACTTGCCGGAGCGGATGATGAAGAGGGTGTTGTCGACGAGGTGTTTGATGATTTCGACGTCGACGACGAGGCCCGTGGGGGCGGTGTCGAAGAGGATGTAGTCGTAGGTGTTCTTCAGTTGTGCGACGAGTTTGTCGAGTTTGCCGTTGCCCAGGAGTTCAGAGGGGTTGGGCGGTATAGGTCCGGTGAAGATGGAGTCGACGCCTTTGTTGACGAGGTCGGACTTGATGAGCGACTGCCAGTCGTCGGTGCGGCCGGTGAGGTAGTGGGAGAGGCCGGGGTGTTTGCGCGAGTAGAAGGTGCGTGTGAGAGAGCCCTTGCGGAGGTCGAGGTCGAGGATGATGACCTTCTTGCCGGCGATGCCGAGGCTGGCGGCGAGGTTGGAGGAGAGGAAGGTCTTGCCCATGCCGGGAAGCATGGAGGTGATCATGACGACGCGGCTCTTGGAGTTCTCGTCGACGATGCTGAGGAAGTCGAGTTTGGTGCGCAGCAGTCGGAAGGATTCCGAGAGGGCGTCGTGGTCGTGGCTGGAGACCACGATGGTGCGGTCGTCTTTCTTCTCCTTGCCAGGAATCTCGCAGAGGAAGGGGATGGTGGTGACGGAGATGACGTCGCTGTGGTATTTGACTTTGGTGTCGATGGCGCGGCGGAGGAAGAAGATAGCCACGGGGAGTGAGAGTCCGAGGAGGAGTCCGAGGATGGTGGTGCGGGTCTCGTTGGGAGAGACGGGAGTGCGGTTGATGCGGGCAGCGTCGAGCACCTTGCCGTTGGGCTCGATGGTGGGCTGGCTTATCAAAAGTTCCTCGCGACGACTGAGGAGGTGGAGGTAGAGGTCTTCCTTGATTTTCTGCTGCTGCTCGAGGTTCTCGAGGTAGAGCTGCTTCTGGGGCACCTGGCTCATCTTCGAGGAGGCCGACGAAGCGGTGATCTGGGCCTCGGCGATGCGCTCCTGCAGCATGCCG
Organism: uncultured Bacteroidota bacterium; assembly: GCA_902800395.1. GTDB lineage: Bacteria > Bacteroidota > Bacteroidia > Bacteroidales > P3 > Colimorpha. The sequence goes on along the minus strand of CADCEC010000013.1, from coordinate 47,343 downwards.
ATATAGCCTTCGAGGATGTGGTTCATGTTGGAACGCATGTTTCTCAGCTCTTCAAGCTTGGACTTGACGACGGGGCTGTTGGGAGTTCCCTTGTAGGCATCGAGCTCAAGGACGAGGTCGTTGTAGGTGGTGATGAGGGTCATCACGTTCTTGTTGTCGAGGTCGATGGTGGGAGGGATGAGGTGGGCAGTTTCCTCGGCCTGGTTGATGTGGACGAGGTAGCGGGCCTGCTCGAGTTGTTTCTTCAGGCGGTCGATTTCTTTTTCCGTCTGGATGGAGGATTCGAGGTAGTTCTGTCCGAAGGAGGAGATGTCGAGGAGTTTGTTTTCGCGCTTGAAGTCGGCCAGCTCGTTCTCCTTGGTGCTGAGGTCGGAATGCAGCAGGGCGAGGCGGCCGTTGATGTATTCGTAGGTGTCGTTAATGATGCGTTTCTTGTCTTTGATGGCATCTTCGTTGTAGACGCGGATGAGTTCGTTGATGACTTCGGCGGCGCGGATGGGTGAGGCGTCGCGGAGGGAGATGTTGACGATGGTGTTGACCTCATTGTCGCGGCTCACCTGCAGGGCTCTGCGGTAGTGCTCTGCTGTGGTGCTGAGGCTGTTGTGGATGATTCTGACGGGGTGGTCGATATAGTCGTCGATGAAGAACCATGTCTTGTGGACGACGATGCGGCCGAAGGGGGTGGCGGTGGTGTCCTCGAAGGGGATGGTGAGGACGCTGCCCTCGGAGGGGGTGAGGGTGACGGTGTTCTCGTCTTTTGCGACGGCGTCGATGAAGAAGACAGCCTCCTCGTTGTCGTCGACGAAGTCGATGGTGTAGGGCGATTCGCCGTAGAGGTCTTTGTTGCGGTTGACGACGCGAGTCTTGGTGGAGTAGACGATATGGAGTTTGAGGTTCTGTGTCACCTCACGGACGGCGGTCTCGGAGGTGAGAATCATCATTTCGTTGTTGATGGAGCTATTGTAGAGGGAGCGCGTGGAGAACATGCTGCGGACAGAAGTCTCGCGGACGGCGCTCTCGGCGTTGTTGGTGGAAGAGCCTTTGATGAGGACGCGGGCGTCGCTCTCGTAGACGCGGTCCTGATGACGGACGAGGTAGCCGGCGATGAGGGTTCCCAGCACACCACACAGCAGCAGCCAGTGGATATTTCTCATGACGGTGAACAGAATATCCTTGAAGTGGATTTTCTGTTTCTTGTTCTCGTCGAGAAAGGAGAGATCTTCCAGATGGTCTGCCATAGTGATTTAGCTCTTTTTGAGTATTGCGATGGAGAGGATGATGGATGTCGCGGACATGAGAGTGGAGAGGATAGTCAGCCAGTAGCTTACCTCGTTCTTCACCACACCGTTGTTATAGGTGTCGGCGATGATGAAGTCGTTCTGCTGCAGCATGAAGAAGGGGTCGTTGAAGACTTTGGAGGAGCGGGGGTCGAGCTGGCGCATGACCATTTTGCCGTCCACCTCGCGCATCACGCTGATGTTGTCGCGGCGGACATGGAGGTCGAGGTCGCCCAGCATGGCGATGGCTTCGAGGAAGGTGCAGCGCTCGTTGGGGATGTTGAGCACCTGTCCTTTGCCGCCGCCGAGGAAGAATATCTTGAAGTTGTTGAAGCGCACCATGACGAAGGGGTCGTCGAGGTAGCCGCCGCTGCTGAGCCTGCTGGTGAGGGTGTCCTGCAGCTGGAGGCGGGTGAGGCCTTCGACGTGGAACTTACCGAGGATGGGGAAGTCGATGTTACCGTTCACGTCGACCAGGTAGTTGCCCTGTTTCTCGTATTTCCCGTTGCCCAGATTGAAGGGGTCCGCCAGCTCGGGTTTGCCGGAGGTGCTGACGATGATGCTGAGCTCGTCATAGGGGGAGATGGTGGCCTCGAATTTGTTCTCAATCTCAATCTGGCTGCCGTGAGTCATGTCCTGCAGATAGTTCACTCTGCCGGGTGTGACGCATGATGTGGCGACAAAAAGGAGTGCAAATCCGAGGAGGATTTTGCTGAGGGAATAGTATATTTTTCTATCTTTTAACACGTTATATTGATTGTCGGATTCTGTTATAAGATGCAAAGATACGCTTTTTTTTATATTTTACGCGTATGTTCTATAAAATTTTTTCAATTATTTTTTCTGCGGCATGGCCGTCGCCGAAGGCGGAAGAGGCTGGTGGAGTGGTGCTCCATAGCTTTTTTGCGGCATCGAGAATCAGACTTGGGCTGTCGTCGGCGAGGATGGCGGCACCGGCATCGACGATTTCGGTCCATTCGGTTTCGGGGCGCAGGATGACGCAGGGCTTTCCGCAGAAGAAAGCTTCTTTCTGGAGTCCACCGCTGTCGGTGAGGACGAGACGAGCCTGACGGAGTGCGGCGAGGGTCTGGAGGTAGGAGAGGGGAGGGATGGTATGGATGTGCGTCATATCGGGTTTAGATGTTATGGAATCAATATGTTGCTTCGTCCTTGGGTGGAGCGGGAGTAGTACCTCAGTATTGAAGGCTTGTCCGATGCTGTTGATAGCTGATAGTATGTTTGTTAGACGTTCTGTGTGGTCGGTATTGAAGTCGCGGTGGAGCGTGGCCAGAATGGAAGTGGAAAGCGGAGAGTGGAAAGAGGAAAGTGGGGAATAGTGGAGGACGTTATCGAGCATCACGTCGCCGCTGAGGATGATGTCCTCTTCGGGAAAGCCCTCGTTGCGAAGGTTTTGCACGGCTTTTGCTGTGGGAGCAAAGAGGAGGGAGGAGAGGTGGTCGGTGACGATGCGGTTGATTTCCTCCGGCATGCTGCGGTTGAAGGAGCGAAGGCCTGCTTCTACATGATAGACAGGGAGATGCTGCTTGGAGGCAGCGAGAGCACCGGCGAGGGTGGAGTTGGTGTCGCCATAGACCAACATTCCATCGTAATGATTTGATAGTATGATTTCTTCGATGCCTTTGAGCATGGCGGCGGTCTGTGCGCCGTGCGGGGCTGAGCCGACACCGAGGTTGTATTTGGGTTGCGGGATGTTGAGTTCGGAGAAGAACTGGCCCGACATGTTGTCGTCGTAGTGTTGTCCGGTATGGAGGAGGTCTTCTGTTATCTGGTGAGAGTATTTCTCCTTGATAACATGAGAGATGGCTGCTGCCTTGATGAACTGCGGACGTGCTCCGACGACTGTTAGAATATTAATCATGGGAATGATGGAAGTTGATAAGACGTTTGATTGAGTTTTTCAGGCTCTGGAGGAGGGCTTCGGTGAGCCAGGAGGGGCCGAAGGGCATCCACCGTTGTGGGTGGGTGTTGATGAGGAGGCTATAGTGGTGTATTGGGTGGTTTATGTCGTTGATAGCGTGTATGATGTCATCGGTGGTGTGGAAGGAGTTTGAGAGTGGTTGCTCCACTTTGTCGCGGATGGAAACAGCCTGTCCGTCCCAGCGACGGCCAGTGTCGGTAAGGTATAGCGTGCGGGAGAAGTCGGTGTCGAGCATGGGATCGAAGTTTATGCCTAGAATGTGTCTATCGTGTTGATTCCAAATGTCCTGATTGTTCCATTTCGATAATGGACTGCCGTGGGCGCAGGCGGTGGTGACGGGTGAGATTTCCCGTAGGCGCTCCAGGTTGCGGCAGAAGTCATCGTAGGCTGCTGTCATATCTCCGTGACAGGTGGCGAGGTTCTCGTAGTGGTAGCCAATGGCGTGCCCCATGCTACCGATCTTCCGGATGGTATCTGCATGGGATGTAAAGTCTTTGGAGCGAAAGTAGTAGGTGGATTGTATGCCCATAGAATTTTCTATCTCTGCGATGCGGAGGGAGCAAAGAGGGCGTTTGTCCACATCATGTTTGATACTGAAGTGGTTGTGCTTCTTCAGGGCCGTGAGTAGTTCCTTGTATTTCTCTAGGGTGAAGTCCATCAGAGAGCGAGAGGTTTGACGATTCTGGCTGGTACGCCGGCGGCGAGGGTGCGTGGCGGCACGTCGTGGGTGACCACCGACCCTGCGGCGACGATGGCGCCTTCGCCGATGGTGATGCCGGGCAGAATGGTTACGTTGATGCCGACCCAGGCATGGGGACCGATGATGGTGGGCGCGACGAATGACTCCACACACTGGGTGTGGTATTCCATGGGTGTGCTATGTGCCAGCACGTAGTCGTTGCCGGCTAGCGAGGCCCCCTCGCCGATATGGACGAAATAGGGGTAGGGATAGTCGAGCGTGCAGCCTGGCCCAATATGTACGTTCTTCCCGATGTCGACACCACGCCAGCGCTGTAGCCTGATACGCAGGCGGTTCCATGCACAGCGTGAGGCCCATTGGTTGAAGTGGTGGTCTTTCCATCGGATGATGCCGAACCAGAGCACGGAACGGTAGCCGTGGGTCTTCGCCGATTGGCGCAGGGTCTGAAAGAGGTTTTTGCTCTGATAGTTAGGGAGTGGCTGACGTTTTTGTTCAAGACAGGCTTTCATGATGTATCTCAATCAGATTGTAAAAGAATATAAAAGATTATCTCAGTTTTGATGGTGAAGGCATGATTCAATATAGTCCACAAAGAAGTCGGTGGGATTGATTGTTTCGGCGAGGAGGCGTTGACGTTTGCTTTGCCATTCGTTCTTCAGCCCTTCGGGGTTGCGGGAAAGAAGCTGCTCGACATGACGATACATATTGTCGAACTGAGAGGGCAGGTAGGCGTGGCAGAGGTCGAAACGCTGTTCCAGCATATTGGGAACGGAGAGACGTCCGGCGAAAGTGTTGCATTTCAAGGCGGGGACGCCGAGGACGGCGGCTTCGGACGTCATGGTCTGGCTGTCGCCGAGAAACAGTGAGCTATAGGCCATCAGTGAGTGGATGTCTTCGGGATGGACAGGCAAACGGTAAGCCTCGAATTCGGGCTCTATGGATCGTTCGGAGGTGATGATGACGTGGCCGTGGGGTTTCAGCAGTTCGATGAGGGCTTTCTTTTGTTCCAAGGCGAGCCCCTGTTGCCCTATGTCGTGGTGTCCTTTCAAGGCGACGAAACGTAAGATAAAGAACCGTTGCCCTTGCTGAATACCAGCCCGTTGCAATACGGATGGGTCGGGAGTGAAGCGGCGTGGGTGCAGATAGGCCAGTTCGTGGGTGCCGGAATAGTAGATGGCATGACGGGTTTTGCGGCGGATGCAGTCGGGCGTGAAGACCACATTGGAGAAGGGGTGTCCGTATTTCACGATGAGGGGTTCGGCAGCGTCGTCGTCATCATCGAAAAGGAAGGCTTTCATGTGGGAGAATCTGGATACATGCCCCAGTACGATGCCGCTGCTGATGCCGAGGTCGATATGATGACGGCGAACGAATTGTAGTAGGGTAAGGTCTTGATGCAGTACACTTTTTGCTTTCCCGACAAGGTTGTCGTTCTTGTGTCCCAGGTTGAGGTAGGGTGTCATGCCGTAATGCTCCATCAGGCGGATGGCCACGGGAATGTCGCGCACAGAGTAGAAGAGCCGGTGGCCACGGTCAGAGAGTTCCTTGGCGAGAGGATGGAAGAGGTGTACATGCGCCGGATGACCGATGTCGACAAGGATGTTCATTCTAGGGTTTTGAATCGTATACCATAACGGCTGAGGAAACGACGAAGGGAGATGGCAATAGTGTCTTCGGTTTTGTCGCAACAACGGTTTTGGAGGTCGAAATGGGTGTTACCTTTCACGATGATTTCATTGGTGCCGATGAGTTGTATCTGGTCTTCAGAGAAATGGATTCCGTTGTAGGAGAGGTGTTTGTGGAATTCTTCGATAATGTCTTTTAGTATTTCCTCCTTTTCCTTTTCCGAAGGGGTTGGGGCGAACTGCTCCTTTTGCCGCTTGACGACGGCGGGGAGGCCGGCGGCCAGCACATTGGCAGGGAGGTCCTGGTTGACATAGGAACCGTATCCGACGATGGTATCGTCACCTATGGTGACACCGGGGGCGACGAAGACGTTATAGGTCAGTTCCACGCGTTTCCCGATGACGACATTGCCATAATGTACAGGGTATCCGTCGAGTATATTCTTGTAGGAACCGTGGGTGAAGATGCTGCATCCTGGGCCCACGGCGCACTCCTCCTGCAGGTGTACGTGGCGGGAGGGATCGATAGTGGTGGAGGGGAAGATGTGCACCAGATCGTCGATGATGAGGGAAGATTGTTCGGACAGGTGTCCGGCACGGAGGATGGCGGTCTCGGAGATGACGACATCGTTGCCTATCTGGATGTTGTCGGCATTGATGATGACGGCGGAACGGATGTTGCATCCGCAGCCTATCTGGAGGGAGCGTCCGCAGATGGAGGAAAAGTGCCCGATACGGCTGTCGTCACCGATACTGAATTTCTCTTTGCTCACGATGACGGAACCCCAGGAGAGTTTGACATGCTTCCCGATGTGGTTGCCCTGCAGGCGGTAGAGGGCTTTCTTCAGGCCGCTGGGGAGCAGTCCGAAGGTGAGCATCTTTTTTAGTGGAATACGATTGTTCATTATGAACGGTTATGGGTTATTTTTTGGTTGTAGATGGTACAAAGTTGAGAGGCTATGTGGGTATTGCTGTATGGGCCCATCTTCTCTCTCGCTTGGGTGCGATGAGGAGCGTCGAGGAAGGGTGCCATAGCGGTGGCGAGGGTTTGCGGAGTGGCTTCGGCGATGCTGCCGCCTTGAGTGGAGGAAAGCAGGGTGACGATATCACCCACGTCGGTGCTGACGACAGGCAGATTGCAGGCGAGGGCTTCTTTGACAACTTGTGGCGACCCTTCGTGGCGGGAGGTGACGAGTAGCACATCGGCAGCGTTCATCAGCAGAGCCACCTCCTCGCGGGAACGGTTGCGGAGTTCCAGGAGCGTTGTGTCTGGCAGCAGGGCACAGGAGGCTTGGGCCAACGGGGCGTTCTTGATTTCGTTGTCGAAAGCACCGGAAAAGAGCACGTAGTGTCCTTCAGGCAAGAGCCCCAGTTTCTTACGGGCATCCTCTCGGGGAATGGGGGCGAAACGGTCGAGGTCGACTCCGCAGGGAAGAACGGTCTGATTGTTTGATTGTTTGATTGTTTGATTGCTTGAGTGGAGAGCTAATTTTTGGAGAGTTTCAGAGACGAAGATGTTGTATGCGGCACGTCGCATAGCCAGTCGGCTTAGCGGTCGGATGCAGCGGCTGTTGATGTCGCTCCCGTGGTATGTGACCACCACGGGGACTTGATGCTGCAATGTGCTGAAGAGTCCGCAGAGTCCGTAGTGAGCATGGATGATGTCGGGCTCAAACTTCCGGATAGTTACCTTGAGTGGCCAGAGGTTGCTGAGGTAGCCAAGAGGGCCGTGTCCGTTCACTGTGAAAGGGAAGACGATGTGCCCGTCCTTCTGCAGAGCTTCCATCTGTTCTTTGACAAAGGGGGCAATGTTGGCGTGATTGCCGCTGGCAACGATAAGTATTTTCATAGTATTCCGCGACTTCCGAGTTTGAAGTAGGCCCAAGCGAGTGCCATCACGGGCACTATCCAGTACCAAATCTTGATGAATTTGTAGTTCTTGGCGTTGAGTTGTGTGATGCCGTAGGCAGCCATGATGAGTAAGAGTGGCAATCCTGGCAAGAGGAATCGCTCCGAATTGGAGAATCCGCTCATGGAGATGATGCCCAGGTAGGCGAAGACGAAGGAGCCGATGAAAGACAAGCTACGCCAGTTCTTGGTGATGAACAAGGCGCTGAAGACGGCGATGAGGACGAAGCCGCCGAGGAAGTTACGCACGTAGTTGCCGCCGTGGAGCATCTGCTGGTTATATTGTTGGTCCACATCCACCATGGTGGGGAAGGGGAGGAACATCATCATGGGAGTCATGACGGTGCCGGTAGCATATTTGGCCCAGAGGTTACCCCTAGCGGTCTGTGTGATGCGTTTGTTGACCTGATTGGATTCACGGTCCTCCAGAAGGCCCTCGACTTCGTTCATGATGGTGCCGCCTGTGAGGGTGAGGGCAGCTAATACGGCCCATCCAATGAACATGAAGCGCTTGGCTTTACCGATAACTGAGGTGTTGGTGAACACAAGCGCCGTGATGAAGGCGAAGACGGCGGTGGCTCCCAGCACGGTTCGGAAAGTGAAGAGGATGAGCGCCAAGAAAATGGGGAGAACGATGGAGACGACGTTGTAATTCTTACTCCTGAGCAGGTAATCGGTACGCTCCAGAAAGGATAACATCAGGAATATCATCGTGGTTTCTTTCGCATGGAGTCCGCAGTAGAAGATGAGGTTGGGCATGAGGCAGATGAAGATGGCTGCCATGCGGGCACCTTTCTCTCCAATGTTACGTTTGGCCAAAAGAAAGACCAGTAGGACTGTTGCAGCACTCAGGCATGCGTTGACAAGTCTGGGTGCCAGAATGCTGTCGCCAAAGATTTTTGCGAGGACAGTAAGATAGAACACGTAGCCTGAATCGGAGACGGTGGTGCTGCTGACAAACAGGTAGTTCCAGATATCTTTCCATGGGGTGTGGATGTTGGCGGTGGATTCCTCGTAGTACCAGAGAGAGTCACCGGCGGAGAATTCGAATGGTATGCCTGTATTATGAAGATAGAAGAAATAGGAGAAGATGACCCATGCCACACGGAGCGCGAGAGCGGTAAAGAAGAGATAGAGCAGGAGCCTCTTCTGAGGTATTGCATTCCATTTCCGACTGAGATAGGAACTCAGCAGGAAGAATCCCACTACCCATGCGATGCCCATTGCGATATATTCGACATGCATGGCGTAGCGGAGGAAAAGGAGGGATACCAGCGTCAATGCCCCGAGGTATAGATAGATGGCTTTGGTGGATATCTGTTTTGGAAAGAATGGAACCATAGATAGTTAATAGTTATAAGTTAAGAGTTGATAGTTTTGTTGAGGCGGCGTTTTAGTTTGATTAAACGTGTCATATTCTTTTGCCCAACGATTTTCTGTATGGCGGTTTTCCAGTCGGCGGTGTGTGTGTCCCACGAGGACAATCCTTTATGTTCGCAATAGGTGTTAGCGGTGCGGAGATATTCTCCTGTGGTCAGGTGTGGCGAAAAATAGTCGACGGGGAAGACATGAAGGTCTCGATAGTTTTGTTCTTTGCCATTGGGATGGAATCCGTTGGCGGTCATGATGGCGGAGACAAACTGCACGTTGGTGGTGAGGTCGGCAGTGCCGTTTGACTTCAGGAAATGGCGACCCTGGTAAGCGTTCAGCATCTCCGACACCCATTCGCCATGAGCTTCCGAGGCACAGACCCCCATCATCACGGGCTGGCATTTGCTGCCCTCGAAACCGGCAAAGGCACGATGGCGTAGCAGGTCGTCGAAAGGTTTGTACACTTCGAAGTCTACGTCTAGATAGACACCGCCTTCCTTTTTAAGGGCATAGAGCCGCACGTAGTCGCTGACGAAAGCAAATTTCCCGGCGTCATAAGCCTCTTTTGTGTAAGGGATGCTATTGATGTCGAAGTTCGTCTCATTCCACAGCTTATACTCCCAGTTGGGCATTACCCTTTTCCAAGAAGCAATACACTCCTTGGCCAGTGGAGGCATCGGCCCCCCTCCAAACCAACAATAGTGTATTTTTCGCGGAATCATCGGATGTTTTTTTTTATCTTGGCACCTGTGGCAAGCAGGTTGCTCCGCAAACGTAGCAGCCAGAGGGGGAGACGATAGAGACGACGGATAGATGATGGTTGGCGCAGCCAGTCCACTTTGGCGAGTTCTGTGCGAGCATCGTTTCGGAAGCGTCGGTCGAGGAGATATTTCTGTAGGTTGTAGCAGCGCATGTTGTCTATCAGCTGTTTGTAGTCGGGATTTGTCTGTTCCAAATGTTCCAGTGGGCCGAGATTCCAAAGGAAATGATGCTTGGGTGCGTGCAGATGGAAGACGCTATGGGCGGCATTATTCACGTCCTGGTTGTAGTTGCAGAGAGGCTTGTTCAGAAAGACGACTTTGTGTTTTAGTGTGATACGTATCCATAAGTCGAAGTCTTCTCCCAGAGACAGTTGCGGATTGAATCCTCCGGTCTCATCGAATACTTTTTTTGGCATAGCCACAGTGATACTCGTTAGTGGCATGCAGAGCGTTTGTGCGTAGACTTTGCAGTAGTTGATTTCCCCCTCGGTGAAGTCTGCCTTCACACCGATGGGCGCCAGCTTTCTTTGGCTACCCTTTACTATCCAGTAGCTTGTGCCATAGATGCCTGCATCGGGATGTCGCTTAATAAGGCCGGCCATTTCTTCAAGGAAAGTAGGCTCCCACCAGTCATCGGCGTCCAGAAAGGTGACATAGGGCGCGGAGGCGATTTCGACACCCTTGTTCCGGGCATTGCTGACACCGACATTGTCTTTGAAGGGGTAGACCCTCAGACGTGAATCGTTGTAATGTGCCAGCACCTCATCGCTTCCGTCGGTGGAACCGTTTTCGATGACAATAAGTTCGTAGTCATCGAAAGATTGTGACAGAACACTTTCGATGCATTTGGCTACGTGATTTTTCTTGTTATAGAGCGGTATGACGACGGAGAAGAGAGGCATCAGAAGGGTTATAAAAGGTTGTCAATGATGCGGAACAGAGAGGGTGAAAGACGCATGGCGCCGTATTGTATGCGGTGGCGGAGGCGTGTGCGGCTGACGCGATGGTAGCAGCACCAGTCGACCAGCGGCAGGAGAAGACGGTCCTCCTTGCGGGAGTTGTCGACGAAAGCCATCTGGTAGTATTGCGTCAGCGACCGGTATACTGTAGTTTTGTCGATGTCGGATTCATGCGCAAAGAAATTTGACAGTTCGTTGGCGATGAGCACTAGGCTTTCTTTGTTGTTTATACCGCGATGGGTCATGATGCTACCGTCGCGCAGACGATAATGGTAAAGCACGTCGGGGATGACTTTGACGCTTCGGGCTTTCAGACAGACACGAGGGGTGAAGTCGTTGTCCTCGTGCAGGATACCCTCACGGAATTGCAGGTTGTTCTCTCGAAGGAATTCTCGTCGGTAGCAGCGTTGCCACACGCAGACGAACGGCACTGCCCGTGCCTCAAGTGCATGGTGATTGTAGTAACTCCATCCGTCGGTCTGTTCGTCGATGAGGTTGTCGAAAGTACCGTCTGTCGTTCTTTTGCAGGCGAAACAGATGAGGTCGGTCCCGTCCGTTTCGCTGTTCAGTCGTTCCAATAACGTAGGTTCCACCCAGTCATCGCTGTCCATGAAAAAGACATAGTCTCCCGATGCGGCGGCGAGACCACTGTTTCGGGCTGCACTGAGCCCACCGTTTTCGCGGTCTATCACCTTCAGTTGCGGCATCCTCTCTTCCCATTGGGCAAGAATGTCTCGACTGTTGTCGGTGGAGCCGTCGTTGACGCAGAGGACCTCGTAGTCCTCACAGTCCTGTCTCTGCAGGCTTGCGAGGCATTCGTCGAGGTAGGGGGCCACGTTGTAGACGGGTACGATGATGGAGAACTTCACGGTTGGACGATGTTGATGCGGGGATAGGGTAGATATTTCTTTCGCTGTCTGACGCGTCCTCCCCAGGAGGTGACGACAGTCTGTAGCTCCAGTTCTTGACAGATTTCGATGGTGTCGCCGGAATAGGCTCCGTGAGGGAGTGAGAAATGTTCTAAAGGATGGTGGAGGAGCTCTTCCAATTGTTGGCAGGAGGCAGATATTTCGTGGTATTGCTTGCTCCGGTCGAGGGTGTCGAGTTTGGGGTGGCTCACGGTATGGGCACCGATGGTGCAGAGGGGTTCGGAGTCTAGCAGCAGCAACTCTTGGGTAGAGATGCCGAACTCTTCATCGGGATACCACCACATGGGCATTTGGTTGTCGATGAATCCGGTTGTGACATACACCGTGAAAGGTACACCCAGCCGTTTCATCAAGGGCAGGGCATGCGTGAAACTGTCGCGGTAGCCGTCGTCGAAGGTGATACACACCCATTTCCCGATTTTGGGCATACGGGAAATGGGGGCAAATGTGTAGCCTTTCTTTTTATATTCCAGAATTTTTTCTTCCAGCCAGTCGGGTGTTACCTCCAGTTCGCGTTGTTCCGGTTTCTCGCTGCGTTGCTCCACCACGCGGTGCAGCATCCATATCTCACCCGTCGCGGGATGTGCGAAATTGAATATTTGTCGTTCTAATGTGGAGTTGTTCATGCGTTTCGATGCAAAAAACTTTTAATAAGCAGTTTGCTCTCATAGTGCCTGCCCGCCATCAAGGAGATGTCGCTCCGGAGGTAGCGGAGATAGTTTGAGAGAGTGTAGCCTTCTTTGAAATATCGGTCGACCACAGTGTTGTAAAGAGTCACCCTGAGATGTTGTTTGAGTCTTCTCCGAAGGGCTTTTTCTTCAAAGTGCCTTACGGGTCGGTTGGATTTCAGTATCTTGTCACAAAATGCTTTGCGTTCGCGGAGGTCAAGTTTTGAAACGATATGAGGGGTTGTGAAGGGACCCAGAAAGTAGCGTCTTTCCTCTTCCATGAATCCGTCGTTCAGCCACTCCAGCATGAAACGGCGCACCTCGGCCACTTTGTGTTGCTGCTCGTCGCGTCGGGCAGAACATATCTGGGTGGGATGCATGCGGTAGTGGAAGAGGGTTTCCTGAAGGTTGTATATTCTAGTGACGCGCAGACATTCGGCCCAGAAGCGATAGTCTTCGGCAGGAAAAGCTTCCGAGCGGTAGCGCAGGCCGTGGTTGCGGAAGAGACTCATGCGGAAAGTGGGGACGATGACGCTGCACTCAAACAGCATGTTGGCCACGATATCTTCGTGCCGTTTGGGAAAGCGTACCTGTGTCTCTGCGGTGCCGAAACGCTCGAATCCTGCGCCACAGATGCCGATATTGGGATGGGCGTCGAGTACAGCCACTTCGTGTTCCAGCCAACAAGGCTCGGCGATGTCGTCGCCGTCCATACGTGCCACATACTCAGTGGCGACGAGGCTCAACCCCCGGTTGAGGTTTTCGGCCAATCCGAGATTACACTCGTTCTGCACGATGCGGAGGCGTGGGTCGTCGAAGCTGCGCACTGCTTCGACGGTAGCATCGGTCGAGCAGTCGTCAATAACGAGCAGGAGGAAGTCACGGTAGGTCTGCGTCAGCACACTCTCTACAGCCTCCTTGACATAGGGGGCGACGTTGTAGGTGGGCATCAGGACGGTTACTTTGACCATTGCTTCAGGGAGTATAGGGTGTGCCAGGTTAGGATGGATTTGTGGTTGGACATACGTTTGCGCACCTTTCTTTTTACCTCGGTGGAGAAATGATATAGGTGCTCGTAGCGAGCCCACATGTGGCCCCATCCGCGGGCGTAGTCGCGACGACGCAGGCCACAGTATTGTATCATGTATTCCAGAACTTCGGCCCCTTCGAGGAAAGTGAGTCCGCGTTGCTCGGCGTCAGACGAGATGTTTGTGCTGTGCTGGCGATAGTAGCTTAGGGGTTCTTTGACTTCCACCACGCTTCCCTGCTGCGCCAGAAGGACGTAAAGGAACCAGTCGCCGCAGAGACGCATCTGCTCGTAGTGGTGGCGCTCTGAGGGACGGAAAGCATCGCGGCGGAAAAGGCATTCGCTGACATTGGCGATGGAGTTATTGACGGCCAGCTTGTGGCGGATGAAATCGAGGCCGTCGTATACGTTCACGGCATCACTATATGGCGTCTCCCAGAGTTTCTTCCCTTGTCGGTCGACCCACCAGGTGGCGGAGTAGGCCAGTGAGCAGTTGGGCATGCGGCTCGCTTCATCCGTCAGACGCTCCAGGAAAGTGGGGGCGGCGTAGTCATCGCTCTCGGCTACCCATATCCAGTCGCCCTGAGCGAGGGAAATTCCTTTGTTCCACTGGAGGAAAGCACTGCCACTATTGCTTTCGCCAAAGAGAATGTGGCTCACGTGGGGATTGCTGCGGTAGCGCTCCATGATGTCGCGGCTATTGTCGGTGGAGCCGTCGTCGATGAGTATCAACTCGAAGTCCTGAAAGGTCTGCTCCAGGATGCTTGCGATGCGTTGCTCGAGGAAGGGGGCGTGGTTGTAGTTGGGTACTATGACGGAAACGGCGGGCATGAGGCTATTTTCTTTTCAGGAAATGGAATGGGCAAAGCAGTGTTTTGCCCAGCCGGTAGGCGTGGGTGGCTCGCAGACGGTGTGCTTCTTGCTGTGCCAGAGAGGCCTCGAGGGTCCAGCGGTTCTCCCGCTCGGCCATTTGGGTGATAATATTCAGCTCATTGGGACTGAGCTCTATGCCGCGACAGAGGGGCAGATGGTGTCGCCATTTATTGAACCATAGTTGTCGTTGTTCGAAAAACTGGGGCGAGAGTGTTCCATCAGAGTTGTGTTGGATGACGATATCCTCGGCGAGGGCGATGTCGAGTCCCTGCTCGAGCACCTGCATGCATATGTCGCTGTCGTAGCAATGGAAACCTTGGTAGGTCTGTTCGTCGAAATGAATCTTGGGGAAGAGCCGACGGGGCACACAGAACCAGAGGCCGTCGACGAGGGCAACCTGATTGCTTGCTCCTGCCAGATAGTCGAGGGTTTCATAACGGTCTCCCTGCTCGTAGTGCTGCACCACATGGCCAGCCTCGTAGCAGGCAGTCCACCAGCTGGCGGGACAGGCGGGTATCACATGGTTGCCGATGACTCCCAGAAGGCCGAGGCTCTTATTCTGGAAGGCGTTGTTGACGGATTCTCCCCAGCGGGAAGAGCGGAAGGCGATGTCGTCGTGCATGAAACAGAGGATGTCCCCTTGGGCACGGGCAACACCGAAGTTGTAGGCTTTGAAGATGGAGAGCGACTGGTCGGAGTTGTCAATGAATACCCATTCATGATCAGCGCCGATGGTCTCCTCGACATTCTTGTATAGTGACTCCGGGATGCTCTTCTGTCGCGAGCAAATGATGATGGATATCATGTGGTTTTTCTGCGGTTAAGGATGCGTATCTTATGACGAAACGATTCCCGGAGGTCCACTCCGAGCATTGTTCGGGAGGCTTTGCGATACAGCTTTTTGTATTGTTTTTGGTGCATCAGAATCTTCAAGGGCCCGAGCAGTTGCTTTCTGAAAGCACGTCTCTCTTTGTTGAACGCCAAGCGCTCCCGTTTGTCGGCCCGTAAGGGCAACGCAGCCACCTCTTTCATGGCGGAGGCGAGATCTGACCACGTTACGGGAGGCACCTCCATGATGCCGCATACCTGATTCTCGTGAATTCTATAGCTGATAAGGCATTGGTCGATATATCCCAGGCTGTCGTTGTTGGCGGCAAGGGCTGCGAGTGCGTGGTCGTGGAGGAAGTCGGGATTGTAGTTGATATCGGGTATCGTTTGCCGGCGTATTGCCATTGTGGCGCCGGTGGCGTGATTGCCGTAGGCGAAGCACTCGAACTCGAGACCCGCATCAAACAGTGCTCTGACCTCCTTGTCGAAGCAGTAGTCCCAGAGGGTTCCTTCCAGCGGTCGCCCGTCGCCGCCGATAAGGTAGGCATTGGTGAAGACGACGGTAATGTCGGGGTGGTGATCAAAATAGTCTTGGGTAACGGCTACCTTTTCTTCATGCCAGACATCATCTTGGTCGCAAAGGAATATGAGGTCGCCGCGACAGAGACTGATGGCTTGCTGGAAATTGTATGCTGGGCCGAGATGAGTGGCATTGCGGTGGATGTGGATGTTGATGTCGGAACCGTCAGCCACATTTTTGAGGATGGAGAGCGTTTGGTCGGTGCTACCGTCGTCGCACACTACAATTTCGTCCACTTTCATCGTCTGTCGGAGGATGGAGTCGAGTTGTTGGCGGATATAATGTTCGCCGTTGTATGTGCAGAGGGCGACGGAGCGCATAAAAAGGTTATAGGTTATAGGTTATAGGTTATAGAGAGGTTATGGGTTAGAGGTGACGGAAGAAGCGAAATGGGGTAAGTAAGAGATGCCCTACCTTCCAGGCGTGGGTGTTGCGGCAACTGTTTTGCCCCTCAAGGTAGGCTACCTTGCGGATGTTGTCGATGGTGACGGTGTCTTCGTAGAAGAAGGCGGCGGGGAGCGGCCGGAGGGTGGAAAGGGGGGCGTTGGAAGCTATCAGGATGTTGTAGAGGGGCTCTTTCTCACGGAAGTCGTTGTCGGCATATTCGGCGGGTCTGCCTGCGGAAGGGTGAGCTCCGTTGATGGGATAGATGACGGAGGAAAGCAGGTAGTTCTGTCCCAGATACTCGGTATATCGGTAGCGCTGATTCACCAGCGCAAGGAACTCTTCGTTGTAGAGTTCTTTAACGTGATAGGGGTTGACCTTGTTCGGCACGTCGGTATAGAGACGCTTGTTCGGCGACGAGATGACAACGATGCCGTCAGGACGCAGCACACGCTCCACTTCTGAGAGGAAGTCCTCATGACGGTCGATATGCTCGAGGGTCTCGAAGGAAACAACGATGTCGACGCTGTCGGCGGGCAACGGTATCTCGTAGCAGCTGCCCTGCAGGAAGGTCAGGTTCTTCCTCACATATTGGGCAGTGGCGTAGTCCACAGTCTCCTGCGAGATGTCGACACCGGTCACCTGCCCGGCTTTCTGCGCTAGGAGATAGGATCCATAGCCTGCGCCGGAGGCGATGTCGAGCACTTTTTTTCCGCCGAGGTCTAGGTAATGGCTCACAAACAGGTAGCGGGAGAAATGCTCAGCGGCAATTTGTCCGTCCATGCTTTGGGGTATGAATCGTTCGCCTGTAGGTTCCATAGTGGTCAGATGTTTGTTTTTGGACTCCATTCGATGACGGGCCTGATGAGGCCGGGCAAATCTTCGTTGTAGCGCTCATTCCTTGTGGGGGCTCCAAGGTCGTCGACCATGTGTATCTTGATGAGGTACTGCGAGTGGAAGAGGACCTCGAAGGGGGAATAACGCATAAAGGCGAAGGTAAGGTAGTAGTCGCGGCTCTGCAGTAGGTTGGCGGGAATCCACGCGATGGTGCGGTAGTGTCCTTTCTTCACCATGTTGCTGCCACAATAAGTGTTGTCGTGTGAGGTGAACAGATGGATTCCCGATGTGTCGAAAAAGTTCAGCCCGTGAGTGAATGCTGCGGTGTCGGCCGTCACTTCGTAATCCACACAGATGCCTATCCGGTCGGTAATGTAGCCGAAAGTGATGGGTGCGCCGGAATCGTTGACGAGTTGCACATGACGCAACTTGATGCTCTCGGTGCCAGGGGCATCGTTATCGGGGAAATCCGCCCGACAATTGTGTTCTTCGGCTTCCGATAGGTATTCGTCGACGATGTCGGAGATGGCTCCAATGTTTCTGGTACGTCCATTCTCCAACAGAATTCCCTTCTTGCAAAGGCTGCGCACCGCCGCCATGTTGTGGCTCACGAAGAGTACCGTGCGACCTTCTCCCTGACTGACGTCCTGCATCTTGCCGATAGCTTTCTTCTGGAATTCGGCATCGCCAACGGCGAGGACCTCGTCGACGACGAGTATTTCTGGGTCAAGGTGGGCGGCGACGGCGAAGCCGAGCCGCACCATCATGCCGCTGCTGTAGCGCTTTACGGGGGTGTCGAGGTAGCGCTCGCAGCCGCTGAAATCCACTATCTCGTCCAATTTGCGGCTGATTTCCTCCTTCGTCATACCGAGGATGGCACCGTTGAGGTAGATGTTCTCGCGCCCCGTCATCTCGGGATGGAAACCTGTGCCCACCTCGAGCAAAGAGCCTATGCGGCCGCGGGCACGGATGGTGCCGGTGGTAGGGGCGGTGACACGGGAGAGTATCTTCAGCAGCGTGCTCTTGCCGGCGCCGTTCTTGCCGATGATACCTACCACGTCACCCTGTTCTACCTTGAAGTCGATGTCGCGCAGGGCCCACACATAGTCGCTCTCTCCCTTCACGCTGCGGTCGTTTTCTTCGCCAATGCGCAGATAGGGGTCCTCTTTGCCACGGACGTTCATGGTCCACCAACGATGCAGGTCATGTCGAAGTGTGCCGGTGGAGACTAACCCCAACCGATACAGTTTGCTGATATTATTGAATTCTATCGCTGTGGCCATAGGCTACATCTTGTGAGTGATACTTCTCGGTTTTGCGGCATGTGCGGTGAGGCTCGCGAACCAGAGGCGGAAGTTGCTGTCATTGTATACCATCTTGCGTTTCCATTTGAGCGCCTCCCAGCGACGCATTTTCCACACCATACGGCTTATGCCGTCTCCTTCGCAATCATCCATGCTACCGTAAATGATGTCTTTTTCTATGCGTGACAGAGTGGCTGGGTGATCGTATGACAGCGTGGGCATCTGGATGCCGAAACGCTGGGTGGCGATGCTGTTGAGTGCCGCAGCGAACTCTGTCATGCCGAATTCGCGGATGGTTTTGTCGACCAGATTCCAATCCACTTTGTCGTGTTGCGCACGGCAGGTAAGTGTCCAGTCCACCAAGTCGCGCAGGGTGATGCGGCTGGCGGCGAAATGGCCCGCCATGTGGCGCAGGAGGAAGAGAACCTCAAAGGTAGGGGAGGGAACCAATTCCTTGAGCAGCACCTCGTAGCGACTGTTCGAGGGAGGATAGTGGCTGTTGACGAAGTCGTAGTGACTTTCTACCGTCACGCCGCGGTAGTTGTATTTGCTGTGGTGATGGGCTTCGTTGCTGACTGTGACCTTCAGTACCTCGGCGGCCACCTTGTCGGCTTCGTCGTGACGGTCGAAAAAGTAGAGGTCCAAATCTCCGAATTCGCGCAGCTCCGGCTTCGGATAGTACTGTGCCGTATGGGTGCCCTTGAGCACCAAGGTCTCGATGCCGTGTTGTTTCATGATGCCAACAATCTCCTGCTGCACCTCCTCTTGGTAACGGTGCCAGCGTTCGGCCTTGTCGCGCTCCGCCAGCCAGGGGATCTTCACCTCGCGGGGCACCTCCAGGGCGGCCATCGTGTCGGCTGTCATTGCCGCCACATGGTTCTGCTGCATCAGCCTGAAAAGACGCCACCAGCGGTGAGCATCCATCTGTCCCACTTCTGGCACCGTTCCATCCAGCGCCCCCCGCACCAACCGAAACACTATGTCAATCTCTTTCATCATTTGTCCTTTCACTCCCCGTTCACCCCATATCCTAAACAGTATCCATAAACGTCCTCTGCACCCTATTGAAAATCACCACTCCCACCGCCAGCAGCACCACCATGAAGGCGAAGCTGTAGGCCAGCAGGCCCCAGCTGAACTCGCCCGCCCCAAGGAAGCCGTACTTGAAAGCCTCCACGATGCCCGTCAGGGGGTTGAGACTCATGATGAAATGCAGCTTGGGGTTGGTGATGGCACTCAGGGGGTAGATAATGGGGGTGGCGTACATCCACAGACTCACGAAATAGGTCAGCAGCAGCTGCAGGTCGCGATACTTGGTGGTCAGGCTCGAAAAGAGGATGCCGAAGCCCAGCGCCAAGCCTGCCAGCATCAGCACCAGCATGGGCAGCAGCAGGGCGTAAAGGTTGGTCTGTATTCCGCTGGGAATAACCCACAGTTGGTAGATGGCGTAAACCACCAGGAAAAGGGCGAACTGGATGGCGAAGCGCAGCAGGTTGGAAATGACAGTGGATAGCGGGACAATGAGGCGTGGAAAATATACTTTGCCGAAGATGCCGGCATTGTCCGTGAAGGTCGCCGAGGTCTTGGTCAGGCAGTCGCTGAAGTACTGCCACAGACAGATGCCACCCAGGTAGAACAGCGGCTGCGGTAGCCCGTCGGTGGAGATATTGGCGATGCCGCCGAAGACCACCATGTACATCACCATCGTGATGAGTGGCTGGAGGATGTACCACAGCGGACCCAGAATGGTCTGCTTGTACTGCGTGGTGATGTTGCGCCGCACGAAGAGACCGCACAAGTCGCGGTAGCGCCACAATTCCCCCACGTCAATCTGCCACAACTTCTCCTTGGGCTTGATTACGGTCGTCCAGTCGTTGTTCATGAAGAATGCTTTTTATGGAAAACGATATTCCCGACTATCCCCCAGAAATATTGCCAGTCGGTCTTGAAGGGATGCGCTAGGTACGCCTCGAGGTAGCGCCGTTCGCTCTCCTGCACCTCCTCGAGGGTCTCCGGCGACTTCCGCTCGTAGTAGAACGGAGGCAGCAGGCCGGGCTTGGTGCGGATGCGCAACTCCTGCATCTCGGGGGTGTAGAGGTTGAAATACTGCTTGCTCAGCGGTCGCACGCCCACCAGCTTGATGTCGCCGCGCAACAGGTTCCACACCATCGGTAGCTCGTCGAGCCACACCTTGCGCAGGAAGCGTCCCCACACGGTGACGCGGTAGTCGTCCTTGAATTTGCCGCCGCTCTGCAGACTCTGGTAGCGGTAGATATAAGTCTGGATATATTCCGAATAGGTGAACATGGTGCGGAACTTGTGCACCACGATGTCCTTGCCGTTCTTGCCCTTGCGTTGCAGGTGGATGATCGGCGAGCCCGTGGGCTCGCTGTCCTGCACTGGCGCTTTCACTTTGCGGGCCGTGACGAAGAACTCACCCTGGCGGAACTGCTCGTCGACTACCTCGAAACCGGCACGGTACAAACGCCCTAGAATCTCCACGCGGCTGAAGGTGCGGTTCTTGCCCTCCGTTAGGCTGTAGTAGAGATTCCTTGTGAGCCCCAACTTCGGGCAGACACGGTGCCACAGGTAATGGCTCCCCGCCACCACATGGCGCACGCCCCAGGGATAGCTCGACTCTATCATCTTGCGTTTCAGCAGGGCCGTCATCGAATGGCAGCAGAGGTAGGCTCCGTCGTCCAACATCTCGTTGGCCATGTAGAGACATTCGTTCAGATTCTGCAGGGTGTGCAGCGGACGCGTGAAGAAGACCACCTTCGGATGCCTGCCTTCGAGGCGGTAGTTCAGCGCCTCCGGCGTGAGCGTCGAGAGGGGGATGACCGCCATGACCGCACGGTTCTCCTTGTTGTCATTCAGCCATCTGAGCCACTCTTTCGGCGAGAGCCGCGAAGTGGCGTTGAGAATCTCCTTCACCTCGGCATCCTCCACACGGTCTTCCGCAAGCTTCGCCCCGCGGTCCGTTCCCTGTTCGGTGTAGGACTGGTCTGCATCTAGCTCATATTGCAGTCGAAAAAGCGCTCTCTTCATTAACCTTTAATCGTTAACCTTTAACCATTAACCGTTAACCTTTTCCAGCATACTGGGATGAATGTATGCCGTGGCTACGGCCACCACGCCGGGGATGGCCACCACCAGGCGGCGGTCCTTCTTGATGCGTTTGATATGCCCCTCAGCCCCCTTGAAGGGTCCGTCGGTTACCACCACGCGGTCTCCTTGGTGGTACTCGGGCTTGTCGTCGCCGAGCAGCAGCAGACCCTGGCGGCCGGAGGTCACCACGAAGCGGAACACCTCCATCTCGCGGTCGGGGATGGAGGCAGGCTGGCGGCTCTCCATGCGTGTGTAGGGAGCGGCCTCGTCGCGGTGGGCCGCGACAAAATGGCTCAGATCCTCCTCGCTGCAGCGCAGGAAGAACAGCGACCGGATGATGTCTGTCGGTGCGAAATACTCGAGCCCTCGCTCGAGGCAGTCGTTCACCAGCGGCATCACGCGGTTGTAGAAAATCCTAAACGCATACCAGTTTTTGTCCATAACCCATAACCTATAACCCATAACCTTCCTTTCTCCACACCCTGTGTGGAGCTCTTGGCAGGTTCATCAGTCTTTCGGGCTCTGATTCACGGGCACCCCTATCCCAAGGGTGTTGCCGCAACCCTATCATTCCCAGCGAGAAACAAAAAAACGCCCGCAGGGAAGTCTCCTGCAAATATACGATATATTTTATAATAAAGAAAAATATTTATGGTTCTTAAGCATAAAAATGTTGTACCGACCCTCCCGTCTTGAGGGGGTCGGTACAATAATTGTAATGTGATAAGGTTTACAGTCCCAAGACGTCGGGGCCTTGGATGTATTTGATGTCGCGGGGGATGTTAGCGTCGCGGATGCGGTCGAGGTCTTTCTGGAGCTCGGGGCTGATCTTGCCGTTTTTGTCGCTGTAGGCTTTCGCGGCGTTCATGTCGCCGTCGCCTTCCATCTTGATGATGAGGGCGGCCCACTCGCGGGCGGCCTTACGGGCGCGGTCGACATCAATGACATATTTGCCCTGCTTGTCACGGGTGAAAGCACCATGCTCCTTGAAGAAATTGTAGCACATGATGTTGGCCACGCCGTGGGCCTCGGTGGCACCGAAACGCACGCTGCGCAGGATGCCAGCGATGAAGGTCACATAGTTCTCCTCGATGGTGCTGTTGGTGATGTAGCCTTTCTCGATGAGCTGCTCGGTGAGGAAGAGTCCGCAGACGTCGGCTTTGGCTTCCTCCCAGGCGCTGTAGAGGCTGCCGAGGGCCTGACGGCAGGGACCGCGGCCGGTGATGGTGTTCTTGATACCCAGGCCGTGGGCCACTTCATGGTAGCAGGTGTTGCCGAAGAAGGCGTTGAAGGTGACCTTGTCGACTTGCTTCTCGCTGACCATCAGCTTGGCGATGGGAACCATGATGTTGTCGAATTTGGCCTGCATGGCGTTCTTGAGCTGCAGACGGCGCGAGCCTTTCTTCAGCTGCACACGCTCGTCGTTGGGCAGGTTGATGGCGATGGTCTTCGAGCCCGCATTGCAGTCGCCGGCATAGTAGACCACGTCGTAGACGTTGATGTCGCAGTCGGTGCCGGGGACCTCTTTCTTATATTTATCCTCGCAGGGCAGCAGTCTCTGCATCTCTGGCAGCAGGGCGGCGAACTTGCTGAGGTCGCTGCTCCACTTCTCGTCTTTAATGAGCACGAAGGCTTCGTGGCTGCATTTCAGACCTTTGATGCCATCGTCGTAGTTCTCGATGGGTCCCACGACGAAGTCGAGCTTGCTGTCTTTCATGTCCATCCACACCATGTCGCTCTCAAAGTAGTCGTCGGTGCGGAAGGCTTCGCGGCGGGCCTCGAGGTATTTTCTCAGGCCGTCATTCTCGGCGAGGCCGATGGCCTGCTCCAGGAGTTTGTCCACATGCTCAAGCTCTTTGGCATAGGCTTTATGGTAGGGGAGGACATAAAGTTTACCCTTTTCGTCGCGGCGGATGACGCTGTACTGGCTCTCCTTCAACGGGTCCTTCAGGGCGTCGAACTCCTTCTCCGTCATGTCGGCGGGGTAGAAGTTGCAGCCGGCGGGACGCTCCTTATAGCCGGGCAGGAAGGGACGCTCGCTGTCGAGACGGTCCCAGGCGCCGTACTGTATCTCGGCGAAGGCACGAAGGGCGGGGTCTTTAATCTCTTTCAGCTTGGCACGGTTTTCGTTGCCGAAATACTCGTCCCAGTAGATGTCGTCCATCACCTGGCCGATTTCGATGAAAATCTTCACCAGCTCGCGCTCTTTGTCCGTGAGGGTACCGATGAGGTCGGAGGTCAGTTTGAACTCGGCATATTCTGCCACCTTCTGTTTGATGTCGGATCTGCGGGCTTCCAATTTCCCTTCCAGTTTTCCTTTTGGGTCGGCGGACCTAAGCTCTTTTTTTTGTTTCGGGTCGGCACTTTTTAACTCCAATTTTCGGGGTTGTGCGGTGCCTCCGATTAAAGTTGTCAGGGCCATGACAAAAATGATTAATTTCTTCATTATTAATTAGTTTTAGTGTTGTTGTCGGATGTTTCTTTTTTGCAAATATACATTTTTTTTTGCCATATTGAAAAAAGTTTGTACTTTTGCACCCGATTTTAGGGACGGGAAATAGGTGAAAATAGTCTTTAACCTCTAATCCTTAACCTTTAACCTTTATCCACGGAAAGATGCTCGAGTGGTTGAAGAGGCCCGCCTGGAAAGCGAGTAAGCGTTAAAAGCGCTTCAGGGGTTCGAATCCCCTTCTTTCCGCCAGATGAACGCCGCAAGCGAAAATGACTTGCGGCGTTCTTTTTTTTGCCGTTCCCCTAGGGCTATACATTTAACATCTATTAACATTCTTTTTGTCATCTTTTACCTTTGAAAAAGTTGATTAGAATTAGAATAGAATTTGATTAGAATTTGATAAGAAGATGATTCCTATTTAACACTGATTTGCAAGTATTTAGCCTATCATGTTCTACCTTTTTGTTAAACTGCATAGAATCAGCGACTTGTATTTCTTAAAAAATGTTAAATAAAAAATAGTTTGGGAAGGTGAAAATGAAAATAGGAGTCTCTGTCGAGAGACTCCTTTTAAGATTTATTAACATTTAGAAATTACCGTTTCTTACTTCTCATTTTTCACTCCTCATTCCTCATACATTATTCCTCATTCATCATTTTTTTGGCGAGACTGATCATCTCGAGGTCGCACTGGAGGATGGTGGCGATGCGGAGGGCCTCGTGAGGCACGTCGTCGCTGTTGTCCTCGGTGAGGGAGTAGTCGATGAAACGGTTGATATTCTGTGGATTGAGCGGTAGGTCGGACATGTCCTCCACGAAGCCTTTCACGCGGAGGCGACGGCAGTCGGCACCCAGTTGACTATAATGGGTGGTGATGAGAGTGAAGGAGTTCAAGGTATTGAGTATCTTGATGATGGACTGCACCAGGGCTTTACCCTCGACGGGGTTGGTGGTGCGGGCGGGCTCGTCGATGAGCACCAGCATCTCGTGGCTGCGGCAGGTGCGGAGGATGTCGCTGATTTTGATGATTTCGGCGGCGTAGGAGGAGAGACCGTTCATCTCGTCTTGGTCGTCGCCGATGGAAGTGACGATGCCTTCGAGGAGTCGTACAATGGCTTTGCTTGCAGGCACATACATGCCGAGTTGCGCCATCATCTGGGCGGTGCCCACGCTCTTGAGGAGGACGGTCTTACCGGCCATATTGGCGCCGGTGATGAGGCATACG
Organism: uncultured Bacteroidota bacterium; assembly: GCA_902800395.1. Taxonomy (GTDB): domain Bacteria; phylum Bacteroidota; class Bacteroidia; order Bacteroidales; family P3; genus Colimorpha. Next base: position 22,588 of record CADCEC010000013.1, on the reverse strand, counting down.
CCCGGCTGCAGCGTGATGTCCACGGGTTGGTAGCGCAGGTTCTGCTTCTCGTTGCGCTCCTTCAGGCGCGGGTTGATAAGTCCCTTGTATTCAATGGTGTCTCCGATTTCGGGACGCGTGAGCTCCCAGCGGAGGGCGAGATCGGCCTTGGCGAGCAGGAAGTCGGCATAAGCCATTTGTTCCAAGGTGGTTACGAGAGTTTCTGTCCAAGGGTGCAGCTGGTCGGAGAGGCGGAGGCAGACCTCGTTCTGTATCTCGTTCTGGAGGGCCAGCAGTTCGCTGATGCGTATGGGGTCGCCCTCGGAAGTCTGCAAGGCGTTGAGCTCGCGGCGCAAGGGGGTTAGGCGGGGATCGTAACTATCATAGATGTAGAAGTTTGCGATGCCTGTATGGTCGGGGTCGAGAAGGGCGAAGACCTCCGTGGTGTCGGGAATGGGAAGGAACTCCGCGAGGCCGAGTCCGGCGATGGCCCCTTTGGCTGTCTGGGCCATCTGGGCGAGGTTCTTGATTTCGAAGAGCTCCACCTCGTTCAGGGCGGTGTGGTTGGCGAGGGAGGCGAGGGTGCCCTGCAGGTCGTGCAGGCACATCAGGCAGTGGCGCAGGTCGATGTAGGGTTTCTTGAATTTGAACTCCTTGGTGGCTTGGATGGCTTGGTCGAGACGCTGCCATTCGGCGCGGAGGGTGTCGGCATCAGCGCAGAACTCGGTATTGAGCATTTTGCGGCGGCCAGCGGCCGACATAAGCTCCATGCTATCAATGATGTACTGGAAACCTGCGTCCTGTTTTATAAGTTCTTTTATTTTCATATCTTTTTTACGTCGTAGACAGGGGTTTGGAGGGCGTCCGCGAGGGCGTGGCAGGTGGAGGCGGAGTCGAGGAGGAAGCCTTGGGGAGAGGTGGGGTTGAGGGTGACGGCGATGAGCTTGGAGCGTTGCAGCACCATGAGACGGCCGTCGCGACGGGTGAACTCCACATAAGCCTCGGGGGTGATGAAGAGCTTGGTGAAGTCTCTTGCTATCAGCGTGATGCCTTTCTCTTTTGCTGCCAGGATGCGCAGCAGTCGATCGCTCACGGCGCCCGAGGCGAAGAGTGTCTTGCCGTAGCGCAGGATGTCCTGCTCGGAGCGGTCGATGAGGAACACCGAGGCGATGCCGAGGTCGTGGGGAAGGCCGTCGTCGTCGACAGCCCAGAGGCCTGAGGGTATGACGCTTAAGCGTTCGCGTAGGTCGCTGTCCACCTCGTCGAGGAGGATGAGGTTGTGGAGGAACTTGGTCTTGGAGACGAGTTGCTTCACGTTGGCCGAGACGGCGGCGCCGGTGGCCAGTATCATGGCCTCGGTGACCGTGGGGGAGGCGAGGGAGAGGCGTGAGAGGGCGCCGTCGACGATGGTGAGGTCAACGCCCATGGAACCAAGCTGTTCTATCTGTGTGCGCAGGATGCCTGTGGTGGCGGCGCCGGAGAGAAGTGCTTTGCCGCGGACGAGGACACGGGCGGTGACCAGCGGTCCCAGCGCCGTGCGGTGGCTGTCGACATATTCGAGAACACTCACCGTCTGCCGCTTCATGTAGTGCTGCTCGGAGGTGATGAAATGGGTGCCTTCGTAGAGGACCACCTCGGGTTTGGCGGTGGCGAATACACTGTCGACCTGCTCGCCGTCGACGCCGATGGAGGTGACGCCCACATGGGTGCCCAGCTCATTGAGGCGTTTCAGTATATAGTTAAGGCAAACAGTCTTTCCTGTATTCTTTTCAAGACCTACGATGGAAAGACTGTTGTGATTCAGTATGTCGCGGACGAAGGGCACCGCTATTCTTCTTTTTTAAAGGAAGCTCTGAACTTCTTCCAGTAGTCTTTGCCGATGACGATGCCGCAACCCAGGACGAAGCCGAGGAAGGTCCATACGATGACGGTCTTGGCGCGGCTGTTGTCGGGCTTCAGAGGAATGGTGACGGGCTGGATGATGGCAAAGATGGGCATGTCTTTCTTGACCTGCATCTTGGCCTGTTCCAGCTGTTTGGCCAGTTCGAGATAGATGGCGTTGGCGACATTGTATTTGGAGCGCAGGCGCTCTTTTCCAACGTTGGCTGTCGAGGTGACGACATCCTGGTAGCGGTCAGTGGTGCCTGCCAGGGCGCCTTGCAGGCGGTCGGACTCCTCCTTGGCCTCGTTATAGCGTGCCTGGATATAGTCGAGTTCGCTCTGCGATTTCTCCACGCGGATGCGTGTCACCTCCTGTTGCAGCAACTGCTGGGCATGGAGGGCCAACTCGGCGGTCTGCAGGGGCTCTAGGCCGTGGGCGGTAAGGGTGATGAAGCCCTCTTTCTTGTCGACATCGAGGGAGAGAAGTGCCCCGAAGCCTTCCAGTAGTTTCTGCTCTTCTACGCTTACCAGCAAGGGTTTGAGACCGTTGGTGGTGTCGGGAGGCAGGATGATGAGGGGTTTCTCTTCCTTCTTGCCTGCAATAGCGCCGATGATGACGCCCGGCAGGCCGATGGTATATTTCTTGACATAGTCCATCACTGTCGGCTTGTCGAATTCGCCCATGGCGTAGTCGTACATGCTAATCATGGTGTCGACCTTCTCGTAGTGCATGGGGGTGTGCATCAGCTGCAGGCGGAAGGGTACGCTGTTGACAATCTGTGGGTAGGCGAGGGGTGTAAGTTCGCCGCCGTTGGACGAACCTCCAATGTCGAAGCCTGCCAGAGAGGCCAGGCTGCTGAGTCCCGAGCTCTTGGCGGAGCCCATCTGCGGCACCATGACGGTGCTGACAGAGTAGGTGCGTTTCATCGAGATGGCCGACAGGATGCCCAGGGCGACGAAGATGCCGAGAGTGATGAGGATGGTCTTGCGACCTTCCCAGAGCTTGCCGATAATCGCTTTGATATCGATACCTTCGTTTTCCTCCTCTTGGGGGGTGGGGGTGTTATTGAGATTCTCTTCCATGATTAGTTCAGTTTGGAAATGCTGTTTGCCAAGACGATGATGGAGGCGAGGGAGGTGAGGGCGGCAACGACCTTGCCAATTTCGCTGACCCAGTCGAATTTCTCCTTGGGTTCGGTGAGTTTGCGCTCACGCTCTCTGATTTTCTCGGTGTCCATGCGCACGGTGATGACGGCACCGGGCTCCACATCAGGATAGTGGCGGCAGAAGAGGCAGCGGGTGGTGCTCTCGGTCTGGTTGTTGGGGTAGGTGACGGTGACGCTCATCTTGTCGGCATCCTTGTCGAAGCCACCGGCGAAGTGCTCGATGTACCAGGCGGCGGAGTGCGAACCCTGGTAAACAACGGTCTTCTGGGCGGCGGAGAACTCGGCGGGGACATATTGGCCCATGCGGGTGCCAGTCTCACGGATGACGACGGTGTTCTCGCGGCGCGGGATGGTGATGACGTCGCCGTCCATCAGGATGGGGTTGTATTTCATGTTGCCTTTGCGCTTCTTGACATCGTTAAGATTGATGGCGATGGGGCCGGTGAAGCGGCCGTTGGTACGCATAAGGATGGAGTGGGGTTCGGCATCGTCGAGGAGGCCACCAGCTTTCTGGATAATTTCCCAGAGCTGGGTTTCGCCGTCCTCGAGGACATATTCACCGGGATATTTCACGCGGCCGTTGAGTTCCACGGAACGGACATTCTTCGAGAAGTTGGGGGTCATGCGCACCACGACGTGGTCGAAGGGCTGAATCTGGAAGTTGGCGTTCTCGCCAGTGAGGTTGTAGTCTTTGTCGACGGCGAGGGTGATTTGCTCGAGGGTGGCCTCTTGGGTGCTGGAAATGTTGTGACGGAAGACCTCAATGCGATCGTATGCAGCGCCAATCTCGAAGCCGCCAGCCATGGAGAGGAGGTCATGGATGGTGAGCGAGGGGTCGTAGGCCGTGCTGAAGGAGTTCTTGACGGCACCGCTGACGCGCACCTCGCCGATGTTGGTATAGGTGGTGTTGTCGTAGACATTCAGGCGGTCGCCGGGCTGCAGGAGCATCTCGCCGTCGGTGTCGAGGTTGATGCGGAGGTACTGCATCTTGTCGGGGTTGGTGACATCCTTGCGGAAGATGTAAGCCACAGGGAAGACGGTGGTCTTCAGACCGCCGGCATATTCGATGGCCTGACCCACAGTCATGCGGTCGTTGAGGCCGAAGGAGCGCGAGAAGGGTTGACGCACTTGGCCGCTGACGGCGATGGTGTCGAGGTCACGGTAGTCCGATTTCTTGGACACGCGCACCACGTCGCGAGCCTGCAGCGTGAAGTCGGGATTCCCATTGACGCCGGGGAAGGGGATGGTGAGCACTTCAACAGTCTCGTCGGGACGCGTGCGCTCCACGAAGACGTAGTCGGTCTTGGCGGTATAGGTGGGTTTGGCTTTCTCGATGAGGGCTTTCAGACTGCTGTTGCCTTTGAGGTCGTAGTTGCCGCCGTAGTAGACGTCGCCGTTGATGGCCACATAGTTTTCCATGGGCACGTTGGAGCTGAGGATGGTGACGATGTCGCCGTTGCGGAGCTCCACTTTCTTCTTGCCCTTCATTACGTCGTTGAGGTTGTATTCCAGTATTTTGCGCTCGCCGTCTTCAAGACGTTCCACTTGCACATACTCCATGTAAGCGTTGTAGGGCAGGCCGCCGGCATAGTCGATGAGGTCGGCCAGACCTTCGCTGTCGATCATCTCATAGCGCATGGGACGGTTGATGGCACCTTTGATTTCCACAATCTTTTGTGCGATGGGCACGAAGATGACGTCGCCGTTCTGGATGTCGTAGGGGGTGCCGATGGTGGGGTTCTTCATGAACTGGTAGATATCCAGACGGGTGACCTTGCCGCCACGCGAGAGCTGGATGTTACGCACCGAACCCATGGCCGTGGGGCCGCCGGCGGCCGCGAGGGCGTTGAAGGCGGTGTTCAAGGCGCTGAGGGTGAAGCCACCCTGCACACCTACCTCACCGTAGATGCTGAGGCTCACGGTACGGGCGGTGGTGATGGTGACGGCAATCTGGTCGGAACGATAGGCGTAATGCTGCGCCAACTTGTTCTGGATGGCAGCGCGGCCCTGAGCCAGTGTCATACCTTTGAGGAATATCTTGGTGGCGCCGGCAGGCTGGATGCTTCCGTCGGCACCGATGCGTTGGTGTATCTCAGTCTGCGAGGAGCCGAAGATGGAGATGTGCACCTCGTCGCCCTCTCCTAGTACGTAGTGGTCGGGAGCCATAGCACCGTCGGTGGTGCGGAACACATCGAGGTTCTTGCCGGTGAAGAGGGAGTGGCCGTAGATGTTGCTACCTTCGGTGGGGGAGACGCCGTTCTCGACTATTGCCTCTTCGAGGGCTGCCTCAGCAGCAGCTTCGCCGATGGTAGTCTGCGGCATATTGGCCGAGGAGACGGTGACAGTGGTCTCGCCGCCGCCAGTTGTGGTGGCATCGGTAGCGTTGCCTTTGTCAGCGGGCTTCTCTTTGTCGGCTTTCTCGGCCTGCATCTGGTCGAGGATGGCGACAACACGACCTTGGTAGCTGGCATACTCGGTGGGCGGGATGTTGTCCACGTCGATACCGTTTTCCAGGAGGCGGGCACGCACTTCGGTCTCGTTGAGGCCTCGTTTCTGCAGCTCGGCCTGAGCCATGGACATCATGCTGGGGGACTGTGCCATCACTGCCATAGGCAGGGCGGCAAAGAGCATCATGGCGAATAAGAATTTCTTCATAAGTGGTATAATGATTTATGTTTGACTTCTATGTATAATGGAAATGCAAAAATACACTTTTTTTCTGATATAATGGCGGATATGCAAAAAAAAATACATAGAATGCATGGTATCACGGATTTATCATTAAATATTTTATGGAAGGAACGAGAAAAATCGTGTTTGCTCAGGGCTGTTTTAATCCTTTTTCGTAAATATTTTAGGTACTTATTCTTGTAAAATAAAAAAAAAGTGTAAATTTGCAAATCCGCTCCTTGTACCTGTTTTGGTGTAAAGGATTGTGTAGTAATTGATAACAGATAATAATTAGAAATGAAAGGTATTGTTTTGGCGGGAGGCTCCGGCACTCGTCTCTATCCGATAACGAAAGGAGTCAGCAAGCAGCTGCTCCCCATCTACGACAAGCCGATGGTGTACTATCCCATCTCGGTGTTGATGCTCGCCGGCATCCGCGACATACTGATTATCTCCACCCCGCATGACCTGCCGGGTTTCCGTCGTCTGCTGGGCGACGGCAGTGACTTCGGCGTGCGCTTCAGCTATGCCGAGCAGCCCTCGCCCGACGGATTGGCGCAGGCCTTCATCATCGGTGAGGAGTTCATCGGCGATGACGATGTCTGCCTAGTGTTAGGAGATAATATTTTCCACGGCAACGGTTTGAGCCGGATGCTGCGTCAGGCTGTCTACAATGTCGAGGAGGAGCACAAGGCTACGGTCTTCGGCTACTGGGTGGCGGACCCCGAGCGCTACGGCGTAGCGGAATTCGACAGTGAGGGCCGCGTGCTCAGCATCGAGGAGAAGCCGAAAGAGCCCAAGAGCAACTATGCCGTCGTGGGACTCTACTTCTATCCCAACAAGGTGGTGCAGGTGGCCAAGAGCATCAAGCCCAGCGCCCGTGGCGAGCTGGAGATTACCTCGGTGAACCAGGCTTTCCTTGACGATGGTGAATTGAGTGTGCAACTTATGGGACGTGGTTTCGCCTGGCTCGACACCGGCACGCATGACTCGCTGGCCGAGGCCTCGACATTCATCGAGGTCATCGAGAAACGCCAGGGACTCAAGGTGGCCTGCCTCGAGAGCATCGGCTACGAGCAAGGATGGCTCTCGGCTGACGACATCCGCCGTGTGGCACAGCCGATGGCGAAGAACCAGTATGGACAGTATCTGCTGAAGATGATTGAAAATGAACGTAATTGACACAGAAATAGAAGGACTGAAGATTATAGAGCCCCGTATTTTCGGGGACGCTCGAGGATACTTTTTTGAGAGCTTCAGCGTGCGTGATTTCGTCGCGCAGGCGGGCATCGAGGTGACTTTCGTGCAGGACAACGAGTCGAAGTCGCGCTATGGCGTGGTTCGCGGCCTGCATTTCCAGAAGCCACCCTATGCGCAGTCCAAGTTGGTTCGTGTGGTGAGTGGCACGGTGCTCGACGTGGCCGTCGACATCCGCAAGGGCTCACCTACCTACGGTCGCCATGTGGCTGTGGAGCTCAGCGGTGAGAACCACCGCCAGCTCTTCCTCCCCAAGGGGATGGCCCACGGCTTTGCCGTGTTGAGCGACGAGGTGGTGTTCCAGTACAAATGCGACGAATATTACCACCCCGAGTCGGAGGGTGCCATCGCCTGGGACGACCCCACGCTGGCCATCGACTGGCGACTGCCGAAGGAGGCGGTGCTGCTGTCGGAAAAAGACAGCCACCACCCGAAGTTTAACGAATTTGTAACGCCGTTTGTCGGATGAATATACTTGTCACAGGAGCGAATGGACAGTTGGGGACGCACTTCCGGTTGCTGGCACCCAAGTCGGAGCACACGTGGTTCTTCACCGACGTGGCCGAATTGGACATCACCTCTCCCGAGGCGGTGAATGCCTTGGTCGACGAGAAGTCCATCGGGTTGATTGTCAACTGCGCCGCCTACACCAATGTGGACCGTGCCGAGAGTGACGAAGCGACGGCTCTCCGCATCAATGGCGACGCCGTGTGCATCATGGCCGCGGCGATGAAGAGGGTAGGAGGGACGCTGGTGCATTTCTCCACCGACTATGTCTTCGGCGGGAACGTGAACAATACCCCCTGCTGCGAGGATGAGCCCGTGAATCCCACGGGAGCTTACGGCCGCACCAAGCTGGCCGGCGAGCAGGCTGCCGCGGGCTGCCACCACCTCATCTTCCGCACCTCGTGGCTCTACAGCGAATACGGCAAGAATTTCCTCCTCACCATGCTCAACCTCACGGCTACCAAGCCCGAGTTGCGCGTGGTCTTCGACCAGGTGGGCACCCCCACTTACGCCGGCGACCTAGCAAAGGCCATCTTCACGATTATCGAGGACGGCGACTATCAGCAGCACGAGGGCATCTACCACTTCGCAAATGAGGGTGTCTGCAGCTGGTACGACTTCACCAAGGAGATTGCACGTCAGAGTGGCCATACCGCCTGCCGCATCCTTCCCTGCCACAGCAACGAGTACCCCAGCCCGGTGAAGCGGCCGGCCTACTCGGTGCTCGACAAGACCAAATTTAAGACCACCTTCCATCAAGAGATACCCTACTGGACCGACAGCGTGGAGCTCTGTTTAAAGGAGATAAGGAGACAGGAGATAAGGAGGTAAGACAGATGACAAAGAATTTTGCATTGATAGGAGTTGGCGGATATATCGCTCCGCGTCATTTGAAGGCCATCAAGGAGACCGGCAACGAGTTGGTGTCGGCCTACGACAAGAGCGACTCTGTCGGCATCATCGACAGCTACTTCCCCCGTGCCTCGTTCTTCACCGAGCAGGAACTCTTCGACCGCCACAACAACCACTTGAAGGGCAAGGGTATCAACATCGACTACCTCACCGTCTGTTCGCCCAACTACCTGCACGACGCCCATACGCGCTATGGCTTGCGTTTAGGCTGCGATGTCATCTGCGAGAAGCCTGTGGCCCTCAGCCCTTGGAACATCGAGGCCTTGGAGCAGGTGGAGCAGGAGACGGGTCACAAAGCCTACACCATCTTCCAGCTGCGCCTACACCCCTCGGTGGTGGCCCTGAAGAAGAAGATAGAGGAAGGCCCGAAAGACAAGGTCTACGACGTCGACCTCACCTATATCACGCCTCGCGGCTATTGGTACTATGCCTCATGGAAGGGAAACGTTCAAAAAAGCGGTGGCGTGGCCACCAATATCGGCGTACATTTCTACGACATGCTGCAGTGGGTTTTCGGACCGATGCAGAGGAGTGTGGTGCATGTGGCCAGTCACGACCGTGTGGCGGGCTACCTCGAGCTGCGACAGGCGCGTGTGCGTTACTTCCTAAGCATCAACGGTGAACACTTGCCGCAAGGCGTCACGGGAAGCTACCGGAGTATCACCGTCGACGGCGAGGAGTTCGAGTTCAGCAACGGCTTCACTGACCTCCATACCCGCAGCTATGAGGAGATTCTTGCTGGCCGCGGCTTCCGCATCGCCGAAGCCAAAGGTTGCATCCAGACGGTCTATGACATCCGCCATGCGGAGCCCGTCGGCCTCACTGGCGACTACCACCCTATGGCGAAATATCCATTAACGAAACACCCCTTCGGATGGTAAACGATGTGTTCATACACGAGAGCTCGTATGTTGACGAGGGAGTGACCCTGGGTAAGGGCACCAAGGTGTGGCATTTCTGCCATATCCAGTCAGGTGCCACCTTGGGCGAGAACTGCTCGCTGGGACAGAATGTAAACATCGGTCCCAATGTGAAGATAGGCAACGGTGTGCGCATCCAGAACAATGTCTCCGTATATGAAGGGGTGGAGATAGAGGACAATGTCTTCCTCGGCCCCAGTTGTGTCTTCACCAATGTGTTGATGCCTCGGTTGGATAGACCTGCCAATGGCCATTATGAGCGCACGCTGGTCAAGGAGGGTGCTTCGATAGGTGCCAATGCTACCATCGTCTGCGGACACATCATTGGCCGTCATGCGCTGGTGGGAGCTGGAGCCGTGGTGACCAAAGATGTGCCCGATTATGCAATAGTTGCCGGTGTGCCGGCCAAAGTTATTGGAAAAATAGATGCAATTTAGAGACCTACATAGACAGTACGAGGCCATGCGCGCCGAGATGGACGAAGCTCTGCTGGGTGTCGCCCGCAGCGGAGCCTATATCATGGGTCCTCAGGTGGCGGAGCTGGAGCAGCAATTGGCCGACTATGTGGGAGTGAAACATTGCATCACTTGTGGTAACGGCACCGACGCCCTGTCGATGGCGCTGATGGCTTTGAATATCGGTCCCGGCGATGCCGTCTTCGTACCCGACTTCACCTTCTTCGCCACCGCCGAGGCTGTGGCGATGGTGGGGGCTACGCCCGTTTTCGTCGACGTCAATAGGGACACCTATAATATCGATGTCGACGACCTGAATAAGAAATACTACGACACGCTGGAGACTGATCTCCTCCCGAAGGCGGTGATGGCTGTCGACCTCTTTGGCCTGTCTGCCGACTACGAAAGGCTCTATGAGTTCTGTCGGGGTACGGCCCTCGACCTCATTGAGGACGGTGCCCAGGGGTTCGGAGGCTCTCTGCAGGGTCAGAGGAACTGCCATTTTGGAGATATCGCCACCACCTCGTTCTTCCCGGCCAAGCCGCTGGGCTGCTACGGTGATGGCGGCGCCCTCTTCACCGACAACGACCAATGGGCCGAGAGGCTGCGCTCGCTGCGCGTACATGGCAAGGGCACAGATAAATATGACAACGTGCGGTTGGGCCTCAATTCGCGTCTCGATACCCTTCAGGCTGCGGTGCTGCAGGTGAAGTTGCGTCATTTCGACCAGGAGTTGGAGGCCGTGAATCGTGTGGCACGAAAATATGACGAACTCCTTGCTTGCAAGGTAAAAACTCCCATGGTACCAGAAGGATATACCTCCTCCTGGGCACAATACACTATACAAGCGGAGAACCGCGACGAGTTGCAGGCACGCCTTAAGGCTGCTGGCATCCCCTCAATGGTCTATTATCCCCGTACCATGAGTCAGCAGACGGCATTTACCTACCTAAACCAGAAGCCCTGCCCCGCGGCTGAGCAACTGACGAAGACCGTCCTTTCGCTCCCCATGCATCCCTATTTGACTGATGAAGAAATAGAAATCGTAGCAAATACAGTACTTAATAATGATTAAAATCAGCGACATAAAGATATGTGTGATAGGCCTCGGCTACGTAGGCCTCCCGTTGGCACGCCTCTTCTCGACGAAGTACCCTACCGTGGGTTACGACATCGACAGCCGCCGCGTGGAATCCTTGATGCAGGGGCATGACAACACCCTCGAGGTGGAGGACGGCTTGCTGCAGGAGGCACTCCGCAAACATGCCTTCCGCTGCACCGCGTCGCTCGACGACATCAAGGATTGCAACGTCTATATCGTCGCTGTGCCCACGCCTGTGGACGACAACAACCGTCCCGACCTTGCCCCCCTGCTGGGCGCTTCCGAGACGGTGGGCAAGGTCATCGGCAAAGGTGATATCGTCATCTATGAAAGTACCGTCTACCCTGGCGTCACTGAGGAGGAATGCCTGCCGGTTGTCGAGCGGGTGTCAGGGCTGAAACTAAATACAGACTTCTATGCTGGCTATAGTCCCGAGCGAATCAACCCCGGCGACAAGCAACACCGTGTGGAGACAATAAAGAAAGTGACCTCCGGCTCCACGCCTGAGGCCGCAGACCTCGTCGATGCCCTCTACAACTCCGTGCTCCTCAATGGAACCCACAAGGCCCCCTCCATCAAGGTGGCAGAGGCCTCGAAGATAATAGAGAATAGCCAGCGCGACGTGAACATCGCCTTCGTCAACGAGCTGGCCAAGATATTCAACGCCATGGGTATCGATACCCAAGATGTGCTTGATGCTGCCGCCTCTAAATGGAATTTCATCAAGATGAAGCCCGGCTTGGTGGGTGGTCATTGCATCTCCGTAGACCCCTACTACCTCATCCAGAAGTCGCAACTCTACGGTGTGCTGCCACGTGTGATGAGCAATGCCCGCCGTCTCAACAACTCCATGGGTGCCTATGTGGCCAACCAGACCATCAAGCAGATGAATCTCAAGGGGGTGCCCGTCAAGGATGCCCGCATCCTCATCCTCGGCTTCGCCTTCAAAGAGAACTGCCCCGACACCCGCAACACCAAGGTCGTCGATATCTACCACACCCTCCGTGAATACACCCCCAATATCACTATCTACGACCCTTGGGTGGAAAGTGGAAAGTGGAAAGTGGAAAGTGGAAAGTTGCCCGAAGGATCCTATGACGCCGCCATCTTGGCTGTTGCCCACGACTGCTTCCGCGACCTCGACCTGCGGGCATTGGTGCCCGAACCGGGTGTTATCTATGATGTGAAAGGCGTGCTGCCTCGCAATATAATTGATGCAAGATTGTAAAAAAATAGTTGCTATATGAAAAATATCTCTCGTGAATCACTGCGCAAACAAATCTCGTTCTACTTCGTCAAGAAGTACCGCCATTCGACCATCTCGCAGTGGATTATCCTTGTCCTCGACATTATCCTCTTTGTTGCGGCATTCACCCTCATGGAAGCCTTCCGTACCGGCGTCCCTCCGCGCCCCATTCTCGTCAAGTTCCTCTGGTCCTTCCTCCTCACGCTCCTCTTCTTCTTCGTCACGGGAAGCTACAAGGGCATCATCCGCCATGCCGGCATGTCCGATATCAATAAAATCCTCATCTCCACCATCGGCCCGCTGGCGCTATGCTGGATTGTCAACCTCGTCAACAACCAATTCCGTCCGCAGATTGTTCCGGCAGACTATCTCCTCTCCTATGGCGAGTCGGCCGTCATGTACTTCATGTTGGCTGTGATGATGATTGGCACGCGCCTCACCATGCAGCGTATCTATAACGACTACTTCCGTCGCCGCCGTCCTACCGTCAACGTCGTCATCTACGGCGCCGGTGCCGCAGGCGTCATCGCTTACAACGCACTCCATCAGGAAATCAACTTCGAATACCGTGTTGTGGCCTTCATCGACGACGACATGTCGAAGGTCAACCAGCAGCTCAACGGCGTGCCCGTCATGCGTGCCCGCTCGGTGCTGACCCCCAAGTTCATCGCCTCCAAGAAGGTCTCCCAGCTTATCATAGCCATCCCCACCATCCGCATGCTCCACAAGCAGGCCATCACCAACAAGGCCCTCGACCTCGGCATGACCGTCAAGGCGGTGCCGCATGTCAGCCAATGGCTCAACGGCTCTTTCTCGGTCAACGAGATTCAGGAAATCAGGATTGAAGACCTGTTGGAGCGTGAGCCCATCAAGATGGACAACGTCAATATCGTCCGCGAGGTAGTCGACAAGGTGGTGCTCGTCACGGGTGCTGCCGGCAGCATCGGCTCCGAAATCTGCCGCCAGCTCATGCGCTACCAGCCCAAGAAGGTCGTTATGCTCGACCAGGCCGAGAGTCCCATGTACGACCTCCAGTTCGAGTTGAAGAACACCTACAAGGACCAGCTGGAGCGCATGGAGTTCGTTATTGCCAACGTCAAAGACAAGGCCCGCATGGAGGAGGTCTTCGAGGCCTTCCATCCGAACCTTGTCTATCATGCCGCCGCCTACAAGCATGTGCCCTTCATGGAGGAAAATCCCTATGAGGCTGTTTATATCAACGTCTTCGGCACCCGCAATGTGGCCGACCTCGCCATCAAGTACGGCGTGCAGAAATTCGTCATGATTTCCACCGACAAGGCTGTGAACCCCACCAACGTGATGGGTGCCACCAAGCGTATGGCCGAGATTTATATCCAGAGCCGCTCCACCGAGCAGACGCACTTTGTGACTACCCGCTTCGGCAATGTGCTGGGCTCGAATGGTTCCGTCATCCCGCTCTTCAAGAAGCAGCTCGCTGCCGGCGGTCCCCTTACGGTGACGCACAAGGACATCATCCGCTTCTTCATGACCATTCCCGAGGCCTGCAACCTCGTGCTCGAGGCCGGTGCCATGGGCGAGGGCGGCGACATCTTCGTCTTCGACATGGGTAAGCCCGTCAAGATTTACGATATGGCCAAGAAGATGATACAGCTCTCGGGCCGCCATGGTATCGAGATTAAGGAGGTAGGTCTCCGTCCGGGTGAGAAACTCTATGAGGAGCTCCTCGCCACCAAGGAGAACACCATCCCCACCTACCATCCCAAGATTATGCGCGCCCAGGTGCGCAAGTACCCCCTTGAGGCCATCGACCGCGAGTACAACGAACTGTGGGGCATCCTCGAAGGCATGGATGACATGAAGATTGTGGCCAAGATGAAGGATATCGTGCCCGAGTTCCTCTCCAACAACTCGGTCTACTGTCAATTAGACAAAAATACCCCCCCCTCAGCGCGTTGAGTAACTGATAAATACGATAATGTCCATGAAAATCTCTAATATTCTCTCCCGCATTCCACTGCGTCTGCGCTACCTCATTGGCTTCTTTTTGATGCTTCTGTTGATTTTTGTGGCACAGAAAGCTATCTTCATGCTTTACAACATGGGGAAGGCCGACGGCGCTCCCTTCTTCTCGTGCCTGGCATCGCTTTGGTACGGTCTTCATCTTGATATTGTTACTGCATGCTACCTGACGGCCATACCTCTTCTGCTGGTCATTGTCAGTTGTTTCGTTCGTCTCCCTCTGCGACGTATAGCGATTCCTTACTATGTGCTCATCTGCTTGGTCTTCACCCTGCTCTTTATCGTGGATCTGGTTCTCTACAGCTATTGGGGAGCCAAACCTGACGCCAACGACCTCATCTATGCCGCCAAGCCCAAGGAGATGCTTGCCGGCCTGCCTGTGTGGTTTACTATCCTTGGATTCGTTGTTGTGGGGCTCCTCGTCTGGGGTTGCGTGATGCTCCTCCGTTGGGTCACTCCGCGTACCCTCATGCCCCTGAAAGGCTGGCGCTCACGCCTCAAAGCCCTGCTTTACCTGCCTCTGGGTGCACTCCTTTTCCTAGGCATGCGCGGGAGCGTTTCTGAATCCACCGCCAACCCCTCCTATGCCTATTTCTCTTCCTATCCCTTCTGCAACCACGCTGCCCTCAATCCCACCTTCAGCATGTTCCACTCCCTCTTCAAGATTCAGGATCTTGCCAAAGAGTTCGAGAGCATGCCCGACGAAGAGGTTGATGCCATCCTTGGTGATATCTTCGAGCCCGACGCCACCCTCGCCGATACGCTGCTGCGCATAGAGCATCCCAACATCCTGCTCATCATTTGGGAAGGTGGAGGAAAAGGCATGGTGGGTGGCAACGACACCATCTCCCCTAACTTCTGCCGCCTCATCTCCGAAGGTGTCTATTTCTCCAACTGCTATTCCAGCAATTTCCGCACCGACCGTGGCATCGTCTCCGTCCTCAGTGGATGGCTAGGCCTTCCCACCTCCTCCCTTGTCAAGCGGCCTGACCTCTGTCGCAATCTGCCATCGTTGGCCTCCACGCTCAAGGCAGAAGGGTATTCCACCACCATGACCTTCGGCGGCGACATCGACTATGCCGACATGCGTCTCTACTTTGTCGAGACAGGCTTCTCTTCCGCTACAGGCTTCGAGAAATTCCCCTCCAGCCTCAACACTGGCGCCTGGGGTGTTCCTGACGAATATGTGCTTACGCCGTCCGTCCTTATCCCCGACCACGGTCCCTTCTTCTCCACCGTCCTCACACTCAGCAGCCATGAACCTTGGGATGTCAATTACCACCGTCTGCCTACAGCTCGTGAGAACGCCTTCGCTTACACCGACTCCTGCATCGCTATTCTCGTCGACAGTCTCAAGACTACGCCGCTGTGGGACAGCCTCTTGATTGTTATCGTCCCCGACCATGGCGTTCCTAATCTCCCGGGCGAGTCCTTCACCAAGCTCGCCGCTGCCGAGATACCCCTCCTCTGGCTCGGCGGTGCCCTATCCAAACCTTGTGTCGTCGATTGTATGATGAACCAGAGCGACCTCGCCGCCACGCTCCTCGCTCAGATGCATTTGGATGTCAAGCCTTTTGTGTTTAGTCGCAATGTGCTGGGAACTAAATACCCGGAGCGAAAGCGCTTCGCCGTCCACGCCGTCAAGAATCGCCTCACCTACATTGCCCCCGACACCATCGCCTCCTACGACTGCATCAGCCATTCTCTAGAGTTCGGTGCCCCCGACGATGGCCACTTCATCGAGGCCCTCCTCCAACGTGTCTACAAGACCTCTGCCGCCCTCTCCTCCCGCTAACCGACAAGTGACAATCAAAATATTCTATTGCGTTAAACGAAAAAAAATACTACTGATATGAAACCTATCGTCAGCATCATTATGGGCTCCACCTCCGACCTTCCGGTCATGGAGAAGGCCTGCCAGTTCTTCGAGGAGATGGAGATACCCTTCGAGGTTAATGCTTTCTCCGCCCACCGCACGCCTGCTGAAGTGAGCGACTTCGCCCGCAACGCACAGGGACGTGGCATCAAGGTGATTATCGCCGGTGCCGGTATGGCTGCCGCCCTGCCGGGCGTCATCGCCGCTGAGACGCCGCTGCCCGTCATCGGGGTGCCCATCAAGGGTTCCTGTCTCGAGGGGCTCGACGCCACCTTCGCTATCATGCAGATGCCTCCGGGAATTCCCGTGGCCACCGTGGCCATCAACGGCGCCCAGAATGCCGCTATCCTGGCCATGCAGATGATGGCCCTCGGTGACGATGCCCTGATGCAGAAGCTCGTCGCCTACAAGGCCGGCCTCAAGAAGAAAATCGTCAAAGCCAACGAAGAGCTGGCCCAGCTGCAGTACAAGTTTAAATGCTAACCTGTACCCCTTAAACCTTAAACTTTAAACCTTAAACCGTAATGATTACCATAGGAATCACGGGGACGTTGGGTGCCGGCAAGGGCACCATCGTCGATTATCTGGTGCAGAACAAAGGGTTCGTGCACTATTCCGTGCGCGCTTTCCTCATCGAGGAAATCAAGCGCCGCGGGATGGAGGTGAACCGCGACAGCATGACGCTGGTGGGCAACGACCTCCGTGCACAGCATACGCCGTCGTGGATTGTCGAGCAGCTCTACGAGAAGGCTGCCGCTTCGGGCTGCAACTGCATCATCGAGAGCATACGCACCCCGGGTGAGGTCAGCGCCCTGCGCGGCAAGCCCAATTTCTACCTCTTCGCCGTGGATGCTGACCCGAAGGTACGCTACGAGCGCGCCGTGCTACGCGGCTCGGAGACCGACCATATCGACTACGAGACTTTTATCGCCAACGAGCAGCGCGAGATGGACAACACCGACCCCAATAAGCAGAACCTCGGCGTCTGCATCCGCGAGGCGGACTTCCGCTTCGACAACGGCGGCTCGTTCGAGGACCTTCACAAGCAGGTGGAGGAGGTGCTGCAGCAGATTACCTACCATCGCCCCTCGTGGGACGAGTATTTTATGGACCTGGCCAATGCCGCCAGTCGCCGCGCCACCTGCGACCGTGGCCGTTCGGGCTGCGTCATCGTGAAAGATAAGCAGTTGCTGGTGACGGGCTATGTGGGCTCTCCCAGCGGCCTTCCACATTGCGACGAGGTGGGCCACCTCTTCCGTCAGACCATCGATGCCGACGGACATATCTCCACCCACTGTGTGCGCACCGTGCATGCCGAGCAGAACGCCATCTGCCAGGCCGCCCGTCGCGGCATCGCCCTCGACGGCGCCACGCTCTACTGCCGCATGACTCCCTGCCGCACCTGCGCCATGCTCATCATCAATTGTGGCATCAAGCGTGTGGTCTGCGAGCGCAAATACCATAGCGGTGCCGAGAGCGAGGAACTCTTCCGCCAGGCCGGCATCCAATTGGAGTTCTTCCACGACGAGATTCAACAATACGAGAATCAGTAAGAATGAGGGCCGCGCTTCGCGCGGCCCTCATTCTATAGTTTCCTAAGCAATGGTGATTTAGAGAGGTCGGTGGGGTTGGTTCCCGGGACTCCTTCGGGGACGGGCATGCCGAGTTCCGCAAAATGTTTCTGCCAGTATTCGGGCAGACGGCCCTCCTTGTCGCGCCAGTTCATGGGTTTGGATTCAAAGAGGTCGCCGAAGGCTGCCTGGACGAGTTCGGAGCAGTAGTAGGCGTCGTTGTCGGGCAGGAAGGCGTTGTCGTAGGGTTTTCCAATGAGGTTCTTGGCGCGTTCGATGACGGCGGCGGTGTCGAAAGAAACGGTGAGGCGGTAGATTTCGACAGGCATCTTGTTTGCAAAAGTCTTTTCGATGGGTCTTCGTGCCACGCCGCGTTTCTGCGTGGCGTCAATAACGAAGAGGCTGTCTCCAGCACGTTCCACCATGGCCACATGGGTGTAGTTGCCGGTGGAGGCCTTTACCGCCTGTCCCATCCCCGTGGTGTCGGAGACAAAGAGCAGGTCGCCGCTCTGCAGGTGGTTCCACTGGGCGTGGAGCGAGGTGAGAGGTAAGATGTGAAAGGTGATAACTAGGCTAAGCCGAACAAGGTATCGCATCCGTTAACTATTATCTATTAATATAATCTATTATCTAAAAAAGCCGTCCTTTCGGGCGGCCTTTTCTACTTTAAATCTGTGAGCGATTAACCCTCCTGGATAGCGCCAGTGGGGCAAGCGCCAGCGCAGGTACCGCAGCTAACGCAAGCGTTCTCGTCGATCTTGTAGATGTCGCCTTCGCTGATAGCTCCGACGGGGCACTCATCGATGCAGGTGCCGCAAGCAACACAGATGTCAGTGATTTTGTAAGCCATTTTGTTTCTGTTTTTTAGGATTAATAATTGATCAATTTTTTGCTTTAAAGCAATTGCAAAGATACAACCTTTTTCCGATATGGCAAAATTATTTCACCATATTTGGTGATATCTCTTCTGTTTGTTTTTGACTTTCAGATCTTTTGAGTCGTCTTTTTTCGGTTTGTTTGCTAATCAAGTAGCCGAAGGCAAGGATGGCGGCGATGATGGCGATGCTGACGAAGATGAAGGAAATCACATCGCGTCGATTATAAAGATATTCGAAGCAGGCAACGAAAATCAGGAGGCTGATAACCCACACCAGTAGACAGCAGAAGAGGCGCCACAGTGTGCCCCAGAAAGAATAGCCGAAGAGCTGTCGGTAGGCGAGGTAGTAGTAGAACGGGATGAGGAGGTTGAACCATTTGGAGGCCATTTCCGGGATATTGATAAAAATGAGTATGCTGCTTAGGAACACCTGGAGGAACACCCCCTCGGGTAGCGTGTGTTTGGGGTGGCGTGGTGCCAGACGGAAGAGCACCCACGTGGGCAGAATCACCATCATCGTCAACGATAGTATTCCCCATCCGGGATTCTTCATCAGCCAGTTGGCGATGTCGTCGATGATATGCTTCTCTTCGTTGATCATTAAAGGGATGGCGTCGGAACTTCCCGACAGTTGTATGACCACGAGGTAAAAGACGGCTAGCATAAAGAGCATCTTCACCGGTGGGTAGCTCACTTGCCGACGGCCGTCAAGGTATTCGCCGATGAAGTAGCCCGGACGCCAGATAAGTTGCCAGAGAGAGCTTAGCATGGAGTTTGACTCCAACCCCCAGAGCATTGTCACATTCTTCCAAAGCGACTGCCAGGTGATGCGTCCCACGCCGGCGGCTTGGCCGCAGACGGGGCAGTAATTGCCCTCGAACTCATTCCCGCAGCATGCGCAGCGGTGAGGCCCCGACTCTTTGACAGCAAAACGACGGGGTTCCTTCTGCCATGCTCGAAAACGGTGGAAACGCTCCTTTAGACGCATTTGACTTAACTCCTTATCTCCTTCCTTATCTCCTAAAATATCATGCTCAGCAGCACGAAGAGCCAGTGGGCGGCGATGCCGGCGCAGAGGCCTCCGATGGTGTGGGCGGTGATGGCTTTGCCGATGAGCTTGCGGTAGCCGAGGCTGTCGAGCATGGCGGTATGGGTGCTCAGGTAGCCGCTCCAGCACATACCCATGGCGGTGAAGACGGCGATGGCGTTGTTGTCGATGATGCCGGCGGCATCGAAGGTAGGCACGAGGCCGAGGGCGGCACCCACGGCACCGAGGGCGGTGATGGGGAAGCCCACCAGCTCGCCGGTGGTGAAGCCGAAGAGCCACTCGAAGACCACGTTTACCTTGTCGGCCAGCCAGGTGATGACGGGCACACCCTCGTAGGCGGCACCGGTATACTCGCCGTTTTCGCCGCCGGCACCGAAGGTGAGCATCATCACCAGCGTGGAGATGCAGAGCACACCGGGGATGATGGCCACGCCGATACCCACGCCGCTCTTGCCACCGTCAAGCATGGCGTTGAGGAAGCGCTGGAAGACATTGCCCTCGCTCTTGAAGGAGATGTTCTGCTCGGTGCCTTCTTCCTCGGTGACGGGGCTGTCCATCTCGGGATAGGCCTTCAGCGTGAAGCGCTGCATGAGGCGGGTGGAGATGATGCTGCCGATGACGGCACCCAGGAGTCCCACCAGGGCCCCCGAGCCGTAGCCGCGGCCGGTCATAAAGGCGATGACCACCAGACCCATGCCGAAGGCGGTGCCGAAGTTGGTCAGCGACACCAGCTGGTATTTCTTGAAATAGCGGGCGAAGTTATTGTCTTTGGCCAGCGAGATGATGGCGGGGTTGTCGGAGAGGAAGGTCATCACGGCACCCAGGGCCGCCACACCGGGGAGGTTGTAGAGCGGCTTCATCAGCGGACGCAGCATGTTCTCCAACAGACGCACCACGCCGAATTCGGTGAACATCTTGCTGATGGCGCCCATCAGCACGCAGATGGCCATGATGTAGAACACCGTCTCGAGCAGCAGGTGGTAGGCCGTCTGCATGAAGGTGTTCAGCATGTGGGGCAGCGTCATCTTGTAGGCCAGGAAGCCGAAGAAGCCGAAGAAGCATACGAGGAAGATGAGGGCCTCGAGGCTACGGCTGGTGGTGAACTTCAGGCGACGGGGTTTCCCGCTGCGCTTGTTGGGGTCAGTTTCGTGGTGGCGGAATACTAGAAAAGGATCGAAAACAAATTTCATAATTAGGAATTAGAAATTAGGAATTAGGAATTAAATTGTCTGCTGTGCTCTTGGTGATGCTGCTCAATATGCGTAACAGTTCATCACAATCAGTCAAAATTGAATCTTTCTCTTTTTCGCTTATATATTCAGTTCTAAACAATAACTTAATCCAGTATTTTGTTTCGTGGCATTCCTTGAATGCAATATACATCTTTGACAAAAAGTCTTTTTTCGAGATACCGCATAATGCCTCGTTAATATTTGCGCCAATGCTCGTACCACTTCTCAACATTTGCTTCGACAATACATACTCGGTCTTTTCCTTAACAAGATATTTGTACAAATTGATTATCCGAACAGCAAAATCCTCACTTTTGTTCTTTATAAGATTGTCCTCCCTCATAATCCCTAATCCCTAATTCCTAATCCCTAATTCCTAATTCACTTAAAGAGTCTATGGAAGTCCATCGTCCAGGTGGCGCCGATGTTGAAGTTCCACGAGGCGTCGGTGACATCCAGGCCGGCGTTGTTGGTGTAGCTGTCCGTCATGCGGCAGCCGTAGATGTGCAGACGCACGTTCTTCTGCTCCGAAGGATACCACTCGAAGCCGAGGCCGTAGCGGGCGGTGCTGTGTCCGGCAGCCAGCTGGTGGTCCATGGAAACGGACGAGGCGAGGGTCTCGGACGACTTGTTCTGCTCGTACATGCCCTTGACGAAGATGTTGAAGCGGTCGGTGAAATAGTAGTTGGCGCAGCTCACAAAACCGAAGTTCTTGCCCCAGTCGTCAAGCGCCAGCGCATGGTGCATGAAGTCGAGGTAGATGTCCCATTCGTCGTAGATAAGCTTGAAGCCCAGCATGGTCATGTTGAGGTAGTTGCCCCACTTGTATTCCACCATCGAGGTGCTCCAGAGGGTGTGGAAATGGTCCATATTGCCTGCCCAGTAGAGGTTGTAGGCCACCAGGCCGGCGTCATAGTTGAGGTTGTTGTAGTTGACATAGGGCGAGTTGGAGACCTGGGCGATGAAGGTGTGGTTGCCGTCGTCGGTGATATAGGCGCCGCTGGCCGCCAGCTGGAAGCAGTAGATATTGCGCCAGAGGTTGGTGGGGAAGTAGACGTCGATGGGTGAGGCGTCATATTCGAATCCGCCGAGGGCCATAGCATCCTTACCGAAGCGGATGCGCCAGTTCTGGCTGGGCATGTAGTCAAGGTAGAGGAAGTCGGTGTTGTCGAAGAAGGTCACTGTGCCGGGGTTGGCCACGATGCGCTGCTTGAAATAGTAGCTGAAGCCGCCTCCGAGGTCGCCACCCAGCATGAAGTTGAAGTACTTGCCGTGGAATCCGAGGTTGGGCGTGGAGTCCGTGGTGGTAATCTCGCCGTCGGCGCGGACCTCCAGTTTGAACTTGCTGAAGACCTTGTCCCACTGCACCTGTGCGCCGGCAGAAGCCGGGAAGAGCAGCATAAGGACTACCGTTGTCAGGGGTAATATCTTATTTTTCAATTTCTTGATGTTTTATTGTTGCACATTTACGAAGTGCAAATATAGGAAAAAAAGCTGACTTGTGGTCAGGATTTTTTTCTCGGGGGTCACTTTCTTTTGTCCGTCGGCAAAATGAGCGAAGACCCGGGCGCTTTTTTTACCTTTTCTCCCCCGATGGGTTGTTTTGATAGGGGGCAATCTGAAATTCTTAAAAAAAGTTAAATTCTTCATCTCTTCTTACTCTCTTTTTACTCTCTTTTTACTCTCTTTTTACTCTCTTTTACCCTCGTAAAAGTTGATTAAAATCGGAATAGAATTTGATTAAAACTTGATAAGAAGAGGGTCCCTCTTTGACGCTGATTTACAGCCATTTAGCCTATCATGTTTTACCATATAGCTAAAATGCTGATTATCAGTAATGTAATTTGTTAACAAATGTTAAATGCTATTTTACAAAAAAGCACAAAAA
>CADCEC010000012.1 GCA_902800395.1 uncultured Bacteroidota bacterium | reverse complement strand
CAGCTGGGATGATCTGTCAAAATCGCAGGTTCTTGATAGAATGAAGACTTGTCCTGAAGCATACCAGTTATTTAATTCGGGTCATGCCATTAGAGATGGATGGAGAAGATCGGAGACAATTGTCGCTACTATTGGAGTTGGTGGAGCCGTGATATGTGGTTTGTTATGGATGAGTGATGAGTATAAGGATGAAGAAGGCCACCCTCAGATGTTTAATCCGGACTCAAAATGGCTGAAAGTGGGTATTGCGGCAGTAGGCATTGTTCTTGCTGATATTTTAGTCACTGAATGTATCGCCGTCCCAATAGGTAATTCCAAAATAAAAAAGGCCGTAGAGACATATAATAACCCTAATAACCATTACAGTATGATGCTCCGCCTTGGCTTCACTCCCACAGGTGTTGGCCTGACATTGAATTTCTAATTTTGTTAATGTCGTTTTTCAAATGAAAAGAGCGTTATTTTTGATTGTCTTTGTGAGTATTGCATTTATGGGTTATGGCCAGAAGAAAGTGGCCGTGTGGGAGGTTCAGCGTATGAGTGATAACATTTCGGTGCCTAGGTGCATATTGGTGCGTGGCGCCATAGAAGAGGCCGTGGACAATACACCTGGCTATAATAAATACGACCGTGCTATGTTCGACGCCATTATCGCGGAACATAACTTCCAGCTTTCAGGGGCTGTAGAAGACGAAGACATGAAGCAAGCAGGTAAAATGGCCGGTGTGCAGTATGTCATTGTACCCGAATGTGCTATTGAAGAAGGGTATTTTATACTCAATGTCAGGATTCTCGATGTTGAGTCCGGGAAATCAAGTACCGTACAAGAGACACCTCAAAATACTGTGCCCGAAATTAAGTCCGCATGCACAAAGATGTCGAAACGACTGCTTTCCAGTTCTGGAGGCAATTCCCAAACCTCAACTCGCTCTGAAGGGGGCAATGCAGCTCCTCAGAAGCAGGCGGAAAATGTAATTACCATCACTGTGGGTAATGTGAATTTTGACATGGTGAAGGTGGAAGCTGGTAGCTTTGTTATGGGCTGTACAAGTGAGCAGGGGAGTGATTGTTGGGGCAGCGAGAGTCCTTATCATCGTGTGACCATCACCCAGGACTACTACATTGGCAAGTTTGAGGTAACGCAAGAATTATATGAGGCGGTAATGGGAGTCAACCCCAGCAACTGGAAGGCTTTTGATCGGCCGGTGGAGAATGTGAGTTGGAACGATGCACAGGACTTCTGCGCCGAGTTGAGCCGCATAACGGGTCGTCGTTTCAGCCTACCCACAGAGGCGGAATGGGAATATGCGGCGAGGGGCGGCAAAAAGTCGACTAATGCCAAATACAGTGGAGGCTCCAGTGTGGCTGCCGTAGCATGGTATGATGGCAATAGCGGCAGCCAGACGCATCCTGTAGGACGCCTGCGCCCAAACGAATTGGGTGTCTACGACATGAGCGGCAATGTGTGTGAGTGGTGCCAGGATTGGTATGGTGACTATGGCAGTGCAAGCCAGACCGACCCGATGGGTTCTAACTCAGGCTACGACCGCGTGCTGCGCGGTGGCTGCTGGGGCGGCAACGCGAGGATCTGCCGCGTTGCGAATCGGAGCTTCAGCAGTCCCGGCTTCCGCGGCAGCAACAGCGGGTTCCGTGTGGTGTTAGTCCCTTAGTTTATAATTAATAATGGTCTATTAGTCATTTCTCATTTCATACACAATAACAAGAGTATCAAATTATGAATAAAAGCATTATTATTATTGTACTGCTGTCAATCGTATCAATGACGGCTATGGCACAGACAAAATCTGTGGCTATTCTTGAAACATACTGCTCCGACGGTAAACTCAGTAATTCATATCTGATGATGATTGGCAGCAATCTCGAGACGGGGATTATTAAAAACCCCCAGTACACCGCATATAATCGTGCACAGGTAAAAGCTTTGATGACAGAACATCAATTCCAACGTTCCGGCTTGGTCAAGGATGACGACATACGTCGTTTGGGTCAGATGGCAGGCGTGGATTATGTGCTGGCCTCTGAAGTTGCATTGCTTGAGCAACAGGTGTTTGTGGCAGCCAAGGTATTAAATGTGGTGACGGGTCAATATGAAATGTCAGACAATGAACTGATGGACTACAATCCAAGTGCCATTCAGCGTGGTTGTCAGAACCTGGCGGCCAAACTGCTGGGAGAAGGGAGCACGCCGCAGGAGGTGCGCGCCCCAAGCACCAATCCCATCAGCAACAGCGACTACCAGGCAACCAACGTCAGCGGCCGCAACGTCGGTCTGCCTCAGCCCAACAAAGATATTGCAGTGAAGGCAGGGCTTGTTGCCTATTGGACCTTTGATGGCGACAACGCCGATGATGCTACGGATAACGGATATGACGGTAGCCTGGTTGGGAGCCCCAAGTTTTTAAACGAGACACCCAATGGATATGGCAAGGCTGTTTTTCTTCAAGCCTCGAAAAAACAGCGTCTGATGATACCGTACAATCTTATTGAAAAAAGCAATGGGAATTGGAGCCTGTGCTTCTGGATTAAGGATTTTGGTGCTGGGTTAATATTCGCTGGAGGAGATGGACCAAGCCCTATTAAATTTGGCTGTTCGCCCAATAGTACTCTGGCTTTATTTGAGGCTGGATATGCCACAGTCGCTAACGGCTACAATTTTTCATGTGATGCCAGTACTTTGCAGTCTTCCGGATGGCATCACATCACATATTGTTTCAGTGGAGGCATACATTACTTGTATGTAGATGGACGTATGACCGATAAAATACAGTTTTATGATGGAAGCAATCCAAAAATAGTATTTGGCGGTCATGTTGAAGGCTTTTTAGATGCTGGCTATAATCCCACATCATTCAAACTTGACAATGTAAGGTTTTACAGTCGACTACTCACCAATGCCGAAGTCAAGCAAATCTACAACTCCGAGAAATAAACACTATTTGCCATGAGGCGTATCTTTATCATATTGTTTTTACTGGCGGCCTCTTTTTCTGCTTCTGCGCAGAAGAAGATTGCCATCCTTGAGACTCGTTCCGCTGATGGTTCCGTCGCCAATGGTTACCTGACCATGGTTAGCAGCAACCTTGAGACTGGCATTATCAACAACAAGGAGTATATGGCCTACAACCGCGCACAGGTTGCCACGCTGCTGAAAGAACACAACTTCCAGCGTTCGGGTATGGTGAACGACGAGGAAATTCGTCAACTGGGCAAGATGGCGGGGGTGGACTACGTGCTGGCTTCGGAGGCCGTGCTGCTCGACGGCAGGCAGCTGTTTGTCACGGCCAAGGTGCTCAATGTGGAGACCGGACAATACGACATGTCCGACAACGAACTGATGGACTACAACCCGGTGGCCGTGCAGGCCGGCTGCAAGAGCCTTGCATACAAGCTGCTGCATGGCGGCAGCCTGCCACAAATGACCACCCCGCCACCATCAACCCCGGCATCCGGCAACGACAATGCCGAGGCCTACATCGCGGGTCGCAATGTCGGACTGCCGCAGCCGAACAAGAATATTGCCGCGAGAGGCGGCCTCTCTGCCTATTGGACGTTCGACGATGGGACCTGCAAGGACATTACAGGAAACGACATGGGCGGTAACATCATGGGTGATGTGAAATACATTAACGAGACTTCCAATGGGTACGGTAAGGCCTTGCAACTGAAAGGACCCGGGAACAAAGACCGTTATTTCTTCTCGCCGCAACTCTTCAACACGGATATCTTCACCGTCTCGTTCTGGGCAAAGGATTTCAGTTCGGGCAACCTGATGAAGATGTTCAAGGATACCTATCATTTTGTAAACTTCGCAGTGGATAACAAGACATTCTCGTTCAAGATTTACAGCACCAACGGCTATCACGAGTGCAAATACAACTTTAGCTGTTCCGCCTCCAGTTACATCGCCTCCGGATGGCACCATTTTGTACTGTCAGTGAATAAAGGCGATTCTAAACTATATATAGACGGAAGTCTGGTGGATCAGGGTAATGCCAATTATGACGGGCACAGCTACTTTGAAGGGAGCACCAAACTCTATTTCGGTGCCGGCGGTCCCGCCATGAAACTCGACAATGTCCGAATATATGACAGATATATACTGTCATCAGACGAGGTGAAGCAAATATACGAATCTGAAAAATAGTTACTGAAAGATGAAGAGAATTCTGATGATTGTCGCCATGCTGGCACTTCCGCTGCTATCTATGGCGCAGAAAATCAAGATGGTGGCCATATTGGAGACTGTCGACAAAATGGACATGGTCGACTATGACATGGAATTTCAAATCAGGGCATATATCACTGATGCCGTGAACAAAACACTGGGATATGAGGGATACGACCGAGTGGATATGGCGCAAATCAACAAGGAACAGAACTTCCAGCGAACCGGTATGGTCAGCGACGATGACATCAAGGAAATCGGCAGACTTACAGGTGCCAGTTCCATATTGGTGGCAGAAGCAGTACGTAGCTCCAGCGGAGTCTACAAGATTGCAGCCAAGATAATCAATATCGAAAGCGGACGCATTGAAAACTCCACGAAACCTTATAAGGCCACTACTGACGACGAAATGGATAAAGCATGTATGTCGTTGGTGGCGGATTTGTTAGGATCGACCAATGGCGGAGGGTACGCAACGCGTCCTCCGTCGGGTGTCAATACCCAGCGAGGTCAGGACTTCACCGAGACGGCCTTTGGCATCAACATGCGGATGGTGTATGTTGAGGGTGGCACGTTCACCATGGGTTGCACCGGTGACCAAGGCAACGAATGCGATAGTGATGAGTCACCCAACCGCATGACCACCGTAGGCTCGTTCTATATCGGGATGCTTGAGGTGACGCAGAGCCAGTGGGAGAAGGTGATGGGGACTTCCATCTACCAGCAGCGCAATAAGGCAAACTCGGAGTGGCCCATAAAAGGTGCAGGCTCCGACTACCCGATGTATTATGTGAGCTGGGAGGAAGCCAAGGAGTTCTGTGCCCGCTTGAGCCGTCAGACAGGTCGCAACTACAGCCTGCCCACCGAGGCCGAGTGGGAGTATGCCGCCCGCGGGGGAAAGAAAAACGAGGGGACAAAATACGCGAGTGGTGCGAGGACTGGTACGGCAGCCAGTACCTGCAGTACGACAATAACAACCCAAAGGGTGCCAGCACAGGCTCTGACCGCGTTCTGCGCGGTGGTAGCTGGGGCGACAACGCGGGGAGCTGCCGCGTTGCGCGTCGGAGCTACAACAGTCCTGGCAGCCGCTACAACTACAACGGGTTCCGTATTGTGCTCCATTAGTTTCACTACGATGTAACCCATCCATCATACTAAGCTATGGCTCGGTTTATTATAATGCAGCGAAGCATGCCGCGAAACTGAGTGTTCGAGGGGGCGATTGGAGAATTTAAGCCGCAATGTGTCGAGTATTAGATGAAGAAGAGTTGAGTATATGGTAATATGATGGAACTATAGGCTTCCTGGAGGTATGTACTCCATAAATGATAAGACAATACAGAAAAATTATGATATGAGAAGATTACTATTTTTTGCTGCTGCGCTGTTGCTCCCGTTTATTGTCATGTCGCAGCCGAAGAAGATTGCCTTGCTTGAAACCCTCAATGGGGACAAGAGCGTTCAGGTTAAAGGTATAGAAATGAATATGGTGCGAGGAGAGCTGCGCAAGGCGGTAAGTAACCAAGCAGGATTCCAGGCTTTTACGCGCACAGATATTGACCAGTTGATGAAAGAACATGGATTCCAGAAATCAGGTATGGTATCTGATGCACAAAGAAAGAAACTGGGAGAGATGTCGGGTGCCGACTATATTTGTGTATCCACTCTTACCAAAAGCAACACACAGTTCTATTTGGAAGCATATCTGATTGAGGTGGAAACAGGTGAAATTTCCAATCCTGCAACGCAGTATGGAATGTTGAAGGACGGAACATACGCAAACTTGTTCCAACTGTGCCAGGATCTGGCGCAGGAACTGATTGGTTATGTCGGAGGTTCCGGTGGGGGCAACTCCTACACCCCATTTCCCCCATCAGGAGGCAATGTCACAGCTCAGCGTGGGCAGGACTTTACAGAGACGGCTTTCGGCATCAATATGAAGATGGTCTATGTCGAGGGTGGCACCTTCACCATGGGTTGTACCAGCGACCAAGGTGGCGAGTGCGAAAGCGACGAGTCGCCCAACCGCATGACCACCGTGGGCTCGTTTTATATCGGCATGCTCGAGGTGACGCAGAGCCAATGGGAGAAGGTGATGGGCACATCGGTCCGCCAGCAAAGAGACAGAGTCAGTACAAGATATTATTTATATGGTGAGGGCCCCGATTACCCGATGTACTATGTGAGTTGGGAAGAGGCCAAGGAGTTCTGCGCCCGCCTGAGCCGTCAGACGGGCCGCAATTACAGCCTTCCCACCGAGGCCGAATGGGAGTATGCTGCCCGCGGGGGAAAGAAAAACGAGGGGACAAAATACGCCGGCGGCTGGAGCATCGACGACGTGGCGTGGTACCGTGGCAACAGCAACGGCTCGACGAGTGGTGCGAGGACTGGTACGGCAGCCAGTACCTGCAGTACGACAATAACAACCCAAAGGGTGCCAGCACAGGCTCTGACCGCGTTCTGCGCGGTGGTGGCTGGTACAACAGCGCGGGAATCTGCCGCGTTGCGTATCGGTTCAACTCCTCTCCTGGCAGCCGCGACAACAGCATCGGGTTCCGTGTTGTGCTCCATTAGCTTAGTATGATAGATGGATTTCGTCGTAGTAAACACATTCATGTCGGGTTTGGGGAGAGGCCTCAAACGAAGAGGAACGGTTGTAGACCGCCCGTCCGTCGGTGTTGGTAGCCGTTGCAGTTTATGCAGCGGCGACGACTCCGTCGGGTAAAAAAGATGTCTCTTCTCTCTTATCGAGAAACGCCTGAAAGAAAATGAGATTGGTAGTGTACAATAGAAAGGGATCGAAAAAAGTAAGTGTTTTGTTAGTAATAACCCGCTTAGTTGATTCCCTCTATGGAAAACCGCCTGAAAGGAAAAAGTTGTGAATATTGAGCTAAAAAAATGGAAAAAGTTGTAAAAAGCGGTCGATAAAAATGGAAAAAGTTGTGAAAAAAGGCTTTTAAAATTGAAAAAAGTTGTAATGATGAAACAATCGGCACTATTCCTAATGACCTTGCTGCTGGCCGCAACGGCCACGGCGCAGGTGGACCCCGAAACTTTCAGGAAACGGCAGCAGCAGATGCGCGAGCAGTATGAACGGCAGCGAGGACAGATGCAGCAGCAGTACAACGAAGAACGGCGCAAGGCTGAGGAGGAGTTCGCGGCGTTCCGCCAGAAGGCCAACGAGGAGTATGCCGCCGCGGTACAGCAGGCATGGGCGCAGATGGGCGTGCAGACTGCTATCCCCAAACCCAAAGAGCCGGAACCTCCCAAACCTCCGAAACCACCGGTGGACAAGATCCCTACCACCACCCCCCTGCCGCAGAGCGAAGTGACGCCGCCGGCCAAGCTCGACCCTGTGCCGCTGCCCGCCATCCCCGAGGCAGAGCCCGCGGCACCGACGATGCAGTTCGCCTTTTACGGCGCCACCTGCGACGTACATACCGCCGTCGACGGGCTGCGCTTCAAGCTCCCGTCGCTGGAGGAGAAGAGCATCGCCGCGGCATGGAAGCAGCTGTCACAGAAGAAGTACGACGGCCTGCTGCACGACTGCATAGCGCAGCGCGAAGCGCTGCACCTCTCCGACTGGGGCTACCTGCGCCTGCTGGGTAGCATGAGCGAACGCCTGCTGGGCAAGGGCAGCAACGAAGCCACCTTACTGCAGATGTACCTTCTGGCGCAGTCGGGCTACAACGTCCGCATCGCACGGCGTGACAACCACCTGGTGCTGCTGATGCCTTTCAACAGGATTCTATATAACTACTCCTTTATCACTCTCGATGGTACGAAGTACTATATGCTTGCTCCGAAGGGGAAGGACGGCATATATGTCTGCAATGTGGCCTTCCCCCGCGAGCAGACGGCCAACATACTGATGGGGCAGTTGCCCGACCTCGGCGGCACGCAGAAGAAGCGTCGCACGCTGCAGGCCGAGCAATTCGGCACCATGAAGGCCACCGTGGAGGTGGCACAGAGCCTGATAGACTATCTGGGCGACTACCCGTTGAGCGACGCCTGGGAATACTACGCGCTGGCGGGCCTCAGTGACGGTGTGAAGGCCGTGCTCTATCCCGCCCTCCGCAGCCAGATAGAAGGCAAGAGCAAGAAGAAAGCCGCCGGGATGCTGCTCGACTTCGTGCAGACGGCCTTCGACTACGCCACCGACCAGGAACAATTCGGCTACGAGCGCCCCCTCTTCGCCGACGAGAGCATTTTCTACCCCAAGAACGACTGTGAGGACCGCTCCATCTTCTACAGCATCCTGGTGCGCGACCTGCTGGGTCTCGACGTAGTGCTTGTGAACTGGCCCGGCCACCTGGGGACTGCGGTAGCCTTTCCCGAGGCCGTGGACGGCGACTACTTTACCGTCGACGGCCGCCGTTACACGGTGTGCGACCCCACCTATATCGGAGCACCCGTTGGCGAGACGATGCCGCAGTTCAAAGGGGTCAGCGCGAAACTGGTGAAACTATGAGGGGTTATAGGTTATGGGTTATAGGTTATTGACCATAAATAACAATATAGTGATTGCTGGGAGGTGGTTGGTGTTGGGTTGCGTGCTGCTATTGGCAGGATGTCATAGCCGTACTGAGTCGCAGGAAACAGACAGCGAAAGTGTGGCCGACACACAGGTGGTCGCGGAGGTCGACACCATCCCACAGGTGGTTGCCGACACCGCTGAGGTAGTGTCTAAGAAGGTGCATGTCCTACAGCAGGAGTCGCCCGAAATTACCAACTTGCGCCTCTTCGCACGCAAGCAGCGCACCATCTACAGCCCCTCGCTGATGGTGGGCGAATGGCTGCGTGCCGCCGAGCACGAGGAGTATTTCGCCGACAACACCGGCCGCCGCTGGGACACCTCCGAGGATATCCAGCGCGACGAGGCTCAGGTTTTTACCTGGACGCTGGACAGCAACTTTCTGACCCTCAAGTATACTATGGCTTTCGGCGCCGTCATGGTGCGGCAGTATGTCGTCACCTTTGTCGACAACGAGTCGCTCGTCTATCGTGATGCCTTTGGCGACTCCTTCATGTGGGACAAAGTTGTTTCAGAATAATCCCGCATTCGCAAAAGATTCTGCTCTTTTTTTGTATCTTTTCAAAAAATATGGCCGAAAAATGAGACATGTAACTATCTGATAAATAACTTGCTACTAATATCATGTTCTACTCCTCTTCTTATTCTCTTAATATTAAATTTATATTCAGTATACAATAAATAAAAGTTGATAACGTTATGATAAGAAAAATAGATTAATATAACTTCTAATCATACTAATTAACTTTATTCGCGAAATTAGATTAATTCGCTGTTTTAAAAGGAAATAACTATGGCAAAACAAATAGGTGGCATCAACGGTCCGTACCTCGGAAGGGTGGGATGCAAGGTGGGTTATAATTGGCGCGATATATGGTGTGTGAGATCGATACCGGCAGTGTTCCACGACCCCGAGACGGTGCTGCAGTTGCATCAACGGAACCGTTTCGGCTCTTCGGTGAAGCTCGCCGCTCGCTTGCGCGATATACTGCTTATGGGTTTCTATCATTCGTCCAGAAAGGCTCAAATGACTGAGTATAACTATTTTCAGAAGATTAACAACGGCTGCCTGGCGTGGGAGCCCTCCTCTCAGCCTTCTTCAGAGAAAGGGGCAGGGATGTTTGTGGTTGACTATGAAAATCTTAAGCTTAGCGAGGGCCCCGTGGCACCAGTGGCGTTCTTCGGTGTGATGCAGGGTGGCGTGGAGGTGCGCGGAGGAGCACTGGCTATCACCATCCCCTTTGAGAGGAATCCTGAGCATAGGCAGTGCAACGGGAACGACAAGGTGTATGTGGCGGTGGTGAATGCCAGACGTCGCGAGGCCGTGCTGTCACTGCCGGTGTATCGCAGGATGCATAGCATCGCAGTGGAGATGCCAGCGGCATGGGCCGGAGATGAGGTGCATCTTTATGGTTTTGTGCAAGATAGCGGCGAAAGAATGTCGAGTAGCATCTATATTGGTGAACTACATCGGCTGGCCGTTGAGGCGGGCGGAGGTCATGATGTCGTTCTCGTAGACGAGCTTCAAGGAGAAGAAGGGGGTGGCTTCGTTCAGCAGAAGCCGGAGGAAGATTTTATCACCTTCCCAGAGGGTAATCGAGGGGTCGCCGACACCCGGGAGCACGGGAAGGTCGGCTTTCTTAATCCAGGATAATTCACCCTCGTCGTCGATGCTCATATCGGGCTCGCCACGCCATGAGGTGGCGGTGAAGAGGTGCATGTATTCGTTTGGCCAAGTGTCTGAGATAAAAGTTACTATGCCACGATAGTGCCATTGTGTTATCTCCAACCCCGTCTCCTCTTTCACTTCGCGCAGCATACATTCGTCGGGACTCTCGTCGGCCTCACATTTGCCACCCACGCCAATCCACTTCCCGTGGCTGGCATCGTTGGCTTTCTTCACGCGGTGCAGCATCAGGTAGCTGTCGCCGTTGTCGATATAGCAGAGGGTTGTCTGTTTCATATACAAAAAAAGGCCGACATGTCGGCCTAACTGTGGTGAAGAGTTCTGGAATTAGTCCTCAGCGTTAATGATGGCTTTGTGGACAGCGTTCCAACCGGCAGCGGTGATACCCCAGTTGTTGGTGGAGTTCTTGTTACCGTTGATGCGAACCTTTCTTCTCTTCACTTTTTTGTTAGCATTGATACCCATGGTGTATAATTTTTTATTGTTTATTTCTCTGATTGTCAGCTTGTAATTCGCATTTTGCTCAAAACAAACGTGCTGCAAAGATACGAAAAAATTGAAAACTGGTAATTAAAAAGGTAAAATTAACATATTTTTTAACAAAAGTATTCGCTCAATTCGCATAATTAGCCGACAAAAAGAATCTGTCGTTCAGAACTTTCCCGACGCTCCGCCGCCACCGAAACTGCCGCCACCGAATCCACCGAATCCGCCGCCGCCCCATCCGCTGCTTCTGCCGGAGGAACCGCTTCCCATGAACCATGGGTAGCTGCCGGAGGTGTGGTTGCGGTTGCCGCCGTGGTTACCCTTATTGTTGGGGTGTTTCTTGTTGTAGAAATAGGCTATCACGGCTGGCACGCCAACGAATCCCAGCACCACCAGCAGGCCTATCAGCGCGCTGGTGCGCTCGCTCTTCTTGTAGTCGGCATAGCTGTATTCACCACGCAGCACGGGTTCGATGATGTCAAGTGCTTCTGTCAGAGCTGTGTAGTAGTCGCCTTTGCCCAGTGGTTCCACCATGTAGTCGTCGATGATGCGCTTGCAGAAGGCGTCGGGCAACGCCCCTTCGACACCATAGCCCGTGGCGATGGCTACATCGCCGCTGGGCTCCTCCTCGGTCTTCGACTTGATGAGGATTACCAATCCGTTGTTGAAGTCTTTCTGTCCCACGCCCCATGTCTGTCCGATGCGGGTGGCTACGGCCCAGGAGGCGTCGCCCTGCAGGGTGGGGGTGATGACGATGACTATTTGGTTGGAGGTGGAGTCGTTGAAGGCTACCAGCCGCTGTTCCAACGTGTTCTGCTGCTCCTGTGAGAGCATGCCGGAGTAATCGTTCACCAGCCGGTTGGATTTCTTCGGAGTCCATTCCGACTGAGAAAGTGCTGCCGGCACAAATGCCAGCAGCACCAATAGGATGATTGTTAGGCGTTTCATTTAGAAATCGAACTTGACATCGACGGGTTCTGCCGCCTCTTCGGGGGCGGTGAAGTAGCCTTTCTTCTCGAAGCCAAGCATACCGGCGATGATGCTAGCCGGGAAGCGGCGCAGCTTGGTGTTGTAGGCCTGGACGGCTTCGTTGAACTTGCCACGCTCCGTGGTGATACGGTTCTCGGTGCCCTCGAGCTGTGCCTGCAGGTCGCGGAAGCCTTGCGTGGCGGTGAGTTCGGGGTAGCGTTCAACAGTGACCTTGATGGTGTTGGCCAACGCCTTGGTGAGGTTGTCCTGCGCTTTCTGGTAGGCGGCAATCTGCTCCTCGCTGAGCTGCGAGGGGTCAACCTGGGTCTGCTGCACGCCGGCACGGGCGTTGGTGACTTCGGTGAGCACACTCTTTTCGTAATTGGCGGCACCCTGCACGGTGTTCACCAGCTGCGGGATGAGGTCCATGCGACGCTTGTAGGCGTTCTCCACCTGGCTCCAGGCTTTGGAGACGTTCTCTTCGAGGGTGACGAGTTTGTTGTTCACGCTGATGCCCCACAGCACGATGATGGCCAGGACACCGACGACGGCAAGAATAGTGATGGTTGATTTCTTCATTTCTTGAACTATTATCTGTTAACTATTATCTATTATCTTTTAACTATTAACTATTAACTAGCTCTCCAGGTGTTCTTTGCGGAGCAAATCGTTGACGGTCTTCACAGGATTGAAGGTGGCCACGGGCACCTCTACGAAGAGGGTAATCCAGTCGGCCATAGCGCCGTTCCAGAGGCCAGGGAGCTCCTGCGACTTGACGGTGAGGGCACCCTTGGTTTTTTTGCTGATGAATCCCGTCTGTGGGTCGACATATTTTCTGAGGTCGAAATAACGGCCGCGGTAGTTCTTGGTGCTGCACACCAGGTCGACGGGGTTGAAGTGGGTTGACGATTGGAAGATTTTCTCCTGTTTGGGGTCGTTGTGGTTGACCTGTGCCGATTCGACCACCTGAAGACTTCTACGTCCCATGGTATCAATGGTGTAGAAAGGTCCACCGCCAGGTTCTCCGAGGTTCTTCACCATGCCGCAGATGCGCATGGGTCGATTGAGAAGATTGTGGAGTGTCTTGGCATCGCAACCTTCTGGTACCATGATATTAAGATTCTCTTTCGCGAAGCGGATAATCTTGTTAAGGGTGCGATTGTCGGGCTTGTCGTCGAGGGTGCGGAGCATCTCGAAGCATTTCTCACGCAGCTCGAGGAGCATTCCGGCAAGCACCTGCTTGTAAATCATGGTAGTATGCTTCATCCAGTCGGGCACGACGTTGTCGATGTTCTTGACGAAGATGAGGTCGGCGCGCTGCTCGTTGAGATTCTCGATAAGGGCGCCGTGTCCGCCTGGGCGGAAGATGAGGCGACCGTTTTCGTCGCGTGTGGGATTGTTTTGCTCGTCGACAGCAATAGTGTCTGTGTAATGCTTTTGTTCAGAGAAGCTTATGTTGAGTTTGATGCCGAAGGTGCTCTCATAATACTGTTTCACTTCGGCAATCTTCTTACGAAAAGCTTTTCTGTGTTCTGGAGAGATGGTAAAGTGCAGGTTAACAGTGCCGTCGCTGTTACGGGCGTAGAGGGCCCCCTCGACGATATGTTCCTCGAGGGGAGTGCGTTGCACGGCTCCGTAGCGGTGGAATTTCAGCAGCGCTTTTGGCAGGCTGCCGTAGCCGAGGTATTGCTCCTTCAGCAGGAAGTTGATGACGGTGCTGTAGTCGCCGCGACGAAGGTATTCTTCGATGTCGAGGTCGGAGGCTTCCATGCAGGCTTTCAGGTCGTTGAAGAAGGCAAAGGTGCGCAGATTCTCAAGAAAGGTCTTCACTTCGGGAAATTCTTTGTCGAAGTTTTTGGCTACGCCGAAGTAGGTAGCGGTGAAGCGGTAAAGGTCTTTGAACATGCGCGTTGCCGCTCCCGAGGCAGGGACAAATTTCAAGATTTTCTTCCCGCGGGCGAGTGAACGATATTGTTTCTCGTAACGGGTAATTTCCTTGTCGCTCAAGCATAGGATACCGTGGTTGTCGGGAGTGGCGGCGGCATCGAGCTGACTTTTGGGGAATCCGGCCTTGAAATTGTCTATTTGGTGCTGCACGGCCTCGGGCGTAAGACCCATCTGAGAGAGTTGTTCGAGGTCCTGCTTAGTGGGTTTAAATATCATGTTACGAGAAATTTGTGTCTAGAAAAAGTATTGGTCGGTCAGTGCGATTTTGGCGGTCAAAGTCTCGCCCTCAATCAGACGTACCTGTGTCTCGCCACGACGTTCGCCGCCACCCTGAGCGTCGGGTCTCGGAAGGGAGGCTTTTACTTTGACGATGGCGGGGGCTTTGAAGGTAGCTTTGAAGATGCCGTCGTCATCTGTGATGCCGGAAACATGGATGGTGCCGCCACCAGCTTGTGTAATGTCAATAATTGCAAGTGGAATTGGTAATTTTGTGGTCTCGTCAGTTACAGAAACCTCCAAATAACTATTGGTATCTTTGTCGCAACTAGTAAAAAATGCTAATGGTAAGATGCTGAAAAACAACATTGCGGAGGCAAAGAGATTTTTTTTCTTCATAAATCTTTATTTTTTAGGTTGTCGTTTCTATTTTTATTCTTATTTTTGCATGCAAAATTAGTAAAAATATTCTATATAGGATGAAAAAAATATCATTTTTAGTGTTTTTTTTATTTGCGGCGCTTTCTGTCCAATCGCAGTTTATTGATTTACAAAAAGAAAATACTATGGGAAGTACTTATGTCGAAATGCAGACAACCTACGGTAATATTGTGATTCTGCTATACGATGATACCCCTTTGCATCGCGATAATTTCATAAAATTGGTTAATGAAGGTATCTATGATGGACTTCTTTTCCATCGCGTCATCGAAGGCTTTATGATTCAGGGTGGTGACCCCGACTCGAAGAATGCTAAGCCGGGTCAGATGCTCGGTGAGGGGAACCTCGGCTACAATATCCCGGCAGAATTCAGGCCGAACCTCTTCCATAAGCGCGGCGCGCTTGCTGCCGCACGGGAGGGCGACGATGTCAACCCCGAGAAGGAGTCCTCCTCTTCCCAATTCTATATTGTTCAGGGACGGGTATGGAACGATGCAGATCTCGAAAGGATGTCGAAGCGTTATGGTATTCAATTTACGGAAGAGCAGCGTAGGGTCTACCATACCGTGGGTGGCGCCCCGCACCTTGACGGCAGCTATACCGTGTATGGTGAAGTGATTGAAGGTATGGATGTTGTGGATAAAATTGCTGCCGCCAAACGAGACCAATTTGACCGTCCACTGGAGGATATCAAAATTGTCGGTACTAAATTGATAAAAAAGTAAACTGATATATGCTTAAAGATCTTATTTCTAAGTACATTGAAGAAATCAATGCGGCGCACATCGAGGAGTTCGAGGACCGTGCCGCAGAGGTGGAAAAATTCCGCATCCGTTTTCTGGGACGTAAGGGTGTGATGAATGAGTTGTTCGAGCAGTTCAAGGCCCTCCCCAACGAGCAGAAAAAGGAGATGGGTGTGGCTCTTAACAATCTAAAAAATGCGGCATTGGCCAAGGTGGAGGAGTTTAAGAACTTCGTTGAAGAGCGTGCGGAGGCTGAAGACCGTCACGACCTAACCCTCCCGGCCGATTTCGCCAACCGCGGTAGCCGTCATGTATTATCGGTGACGATGAACGAGATAGCTGAGATTTTTGCTCGCATCGGCTTCACTATCGAGGAGTCGGTGGAGATAGAGGACGACTGGCATCTCTTCTCGGCGTTGAATTTTCCCCCCGACCATCCTGCGCGCGATATGCAGGATACCTTTTTTGTTCAAAAAGAAGAGGGTAAGATGGATGTCGCTCTCCGTACCCATACCTCGTCGGTGCAGGTGCGTGTGATGGAGACCCACAAGCCCCCCATCCGTATCATCGCACCAGGGCGAGTGTTTAGGAATGAGGCTATTAGCGCCCGCGCCCATTGTATTTTCCATCAGGTGGAAGGACTATATGTTGATAAGAAAGTGACCTTTGCCGACCTGAAGCAGACACTGCTCTATTTTGCCAAGGAGATGTTCGGCCCTGAAACCCAGATTCGACTGAGACCAAGTTACTTCCCCTTTACGGAACCCAGCGCCGAGATGGATGTCTCGTGCAACATCTGTGGCGGTAAGGGATGCAATATATGCAAGGGTACCGGCTGGCTCGAAATCCTAGGGTGCGGCATGGTAGATCCCAATGTTCTTGATGCCTGCGGTATTGATAGTAAGGAATATACGGGTTTTGCTTTCGGTATGGGTGTGGAGCGTATGGCGATGTTGAAGTACCAAATTCGCGACCTGCGTCTCTATTTCGAAAATGACCTCCGCTTCCTGCATCAGTTCGACAATATTATCTGATAGTATGGCACTTATCACCATCAATGACATGCGTTTCTACGCTCATCACGGCTGTTTTGAGCAGGAACGTGTCATTGGAACCCATTTCCGTGTCGATTTGACGTTCAGAACAGACACTTCAAAGGCTGAAGTGTCTGATAACATAGCTGATACAGTGAGTTATCTGGATGTCTACCAGGTGGTGAAAGCCGAGATGAAGACTCCCTCCCATCTGTTGGAGCATGTGGCCCGTAGGGTAGGGGAGCGAGTGCTGTCGGATTTCCCGGCAGTGGAATATGTTACGGTGAAAATCAGTAAGTTGAACCCTCCATTGGGGGGGCAGATGGACTCTGTGAGTGTTGAAATTGAAATGGAACGTTAGATTAAACCGTTGTCGTGAAAACTGAAGTAATCGGCTTTCCCTAAGGAATTGATGCCGATAACGATGTGCTCCAAAAGTTTAATATCAAGAATCTTACCTGCTTCCATGATGCCGTGGGTAAGATTTTTGTCTTCCCGGCTTGCAATGAGAGAACCCGAAGGATGATTGTGGGCCACCATGAGACTGACGGCTTTGCATTCGATAGCCCCACGGAAGATAATGCGCATGTCTACAGACACATTCGTCTGTCCGCCCATGGAGATGCGCTGTCGTCCAAGCACCTTGTTCCGGTTGCTGAGATAGATGGCCCAGAATTCCTCGTGGTCGAGATCGACAAGTAAGGGTGTGATATAGGAGAATAGGTCTTTGCTATTGCTGATTATCAGCTCTTTGCTATTTGATATTTCACTTTGCATACGCCAACCCAACTCCAGTGCTGCCATGAGTGTGGTGGCTTTGGCTTCACCAACGCCTTTGATAGTGCTTAACTGCTTGAAATCCATTTGAGAAAGAGCGGTTAGGCTATTGCTCGAACGGGTCAATACCTCCTTGGCTACCTCGACAACGGTTTTTCCCTGTAAGCCGCTGCGCAGCAAGATGGCTATCAACTCGGCATTGGTGAGCTCTTTTTTACCTTTGGAAAGCATTTTTTCGCGAGGTTTGTCCTCGTCGGCCCACTCTTTGAGTGTCAGCGAAAAATATTCGTCCATATCTCTCTGTTATTCTAGAATTTTGGTGCAAAGATACATGTTTTTTTTCGATTTTGTTTGCTATGTCAATATTTTTTATTATTTTTGCATGTTCAAAAGAATATAATAAAAAACATAAATTTATATATAAAGTATGCAGAATAAAGGACTTATCAAATTCTTGACTTGGACTTTCGGCCTCGCTTGTTTGTTCCAATTGTCGTTTACGGTTGTGACAAGCGTGGTGGAAAGCAAAGCAAAAACTCATGCAGAAACCTATGCTAACAGTAAAACTGCACAGAATGAAATTCAGAGCCTGAAGCAGGCCGGCAGTAAATTGACCGTGGAGGAAATTAAGGACTCCATCGTGAAAGTCGAAGAGGCCAAATACCTCAATGACAAGGCTAATAAGACTGTCTACCTGGGCTACACCTACCGTGAGTGCCAGTCTCGTGAAATCAACCTTGGCCTCGACCTGAAGGGCGGTATGAACGTGATGCTCGAAGTCTCCACTTCCGACGTGGTTCGCGCTCTGGCCAACAACCCCAACGATCCTCTCGTTAACAGCGCTATTGACTCTGCCCTCAAGGCCCAAAAGCGTTCGACCAACACCGATTTTGTTACGCTGTTCGAAGAGGAGATTACTAAACTTGACAAGAACGTTTCTCTCTATCAGAAGTTCGGCAGCGGCGATTTGCGCGACAAAATCAAGCCGAATGCTACCAACAAAGAGGTTATCGATGCTATTAAAAAAGAGACTTCCGAAGCTTACGAGCGTACCTACCAGATTATTAGCCGCCGTATCGACCGTTTCGGCGTTGCACAGCCCACCATTCAGAAACTCCCCGCTTCCGAGCGTATCCTCGTGGAGCTCCCTGGTGTGAAGGATCAGGACCGTGTCCGCAAACTCCTTCGTGGTACCGCCCAGCTCGAGTTCTGGCTGACCTATGAAAGTAAAGATGCCAAGAAGTTCCTTGATGACATCAACGAGTTCTCCGACATGAGCCAGGTGGCTGACAGTACTGACAGCACCGAAGCTGTCGTCGCCAATGGCGGCGTGAAGCTGTATGACAAACTTAGCGTTTATGCCTCCTCTGGTGCTGTTGCCGGTATGGCCAGACTGGCCGATACCTCCAGTATCAACAATATCCTCCGCGATGCTGCCAGGAAGAATGTCTATGACCCCAAGCGTGAGGTTAAGTTCATGTGGGGTAACAAACCAGACACGGCCGACATCATCGCCCTCTATGCCATCGAGGTGACCACGAAAGACGGTTCTCCGCTGCTCGACGGCGGTTGCATCACCGATGCCTCCCACGATGTGGGAAATCAGGGCAATGAGGTGAATATGAAAATGAATAGTACGGGCGCGCGTGAATGGAAGCGTATCACTGGTGAGAACGTGGGACGCTGCATTGCCATTGTGCTCGACGACCAAGTGTATTCCGCTCCCAATGTTAACGGCGAAATCGCCGGTGGCCGCTCGCAGATTACTGGCCGCTTCACCATTGAAGAGGCTCAGGACCTTGCCAACGTGCTGAAGTCCGGTAAGCTTCCCGCACCCGCCCGCATTGTTTCCGACACTGTCGTCGGACCTTCGCTGGGTCAGGAGTCTATCCACAATGGCCTTATCTCGTTCATCCTGGCATTCATCGTGGTGCTCATCTACATGGTTGTCTTCTACAATCGTGCCGGTTGGGTTTCCGTGATTGCCCTTATTACTAATATATTCCTTCTCATGGGTGTCCTCGCCGCCCTCGGCGCCGTGCTCACCCTCCCTGGTATCGCGGGTATAGTCCTCACCATGGCTATGGCTGTCGACGGTAACGTGATTATCTACGAGCGTATCAAGGAAGAGCTTCGTGCCGGATCCAGCGTGGCCAACGCTGTTCAGAACGGTTTCAAGAATGCTTACTCCGCCATCATCGACGGTCAGGTGACCACCTTCCTTCTGGGTCTCGTGCTGATTATGTTCGGTTCCGGTGCTGTCCAGGGCTTCGCAGTCACCCTCTGCATCGGTATCGCTACCTCCCTCTTTACCTCCATCTTCATCACCCGTTTGATTATCGACTCGGCTGTCCAGAACAACCGTCGCAAGATGAGTTTCTCCTTCTCCTTCTCCGAGAACTTCCTGCGCAATGTTCACTTCGATTTCCTTGGCAAGCGCAAAATGTTCTATGCCGTTGCCGCCATCGCCATCGTCATCTGTGTCGGTAGCTTTGCCCTCCGTGGATTGAGCTTCGGTATCGACTTCACCGGTGGCCGCACCTATGTGGTTCGCTTCGACAAACCCGTCGATGAGGAGGCCGTTCGTTCCGCTATGGCCAAGCAGTTCCCTGAGACTCCCGAGGTGAAGACTTATGGCTCCAGCAACCAGTTGAAGATTACCACCAAGTATCGTGCCGACGAGGAAGGTGAAGACGTGAGTCGCGACATTCTTATGAAACTGTATGACGGAACGAAGGGATTCTTCGCTACCGCTATAGATACCACTGAATTCAAACCCAGTTCGTCGGATGAGAACATCAAGCGTGGTGTGCTCCAGGCCGACCAGTTCGGCAAGGGCGTGGCCCACGACAACTTGGTCCACTCCATCTGGGCTCTCATCGGTGGTCTGGTTGTGATGTTTGTGTACATTGGTCTCCGTTTCCGCAGCTGGCGCTTCGGTATCGGTTCTGTCACCGCTCTGGCTCACGACACCATCCTGGTTATTGGTATCTTCTCGCTGCTCTACGGTCTGCTGCCCTTCAACCTCGAGGTTGACCAGTACTTCGTGTCTGCCGTACTGACGGTTATCGGTTACTCCATCAACGCCACCGTGGTTATCTTCGACCGTGTCCGCGAGTATCGTAAACTCTACCCGAAGCGTGACTTGATGACTCACATGAACGATGCCATCAACTCCACTCTCGCCCGTACGGTCAACACCTCCGGCACCACTTTTGTCACCCTGCTGATGATGTTCATCTTCGGCGGTGAGGTGATTCGCGGATTTATCTTCGCTCTCCTTGTGGGTGTCGTCGTCGGCGTCTTCTCCTCGCTCTGCATTGCCTGCGCTGTGGTCTATGAGATTTCGCGCAAGCAGAGAGCCAAAGAATTGGAGAAATAGTTTGTGAGAATATAATATATATTGTATACAATATTTATAATAGGTAAAACAAAATGAGTATCGGCACCATATTGCTTGTAGTTCTCTTCCTTACCCTCTCCTTCTTCTCGAAGGCCAAGAAGGCGATGGAAGAGCAAGCTGCTCCTCAGGGCCATCCTGTCACTCCCGGTCAGGATGATGGTGGTATCGAGCCTTTCGGGGAGGGTGAATCCCCCTATTTTACCTATGAGTCCGACGCTGAGGAAATAGCCAGAACGCATACGGCTCCCAAAACTCAGCGTCAGACTCCTGTAACATCCGTGGCTCCCGTCGCTGAACCTGTGGCACGTCCGCAGTTCGACCTCCGGCAGGCTGTCATCGGCCAAGTGATATTGAACAATAGATATTTGGACGAAATAAATCAATATAATCAATAATTTAACATGTAAACGCAATGAGAATGTTTAGAAAAGTACTATTGACATTCGGACTCTTGCTGATGGCGGAAATGGTCGCCCTGGCCCAAGGAACGCTGAAGGGTGTCATTACCGACTCGAAAACGGGGGAAACCCTTCCCTTCGTCAACGTTATCGTCAAGCAAGACGGCAAACAGGTGCATGGCGGTGCTACCGACTTCGATGGTATCTATACCATCAAGCCTCTCAATGTGGGTAAGTATGACATTGAGGTGTCCGCAACGGGTTATGGCCGCTACATGAAGACTGGTGTCCAGGTGAAGGCTTCTGGCTTCACTGTCGTCGATATCCAGCTCAACCCCACTGCCACCAACCTCGAGGAGATCGTCATCGAGGCAGAGAAAGTGCCCATCATCGAGATTGGCTCTCCTGAGCAGGGCGCGCGCATTTCTTCCGAGGATATCGCGCACATGCCTGGTAACTCAGTCGACGCTATCGTCGCCGCCGTCGGCGGTATGGGCTACAGTGACGGTGGTACCAGTTCCGCTCGTGGTGAGGGCGGTATGGTCACCATGCAGGGTAACGTCCGCAAGCGTACCGGTATCAACGTGCCTAAGGAGGCTATCGGAGAAATCCAGGTCATCTTGGGCGGTACTCCTGCAAGTATCGGTGAGGCTATCGGCGGTACTCAGATTATCACCCTGAAACCCCCGACCAGCCAGTTTATGGGTATGGTTCGTTGGGAAGGGTATCTTGACTACCGTCTCTACAACTCCTTGGTGGTCTACCTCACTGGCCCTGTCTATAAACAGAAGATTAAAGATGAGAACGGCAATGTTACG
This sequence comes from uncultured Bacteroidota bacterium, assembly GCA_902800395.1. GTDB lineage: Bacteria > Bacteroidota > Bacteroidia > Bacteroidales > P3 > Colimorpha. The sequence goes on along the minus strand of CADCEC010000012.1, from coordinate 88,368 downwards.
GGCGACCGTACTTTGGTGGGCTTCCGCTTTACCGGTCAGGCCGCTTATGAGAATTCTCCGTTTTACCGTGTGAAAGGGTATCGTTATCAAATTGTTAAAGATGATATTGTTCGTTATTTTGAGACTAAACCCCTGTCGTATGATCCTGTCACCGGTGCCATCAACTATACGGCTGAGACCGAATTGCGCAAGGAGTCGTTCCATGAAATCACCCGTTTGACTTCGAGCGACTTCACTTCTGCCAGTCGTGTCCCTGACCTGCAATACTATTCCGTTGCAATGGAGGGCGCTTTGGACTTCCGTTTCTCGGAGTATACGAGTTTGGTGATTACGGGTGAATTCAGCGCTGCCCACAATCCCAGCGCTTCCATCTCCCCGCTGAATATGCCCTATTCGGGTTCCACCGTCAGTGAGTCGATGAACATGGTTCTCACCGTTGACTTCACTCAGCGTTTCAAGGACGCTGAAGTATCCAACGAGGACGAAGCAAGGGCCTCCTCTCCCATCAAGAATGTGATGTACAATATCACTGGTATGGTGAACCGCGCCACTGCCAAGTCCTATAACGAGAACTTTGGCAGCAGTATTGACGACGTGTTCAAATATGGCTACATCGGTCAGTTCATCACTGAGAAGATTCCCAGCTATGAGAGCAAACTTATCGACTATCAGGGCACCCAGCGTTGGGCTATGGTACAGAACAACTGGTACGACAAAGTGACTTATGTCCCTGGTAGCGGTATCTACAATCCCGTTCTGGCCAACTATAACGAACTGCTCTTTAACCATGATTATAACATGGAGAACTTTGGAACCGATGAGTTTGAAGATATCCGTCCCTACTTGACCACTATGGACTATGTTCGTGCCTATAAGGGCTTGTACAATGGCGACTCTCCCTTGCCCATCTATGGTCTTATCTCCAATGTCGGTGTTCAGGGCAGCACTTATGCAGCCAGCCAGAATGACTACCTCTACCTGCAGGCCAAGGCCTCGGCCGACATTCTGGGTCATGAAATCGAAATCGGTATCCAGTACGACCAGATGTGGAACTCCTACTATCAACTCTCCGCATCTTATCTGTGGACTCTCATGCGTAACAACGCTAACGTCCATATCTCTCAGATGGATATCGATAATCCTATTTACGAAATCCGTGGTTCCCAGCTCTATGTCAACTACAACCGCAAACTCAATGAGTCTCAGCAGACCTACTTTGACAGAGCCTTCCGTGACTATCTGATTTCCTCTGGTGCCACCAATACCGACGGTAGTCCCATCGACAACCTCACTTGGATTGACATCGACCGCTACCTGCCTGAAGATTATGTTAAAGCCGGCGGTCTCAGCATGTTCTCCACCGACGAGCTCTTCAATAGTGGTAACTCCGCCGTCGCCTTCTATGGTTTCGATCATACAGGTGAAAAATACGATGGTGCCAACTGGAGCCTTGAGAAATTCTTCAATCCCAGCGATGGCAAGTATCGTTACCTTCCTGCCTTCTCGCCCATCTATGCCGCAGGCTATATCCAGGATAAGTTCTTCTTCCAAGACCTTATTTTCAACGTCGGTGTCCGTGTCGACTACTTCAACGGCAACCAGTATGTGATGAAGGATCCTTACCTGCTGTATGAGAGCTACTCTGTTGCAGAAATACGCAATAATCCCACCGCTTACGTTAACGGTGGCGCACAGTATCTCAACAATGCCGGTGATGATTGGGTGCCCTATATCAACCAGACTCCCACCGTGGGCGAAAATGGTGCCATCACTAATGCCAGCAGCATTAGAATTGTCGGTTACCGCGACCAGTCCGGCAAATGGTACAACGCCGACGGTGTTGAGGTGGCCAGTCCGAGCGCTGTCAACGGTAACACGGGTAAACCCATTCCTTATTATACCGCCAATGGTGTCAATGCCATTGCCAACCGTACCGTTGGCACTGAGGCTTTCGAGCGCTACACTCCCCAGATTGTGGCCATGCCTCGTATCGCTTTCTCCTTCCCCGTGGGTGAGAAATCACAGTTCAAGGCCAGTTATGACATTATCGCTCGCCGTCCCTCCAGTGGTTGGGAGGCTGAGTACACCAAATACCTCTTCATGTCTCAGATTTCAAGTATCAACAACCCCAACCTGAAACCTGAGCGCATCACCAACTATGAGTTGGGATTCCAGCAGGCTCTTACGGAGACTTCTGCAATCAGCGCCTCCGCCTACTACAAAGAGACCCGCGACCTGATTCAGCTCGTCCAGTATGCTGGTGCTGACCCCAACCCCAACTACTACAGCTACGACAACAAGGACTTCCGTACCATCAAGGGTGTCACGCTGGCTTATGATCTTCGTTCAACCAAAAACATTCGTGTCAATGCCAACTACACTCTCCAGTATGCTGAGGGTACTGGTCTGAGTTCCACAACCATGACTGAGCTTATCAAGGAAGGTTACACCACCCTGAAGATGCTCAACCCCATCTCCGACGACCGTCGTCATGAGTTCAAAGCCAATGTCGACTTCCGTTATGGTTCCGGTGCTCAATACAATGGTCCCGTCATCACCCGCATTGTCACCGACTCCACCGGTGAGAAGCGTAAGAAAGAAATCAAGCTCCTCGAGAACTTCGGTATTAACTTCTTGGCTGTTGCACAGTCGGGTCGTCCTTATACCCGTGCTTTCTCCAACTCGCAGAGCACCATCGTCGGTGGCTACCGCGGTGCCCGTCTGCCTTGGGGCTTCTATTTCAATGTCGTCATCGACAAGGTATGGCCCATCAAGGTCGGCAAGCGTGACACCTACATCACCGCTGCCATCACGATTAATAACCTCTTTGATATCCGCAACGTTCTCGGCGTATGGCCCGTTACCGGCAACCCCGAGGACAACGGCTACCTTACCGATCCCGAGTCGCAGCAGGTCATTAACGCCTACCTCGACCCGCAGGCTTTCCGCGACATTTACACTATTGTTCTCCGCAACGGCACCTGGAACTATTCCAGCCCCCGCACTATCCGTCTCTCTGTCTCGTATAACTTCTAATCTCAACGCGAAAAAAAATTATAAAGATGAAAAGTATATATAGCAAATTGGTATTGGTCTCCTTGCTGCTCGTCTCCTTCTCGGCGTCGGTGTCGGCCCGTGAGTGCATCGAGTGCAATAGAGCCAGGGCAAATGGCCATGCTGTAAATTCCAAAGAGGCCGCAAAGTGTAAGCGTGCTCAGAGTACTGCGGAGCTTAACATCAACAATGTCCGCGCTCTGATTAACGGTTACGGCAACATGTGGTACGATGGTAGTGTGGCTCAGTATCACCTGCCCAAAAACATGAACACCTGCCCGCTGTTCTGTGCTGCCCTTTGGATTGGCGGTATGGATGTCAATGATCAGCTGCGTCTCGCCGCTTTGACCTTCGGTTCCAATGGTGACGATTACTGGCCCGGTCCCCTGAAAATTGATGGAACGGCCTCGATTGACCTCCCCACATGTAACCGCTACGACAAGCATTATATCATCACCAAAGCCGAGGTCCTCTCTTTTATGGAGCACTTCGATTACTCTGGCCCCACTCCTGTGCAAGTCGCAGACCTCACGGATGTGCCAGATGTCATCATTAACTGGCCCGCCAGTGGTGATGGTGACGACCTCACCCAATATCTGGCTCCTTTCTATGATGCCGATGGTGATGGTGTCTACAATCCCTACAATGGTGACTATCCTTGGTACGACTTCAACAACGACCTCTGCCCCCGCACCCTCAAACAGCGTAATCCTACCGCGTCGAGTGTCCGACTCCCCACAATGGAAGAACAGGCTGGCATCGTCACGGGTGGTATTCTCTCTGACCAGGTGCTGAAAGGTGACCAGACCATCTGGTGGGTCTTCAACGACATGGGTAACACCCACACCGAGTCCCAGGGTCAGCCTATCGGTCTTGAAATTCGTGCTCAGGCTTTCGCCTTCTCCACCAATGACAGGATTAACGACATGACTTTCTACTCTTACGAGATTATCAACCGTTCCACCTATGAACTTGCCCAAACCTACTTTAGCCAGTGGGTCGATGCCGACCTGGGTTATGCTTGGGACGACTTTGTGGGTTGCGATGTGCGCCGTGGTCTCGGCTACTGCTACAATGGTAAGTCTCAGGATACTCCTGGTTCTGGTTCCTACTCTGGTATTCCTCCTGCAGTCGGTATCGACTTCTTCCAGGGACCTTATATGGATCCCGATGGTTTGGATAATCCCAAGATTGATATCCCCTACATCCAGAACTATGGCTCCGTGCCTCTGAAGAAACTTCTCGAAGGCTATGCCAGAACTGATGCGAATGGTAACTTTGCTGGTTACGATACTGTCGATATCTCCTATCATGCTGACGACTTCTTCGCCCTCGACCCCATGAGCTGGTACTTCCATGCTGGCGACACCGTTGGCAACTGCGCTATCAATGGTGTGAACTTTGGTAACGGCATTGTCGATGACGAGCGTTTCGGTATGCGTCGCTTCGTGTTCTACAATAATGGTTCCAGCGGTAATAATACCGAGCCTGCTAAAGCTAGCGACTACTACAACTACCTGCGTGGCTATTGGAAGAACAATCAGCGCATGTTGTATGGTGGTAACGCCATGAACGATGGTGTTGACCCTGCTCAAATCAATTGCGACTTTATGTTCCCGGACAACAGTGACCCGTGGCATTGGGGCACCAATGGTGTTGTTCCTACCGTCAATCCCGACGACTGGAACGAAATCACCGCCGGTAACAGCCCTGCAGACCGCCGTTTCATGCAGTCCGCAGGTCCCTTCACCTTGAAGCCCGGTGCTTTGAACTACATCACCGTGGGTATCCCCTTCGCTCAGGCCTCCTCGGGTAACAACTGGTCGTCTGTCCAGCTCCTCCGTCAGATTGATGACGTCTGTCAGCGCCTCTTCGAGAACTGCTTCAAGGTCCTCGACGGTCCTGATGCCCCCACACTGACTGCTCAGGAACTTAGCAACGAGGTAATCCTTTATCTCACCTACGAGAACCCCAATTCCAACAACTATGGTGAGGGCTATTGCGAGGCTTCTCCCTCCATCCCCAGTTTCTACACCGATGATGAGGGTAATGTCCATTCTTATGATGTTAACTACCATTTTGAGGGTTATCAAATCTATCAGTTGAAGGATGCTAGTTGCTCTGTCGCTGATATCGATGATGAGACCAAGGCTATTCTTGTGGCCCAGTGCGATATAGAGAACTACTACGACTCTATTCTCATTGATGGCGAAGACACTACCATCAATACCGCCCCGAGTTTGCCCATTGGAACCCTCAAAAACTACACCATGGACACCCGTACTGGTATTCTTTCCGGCAAGGTTATGGTCGAGGGTGCCAACAAGGGTATCCAGCATGTATTCCGCATTACCAAGGACCAGTTCGCCTCTGGTGTGAACACCAACCTCGTAAACAATAAGGAATACTATTTCATCGCCATTGCTTACGCCCAGAACCGTTATAAAGAGTATTCTCAGACTGATCCTTCTTTCCTCGATGGTCAGAAAGAGCCTTACCTCGCTGGCCGTAAACGTGAAAAAGATGGTGGTAGCATCGTTCCCATTACGGTTATCCCCCACAGCCCCGCTGCCGAGGATGGTGGTAAGCAGGCCCAGGCTTTGTTCGGCATGTGCCCCCAGATTATCCGACTTGGCGGTTTCGGTAACGGCGGTGGTGTCCTCCGTCTCGACACCGCTTCCATCACCGAGTTAATGGGTCTTCCTGGCGAGCCCGCCAAGAACCCTGGCACGATGACCGGCCGTCTTAATAGCAATGGTACTGACAACTTCAGTATGACCAATCCCTGCATCGTTGCTAATCCCACTTATACGGAGAATAATGGCCCTGTCAATGTGCGCGTCATCGATCCTCTGAAGATTAAGGAAGGACGATTCACTATTTTCTTCAATAATTATAATGCCACCGATACTACAACCATTGATGCAAAGACTCGTTGGTATATTGTCCGCACGGACGGTTTGGTTCACGACACCATTTGGTCCGACTTCACTATCGGCCGCTACAACGAACAGTTGTTCCTTGAACTCGGTATTGCTGTTACACTGGTCAATCCTGCGGCAGTCGCTACCGAACTCGAATTCTATGGTACTTCGGGCAACAGCTTCTCCGGACGTTTCTATGGTGGTTTCATCACGAAAGGTGCCCTCTTGAACTCCGAGATGTACTTTGCTGATGAGAATAAGCAGTGGTTGAGCGGTATCCCCGACAACGACAACTACTACATCTATAACTGGATTCACTCTGGTTCCCAGTATTCGGAGAATTCCTACTCCTCTTTCTCCTCCCTGAAGACCAAATACAATCCGGGTGAGGCTTACCTCGACGAAGACTACTTCAGAGGATTTGCTAATCCCAATTCGATGAGCTCGAAGACCCAGACGGAGGCTCTTGACAAGAATCAGGAGCTTGAAGACGTGGTTAATGGTTTCTGGTCGCCCTACGGACTCGTTTCCCTCCAGCCTTTCCATCCCGGTTTCAACTATTCCTTCTACATGGCTGACGACGATACTCTGAATGCTATCGGCGGTTCCACCTATGCTTCTGGTGAATACAAGAACAAACTTGAGCGTGAACTGCTGGTTAGCATCTACAACAAGGCTATTAACTATCACGACTTCTCCTTGCTGCCCAGTGTCCATGTCGTTCTCACCGCCGACACTTCCAAGTGGACTCGTTGCCCGGTCATCGAGATGTGCGATGATCATACTCAGGCCGAGGGTAATGCCCGCAAGTTCAGTGCCCGTAAACATGCTTCCGTCAACAAGGAAGGCAAGACCTGCTCCGAACTCGGCGTTGCTCCTAATGTCAATGACCCGAATAACCCCGCTTACATCTCCGCCAACGGTATGGGTTGGTTCCCCGGCTATGCCATCAACACCGCTACAGGTGAGCGTCTCAACATTATGTTTGGTGAGGATTCCCGCTATGTGCAGCACAATGGCCGCGACATGATGTGGAACCCTGGCAACGTTACTGTTGAAGGTACGGGTAACTATGTCTTTGGCGGTCGTCACTACATCTATGTGATGAATGCCACACGTCAGCCCTACTACAATTTCAAATCTGTTCCCACCAACCCCAACGCCAGTCCTGTTGTTACTTCCTACACCACTTACACTACTCCGTCTTATGACGCTGGTCGTTGGGCCATGCAGATGCTTAGCTCCGTTGACAGATTTATGAATATGCATGCCCGTAAGGCAGGTTTCGATTATCTTGCCCACGGTATCTCCAAGAGCTTTGATGTTAATAACGGTATCCCGGAGCGCGACTCCATTGCCATGCTCTATGCTTCTGTGGCTTGGGTTAACATGCCTATGGTCAACAGCCGTTACACCATCAATAACCCCATGGAGGATATCCCCTGCGACGTTACCATTGACATCGACGTCCGTGCTCCCTATGGCGCTTTCCTATCGCCCAACCGCACCAAGTCTGTAAGTGCTGATGTCGCTAACGTCAACCACGAGATGCCTGCTTACCAGTTTGTGCTCTCCGCCGCCGATGCTGTCCTCGAAGGACTTGCCACCGCCGGTGACGCTCGTCAAGAGTACATTGATTCCCTCCTCGGACAAATCGCCGTTGTCCCGAACCCCTACTACAGCCATTCTTCTTATGAGACTGCTAGCCAGCTCGAAACCAAGGTGCGCATTGTTAACCTGCCCACCGGTCTTGAGGATAACCAGAAACAAGGCTGTCTCATCCGTATCTACACTGTTGACGGTACTCTCGTCCGCACCCTTGGACCCACGCCTGTCAACCAGACCTACGTTGACTGGGATCTCCACAACCAGGCCGGTATCCCCATTGCCGGTGGTATGTATCTGATCCATATCAGCGTCCCAGGTATTGGCGAACGCGTCGTCAAGTGGTTCGGCACCATGCGCCCCGTCGACCTCAACTCGTTTGGATTCTAATAGTGTAAGAAACAACTAAAATATTACAGAGATGAAAAATATATTAAGAATATTTGCTGTAGTTGTGCTTCTCACGGTGCTCTCCGTCCCGTCGGCCCAGGCTGGCAATGACGAACGCCGTGGTACCGCTGGCGCCTCCGAGTTGCTTATCAATCCGTGGGCACGCAGTACCGGTTGGGGAGGCGTCAATATCTCCAATGTGCGTGGTCTCGACGCTATGTTCGGCAACGTCGCTGGTCTGGCTTTCATTGAGAATATCGAGGTGGCCTACACCAACACCTTCCTTTATGGTGGCAAGTCGGGTCTCGTCAGTGCTGCCAGCATCAACACTTTCGGCCTTGGTATCCGTGTCTTCGATGCTGGTGTCATCGGCGTCTACGTGATGTCCATGGGCTTTGGCGACATCGATATTACCACTGAGAATAGCCCCGAGCTCCATACCAATGGTACCTTCTCGCCTTCATACATGAACATCAATGTTGCCTACGCTCACAGCTTTACCCGTAGTATCCACGGCGGTGCTGTACTCAAGGTCGTCACCGAGAGTACAGATAACGTCTCTGGTTCGGGTTTCGGCATCGACGCAGGTATCCAGTATGTCACTGGTGAGAACGATGAATTGAAGTTCGGTATCTCCCTCAAGAACTGGGGTCCCTCTATGAGCTTCGATGGCTCTGGCCTCTCCCTCCAGATGGATCTCAACGGCAACGACTTCACGGTTGAGACACGCCGTGGCGAGATGGAGCTTCCCACTTGCCTAAATATCGGTCTCTCCTACGACTTTCTGTTTGACAAGTGGGATCAGAGACTCACCATTGCAGGTGCCTTCACCTCCAACGCTTTCCTGCGTGACAACTACACTCTCGGTCTCGAATACAGCCTGTTGAAGAAATTCCAGCTCCGTGCCGGCTACATCTTCCAGGAGGGCATGTGGGGCAGCAGTTCCGCCACCGCCAGCAATGGCATCTGTGCCGGTGCCTCTATCGACATCCCCTTCACCAAGGATGAGAAGACAGGTCTCACTATTGACTACTCCTACCGTGCCGCCCAGCACCTCAAGGGCACCCACACCATCGGAGCCAGCTTCAGATTCTAAAGCTGAAAGACACATAATCCGGGTAGGGAAAGGCTTTTTTGAAGCCTTTCCCACCTTTTTAAACCTTAAGAAAACATACTATTTATCATGGCAGAAATCAAGTATTATAGCGAGGAAGGTCTCCAAAAGCTAAAAGACGAGCTCCACCATCTCATTGTTGTCGACCGTCCCGCAGCCTCCGCAGCTATCGCTGAAGCGCGCGACAAAGGCGACCTCTCTGAGAATGCAGAATACGATGCCGCCAAGGAAGCCCAAGGACACCTTGAAGCACGCATCTCCAAGTTGCAGGAACTGGTGGCTAACGCACGTCTTCTGGACGAGTCGAAGATTGACACCTCCAAGGTGCTGCTCCTCTCCATCATCACCATTCGCAACACCAAGAACAAGATGGTCCAAAAGTATACCATTGTTCCTGAAAGTGAGGCCAACCTCAAACTGGGCAAAATCAGTATCACCTCGCCTTTTGCTTCGGCTTTCCTCGGACACAAAGTCGGTGATGTTGTCGAAGTCAATGTCCCCGCGGGTAAGATGACCTTTGAACTCACTAAAATAGAAAGATAGTTATGGCTACTATTTTCAGTAAAATTGTCGCAGGCGAAATACCCTGCTATAAAGTCGCCGAAACCGAACACTGCTTCGCTTTTCTCGACATTAATCCTGTCGTCAAAGGACATGTGCTCTGCATCCCTAAGCAAGAGGTCGACTATATCTTCGACCTTGACGACGACCTTTTCTGTGAGCTGCACCTCTTCTCCAAGAAAGTGGCTAAAGGCCTAAAGAAGGTCTGCCCTTGCATCAAGGTTGGAGAGGCTGTTGTGGGTATTGACGTGCCCCACGTCCACATCCACCTGATGCCGCTCAACAAGCCCGGTGACCTCAATTTTGGGCATCATGTGGAGATGTCTTCCGAGGAGTTGAAAGCCCTTGCTGCCAAAATTGCTGCTGCTATCGAGGCTTAAACTTTCTTAATAAACGTTAAATTCGGTGAAAAAAGCAAAAATATTTTGCCAGTTTGGAAAAAGTATGTATTTTTGCACCCGAATTCGAGAACGAAAAAACAAGAAAAAGTTAATATAACACGTTATGTATCTGACAAAAGAGAAAAAAGAAGAGATTTTCGCCAAATATGGTAAAAGTGCCAAAGACACTGGTTCCGCTGAGGGACAGATTGCTTTGTTCACTTATCGCATCCAGCACCTCACCGAGCTGATGAAGCAGAATAAGAAAGATCAAGTCTCTGAGCGTGCCCTCGTGGGTCTCGTCGGTAAGCGTCGTAAGATGCTCGATTACCTCAAAGAGAATGACATCGAGCGCTACCGTGCCATCATCAAAGAACTCAATCTTAGAAAATAGTTTTTCATATTTATTTGGTTATGGTTGGGTCTTTCAGGGTTCTCCTGGAAGACCTTTTTTGATAAATACAAAATTTAATTTCTGTATATCAGAAAATTATTGTATTTTTGCACTTTCTTTTTGCCGGTCTTTAGATGCCCGACGATGGAGATAGAGATTTGAATATTAACACTTTTATGGGTCTTGGGGACGGTCCCCAAGGCTGCGGTAAAGTAAACGAAAACAATAAAAAACAAATGAACGAACGTTTTCGATAAGCCGAGCTGAGAGGGAGCTTGCTCACTTTCCCGAGGCGAGAAAACGAACAAGAATGTTAAACAACATGAATGAACACATTATCACTAAGCGTTTCGATCTCGGCGATGGCCGCATGATCGAAATCGAGACCGGCAAGCTGGCCAAACAGGCCGACGGCTCTGCCGTGGTCCGCATGAACGACACGATGCTTCTGGCCACCGTCTGTTCAAAGAAAGAAGTGGGCGAGAACGTCGACTTCATGCCCCTCACCGTTGACTATCAGGAAAAATATGCCGCCATGGGTCGTTTCCCCGGCGGTTTCTTCAAGCGTGAGGCCCGTCCCTCCGAGCATGAGATCCTCATCGCCCGTCTGGTCGACCGCGCTCTGCGTCCCCTCTTCCCCGACAACTTTCACGCCGAGGTGCAGGTGAACATCACCCTCATCAGTGGCGACAAAGACACCATGCCCGACCAGCTGGCCGCTCTGGCCGCTGCTTCGGCCCTCGCTGTGAGCGACATCCCCTTCAACGGCCCCGTCAGCGAGGTGCGCGTGAGCTATCTCGACGGCAAGTATGTCATCAACACTCCGATGGAGGATATCGAGCGTGCAGACCTCGACCTTATCGTGGCTGCCACCGCCGATAATATCATGATGGTGGAGGGTGAGATGAAGGAGGTCTCCGAGGACGTGATGCTCAACGCCCTCAAGGCTGCCCATGAGGCCATCAAGATTCAGTGCCGCGTGCTCGACGAGTTGACCGTCGAGGCTGGCAAGACCGAGAAGCGCGAGTACTGCCACGAGGTGAACGACGAGGAGCTGCGCCAGCGCCTCCATGACGCCGTCTACCAGAAATGCTACGACTTCAGCAAACAGGGCATCGCCAACAAACACCAGCGCGAAGACGGCTTCGCCGCCATCAAGCAGGAGTTTATCGATGCCAACTATACCGAGGAGACCCTCACCGACGAGATCAAGTTTATGATTGACCGCTACTATCACGATACGGAGCGCGAGGCCATGCGCGACATGGTGCTCAACGAGCGCACCCGTCTCGACGGCCGTCAGCTCGACGAGATCCGCCCCATTTGGTGCGAGACCGACTACCTGCCTTCCGTGCATGGTAGCGCTATCTTCACCCGTGGTGAGACCCAGTCTCTCAGCACCTGCACGTTGGGCACCAAGCTCGACGAGCAGAAGATTGACGGTGCCGTCATCGAGGGCATGCGTCGCTTCCTGTTGCACTACAACTTCCCCGGCTTCGCCACCGGCGAGGTCAAACGCTCCGGCAGCACCAGCCGCCGCGAGGTGGGTCACGGCCACTTGGCCTGGCGCGCCCTTAAGGAGGTTCTGCCCACTGAGGAAGAGTGCCCCTACACCATCCGCGTCGTTTCCGACATCCTCGAATCCAATGGTTCCAGCTCGATGGCTACCGTCTGTGCCGGCTGCATGGCGCTGATGGATGCCGGCGTCAAACTGCGCAAGCCTGTGGCCGGTATCGCCATGGGTCTTATCTCGAAGGGTGACAAGTGGGCCGTGCTGAGCGACATCCTCGGCGACGAGGACCATCTCGGCGACATGGACTTCAAGGTCTGCGGCACCCGCGACGGTATCACCGCCTGCCAGATGGATATCAAGGTCGACGGCCTCAGCTACGACGTGCTGGCCAAGGCCCTCGAGCAGGCTCGCCAAGGTCGTCTCTACATCCTCGACAAGATCCTCGAGACCATCCCCGAGCCCCGTCAGGACTACAAGGACTTCGTGCCCCGCATCGAGCAAATCAAGATTCCGAAAGACTTCATCGGTGCCGTCATCGGCAAGGGTGGCGAGGTCATCCAGAAGATTCAGGCCGAGACCAACACCATCATCAATATCGAAGAAGAGGGCGAGTTCGGCATTGTCGATGTCGCCTCGTCGAACAAGGAGGATATTGCTGCTGCTCTCAAGTGGATTAAGGATATCTGCACCGTTCCCGAGGTGGGTGATATCTTCAACGCCAAGGTCGTCAGCATCGTTGAATTCGGTGCTTTCTTGGAGTTCCTGCCCGGCAAAGAAGGTCTGATGCACATTAGCGAGTATGAGTGGGGTCACCCCGAGACCCTCGAAGGCCTCATCCATGTGGGCGACGAGTTCGAAGTGAAGGTCATCGCCTTCGACGAGAAGAACGGCAAGATTAAGCTCAGCCGCAAGGCTCTCCTGCCCAAACCCGAGGGCTATGTCGAGGAGAAACCCGCCCGTGGCCCGCGCCGCGAGGGTGGCAATGGCCCGCGCCGCGATGGTGGCGACCACGGTCACGGCCGTCGTGAAGGCGGTAACGGTGGCGAACGCCGCAGCTCCGGCAACGGCGGTGGCCGTCGCAGATAGTTAACAGATAAAAGTTAACAGATAAATAAGTAGAAAAAGAGGGTGTCCCGTCGGGCATCCTCTTTTCGTTATGGTGCTTTTACGGGTGTAAAAATACAACCCATGGTTTACCCTCGAGTGTTAAAAAATCATAAAATACACATTGGCGATAGTGCTATTTCATTTTTCTGGGTTATTATATAGGTAGAGACCCACAAAAAAGATGACCCAAAAGGACAGGAACCGATACGACGACTTCGACGCGCTGGTGGCACGCCATCGGAAGTTGATTCGTGGCCTCTGCTGGTGGAAGGCCGGCGGACAGGCGTGGCTCATGTCCGAACTGATGCAGGAGGTGACAACGCAGTTGTGGCGCTACCGCCACAAGCTGCGCCCCGATGCCACCCCCGGCGAGGAACGTGAGTGGGTTCGGTTCCACTGCCGCAGTGTCTTTGCCCACAGGGGACGCAAAGGGGAGCGTGAGGTGGAGGTGGTTCCGCTGGAGGAAGCCGCGCTGGTGGCCTCCGACGAAGGAAGTCATGCCGAGCTTATCGACCGGCTGGCCGCCAATCTCACCCATCAGGAGCACCGTGTGCTGGAACTCATTCTCGACGACTATACCGACGGCGAGATTGCACTCTTGCTGCACATTGGTGAGAATGAGACGGGGCGTCTCCATGCCCAAGTGATTGATAAGATGAAACGTAATGCCAATAGAATATGAACGAAAAAGATATAATAAGACTCCTTGAGGCAGAGCAAGCCCGCCGACGCAGGGCCGACGCCGAGCACGTGCGGCAGCTGTCGCGTGGACTGGCAGGCGATGCGGAAGGCTTCTGCTCGCATCGCCGGCTGGTGCTGCGTACTGCCGCCATGGTGTTGATAATCCTGCTGCCGGGAGTTTACGCCCTGCTGCTGCCCCAGCGGGTGGACGACCGGCATGTGCTCTGCAACCAGCAGGGCGGAGAGATGCTGGTGCTCAACCGCGCCTGCAGCGCCTTGGGCACATGCAACGACCCGAATGTGGTAAAATTTAAAATGGAAAGATAACAAAAATAGACGATGAAGCGCAACGCGATCATATTTATGGGTATCTTGCTACTGCTGCTGGCGGCGGTGACAGCATGGAGAATGCGTCCCGAGCCGGTGGAAGGCAGCGAGCTGTACCAGCGGTGCAAGGACGTACCTGGTGTGCGCGTAGGCTTCATCAAAGACTTCCCGATTAACGACACAATCACCTGCGACGTCACTACCTTCGAGGCGTTGACCGACGAAGGCTGGGAGTGGATGCTGGACAGCTTGGGAGTGAGGAGTACGGCTGAGATGGATGCCTTCTTCGACTCCATCAATCTCGCATCGGGAATATCTGAGGAGGATTGCGCCAATACAATTGACTTATGGCAGAGCAAGCGCTTCCACCCCGAGGTGCAGGGAGACTCGAATGTGTTGGGCAACAGTGTGGACTGCAACCTAGCCTCGCCCCACTACCGCTGGTTGGCGGTATACCATGCAACTTCAGACGAAGAATTGGATGCAGTCATCAACTAACAATAAAACAACAATAACTGCGTTATAAAATATAAAGTAAGTATAATTATAATGAAAAAAGTATTCTTTGCATTGATGGCCCTGATGGGGCTGATGTATCATCAAACGCAGGCACAATGCCTGGATACGGTGCCGTGGGGTACCTCGATAGCCTTCGAAAACAGCTGCTGGACGGTGGCGCCGGGCAGCAACTGGGAGGGAGAGTACAGCCAGTACGTCAGCGACTTCGACACCACGGCCGACCACCGGCTGTTGTCGCCATGGATAGAGATACCGGCGACGGCGGCTATCGACTCGGTGGTGGTTCGCTATGGTACAACGGTAGTATGCAAAGCCGACCTCAGCGTGTGCGTCACCACCGACGGGGTGACCTACGACACCCTGCGGCGCGAGCTGAGAGATGCAGCAGAGGCCTCCTACAAGGGCGACACCCTCTATCTGGGTGCCTATGCCGGGCAGATGATAAGGATTGTGTTCTGCCGCCACGGGCTCAGCAGCGACTACAACTATTTCACCGACGGATGCCCGAACCCGGATGTGAGCTGGAACCTCATCGTGGGCGGCATCCGATTACTATCGCTCAATCCGCCGCAGGCATGGGCCACCGTGACCGAGAGGTCGTTTGTGGGCGAGCCGACGGTGTGGCGGGCAGGCCTCAACCTGGGTTCGCACACGGGACTTACCTACACCTGGCACAGCTCGCTCATGGGGCAGACCCTGACGGGCGACAGCGTGACGATGACCTACAGCGCAGCAGGCGTGGACACCGTGACCATGGTGGCCAGCAACGCCTATGGTAGCGACACCGTGGTGAATGTGATTCAGGTGTACGACTGCCAGGGGGTTATCACCGCACACCCCTGGATAGTGAACTTCGAGACCGAATACGACTGCTGGCGCAGCATCGGCGCTGGCAGATGGAACAGGAGCGGGAACAGCATCACAGCCTATAATGACGGTGACAAGATCTTCACCTCGCCGGCCGTGGTGCTGCCTGCCGACAGTACCGGTTTGCGCCTCTATTGGAAAGCCAAGAACAATGCCTGGAGCGGCTCCGTCACCTATCAGGTGTTGGTTACCACCACCGACCGCTTCAACATCGGCAGCTACGACACCCTCTTCTCCGCGTCGCAGAACACTACGCAGGCGCAACGTAGCGTATCGCTGGCCGACTATGCAGGCGACACGGTCTATATCGCTTTCCGCCAGAAAGACCAGAACTCTCGCAACATACAAATCAGCGATGTGAGGATGTACAACGCCCTGGTGCCGCTGGGCACGCTCGAGGCTCCCACCTACGCCGTGGCTACTGGTGACACGGTGCGCTACACCCTGCACCTGACGCAGGGCGACAGCGTGAGCTACAGCTGGTACAGTGCCCTCCTCGACACCTCTATCACTACTATCGATTCTATGGTTTCTATCGTCTATCCCTTCCCTGGCAGCGAGACACTGACGGCCACGGCCAGCAACGCCCATGGCACGCTCACGCTGGAGAAGAGCCTCGGAGTGTACGGATGCGACACCATCAACGTGTTCCCTTGGAGCGAGGGTTTTGTGGAGACCGGCAGCGTCGCCAGCTACAACGCCTGCTGGGAGATTGTCGGCTACTACCGTTTGCCCGACAACTACGGCTATGGCTTCGACGAGGAGGACGGCAGCCAGTCTGGCAGCATCAACAGGCATGACTTCATGAGGTCCTCCACGCGGTGGGACTACATGCTCACGCCGCCCATCGCGGTGCCCGCTGTACTGGAGAAGAACCTCTCGCTGTGGGTGGAGCATTTCTACAGCCTGATGGCTATCGTGGAGACCGAAGAGGGTAATGCCGACACCGTCTATTCCCTCGACAGCAGGGAGATGACCATGCGCCGCCGTCCCATCTCGCTGCTGCCCTATGCCGGACAGACTATCCGCGTGCGGCTGCTGAACAACAGCAGCCACGCTTCCTACGCCGAGTCGCTGGTGGACCGCATACGCGTGGACTACGACACGGTGCCTGTGGTTGTCCTCTCGGCACAGGAGAAGACCACCACCGACAGCGCCACCCTCTTTGTCGCCCAGCAGCTGCGTGGTTTCAACACCAGCCTCAGCTACAGCTGGCAGTCGCAGGTGGGCGGCACCTTCACCACCAACGCCGCCGGCGACAGCGCCTGGGTGACCTACGGCGCCGGCATCACGGGGCTGAACGACACCGTCAGCGTAACGGTCACCAACAGTTACTGCAGTTACACCACCCGCCGCGCCATACGGATTATCGATTGTCTGCCCGCCGACACCCTGCCGTGGGTGGAGACCTTCACCGAAGGCATTGCCTGCTGGTACAAACCCGAGGGCAGCAACTGGGCAGCCTCTACATACTATGGCTACGACCCCAAATGCATGACATCGGGACGTGTCAACGACTCAGTGCCGCACTGGATTATGTCTAAAGCTGTCGACGTCCCTGCCGACACCGCTCTTGCCGTGCGCCTCTTCTGGGATGTCAGCTCCTCGAATGCCAATTACCCGCTGAATTATAGCGTCTGGGTGACCACCAGCGAGGACTATACCGATACCGCCAACTACACCATGCTCTACATCGATACTGCCAAACACTCGGTTTATCGCACCTTCGACCACCTCAGCACTTCGCTTGTGTCCTACGCTGGGCAGACCATTCATGTAGCATTCCGCAAAATGAAAATGAACAGCAGCGTAATTGCGATGTATATCGACAATGTCGTTGTCCGCTCGACGGCCTTGCCCATAGTGAGCTTGGAGGCTTCGTCCATGGTGGACAGTCATGAGCCGGTGACATATAGCGCCACCCTCACCGAAGGGTCGCCGAACGGCATGACGGTCACATGGCACTCCTCGCTGATGGATACGACCTGGGTCGACTCAACTTTCAATTTTCAATTCTCAACTTTCAATTTGACCTATACCCTTGGCGGTAGAGACACCATTACCGTCACCGCCTCGAATATCTATGGTTCCTCCTCCGCTACCGCAGTGGTCCTTGTCACCAACTGCAGCCCCATCGCCACCCTGCCTTACGAGGAGACCTTCAATGACGTGTACCCTCTACCCTACAACTACTCGTCGGGTGGATATGTTCCCAACTGCTGGCACCGCTACTGGGAGGGCAGCACCAGCTATGAACCGCATGTCATCAACAGCTATTATCAGAGCGCCACAAATATCAACACATACGTGCAGAACAACAACGCGCTGGTGATGCTGGCGGGAACCGACAGCGGCTATGACAGTGTCGCCCTTGTCGAAACCCCGGTTTTCGATGTGCCGCTGGCGGGCAAGCAGCTCTCCTTCTACTATATGTTTGAAGCGGCGGTGCGTGGTGAGCTCACGGTGGGTTACATGCAGAACGCTGACTTCGTGAGCTTCGCCCAGGTGGAGCCGTCGACTACCGGCCGTACCAGATATGTGCGATTGGACAGCTTGCCCTCCGATGTCAACCGGATAGCCTTCCGGTGGAAATGCAATGCCTATTGGTATGGTGCAATCCTCGACGACATCCGTGTCGGCGAGCCCGACAGTGTGCCCATGATAGCTATCGTACCCAACTATTGGACGGGTTATCTGGGCGACACCACCACCATCACCGCCCAATTCCAGAACGGTCTCACCGATAGTCTCAGCTACCACTGGCACTCTTCGCTGATGGATACCATTATAGTCACCACAGCCCCTCTCCTCACTATAGTCTACGACATCGAGGGCTACGACACCCTCACCCTTGCCGCTATCAATGCTTACGGCAGCGACACCGCTGTGGCCTATGTCAATGTGTTCAGTCACCCCCTGCCGCAGGTCACCCTCTCGGCTCCCGCCGAAATCCCCCTGGGCGACAGTGTGACCCTCGCCGCTACTCTCAATAACTGCTCCCGCAACGCTCTCTCCCTCACTCTCCACTCCTCCCTCCTCGACAGTACTATAACTCTTAACTCTAATCTCTTAACTCTTAACTACTCCCATTCGGGAGTCGACACCCTCACCCTCATTGCCTCCAACGCCTATGGCGCCGACACCGTTCTCGCCATCGTGCGTGTCTACGACTGCGGCAATGTGGCTGTGCCTTACTTTATGGACTTCGAGGATGTGACCGCCACCAACTACAATGTCGCCGGCCAGTTGCCCCTCTGCTGGAATCGCACCTGGAACGGCAGCAACACCGCTTTCGCTCCCCATGTAATCCCCGTCGGAGGCTATCCCTATTTGAGCAACTTGCCCAGCAAATCCTTTCTGATGTTGGCTGGCAACGCCTCCGGCTACAGCAACCAAGCCGAAGTCGTCCTGCCGCGCTTCGCCGACAGCCTCCAGCACCTCTCCTTCGCCTTCGACTACCGCTTCGAGGCCTCTTCGTGGGGCGTTCTTTCTGTGGGCTACTATGACACCACGGGCACATTCGTCACCGTCAGGAATCTCTCGCCCTACGCCGGCGCCTATCGTCGCGACACCGTCGTCTTCTCTTCCGTCCCCCTGCTCGATGCACAGATAGCGATGCGCTGGACCAACAGCAACTCATACTATGCTCTTGCTATCGACAACATCCATGTCTTTGTCGACAACAATATCCCAGCACCCGCTGGACTCACGGCTGACAACATCACAGCCTCCTGCGCCACCCTCCGTTGGAACGCGGTGACAGGCGCTACCGCTTACCACCTCATCCTCCCCGGCATCGTTGACACCCTCTTGGCCGACACCGCCCTCTCCGTCTGCGGATTGGACGAGGACAGCGACTACGGCTTCGGTGTCTACGCCCATGTGGGCGACGAGGTGGGCCACTTCTCCGGCCTCCACCCATTCCACACCCTCCTCTACTGCATGCCCCTCGCCTCCCTCAGTGCCAACGTGGACGGCATCGTCCGCTGGCAGTACGATACCACCGGTGAGGCCATGGGTACTGGAGTGGCACTCGAGATTGCCGACGTAACCAACGGCGCCATGTGGGCCGACACCGTGCTGGGCGACAGCCTCGTCTATCCCTTCGCCATCGGCCACCGCTATAGCCTCACCGCCCGCACCCTCTGCGGCAACGCTGAGGCCCATACCACCCTCACCATCCCCCTCCAGATACCCGCCAGTGTCTGCGCCGAATCCGCAGGCAGCAGCACCGCCACCAACGAGCGCTTCATGGACAACTTCTGGAGCCGTAACTACAGCCAAATCATCTACCCCGCCTCGTTTGCCGCGGGTATCGACACCCTCTTCGGCA
The DNA here is from genome assembly GCA_902800395.1 of uncultured Bacteroidota bacterium. GTDB lineage: Bacteria > Bacteroidota > Bacteroidia > Bacteroidales > P3 > Colimorpha. The sequence goes on along the minus strand of CADCEC010000012.1, from coordinate 68,599 downwards.
TAGCCCTGCGTGTGTCGCAGTTCAGCCAGCCCTTCGCCGATACGGCAAACTACAACTACGACATATTCTTAGGACAGACCGACTCGGCCACCCTCTCGGCGCCGCTCACTTCCGATAGTCTCACCCAGGTGGCCTTCAACAAGCGCATCACCATCCGCTCGGCTGGCTGGATTGAAATCCCCTTCGACAGCGTCTACCCATGCAACCCCACGGGCAACCTCATCGTTACTTTGGTCGAACGCACCAGTAGCGCCTACAGCGGACGCCACTACGGCGTCCATACCGATGCCTCATGCACCCACTTCGTGCAGTCGACAGAAAACCATTACTACACCAATCCCTCCACCCTCAACTTCGACTGGGACATCACCACCGACATCCCCGACATCCGTCTGCTGGGCGGCTGCAGCAGCAGTCTCTGCCTGGCACCGGTGGCAGCCATCTCCGCTGTCGACACCCACCATGTTGAGCTACAATGGGTGGCACGTGGCTCCGAAGGCCTCTGGCAGGTGGAATACCGCCCCGCTGGCCAAACGGCTTGGACGGTGGCCGACACCACCAGCGCCAACAGCTACACCGTCGGTGGTCTCCATGCAATGACCACCTACGAGTTCCGCGTGGCCTCCATCTGCGACGGCGGCCTGCAGTATGGCTCCACCCTCACAGCCACCACCCCCTGTGGCGAAATCTCGCTGCCCTATCACATCGACTTCCGTAACAACGAAATCCCCTGCTGGACCATCCATACCGGAGTTTCCCACAGTTCCTCCTACGGACTCAATATGTATTCTGGCGAATGGGCCATCTCTCCCTTGGTGGACGACAGCATCGCCCGTCTCTATGCCACCATCACCACCTATGGCGGCAGCTCCTCTTCCTACCCCGAGAGCTACGCCGTGGGTATCTGCAACGCCGACGGCAGCAACCCCGTGTGGGTCGACACCATTCTCCTCTCCACCCAGTACGGCAACCACCAGCACACCGTCTACTTCAACAACTATAGTGGCATGGGCGACCACATTATCGTCAAAATCGTATCGGGCCTCCTCGACCTGAGGGAGTTCGCTCTCGATTATGTCGACTTCTGCATCCCCGCGCAGAACGTGGAGGCCACCGCAATTACCGACTCGTCGGCGGTGCTGCAATGGACCGCAAACGCTAGCGGCCACACCTTCGCCGTCTACCTCGACGATGTGTTGCAAACTGTCACCTCTGCCACCACCTATTCCTTCACGGGTCTCGCTCCCCGTACCCGCTATCTGGCCGCAGTGCGCGAGATCTGTGGCGCCGGCGACACCGCCGCTGCCGCTACCCGCTATTTCCGCACCCAGTGCACCCCCACGACCGACCTGCCCTATTTCGAGGAGTTCGACTACAGCAGCGACCTCTATGGTGACACCATTGGCCTGCCTCCTTGCTGGGATTCCATCGGCTATTCCCACATCTCCTTCAGCAGCTTCTCGGGCGGTGCCCTCACCGTGATGACTTTCTATAGTTTCGAGGACTACACGGGTCCCTACACCAGCTACCTCGCCACACCCTTACTCAACATCCCCTCGCAGGGTGCACGCATTCGCTTCAAAGGGCAGACCGGCCACGACGATGTCGTCACCGCCGGCATCATGACCGATCCCACGGATGCCTCCACCTTCATCCCGATGGCCACCATCACCTACAACAACCGTGGCCTCGCCTGGTATGAGTTCACCACCGAGGGGCTCGACAGCCTCAACTCGCAATTCGCCGTCGCCTTCCGCTGGGCCTCCGAGGGCTCCGGTTCGCTCGACTCGCTCTTTGTCACCGCCCTCCCTGAGGGTCACACCGTAACGGTGACGGCCAATGAGGAAGGGGTGTGTGAGACCTACGGCAGCGGCATCTATGCCGACGGCAGCAGCGTCGTGATTGGCTACCGCTTGCTCGACACCCTGCCTCAGGGTGGGCATTGGGAGTTCCTTGGCTGGAGCGATGGCGCAAGCGGCAACCCCCGCACCCTTGTCGTTACCTCCGATACCGCCGTGGTGGCCCTCTTCGAGTGGGTGACCGACCCGGTGACGGACACCGTGTGGCGCACCGTTACCGTCCGCCTGGTCGACCTCGCCACCGGCAACACCATTGAGGAAAGCGATGTGGTGTATGTCGAAGGTGCCGGTCGATATATGGACAGCACCATGGTGACTCTCACGGCACACTACGCTGACACCCCCCTGTTCTACGGCTGGGTGACCACTGCCGGCGACACCATCAGCAGCAACCCCTTCCGCTTCATTGTCACCTGTGACACCCTCATCACCGCTGTCTACGCACCCCTGCCCGTCGGCATCGACGAAGTGGAAAGTTCAAAGTGGAAAGTGGAAATCTTCCCCAATCCGGCCACCACCGAGGTTACCATCCTCACTCAAGCAATCAAGCAATCAGACAATCAAGCAATCACCATTCTCGACCTCCACGGTCGTGTGGTCTACACTCAAGCAATCAGACACTCAAGCACTCAAGCAATCACCATCGACATCAGCTCCTTGCCGCGAGGTGTCTACTATGTGCGTATCGGCAGTGTGGTTAAGAAACTTGTTATCCAGTAGAAATGAGAAAGGAATAATGAGAAACATGAAAAAGATACTTTTCAGCCTTTTGTTGCTGGTGGCGATGGTGCCCCTTCGTGCTAGCCAGCTCACCGTGTCCGACGGCACGCAGCAGAACATGTATGTCCCCATGCAGACGATGAATGCGCCGATGCACACGCAGATGATTTATCCAGCATCGATGCTGACGCCGCTCGTGGGGCAGTATATCACCGAGCTGCGCTTCTACAGCACCTCGTCGAACTTCCAGTGGCCGGTGAACTTCACCGTCCGTATGGGTACGTCTCCCTACAGTAGCTTCAGTGGCAACAGCCTGATTACCACTTCCGAGCTGACGCAGGTGCTGGTGGGGCCTTTTCAATCTGTCGCTGGGGGCTATGTGCTGGTGCTCGACCAGCCCTACCTCTACAATGGTGGCGACCTGCTGCTGGACATCACGATGGGCGGTTTCAGCAGCTCGACCTATTTCTGGTACTACGGCATCACGCGGAGCAACGCTTCGTGCTATTTCGTGGACAGCTACACCCCCTACACGCAGCGGCAGAGTTTCCTGCCGAAGCTGACCTTCACCTACGGCAGCACCATCTGTGGGCGCCCGACAGCGCTGACGCTCGACAGTGTGGGCGGCAGCACGGCAACCCTCCACTGGAATGCGGCAACCAACACGACGGGCTATTTCGTGACCCTCGACGGGGAGGACTATCCCCTGCAGACAGATACGAGCATTAGCCTAAGCGGCCTTGTGTCGAACCGGATGTACACCTTGAGTGTGAGCTCCATATGCACCTCGGGCGATACGCTGGTGTCGCAATCCCTCGACTTCCTCACCGTCGATACCTCGACGGCCCTGTGGCTACCTTACTACTGTGACTTCGAGACTCCCCAACCCAACGGGCTTCCCACTTGGTGGCAGCGCACCGACTCGTGCACTACCTATGCGGGGGTGCGCCCGGCGGTGATAGAGGCCTCGGACTCTTACGGCTACGAGGGGACACATGTGCTGCGGTTCGGCAACGGCTGCGGTCCCACGGGTTTGATGACGGCTCCGCTGCCAGCGGCCTCGAGGGAACTGCACGTGAGTTTCTGGTACATGAGCACCTCCTTCGATGAGGAACCCATCGAAGTAGGCCTTGTGGACACCGCCGGAGTGTTCCATCTGGCCAGACAGTTTGCGGTGGAGGACGACTACTACTACGATTGGCGCCTGGCCGACTTCTATACCGACACAATGAATATTGCCGGGCCGGTGCGGCTGGCCTTCCACTTTCAGACGAGCGACATCTTCTCCATCGACAACCTCTCCATCGAGCGGGTGCCTTACTGCCCGCGGCCGCTGGCCGCCACGGTCGATAGCATCACCGCTACCACCGCAAGGGCGCGCCTCACCCCCGCCGACAGTGGGGCTACGATGATTCTGAGCCTTAACGGTAGGCAAAGGATGACCACCACCGACACCGTGGTCTCCCTCTCCGGCCTCGTGCCCTCGCAGCACTATACACTCTCGGTGCGCACCCTCTCTCCTTTGGGCGACACCTCGCAAGCCCTCAATACCGAGTTCCGCACCCTCTGCGACAGCGTGATGCGCTTACCCTGGAGCGAAGGTTTCGATGACCTGGCCATCGGTGCCACACACCCCTGCCTGACGGTCACCGAACAATCACCGCGCAGCAGCCACGACCCAGAGAACCCCATTGTGAGCGGACCTGGGGGCTATGGTACAGGAACCCACAGCGGTAGCGCTATGCTTAGGGTGGGTCAGGGTGACCAACAGGTGATTTATATAGCCACCCCCATCATCACCACCCCCGCCAATGCGCTGCACGTCGACTTTTGGTATATGCCCAAAGGCTATTTCACTGCCGGATACTTTCAGGCGGGCTTCCAGACGTCGCCTACCGACACCGCCTCGTTCACGCCCTTTTACTCGTCGCCCAGGCTCAACAGCAGCGGAGAGTTTGTGTGGAAACATGTTGAGATATACACCGACACGCTCTCCACGGCGTTGCCCGACACCGTGTGCTTTGTGCTTCGGGTGAAGACGGCTGGGTACCTCTACATCGACGACATCGAGATTGGCTCTACCTTCAACTGTCCGCAACCGATAGATGTCCGAATGCGCAACGTTACATCGGTCTCTGCCGAGCTGGCATGGGATGCCAGCAGCGAGGGTGGACAATACCAGGTGCTGCTCGACGGAGCAGTGGTGGCCTCTTCGGTGTCGAATACACACTATTTGATTACCGGCCTTACCCCGCAGCAGAACTACACTGCTGCCGTGCGCGCGGTGTGCAGCGACGGCTCATTGGGTGATTTGCATGAAGTGGACTTCACCACGCCTTGTGTGGCCACAGCATTGCCCATCGAGGAGGACTTCGAGACCATAGCCCTCGGGGAGACCCTTCCTGCCTGCTGGATGGCTGTGCTCAATAGCAGCAACTATCCCCGTGTGGCGCAGAGGCCCACTGATGCCCATAGCGGCACCGGGGTGCTCGATTTTTGGGGCTTCGACGGCGAGCAGAGTTTGGCACAAACGCCGCGCTTCGCCTTCCCGGAGAGTGGTCTTCATATCCGCTTCTGGGAGAGCCATTATTACCGCGACTCGGCCATCGTCGTGGGACTGATGACCGATGTGTCGGACCTCTCGACAATGGTGCCGTTGTGGGTCTTCAACGGGGCGGATCAGTGGAGCAGTTCCTCGTGGAGTGAACACGAGTTTTATATCGACAGCTTGCCGGGTGCCGACACCGTCTGTGTGGCATTCTTCAGCATCAACGGCGCCTCGCTCGATGTCGATGACCTCCTTGTCGAAGCGATGCCCACGTGTCTCCGACCCTCGCAACCCACGGTGACCGACTTGAGCTACGACAGTATCACCCTCGGTTGGAGCGGCATGGGCGACGCCTACCAGATATGCTATGGTACCGACAGCATCCCCTCAGCCACTCAAGCAATTATACACTCAAGCAATCAGACAATCACCCTCCACGGCCTCAGCGGCAACACCACCTATCACGCCTGGGTGCGTTCACTATGTGGCGCCACCGATACCTCGGAATGGCTGTATATCGGCAGCTTCACCACCGACTGCAACCCTGCGCCGTTGCCTTACTACGAGTCGTTCGACGGTTATATCAACATGGCAGAAGCCTCGTGCTGGAACCGCGCCAGAGGATGGGTCGACAGTCTTGACTATCCCGGCTATGCGCTCGATTATCGATATGCCTCCCAGTGGAGTATCTACAATGTTTACGGAAGCCTCGCCGCGATGCGGGTGACGGTGGATTTCTACAATGAGCATGAGTGGCTCATCTCGCCGCTGATTGCTGTGAGCGACTCGGCCAAGCTCTCGTTCGACATCAGGATGACACGCGGTATGGGCGAAAGTTCCCCCGACAGTCTCTCCGACGAAACCCGCTTTGGCGTCGCCTTTACGGCCGACAATGGCTCCTCGTGGCAGGTGCTCGCCGACTGGGGCGGTGCTGCTGGTGGCAATCTCATGCAGAGCTTGGATTCGCTGAATTGGCACCCCACCATAACTCTGCCGGCAGAGGCTATGGGTAATATACGCCTCGGATTCTTCGTGCAAACAGGACTAAATACGGATAACGTCTACTTGCATCTCGATAATGTCAAGGTGGAGCTTGACAGCGCGCGTATTCCGCCGGTGCTCGACACGTTCACTGTCTATATCAACCGTGTCTGCCGCAGCTGCGGGGAGAATATCCCTGCCGACTATGTTGTCGGCGAAGGCCGCTATGAGGAAGGGGATACAGTGAGCCTCGAGGGACTTGTGCAGGGAGAAGGCGTCAGCTTCGACTTTTGGATTCTCGAAACGGGCGACACCATCTTCGACAATCCCTACAGCTTCGTTATCCATTCCGACCGTATCATCACCGCCTACTTTAGCCAGAATGTCGGTATCGACGATGTTGAAGGCAGTGACTTCCTTATTTATCCTAATCCTGCCACTACGACGGTGACGATTGTGCTTGATGAGTCAATGGATGCGAACACCTCGCTTCAGGTTCTCGACCAGCAAGGCCGCTGTGTCTTCACTCAAGCAATCAAACAATCAAGCAATCAGACAATCACCATCGACGTCAGCCGATGGGCCGCCGGCACCTACTTCGTCCGCATCGTTACCGACAGTGGCGCCATCGTCAAGAAACTTATACTGCGTTAAAACTGAGAAAATCCCTGTAGCTGCGGTGCTGCTGTTTGATAACTTATTTTTGCCAGTTCGGAAAAAGTTCGTACTTTTGCATTTTAATAGCATATCAACGTATTAACATATCAACGTATCAACCAACGATATGGACAAATATAATCAGCGCGGGGTTTCCGCTTCGAAAGAGGACGTTCACAACGCCATCAAGAATATCGACAAGGGACTTTATCCCAATGCTTTCTGCAAGATTATCCCCGACTTGCTGGGCGGCGACCCTGCCTACTGCAATATCATGCACGCCGACGGCGCTGGCACCAAGAGCTCGCTGGCCTATATGTACTGGAAGGAGACGGGTGACCTCAGCGTATGGAAAGGCATCTCCATCGATGCTATCGTGATGAATACCGACGACCTGCTGTGCGTCGGTGCCCTCGACCATATCCTGCTGAGTTCCACCATCGGCCGCAACAAGCAGCTGGTGCCCGGCGAGGTTATCTCTGCCGTCATCAATGGCACTGAGGAGTTCTGCCAGACGATGCGCGACATGGGTATCGATATCGTCCTCACCGGTGGCGAGACGGCCGACGTGGGCGACCTGGTGCGCACCATCATCGTGGACAGCACGGTGACGGCCCGCATGCGCCGCGCCGATGTTATTGACAATGCCAATATCAAGGCCGGCAATGTCATTGTGGCTTTGGCATCTTATGGCCAGGCTACCTACGAGACGGCCTACAATGGTGGCATGGGCAGCAACGGCCTCACTTCGGCTCGCCACGACGTCTTCTCGCATGTATACGCTGAGAAATACCCCATGTGCTACGACAGGAATCTGCCCGACAGTGTGGTCTTCTGCGGAAGCAAGTTATTGACTGACCCCACGGAAGTGCCTGGCGTCGATGCCGGCCACATGGTGCTCTCGCCGACACGTACCTATGCACCTATCATCCGCAAGGTTTTAGATGAATATCGCCCCAAAATCGACGGTATGATTCACTGCTCCGGTGGCGCCCAAACCAAGGTGCTCCACTTCATTGGTGGCCGCCCGCTGCATGTGGTGAAGGATAACCTTTTCCCTGTGCCGCCGCTCTTCAAGATGATTCACGAAGAGAGCAAGACCGACTGGCAGGAGATGTACAAGGTCTTCAATATGGGTCACCGAATGGAACTCTACACCGACGAGGAGACCGCCCGCGGCATCATCGATATCGCCAAGAGTTTCAATGTTGACGCTCAGATTATCGGACGCGTCGAAGCTGCTCCAAAAGCCCAGGTGACGGTGAAGAGCGAGAACGGTGTGTTTGAGTATTTCGGATAATTTTTTTTATCCGTATGCAATAAAAATAATGCACCTCCGTTTTTAGGGTGCATAATGCGACGTTGTGGCTAGTTTGCTCCACGTTGGTCGTGCACTAAGCGACAATAGCTCAGTTGGTAGAGCGGCGGCTTCCCAAGCCGCAGGTCGCGGGTTCGAGCCCCGTTTGTCGCTCTCAGAGAAGAGACATGGAAAAAAAATAATTTTGCCATGTCTCTTTTCTTTTGTATTTTTGCAATTTTAATGTTTAACTATATTTGTACTAAAATAAAAACAATAAGAGAGTTATGACAAATTTCGACTCGAAAAGCAAGTTTAGACAAGAGGTTGTCTCTTATCTGTTGCTGATTGTGGGTAGTGCACTGTTCGCCATTGGCGATGTGATGTTCGTGAATCCCTATCTGATGGCTCCTGGCGGTACCTATGGTCTTTCCAACGTCTTCAGCAGCCTTTGGGGTGGCAGAATTGCCCTCTACGCCATCTGCATGGATATCCCCCTGCTGATTATCGGCACCTGGATACTTGGTCCGAAGTTCGGTCTGAAGACCATTATCTCCACCTTCCTCATCTTCGGCTTTACCTATCTGCTTGAATTGGTGTGGGGTTATACTCCTGTCATCCATGATGGTACGGTGCTTTTTTCTGAACCCGCCAGTACGGATGGTTTGGTAGCGTTGAAGGAACATGGTGTCTGGTTCAAACCCGACTACATCCTCAACACTGTGGTTGCCGGCCTCATCTACGGCGTGGCCATCGGCATGATTTTCCGCAGCGGCGCCACCAGTGGCGGCTCGGATATCATCTCCATGATTCTCCACAAGTACACCAAAATCTCTCTCGGTACCCTTGTCATGATTGTCGACGGTATCATCACCATCAGCACATTCATCGCCTTTGGCGACATCCGTCTGCCTATCTACTCCATCATCATCATCTACATCGAGGGCAAGGTCATTGACCTCGTGGTCGACGGCATGAAGAGTTACAAGACCATGTTCATCGTCACCGACGAGATGGAGGCCGTGCGCAACTATATCCTCAACGACCTCAAGCGTGGCGGCACCTGTCTTACCGGCACCGGCCTCTATCAAGGCAATGAGCGCAAGATGATTTATGTCACCCTTGACCGCGCCGATATGGTGAAACTGAGAAGCACTCTGCATCTGATCGACCCGAAGGCTTTCGTGAATATTATGGACAGCAGCGAAATCCTCGGCATGGGATTTAAAGCATTGCCGAAAGAGTAATGCTTGAATGTTTGAATGCTTGAATGATGAAGATACTCCAGCTCTGCAACAAACCCCCTTATCCGTCGGTAGATGGCGGTACAATGGCGATGAACAGCATCACCCAGGGGTTGCTGTCTCAGGGTTGTAAGGTGAAGGTGCTGACGGTGGAGACCGACAAGCACCCGGTACGGAGAGAATTGATACCCGCCGAGTATCTTAAGCAGACAGGATTGGAGTCGGTATATGTGGACCTCAGGGTGAAACCCCTGCCTGCTATTTTTGCCATGCTGTGTGGCGAGTCGTACCATGTGAAGCGCTATGTCAGCGAGGCTTTTGCTGCCAAGTTGCGCGAGATACTGGAGAAGGAATCTTTCGACATCGTGCATGTGGAGAGCATCTTCCTCACGCCGTATGTGCCGCTCATCAGGAAGTATTCTGACGCGAAGATTATCCTGCGGGCCCACAATGTGGAGCATCTCATCTGGCGTCAAGTGGCGCAGAGTTGCACGAACTCGCTGAAGCGGTGGTATCTGAAGCATTTGTCGCTGACGCTACGAGCCTACGAATTGGAGCATCTGAACGATTACGACGGAGTGGTCTGCATCACGAAGAACGATGCCGAAGTGTTCCGTCAGGCAGGATGCAGGAAGCCTGTAGTGAGCATTCCTTTCGGGGTGGACTCCGGCGAGGTGCCTAGTGTGGAGGTGGAGCCCGATTCGCTGTTTCATATCGGTGCTATGGATTGGTTGCCGAACCAGGAGAGCATCCGTTGGCTGCTCGAAGAGGTCTGGCCCGTGGTACACCGCGAGGTACCACAGGCAAAGCTCTATCTGGCGGGACGCAAGATGCCGTCGCAATGGATGAATGCCACGATAGAAGGCGTCTCGGTGATTGGCGAGGTGCCCGATGCAATGTACTTTATCGGAAGCAAGAAGATTAACGTGGTGCCGTTGCTCAGCGGTAGCGGCATCAGAGTGAAGATTATCGAGGCGATGTCGATAGGCAAGACGGTGATTACCACCACTGTGGGCGCCCAGGGTATCGACTATACCGACGGCGAGAATATCCTCATCGCCGACACCCCCGAGCAGTTTGCACGGCAGATCAAGCGCTGTCTGGATGACGACGCTTTCTGCAGCAGGGTGGGGGAGGCTGCCGCACAGTTGGTGGCCGACCAATACGACAGGAAGAAACTGGCAGAGGAACTGATTGAATTTTACAACAAAAGATTGGAGATATGAAAAAGTTTTTTTTGATAGGACTGATGGGACTCATGGGTCTGGTGAGCCATTCTGTGCAGGCTCAGTTGACTATTCCAGGGACGAATGTGACCTTCCGTCTGAATAGTGAGGACTGGCGCTACCTGCGTACCTTCGAGTTGAAGGAGGGAGGCGACGTGTACCTCTACTGTTATGTGGGCGAGGTGATTACCGGCGCACAGGGCGACACCGTGCTGCCACAATTGCGCATCTATGTGAACAAGAATTACGACGGTGACCTCTTTGAGTTCGTGTACGACCGCTATGAGCGCCAGCCGTATCAGTCGCTGTGGGAGTTCTCCGAGGGACAGGGTTTGCCGGCTTCCGGTGGCCTAGGCTATATCGGGGCCTACACCAATCCCAACGACGAACGGGACTACCAGTTCTATATGACCTATTTCAAAGACAAGAAGGCTTTCGTGGAGTTCCGCCTGGAGACAACGAAGGACACCTTCGAGCAGATGGACTTCGAGTTTAAGGATATTTTGGGGTCGGTAAAATAATGAACAAAGGGATAATAAGACTTTTAGGACTTATAGGACTAATGGGTCTTATGGGCAATGTGCGGGCGCAGGAGGCTGTGACCGGGGAGGTGGATTTTGATGCGCGCTTCACGCAGTTCCACAGAGCCTATGCTTTGTCTCCCGACGATGTGGAGGCATTGAGCAATCTCGCGATGTTCTATTTCGACAACTCCAATCCCATGCGCAACCTGCCGTTGGCGATGGAATATATCCAGCGTGCCGAGGAGCGCCATGTGTGGCTGATAGAAAACAACAAAAACAGTGATTTGCGCCGTCTGTTGAAAAGTGGCATCACCATCACCACCCTCCGTCAGCAGCGGCAGGCCATTGTCACTGCCGCGCAAAACACTGTGGCGATGCGTAAGGATATGCCCAAAGAGGAAATCGACCGCTACCTCGAGGTCTTCGGATTCGATATGGCTATGGTGAGCCGTTTGCAGCAGTTCCGCATCCAGTGTATTTATGATGAAGACCTGCAGGCAGGCACTGTGGAGTCCTACTACCACTATATCAAGCAGTATCCGGGCACCCATGAGGCCGAACTGATGGAAGAACGACTGGCGCCGTTGGCACAGGGGCTCTTTGCGGAGGTGACTTCCGAGAAGGAGGCCGACTCCGTGGCAGCCCGTTATCCATTGAGTCCTTCGGTGCAGAGGGCGTCGCAGAAATGCAAGAGCCGGTTGGCCTATGCCGAGGCCGTCCAACAGAATACGCTGGAATCCTACAAGGCTTTCCTCGCCCGCTACCCCTCCAGTAACGAGAGTCAGCAGGCTCGCGAAAGGATTGAGTATTTCGTCGAGTGGAATTATGTGGGATGCCGCACGGCGATGGATTATGTGCGCTTCGTCAACACCTACCCCGATTTCTCTTTGGCCGACAAGGCGTTGGCGGAGGCGCGGCGGCTGATTGCCGAGAAGCACGATATCCCCGCAGCCCGTTACTATTTGGAGCATTTCCCTCTCGACGGCTACCGCAATGAGGTCTTCGGTCTTTATTATTCGTGGCATTCTGCCGAAGGCAACGGCGAACCCATCAAGCGTTTCCTTGCCGAGCATCCCGACTACCCGTATATCGGTATCGTCGAAGACGACCTGCTCAATTCCAGGGCCATCGACCATATCAACCTGACGGGCAACTATTTCGAGGCGGAATATGAGCGTTATGCCGACTATGTGCGTCACATGACGGGCAAGAAGATTGCCCTCGTTCCATTGCAGCGCATGCTGCAGGTGCTGGTGGACGAACGCAAATATCCGGCGGCAGTGGAACGAGTGCATAAATTTGAGCTGTCGTTCGAGGATATGGAGGAGTATCAGGAGTTGCAGAACATTCTCTCCGCTCCTCTCACCGGCCAGAGAGCCGTGCGAGAGTTTTCGGAGACTTCCAGCGTGATGAACCCTGCCGTCAACGAGGCCGACGGTCGCCTCTATTATACCCGTGTGGCAGGTGATATGAGCAGTATCTGTTATGCTGTCAAGGAGGGCAAGCAGTGGAGGCCGGCAGGGGAGGTGCTTTTCGACGGCCCCGTCGCCAACGAGGGTCTCACGCTCTTCGGCTTCTATGACGGAGGCTCCCGCATGCTGCTGGGCGCAGACGGAAACATTATGATTGCCGAGGTCGACGATAGCCTCTGGCGAGTGACCGACATACCGCCTTATCCTGTCAATACCGACTATATCGAGACCGACGCCTATATGCTGCCCGACGGCAGTGGAATGCTGCTGGCTTCCGACCGTCCTGGTGGACACAACCTCCAGACTTCGGGCGTTTATTTCCACGGCGACCATGCGTTGGCTACCGACCTTTATTTCATCCCTTATTCCGGCGGTAGCTGGGGTGCTGCGGTGAATCTCGGCAATGTTGTCAATACCCCTTATTCGGAGCGTAGCCCTCTGCTGAGCCGCAACCTCAAGACCCTCTATTTCGTCACCGACGGCCGTGGAGGATTGGGCTTTGGCGATGTTTATGTGGCTACCCGTACCGACCTCGGTGATTGGACTTCGTGGTCCACGCCGAAGAATGTGGGCAAAGAGATTAACTCAGGTCATAATGAGTCGGGCCTTAGTTTCTCGTCCGACGAGAAGACCATCTACATGGCCGTCAATGCCGATCCGAATCTCGGCAACTATTCATGCTACAGCTTTCCCACGTCGCATAACAGTGCCGCCACGGTAAGACCTCTGACCCTTGAACTCCTGGGGTGGGAGGAGTCTCTGTCGCGAGTGCGTGTGGCCGATTTGGAGCAGCAGTCGGTGACGCAGGTGCTCGATTGCTCGGATTCGCTGAACAGTATTACCGTCAATGTTTTCAGCGACCGGAAGTGTGCCGTTATCGCCGATGCAGGACGCTTTTTCGCCCCTGCCATCGTTGTGGCTCCCCACTCGCGTGAGCGTGCCACCTTGAGGGGCTATTCGTTCAATGAACTGGTGCGGATGGAGCGTCCAATGCCGCTGTCGGTTGTCGGGTTCGACACCCTGGCGCCGGTGCTTCTGCCGGTGGCACAACAGCAACTCTCGCAGCTTGCCCGCTACCTGCAGCTTCATCCTTCTGCTGTTATCGAGTTCTGTCTTGATGTGGCTGGAATGGACGACAGAGAATGCTACCTTCGCTCTGTAGAGCAGGGAGATGCGATACGTAATTTTATGAATCATAACGGAATCGAAGATGCTCGCATCATTGTCTCGCCTTACGGCAACGTCAACGCCAAGAAAGGGGAGGGAATGGGTGTGTCGGTTCGATTCAGAGAAAAATAATATAGACGAACATGGAACAACACCGTACAATTATGGTCGACGGCCACATGGTACACTACCGTGACGAGGGTCGCAACAACAAGAAGACAGTGGTACTGCTCCACGGCTTTCTCCAGAACCTTGATGTCTGGAGTTCTTATGTGCTTAGCTACATGCACGACTTCCGTGTGCTGACCATCGACCTGCCCGGTCACGGTCACACGGATACCTTTGGCGAGGTTCATTCGATGGATATGATGGCTCGTGTAGTGAAGACGGTCCTTGATGAGGCTGGTGTCAACCAGTGCGTTATGGTGGGTCATTCCATGGGCGGTTACGTGGCCCTTGCTTTCGCGGAGAAATACCCTTACAGCCTGCGTGGCTTGGGTTTGGTGAACTCCCATGCCCTCTGCGACAGCGACTCGCACCGCGAAAGTCGCCAGGCTGTCTGTGAGCAGGTGATGGAAAACCGTGCCTCCTATATCGTCAACTTTGTTCCCACGCTCTTCGACGATTCCAACCGCGCCGCCCTCTCGCAGGATATCAAGGACCTTCAGGACCAGTGTCTGGAGACCCGTGCCGATTCTATTATTGCCGCTCAGATGGGCATGATGAACCGCCCGTCGCGCATCGGTGTCCTTCAACAACTGGAGGTGCCTGTGCTCTTTGTTTATGGCAAGAACGACAAGCGTATCCCCATTGAAATAGCCATCTCGCAGGCCATGATTCCAAGCCATTCCGAGATACTGCTCCTCGACCACGTTGGCCACATGTCCTTCATGGAGGAGCGTGAGTATGTGAAGCCACGCATCAAGAACTTCGTCGATACCTGTTTTTATTAGATTCTCAGGATGTATAAGATGTTGGTTTAGTATAATTTATCAAAAAGTTATAAAAAATATTTTTTTGTATAAAATTTATTTTGTACATTTGCTGAACTGAAAAAAAAATTAAGTTTAACCTAATTTATTAAATATCATGAAAGTAAATGAAATTATGGCTAACCTGGAAGCCAAACATCCGGGCGAAAACGAGTACTTGCAGGCTGTTCGCGAGGTTCTTGAGACCATCGAGGAAGAATACAACAAACACCCCGAGTTCGAGAAGAACAAAATCGTTGAGCGTATTGTTGAGCCCGACCGTATCTTCACCTTCCGTGTGACCTGGGTCAACGATAAGGGTGAGGTGTGCACCAACCTCGGCTACCGCGTGCAGTTCAACGCCGCTCTCGGCGCCTACAAGGGTGGTCTCCGCTTCCACAAGGCTGTGAACGTCTCGACCCCGTTGGAAAGAGCGACGCTGAAATCATGCGTTTCTGCCAGGCCTTCATGTATGAGCTGTGGCGCAACATCGGTCCCGATCAGGACAGCCCCGCTGGTGACGTGGGTGTCGGCGGTCGTGAGATCGGCTATATGTACGGTGCTTACAAGAAACTCGCCCGCGAGCACTCCACTGGTGCTCTGACCGGCAAGAGCTACGGCTGGGGTGGTTCCCTCATCCGTCCCGAGGCCACTGGTTTCGGCGCCATCTACTATGTCGAGCGCATGGTGAAACAGCAGGGTGACACCATGAAGGGCAAACGCATTGCTCTCTCTGGCTTCGGTAACGTGGCTTGGGGTGCTGCCACCAAGGCCACCGAGCTGGGTGCCAAGGTTGTCGCTATCTCTGGTCCCGACGGCGTCTGCGAGATCGAGGGCGGTATCAACAAGAAGATGATTGACTACATGCTCGAGATGCGCGCCAGCAACCGCAACAAAGTTGAGGATATGGCCACCAAGTTCCCGAAACTCGCCAAGTTCACCGCCGGTAAGAAGGCTTGGACTGTGAAGTGCGACATCGCTATGCCTTGCGCTTTCCAGAACGAGCTCGATGAGAAGGATGCCAAGATGCTTCTCAAGAACGGCGTGAAATACGTTGCTGAGGTCTCCAACATGGGCTGCCAGCCCGCCGCTATCGCCGCCATCCAGAAGGCCAAAGTGCCCTTCGGTCCCGGTAAGGCTGTCAACGCTGGTGGTGTTGCCACCTCTGGCCTCGAAATCTGCCAGAACGCTGAGCACCGCAACTGGACCGCTGAAGAGGTCGACAAGAACCTCCACACCATCATGAACAACATCTATGATATGTGCGTCGAGCACGGCAAGGAGAAAGACGGCACCATCAACTACGTGAAGGGTGCCAACATCGCCGGCTTCATGCGCGTCGCTAACGCCATGGTTGCTCAGGGTATCATCTAATGGTGAACACGAGCGTAAGCGAGTGAACGCCTAAAGAGGGTATCATCTAATCTTTAGAGATATCTATAGAAAAGAAGGTTGTCCAATTGGACAGCCTTCTTTTTTGTACAATAAAAAACTATTTGGCACGTTATTTGCTATAAGACTAAAAAGACCATTTAAAACCTAAAAGAGAAATCTTATGCAGACTCTGATGATGTATTTTGGTGGCACCTCGGAATCGACCCTCATGTGGGTGCTCTTCATTGCGCTGACGCTCATCTCAATGTTGGCCAGCAGCAACGTGAAACGCAAATTCAAGAAATATGCCTCCATCCGCACCGAAGGAGGCCTCACAGGCCGCGAGGTAGCCGAGATGATGCTGCGCGACAACGATATTTGCGACGTGCAAATCAACATGGTGAAGGGTACGCTTACCGACCACTACAATCCTGCCGACCGCACCCTCAATCTCAGCCCCGAGGTCTACAACGGCACCTCCGTGGCCGCTGCCGCTGTTGCCGCCCACGAGTGCGGCCACGCCGTCCAGCATGCTGTGGGCTATGCCCCGCTGGGCATGCGCTCGGCACTCGTCCCGGTGGTCTCCTTCTCCAGCAAGTGGGTCTCCTGGGTGCTTCTCGGCGGACTGCTGCTCGTCAAGACCTTCCCCCAGCTGCTGCTAGTAGGCATAGGGCTCTTCGCCCTCACCACACTCTTCTCCATCATCACACTGCCGGTGGAAATCAACGCTTCGTCGCGCGCCCTGAAGTGGATTCAGCACCGTGACATCACTTCCCCCGAAACTCACAGCTACGCTGTTGGCGCTCTGCGCTCCGCCGCCTATACCTATGTGATGGCAGCCCTCACTTCGCTGGCCACGCTGGCCTACTATGTGATGATTTATCTTGGGGAACGAAAATGAAGCACATCGAGATTATCAACGGTCCCAACCTGAATCTCACGGGGAAGCGTGAGCCGGAGGTTTACGGCACCACCACCATGGAGGAGTACCTCGAAAGCCTGCGCAAGCAGTTCCCCGAGGTCGAGATTGGCTATTATCAGAGTAATGTGGAGGGAGAACTTATCGACCACATCCAGCAGGTAGGCTGCGTCCCTGCTATGGGGAGTACAGTTGCCGACGGCCTTATCGTCAATTTGGGCGGCTACAGCCACACCTCCGTGGCTCTGCGCGACGCCTTGCTGGCGGTGCCGGCTCCCAAGATAGAGGTACACCTAAGCAATATCTTCGCCCGCGAGGACTACCGACACCATTCTCTCATCACCTCCGCCTGCCGCGGTATGGTCTGCGGCCTCGGCCTCAAGGGCTACGAGTTGGCGCTACAAGCGTTGCTTGCCTAGGCCCTCCTAGGCCCTCCTAGGTTCTCCTAGGCTTTCCTAAAACTTCACAATATCTATCAGGCGGACGCCGTCGAGCCAGACGGCGATGCAGCCTACAGCACCGTCCTTCCCAGCCTCGGACCATTCGGCGATGGGCTGGAGAGTGATGGCATCGACAATCTCAAAGTATTCGGGCTCGAACTTCAGACCGTTGGGGCTGTCGTTTACCTCGTGGTAGGAGCTGAGGGTGTCGAGGACCCACTCCTTGACGTCGTCGACCTCCTCGTATTCGGCCATCTCGGCGGCCTGCTCGAGGGTGGCGTTGATGGCGGGAGCCATAGCGCGGGCCTCGGGGGAGAGACGCATATTGCGGCTGCTGAGGGCCAGGCCGTCGTCGGCGCGGACGATGGGGCAGGGGATGAGCTCGATGGGATATTTAATCTGCTCGAGGAGCGAGCGGATGACGGCAATCTGCTGGTAGTCTTTCTCGCCGAAATAGGCACGACGGGGCTGCGCCAGGTCGAAGAGGCGGCGCACCACCACGGCGACACCACTGAAATGGCCGGGACGACGCGGTCCTTCCATCACTTCCTCTATGGGGCCGAAATGGTAGACCTCCTTAGGTTCGCCCTGAGGATACATTTCGTCGACGGTGGGTGAGAAGGCAATCAAATTAGGAATTAGCAATGAGGAATTAGGAATTGTGTTTTGTTGGGAATTCCTAATTCCTAATTCCAAATTCCTAATTAGTTCAAGGTCTTTGTCAATGGTGCGGGGGTATTTCTCCAGGTCTTCCTTGTTGTTGAACTGGATGGGGTTGACGAAGAGGGAGACGACGACAAGGTCGTTCTCCTTGAGGGCGCGCTCGATGAGCGAGAGGTGCCCCTCGTGGAGAGCACCCATGGTGGGCACGAGGCCTATCTCGAGTCCTTGTTTCTTGGCTTCTTCTACCGCTGCCGTGAGTTCGGCAGCCTTAATAATCTGCTTCATATCTTTGATTTTTTTTTCTATTCTACTTCTTCGTAGGGGGTGAACCCTTCGTCGTCGGTGTTGTCGTCAGATTGTCTGAATGTCTGATTGCTCGATTGATTGAGTGTCTTGCGGTTGAGTAGACGGTTGGGGAGTTCGAGGAGGTAGTTGACGGCCATGATGATGAGGCTGAAGAGGACGGCAGTTCCGATGTGGTCGACATGGAAACCGGAGACCAGTTCGGAGGCCAGGAGGATGATGAGCGCGTTGATGACGAAGAGCAGTAGGCCGAGGGTGACGGGGTTGGAGGGGAGGGCGATGACGATAAGGATGGGACGGAGGGTGTTGTTGAGGATGGAGATGACGAGGGCGGTAAGGATAACGGCGCCGGAGCTCTCTACGGCGATGCCCGGCAGGAGCCAGGCTCCCACCATGACGGCGATGGAGAGCACCACGAGGCGCATCAGGCAGCCTCCCTGGCTGGTGTAGAAATTGCCTCCGTTATTGACTGTGACTTTCATATCTCGATAGTTCCTTTTCCTTGGCGGACGACCTCAATGCCGTCGCTGCAGTCGACGACGGTGGAGGGTGCTGGGTCGGCGATGCCGCCGTCAACGACGAGGTCGACGCGCGCACCGAAGCGGTCGTGGATGAGGTCGGGGTCGGTATAGTTCTCGGGCTCATCTTCCTCGCCGAGGGGACGCACGGAGGTGCAGATAAGCGGCATACCCACCTCGGAGATGATGGCCAGGGTGATGTCGTTGTCGGGCACACGGATGCCGATGGTCTTGTTGGCATTCTGGAAATTGCGGGGCAGGTTGCCGCTGGCTTCGAGGATGAAAGTGTAGGGACCGGGAAGGCAGCCCTTGAGGAGGGCGAAAGTGTCCTTGTCCATGGCGCGGACATACTCCGAAGCCTGGCTGAGGCTGTCGCAGAGCATCGAGTATTTGGCCTGCTTCAGGCGGAAGCCTTTGAGCTGGGCAATGCTCTCGGCGGCTTTCTTGTGCTCGAGGCTGCAGGCGAAACAATAGAGGGTGTCGGTGGGCAGGATGACGATGCCGCCGTCACGCAGCACATCGGCTACACGCCTCACATCGCGCACGTTAGGATTCCCGTTGTAGAGTTTTAGTATCATACTAATGTGTAAAATTGAAACTGCAAAAGTACATAAATTTTCCGACATAAATATAATAACACGAAAAAAACGACGAATTATTGGAATTCGTAATTGTTAATGGTTGTTAAACACACCCTCTCAACTCGACCTTTCGCTATTTTCCCCGGATTTTCAATTTAACAAATTTTAAGAAATATAATGCATTGACAATCTGTATTTTAGCCATTTGGTAGAACATGATTGGCTAAAATACTGTCAATCAGCATATAAAAGACATCATCTTCTTATCAAGTTCTTATCAAATTCTAATATACTTTTTATTAAACTTTACTTTAGTAAAAGATGATTAAACTTTCATAACAAGTGTTAAAATAGTAAATTTTGGCTCAAATGGGGTGCATGAGCTTCAAAAAAGTGGAAGGAAGAATGAATACCTCCTCTTGTACTTTTTTATAGAATGACATTATGGAGATGCAATAAAATGGGGTAGACTTCGTTAAATGGGTATGAAAATAACGGTATTCAAGATGATGGCGTTTGTGGCGCTTGTGATTTTAGGTGTGGCAGAGGCTGGAGCTCAGAATGTGCGCTTTGAGGAGTGGTTCACTGGCGGGACGCTGCGGGTGAACTGTCTGCGCGAGGGGTCGGCCCAGGGCGACACCGTGTGGGTGGAGCGTTGGTACGACCGGCAGGCAGCTTGGCACGGCTCTCGCACTCAGCTGATTGACCCCTTCGACAACGGCGACTACCGCGTGGTGATGCGTGATGCGGAGACGGGCCGCGAGCTTTTTTCCCGTGGTTACAGCAACCTTTTCCGCGAATACAAAGATACCCCCGAGGGACGCAACGAGAGCAAGCGCTTCGAGGAGACACTGTTGGTGCCTATGCCGAAGGGTAAGGTGCTGATAGCCTTCCAGAAGCGTGACAAAGATATGAAACTCTACGACCAGACGGTGGTGGTGTATGAGGGAGTGGAAAGTGGAAAGTGGAAAGTGGAAAGTGGAGAACTGGCTACCAAGTTCGATGTGGCCTTTGTGATGCAGGGGTTTGACGGTGTGGGCGAGGAGGAGTATCAGAAAGTCTGCGAGCGCATGAGAGGTGTGCTGTTCGGCAAGGAACCGTTCAAAAGCCACCGCGAGGATTTCAACCTCTATTTTGTGAAGGGCGACGCGGGGGTGGAGTACAACACTTTCGGTGCCGACCGCTACGCCATGACCTTCAAGGTATGGCAGTTGCACGATGTGTTGGGTACGACGCCTTGCGACCATATCATCATCGTGCTGAACAATGAGAAGTACGGCGGCGGTGCCATCTATAACTTCTACTCTGTCACGTCGTTGCATAAGATGGCCGAGAATGTGCTTCCGCACGAATTGGGTCACGGTATTGGCGGGTTGGCGGACGAGTATGTCGACGAGGACCTCAGCTATGCCGACCTGCATCGCACTCAGTATGAGCCGTTGGAACCGAACATCACAAACTTGGTGGATTTCCCAAGCAAGTGGCAGTCGCTGCTGCCTGCCGGCACGCTGGTGCCGACGCCCGATGCCGAGGTGCCGCGCACGGAGAATGGGCCGCTGGGAGCCTACGAGGGCGCGGGCTACAGCAGCAAGGACGTCTACCGCCCTGCGATGCATTGCATGATGCGCGACTATGCGCCGTTCTGCCCGGTGTGTCGGCAGCGGCTGGAAGAGGTGATTAAAATGTATACAAGATGAAAAGGATATTGATGGGTCTTATAGGCCTGATGGGTCTAGTGAGCCTTATAGGGTGTGAGAAGGAGTCGTTTGTGCGCGATGGGGGAGAGGTGCGGCTGGAGTTCTCGGCCGACACGCTGGCCTTCGATACGGTGTTCACCACCGTGGGGACGGCGACGAAGCGTGTGACGGTGTACAACCGCACGGACGACAACCTGCTGCTGAGTTTGGTGACTCTTGAGAAAGGCCGTGCGAGCCGCTTCCGCCTGAATGTCGACGGCGACACCTCGCTGGTGGCGCGTGACGTAGAGATAGAAGCTGGCGACAGCATCTTCATCTTCGTGCAGGCGAACATCAATCCCAACGACGACTTGCAGCCCTTCCTGGTGGAGGACGCCATCAGTTTCAGCAATGGGCAACGGCTGCCGCTGTCAGCATGGGGCCGCAATGCGGTATACCACATCACGCCCAAGGACTCGGTGTGGCTGCGCATCGGCAACGAGACCTGGAGCGATAGTCTGCCGCATATCGTGCTGGGCAATATCCTGGTGAGCGAGGACTGCATGCTGCGGTTGACGGCAGGCACAGAGGTCTATTTCGGTGACAACGCCATGCTGATTATCGACTCTGCGGCGCGTCTGGTGGCGCAAGGGACGGCGGAGAAGCCGATACTTTTCACCTCGCTGCGCCACGACGGCTGGTACAGCTTCCTTCCGGGACAATGGCAGACGATATGGTTCTACAACTATAGCACGGGCAACGTGATAGACCATGCGATGATAGAAAACGGCACGGGTGGCCTGCGCGGCTACCCGGGGTCGCAGTTGACGGTGACCAACAGCATCATCCGTAATATGAGCGACTGCGGCATCGTCGGGCAAGGAGCGACTATCACTGGACGCAACCTGCTGGTATACGACTGCTTGGCAAGCTTTACGTCCTTGATAGGTGGCAATTACGACTTCCGGCGCTGTACCTTCGCTAACTACTGGACTTACAGCAGCCGTAAGTTGGAGACCTTGGTACTGAGCAACAACATGTATATGAACGGCGAAGTGGTGGGAGGAAACTTGGAGAAAGCCGACTTTACGGATTGTATCATCTGGGGTACCTACTACAACGGCGAGGTGTTGCTGAGCGAGATAGAAGGTTATTCATTCAACCACCGTTTCCTGCACAGCATTGTGAAGGGCGGCGATTGGGATGAGGATCCGATGTTCACCAATCCGCAGGAGGACGACTACACGCTGCAGGAAGGGAGTCCGGCGGAAGGGATTGGGTATCAGTTCCCGTCGGCGAATTAAGCGAATTAAGCGAAAAAAACACTCAAAAAATGTACGAATACTTTGAAGGAAAACTGGCTATGTTGGAACCCACGCAGGCGGTCGTTGACTGCGGCGGTGTGGGGTATCTGCTGGAGATTACGTTGAACACCTATGAGTCTTTGCGGAAAGCCGATGAGTCCAAGGTGAAGGTCTATGCCCATCTGGCGGTGCGTGAGGATGCGCAGCAGCTGTATGGCTTCTATGATTTGGCCGAGCGCGAGATGTTCCGCTTGTTGATAGGGGTGAACGGCGTGGGGAACCAGACGGCTAGGGTGATGTTGTCGTCGTTGACCGTCGACGAGTTGCGTGCCGCCATCCAGACACAGGATGTGAAGAAGGTGCAGCGTGTGAAGGGCATCGGAGCCAAGACGGCACAGCGGATTGTGCTGGAACTGGCGGACAAACTGGGTGCCATGGGAACCATGGGTGTTGTGGGAGGCTTGGCGCCGCAGGCCAACCAGGCGCGCGATGAGGCTATGACGGCATTGACAATGCTGGGATTCCCGAAGGCTGCGGTGGAGAAACTGCTGACAGCATCGGACTGGCGACATGAGGACGGTAGCGCGATGACGGTGGAGGAGATTGTGAAGGAGGGATTGAGGAGATTATAGGTTGTGGAGCGCAGGTTTCCAGCCGGCATAATGGAATGGGAAGACTAAATATAATTATTTTCTATAAGGCATAATATTTGTCGCCGAGTTGCGTTTATGTAAGATTGAAATTGGAAAAGAAGGTTTGAAGAAGGCAACTCAATATATACTCTTGCTTCTGACGATGGTCTGTCTGTCGGCCCCGGCATGGGGACAGACGGATTCGTCGGGGTATACCCCGATGGGCAGCGGCTACACGCCGTCGTCGATTACGACGACGGTGGAGTATGACGCAGAGAGCGGCACATACGTGAAGGTGACGAGGTTGGGCGAAATGGTGCTGGGAAAGGAGTATATGACTTTTGATGAGTACCAGGACTGGAAGATGGACGAACTGATGCAGCAGTACTGGGATGAGAAAAAAGAGGGTACGGTGCTGGACAATTCGGAGGGTGGCCTGCTGAGCAAGATTCCGGGATTCAATCAGATTAGCGAGAAATTAAACCTTTTGAACGGCAAGCCGCTGATTGAAATCACGCCCAGCGGTAGCGCGGAACTGACGTTCCAGATAGTGAACAACTACCGCAACGACCCGCAGCGCGACGCTTCGGAGCGCAGTGTGACGACCTTCGACTTCGACGAGAACCTGCAGATCAACTTGAATGCCAAGATTGGCGACCTCATCAGTTTCGACATCAACCAGAACACACATGCTACCTTCGATTTCGAGAATCAGCTGAAACTGAAATATGAAGGCAAGGAAGACGATATCTTGCAACTTTTCGAGGCGGCGGACATCTCGTTCCCGTTGAACACCACGCTCATAAAAGGTAGCCAGCAGCTGTTCGGTTTCCACACGAAGTTGAAGTTTGGCAGGTTGACCATCGACGCTGTATTGAGCGAGAAGGAGACGAGCACGGAGAATATGCAGGTGAAAGGCGGTGCGAGTAGTCATGAGTTCGAGATTAGAGCCGACGAATACGAAGACAACCGCCACTTCTTCATCGCGCAGTATTTCTACGAGAACTACAACCGCGCCATGAGTACGTTGCCGGTGGTGAACTCGAATGTGAAGATTTTGAGAATCGAGGTGTGGCGTACGAATGTGGGTGCTGCGGTGACGCAGAACCGCAATATTGTGGCATTGACTGATTTGGGCGAGGGTGTGCCGTCGAACTATCGTGTACACGGCAGCGGCCCTCAGTTGCCTCGCAACAGTGCCAACGACCTGCTGGATTTGGTGAACCCGTCGAGTATCCGCAGCATCAACTCGGTGACGAGTTACATGCAGGGGGTAGGATTTGTTTCCGGCACGGACTATGAGAAGGTGGAGAGTGCGCGTCTGCTGAACAGCAACGAGTATACTTTCAACCGTGAACTGGGATTTATCACGCTGAGTCAGCCGCTGGCCAACGACCAGGTGCTGGCAGTGGCTTTCCAGTACCAAGTGGTGGGTGATACGACGGTATATCAGGTGGGTGAATTGACGACCGACGGTGTGAACGACCCGAACACCCTCATCGTGAAGCTATTGAAGAGTACCAGCGTGGATACACATCATCCGTTGTGGAAACTGATGATGAAGAATGTCTACTTCCTGAAGAGCAGTCAGCTGAGCCGCGATGGGTTCCGTCTGAACGTACTGTATGAAAGTGCCCAAGGCGGCGTGGGTGTGGGCTATTTCACCGAAGGAGCGAAACAGGGCGTGCCGCTGATAGAACTCTTCGGTATGGACCGTATGGATGCGAGTCAGAGCTACTTCTATGCCGACGGAGTGTTCGACTGGTTCGACTCGGCGGCCTACAAAGGTGGCCTCATCCAAGCCTCGACGGGACGAATCTTTTTCCCCTATGTGGAACCCTTCGGCAAAGACTTGAGGACGATACTGGATGACGAGGAGATGGCGAACCGCTATTGCTTCGATTCGCTCTACACGATGACGCAGGCTTTGGCACAGCAGTATGCCGACAGGAACCGCTTCTATCTTGAGGGATACTATACGAGCACGGTGAGTGGCGAAATTAGCTTGGGATATAGTGTGACGCAGGGAAGTGTGACGGTGACGGCCGGCGGCATGCCACTGATAGAGAATGTGGACTATACGGTGGACTACACCATGGGAACGGTGCGTATCATCAACGAGAGTATTTTGAGTTCCGGCACGCCTATCAGCGTGAGTTCGGAGAATAACTCGTTCAGCATGACGACGAAGCGAATGCTGGGATTACACCTGAACTATGAATTTGAGCCTGATTTTAATCTGGGCGCCACGGTGATGAACCTGCACGAGAAGCCGCTGACACAGAAGAACAATTTCGGCGACGAGCCGACGAGCAACACCATCTGGGGTGTGGACCTGAACTGGAGAGGAGAGGTGCCGGTGATAACGAAACTGATGGACATGCTGCCGGGCATCGACACTAAGGCACCGAGCAACCTGAGTCTGACGGCGGAGTTCGCCCATTTCATTCCTGGGATGTCGCAGACGGGCATGTCGGAGGGTAGCGTGAGTTATATTGACGACTTCGAGGGTGCAGAAAGCAATATCAACCTGACGACAGTGAACTCATGGTTCCTGGCCAGTACCCCACAGGACTGGCAGCGCCCCTCGGCGATGTTCCCCGAAACGGCTCCCGGCAGTGGGCTGGCCTACGGATTCAATAGAGCCAAACTGGCGTGGTACCGTATCAGTAACGATTTCTACAACAGCAGCACACGTCCGTCGAACATCAATGCAGACGACCTCTCGAAGCCCTATGCAAGAAGAATCTACGAACAGGAGGTGTTCCCGAACAAAGACCGTGTGGCGGGACAGCCGACCTATGTTTATGAATTGAACCTGGCCTATTATCCCGAAGAGAAGGGCCCCTACAACTATGACGTGGCACCCACGGCCTTCAGCGCGGGTATCACCGACAGCGGCACACTGGTGAATCCGAAAAGCCGTTGGGGCGGTATCATGAGGAAGATGGACTATACCGACTTCGAGACACAGAACATCGAGACGATAGAGTTCTGGCTGATGGACCCCTTCATCGAGAATTCTAACCATACGGGTGGTAAGCTGTATATCAATTTGGGCGACATCAGCGAGGACATTCTGCGCGACGGCCGGAAGGCTTTCGAGAACGGGCTGCCGACAAGTGCTGTGGTGGTCAATGTAGATACCACCATCTGGGGTCGTGTGCCCACCACCCAGCCCATCGTCAATGCTTTCGACAACGATGCACAGTCGAGGATGTACCAGGACATTGGTTATGACGGTCTGAGCAGTACCCACGGTATGAACGACGAGCAATCGTTCTTCGCAGATTATCTGGAGGCTATCGCACAGCGGTACGGGACGACGTCGAGGGCCTATCAGCAGGCTTCCGAGGACCCGTCGAACGACGATTTCCGTTATTTCCGCAGTTCGTACTACGATGCCAATAACGTGAAGATCAACGACCGCTATAAGAAATACAACAACGCTGAGGGCAACTCGCCAGTGGATGAGGACACAGACGAGGAGTATATGACGAGTGCCAGCGCCTATCCGAATGTGGAGGATATCAACAGGGACAACACGCTGAGTGAGTCGGAGAACTATTACCAGTATGAGATAGACCTGCGGCCCGACCGGATGGTGATTGGAGAAAACCATATTGTCGACATTCAAGATGCCCGTAACATCCAACTGGCCAACGGTGAGACGACCAACTGCCGCTGGTATCTTTTCCGCATTCCTGTGCGTGAACCGAGCCAAAAGGTGGGAAATATCAACGGATTCCAGTCCATCCGCTTCATGAGGATGTTCCTCAACGACTTCGAGGAGCCGGTGATACTGCGTTTCGCCACGCTAGACTTGAAATACTCCACCTGGAGGAAATATGCCGAAGAATTGCTGCAGCCGGGCGACTATGTGACGGGTACTACCGAAGAGACGAGCTTCAACATTTCGACCGTGAACATCGAAGAGAATGGCAGCCGTCAGCCGGTGCCTTATGTGCTGCCTCCGGGAATCGAGCGCGAGGAGTGGTACACCAGTGGCAACAGCTACACGCAGCTTAACGAGCAGTCGCTGTCGTTGGATGTGGACCGGCTGGCGAGTGGCGATGCCAGAGCTATCTACCGCTCTACGAGCTACGACCTGCGTCAGTACGGCCACATGAAGATGTTCGTGCATGCCGAGAAGAAGTATGCCACCGACATGATGGAAGACGACGACCTGGTGCTTTTCGTGCGACTGGGTACGGACTACACGAGCAACTATTACGAGTATGAATTGCCGCTGAAGCTGACACCGTGGCACACGCCAAGCGACGACGCCTATGCCATCTGGCCGTCAGAGAACCTTGTCGATATCGACCTGCAGCGTATGGTTGACATCAAGACCAACCGCAACCGCAGGATACGTCAGGGCGAGAATGAATATTCTCCCACGCTGCTCTACAGCGAGATGGTCGACGGCAAGAAATATAGTGTGCTGGGTACGCCGAACATAGGCAAGGTGAAAGTCATCATGGTGGGTGTGCGCAACCCGAAGAAAGAGACGTTGACCGATGGCAATAACATGTTGCCGAAGTCGGCGATAGTGTGGATTAACGAGTTGCGGTTAAGCGACTATACCAACAAGGGAGGATGGTCTGCGATGGCATTGGCGAGGACGAACCTGGCCGACGTGGGTAACCTCTCGCTATATGGCAGCTATACCACGGCCAACTTCGGAAACTTGGAGGACCCTCTCGTGAAGGAGGAATTGATGAATACCTTTACCTTCCAGACTACCTTTGACATAGAGTTGGCCAAGTTCCTCCCCGAGGAGTGGGGACTCCATATCCCGTTCTATCTCGACTATAACCGAGAAATCGGCAGCCCGGAATATAACCCCTACAATCCCGATGTACTGTTGAGTGAGGACCTTTCCACCTTCACCACCGCCGCCGAACGCGACAGTGTGCGACAGATAACGCAGCGCCGCAAATCGACGACCAACATCACGTTGGCCAACGTGCGTAAGGATAGGGTGGGGAAGGATGCTGCAAAACCTCATATCTACGACATTGAGAATTTCTCGTTTTCGTATGCCTACAGTGGGGAGCGGTCGAGCTCTGAAGAGATAGAGTACTACAACAAGGACCAACACCGAGGTGGATTCACATACAACTACAGCCTGCAGCCTCAGCCGGTGAAGCCTTTCGACAAGGTGAAGCTCTTCAAGGCGAAAGGATGGAAGATTATCAAGGAGTTCAATTTCTACTACCTGCCCAAGAGCTTGAGTTTCTCGACTGAGATTTATCGGGATTTCGAAGAGACCATGCTCAGGAACAAGAGTGCTGCGCAAATCATCATCAAGCCTACCTATTTCAAGCAGTTCACCTGGCAGCGAAATTACGGCTTGCAGTACGACCTGATGCGGTCGCTGCGCATCCAGTATTCTGCCAATGCCAATTCTCGCATCGATGAGCCGATAGGCCGCATTGAGACCTCGTCGGCCGTCGACTCCATCTGGCGCTCGATTGCGCGAGGAGGTACCATTCAGAATTTCCAGCAGCAGATTACTGTCAACTACGACGCGCCTATTGGCAAGTTGCCCTATCTCGACTTTATTAAGATGCCGCTGAGCTACCGCACGAACTACAACTATCAGGGTGCCACTCAGGCCCTGCAGTCATTGGGCTCCGTGTTGCAGGGGTCGTCGACTTTCCAGTTCTCCACTACGGCTAACCTACAGACCTTATATAACAAGATTCCTTTGCTGAAGGATGCCAACGCGCAGTCGAATGCCAAGAAGAGCCAGCCAAAAATCAAGAGAAACCAACCGAAACTGTCGCCGCAGGACTCCCTGGCGCTGGCCGACAGTCTAAGTAAAGCAGAGCTGAGGGAGACCCTGAAGCAGATTGGCTATTTCGGTCTGCGGCTGGTGACATGTGTGAAGGACTTCAGCCTGCAGTACACTGTCACCAACGGTTCCCGTCTGCCGGGCTATATGGGCGAGCCTCGCCTGTTCGGTCTCGACCCGAACCACTCATGGACTCCCGGCGTTGGCTATATACTAGGCTACGACTATGATGTAGCAGAAGACCTGTTGCGGCTCGACTTGCTCTCGAAAGACTCTCTGTTCAACCAACCACATGAGATGACTTCTAACAAGTCGTTCACCATGCAGGCCAACCTGGAACCCATACGTGACCTTAAGATTGCCCTCAACGCTACAAATAACTACACCTCGAGGGAAGAATACTACTACAAGTATCTCACCGACCGGGGCTATATCGACGGTCCCTTGTCGAGTCGTTTGATGGGTAGCTTTACTACGACGATATGGAGTTTCTCCACGGCATTCACCGACCCCGACGAGCTTTTCGCTCAGTTCCTGGAGAATCGTTCCGTCATTGCCCAGCGACTTGCAGATGCCAATCCCGACCCCTATAGTGACCAGATGGTACTCGACACCATGAACGGGCAATACTATCCGGCGGGCTACAGTGCCAACTCGCAGACGGTGCTGCTGGCCTCTTTCCTGGCCACCTACCTGGGCAACGATCCTGCCAAGCAGTCCTTCTCCCCCTTCATGAAGTTCCCGTTGCCGAATTGGAATATCAACTACAACGGATTGAACAAGATTCAGTTCCTCAAGAAATGGTTCACTAACATCACACTCTCCCATCGATATTCCTCCACCTACAGCATCGGCAATTACTATACCGATGCCGCCATCTCGGGACTGGAGAACTACGACTACGGCTCTGAGACACAGCTCAACAGCATGGGCGACTATGTGCCGCCGGTGAGCATGGAGGGTGTGCAGATTACTGAGCAATTCAACCCCCTGATACGTGTCTCTGTCAACATGGTCAATAGCTTCCAGTTCAATTTCTCAATCCAGAAGAACCGCACCTTGACGCTCTCGTTCTCGAACAACCAGCTGACGGAGACCACGCGCGACGGCTTCACCATCGGCACAGGCTACCGTTTCAAGGATGTCGCCTTCAACGTGCGCTTTGCCGACAAGGTACACAAGCTGAAGAGCGACATTGTGGTACAGCTCAATCTGACCTACAACAGCAATAAGACCAATATCCGGAAGATTAACCAGAACATTAGCCAGATTTCGTCGGGAAGTTCTGTGTGGATAGTTGAACTGAGTGGCGAATACGCTCTGACGACGAACCTTACGCTGAAGGCTTTCTTCCAAACTAATATCAACACTCCATATATTTCCAATTCTTATCCCAACTCCACCACCAAAGGTGGTCTGACTGTTAGATTCTCGTTCTAGATGAAAAAAGATAGATTCCATAATTTCGACGATGAGGTGCGCGAGCTGGTGCTCGACTTCGAGAACACTGTTCTCCGGGGCGAGAGCCAGTTCTTCGATGTCGACGAACTGGAGATTATCATCGACTACTATTTCGAGGTGAACGACACCAAACCCCTCGAACGGGCTGTGCAGTATGCGGAGCAGCTGTACCCCCATAGCACCTCCGTGCGGTTGCGCAGAGCCCATCTGCTCATTTCCCGTGAGCAGTACCGGAAGGCTCTCGCCGTGCTCAACAGGATGCGCGAGGAGGAGCCTGACAATACGGATGTGGCTTATTCGCTTGGCGTAGCCAACGGCGCTGTGGGCGAGTCGAAGAAGGCTATCGCCTACTTCAAAGAGGCCGCTACCGACGGCTGGATGCTTGGACGCATCTATGCCAATATGGCCGAGGAATACTATAAACTGAAGGACTACAACTCGACGTTGGAATACTACCGCAAGGCTATGGAGAGTGACTCGTGCGACGACTTCACCATCTATAACTACTACGATGTCTGCTTCGAGACAGGCCGTGTCGAGGAGGCCGTCGACTACCTGAAGAAATATGTGAACGAGCATCCTTACAACAAGGAGGCGTGGTATTGCCTGGGTTGCGCCTATCGTGACCTCACGCTTTATGAGAAGGCCGTCGACGCCTACGAATTCGCTATCGCTATTGACAAAAGCTATGTCGATGCCTATGTTGCCCTCTCGCAGACGCAGGACCTCATGTGCCACACTAGCGAGGCGGTGACCACCATGCTGCGGGTGCTCGACTACAGCGACGACCGCTCCCGCGTCTACCGCACCATCGGCTCACTCTATGCCCGTGAAGCCAACTTCGATACCGCTGTGGCCTATTTCCGCAAGGCTATCGAGGAAAATCCCACCGATGCCGAAGCCTACGCCTCGATGGCGGTATGCTATATCGAGACCGGTGACGCAACGACGGCTATCTCCAATGTTGAGAAGGCTCTGCATGTCATGGAGATGCACCCTTCCGACTTCTTCCCCGACGGCAATCCCGACGTGCTGTGTTCTGCCGGCATGGTGTACGACGCTCTAGGCGACTTCGAGAAGGCTTCCGAATATTTCGAGCAGATGATTACCACGGGTTACTACACCGAGCCCCAATGCCAACTCTATACCCAGTTTCTCTTCAATCACAAGGTCTACGACGTGATGGAACAGTTTGCTGAGGAGTCGCTCGAGGTTTACCCCCACAGCCCGTTCTATTGCACCTACCTGGCGGCGGCCTACTTCTATACCAACCGCTACAACCGTGCTCGCAAGATGCTGCCCGATGTGTCGCCCGCGATGCTTGCCGAGATATGTCCCGAAATCATCAGTCACCCACTCCTCGGCCCCCTTATTCCCACAGATCCGTACAATAATTCCGAGAAAAACCTTTAATCCCATGATAAAAAATAAATCACTTGTTATACTTCTTTTGGCAACCCTTTTTGTCGTCAGCCCTGCAATGGCGCAGGAGCCTGTCGGCGTGGCAGAAGCGGTGCGTGGCGACACAGCCTCCACAGGCTTTGTGGCCAAAGCACTCCACTGGTACGATGCCCACATGAACTATTGGGCTGTCGGTGGTCTCATGGCTATCGAGAGTTCTTTTATCCCATTCCCTTCTGAGGTGGTCATTCCGCCGGCGGTATATGTCGCCGCCAATCCTAAGGGTAAGAGCGGTATGGTGATATGGCTGGTGGTGCTCGTCGGTACCCTCGGCGCTCTTTTGGGTGCGCTTATCAACTACTTCCTCTCGCGATGGCTTGGACGCCCCATCATCTATGCCTTCGTCGACAGCAAATGGGGCCACATGCTTCGCCTCTCGGGTGAGAAGATGGAGCGTGCAGAGAAGTATTTCAACGATCATGGCGTGGTGTCCACCCTCGTTGGACGTCTCATTCCCGTTGTCCGTCAGCTCATCTCCATCCCTGCAGGACTCAGCAAGATGAATATCTGGGCCTTCATGCTCTATACCACCCTTGGAGCCCTTGTGTGGAATTGTGTGCTGGCACTCCTGGGATGGCTTGCTTACCAGACCGCCGACCCCACCGTCATCGAGCGTTACAGCAATAGCCTCAGCTACATCATCATTGGCCTCTTCGTTGCCGTCATCCTCTTCTTCGTCATCCGCTACTTCATCAAAAAACGACAAAAACAATGAACCTCCGTTCCCAGTTTCCTATCCTCGATACTCAGGTTCACGGGCATCCGCTTATCTATTTCGACAATGCGGCTACCACACAGAAGCCGTTACGGGTCATCGAGGCTCTCGACGGCTACTACCGAACCCTCAACAGTAATATCCACCGCGGTGCCCACCACCTCGCCGCTGCCGCTACAGAGCGCTATGAGACCGTGCGCCGTCAGGTGCAGTCCTTCATCAACGCCCGCCACAGTCACGAGATTGTCTTCACCCGCGGCACCACCGAGAGTATCAACCTCGTAGCCTCTTCTTTCTCCAAACGTTTCTTCACGGGTGACGACGAGGTTATCGTTTCCGGCATGGAACACCACTCCGATATCGTCCCTTGGCAACTTGCCGGTGCCACCCTTCGTCCCATTCCATTTAGCGACGAAGGAGTTCTTGACCTTGAGGCCTACGAACGCCTCTTCTCCCCGAAGACCTGCATCGTGGCTGTCAACCATGTCTCCAATACCCTTGGCACTGTCAACCCTGTCGCCGACATCATCCGTATCGCCCATAGTCACGGTGTTCCCGTGCTCATCGACGGTGCTCAGGCCATCTCGCACCTGAAGGTCGACGTGCAGGCCCTCGGATGCGATTTCTATTGCTTCTCGGGCCATAAGATGTATGGTCCCATGGGTGTCGGTGTCATGTATGGCCGCGAGGAGATGCTGAACGAACTGCCTCCCTATCAGGGTGGGGGAGAGATGATTGAGAACGTTACTTTCGAACGTACCACCTATAACCAACTGCCTTTCAAGTTCGAGGCCGGCACCCCCTCCGTGGGTGACGTCATAGCCCTCGGCGAGGCCATCAGCTTCATGCAGGAGGTGGGCATCGACACCATCTCCGCTCAGGAAGACGACCTGCTGCGCTATGCCACCGCCGGACTCTCTCGCATCCCGGGAACCCGACTCTTCGGCACGGCGCCTCACAAGACTTCCGTGCTTTCATTCCTCGTCGGTGACGCCCATCCGTATGATGTGGGAACGCTGCTCGACCAGCTCGGCATCGCCGTCCGCACCGGACACCATTGCACACAGCCCATCATGGACCGCTATGGTATTCCCGGCACTGTCCGCGCCTCCTTTGCTGTCTATAACACACGCGAGGAGGTGGACACCTTTATCGAATCTCTTGAGCGAATAATGCCGATGCTGATGTAGGATTCATTCCATCCAGGATAATGGGGGCCTTCAGATAGAAAGGCTCCCTTTCTTTTAGTCCGGCGGCTATCTGGCGGCGCATCTCCTCTTCAGGGAGGCCGTGGAGCTTGGGACGCGGGTTGCGACTGCGGAGGGCACGGGCCACGAGGGCGTCGACAGGCATCTGTAGGTAGATGGCGGTGCCGTGGGCGAGGATGAAGTCCATATTGCCAGAATGGCAGGGAGTACCGCCACCACAGGAGACGACGACATTGTCGAGGTCGGCGGTGGCACGCAGCATGCTGTTCTCAAGCTTGCGGAAAGCCTCTTCGCCGAAGGCCTCGAAGAAGCGTGGAACGGTATAGTGGTAGCGGGCCTCGAAAGCGCGGTCCAGATCGAGGAAGTCCATCCCCATCTCTTCCGCCAGCTGGCGGCCGAAGGTGGTCTTCCCACAATACATATATCCTACCAAATAGTACTTCAACTGTAACTCTTAACTCTTAACTATTATCTATTAACTATTAACTCTTAACTCTCCATCAGTTCCCTGGCTGTCTGCATTGCTGCCGCCGTCGGGGGGTCTGAGGAGAGCATCGTGGCGACCTCGGTGATGCGGTCCTTGGGTGCGAGTTCGCGGATGCGCGAGACGGTACTGTCGCTATCGGTCTCCTTGTATACCTTCAGGTGCTGCGAGGCTTTCGCGGCAATCTGCGGCAGGTGCGTGATGGCGACGACCTGCATGTGCTCCGCCATGTGGCTCATGATGGTGCCGACGGCCACGGAGATGTCACCGCTGACGCCAGTGTCTATCTCGTCGAAGATGATGGTGGGCAGCAGCGAGTGGCTGGTGAGCATGCTCTTGATGGCCAGCATCAGTCGCGACAATTCGCCGCCGGAGGCCACCTTGGCGATGTCGCGCATCTCGCCTCCGCGGTTGGCATTGAAGAGGAATATGGCGGCATCGTGTCCTGTGGGGCCGTAGGTGGTGGTGGGTGTGAGTTCGACGTTAAAGCGTGCTTCCGGCATGCCGAGGGCCTGCAGCGTGGGAAGGATGCCGTCGGAGAGCTTCTTGGCGGCCTTGCGGCGCGAGTCGGTGAGGACATCGGCAGCGGTCTGTAGCTTGGCGAAAGCGCGGTCCACGCGCTCCATGAGCTCCTGGATGCGCTCGTCGAGCGAGGAGATGGACTGCAGACGGGCGTCCAGCTCGTCGCGCAGGGCGATGAGGGCTGCCACGCTGTCCACGCCGTGTTTTTTCTCCAGGCGGTAGAGAAGGGCCAGCCGTTCGTCGACCTGCTGCTGCCGCTCAGGGCTGTAGGTCACGCCGTCGGCGGTATGCTGCAGCTCGTTGCTGATGTCGTCCAGTTCGATGAGGGCGCTGTCGATGCGGGCGAGGAGCGCCTCTGCGGCAGGATGGTAGGAGGCGATATGCGAGAGGGTCGCTCTGGCTTGCCGCAGACGCGGCAGGATGGATTGTCCCTCTTCGTCGTCCATAAGTGAGGCCGCCTCGGAGAGAGCCTCGCGGACCGACTCGGCATGGGCGAGGAGCTGCGACTCCTGCTCGAGGAGGGTCTGCTCGTCGGCTTCTCCGTCGGACGTACTGCCGAGGTGGGCGTCGTCGAGTTCGGCGAATTGGAACTGTAGGTAGTCGGCGTCCTTGCGGTTGCGGGCCTCCTCGTCGGTGAGGGCTTCGAGCTCGCGTTTGAGGGCGCTGTAGGCGGTATAGGCTTGTCGGTAGGATTTGAGGGGCTTCCCGCCGACCGAATCGGCGGACACCGAATTCAGCGTGTCGAGCAGCGAGAGGCGGAAGTGGCTGTCGGCGAGGGTAAAGGTCTGGTGCTGCGAGTGTATGTCGATGAGGCGGGGCGCCAGCGTCTTGAGAAACGGCAGCTGCACGGGAGTGTCGTTGGCGAAGGCGCGGCTCTTGCCGGCAGGGAGTATCTCGCGGCGGAGGATGAGGAGGTCATCGTAGTCGACATCCGCCTCGTCGAAGAGGGACTGCAATCCCAGCCCTGCGATGTCGAAACGGGCCTCCACGACACATTTGCGCTCCTTGTCGGCCAGCACGGCGGCATCGGCCCGCTGCCCCAGCAACAGGCCGAGGGCCCCCAGCAGAATGCTCTTGCCGGCACCCGTCTCACCCGTGATGGCCACGAAGCCGTCACCAAAGGTGACGTCGGTCTCGCGGATAAGGGCGTAGTTCTCTATATGTAGCGTCTGTAGCATCTTCTGTAATTATTTACCTCTCACCGTTAACCTTTAACCATTAACCTTTAACCATTATCAATATTCAAACGCGCTTCCGCCTAGGAACTCGCGCATGATAGAGTTGTAGGGGATAAATTTGTCGTCGATAGGCAACAGGAGCTCAGAGAAGCCTAGCAACTGCTGGGCGATGGAGTATTCCGGACAGTCCTCGGGAACCTGCTTTAACAGGGGTTCGGCATAGAGTTTAAGTACGCCCAGTTCGTAGAGCAACGCGCTGTTGAACATCACGTTGGCGTTCTCCTGGTAGGGGAAGATATGCTTGCGTTCTCCACGCACCACCTCGGGCCAGCGACGCAATGTCTCGTGGGCGTTCCAGCCACGGAAGTTGTTGTCCCTCACGATGCGGCGCACCAACCGGTTGTCGGTGCCGTGGATGATGTTCTGGTCGTCGATGGAGAGCTGGGTGAGGGCGCTGACATAGACCTTGTATTTCATGCTCTCGTCGATTTCCGCCGTGAGCTTGGGATTCAAGGCGTGGATGCCCTCCACCACCAGCACGCTGCGCGGTCCCAGTTGCAGCGTCTTGCCGCTGAAAAAGGGCTCGCCTTTCTTGAAGTCGAAGGTGGGAATCTTCACCTCTTCGCCGCGAAACAGTGCGTTGAGGTGCTCGTTGAGCATCGGAATGTCGAGGGCGTCGACACTCTCGAAGTCGTACTCGCCATTGGGGAGTTTCGGTGTGCGGTCGCGTCCGAGGAAGTAGTCGTCCAACGACAGCTGGTTGACATCGTATCCCAGCACCCTTAGCTGTACGCTCAGCCTCCGGCACGAGGTCGTTTTGCCACTACTTGAAGGCCCGGCCAGCAGCACCATCTTGGCACCGCTCTGCCGCACCTGGTCGGCAATCTCGGAATATTTCTTCTCGTGCAGCGCCTCGGCCAGCAGGATGAGGTCTTGTCCGCCACCGTTGAAGACGATGCGGTTGTAGTCCGCGATGGTCTCCATGTGCATCAGCTCCGTCCAGTGGTAGTGCTCGCGGAAGATGGCGAAGAGTTTGGGGGTCTCGGTGTAGAGCGACAGCTTGTCGGGGTGCTCCGGGTCGGCGCACTGCAACATATAGCCGTCATCGCCGTATTGACGGAAGTCCCAGGTCGTCACACATCCTGTGCTCGGCGCCAGCTTGCCGTTGATTTTGTGTACCGTCTCTCCCAGGAAGTTCATCTCTATGTAGAGCTGTTTTATGTGCTCCAGTATGTAGAGCGTTTTCGGCATATGGCGCGGACGGATAAGCTCGATGGCGTCTTTGAGCAGCATCGTTTTGGCCACGAAAGGCATGTTGGCCTCCTGTAGCGCAATCATGCGTTCTCTCACCGTGCGGCACACCTCGTCGTTGGGAGGCAGCTGGAAGTCTTCGACAGCACTCGTAATCCTGCAGTAAAATCCGTTTTGCAGCGAGTGGTCAATACTCAGCACGGCTTTGGGGTAACAGTCGTGTACCGCAGTGTACAGCATCATCGTCAGTGCGTTTCGGTACATTCTGAAGCCTTGGCGGCTCGTTATATCTAGCAACTGGATGGTCTTGGGGTTGTAGATGCGGTATTGCAGCGGCTCCACTTTGTTATTCACCAAGGCACCGAGGATGGGCAGCGGTGCCTTACCTTCGACGGCAGTTTTTTTGCGTACGTATTCGGCGGCCAGCTCAGCCAGCCGTGTCCCCGCCTCCACCATCATCCGCTCCCCGGTATTGGCTAATACTATTTCGACTTTGTTCATCTTGTTATTTTTAAAGAAGTTAAAGAATTATAGAAGTTAAAGAAGTTAAAGACAAATGCTTTAGTCTTCCCATGTTTTTCTAGTCGTTATTGCACTACAATAGGAGTTAAGTAATCTGCTTGTATCTTCAATTTCCTGAACGAGCGATATACTTTCGTTTTCTGTAATATACCCTAGGTCCTGAGACAGGATAATATAGCATCTGCATTCCTCGAGACTTCCTTGGGAGTAGTTAAAAAATCGTAGTTTGTCATCCTTCCCCATGCGTTTGTATCCCTCTGCAATATTGGCAGCAATGGAGACGGCAGCCCGTCTGAACTGTGAGGTTAAACCAAACTGTTCCGAATTAGGGAAACAGCTTGTCAAATGGTAGGTGTGTTTGATGAATACACGTGCCTTTTGCCATGCAAGGAGATCTTCAAACGTATTTGTCATATAAACGGTATTGTCTTTAACATCTAGCGAAGCGATAACTTCTTTAATTCTTTAACTTCCAAAAATTTATTTGGCCATCGTCTCCTCAATCTCCTTGACAGTCTTCGGTATCGGCTTGCCGAGGACGCGGCAGCCGGTCTTCGTCACCAGGATGTCATCCTCGATGCGGATGCCGCCGAAGTCTTTCCATTTCTCCAACTCGCGGTAGTTGATGAATTCTTTGCACTTCCCTTCGGCTTTCCATTTGTCGATGAGGGCGGGGATGAAGTAGCATCCGGGTTCGTCGGTGATGACGAAGCCGGGCTGCAGACGGCGGCCGCAACGCAGGCTCCCCAGGCCAAATTGCTCGCTGGGACGCGTCTCCTTGTCATAGCCCACGTTGATCTGGCCATAGTTCTCCATATCGTGTACGTCGAGGCCCATCATGTGGCCCAGACCGTGAGGCATCAGCAGACTATGGGCGCCGGCGGCCACGATGTCGTCCACCTTGCCTTTGAGGATGCCGAGGCCTTTGTAGCCCTCGGCCAGCTTGCGGCTGGCAGCCTGGTGTACCTCCTTGTAGGTGATGCCGGGCTTGGTGACGCGGATGGCCTCCATATTGGCGCCGAGGACAATCTCGTAGATGGCCTTCTGACGGGCGTCGAACTTGCCGCCCACGGGCACCGAACGTGTGATGTCGCTGCAGTAGTTCATGGCGGTCTCGGCACCGGCGTCCATCACCAGCATACGGCCCTTGGTGAGTTTGTTGTTGTGGCCGTGGTTGTGGAGCGTCTCGCCGTGGACGGTCATGATGATGGGGAAGCTCACGGGGCCGTTGCCTTTCCAGGCTTCGCCTTCCATGAATCCCGCCAGCTCGTACTCGTAGCGGCCGGGCATGGCCAGCTTCATGGCACCTACGTGCATGTTGTAGGCAGTGGAGATGGCTTTCTCTATCTCGCGGATCTCCTCGGTGCTCTTGATGCTGCGCTGCTTCACGCAAGCCAGCGTGAGCTCCATCGAGGCGTAGCGGTCTACGGCGTTATAGTTGAGGCCGAGCCATTCGGCCAGGTCGGCACGGATGTCGGAACGGTAGGGGGCGATATAGTGGAAGTCCTTTACGCCGGCGAGCTTTTTGGCCAGGGCCTTGAGGTTGCCGCTGTTGGCCACGCCCACGCTGGCGGCGAGCTCCTTGACGCTCGGCAGCGGACCCGTCCAGATGATGTCGTCGATGTCATAGTCGTTGGCGAAGAGGTAGTCCTTGCCGTTGTCGCAGTCGATGACGCCCACCAGGTCTTCGCGCTGCAGGCCGAAGAAATAGAGGAACGTGCTGTCCTGACGGAACCAGTAGGTGTTGTCCTTGTAGTTGCAGGGGGCTTCGTGGTTGCCGGGGATGACGATGATGCCGTGGCCCACATCCTTGCGGAGTTGTTCGCGGCGGGCGATATAAGTCTCTTTCTTGAACATGATTGTGAGGGTTTGAAAAGTTAATTATGTTTGTAATAATTGTTTCTAACGACGCAGAGGGCAAAATATTGTGTGAAACCCCGCAATTCTGATAAATTATTGATTATCAGTATTCTTTATGGGGGAAGGGTGAAGTTTAGATTCGTTAACATTCTGTGTTAAAAGTGTTAAAATATTTGGTAGTATCAGGGAAAAACCGTATCTTTGCAAAATGTAAAAAATGGACGGAAATAGAAAAATTTGTGTAATTGACAGAAAATTAATTCGTTGAAATATATTAACCATTAAAAACAAAAATTATGCAAAAAGTTGTACGATTTCTGATGCTGGCAGCGATGCTGCTGCCCTTTGCATCGCAGGCGCAGACGCCTTGTGCGACCTTGAATCTGCCCTTCTTCGAGACGTTCGACAGCACGAGCACCACGCGCAGCTGCTGGACCATCATCGACGCCGACAGCGACAGTTTTTGCTGGACCACGCTCTATAACGGTGCCGACATTGGAATCATGCTTTCGTTCTCCTACGACAATTCCTATGGGGCGCTGAACCCAGACAACTGGCTCATCAGCCCGAAGTTGCACACCGTGGCCGGCGACAGCCTCACCATGCAGTGGACCGTGGGCGCCGGCAACGACACATGGTATGCCGAGCACTACGGGGTCTATGTCTCCACCACCACCACCGACACCTCGGCCTTCACCTTGGTGAACGAGTGGACTCTCACGGGCGCCGATGAAGAAGTTAAGGTGCTCGACCTCTCGGCCTACGCCGGGCAGGATATCTATGTGGCTTTCCGTCACTTCAACTGCACCGATGAGTTTGCCCTGCTTATTGATGACGTGCGGGTGTATGCGGGTTCCTATGTGCCCGATACGCTGAATGTTACCTTTGCTGTCAACGATGCCACCCTTGGCACCACCAATCCCGCCCCCGGCACCTACCAGTAAATCACCGGCGACACAGTCTTCTTCACCGCCATTCCCAGCGGTGACAATGCCTTCACGGGCTGGGAAATCATTGCCGGTATCGATACCTTCTCCTTGGGTAGCAGCAATATCTCCTATTCCTACCTTGCCAACAGCTTGATGAGCTACGGCAGCATAACTTTCATCGCGAATTTCATCTCCTGTGGAGCCGTGCCCCTGCCCTACACCGAGGCCTTCGAGAGCACCAGCGCTACCCGCAACTGCTGGGACCTTGTCAGCAACAACACCTCCAATGTTGGCGGCAACAATGGCATGGGCTTCTATAATCACAGCGGTCGTCAGACCCTTCGCTTTAGCTCCTACAGCTCTGCCAGCGACTACAATCAGTATGCCTTCTCGCCAGTGATGAGTGTCAGCAGCGATGCCTCCATCCTTCAGGTCTCGGTGACCTATGCTACCTATGGCGCCAACGATAAGCTGAATTTCGGCTATGTCACCGCTACCGACACTGTGTGGGATCCCACTGATTACACCACCGCGGGCGGCACCGATTACCAAACCCTCACGTCTGTCATCCCCGCCAATGCCACCCAGGTGGCCATCCACTACTTCGGCCAATACAGTTGGTATGCCTGGATTGACAGTTTGATAGTCACCGAACTGACGGCCGACTACTGCTTCGCCCCCAGCGACCTCACCGTCGAGGCTGCCACCCAGAACAGTGTGACTCTCAGCTGGAGCGGCGACGCTGCCAACTATGCCGTCTATAACGGCGAGACCCTTGTGGGCACCACCGCCGACACTACCTACACCGTCACTGGCCTCGCTGCCGGTACTGCCTACACCTTCGGCGTGCAGTCTCTCTGCTCGGCCACCGACAGCTCTATCATCAACACCATCGCTACTGCGACCGCCTGCGCCGACATCACGGTGTTCCCCTACACAGAAGACTTCGAGAACGGTCTCGTCTGCTGGACCACCGTGGAGGCTCCTGATGCCGATGGCTCATGGAATGAGGGGGTTACGTATTCCGCCCATAGCGGCAACCATGTCGCTGCGTCGTATAGCTGGCAAACCATTGCCATGAATGCCGATAACTGGCTCATCTCTCCGCGCTTCGACCTGCCGGCCACCACCGACCCCATCACCTTCAGCTGGTGGGAAGCGACCAATGCTTCATTCCCTGACAGCTATAGCGTGGCTATCTCCACCACCACTGCCGACACCTCTGCCTTTACCGTCATCCGCCCCGCCCATGAGGCCAATGGCACATGGATCCAGCGTTCTGTCGACCTGACGGCTTATGCCGGTCAGAGTGTCTATGTGGCATTCCATCATGTGGATTATGACATGAACTACCTTTATATCGATGACATCGATCTGTATGTGGGCGACTATGTGCCCGACACGCTGACGGTGACCTTCGCCACCGCCGACGCCACCATGGGTACTACCGTTCCCGCTCCCGGCACCTACCAGTATGTCGAAGGCGACACCGTGGAGTTCCGCGCTGTTGCCAATGCCGGCTACCACTTTGTGGGTTGGGTTTTGGAAGCCGACGGCGATGAGGATACCCTGTATGACGCAAACATCTCCATCTATTTCCCCGTCAACGCCTTTTTGAGCTATGGCGAAATAACCTTCACCGCCCTCTTCGAGGCTGGCAACCCCGACAGCACCACCATCACCTATGCTGTCAACGATGCCGCCATGGGTACCATCAACCCTGCTCCCGGCACCTACACCATCTATGTGGGCGACGAAATTGAGGCCACCGCCATCCCCAATGCCGGCTATCACCTGGAGGCTTGGGTGCTCGACATCTACCTCGATGGTATGCTCTACGATTCTGATACCCTCTATGCCGACGATGACGACTTTGAGAATCCGATAAATGTTGGCACTCTGCCGCAGAGTTTCGCCGACTATGGCGCCACCCTCACCCTCACGGCCCTCTTCGCCCCCGGCGCTTCCGACCTGGTGACTGTCACCTTCGAGGTGAACGACATCACCATGGGTAGTGTCAATCCCAGCGGCGTGCATACTTATGCCGTGGGTACTCCCTTCACCGTCACCGCCACTCCCTTCGATGGCTACCGCTTCGTGAGCTGGACGACCACTATCGACGGCAGCACCGTAACCGTGGAGGATGCTCCCAGCACCTTTACCGACATTGCGACGATGGACATCGACGGTGCCGTCATCGTGGCCAACTTCGAGCCCGTGCAGGGCATCGACGATGTCGAGGCTGACGGCTTCCAAGCCTACAGCGTCGACGGCAAGGTCGTCGTGAAGGGCGTCGAGAACATGGATGTCAATGTCTACGACGTGACCGGTCGTCAGATTCAAGCAATCAAGCAATCAAGCAATCAGGCAACCATCGATGTACCCGCCGCCGGCGTTTATATGGTCAAGGTCGGCACCGCCGTCAAGCGCGTCGTGGTGATTCGATAGCAAGTCCTGTAAGGACGGCATTTATTAGCCTTTTTATCGAGAGGCCCCGGAAAAAATTCCGGAGCCTCTCGTTTTCAGTGGGGTAGGGGTGGGG
This sequence comes from uncultured Bacteroidota bacterium, assembly GCA_902800395.1. GTDB lineage: Bacteria > Bacteroidota > Bacteroidia > Bacteroidales > P3 > Colimorpha. The sequence continues at coordinate 25,590 of CADCEC010000012.1, read as the reverse complement.
TTGAAATTTTTTTTGGTCAATCAAAAAAAAAGTGTACTTTTGCAAATTGAACGTATCATAGTATACCTATGGTATGTGAGATTAAGAAGAAGAGTATCAACAGAATAATAAAAATATAAAAATATCCATCCATTATGAAAAAGAGTTTACGCGTTTTTTTGTTTGCTCTGATGATTTTTTCGCCGGTAGTTGCCTTCTCGCAAACGACCCACACCATCACTGTCGCCAACGGAACGGCCACCAACAATCGTGTGCCTGTGTATGGATTATATGCGGACGACAACCAGCATTGTCAGGTGATTTATCCCTCCACCATGTTGGAGGATGCCGCGACGGATGCTGAGATTACCGGCTCAAGTATCACAGGAATGACTTTCTATCTTTCTACACCTGCCAATTTGCAGTGGGGTGCCACTTTCGAGGTGAAGTTGATGGAGGTCCCCGGCACTTCGCTTGCAGCCTTCGCCAACACGTCGACCCTTGGTCAGACGGTCTTTACCGGCATTCTGGACGGCACTGGCTCCACGATGACCATCAATTTCAACACACCCTATGTGTATGGCGGCGGAAACCTGCTGTTGGATGTCTCTATCATCACCACCGGTCAGTATAGCTCGTTTAGCTCGTCGTACTTCTATGGCGTCGCTACCACGCACAATAGTGCCTGGCAGGCCAGCAACTCTACCTCTGCAGGTGATGGCTATCAGTTCATTCCCAAGACCACCTTCACCTATGTCGGCAACGGCAATGTCAGCTGCTATTCGGTGCACGGTCTCACGGTCAGTGCCACCGCTCCGAACTCAATGACTCTCAGCTGGACCGACCCCAACAACACTGGCGCCACCTATAGCATCTACAATGCCGAGGATACCTCCCTGGTGGCTACCGGCATCACCGGCACCACCTATACCGTCACCGGCCTCACCCCTGCCACCGAATATAGCTTTTATGTGGAGGCCAACTGCTCGGCTACCGATGCCTCGCTGTGGTCTTCTGTGACCGGCGAGACAGAATGCACTCATATGAGCTACCCCTATTCCACCGGTTTCGAGGATATGACTCCCAATGAGGTGCCCCGCTGCTGGGAATGCCTCGGTGGTGACATCTATGTCCACGAGAATACCAACTTTTCCTACAACAGCAATATGTGTCTCCATTTCGGTGGTTCTCTGCATAACCTTGTCGTGATGCCCCTCATGGACACCACGCTTGCCGGCCATCAGGTGCGCTTCTGGACGCGTCCCGAGATGTTCTCTTCCAGCTGCGGCTCGCTGCAGGTGGGCTATATCACCAATATTCTCGACACCACTACCTTTGTGCCACTGCAGACCTACTCCTACATGGAGTGGGAAAACACTCCGTCGGGTTACCACAACTATGTGGTCTATTTCTTCGAAAATGTGCCTGCCGGTGCCCGCGTGGCTTTCTGTCAGAATTCTGTCTGGAGCAACTATTACTGGTTTGTCGACGATGTGACCCTCGAGGAGCTGGATGCCTGCCTGCATCCCACCAACCTCACGATGACGGAGAGCACCCCCACCAGCATCACCCTCTCGTGGAGCGACCCCTACAATACCGGTGCCACCTATACCCTCTCCGACTACGACCATGGTACCCTCTTTGCCACCGGCATTGCGGACACTACCTATACTGTCACCGGCCTCAGTCCGAATGTGCTGGTTGCCTTCAAGCTGGTGGCCAACTGCTCGGCTACCGAGGAGTCGTTCTTCCAAGTGCTGGAAGCCCGCACTGGCTGCGGTGTGGTGAACGTCCCCTACAACGAGGGATTCGAGGGCATGCCTTATAACGAGCATCCGCTCTGCTGGACCCACATGAGCCATGTGGACGGCGCAAACAACAATGAGTGCTTCGTAAGTAGCGCTCCTTACAGCGGCAACGCTTCGCTGAAATTCAATTACAGCTATGCCACCGGCAACGTGGTGATGCTGCCTGAGCTCAACGCCCCCACCAATACTCTGCGCATGCGCTTCATGCATCGTTCCGAGTCCGACAACAGCTTATGCGGTCTGCTGCAGGTGGGTTACCTGACCGACCCCACCGACACCTCCACCTTCGTGGCTTTGGATACTCTGCACCGCAACCCGACCTATAGTCGCGCCATCGTCAGCTATGCAACGGCTCCCGATACCGCCCGCATGGCTTTCCGCCATGTGGCTAACGGGGCCAACTGGTATTGGATGGTTGACGACGTGACGGTGGAACCCCTCCCCACCTGCGGCGATATCAATAATGTTGTGCTCGAAAGCGCCACCGAGAACAGCGCCACCGTCAGTTGGAATAGCACCAACGCCACCAGTTATCAGGTCATCGTCCGTCAGGACGACACCTACAACAGGACCCATGATCTCCTCACCTCCGACACCGTGATCACCATCCCGGGTCTCACTCTCGATGAGGACTATATCGTCCAGGTGCGTGGCATCTGCGGTGCCGGCGACAGCTCGCTCTGGAGTGACCCGATGAACATCCATATCGGCTACTGCGCCCCCTCACCCACGTTGATTGACGGCAACGGTATCGCCAATGTCACCTTCGGCGACGACGAGGTGGTGAACAACAGCCAGCGTCCCACCTCTTCTCCCTACTATGGCAACTACAGCAACCTCATTGGCTCCATGGCCGCCGGCATGCCTGCCGAAGTGACCATCACCTACCAGACCGGCTACACCTACGGCACCATCATCTGGATTGACTGGAACAACAATATGCAGTTCGAGGACGACGAGATTGTCTACACCGGCACCAGCACCAACGCCAACCCCACCGTCCTCACCGCTTCGTTCCTCATCAGCCCGACGCGGGACACCGGCTACTACCGCATGCGTATCGGCGGTTCCGACTCAGGCTTCGACCAGTTTATCTCCAGCGGCAGTGGCTTCCACGACCCCTGTGGCTCGCACATCTATAGCGTCTACCACGACTACACCGTTCATATCACCCCCGTGCCTCCCTGCCAGCCTATGTCCAATGTCACCGTCACCGACATCACTCCCACCAGCGTCACTTTGAGCTGGGACCATGTGGGTGTGGCCACCTTCACCATTAAGGAGGGTAACACCACGATGGTCTCGGGCATCACCGGCCATACCTACACTCTCTACGGCCTCACCCCTGCCACCTACTACACCCTGGCGGTGGAGGCCAACTGCTTGGCTGGCGACAACGGCGATGACGTTCCCTTCACTTTCACCACCCTCTGCCAGGGTGCCCAGCCGCTGCCCTTCTCGGAGAGTTTCGACTTCAACAGCGGCACCCGCGGCTGCTGGGACTACACCAGCAACAACACCGCCAACGCCATGGGAACTCCCAGCGGCATGGGCTTCGTGGAGAACAACGGCGTCACCGAGTTGCGCTTCAGCTCCGTCAACGAAGCTTCCAACTACAACCAGAGCATCATCTCGCCCGAACTCGACGCCACTGGCGCCCAGTGCCTGAAGCTGGATGTCACCTACCGCTCCTACACCACCAACGACCGTCTCATCATCGGCTATGAGACCGCCACCGGCTACCGCGAGTGGGACACCACACAGTACTTCTACGACAGCGAGACCGACTACGACCATATCATCGCCTATCTCCCCAACACCGCCACTAAGGTGCTTGTGGGCTATGCGCCTCCCGTCAGCGCCTATTGGGCCTATGTGAGCAATGTCACCGTCAGCGCCGCCGTCGTCGACACCGTGCATATAGTCAGTTCCGACCCCGCCATGGGTATGGTCCTTCCTGCGGGAACCTTCGTTGTCCCCCAGGGTGAGAGCATCACCGTCACCGCCAGCGCTGAGCCGGGCTACCACTTCGTGGCTTGGATGAACGGCGACGAGGAACTCGGCACCGCGAATCCCTTCACCTATGTGCCCACCAGCAATATGACCCTCACGGCCCTCTTCGCCCCCGACATCGTCTACTACACCGTGCGTGTGGACTTCGACGAGAGCAAGGGTACCGTCACCGGTGCCGGCACCTATGAGGAAGGCACCACGGTGACCCTCACGGCCATCCCCAACGAGGGCTTCGAGTTCGTCGAGTGGACGGAGGGTATCAGAGAGTATGCCGACAACCCCTATGTCTTCCCGCTGGAAGGCAACCGTGACCTGGTGGCCCTGTTCCACGAGAAGGACACCACCGCCATCGGCGATGTGGAGAGCACCCGCATCCGCCTCTATCCCAACCCCGCCAGCCACAGCGTCACCCTCGCCGGCGTGGCGGAGGGCAGCACCGTCACGGTGCTCGACCTCAACGGCCGGGCCGTCTACACCAACGCTTCGACGCAAACGAGCAATAACGCTGTCACCATCGATGTCAGCGGCTGGGCACAGGGTGCCTACTTCGTCCGCATCGTCGACGAGAAGAACACCGCCGTCCGCAAACTCATCGTCCGGTAGCGTATATATATAATGTATAGAAAAATATAATATAAAAATCATTAATTAACTTTATTTATTAACCAAAAACAAAAACATCATGCAAAAGTTTTTACGCAACTTGATGCTTACGGTAGCCATGCTGCTGCCCTTCGCATCGCAGGCGCAAACGATGTATTTGACTGTGGCCGACAGCACGGCAACCAATGATTACGTGCCTGTCTATGGTCTCTATGTCGATGACTTCGTTCGCTGCCAGACCGTCTATCCCGCTGATATGCTTACGGACTTGACGGGAGAAAACATTCTGGGCTTAACCTATTACTTGGGCACTCCTGCTGCCAGTTCGTGGGGCGTAGCCCAGTTCGTGGTCAATGTTAAGGAAGTGACCGGTACCACCCTATCTGCCTTCGAGGACATGACGGGGGCTACTACGGTCTACACAGGCTCTCTGGATGCCACTCAGGCGACCATGGAGATTGAGTTTAACACTCCTTACATCTACCAAGGTGGCAACCTTCTGATTGAAATCTACAACACCTTGGAGGGTACCTACAAGGGTGCCTCTTTCTATGGTAAAAATGTTACTGGTGCCAGCTGGCAGGGTTACAATGGCACCAGTGTTGCCAATATCACTGGTGCTGCCCGTGCTTTCATGCCCAAGACCACTTTCGTCTATGGTACTGCTCCGACCTGTTTCAAGGTTCAGAACCTCACTGCCTCTGATATTACTAGCAGCAGCATTACCCTCTCTTGGGATGACACCATCAACAGCGGTGCCACCTACACTATCTATGACATGAGTGATACTACTGTCGTCAATGTGACTATTGTTGACAACACAGCCATTATTGATGAGCTTGATGCTAATACAGTTTACACTTTCGGTGTACAGACCGATTGTGGTGCTGGTGATATTGCTAATGGCTACACTGTGGTTAGCGCTCGTACTGCTTGCAGTGCCGAGGGGCTGCCCTTCATCGAGGACTTCTCTGCTTCTCTCGCTACCGATCCTTGCTGGCGTGGTTCTACCGGCACTACAGCTGCACAGGCAATAGCAGGTACTGCACTGACGCTCACTACCAACCAGTGGACCTATGAAAGCTCCACCAGCAATGGCCTCGAAGCTGGCCACTACCGTGTGAATATCTACGGTACCAACTGCAAGAAATGGATGATTACCCCTACTATCGATTTCAGCACCGCTTCTTCGCCTCTGCTGTCGTTCGACGCTGCTTTCACCGTCTATAGTGGCACTGGTGTAGCTACCGGTTTCGAAAACAATGCCACTCAGCTCTTTATGATTCTTGCCTCCACCGACAATGGACAGACTTGGGATTCGGTTGCCAGTATCAGCTTGGCTTCGATTGCCAGCACTTCGTACATCCGTCAGTATGTCGACCTCAGCGAATATGCTGGTGACACCGTCCGTATCGCCTTCTATGCTCAGTCCACTGTCTCTGGTGGTGACAACAACCTCCACGTCGACAACGTTTCTATTGACGAGAGCACCGGCGACATCTGCTATCCTGTCTCTGGTATGACTGTGAGCGACCTCACTTCTAATTCTGCCACACTGACTTGGAATGCTAGTGCTGACTCTTATACGCTTTCCTTTACTGATGGAACGGATACAACCGACTATACCTATTATGACACTGTTGCTGAGTTCTATACCCTTCTGCCCAACACGCAGTATACTGCCATCATCGTTGCCAACTGTAGCAGTGATAATGAGAGCGATCCTGTTTCCTTTACTTTCCGTACCAACTGCGGTGCCGAGGAGCTGCCCTTTATCGAGGACTTCTCTGCTTCTCTCGCTACCGATCTTTGCTGGCGTGGCGCCTCCGGTACCACTGCCGCTGAGGCAATGGCAGGTACTGCTCTGACCCTCGCTGCCAACAACCAGTGGGTTTATTCGAACGCCGTCAGCAATGGCCTCGAAGCTGGCCACTACCGTGTGAATATCTACGGTGCCAGCTGCAAGAAATGGATGATTACCCCTACTATCGATTTCAGCACCGCTTCTTCGCCTCTGCTGTCGTTCGACGCTGCTTTCACCGCCTATAGTGGCACTGGTGTAGCTACCGGTTTCGAAAACAATGCCACTCAGCTCTTTATGATTCTTGCCTCCACCGACAATGGCCAGACTTGGGATTCGGTTGCCAATATCAGCTTGGCTTCGATTGCTAGCACTTCGTACCTCCGTCAGTATGTCGACCTCAGCGAATATGCTGGTGATACCGTCCGCATTGCCTTCTATGCTCAGTCCACTGTCTCTGGTGGTGACAACAACCTGCATATCGACAATATCTCCATTGACGAACTGGTTGGCGATCTCTGTCTGCCTGTGACTGGCCTCGATGTGGATGATGTCACTACCGACGGCGCTACCCTCATTTGGAACGGCACCGCTGCTGGCAACTACACCATCATCGACATGGCCGACTCTTCGTTCGTGGCCACCGTTACCGACACCACCTATAACCTCACCGGCCTCACTGCCATGACGCAGTACGCCTATGGCGTCGTCGCCAACTGCAGCAGCAGCAATAGCGACACTATGGTTGTTGTCTTCAACACCGCCTGCGTCGCCGTCGAGCTGCCTTACACCGAGGACTTCGAGGAAACCAGCGCTGCCCTTGGTTGCTGGACCGTTGAGGACATTGCTTCCAGCACTGGTATTGTCGAGGACGGCTACACCAGCTATGCCTACAGCGGCACCCGTGCCTTCAAGTTCGGTTACAATACCAATCCTCCCCAGTACCTCATCTCGCCCGAGCTCAGCGGCGCCGACAACGGTGTTGTCGTGAGCTTCATGTACAAGGCGGGCAGCGCTACTTATCCTGAGAGTTTCCAGTTGGGTTACTCCACCACCACCGATGATGTCGAAGACTTCACCTGGGGCACTGAGCAGACCAACATTGTAAACCTCACCTACGAGCAATACATCGAGTATCTGCCCGCCGGTACCAAGTATGTGGCCTTCAAGTACACCGCCAACGACCAGCTCTCTCTCTACATCGACAGCGTGGTCTTCGCTCCAATGAGCGGCAGCTTCTGCTTCCCCATTGCTGATCTGGCCGTCGACACTGTTACCACCAACAGCATCACCCTCTCTTGGAACGATGCCAATAACAGCGGTGCTACCTATTCCATCTACAGTGCTGAAGGTGAAGTTATCGCCTCCGGTTTGACTGCCACCACCTACACTGTCACCGGTCTGACCGCTCTGACCGGCTACACCTTCGGTGTGGTTGCCAACTGCTCTGAGACTGATGCTTCCAACGTAACTCTTATCAGTGCCTCTACCGCTTGCGCCGGTGCTACCTGCGATGTCTATATCTATGCTGAAGACAGCTACGGTGACGGTTGGAACGGTGCCAGCATCGACGTGATGCAGGGCGGTGCCGTTGTGGATAACTACACCCTGTTAGACACTGCCGAAATCGCCATTGTCGAGGTCTGCGCCTCTGCTCCTGTGTCGTTCCTGTGGAACTCTGGTAGCTATGACGACGAGGCCAGCTTCATGATTATCGATGTCAATGGTGACAGCCTCTTTGCTGCTGAGGATGCCAGCGACCTGACCGACGGTGCTGTCTTCTTCGCCACCGCTACTCCTTGCAGCGAGGTTTCTGGCGAAGTGACCATCACCTTTGCTGTGAACGATGCCACTATGGGTACCACCACTCCCGCTCCTGGCACCTACACCTATGAAGAGGGTGAAACTATTTCCCTCAGCGCTACCGCCTACGAAGGTTACCGCCTCAGTGGCTGGCATATCGAAATCCCGATGCTCAGTGTCGACACCACCGTCGCTGCCGACTTCCCGGCCTACACCGACACTGTGAGCTTTGTGATGAATGGTAGCACCTTCACCGCCATCTTCGCCGTCGATGTTCCTGAGGCTACCATCGCCGCCAGCGACATCCTCTACTGGGTGGGCGAAGGCTCCAACCAGGCTGTCCTCGCTATCAACTGGCCCGACACCGCTCTCGCTTGGGGTTACCGCTTCAACGGTACCGCTACCGTTCAGGATATGATTGAGGATATCGCCGAAGCCGACCCGCGCTTCAGCTACACCATTGAAAATGGCTACCTCAGCGACTTCACCTTCGTTTGCGAGAATGGCGAGACCCTGACGGGTGCCAATGCCGGCTACTGGGAGAGCAAGAACAACGGTATCTCTGATGCCGGTATGGCTCAGACCCTCAGCAATGGTGACTTCGAGAAGTGGGCCAACAGCGCCGCCGGCGTTGTGGTCGACAGCATCTACTACGAAGGCTGGGGCTGGAGCTACATCTACAACTACCCGATGACCATCCATCCCGTCACCGTGCCTCAAGGCGAGATTGTGACCATTACCTTCACTGTGAACGATGCCTCCATGGGTAGCATCACTCCCAGCGGCGTTCGCATCTTCGAGGTGGGCGACGAACTCACCGTCACCGCCACTCCCGCCGAGGGCTGCTCCTTCGTGAGCTGGACCGTTACCACGGCTCAGGGCGAGACGATGACTCTCCAGCGTGATATGACCTCCTTCACCGACACTGTCGAGGCTATATGGAACGGCAGCACCCTCACCGCCAACTTTGTCCGCAACCAGGGCATCGACGAGGTCGAGAGCGCCGACTTCCAGGCCTACAGCCTCAATGGCAAGGTCATTGTGAAGGGCGTTGAGAACATGGATGTCAACGTCTACGACGTCACCGGCCGCAGCGTGAATAACGTTGCCAAAGCCGCTGAGACCGTCGAGTTCACCGTGCCCGCCGCCGGTGTCTACATGGTCAAGGTCGGCAACGCCGTCAAACGCGTCGTCGTGATTCGTTAACCGATAACGCTACTTCAACAAAAAAGGATGCCTCCGGGCATCCTTTTTTGTTGCCCTCCACACCATCATATGTCCGCTATATGTCCACTATGTGTTCGTTTGTTGTTCGCTTTTAAAACGAACAACAAACGAACAACAAACGAACAACAGTTATTGTGGAGATACGTTTTTAGATTATGATACAATAAAAAAAGCGCTTCGCCGTTATCCAAAAACCAACTTATTAAAACAACCTATATATCATGACACAAGAACAACTCAAGTTCAACCCCAACCCCCTGGTGGCGTTCCTGGAGAAACCCATGAGCGAATTCACCAAGGCTGATATCCTCAAGGTCATCGAGGAGTTCCAAATCGAGATGATCAACTTCCGCTACATGGCGGATGACGGGAAGTTGCATACGCTCAACTTCGTCATTCAGAGCCTGGCGCATGCCGACGAGGTGCTGACCAGCGGCGAGCGCGTGGACGGCAGCTCGCTGTTCCCCTACATCGAGGCCGGCAATTCGGACCTCTATGTCATTCCGCGCTTCCGCACGGCGTTCCTCGACCCCTTCACCGAGGTGCCGACGCTGGATTTGCTGTGCTCGTTCTTCACGAAGGACGGCGAGCCGTTCGCTATGGCTCCGGAGTACACGCTGCAGAAGGCCGACCGCGCGTTCCGCGAGGCCACGGGCGGCATGGAGTTCGAGGTGATGGGCGAGCTGGAGTACTACGCCATCGCTCCGAAGCAGGAGGAGTATATGCCTGAGGACCAGCACGGCTATCATGTGTCGATGCCGTACTGCAAGTTTGAGGAGTTCCGTACCGAGGCGATGCGGATGATTGCCGCCGCCGGTGGCGAGATTAAGTACGGCCACTCGGAGGTGGGCAATTTCACGCATGGCGACCTGATGTATGAGCAGAACGAGATTGAGTTCCTGCCCACGCACCTCGAGCAGGCTGCCGACCAGCTGGTCATCGCCAAGTGGATGATGCGTGAGCTGGGCTACAAGTACGGCATCACCGTCACCTTCGCCCCCAAAATCACCGTCGGCAAGGCCGGTAGCGGCATGCATGTACACACCCGCGTGAGCAAGGACGGCAAGAATATGTATGTCGGCGAGAACGGTTTGAGCGAGGTGGCTATGAAGACTATGGCTGGCATCCTGAGCCTCGCCGGCTCCCTTACCGCCTTCGGCAACACCAATCCTACGAGTTACTTCCGTTTGGTGCCTCACCAGGAGGCTCCCACGAATATCTGCTGGGGTGACCGCAACCGCAGCGCCATGGTGCGCGTGCCGCTGGGATGGAGCAAGGATTGTGGCAACATGATGGCTGCCGCCAATCCCCTGGAGAAAAACGACAAGGTGGACTTCACCCGCAAACAGACCATCGAGCTGCGCACGCCCGACGGCTCGGCCAACATCTACCTGCTGCTGGCCGGCATGACCGTGGCGGCCCGCCACGGATTCGAGATGGAGAATGCCGTGCAGTATGCCAAAGACCGCTATGTCAACGTGAACATCTTCGAGCACGAGGAGGTGCTGGCGAAGCTCGACGTGCTACCCGACAGCTGCGCCGCCAGTGCCGACCTGCTGGAGAAAGACCGCGCCGTGTATGAGCAGGACGGCATCTTCGCTCCGCAGCTCATCGACGGCATCCTCAAGGAACTCCGTGCCTTCAACGACCGCACCCTCCGCGCCGAAATAGGCAAGGACAGCGAGAAGACGCTGGCCTTGGTGGAACGGTTTATCCACTGCGGATAATATTTTGAGAAGTTAAAGAAGTTAAGAAGTTAAAGAAGTTAGAGACAATGGTGTCGTCTTGTGCATTTGGCTTTAACTTCTAGCGAGCAAAGCGAGCGATAACTTCCTTTAACTTCTTTAACTACCCATGAAAAAAAAGAATGAACAGAGTAGTTCTCCTTATCGGCGGCAACGAGGGCAACCGCGAGCGGCTGATAGACCAGGCGACAGAGCAGATACGCGAGCGTATCGGCTCTGTCGTTGCGTTGTCGCGGGTCTACGAGACGGAGCCGTGGGGGGAGTTCGAAGAGGAAAGAGGAAAGAGGAAGGTGGAAAACTTCCTGAACCGCGCCCTGCTGGTGGAGACCACGCTCTCCCCCTGGCAGGTCCTCCGCACCGCGCTCGCGATAGAGAAAGAACTTGGACGGCACCGCCCCCCACTTACACCTTACACCTTACACCTTACACCTAGAAAATACCACTCCCGCCCGATGGATATCGACCTCATCTTCTACGATGACCTTGTCCTCGACACTCCCGAATTAACGCTTCCCCATCCGCGGATGCACCTACGCCGCTTCGTCCTCGAACCATTAGCCGAAATCATGTCCGACTACCGGCACCCCCTGCTGGGGAGGACAGTGCTGGAGATGTTGGAAGAGTGTCCTGCCACCCCTTCGGGGTTCTCAAAGGATGGTGGTGATGTATGTGCAGGGGTTTCGCTTCGCTCCACCCCTGCCTATAATCCTACGCCCCGCAAGCGGGGCTTGTCGGTGGAACCCCCTCAGGGGGTGAATGGTATCCAGGCAGGGGTGATAAGACAAATAGGAAAGGAACAAATTGAACCCCGTAAGGGGTGAATGGTACCCAGGCAGGGGTGATAACCCCTGTAAAGGAAACAAATAATGATATTGAACCCCCTCAGGGGGTGAATGGTATCCAGGCAGGGGTGATAACCCCTGTAAAAAAAATAATGATTAACGAACCCCTGAAAGGGGTGACGGGAAAAAAACGAAACAATGGGAAACTCATTGGTGAAAAACAACATACATGCTGTGTTCCATACTAAAAAGAATGGGATTACGGTCGCAGATGCCGACCTGACGCGTCTGTTCGCTTATATCGGTGGAATCATCAATAATATCGATGGCGTCACGCTGATGGTGGGTGGGCGGCCCGACCATGTACATGTCCTGTTCTCTTTGCCGCCGACTGTGGCACTGGCCGACTATATGCGTAATCTGAAAGCTAAGAGCAGCCATTGGTTGAAAGGGGTTTCAGAACGGTATGCTAAATTTGCTTGGCAGGAAGGATATGGTGCGTTTTCAGTGAGTCCGACATTGATAGAGAAGACGGTGAATTATATTATCAATCAGGAAGAACATCACAGAAAGAGAACTTTCAGAGAAGAGGTAGAGATGTTCTTCAAGGCTTATGGTATAGAGTATGATGAGCGAACGAGTTTGTTACAGTGAAAGGTTTCTGTCACCCCTGCGGGGCTTGTGCTTGCTTGTGCTTCTGTTCCTGTTGCCGCTTGTGGCGGTGGCACAACGAACCTTTACCGTCAGTGGCACCGTCACCGATGTCAAGAGCGGCGAGACGCTCATCGGCGCCACGGTGGTGGACACGCGTAGCGGCAAGGGCGTCGTTACCAACCTCTATGGCCACTATTCGCTGACGCTGAAGAGCGACTCGGTGGACCTCAAGGTGAGCTTCGTGGGCTACGAGCCACAGTTCTTTCACTTCAGACTTGACAAGAACCGCGAGGTCAACGTACAGCTGTCATCGAGCGTTACCCTCGACGAAGTCGTCATCACCGCCGAGCGTACGGGCGACACGCGGTCGTCGCAGATGAGCGCCGTGGTGGTGCCCGTGGAGAAGCTCAAGTCGGTGCCCGTGATGTTCGGCGAGGCCGACCTCATCAAGGCGCTGCAGCTGATGCCGGGTGTGCAGAGTGGCTCGGAGGGTAACAGCGGCATGTATGTCCGCGGCGGTGGTCCCGACGAGAACCTCTTCCTGCTCGATGGTGTGCCGCTGTACAACGTCAGCCACATGGGCGGCTTCTTCTCGGCTTTCAACACCGACGCCATCAAGAATGTGACGCTCTACAAAGGCTCTTTTCCCGCCCGTTTTGGCGGAAGGCTGAGCGCCGTGCTCGATGTGACGCAGAACAACGGCAACGACAAGGAACTGCATGGCAACGCCTCGATAGGACTTATCTCGGCGAAGTTCAGCCTCGAGGGCCCCATCGTCAAGGAGAAGACCACCTTCAGCATCTCAGCACGCCGCACCTACGCGGAGCTTTTCATCATCCCCGCCATCATGTGGATTAACGATGCTACGTCGGAGAATCCGCCCGAGGGCCCCACGGTGGCGCAGAATGCGAAGTTCGACGCGGGATACTACTTCTATGACATTAACGCGAAGCTGACGCACAAATTCAGCGACAAGAGTCGTCTCTATGCCTCATTCTACAAGGGAGACGACAATGTTCACGGGCGCGTAAAGACTGTTACCTCTCTGAACGAGAATATCTATCTGGGATTTGAAAACGGCTGGGGTAACACGGTGGGCGCGCTGCGGTGGAACTACGAGCTGACGCCGCAGCTCTTTATGAACCTCGCGGCCAACTATACGCAGTACGACAACCATCTTCTGGGCTCTGTGGAGAAGCTGGCGACCCCCAGTGACCCCAACCCTTCGACCATGGAGGGTGACTACCGCTCGGGTATCAAGGAGGCAACCTTGCGGGCCGATTTCGACTACTCGCCCAAGCCGGAGCACAACGCCAAGTTCGGAGCCTCGTTCACACGGCACTGGTTCACCCCCGAGGTGGCCAGCGGCAGCGTGAACTACTACGACTCGATACAGATGAACCAAGCGTTGCGCATCGACTCGGCCATCTTCAGTGGCACGGTGCCCGCCAACGAGATGGCGGCCTATGTGGAGGATGACTGGGCCATCACGGAAGCCTTGAAGGTGAACCTCGGACTGCACTTCAGCGCCTTCCAAGTAGAGCATTCGTTCTACACATCGTTGCAGCCGCGCCTGTCGGGACGCATGATGCTCAGCGACGACCTCTCGGTGAAGGTGGGCTATGCACGCATGCAGCAGTATGTGCACCTGCTGAGCACCACCAGCGTGACGCTGCCTACGGACCTCTGGGTGCCGGTGACCGACAAGTTGCCCCCCATGACCAGCGACCAGATAGCCGGTGGCATCAGCTACAGCCGCAGCGGTATCGCCGATTTCAGCATTGAGGCCTACTATAAGAAGATGGACAACCTCATCGAGTACAAAGATGGCGCCACCTTCTTCGGCAGCAGCGAGAACTGGGAGAATCTGGTGTATACCGGCGAGGGCTGGAGTTACGGTATCGAACTGCTGGTGCAGCGCGAGATAGGCAACCTCACGGGTTGGATAGGCTACACCTGGAGCCGCACGATGCACCTCTTTGACCGCCCCGGCCAGGTGCTGAACAATGGCAATCCCTTCCCCGCAAAATACGACCGTCAGCATGACATCTCCATCGTGCTCAACTACAAGTTTAGCGACCGTGTGGATGTCAGTGCTACATGGGTCTTCTCCACGGGCAATGCCGCCTCGCTGGCCACGCAGAGCTATCCTGTGGCACAGGAAGACCCCGAGGACTATGAGGGTAACGGCTATGGCCAGTCGGTGAACTATGTCGAGGGCCGCAACAACTACCGCATGCCCAATTACCATAGGCTGGACATTGGAGCCAATTTCCATCGCAAATTCAAACGCGCACGCCGCACCATCAGTGTGAGCATATATAATGTTTATAATAGGCAGAACCCCTACATGCTTTACCGCTCCAAGAACGAGACCTACCAAGGATATCCTTCGGCGCTGGTGCAGCTGAGTATCTTCCCGATACTGCCAAGTGTGGGGTATACGCTGTATTTTTAGGAGATAAGTAGATAAGTAGACAGTAGATAAGTATGAAAAGGATTGCACATATAGGCTTCTTGGTTTTCATTTTTCATTTTTCATTTTTCATTTCGGGTTGCGAGAAGGTCCTCGACATCGAGAACGACCCGTCGAAGGCGCAGTTGGTGCTCAATGCGGTGCCGTCGGTGGATAAGCAGGCCTTCGTCTATTTCGCCCATACGCGGTTCTTCCTCGACACCTCGAACAACCAGCCGGTGCCGGATGTCAGCATGACGCTTACCATCAATGGTGTGCCGTATTCTACGCCCGACTCGGTGGTTAACTGCAAGTATTTCTTCCCCTATACCTATGCCGAGGGCGACAGCTTGACGATAGATGTCAATGCCGGTGGCCGTCTCGTTCACGCGCACACCTATGTGCCTTATCTGCCGACCCTCAGCCATCTGCAGCTGCTCAACAACGAATTTGGCTCCACTTTCCGCTATTACTTGGCCGACTTCGACTTCCAGGACCATGCGGGGCAGGAGGAGTACTACAACCTTGCGCTCACGGTGCGCGACAGCGGTGTCAGGTTTGATGATTGGAAGCAGAAATATGACACCGTGGACACGGTGCATGTGAGCTATTTCATGCTTCGCAACAATCCCGAGATCACAGGCGGCGCCTCTAACTCCATCCCCATGTTGGGCTACCTCTATACCCGCAACCTGTTTAGGGATACGGAGATTGACGGGCAGAACTACCATGTGAGCATGCGTATCCTGCATCTCGTCGACACCAACGAGGTGCAGCCCTTCAAGCACGAGTACACCGTGAGTCTGGAGTCGGTGACGCCGGCGCGCTATCGCTACATTATCGATGTGTCGCGCCAGAACTCCTCCGGTGGATTTTTCAGCGAACAGGGTCCTGTGAGGGGCAATGTCGAAGGGGCGTTGGGCATCTTCGCCGGTAGCGCCAAGTGTAAGTTCACTTTCTGGCCCGACACGCTACCGCTGGCTCCGACCTCCTCTAAGGAGGTAGACCCTAAGGTCGTTAATGACCTTAAGTCCCTTAGGAAAAGAGAAAAATAAAAAAATATTTTGCCAGTTTCAAAAATGTTTGTATTTTTGCAGTCCGAAATCGAGGGGAGAAAACCCTCGAAAATGAGTGAAAGTAATTAAAAAACAACAAGTTAAAAAATGTACGCAATCGTAGAAATCGCAGGCAAGCAATTCAAGGTCGCCCAAGATCAGAAGATTTTCGTCAACCGTCTGAAGAACGACGAGGGTAGCGAAGTGTCTTTTGACACCGTGATGCTTAAAGACAATGATGGCAAAGTTGAGGTTGGCAAACCTTACATTGCTGGTGCTAATGTAAAGGCTACCGTCCTCCGCCACCTTAAGGGCGATAAGGTTTTGGTGTTCAAGAAAATCCGTCGTAAAGGCTATCAGAAGATGAACGGCCACCGCGACTATCTGACCCAGATCAAAATCGATAGCATCAACTAATCCTAGTGTCTAACCTTTTAAAAACAGTATAGTATGGCTCATAAAAAAGGTGTCGGTAGTTCCAGCAATGGTCGTGAATCCGAAAGCAAACGCTTAGGCGTGAAAATCTTTGGTGGTCAGAAGTGCGTCGCCGGCAACATCATCGTTCGCCAGCGTGGTACCGCCCACAACCCCGGCCAGAATGTTGGCATGGGTAAGGACCACACCCTCTTTGCACTTATCGACGGTGTCGTTAAGTTCCACAAAGGCCGCGAAGACCGTAGTTACGTCTCCGTACTTCCCGTTGAAGAGTAATTTTTTCATAGTTTTGCGATGGCCCTGCTCTGTCTTGGAGCGGGGCTTTTTTTATGACTTTTATTCGTCAGCTAATTTGGTGAATTGAGCGATTTTTTCAGTCCATCTGGACGCGGATGCTCTCGCCGTGGACTTTCTCGAGGAGTTCTTCGATGAAGTCGGTGCTGAGTCCTAGCTCGGTGGCCACCTGCAGGCGGTCTTTCATCACCTCTTCCCAGCGTTTGGCCTGGTAGACGGTGAGGTTCTGCTCTTTCTTGATATGGGCTATCTGCCGCGAGAGGTTCATGCGGAGACTGAGGAGGCTGAGAATCTCGTGGTCGATGTCGTCAATCTGCTTGCGCAGGGGCTCCAGGCTTGCGGGGTTGCCGTGACCCGAGGTGTAGGGCAGGGTGGAGAGGAGAGTGGACAGTTCGGCAGGGGTGAGCTGCTGGGCACCGTCGGTGAAGGCGTCGGCAGGGGAGGGGTGCACCTCAATCATCAGTCCGTCGCAGTCGAGCTGCACGGCGGCCAGAGCGAGCGGCGCCACGAGGCGGCTGTTGCCGCCGATATGGCTGGGGTCGCAGATGACAGGGATGTCGGGCCGCTGGCGGCGCAGCTCCAAAGCCATCTCCCAGAGGGGGTCGTTGCGGTAGACCTGCTGGGCGTTGCGCCAGTGGTAGATGCTGAAACCGCGGTGGACGGCGGCGACATGCTGGATGCCGGCTTGCTGCATGCGCTCGATGGCGCCGAGCCAGAGCCTGAGGTCGGGACTCACAGGATTCTTCACCATCACCTGCATGTTGCTGCCTCGCAGCGCCTCGCAGACTTCCTCTACCATGAAGGGATTGGCGGTGGTACGGGCGCCGAGCCAGACGGTCTGGATGCCGTACTGCTGGCAGAGTGTCACATGCTCGGGACGAGCCACCTCGCAGCAGAAGCGCACGGGTTGGCCGTCGGCCATGCGCAAGGGACTGTCGCTGATTTCTTTCATCCACCGCAGGGCGGGTTCGCCGAGGCCTTCGAAGCCTCCCGGACGGGTACGCGGCTTCCACACGCCGCCGCGAATCATCCGCACACGCGGCATGCGACACAAGGCTTCGCTGACGGCCAGCAACTGCTCGCGGCTCTCCACGCTGCAGGGGCCGGCGATGATAAAGGGTCTGTCGTTTTGTTCCATAAATTGATTTGCAAAAATACACAATTTTTTTGACATAACGGCGTTATTCTTGCATGAAAATTAAATATCTCAAACTCAAGAACTGGCTGCTCGTCACCGTGATGAGTGCCTTTGGTCTGTCGGCCTGCCATTGCCACAAGGAGGCGACGAAGACCGAACCCGAGGAGACTCCGGAGGTGAAGCCTCGCGAGGAGATACGTCTGATGTACGGTGTGCCGACCATGAACTTCATGATTCGCGGTCAGGTGAAGGATGCCGACGGACGTCCCGTGAAGGATATCCGCGTCAATATGCTGGAACGCAACATGGAGGTGAAAGACGGCGAACTGCAAGGCGACCCCAAGCGGGTGCAGCAGTGGCTCGAGCAAAGCGCCGTAAAGACCGACGGGAACGGAAATTTCGTTATCAGCAACAGTGGCCTCCCGCAAGAGGAGGTGAAACTGATGGTGCGCGATGTCGATGGTCAGGAGAACGGCGAGTACAAGAATCAGGTGCTGGAGATGAAGGTGAACCAGGCCGACGTGGACCGCACTGGCGCCGGCGGCTGGAACCAAGGGACCTTCAACAAAGAGGTGGAGATAAAGTTGGAAAACAAGTGAAGGAGTGAAAGGGAGAGAGAGGGAGTGAAAAGGAGTGAAAGGACAATACCTCCGGTGGAGCCCCGTAGGGGCGACAGAGATTAGCCGGGGGTGTTAACCCCCGGAAGAAATAATAAAAATTTTTTTGAGCCCCGTAGGAGCGGCAGGAATCATGAGCCTTTCTCTAAAGCAGCGTGTCGGTCTTGAACTGCAGCGTTCGCTGCGGCATACCAATGAGCAGTTGCATCCGCTGCGTTCGTTGTTTTGGGAGTGCACGCTGCGGTGCAATATGAGTTGCCGCCATTGCGGGAGCGACTGCAAGGTGCAGCCTGCGGTGAAGGATATGCCGGCGGCGGATTTCCTGAGGGTTATCGATTCTATTACACCTCATGTGGACACGCATAAGGTGTTTGTGATTTTCACCGGTGGCGAGGCCCTGCTGCGTGACGACCTCGAGGAGGTGGGGCTGGAACTTTACCGTCGTGAATATCCCTGGGGCCTCGTTACCAACGGATTCCTTTTGGACGAGAAACGTCTGGAGAGCCTACTGGCCAGCGGTATGCATAGTATCACTGTCAGCCTCGACGGCTTCGAGGAGCAGCACAACTGGATACGGCGGCATCCGCAGTCGTTCGCGAAGGCGGTGGAAGCCATCAAACTGCTCGCCCAGCAGAAGGATATCCTGTGGGATGTCGTTACTTGCGTCAATCCACAGAGCTATCCCCATCTGCGCGAGTTCAAGGATTTCCTCGTTTCGCTTGGAGTCCCCGCCTGGCGTCTCTTCAGCATCTTTCCCATGGGCCGTGCCGCCCACGACCCCGAATTGCAACTGAGCGACGAGCAATTCCGTGGCATCCTGGATTTCATTAAAGGTGAAAGGTTAAAGGTGAAAGGTGAAAGATCAATAGATGTAAGTTATGCCTGTGAGGGCTTCCTCGGTCCCTACGAGCAGCGTGTCCGCGACCATTTCTTCTATTGCCGCAGCGGCGTGGAGGTGGCCAGTATTCGTTGCGATGGCGGCATCAGTGGCTGCACCTCGGTACGCAGCCACATGGACCAAGGCAATATCTACAAGGACGACTTCTGGGATGTGTGGCAGAACCGCTTTCAAATGATGCGTGACCGAAGTTGGGCTCGGAAAGACCAGTGTAAGGACTGCAAGGTGTGGCGCTACTGCGAAGGCTCCGGACTCCACCTTTACGATGATGACGGCAATCTGCTGGTCTGCCACTACAACCGGTTGAAACATTAAAATAACATAATATATGAAGCGGTTCTTAATCTTTATTACTGTTGTGCTGTTTGGAAATATAGCGGCATGGGCGCAGTTTAGTATTAATGTGGGCTATATCCACGAGACTATGCATTTGTCGGAGCCTGTCTGGATGTATGGAGAGAAGAACGTTGGAATGTGGAGTATGTATGCCGAAGCGGAGTATAATTTGCGGCTGCCCAGCCAATGGGGTGTTGCTTTAGGGGCGAGGATCTATGTGCCTACTACGGTGCCTATTTCAAACTGGGGAAAGGAGGGATATGCGGATTATGACGAGAAGGATATGGTTTTTCCGCTGAGGGTGAGCTATACTTTCCCCGAACTGCTGTGGGGTTGGGATGTGAGTGTTGTGGCGGGAGGTTTGGTTCGCTACACATACGGATATGCCAATTATTCGGAAGATGCAACGCCATTAACGATACATTTTCTGGATGAGGATAATGCATATGCCATAAAGGGACTGACTCTGATGCCGTTGGTGGGGGTGCGAGTGGGGAAGAGACATTGGCAGGGACGTGTGGAGTATATGCCCTGGTCGTTGGACCGCTCTTTGCACGGAAACTATACGAACCATGTCTCCGGTCTGACGGTGGGTGTGGGGTATGTTTTCTAAAAAATTCAACTACCCAATTATTTTTTCCCCATATTGGGAAAAAGTTGTATCTTTGCAATTGAAAATGTGGATAGATTTGTAATGATTGCAACCACTTGAAAAAATGCTAAAGCACTAATTCAACGGCAATTTCAGTACAATCTTTTCACTGTTAAAACCCAAGTATTAACAGTTAAAAGTAGTGTAATTATGAGTTATTTCTTCACTTCCGAAAGTGTTTCCGAGGGCCATCCCGACAAGGTGGCTGACCAGATCAGCGATGCGCTGCTCGACGAATTCCTCCGCCGCGACTCCGAGAGCCATGTGGCCTGCGAAACGTTGGTGACTACGGGTCTGGCCGTGGTGAGCGGCGAGGTGACCTGCAACGGGTGGGTCGACATTCAGGAGACCGTCCGCGACGTCATCAAGGAAATAGGTTACACCAAAGGCGAGTACAAGTTCGAGGCTGAATCGTGCGCCGTACTCTCTACCATCCACGGCCAAAGCGGCGACATCAATCAAGGGGTCAGCCGTAAGAAAGAGGAGGAGCAAGGTGCCGGCGACCAAGGCATGATGTTCGGCTATGCCTGCAATGAGACACGTGAATACATGCCGCTGCCCATCACGCTGGCTCATATCCTCCTGCAGGAGCTGACCAAGATACGCAAGGAGGGCAAGGTGATGACCTACCTGCGCCCCGACGCCAAGAGTCAGATTACCATTGAATACAGCGACGACAACCGTCCCTTGCGCGTTGACACCATCGTCCTCTCCACCCAGCATGACGAGTTTGACACCGAGCGCAAGATGCTCAAGCAGATTGAGAAGGATGTGCGCGAGATACTGATACCGCGTGTGCTCAAACGCATCAACGCCAAGAACCGCGCCCTCTTTGCAGGGAAAGACTACAAGTTGTATGTCAACCCCACGGGTAAGTTCGTCATCGGTGGTCCGCATGGTGACACCGGTCTCACTGGCCGCAAGATCATTGTCGACACCTACGGCGGCCGCGGTGCCCACGGCGGCGGTGCCTTCAGCGGCAAGGACCCCTCGAAAGTCGACCGCTCGGCAGCCTATGCCACCCGCCATATCGCCAAGAACATGGTGGCCGCGGGACTCTGCGACGAAGTGCTGGTGCAGGTGGCCTACGCCATCGGCGTGGCCGATCCTGTAGGCTTCTATGTCAACACCTACGGCACAGCCAAGGTAAAGATGTCCGACGGAGAGATTGCCAAGCGAGTAGAAAAACTCTTCGACCTACGGCCCTACTCCATTACACAACGTTTTGGCTTGAAGAACCCCATCTATCGCCGTACCGCCGCCTACGGCCATATGGGTCGCGACCCTAAAGAGGAGACCGTCATCCTTTACGACGCCGACGGCAACAAACACAAGAAAAAAGTCCAGTTCTTCGGCTGGGAGAAGCTCGACATGGTCGACGTAATAAAGAAAGAGTTTAAATTGAAATAAGGAAGTTAAAGAAGTTAGAGAAGATAAAGAAGTTAAAGACAATAGCACCGTCCAGTACATTTGTCTTTAACTCCTAGCTCGAAGCGCGATAACTTCTTTATTTCTTTAACTTCCCAAAATAAGAAAGTTATGACAAAACTCAGTGTCAATATCAACAAGGTGGCTACCATCCGTAACGCACGTGGTGGCAACACCCCCGATGTGTTAAAGTTTGCTGTGGACTGCGAGCGTTTTGGAGCCCAGGGTATCACCGTCCATCCGCGTCCCGACGAACGTCATATCCGTTACGCCGATGCATTGGCCATCAAGCCATTGATAGGTGTGGAGTATAATATAGAGGGTAACCCGAAAGGAATATCCAAAAGCAAGCCTTATGGTTTTATTGACTTGGTGAAGGAAATCAGGCCTGCCCAGGTGACACTGGTGCCCGACGCCGAAGGGGTGCTGACCTCCAACGCCGGCTGGGACACCGTCAAGAACCAGGGCTATCTGTGTGATGTAGTCAAGGAGTTCAAACAATGTGGCATCCGTGTGAGTATCTTTATCGACGCCAACCCACAGATGATCGAGATGGCCGCTAAGACGGGCACCGACCGCGTGGAGCTCTACACTGAGAGTTATGCTAGCCGCTATGCTGTCGGTCGCGAGGAGGCGATAAAACCCTTCGTGGAGGCTGCCAAGGTGGCTCGCGACTGCGGTCTCGGCCTCAATGCCGGCCACGACCTCTCCCTCGAGAACCTCGCTTATTTCCACCAGCAGATACCCTGGTGCGACGAGGTGAGCATCGGTCATGCCCTTATCTCCGACGCCCTCTATCTTGGCATCGAGGAGACTATCCACCGTTATCTGGAATGTCTGAAATGAAACGCCTCGTCATCGTATTGCTGCTGGCGGTCACATTGTCCGCCGCAGCGCAGGAACAGGTGAACCTCGGCCTCATCCCGACGCCGCAGAGGGTGAAATTGTTAGAGCCACAAGCCCCATCGTACCCAAAGAAGCTCAAATCGCAGAAAGTCGACACTCTCCCTGTTGAAGCCAACCTCGACCAAGCCTATCAGCTTGTTATCAGTAGAAGGCAGGTGACCATCCGCTATGTCGGCGAAGAAGGCTTGCGCAACGCCCACCTCACGCTGGATCAGCTCCAGCGTCTCTATGGCGCCGCCATTCCCTGCTGCACCATCACCGACTGGCCGGCGTATAAGTACCGCGGTTGGATGGACGACATTAGTCGTGGGCCGGTGCCGCACGAGGCTTACCGAAAGAAGCAGTACGAGGTGCTGCATGCGCTGAAGTATAACTTCAGCAACTACTACACCGAGCATACGCTCTACCAGCCGGAGTTCCCCGACTTGGCGCCCGCCTATGCCGCCGACTGTAAGCCGCACCCTGACGAGGTCATCAACCTGCAACTCTTCGCTCACGCCGAAAAAACGCTGCGCGTGCCGTTCTATCAATATATGATGGACAGCAAGGCCAACTTTGACCCCGGCAACGAGGCAACCTTCGACTTCCTCAGAAAGCGTATCAAAGCCGCATACGACCGCATCCCCAACTCGCCCTTCTTCATCATCAACTGCGACGAGACCGAACAGCTCGGTACCGGCCGCGCGAAGGAACTCGTCGACAGCCTTGGCGCCGACCAAGTCTATGTCGACTTCATCAACCGCTGCTACGACTTGATTAAAGTGGAAAGTGGAAAGTGGAAAGTGGAAAGCCGTCCTCGGGTGGTTATGTGGGGTGACATCGTCGCCAAGAACCCCGCTATGATGCGCCAGCTGCCCAAGGATATGACTTATATCATGTGGGCATACGAGCCGCTGGACAGCTACGACCACCTGATAAAGCCCTTCAAGGAGAATGGCACGCCCTTTTGGGTGGCGCCGTCGCTCTCGCACAGCAGCAACATGATTCCCAACCCCTACCGCTACATGAAGAATATCGCCAACTTGGCGAGGGACGGTTACCGCAATGGTGCCGAGGGATTGATGAACACCTGCTGGGACGACAATGGCGAAGCGTTGTTCGACAACTGCTGGCACGGCCTCTTCTGGAGCGCCGAGATGGCCTGGAATCCCATCCGCACCGACGACCCCGAGGAGTTCGCTAGGAGGGAGAAGCAGTTCAACAAGAACTTCGAGAGGCTTTTCTACGGCAATAGTGTGGACGGCGACTCGGTCGCCGTCAAAACCCAGCAGCTCTACGCCGTCGGCGCCCTCGAAAGCAACCCCGACATCGCCGACTGGTACACCTCCGCCGCCCTTATGGAGCCCCTCCTCAACTTCAACCCAGACAATACCTCTAATAAGATGCTTGAAAGGATTCACCATGTCAAGAATCTTATAAATGGTCTCTCCGTCGACTCCGCAGCCAATCCGCACATCCATTATGCTCTTGCACGTATCCGCGCTACCATGGACAAAAACGTCCTGAGAAGCATGCTCTACGAACAGCTGAACGACCCTGACAGTAAAACAGAACTGACAACCTACATGTTCAACTCCCTGCAGCAATACTACCTTCAGGAACTCTTCGACCTCAAGCGCGAGTATCTCCGCCTCTGGGATCAGGAAAACGGCGACTACGAACGCTATATAATATTGGATAGATATGACGCGCTCGCGCGTGAGGTGCTGGAACTCGACCGCCACGTCTTCGTTGAAGTGGAAAGCAATGATACGCAGACGGCAGCAGCTAATCTTTCCACTTTCCACTTTCCACTTTGCACTTTAAAAACCCTCTACAACGACCGCCCCATCTACTATACCCTCGACGGTAGCGAGCCCACCGCCTCCTCCACGAAATACGAAGGCTCCTTCCCGCTGGAGCGTTCCGCCACCATCCGTGCTATATCATATAATGAATATGGCGAGGGTGTCATCAGCGAACAGTACCTGCTGAGCCACCTCGGCATGGGCGCCAAGATAACCCTCAACACCAAGTACAGCGACTATAAGGCCATCTACTCGGGTGGGGGAGAGTCCGCCCTCATCGACGGCCAGCTCGGCTCCAACACCACCTACGCCGACGGCCATTGGCAAGGCTACTGGGGTGATAGTATTGACGCTGTCATCGAGTTGCCCACTCAAACAATCAAGCAATCAGGCATTCAGGAAATCAGTATGCGCTTTATGCAGAACACCTTCGACTGGATTCTGGCCCCGATACAGATAAAGGTATACGCCTCCGCCGACGAAAAAGACTGGACACTGGTGGCCGACAAACATTTCGATATGGATCCCCGCGAAACCGGCATGCGGCTCAAGCATTGTGTCGTGGAACTCGACACTCAAGCAATCAAGCAATCAAACATTCAAGCAATCCGAATTGTAGTGCCTAACCCCGGTCCGCTGCCCTCGTGGCATCCCGCACCCGGCCAGCCATCCTACCTCTTCACTGATGAGATAATTATTAAGTGATTTTGTGTACTACCATGTTGATAATCAGTTGAATATTTTAATCCCCACTGTTTTGGGGATTTTTTGTTGCTTCTATCTCGATTTTTGAATAAAAATGGTAGAAATAATGTCTTTTTAAAGGATGTTTTAAGCTTCTTTTTGAAAAATTTTCATTTTTTCTTTTTCTGATTTTCAACACTTTCTGTATTGTTTGAAAAAATAAATAAAAAAAATTTTTGGTAGTTTGAAAAAAGGTTGTACTTTTGCATCCGCTTTCGACGAAAAAGCGACTTGTTGAAAAACTTGTTGATAAATAGGTAGAAAGCGAAAGGACATTGAAATTAATGAGAAGATAGAGATAGCGTGTGTCAATCTACATATAAGATATGCAGAGGACACGAAGACGAGTCAATAAAGGTAAAAACAAGCAATTCTTACAATGAAGAGTTTGATCCTGGCTCAGGATGAACGCTAGCGGCAGGCTTAACAC
>CADCEC010000011.1 GCA_902800395.1 uncultured Bacteroidota bacterium | reverse complement strand
GTTGGCATTACGGATGGTTTCCATACGTGATGCACCCGTTCCTCTTCCCCATTCTCGCCCCGCCCGACACCACCGTCAACCCTATTGACACCACCGTCAATCCCATTGACACCGTCGTCAACCCCGGTGACACCCTCGTCGTCCTTCCCGGCGACACCCTCGTCATCGGCGGCGACACCATCGTCAACACCGGCGACACCGTCATCGTCATCCCGGGCGAGCCCGTCATCATCGGCGACGACACCCTCGTCGTCAACCCCGGCGACAGCGTCATCGTTATCCCCGGCGGCGACCCCGGCGTGGGCCTCCAGCCCAACGACCTTATCTACCGCTACACCAACGTGGCCCCCAACCCCGCCAGAAACAGCGTACGCATCACCTCCTCCTTCGGCATCTCTCGCATCGAAGCCTACGACCTCCGTGGCCGCCGCATCTACGAAAGCCCCCAACTTTCCACTTTCAGTTTCCCACTTTCCACTATCGAATGGCCCCGCGGCACCTACCTACTGCGTATCACCACCCCCGCCGGCCCCACAACCAAGAAACTGCTCATCCATTGACGACGGCGAACGGCTCTCTTTCTGTCAGCGAATTATGCGACCCCTGAAAGGGTGATGAGCACCGCTGAAATAAATCAAATACAGCGTATAATTAAGCGAATTTTTTTGAATCCTGTGGGGTGTATGAAAAACTTTTATTGCTGGTCAAATGGGGTGCGTTTTAAACGCAAAATATTATTTATTTTGCCGTTTTAAAATAAAGTTGTATCTTTGCATTTTAAAAAAGTCGTACAGAAAAGTGTATTAAACGAACAAAAAGTCATACAAAAAAGTGCGGTTTATTACATAGAAGTCGCCAATAAAAATGTTGACTACACCTTAAAAGTCGTACCAAAAAATGTAAAGTAACACCGAATATGTATAAACGGAAGATAGAAGACACGCTGATTCTCTGGAAAAATAAGAAGAACCACAAACCGCTGGTCATCAAAGGCTGTCGCCAGTGTGGGAAGACGAGTTCTGTGCTGGATTTTGCTCGCAGTAACTACCCCAATGTCATTTATCTCGATTTCCATGAGCACAAAGACTACAAGGCTTTCTTCGCTGGCGCACTCGATGTGGACACGCTGACGTTGGCTATCTCGGCAGGTATCCGCGGCGCCCGCTTTGTTCCAGGGAAGACCTGCCTGGTGTTGGACGAGATTCAGGACTGTCCCAATGCCCGCGCCTCGCTGAAATTCTTCAAGCTCGACGGGCGATACGACGTCATCTGCACCGGATCTCTGCTGGGCGTCAATGGCTACAAGACCAAAGAAGAGCAGGAAGAAGAGGACAAGGCCTCCGTCCCCGTGGGGTTCGAGCAGGTGGTAACCATGTATCCCATGGACTTCGAGGAGTGGCTGTGGGCCAACGGCATCGGAGCACAGCATATCGACTATCTGCGTGACTGTTTGCACAACGAGACACCCGTGGGAGAGGGTATCCATCAGCGATTGCGCGACCTGCTGCTGCGCTATGTTGTGGTTGGCGGAATGCCCGAGGCAGTCTCTACATTCCTAGAAACCAACAACATGAACGATGTGCTCGATGTGCAGCGTGGCATCATCGAGACCTACAAGGCCGATATGCTGAAATATGCCCGTCAGGAGGACAAGCCCCGCATCCGCGAATGTTTTGATTCCATACCGGCGCAGCTGGCCAAGGAGAACAAGAAGTTCCAGTATTCCGTCATCCGCAAGGGCGCGCGCTCCAGCCAGTATGCTGGCAGCCTCCAGTGGATTGAGGATGCCGGCATCATACACCGCTGCCACAACACCACCATCACCGAACTGCCGCTCGACGGCAATGCCGACCCCGACGTCTTCAAAGTTTACATGACCGACATCGGCCTTCTGGTCTGCATGCTCGAGGAGGGCACAGTCTGGAGTATCCTGCAGGGCGACCTGCGCGGCTACAAAGGTGCCATCTACGAGAACCTTGCGGCCGACATTCTCGGCAAGATGGGACGCAAACTCTACTACTACCAGAAAGAGGGTGGTTTAGAACTCGATTTCCTGATACGCTACAAGGGCGAATGCTGTCCGTTGGAATGCAAAGCCCGTTCAGGCAATGCCAAGTCAATGCAGACGGTTTTGAAGCACCCCGAGCACTACCATGTGCTGCATGCCCTGAAGGTGGGCGACTACAACGTGGGGCGCAGTGGTCCGCTGCTCACCCTTCCTTTCTACATGGCGTTTCTCTTGACCGAAGTGTAAGCGGAAACTGTTCTTCCGCCGATGAGAAAAGCCGCCTGTCGAAAAAAAAGAAGCCCCGCAGGGAGACAGCAGTGTCTTCCTGCGGGGCGCTTCTCAGCGATACCGACGTTACGGTTTTCGCCGGCAGGGCATCGGGCCGTTAGCTGATGGTGCCGGAGCCGAGGTAGCGGGAGTTGGAGATTTCGCCCTCGTTGTCGGGTCCAGCACCGACGGCGAATCCCCAGACGTGGACGCGGTGGCCGTTCCAGTAGGCGGGGACGGTGCAGGCGATGGACTCGTCGGCACGCACCTTCACGTCGCCGAGCATGCCGGCACCAGCCTCGGGGCTGTAGACGAAGAGGTAGACCTTGTCGCGGGGGTCGGCACCGATGACTTCGGAGCTGTCGGTCATGGGGACTTCGACGCTGAGCGGGTCGGCGAAGGAGGCGGCGCCGAACTGTGCCTCGGGGAGGTGGCCCTTGGCGATGACGAGCTCGGTGTAGTCGACGGTGGCGGCACCTGGGGTGTCGGCGTGGACGCAGCCCCAGTTCTCCTGCACGAAAACATTGCCCTCAGTAGTGCGCTTGCGACGTGCCACCTCGAAGAGGCCGATGCGGATGGCCGAGAGGAAGGCACCGGCCAGGCTGTTGATGGCACCAAAGCGGGTGCGGACGAGCTGCTGAGCCTCGCTGTTGCGATCCGACACCTGACGCTTGTAAGCGCGCATCACCGGCTTGCCCTTCCAGAATGAGCCCACAACAGTTCCTACTTTTCCGATGAATCCGTCAAGGATTCCCCAATTAACTTTTGCCATAGTTTTAAAATGTTTTAAAGGTGAATGAAAATTGTTGATTGTTTTGTCGGTCGCGACGACAATGACAATTTACGGTCAAAACAGTGTTACCTCTCGAAAAGTAAACTTATTTTCCCTCAAGGTAACTCGTATTCCGCGAGGGTAACAATCCCTTTTCATCCAGCGCCGTTTTGTCTACACGCCCGTTTTCTTGCATTAGGTTCGACGTGATGACATCGTTGATTTCTGTCCGGCTGTAGTACACCATGCCTTCCACCTTCGACGGTGTGAAAAGCCCCCGCTTTGTCCATTTCCACAATGTCTTGCGCGAGATATGGAGCATGCGGCAGGCTTCGCTCACATCAAGCCACTCTTTGTCGTCGGGCGTACTCTCCGGCCGCTCCGCGTGGAACAGCACGCCCTGCCGCGTGGCGGGATACTCGCGGCGCATCAGCCGCTCAAGCTGCCGGTCGCTCAGGTGGCCTCCACGACGCACGCTGATGCTGAAGTTGTTCACACGTCCGTCGGGCGTGGTGTAGAACAAATAGATTAATGTAGGCTCGGCTTCATAGTCGAGCTCCAGCTCGTGCAGGATTTCCTGCAATTCCTCTTTTGTCATCATCTTTTTTGATTTAATGGGGTTAAACATTTCGTCGGCAAAAGTAGAAATGTTTTATGAGCTATGAATCAGTATATTAAATGCGTTAAAATGGCATTTATTTCCCGTCGGATTACCGTAAGATGTCCGTCAGAAAGCGATTATTTTGCGAAAAATTAGCGTAAAAAAAATCTTAATTTTTTTCTTGCATAGAAGAGAAATAATACCTATTTTTGCAGAACGAATTATACTGTTCCATATGCTGTCTCCACATCCTTATCAACAGAAAAACAAGATTATAGGGAAAAAGTAGTGGAGTGTTGCGGCGAGCGATTGCCCGCCGATGCCGACTTATTGCAGCGTGTGATGACCAGCCATAACATCGGACTCAAGGAGCAGCTGCCTCTCTGGCGCAGTTTCTACCGCCAGTGGCCCGACCCCGCATGGGCGCGTGTCTGCATCGAACGTGCCAAAGAAATCAAGAGCCTCCTGGCCGAGGAGCGGAGCCTTTTTTCCGGCAGCGACGATTCCGCGACGATCCTTCCGGCTCCCGAACGGTCTGTCCCCGCCACCGCCGAGCGTCATTTTATATGGCTTGGCGACCGCTATGCCATCGGTGTCGACACCCTGCGGGGAGGCATCCAGCAACTCGCCGAGGCGGGCCTCATCGCCTCCGACCGTGAGCAGCAGACGGCCTTCCGCCGCTGTCTGGGCCTCGCCCTCAACGAGCAGGAGCGCTCCTCCGACCCTCCGTGGGTCCTCTGGCTCGGCCCTTCCGACATGCTCAACCACCTCGTCGACAGCCTCTGGCAGCTCGGCCTCATCCACTGTGCCGGCGGCAACCGCCAGAAATGGCAGACCCTCTGCGGTGCCTTCCTCCGCGCCGACGGCACCCGATTCCCCGCCTCCATCAAGAGCAACCGCTGCACCAACCCCGAGAAGCTCCGCACCCTCGACCGCGCCCTCCTCGACTCCCTGCGCTTCCTGGTCGGCAAGAAGACGATTTAACATCTGTTAACACTTTCAAAGCGGTGCCAAAACGGTATTTTTTTGTCGTTTTCCACTAAATTTCATTTAACATTTTTTAACAAATTACATTACTGATAATCAGCATTTTAGCTATATGGTAAAACATGATAGGCTAATCGGCTGTAAATCAGCGTTAAAGAGGAACCCTCTTCTTATCAAGTTTTAATCAAATTCTATTCCGATTTTAATCAACTTTTACGAGGGTAAAAGAGAGTAAGAAGTAAATAAGATTTTAACAAATTTTAACGTTTTCGAATTTCTTTTTTCCGGTTGAACGAAATCCATTAATCCCGGAAAACCTTTTCTCATTTTTTTATCTTCCACGTTTATGTCGGAAAAAAAAAGTATTTTTGCAGTTTAGATTTTTATATTCAAACAATGAAAAAGAAGGTTGCAATTGCCTTATTATGCGCATGGTGGATGCTGTCGGCAGGGGCACAGGTCGACGTCGAAATGATTGGTAACACTTACCGCGAGGTGAAGGCGTGGATAGCCCTGATGGACGAGCGTTTCCCCTCGGAGGGCATCCCTCCGGAATACTACGAGCTGACGGTGAGGGAGAACCTCCCTGGCTCAGGGCCGCACCGCGAAATCACCCACATGTACTGGGGCGAGCTGCCCACCGAGGATGAGGGCGAGATTTACCCGCCGCATTTCCTGCGCCTGGCCACCGAGGAGTACAACTACGCCGCCCGCGAGTTCTACGAGGAATACCTCTACGACGAGGACGGCAACGTGATGTTCATCTACGCCCTCACGCCCGACGTGAGCTCCGACATAGTGCCCGTCTACGAGTTGCGGATGTGGTATGACAGGAAACACCTGCTGCGCTTCACGGCCAAGAAGGCCGAGGGGCTCGACTATATCGACCTCGAGACCCTGCGGAAAGCCTCCTTCCAGGAAGAGTTCTCCGGCAACACTATCCCCGAGAAGTTCCGCAGCGAGACCGACCGCCTCCTCGGCCGCTCCCAAGGGCTGCTGGGAATGTTTAAGATAATAGATAATAGATAATAGTTAATAGATAAAAGTTAAAAGTTAAGAGTTAAAAGTTGAGTTAACACAACCTTAAACGTTAACCTTTAACCGTTAAACCTTATCATCCATGAATATCATCATTGCAGGCGACGGCGAAGTGGGCGTCCACCTGGCGAAGTCGCTGACAGAACTTGACCATAATATCACGGTGGTGGACCCACACTCCGAGCTGCTGAAACGGCTGGAGAGCGAGACGGACCTGATGACCATCACGGGCGACTCGACCTCGCCGCAGGTGCTGCAGGACGCCAATGTGGGGGACTGTGACCTCTTCCTCTCGGTGCTCCACGAGGAGAGCGTGAACCTGATGACCTGCATCCTCGCCAAGAAGCTCAAGGCCAAGAAGACGGTGGCGCGCATCAGCAATGCCGAGCTCCTCAACCCCAAGCACCGCGAGATGTTCCGCGAGCTGGGCGTCGACGAGCTCGTTTGTCCCGAACGTATCGCGGCCCGCGAGATTACCAACCTGCTGAACAACAGCGTCGCCACAGAGTTCTTCGACTTCAGCGGCGGCTTGCTGACGATGTATGTGGTGAGAATCGACGAGGGCTCGCCGGTGGTGGGACACGACATGAGGGAGCTGGCGCAGGAGCACCCCGACCTGCAGGTGCGCGTGGTGGCCATCCTGCGACGCGGCGAGACGCTGATTCCGCACCGCGGAATGGCGCTGCAAGCCGACGACCAGGTGTACCTCATCGGACGCACCAACCAGATGGAGGGCGTGAACCAGGTGGTGGGGAAGCAGGCCGTGGAGATCCGGCGGGTGATGATGGCCGGCGGCGGCCGCATCGGGCGCTATGCTGCGATGACGCTGCAGGACAAGATGCGCATCACCCTCATCGAGGAGGACCACCAAAGGGCTGAAGAGCTCAGCGCCCTGCTCGACGACACCCTCATCATCAGCGGCGACGCCACGGACATCGACCTCCTCAAGGAGGAGGGACTGGAGAATGTCGACGCCTTCATCGGCGTGACGGACTCGAGCGAGACGAACGTCCTCACCTGCCTCCACGCCAAACGCCTCGGCGTGAAGCGCACCATCGCACTGGTGGAGAACACCGGATTTATCGAAATCTCGCAGGATATCGGCATCGATACCATCATCAACAAAAAACTCATCACGGCGAGCTATATCGCCCGTTTCATCGTGAAGGGCGACGCCGTGAGCAGCAAATGGCTCTCGGGCACCAACGCCGAGGTGATGGAACTCATCGTGGGCAAGCGTGCCACAGCAACAAAGGTGCCGCTGGGCGAGCTGGCGGTGCCGGAAGGCGCCACCGTGGGCGGCGTCATCCGCGGCCGCGAGACGCTGCTCCCCAGCCGCGAACTGCAGCTGGCGGAGGGCGACAAGGTGGTCATCTTCACGCTGCCGAAATCGATGTCCGCAATGGTAAAACTCTTCGAGTGAGAAAACTGAATTATAGGTTGGTGGCGCGTCTGGCAGGCTTGCTGACGCTGACGATGGCGGGTGGGATGCTGCTCCCCATCGCGGCATCGTTCTACTATGCCGACGGGGCGCAGTACGCCCTCATCCTCGCCGCCCTGCTGATGGGTGCCGTGGGACTCTTCCTGCGCAACATCGCGGGACGCAACGCCACCTACGACCTCCGCGAGCGCGAGAGCTTCTGGATCACCTCGGTGGTGTGGATCACCGTGCCGCTCTGCGGGGCCCTACCCTACCTGATGACGGGCACGCTGCAGAGCTTCACCGACGCCGCCTTCGAGTCTATCTCGGGATTCACCACCACGGGCTCGTCGGTGATTGTGCGTCCCGAGGCCATCCCGCAGAGCCTCCTCCTCTGGCGCTCGATGACGCAGTGGATTGGAGGTTTGGGACTTATCCTGCTGGTGGTGGCGCTGCTGCGGAGACTCAGCGACGGCTCGCTGAAGCTCTACGCTGCCGAATTCTCGGGCACTCAGCAGCGCAAGCTGCACCCCCATATCGCCAAGTCGGTGATGCGGATGTGGTTCATCTACAGCTTCATCACGGTGCTGCTCATCGCCCTGCTGGCGCTGGTGGGCAACAGCGCCCTCGACTCCGTCTGTCTGGCGCTGAGCACCGTCTCCACGGGTGGTTTCATGACGGCGCAGTTCGGCCTCACCGGCTACTCCGAGCTCACGCTGGGCATACTGACGGTCTTCATGTTCCTCAGCGGCGTAAACGTAGCGCTGCTCTACAACCTCTTCACGCTGAAATGGCGGCGCTTCAAGGTGAACCACGAGTTCGTGCTCTACGCTGTGCTCTTCCTCTTTGCGGCCCTGAGCTGCTTCGTGGCCTTCAGCATCGCCAACCATAACTTTTCACTCTCCACTCTCCACTTCTCACTCTTCCACATCGCCTCGACGGTCTCCACCTGCGGCTTCTATACCGAGGGGCCGGCGGTGTGGCCCTTCTGGCCTTCGGTGCTGACCTTTATGCTCATTCTCAGCGGTGCCTGCGCAGGCTCCACGGGCGGCGGACTCAAACTGCGGCGCCTGATGGTGCTCTTCCTCTATATGCGCAACTACCTGACCCGCATGGTGCATCCCCACGTGGTCTTCACCATCAAGATTGACCACAAGGTGGTGCCCAGCGACTATGTGAACAAGATTTTTGCCTTCCTCTTCCTCTACATCTGCTTCATCATCGGCGGCGCCTTCCTGCTGACGATATCGGGCTCGTCCGTCGCCGATGCCTTCTGTCTGGCGTCGGCCAACATCTCGAACCTGGGTCCCTCGCCGCTTATCAACAGTTTGGGTGCCAACCTCGAGTACGCCTCGCTACCAATGTTGTCGAAATGGACGCTGATGGTGCTGATGCTCGCTGGACGGCTGGAGATTTTCGCCCTGCTGGCCATCGTGTCACCCTCCTACTGGAAACGGCGATAAATAAGAGGGAGTGAAAGGAAGTGAAAAGAAGTGAAAGGGAGTGAAAGGACAAATGATAAATGCTTGAATACTAATATAAAAAATGAAGAATAGCGACTGGAAAGCGGTGTTACAGTTTATCGGGCCTCTTCTGATGGCAGAGGGAGTCCTGATGGCGTTGTGCCTGATTCCCGCCTGGCATTTCGCCGACGGCACGACGCCGCAGATAGCCCTCTGCTCCGCCATCACCTTCGCCGTAGGCGCCTTCCTGCATTTCCGCTTCCGCCACTTCCGCAACATCAAGGACCGACGCATGTCGTACCTCCTGGTGGTGCTGCTGTGGATAGTCCTCTCGCTCTTCGCCACCCTCCCCTTCCTCGCCACCGGCGCCACCCACTCGTTCACCTACGCCTGGTTCGAGGCCATGTCGGGCTTCTCCACCTGCGGTGCCACCATCTTCCCCGATGTCGCCGCGCTGCCGGCGTCGATACTCCTGTGGCGGTCGATGATGCAGTGGTTCGGCGGCTTCGGCATCGTCCTCCTCGTGCTGGCGCTGACCCCCAAACTGGGCATCAACAAATACGCCCTCTACACCGCCGAAGCCTCCGGTGCCGACAATGCCGGCGGCGGCGCCGTGCGCACCGTCGTCACCGTCCGCCGCACCCTCACCGTCTACCTGGGGCTGACGCTGTTCTTCATCCTCGCCCTGCTGGCCGCAGGCATGCAGGCCTGGGATGCTGTGAACCTCACCTTCAGCAACATCTCCTCCGGCGGCTTCGCCCCCGCCTCCGACAGCATCGCCTCGCTGACGCCCCTGCAGCAGTATATCCTTGCCGGCGCAATGTTCTTCAGCGGCGTGAACTTCACGCTGCTCTACCTCCTCTTCACCTTCCGCTGGCGTAAGATGAAGCATAAGTTTGACGAGTTGAACTCCTACCTCTTCCTCTGCATCGTGGCGGTGGCTTTCGTGGTGGTGTTCCTCCACCTGAACTCCGGACTTCCTTGGGCCGACGCTTTCAGGGTAGGCACTGTGCAGACCGTCAGCGCGATGACCACCACAGGTTCCGTGGTAGCTGATTACACGCTGTGGCCCGTCCCCGTCACCTTCCTGCTGCTGATACTGGCCATCTGTGGCGGTATGGCCGGTTCCACCTCGGGTGGATTGAAGACCATGCGCGTGCTTATCCTCTTCCGCAACGCCCGCGCCATCCTTCACAACCGTCTGCACCCCCATATCGTCAACCCTGTGCGCCTCAACGGCAAGCCCGTCACGGGTCATATCTCCAACAACGTGATGGTCATCTTCATCGTCTTCGGAGGGACGCTGATGCTGGGAGTGATGGGGCTGATGCTCTGTGGCGTGAGTCCCACGGAAGCCATCGGTGCAAGTGTGGGCTGCCTCACGGGCTACGGCCCCGGTCTGGGTGCTTCCGGCGGCTTCGGCAGCTACGCCCACTTCTCCTCCCCGGCCCTCTGGTACTGCTCCTTCCTGATGCTCATGGGCCGACTCGAATGCATGACCCTCATCATCCTCCTGCTCCCCCGCTTCTGGAAGCGGTAACTTTTTCCCCGCCGTAGCACAATAAATATAAATACCGCGCGTTTTTATTGTCAATTATGGATAGTATCGTACATCTTAAAGAGCTCACCGTCAGTCATGAGAACGGCATCCTGCTGTCGAACGTGACTCTCGATATCCGGGAGGGCGAGTTCGTCTACCTCATCGGCAAAAGCGGCGCCGGCAAGACGTCGCTGCTGCGCAGCCTCTATGCCGACCGTCCCATCGATGGCGGCGAGGCCGAAGTGTGTGGCTTCGACGTGGCCCACATCAAGCGCCGCCAGATTCCGCAGCTGCGCCGCCGCATCGGCATCGTCTTCCAGAACTTCCGCCTCCTCGACGACCGCAATGTCTATTCCAACCTTGAATTCATCCTCAAGGCCACCGGCTGGAAGAAAAAGGAGGAGATACGCCTGCAGGTGGAGAAGGTGCTGCACGACGTGGGCATCGCCGAGAAGGCCTACTGCAACCCCTTGCAACTCTCCGAAGGAGAGCAGCAGCGCGTAGGCATCGCCCGTGCCCTCATCAACAATCCCACGCTGATACTGGCCGACGAACCCACGGGTAACCTCGACCCCGTCACCTCGGCGGAGATTATGCAGTTGCTCGTGGACATCAACCGCAATACCGGCACCACGATGTTCATCTCCACCCACGACTTCATGATGATCGACAAGTTCCCCGCCCGCGTGGTGGTGTGCGAGAACGGAACAGTGGTGGACACGGAAACAGTTGACAGATAATAGATAATAGTTAAGAGTTAAGAATATGAAAAAGATAATCACCTTGCTTCTGGCTGCGACGATTCTCCTCGGAGGCTCCGACGCTCTGGCTCAGGGCAAGAAAAAAAGCAAGAAAGGCAAGAAGGAGGCGACCTCCACTTTCGTGGAAGGACGCCAGAAAGTGCGCGAGACGGACTACGCCACCTTCGACAAGTTCACCACCTTCAGCTCCAAGAGCGTCACACTCTACTACTCCCCCTTCAACTACCTCGACTTCCTGTCGCTCTGTGTCGACGACAAACCCGAATGGAGTGAGGACATCAAGCCCGTGATGAACTACCTGGAGAAAAACTCGCGCGCCACGATGACGCTCACCGCTCTCTTCGCCATCAATCCCGACATCACCGACCGCACACAGCGACAGGAACTTATCGAGAAAGGAAAGAACGAGGCCAAAGCCGCCATCGACGCCTTCGAGAGCTGGAAAAACAGGAAGGGCATGCGCAACAAGACGCAGTACAAGATTGCCGAGATTGATTACCGCTACTTCAAGGGCACCAACTACTACAACTCGCAGCGCAGCGAAGACATCATCAATGTGGGCGTGCTCCTCTATTTCGGCAGCAAGAAGAACCCCATTTTCATGCCCGACACCGCCTCGTCGCACACCTTCCCCGACATCAAGTTCTTCCCCAACGACGCCACCATCGTGGAGTCGTGGATTCCCGTCCTCGACGAACTGGCCGAATACATCAACGCCAATGACAACAAGAGCGTGCTGCTTATCGGCTACGCTGACAACCAGGGCACCGATGCCTATATCGAGGGTATCTCGCGCCAACGCGCCACGGAGGTGAAGAAAGCCCTCCTGCTGCGCGGCGTCGACGCTGCACGCATCGAAATCGAGGTGAAAGGTGACGCCGACCCCATCGGCGACAACAGCACTTACGAAGGCCGTATCGAGAACAACCGCGTGAGCATCAAGATTCTGTAATGGTTATAGGTTATTGTTTTGAGCAGTAACAAGGAGAAATACAAACAATTATGCGAAGCAGAGGGGTCGCGAATCCCTCTGTTTCAGCAATATTGGTGGATGGAGACAGTCTGCGAGGGGAAGCAGTGGGACGTGCTGCTGAGCCAGCGCGACGGCCGCATCGAAGGTGCCCTCCCCTACCTCATCGGACGCAAGTTCGGCTTGAAATACATCCTGCAGCCACAGCTGACGCAGTTCTGCGGCCCTTGGTATAACTACCCTGACACTCAGGTAGTCAAGCAATCAAGCAATCAAGCAATCATCGATTTCGAGCACCGTGTAGGCGGCGACCTGGCGGCGCAGCTCAACGCCCTGGGTGCCCGCCTCTGCCTGATGCACTTCTCCCCCACCGTCACCGACTGGCTGCCTTTCCGCTGGGCCGGCTATCAACAGACCACCCGCTACACCTACCGCTTCCCTTCCATCGCCGACCCCGATACCCTCTTTGCCGCCGCCTCACGCGGCCGCAAACAGAATATGGCCGACGTGGAGAACTGCTGCACGTTGGACACCCATTTCGAGCCTTCACAGTTCGCACGCATGCACCGCGAGTATTTCGAACGGAAAAAGGGCGAGGACCTGCTCTCACAAGAGCTCATCGAGCGCGTCTGCCGCACCGCCCTTGAACGCGGACAGGGTCTCCTCTGGGCATTACGCAACACAGAAGGAAAGCCCGTCAATGTCTCTTTCGTGGTCTATGACGACCGTTGCGCCTATGCGCAGATGTCGGCCATCACCCCTGAGGCACCACGCAACAGCCAAACATACCTCTTCTGGCAGATTATCCGTCACCTCTCCGGGAAGACACAAGCATTTGATTTCGAAGGAAGCATGGACAAAGGAAACGAATATTTCTACCGCACTTTCGGCACCACCCAGACCCCTTTCTTTGAGGTCTATCGTTTCCGTCCCCGTTTCCTCTCCCACTTTATCTCCTAACTCCTTATCTCCTTACTCCTTATCTCCCTACCTCCTTATCTCCTGACTCCTTACCTCCTTATCTCCTTATCTCCTTACCTCCTTATCTCCTGACTCCTTACCTCCTTATCTCCTTACCTCCTCACTACTCATTATGATATTTCTCGTGCCTCAGGATGGTGAAGGCACGATAGAGTTGCTCTACGAAGAAAAGCCTCACCATCTGATGGTTGAAGGTCATCCGCGAGAGCGAGATTTTATGTTGGGCGGCAACATAGACCGCCGGCGAGAAGCCGTAAGCACCACCCACGACGAACGAGAGGGTGCGGATGCCGGTATTCATCTGTTTCTGAAGATATTCCGAGAACTCCACCGAGCCGTATTCCTTCCCATGCTCATCCAATAGCACCACCATGTCGCTCTTCTCCACCTGTTTGAGAATCAGCTGTCCTTCGCGCTCCTTGACTTCCTCGGGCGAGGCCTTGCCCAGATTTTTCAACGCCGGGATGACCACCAGCTCGAAGTCGCAGTAGTGCTTCAACCGCCCGACATACTCGTCGATGCCCGTCTGCAGATACGGCACATCCGTCTTGGAGACAACGATTAGTTTGATATTCATTTTATAGGAGATAAGGAGTCAGGAGATAAGGAGATAAGACAATACCCCATTAAAAGTTTTTTGGCACAAAGTCGATGATAGCGAACTGCTCGTCGAAACTGATATCCTTCAACTGGATATGGTCGAAGAGGCTACCCACCTGGGCACCTTGTCCCTGTGAGGCCGCCGCCTGCTGTAAACCTTTACTGAAATTCAGTAAGATACGATTATCGGGTAACAGCTCCAGCATATCGGCACCGGGCTGATTCTGAGCGTGGTTAAGAGCGGTACGAATCATAAAATCGATGCCCATGCCGCCGTTATAGGTGAGGTAGATATTGCCGTTCTCGTCCACTTGGTCGACCGTGAGGTCGAGTCCAATATTGGCAGTCTTGAACAACACATTGACATCAAGGCCTATACGCACCGTATGGGGACCACCGTAAAGCACTGGGACGGAACGACCGGCTTTACGAGCTATTAAGTCACTGATTTCTTGATAAGTTAATCTGAATTGCATTACTATTAAATCATTATTGTTTCTGTATCAAAATATGGTATTGTCCTTTCACTCCATTTCACTCCCACTCACTCCCTTTCACTCCTATAAAACAGGGATGGGGCCGGAGAGGGGGGCGGAGGCATTGTTGGTGGAGAAGAAATTAATGACATCCGACGCATAGCTCTTTGAGACGGGGATAATCTTAGGGGTGTGGTTAATCTCAAGTAGCAGATTACCACGCTCTTTACGCATCAGTTTCACGTTCTCCACATTCACCATATAGCCGCGGTGACAGCGGAGGAGCCCCATGGCGAGGCAATCCTTTTCAATGTCCTTCAATGTATTATGAAGGATAAAAGCATCTTCTTTCCCTTCATTAATATAATGAATATTGGCATAGTTGTCGGCCGCCTCAATATAGAGCACATTGGAGCAACGGGTGGTGAGGGCAAGCCTACCTCCCTTCTCATAGAAATTGATGTGCTGGTCGGGCAGTGAAGGAGAAATAGGAACAGTCTGCGAAGGCGCCTGGGAGCGACGGAGTTCTGCCTTAAGCTCGTGGATACGGAAGTCCTGGAATGCTATAATATTAGGAATCAAGAAGACAGCAATATTCCCCAGAAATATATCGCCTGCAAGAGGGCCAATCTTCACCGAGCCACATCCACTCACAATCCATGCAAAAAAGGATGAAAAAGCCACACAAAACATGAGCTCTATGGCAATCCAGATAGCATAAACCATCGGAGAGAGCGTATGACGGCGAGCAACAAGATGAAGTACAACCCTGCTAATGAGCACAGTAAGATAACCCGCAACTGTAATCAGCGCCAACTGGGCCACGGGCGACATAGAGGAGAGCTGGGTGGTATTGGACAAAACGCCCACCGGCTGAATGAAAACCACAAGGACGACAGCGAAGAGAAGACTAAATGCCAAGAAAAGGAAAATAGAACTGCTACGGGACAGATAGCGGCAGATTGTAGTAATATTTAACGTAGGGTCACTATTCATTTTAACATTTTTTCGCCTAAAATAATCAAATTTCACCCAAAATAACGTCACTTTACCCAACTTATTGTGTAATTTACTTAAATTAACATTTACTTTTTCCATTTTTCACGTTTCTTTGCAACCCGAAAATTAATAAAAATTAACATGAAAATACTAGGAACAGGAAGTGCTGTACCGAGAAAAACGGTGACCAACGACATGTTGTCCGAGTTTCTCGACACTAGCGACGAATGGATCTCCACCCGAACCGGAATCAAGTCACGACAGATAATTACCGACGAAAGATTTGAAGATTTGGCAGCCAAAGCCGCCAGCCGCGCCCTCGATGCCTCCGGACTCGCCCCCGACGATATCGACTACATCATTTGCTCCAATGTCGCCAACCTCTATATCACGCCCACCCTATCCAGCCTGATACAGGGTGCCCTGGGCATCAAAGGTCCCAACTGCCCCACAATGGACGTCAACGCCGCCTGTGCGGGATTCGTCTACTGCCTTGATTTATGCGACGCCCTGCTGGCCACCGGCCGCGCCCACAACATCCTGTTGGTCTGCGCAGAAGAGGTGACACGCTTCGTCGACTGGAACGACCGTGCCTCGTGCGTGCTCTTCGGCGATGCCGCCGGAGCCGTCGTCGTGACCAACGGTGGCGACGACATGCTGGGTCACAAGATGACCTGCGTACCCATGCCGGAGGTCATCGTCTACTGCAACCCCATGGAGCCCACACCCTTCGAGACGGGCGAGGGTATCGACAGACACCGCACCTTCGAGATGAAAGGGCGCGAGGTGTTCCGCATGGCCGTCACCGCCGCCGCTAACGACATCAAGGATGTCATCGCCAAGGCCGGCTTGACGCCCGACGACGTAGACCACTTCCTGCTGCACCAAGCCAACCTGCGCATCATCGAGTCGATACGTACCAACCTGGGTCAGCCGCACGAGAAATTCCCCACCAACGTGGAACGCTGCGGCAACACCAGCTCGGCCAGCGTGCCGCTGCTGCTCGACGAAGAGGTGCGCGCCGGACGCATCAAGAGAGGCGACACCATTCTCTTCAGCGCTTTCGGCGCCGGTTTCGTCACCGGAACAGCACTGATAAAATATTAATTGAATATATAAATAAGGAAATATATATAAATTATGAGTAGAGTATATATCACTGGTGTGGGTTGCATCACACCGCTGGGAAACAACGTAGAAACGCTGTGGAACAACATCAAGAACGGTGCCTGCGGCATCGACTTCATCAAAAAAATCGACGCCTCCGACCTGCCGGTGAAGATTGCTGCCGAGGTGAAAGACTTCCATCCTGAAGACTACGGCCTCGACAAAACCATGATCCGTCACAACGACCTCTATGCCCTCTACGCCCTCTCGGCTGCCGCACAGGCCATGGCCGACAGTGGCCTGAAGGTGGGCGAGGATGTCGACCCCCGTCGCCTCGGCGTCGCCGTGGGTAGCGGCATCGGTGGCATCCAGACTTTCCAGCGCGAGCATGCAAACATGATGCAGTATGGCCTGCGCCGCATCTCGCCGCTCTTCATCCCCGAGATGATTTCGAACATCGCCGGTGGCAACATCGCCATCACCTACAACGCCCAAGGCCCCAACCTGCCCGTCGTAACGGCCTGTGCCACAGGCACCCACTCCGTAGGAGAAGCCTACCGCCTCATCCATGAGGGACGTGCCGACGCCGTCATCACCGGCGGTGCCGAAGCTGCCGTCTGCGAGATGGCCATCGGCGGCTTCAGCAACATGAAAGCCCTCACCACCTCCGAGGACCCCATGGCTGCCTCGCTGCCTTTCGACAGCCGTCGTCACGGATTCGTCCTCGGCGAAGGTTCCGGCATCCTCATCCTTGAAAGCGAGGAACTTGCCAAACGTCGCGGCGCCAAACTCTATGCCGAAGTCTGTGGCTACGGCAACACCTGCGACGCCCACCACTACACCGCACCGCACCCCGAAGGACGCGGCGCCGCCGAATCCATGCGTCTGGCCCTCGAAGAGGCCGGTTTCAAGGCTGGCGATAAACTTTATATCAACGCCCACGGCACAGGCACGCCCCTCAACGACAAGGGCGAGACAGCAGCCATCAAGAAAGCCCTCGGCGAAGAGGAAGCCCGCAAAGCCGTCATCAGCAGCACCAAGTCGATGCACGGCCACATGCTGGGTGCCACAGGTGCCGTCGAGCTGATTATCAGCGCCATGGCCCTCAAAGAGGGTATCATCCCGCCGACCATCCACCTCGACGAGCCGGATCCCGAATGCGACCTCGACTACACGCCGCATACCGCCCGCCAGTGGCAAGCCGACATCGCCATCAGCAACACCTTCGGCTTCGGCGGCCAGAACTCCACGGTGGCACTTCGCAAAGTGTAAATGGAAATTGAAAATTGAAATATTATGAACGTACTTAACAGAGACGACATCAAGACCTTCCTGCCGCATCGTGAGCCGATGCTGCTCATCGACGACGTGACGATGGAAGGCGAAGAGGCTATCGCACACTACCATGTGCGTGGCGACGAATTCTTCCTTCAGGGCCATTTCCCCGGCAACCCCGTGGTGCCTGGCGTCATCCAGTGCGAGATTATGGCTCAGGCCTCCTGCATCCTCGTGCGCGACGAGCTCGTGGGCCGCACCCCGCTCTACAGCGGTATCAACAATGTGCGTTTCCGCCAGCCCGTGCGTCCCGGCGACGTGATGGAGCTCCGTGCCCACATCACCAGCCGCCGCGGCATGATTTTCTTCGTCGACGCCAAAGCGACGGTCAACGGCAAGGTCTGCTGCTCCGGCGAACTCACCTTCGCATTAATTGACAATCCCAATAAGGGTTAATGGTTATAGGTTATTGGTTATAGACAACCAGAATAAATAATAAAGACTATGGAACTTCTGAAAGATAAAATCGCCCTCGTAACGGGAGGCTCCCGCGGCCTTGGCCGCCGCACTGCACTGCTCTTCGCCGAAGAGGGTGCCACCGTCATTTTCACCGACTTACAGGAAACCGACAGCAGCCGTGAACTCCTCGCTGAGCTGCAGAAATACCAGCCGCGCTCGATGTTCATCGCCAGCAATGCTGCCGACTATGAGGACACCCTCCGCGTCGCCGACATCGTGCAGAAAGAATTCGGCCGCCTCGACGTCCTCGTCAACAACGCCGGCATCACCCGCGACAACCTCCTTCTGCGCATGCAGCCCAAGGACTGGGACCTCGTCCTCGAAGTCAACCTGCGTTCGGTCTTCAACTTCTGCAAAGCCTTCGCCCCCATGATGCTCAAGCAGCGTAGCGGCAGCATCATCAACACCAGCTCTGTGGTGGGCGTCAACGGCAACGCCGGCCAG
This sequence comes from uncultured Bacteroidota bacterium, assembly GCA_902800395.1. Classification (GTDB taxonomy): domain Bacteria; phylum Bacteroidota; class Bacteroidia; order Bacteroidales; family P3; genus Colimorpha. The sequence continues at coordinate 74,036 of CADCEC010000011.1, read as the reverse complement.
TGCAACTATTCCGCCTCCAAGGCTGGTATCCTAGGCTTCACCAAGAGCCTCGCCAAGGAACTCGGTTCGCGTGGCATCCGCAGCAACGCCATTGCCCCCGGCTTCATCGAGACCGCCATGACCCAGCAGCTCCCCGAGGACGTGCGCAAAGGCTGGATGGAAGACATCCCCCTGCACCGCGGCGGCACCGACCTCGATGTCGCCAAGACGTCGCTCTACCTCGCCTCCGACCTCTCCACCTACATCACCGGTCAGGTGATTTGCGTCGACGGCGGCCTGTCACTGTAAAACACGGCCTATTTCCCCACATCTGCGGACCCTACATATACTGTAAGGTCCGCAGATGTCTTTTTTACTTTTGCCCCCCTCGGGGAAACTTTTTTTTGTGGAATCAGATTTTATTCGTAATTTTGCACCGTCGCACCAAAACAACAATTTATGGTATAAAAACAAAAGGATAGAATAGTAATAAAGACATAATTAAGCGTTTTTGCTTTTCTTTGCACACCTGAAATCTCGACAATTTCGAACTGTAGTACTCAAGAGAGGGAAAACGTTCACGGTATCCGTGAACTTTTCTTGTTGGTACTACAGGTAGTCGAGAACCTCAGGTGAAAACAGTAAAGTTTCACGGATTTATTGACAATAAAAAAACACAAATATTATGAAAAAATCATTACTCTTTATGCTGCTGACCCTGATGGGTCATTCGATGATGGCCAAGCCGGTGGAGCCGGAGAAGGCCATGCAGGTGGCCAAGAACTTCGTAGCCCAGTATGTCAAGGGCACCGACAAGCTCGAGGCCACAGTGGTCTACACCCACAAGATGCCCAAAATCGGCCAGCCCGCCATGTATGTGGTCAACCTCGGCAATATGTTCGTCATCGTTTCTGCCGACGATATCGCCCACCCTGTCCTCGGCTACAGTCTCAGCCGTCCTTGGCCTACCTCGGAAACGCAGACGTCCTCGTCCGCTAAAGAGCAAGGAAAAGTTGTTCTTCCCTCGCAGGTAACCTCCTACCTCAACGACCTCGCCGCCCAAATCGAGGCTGTCAGTGGCTCTCCATACATAAGGGAGGCGTCCCCAAGCAATCCTTACAATTCCTCCCCTAACATAGGGGAGGTGCCCGAAGGGCAGAGGGGTATCTCTTCCGAATGGCGTCAACTATTATCTCTTAACTCTAATCTATTAACTACCACGAATCTTCCAGATTCGGTTGGTCCCCTCCTCACCACCACCTGGGACCAAGAACAGTACTATAATGCCCTCTGTCCCGAGGATGCCGCCGGCCCCGCCGGTCATGCCGTTACCGGCTGTGTCGCCACCGCCATGGCGCAAATCATCAACTACTGGGGTTACCCCGCCCATGGTTTTGGTACTCATAGTTATTATTGCTATTATGGTAATGTCGCTGCTGATTTTGACAGTTCCAATTATGATTACACCCACATGCCAAGTGCTCTGACTTCCTCAAGCACTCAACAGGAAATCAATTCTGTTGCCACCCTGATGCGCGACTGTGGCATTGCAAATGATATGTTGTATGGATCGGCAAGCAGCGGCGCTCTTTACAAGAATATCAGAGGTGCATTTATTAGTCATTTTGGTTACTCCTCAAATCTTGGTTTCGCAGATCGTACTATGTACGCAGATGATGAATGGATAGCACTCTTGCGGAGAGAAATCGATTCGGGGGCTCCAGTTTACTACAGTGGGCAGAACGGAATTGTTTCCCACGCTTTTGTATTGGATGGATATAAAGAAGATGGCTATTTCCACTTTAATTTCGGATGGTCGGGCTATAGTGACGGCTGGTACCTAACATCTGCAATAAACCCTTCGTGGGAATTCAACTATTGGCAGCAGGCCATAGTGGGCATTCGTCCCGATAGTACTGAACGGGCTGTTTTATGCAATTTTATTCCCGTAATCGACCTTTCTTCTGCAACATATCTTGAAACCCAGGAATCATTTACTGTATCTTCTCCTGTCCATCTTTATAACATCAGTGCGAAGAATGAATATCAGATGAACTACAATAACTATGGAGAGGCCAAGCCGATACTGCTTCATTTCGTGCCGAGCGACAGTGCGGGACAACTTGTTTTGGATGTGTTCAATATCGACATCGGTCATGCTGTGGTGGTATATGACGGACCCAATATGGATTCTCTGATTCGTGTTCTTGAGCCTGCCGGCGAAGGATATCCGTATGCACAGCTACCTAACGACCCAGCTATGCAGCAGTGTGTGACAAACGATTTTTCTCCAATAGTCTCCACTAAACATGGATTCACAATTAAGGAATATTGTTCTGGTATGCTTGAAAAAGAAATGCATATTCTTGTTAGTGACGCTTCAGCCTGCCGCATGGTATCGAATGTTTCGGAAACACGTGATTCTGCAGGATATAAAATAAGTTGGACGCCCAATGGATCCGCAACCAAATGGCAGGTGGCATGGGCTGACACACTGACATCTTGCGACACGACTTTTATTGCGATAAACAGTCATTTCGAAGATGACAACCTTGAGGTGAAAATACGGTCCGTGTGTGGGGAAGGAAACTATGGAGAATGGAATACGGTTGTCCTGAACCCCAAAAAATATTGGCAGGACTTTGTCGAGGAGCAACCCGATGGATTCTTTGTGAGTGGCGACACTGTGAAAATATCGTCCGCCGAAGGTCTTGCCTGGTGGATGCGTCAATGCAACACGGAGGATTACCCTACAGCCAATGACAGGAAAACGATTGAGTTTCTTGCCGATATTGATATGGGGGCGCATTTGTGGAAGTCGGTCAGTTATTATGGTAAGGTCTTGGGTAATGGTCATACCATCAGTAACTTAAAAACTGGTTATTATTCTGCAGGGAATGGGCTGTTTCGTCATTATCAAGATGATACGATTTTCGATTTGCACATGAGGAATGCAGAAATATGCGGCGACGGATCGATTGGATCTCTTTGTGGCGGTATTTCTTATGCTGTAATAATGAATTGTTCTTCTGTTGATTATAGAGCCAGTAGCGAATTGGGCGGAATCGGAGGTCTTATTGGTGGAGCAAACCATTCAAGGATTATTAACTGCTATGCAATTGGTGAGAATTATGCACAGGCAGGCCATGGGGGTATCTTGAATTTGAATTATGACTCTTATGTTAGCAATTGCTACACAAGTCAGGGCACCTCGTTTCAGTGGCTTTCAATACAGAGTGATCTTTATGGACCAGGCCTTATTACGGGCTCTGACGCCGGAGGCTCATACGATAATTGCTACGCGGATATAAATAATACCGAGCGCCATTGGGATCCGTCGGTGGATTCTATGGCTACCCTTTACTATTTCTTTGGCTATGTGACTGGACATGGAATACAGGTGGAGTCGGCAATCAATGTGGCTACGTTCAGGGTCGACGGTGATACAATAGGAAGAATTATCCAAGACACCTCGGTAAACTACAATCTGGGGGAGAATATGGATTTGTTGACGGCATTGAACCGCAAGGTTGTGGAAACCAATTCGTCAGGTTTGAGGACGTGGGTATGGGACTCTGTCCTGCATTTCCCCGTTTTGGGCGGGTATTATGAACCGACGTGTCCAAATGTAAGCAATATTATGGCTTCCAATATTGCATTCAATGACGGAACAGCAGTGGCATTGTCTTGGAATGAGAATGGTGATGCGGAACAATGGCAAGTGAAATACGTCGAAGAAGACGCTTCTGAAAACGATGCTGTTGTTTATAGCGTTTTCGCTCCCAACGACACTGTTGAAAATCTTATGTTGGGGCATACGTATTATTTTTCGGTTCGTCCAATTTGCAACGAAGACGACACCGTAGGCTGGAGCCAGCCTGTCAAACTCTATGTGGATAAAAAATATTGGACTGAAATAGTTACTCAGTGTCCGGCTGGATACGTGGAAGATGATGGAGGCAATGTGACCATTTCTTCGGCCGAAGGTTTGGCATATTTGGATTATTTAAATCAGTGGAATTCTTTCGAGGGGAGGACTGTATCTATTGTAAATGATATTGATATGGGTGCATACAGATGGAAGCCTCTGGATTATTTCCTGGGCACTATAGAGGGAAACAATCACGCTATATCCAATATTATTTGTAGAGAATCCATGTCTGATGAGAATTCGGCATATATTGGTTTTCTCGGAAACTGGTGTCAATGCACCATACGCGATATCACAATTAAGAATGGTGTTTTCTCTGGACGGGAAAGTGTGGGTGGTTTGTTCGGTCAAGGATATGGTGGTTTCTTTGAAAATTGCAATATTGACAATGCGTTGGTTCGCGGACGTTATTTCGTCGGAGGATTGGGTGGCGTTATACCGTCGATGTATAATATCGAAACCATCATAAAAAATTGTTCTACCTCGGGAGTTATCTTTGCAGACCAAAATGCTGGCGGACTGATTGGTGGCATTCAGTCGAATGATGCTGTCATCAACAATTGCTATTCATCGTGTGATATCTATTCTGTTGGGAAAATGCCTATGTCGTTACGAGGAGGCTTGGTCGGTACAAGTCAAGGTGTGATTTCAAATTGTTATAGTTCAGGAAATGTGGAGTATGACAGTACGAATTATTATAATTCCACAGGTTTGTCAATAGGCCATATCAGTATTGACGGAGAAATGCATAATGTATATGCAAGATATGCAGATGGCATTCCTTTCAGAGGTAGAGCCAACACTTGGCTTGTTTTCGATTTTGTCTTGTCTGACACCGCCACATTTGATAATAATGGCGCATTGAATTCCTCGGTCACCATTGGGGACTCTACTTACACCGACCTTCTCACCGCACTCAACGCCTGGGTGGATGCCAATGACACAGCTGGTATCTACCGTCATTGGGCGGCGGACTCGGCTAATGTGAATGGTGGATTCCCTGTGTTTGCAGCTATTCCTTGCACACCTGCCGCCGGCAGCGACAGCATCACCGTCTGCGACAGCTACACATGGAATGGAGCCATCTATACCATCGACACCATCCTGATGGACACCCTCAGTACCATGGATGGCTGCGATAGTATCGTCTCACACTATCTCTTTGTCAAATACAGCACCACCGAAGATACCACGGCGGTGGCATGCGACAGTTTTACATGGTATGAGTACACAGATATCACAGAAAGCACAGATTCTCATACGCATTTATTTGTCGGCGCCAACACCCAAGGCTGTGACAGTACTGTGACGCTGCATCTGACTATCAACTACAGCACCACTGGCGATACCACGGCTACGGCTTGCGACAGCTTTGTTTGGTGGAACATGAATTACACTAATAGCACGGATAGTGCTACGCATATCTACACCAACGCCGCGGGCTGCGACAGCACGGTGACCCTGCATCTCACAATTTTCAATTCTCAATTTTCAATTCTAACTGATACGGCTTGCGAGGCCTATTTCTGGGATGGGGAATGGCGGTATTTCAGCGGTCAGTACATCGACACCACCACCAACACCGCTGGCTGCGACAGCATCGCGACCCTCAACCTCACCATCAACAACCCCGTCCACACCGCCACCACGGTGACGGCATGCGACAGCTACACTTGGCAGGAGGCCGTTATCACCACCTCGGGCACGTACCACTACACTCACACTGACGCTCACGGCTGCACGCAGGACGATACGCTCTATCTCACCATCAACCACAACGACACCGTGATAGTCGACGAGGAGGTCTGCGACAGCCTTACATGGTACGGTACCACCTACACCGCCTCGGCCTACGGCGTCCAATACCTCATCGTCCCCAACACCGTGGGCTGCGACAGCATCTTCTTCCTCGACCTCACAGTGAACTACACCACCTACGGCGAGATGTCTGCCGTCAGTTGCGACAGCTACCAGTGGGACTGGAACGGCGCCGTATACACCGCCAGCGGTGACTACACCTATCGCGACACGGTGAACATGAACAGCCAGTTCTGCGACAGTGTCCTCACGCTCCACCTCACAGTCAACTATAGCGCCACCTCCGACACCACAGCGACGGCCTGCGACCTGTTCGTCTGGTACGGCCACATGGGCTACGATGTCTCAGGCAACTACGAACACCGGTGGTGGAATGTCACCGCCGACGGCTGCGACAGCATCCTCACCCTGCACCTCACCATCAACCACAGCGCTGAGACTACGGTAACAGACACCGCCGAAGGCAGCTATACTTGGAACGGTACCACCTACACCGAGAGTGGCACCTACACTTGGACCGGAGAAACTGTCGAAGGCTGCGACAGTTCCGTGACGCTGATACTGACAATCAACCAAGTGGGAATATTCGATATTCAGAATTCAGAATTCAAAATTAATATATTCCCCAACCCCACCACCGACCTGCTAACCATCGATGCCGACGACATCCTCTCCGTGGAGCTCTTCGACCTCAACGGCCGCAGAATCTTCTCTTCAGAAGTTGACAGCTCACCGTTCACCGTTCACCTCTCACCGTTCACCTTGAGCGCTGGCAGCTACCTGCTGCGCATCCACACCCGACAAGGCACGGCGGTGCAACACGTGATATTAAAGTAAAAAATAACAAATGCGGGCATATTACCCGAATTGAAAGCCACCTGTCGGGTGGCTTTTTTGTTGGTACATAGTAGTGCCTTTGTCCGTTTGTTGTTCGTATGTTGTCCAGTTGTTGTCCAGTGAATCACCGGACAAATACTGGACAAGTACTGGACAAATGACGAACATATGATTAATTTAATAGGTACGAAACAATAAAAAAACTAGTTAATAGTTAATAGATAATAGATAAAAGTTTATAGATAATGAATGCAATAGAGGTGATGCTGCAGCATCGGTCGATAAGAAAATTTACTGACGAGAAGGTTAATCCAAAATTATTGGAGGAAATCGTCAACTGTGGGCTCCGCGCTTCCAACACGGGCAACATGCAGCTTTACAGTGTGATAGCCACACAGGAGGAGCCACTGCGCACGGAGCTCTGCGGACTGCATTTCGGGCAGTGCGCCAGCGCGCCGCTCTTCCTCACCATCTGCACCGACGTGAACCGCTACCACCACTACTGCCGTGTGAACGGCTGCGACGAGCCCTACGGCGACCTGCTGTGGCTGCTGTCGGCACTGGTGGACGCGAGCCTTTTCGCACAGAACCTCTGCATCGCTGCGGAGGCGAAAGGCCTGGGATTCTGCCACCTGGGAACGGTGATGTACAACACGGAAAAGATTGCAGAGCTGCTGAAGTGTCCCAAGGAGGTGGTGCCGGTCATCACGCTGGCCATGGGCCATCCTGCCGAAGAAGGCCGTCTGAGCGAGCGCCTGGGCTGCGACGCGGTGCTGCACAATGAGGTGTACCACGACCCCACCGACGAGGAAATCGTCAAGATGCACGAGGTGCGCGACAACGACCCCTTCAACCAGCAGATGGTCAAGGAGAACGGTACCCGCAACTACTGCGAGATTTTCACCACCAAACGCTACCCGAGGGCACAAAACGAGGCCATCAGCGCCGACCTCCTCGCCTTCCTGCGGAAGAACGGCATGATGGATAAAGGTTAACGGTTAAAGGTTAAAGGTTAAAGGTTTGCTCCACTGCGGTCGCAGGCCATGTCTCCTGCGGAGTCAGGAAGAAAGGTTAAAGAATTAAGCGAATTCTTTAAAAAAAATTTTACCATTTCATAAAAAGTGTGTATTTTTGCATTTTATTTCGTTAGTAAAATTTAACATAAAATGGTAGAAATTACACGCACTTTTGACCTGCTGGACCATCTGGTGGAGCAGTATCCGAAGGATGACATCCTGGCGGGCAAGGTGAACGGCGAGTGGGTAAAATACAGCTCGCACGACTATTATAAGTACGCTCATTATCTGGCTTACGGACTCTGCGAGATGGGTCTCCATCAGGGCGACAAGGTGGTGACGATGTCCGCCAACTGTCCCGAATGGAACTTCATCGATATGGCCCTCGCCATGTCGGGTATGATTCATGTACCCATCTACCCCACCCTCAACACCGAAGCCTACCTCCATATCCTGAACCACAGCGAGGCCGCCGCCGTCTTCGTCAGCACCAAGGTGCTGCTGGGGCGCCTGCGTCCCGCACTGGAGCAGATGAATCCCCAGCCGCAGGTCTACACCCTCGCCAACATCGAAGGCGAGCACCGCATGCTGGAGATCCTCAAACTCGGCATCGCCAACCGCGACAAGTGGATGGCCGAGATCGAACGCCGAAAGCGCGAAATCAAGCCCGAGGAGTGGATGACCATGATCTACACCTCCGGCACCACCGGCATGCCCAAGGGCGTGATGCTCTCCCACCGCAACCTCTGCTCTAACTTCCTGGCCCACGCACAGGTACAGATCCTCGGCTCCAACTGCCGCGTGCTCTCTTTCCTGCCGCTGAACCACATCTACGAGCGCTCCCTCAACTACCACTTCCAGTACCTCGGCGTCAGCATCTACTATGCTGAAAACCTTGGCACCATCCAGCAGAACATGCTCGAGATCCACGGCCACGGCTTCTGCGCCGTCCCGCGCGTGCTCGAGATGATATATGACAAGATGTATGCCGCCGGCAAGGACTTCACCGGCATCAAGAAGAAAATTTACGACCTGGCGTTCCGCCACGGCCGTCACTACGACTACACGGGCCTCCGCAAGTTCTCGCCGATGTACATGCTCACGCAGCGTTTCCTCGAGAAGGCCGTTTACTGCAAATGGCGCGAGAAATTCGGTGGTAACCGCCTGGTTATCATCACCGGTTCCTCCTCCATCCAGCCCGACATGATACGCGTCTTCGCCGCCGCAGGCATCAACATCTACGAGGGTTACGGCCTCAGCGAGACCTCGCCCGTCATCGCCGTCAACGACCCGGCCCACAAGATGGTGCGCATCGGCACCGTGGGCCCCATCCTCTCCGGCGTGGAGGTGAAATTCGCCGAAGACGGCGAGATCCTCACCCGCGGACCGCACGTGATGATGGGCTACTACAAAGACCCCGAATACACCGCCCAGGTCATCGAGCCCGACGGCTGGTTCCACACCGGCGACATCGGCACCCTCGTGGCCGGCAAGTACTTGAAAATCACCGACCGAAAGAAAGATATCTTCAAACTCTCCGCCGGCAAATATGTCGCCCCGCAGCTGATAGAGAATATGCTCCGCGGCTCCGAGTATATCGAGCAGGTGATGGTCATCGGCGAGAACGAGAAATGCGCCGCCGCCATCATCTCCCCCAACTTCAACACCCTCCACTTCTGGGCGCTGAAGTACAAGCTGCACTACCGCGACAACGCCGAACTCATCGCCATGCCGCAGGTACACGACAAGTACAAGAAAGTCCTTGAGGTCTATAACAAGCAGTTGGCGCCCCACGAGCAAATCAAGCTCTTCCGCCTGGTCACCGACGACTGGAACCCCAACAACGGCTTCCTCTCTCCCACCCTCAAGCTGCGCCGCGCACCGCTAATGGAGAAATACAAGGACCTTATCGCCGACATCTACGGCAAGGAGAAGGCCTCCTCCAATGCCTTCTTCTCGGCCTTCAAGAGCGTCGAACTGCCCTCCATCAACCTGCCGTGGAAGAGAAACTAGGGAGTGAAATGGAGTGAGAGGGAGTGCAAGGGAGTGAAAGGACAAATGACAACTGCCTTAGATGAAAGTTTATTTTCAATGAGATAGAAAAAAAATTTGGCCACGTCAGAAAAAAGGTGTACTTTTGCACGCTTTTTTGACAGAGTGGATTGTCCTATGGTGTAATGGTAGCACATCAGATTTTGGTTCTGCTTGTCTAGGTTCGAATCCTGGTAGGACAACGAGAATAGTTAAGAGTTAAAAGTTAATAGTTAAGAGTTATGTGTTATTGCTTGAGTGCCGGGGGTACTTGAGCTTTTTTTTAATAATGAATAAAAAACATATTGTTATTTAAAAATATGAAGAAGATTCTTTTTACAGTTGTCATGTTAATTGCCGGCATCACCATGCAGGCACAAAAGGATGTCTACCTCACCGACATCTACGAAGGATGGAAATCCAAACCCATCGAGAATGTGCTGAACGGCAGTATCGGCATCCTGCTGGAAGCCTTCCACCAGACCTGGCCCACCTACGTCACCCGCGACGCCTGCAGCGTGATGGAGCAAGGACTTGACCACAAGGTGCTTGACCCCGAGGTGGGCTACTATGTGACCATCGACGCCACCAACGGCTACGTCGAAGTGGACAACGCCGGCACCGACGGCCTCTACATGCAAGCCTGCGTGTGGAACCGCGACAACGGACACAAGCTCTTCGCCATCATGATTGGCAAGCCCACCGACCCCGAACTTGAGGTGGTTTGCTTCTACGACTACAACCCCACGACCAAGCGTCTGACTCCCGAACCCAACATCCTCTCCGACTTTCACCGTAAGGGTGAGGGCAGCCAAATAGCGCACAAGCTGCCCCGCAAAGGCAAGGAAATGATTATCTTGGAGTATGACCTGCCGTTCATCTACGCCCACCACTTCGCCTGGAACGGCATGCAGCCCGTCTTCGACAGGGTCGATATCGACAGGGAGAAGATGAAGAAATTCGAAGAGAACCTCGACGAGTCCTTCCCCGTGAAGTTCAAGGGTCAGAAGCCCGACATCAGCGACTTCGTCACCGCCATCCTCTCCCGCGAGGAACTCGGCGAAGCCCTCAACGCTATGGCCACAGACTGGAACAAACACCTGAAAGGAAAAGCCCTGCCCAAGAATACCCAATTCACCGTAGACCCCAAGAACGGCTATGTCCGCTATGAGGTCGAAGAGCCCAAAGGAGAGAAACTCATTATCGAATACTGCTACTGGAACTGTGCCGACGGCAAGCATAAACTGGTGGGTGAAAATATCGTGGCCCTGCAGAACGGCAAGCCCATCGACACCGAACTCACCGGGCTCTCTTTCTATTGGTACGACAACGTCACCAAGAAGATGAGCTATAAATATGCCTTTGAACTGGGCGACGAGATGGAAGCCGAGGTAGGCTCCATGGGCTGTCTCCGCAGCCTCCCCCGCCAGGGAAAAACCATCGAGTTCGTCTACTTCACCGACAAGGGCAAAGTGACCAAGAGACTCACCTGGAACGGCAGCAAATTCGTGAAATAATAAAGGTTATTGGTTATGGGTTATTGGTTATAGACAATAACGGTTAAATGAAAATTACTACGATGAAAAAACATTTGTCCTTTCACTCCTTTTCACTCCCTTTCACTCCCTTTCACTCCTTTCTCTGCGCCAGCATATTTTTCATTTTTCAATTTTCAATTTGTAAGGCCGACGTCCTCGGTGATTTCCATTTCGAGGGCACGCTAGGCGACAAGATAGGTGTCTCCATCGAGTTCGCCGTCAACGCTGATTATGTAGCCGTGGGTGAGATTGTCTACACCAACCATAAGAAACCCATCCGCCTCCTGATTGTCGGTACCTGGACCGGCGACGAATACCTCCTCAACGAGTACAAAGCCGACGGCACCGTCACCGGCTGTTTGCGCATGAGAATTGACGACACCACCTACAACGAGCCCATCCTCACCGAAGGTTCCTGGTCCAATCCCAAGAACGGACAGGTCTTCGAGATGAAGAATATGGAGTATATCGGGACATCGTCCAATAGTTTCTGGGACTACGCCAAAGAGGATGCCCTCGACGGCGAATATGTCTATCGCCACTGGGACCTCGCGTCGAACTCCTGGAAGAACGGCCGCGCCACCTTCCGGCTGGCCGGCGACCACAAGGTGCGCTTCGAAGTCATCAACGACCTGCACGAATCCTACTACAAGAGCCTCCCCGACCGTCCCGCCGACCTCATCGCCACCACCTACAACAGCTTCTACTACAAAGAGGCCAACGACTGCGGATATTCCTTCAGCGCCCACTTCTTCAAGAACTTCGTGGTGCTCATCTCCGAAGAAAATCCCGAAGCAGCCGTCTGCAGCGGCAAGAGGAACAAGGTCGACGGAGTATACTTTAAAGTAAAGAATGAAGAGTGAAGAATGAAGAATATTAATTGATAATAATAAACCTTAGATTATGAAAAAACATTTATCCTTTAATTCCCTCCTTACCTCCTTATCTCCTTACCTCCTTATCTCCTTACTTCTAATAGGTTGCGGCGGCAACGGTCAAAAGCACGACAGCATCGACTCCACTCAGGCCGACGTGGTCCTCGACGACCATGAGGACTCCATCCGTCACACCAAGGAGTACATCGCCCAGCGCATCGATACCCTCTACAAATACAAGGACGATGCCCGTTTCTGCTCGGCCGATTTTCTGTCGCTCGACGCCCAGTGCAGCAAGTTCAGCCACGAGATGGGGTATGTCTACCGAGACTACGACCACTGGGTCGTCGGACAGGATATTGACAAGAAATGGAGCTATAAAATCAAAGAAATCAAGAATATCACCGAAGCATCGGCCGATGTCGAACTGACCATCCACAACTTCAAAAACAGGAAAGTCATCCTCAACCTGGTCTTCGAGCGCGGCGACTGGTTCGTCGACGACTTCCACATCTCCTTCTCCGGCCAAGACCTCGGCAATGTGAGCGAGAAAGCCGACATGTTCACCTTCATCTACACCTGCAACAACGAGAAGATTGACAAGCAATACGGCAAGACCTTCGACATCAACAAGTATCTGAACGACATGATTGCCGCCTCGGAACTTGGCGACGAAGTCGTGTTCGACAAGTATGCGCTCATCGATGTCGACCTCGACGGCACCTATGAGGTCCAGATACACACCCTTGACGACTTCTACGATGCCGTCTTCTCCATCGCCGACGGCAAACCCGTGTTACTGGTCCTCTCCGATCCCCACACCATGCTGGACTTCTTCGAGCACGGCGTGGCGGCACAGGGTGGATGTGGCACCGGCTGCGCACGCGGCGAATTCTGCATCATCAAGGACAGCCGTCCTGTCTGCCGCACCACCTGGATGGACCAGTACAACATGAAAGGCGACAAGATTGACAGCGAAAGCGGATACACGGTCAACGACAAGGGATGCGACGAAGAGACCTACATGAAAGCAATGAGCGCCATCGGCAAATACGTCACCTTCGAGCCCATATGGCACCCCATCGAAGTCCGGAAGACCCTCTCCGACTACGCTGAATAAAATGGTTATGGGTTATAGGTTATGGGATATAGAAAAATTAGGAATTATTAAATAAATTGTAATATGAAGCATTTGTCCCCTTCACTCCACTCTCACTTCCCTCTCACTTCCCTCTCACTCCTACTCCTTCTCACCTTTCACCTTTCATCTTTCACCTTGTTCGCCCAGCCCATCCAGAACGGCGACAAGTTCTGGGACGGCGCCGTCTTCTATCAGGCCAGCACCTTCAGCAGTGGTGCCGTAGACCTCGTCGGCAAAGATATCAACGGCGACGAATATAGCATTGCCCTCATCTGGAACGAAGACAAGAACGAATACTCCGTCTTCTCCCGCAACGGCGCCATCGCCCTGCGCGTCAACGAAGGAGCCAGAGTGAAGAAACTCTTCATTGACCGTGTTTCCCATTTCCTGGTCTTCTACAATAACAAGGGCGACGCCGCCTGGACGTTGAGATACTTCCTCAATGCCGACCTGCAGAGCTGCACCCTCATGGAGCGCAACCTCGAGCAGATGCCCACCTCCGAAGTCATCACCACCCACCTGCTCAACACCACCTGGCTGGCACGCTTCCCCAAGGAGGAGCTGCGCCTCATGCGCAACGAAATTCTCGCCCGTCACGGCTGGAACTTCCAATCCAAAGACCTGCAGGACCACTTCAAGAAAGAGAAATGGTACAAGCCCGTCAAGGACAACAGCACCGTCGTCCTCAGCGACCTCGAGCGCACCAACCTCGAACTCATCAAAGCCGAAGAGGCCACACCCGATGATTACCGCTACAGCATGCTCTCACCCGACATGTTCCCCGGCGGTCTGGCCGACGACGGCCGCGGACCCGAAGAGATCAACGGCGTGCAGACCTATACCGTCACCAACGAGCGCGAGTTCCTCAACGCCCTCGGTCCCAACCGCACCATCGTCCTCGCCAAGAACGTGCACCTCAACCTCTCGCGTGTCCTCGAGAACGAGAGCCTTTTCACCGACAACCCCAGCCGCCGCTGGGTTCAGTCCGGTGACGACTTCATCGGCACTATTCCCCTCGTCATCAGCGAAGGAGAGACCGACGGCCAGCAGCTCGACCTCGTCAATATCGACAACCTCACCATCCGCGGCGCCGGCAACGCCAGCATCGAGGTCGACCCGCGCTACTCCTACTGTCTCTACTTCATCAACTGCCATCACTGCCGTGTGGAGAACCTCACCATCGGCCACACCGAATACGGTTTCTGCTCCGGCGGCGTCATCGGCGCGAAGAAATGCGACATTATTGAAGTCCTCGACTGCGACCTCTACGGCTGCGGCACCTATGGCTTCGACGTCATGGAGAGCCGCAATCTCGATGTCCGCAACTGCAACGTCCACCACTGCACCTACGGCATCATGCAGCTGCGCAAGTCGCAAGGGCTGCACTTCACCAACTGCGACTTCTTCCAAAACAAGGAGTACGACCTCGTCGAAGGCCGTGGCTGCAAGGATGTCACCTTCACCGACTGCCGCTTCTACAGCAACAAATACGACAACACCCTCTTCAGTTTCGACTCCAAATTCGTCCTCGAAGGCTGCGAGATCTACTGTCCCACCGACAAACTCGGCACCATGAGCCAAGCCGACCAGTCGGGCAAGAAAAACTTCTTCTCCCCCGAGTCCGACCCCCTCAACCTCGCCACCCGTCCCATCGGCCCCGACCAGCAGATCCTCGCCTCCATGCCCATGTTCCTCTATATCCTCGACAAGGACCACATGCATATGGTCTACTGGAGCGACGTAAAGGAGCCCGTGCTGAATGAGGAGAGCGCCGACTACTACGAAGCCGAGCACCAGCGCTGGGAGCTGCAGGAAAGCTTCCGCCAGAATGCCGAGAAGTACATTAACCTCATCACCCCCTCCGGCAAAGTCTGTATTCTCAAATACCTCGGCGAAATCCTCAAGGATTCCAAAGGCCGCGACATCTACCCCGGCGAGCTCCACAGCCGTCCCTCCATCCCCTCCCCGGGTCTGAAATACGCCTTCGCCTATCCTGGCAACATGCTGCCGGAAGACGAGATGTGGGGCATGTGGGTCGTCGTCACCAACGACTACCTCCGCAGCCACGCTTTCGTCCCGATGACCTACCATCTCGACAGTCCCAAGACCCTGCCCTCCAAAGTCGTCAAGCAACTCGAGAAGCAGTACAATATGAAAGCCGAGCGCTCGCAGCTGATAGAATCCAACGACCGCTTCGGCTACGGCGTCCTCCAATTCAAAGGCCCGTGGAAGACCCGCATCGGTGAATACGGCGACACCACACAGGTGGCTCTGGCCCTCGAGGTCTTCACCGTCGACGGCAAGGTCTACGCCTACCCCATGGAAGGTTACTACGACAACGTCTATGGTCCCACCTGGAATGCCGACGATGGCGGCGAATACATGTCAGGTGATGTCATGGTCTTCGACAGCCCCGACGGTCCTGAATTCTGCCATATCCACGGCGCCCCCGAGAGCATCACCGTCAGTCTCTTCACCATCCGCGACGGCAAACTCACCCACCAGCGCTACGAAGTCTACCACGCCCTCTACGACGAGAGCGAACCCAATGGGGAAGAATAAAATAGCCTCGTAACACAATAAAAGCTCTGGTGTGCCGTTATAGGCGGTATGAAACAGAACAAAGTTCTTATCGTTTATACCGGTGGCACCATCGGCATGGTGCAGGACGAGAACGGCTCGCTGCACCCCTTCGCCCTCGACCGCATCTATGACGCTGTCCCACAGCTCAAACACTGCGAGTACGACATCGAGTCGGTGACGCTCCCCAGCATCATCGACTCCTCCTGCATGACCCCCGCCCTCTGGGTGAGCATCGCTGAAATCATCGAGCGCGAGTACGACCACTTCGATGGCTTCGTGGTGCTTCACGGCACCGACACTATGGCCTATACCGCCTCGGCCCTGAGCTTCATGTTCAAGAACCTCGCCAAGCCCATCATCCTCACCGGCAGCCAGCTGCCGCTGGGCATGCTGCGCAGCGACGGTCGTGAGAACATCATCTGCGCCCTGGAGATAGCCTCCACGCGCATCGTCACCATCCCCGAGGTATGCATCTTCTTCGACAGCCACCTCTACCGCGGCAACCGCAGCACCAAAATCAACGCTGAGAACTTCGACGCCTTCGAAAGCTACAATTACCCCTCGCTGGCCAAAGCCGGCATCAATATCTCCTTCAAGGAGCACCTCTTCCAGCCCATGCCCACCGAACCCATGCAGGTGCGCAAGCGCTTCGACACCCGCGTGGCCATCCTGAAGCTCTTCCCCGGCATCGGTCCCGATGTCGTGGGTGCCGTGCTCCACACCCCCGGGCTGCAAGGCGTAGTGATAGAGACCTACGGCTCCGGCAACGCCCCCACCGACGAGTGGTTCATCTCCGCCCTCGACGACGCCATCCGTCGCGGCATCATCATCCTCAACGTCACACAGTGCAAGGCCGGCGCCGTCAAGATGCGCCAGTATGCCGCCAGCTGCGATATGGACCGCATCGGCGTCATCGGCGCCGGCGACATTACAATCGAGGCCGCCATCGCCAAGATGATGTGCCTCCTCGGCGAATACCCCAACGACAAAGAACACGTCAAACTGCGCCTCAGCCAGTCCCTCCGCGGAGAAATCACCGAATAAAGATGAAAGTGGAAAGTGGAAAGTGGAAAGTGTTAGTGCTGGTATGCGTCAGCATCGCTTTCCATTTTCCACTTTCCACTTCCCACTCAGCTTCCGCCCAAGTGGGTAATCTCGGCAAGTTCGACTCGCGCCTGTTGCATTACGGCATCCAGGTGGGCTACACCCAGTCGATGTTCGACCTCGAATACAGCGACGAAGCCGCCCTCCGCCAGACCCTTCAGGGTGTCACCTCCTACTACGCCGCAGGCTTCCACATCGCCGTCATCGGCGACCTGCGCCTCAACGACTGGTTCAACCTGCGCCTGCTGCCTGGCGTTACCTTGGTGACGCGCGAGATAACCTATTCCTGGGAGGCAGGCTACCTCCCCACGCATCCCCTCACCGAACGGCGCCGCAGCGTCGAGTCCGTCTACGGCGATCTCCCCCTGGAGCTGAAGTTCCGTGCCAAACGCTACGGCAACTTCCGACCCTATCTCACCGCCGGCGTCAGCTACGGCTTCGACTTCGCCTCGCTGCGCGAGAACAAGAACCAGAGCGACCAGAGCATCATCCGTCTCCAGCCCCACGACTTCCGCTACTCCCTGGGTGTGGGCTTCGACGTCTTCCTGCGCTACGTGAAGTTTGCCATCGAGTTCAAGATGAACCTCGGCCTCGTCGACCTCAAGGTCGAGGACCCCGACATCTACATCCGCTCCTTCAACAACGTCACCACCCGCACCTTCATGCTCTCCTTCACCTTCGAAGGCTGACAACCCTAAGTCCCTTACCTTCCCCCTCAAAAAAATCAAAAAATTTTTCTCCCTATAATTGAGCAAATTACACAATTTGCTCAATTTTTTTCACCCCCTTTGTCAGATTCCGGTCATTTTTTGCGTATATATATAGTAGATGGACCACAATAGCATCTCCCGGCACGACGCCTACTGCGCCTTCATGCGCCGCCACCGCTCCTGGCGGCGGTGACTGCATGGAAGATGCGTCCCGAGCCGGTGGAGGGCAGCGAGCTGTACCAGCGGTGCAAGGATTTGCCCGGTGTGCGCGTGGGCTTCATCAAGGACTTCCCGCTCAACGACTCGCTCACCTGCGACGTCACCACCTTCGAGGCCTTGACCGACGAGGGCTGGGAGTGGATGTTGGACAGCTTGGGGATGCAGAAGACCTATGTCATCGACTCCACTGCCCGCTCGGAAGCCTGGCCTGGGGAAAATCCTGACAATGTGATAGTCTACTGGCAGAGCAAGCGCTTCCATCCCGAGGTGCGAGGCGGCTCGAAGGTGCTGGGCGACAGTGTGGACTGCAATATAGCCTCGCTCCACTACCGATGGTTGACGATATACCATGTGACTTCAGATGAGGAAATATCTGCAGTCACCGACTACTATGTCGTAACAATAAAACAACAATAACTGCGTTATAAAATATAAAGTAAGTATAATTATAATGAAAAAAGTATTCTTTGCATTGATGGCCCTGATGGGGCTGATGTGTCATCAGACACAGGCGCAGATGATTATCGACACGTGGAACATGACCACGGGAGTTGACACAACGCTGTGGTACGATATCGACGGAGTGGATTCGGTGATTATCACTGGTGGAAACAGGACGTCGGCCCGATCGGGGCTGGTGAATATCGGCTTCGACTTCACGATGTGCGGGACGACCTACAGCCAGTTCTCGACCAACATCAATGGCACGGTGCGTCTGGGCAGTACGCTGCTGTCGGCCAGCGGCAACTATATGAACGCCTTGAACCAAAACAACGTTCCCAAGGTAGAGCCGTTCGGTTACTGTGGGCGTTTCGACAGCACCTGTTATACGCGTATGGCGCTGCTGGGAACCGCGGGGAACCGCGTGCTGGTGGTGGAGACACGGATGAAAGACTACAATAACGCCAGCGACTCGCTGTATTTGAGTTTCCAAGTGCAGCTGTTTGAGGCCGGCGGCCTGCGCATCGTCTATGGCGAGTCCGACCCCGGGGCGGTGTATAACGCCTCTTTCGCACGCTTACAGAACGGTGTGTCGGCAAGCCTGAACAGCAATAACTGGGATATTATCTTCATCGATTTTGCCACCCACGAAGGAGTGCGTCTTAACACCTCCTGCTCGCTTCACAACGACGAAGAGGCGTGGCCCGAGAAAGGCCGCTGGTACAACCTGTTTTACGACAGCACCTTTTGTCCCTACCCGTCGACAGTCAGCGCCTCGAGCACCGACCCGGCGAATGTCAGTCTGCAGACCCCCGACGGCGGAACGCTTCATGTGGAGATTCCCGCCAGGGGCATCGACACCCTCTGGACAGGGCCTACCCTCAACCTCGACGGCGGCTTCAACCCTGCCACTACCTATCAAGGTACCGTACAGACGGTGTGCGACAGCAGCACGAGCTTCCGCTCGCGGAGCTTCAACTTCACCACGGGCTGCGGCCCTGTGATGTACCTGCCGTGGGTCTCGGAATTTGCCAACTACAGCCTCGACTGCTGGGATGCTTCGCAATACACATCCACTTCCTACCAGTGGCATGGGTCGAACGGCTATGCCGCATGCGGCGGATATGCCGGCAACTACCAATATGACGAGTGGCTGGTCTCGCCGGTGGTGAACCTGCCCAACGATGACGGACTGGTGCTGAAATTCCAGTATCGGGCAGAGAATGACCAGCAAAACAGGTCGGATACTGTGGAGGTCCGCGTGGCACCCTGCACGGCCGCCGGCGTGGTCGACTCGGCCGATTGGACGACGATGATGACACTGACCGATGAGTGCTCTAACAGCATCGAAAGGCGAATCTTCCTCGATGCCTGGCGCGGCCAGACGGTGAAGGTGGCTTTTGTACTTACCGGTGTTGGCGGCAACGGAGCCTACCTGGACCGCGTAGAGTTTCTTCAGGAGCTAGAACCTGTGGCCACCCTCACGGCACCCACCCATGCCCGCACGGGCGAGAGCGTCGCGCTGACAGCCCACAGGGTGACCGGCGTTACCAACGGATGGGCCTACACCTGGCACTCCTCGATGCTTGACAGCACTATAGTGGCTATAGATACTGTAGCGACTATAGTGACTATAGTTTACCCCTCCACAGGGACCGACACAGTGACACTCATCGTCAGCAACGCCTACGGCGCCGACACGTTGACGGCCATCTATCCGGTGGTCGAGTGCCCAGCGGTGACCACCCTGCCGTGGACGGAGACTTTCTACGGCGGAAGCATGTGCTGGTATGTCCCTGCTGGCAGCAACTGGTACGACGGCAAGCCTTACAGCTACCATGTAAACTATAGCGACACCTATCGCGCCTTGGTCTCAACCTATGCGAACAACACACTGGACCACTGGATTGTCTCGCCAGCCATCGAAATGCCTGCCGACACAATCGATATAAAGATACTTGAGTGGAACGAGGCGGCCGCGATAAACACCACCACCCATCAGCCTCACTACAGCGTGCTGGTGAGTGCCGACACGAACTTCCTCGACCTGACGACTTACGACACCCTGCTGACGGTCAGCTCGGGGGTGGTCAGTGCCGGTAACAGCTGGCAGAACTGGGGCACCCGCAACGTGAGCCTGTTAGCCTATGCCGGACAGACCATCCATGTGGCCTTCTGTCGTCACCCTTCCTACTATGACATCTCTTCGGAGAAACTGCTGATTGACAATGTGACGGTGCGTAGCGCCTCGGTACCTGTCATCACGCTGACGGTTCCGACACAGGTGGATAGCTACGACACCGTGACTTTCACGGCTACCCTCGTCGAAGGACAGCCCTGCACCTACACCTGGCACAGCTCGCTGCTGGATACCACTATAGTCACTATAAACACTACAATCACTATCGTCTATCCCTCTGGCGGCACCGACACCGTCACGGTCGTTGCCACCAACGCTTTCGGCAACGACAGCGCGACGGCGGTGGTGCAGGTGACCAAATGCTCGCCCATCACGCTGCCTTGGACGGAGGACTTCAACGCACTGCTTGGCACAGCCTATAATGCGGAAGGCCCGCTGCCCGACTGCTGGCACAGCTACTGGAACGGCAGCAATGCCACCTACGCCCCCCACATCATAAATGCTTACCCGTATAATCCCGTCAGCGGCTATTTCACGAGCGGTCAGCAGGCGCTATTGCTGATGGCCGGCAACTCTACCGGATGGGACAGTGTGGCCATCGTGGAGAGTCCCGTGTTTGCCACCCCGCTGAACCAGATGATGCTGTCGTTCTACTATCAGCATGAACGTTCCTCCATGGGCATCTTGAGTGTGGGTTATATGCAGGACAGCGTCTTTGTGAGTGTGGCCGACCTGCCCCAGCAGCAGACGGGAAGCACCGTGACGGTGAGCCTCGGCGCCTTCCCCGCCAATATACACCGCTTCGCCCTGCAGTGGACGCAGGACACAATTTGGTACGGAGTTTGGTACGGAGTCATCGTCGATAACATGGAGGTGACAGCTTTCGACACAATGCCCACCGTGGCCATTGCTACGCCGGAACAGGTAGGCGGTGACAGTATCCTCTTCCGCGCCTATCCGACCAACGGTCTCTCCGACAGCCTCACCTACAGCTGGCACTCCACCATGGCCGACGCCGGACAGGCCATTCTGACGGCTGTGGGCGACTCGGCCTATATCGTCTATACCGCCCTTGGTACCGACACCATCAGCGTCATTGCCACCAATGCTTACAGCAGCTATTCGGCATGGGTGACGTTCACCTACATGGGCAAACCCGTGGCAGCTATCAGCGGTCCCTCTGCCGTGCAGTCCGATGATACAACCACCTATATCGCCCATCTGTCTTCCGGCTCAGCTACTGGCCTCAACTACAGCTGGCAGTCGACCATGGCCGCCGCGGGACAGGCCACGATGGTGGTCACCGGCGACACCCTGAGGATGGTCTACCTCGCCGGTGGTACCGACACATTGACTCTCATCACCACCAACGCCTTTGGGGTCGACACCATCAGGCGCTTCATCACTGTCACTGGCTGCCACATCAACACCTTCCCTTGGACAGAAGGCTTCGAAAACGGCGTAAACCCCTGCTGGCACCTGTCGACCGTCCCCGGCAGCACAACGACGAATTGGAGAATCTATGACGGATACTGGTATGCCAATAGCGGCAGCCACTATCTGTACTCGAATTTTGCAACGGCGGATAGCGACAATGGCTCTATCGACGCATGGTTCATCCTGCCGCCAGTCGAGGTGCCTGCTGGTAGCAACTTGTCATTGAGTTTCTACGCCAACTTCTTTGGAAATAGCACAACCCATACCTATCCACGCCTGACCGTTCTTATCTCCACCTCGGGGAGCGCCACGAACCTTTTTACCGACACCATATACTCCGAGCAGACCAATACCCTCGACCATGAATACCTGTTCCGCAGCGCTTCGCTGGCCACCTACGCGGGCCAGACGGTGTGGATTGCCTTCGTGCACGGAAACCGCAACTTGTCGCTTGCTATCGATGACCTCAGTATCGACTATACCGATGTGCCCGTGGCAGCCATCAGCGGCCCCACCGAGCAGCTCTCGAGCGAGGAAGCCATCTTCACCGCCCACCTGCTGCAAGGCGACACGACGGGCGTCACCTACACCTGGCACTCCACCATGGCCGACGCAGGCCTGGCCACCCTCACAGCCACCGACTCAACAGCGGCCATCGAGTACCACGCCGGTGGCACCGACCATGTGAGCGTTGTCATCGCCAATGCCGCTGGCAGCGACAGCGTGGCTATGACCTGCAGCATCACCAACTGCGAACCCATCACCCAGCTCCCCTACACCGTGCGTCTGAACAGCAGCAGCAACATTACCTGCTGGCAGAGGAGCGGCGGTTGGCATATCGACGACTATTTCAGCAGCGGCATCACCTGCATGCAGTACCTGAACTGGAGTAATGACCCCGTCGACAGCTGGTTCGTCATGCGCGAGATAGCCATCCCCGACGACTATACGCAAAGCTACACGCTGCGGTGGCACCTGCTGTGCGACCACTCCAAGTATCAGGTGCTGGTATCGACCCAGGGCCGCAGCAGCCACAGCCTCTTCGACACCCTCTATTACGAGCAGAACGACACCGCATCGTCCTTCTATAGCAACCAGTGGGCCTCGCGCACCCTGTCGCTCGACGCCTACCGCGGACAGAACATCTACATTGCCTTCCGCAACCTGGGCTGGTACAACAGCCCCACCCACTACTCCGACATAGGCGTCATCCGCATCGACACCATACAGGTCTTGGTCTCTTCCGACACCCAGACCTACCGCACCCTTACCCTCGACGTGAACGATACCGCGATGGGTACCGTCAGCGGCGCGGGAGTATACCCCGACAATAGCGTCGTCACCATCAGCGCCACCCCCTTCGAGGGCTACCACTTCGTGGCGTGGAACGACAACGACACCCACACCACGCGTACCCTCATGCTGGTGAGCGATACCGCCTTCACCGCCTACTTTGCGGCCGACAGCCTGCCGATACCTCCTCCCGACACCGTCTGGTATACTGTCACAATCGTCACAAAATGGCTGGAAGGGTGGGAAGGCTATGCCGACGACCTGAACGCTTATGTCACCGGAGCTGGCACCTATCGTGAAGGGGACACGGTGACGCTGTCGGCCACTTACTTCAAATGTCCAGCAGGTCTCTATGGCTGGGTCTTTGTGCCGGGAGACACCATCATGTTCAATCCCTATAGCTTCGCCATCACTTCGGACACCGTGGTTACGGCTGTGTTTGTGCAGGGTGTTGGTATCGAGGAACTTCCAATTTTCAATTCTCAATTTTCAATTTATCCCAATCCCGCCAGCAAGACGGTGACTGTCGAGACCGACCAGCCCTCCACATTGACCCTGACCGATGCCACCGGCCGCGTGTGCGGACGGTGGAAAGTGGAAAACGGCAAGACTACCCTTGACATCAGCCCTCTCCCAGCCGGTGTCTACTTCGTCCGCCTCTCCACCTCCCCCACCATAAGAAAACTGATAATCAGATAGCACACATTTTTTTATTATTTCGCCCCCAAAGAGGGGAAAATTGTCAGTATCTAACAATCTATAATACAATATCCTCTTCTTATCATGTTCTACTATACTTCTAATATAAATTTATGGAAATTTTACTTTGGTAAAAAATAAATAGAAGAGAATAACGTTATAATAAAGGTTAAAGTTTAATGATTAAAGGTTAACGGGGCTGCCGCAAGCCATGTTAAATCGTTAAACATTAACCGTTAACCATTAAACATTACAAGAAATGGGAAAGCAATTAGGAGGAATCAATGGGCCGTTCGTGGGGAGAGTGGGTAATGCCGTGGGGTATATGTGGCGCGGGCAGTGGTGCGTGAGGGCGTTGCCACGCGAGTTCCACGACGCCAAGACCGATAAACAACTGGAACAGCGCGAGCTGTTTAAGGCTTCGGTGGGCTTCGCCGGACGGCTGAAGGACATCCTGCGCATCGGCTTCGAGCTGCCGGCGCTGAAGGTACACAAGACCGTGTGCAACTATTTCCTGATGGTCAACAAAGGGAGATTTGTTATGGATGGCGAGACTCTGGTCGCTGACTACGAGCACCTGCGTCTGAGCGAGGGCCCGGTGGCGCCGGTGGCGTTCACGGGCGTACACGAGGGTACGCTCCCACAAGAGATAATCCTTGATTTCGAGAAGAATCCCGAGCACCGGAACTGCAACGGCAACGACCGCGTGTATGTGGCGGCGATCAATGCCTCGCGCTGCGAGGCGGTGCTGTCGCTGCCGGTCTACCGACGCATGGGAAGCATCACGCTGACGCTGCCCTCCTATTGGGAGAACGATGAGGTGCATCTCTACGGCTTTGTGCAGGACAATGCGGGACGCTGCTCGGAGAGCATATATATCAATTTTATAGGAGTGAAAGGGTGTGAAAGGACAAATGTGAGTGATGAGAATGATGAAAACTATGAGAACTATGAGAGCCATGAGAACTATGAGAGCTATGGGAACCCTGGCGTGGAAAGGAATGGTGCCGGCAGAGGTGGGGGAAAAGGCGGAGGTGGTGACGGGAATTAGTGTTTTTTTCGTATCTTTGCATTCATGATGAAACGTAACGCAAGGTTCAACTACCTGATTTGTATCTATTTGTTAGGAATAGCATTCTTCACGCTGTTCCGAATTGCCGAGACGGTAGCCTATTGCGCCACCACGGAGGGCCCCGACGATTTCGGCGGGCAGTACCTCCATGCGCTGTGGAACGGCTTCCGCTTCGACACCACGGTGAGCACCTATCTCCTCGCGCTGCCGTTGCTGCTGCTCGTCATCGGCGAGATGACACGCTTCACAAAGCGCTGGTATTACGCCGTCATCCATTATATGCTGATGGTGTTCTACACCGTGGCTTTCTTCGGCTGCGCGGCCGATATCCCCTATTTCTGCGGCTTCTTCACCCACATCGATGTGGCGGCGCTGGGATGGACCGACTCCTTCGGCACCTTGGTGAGCACCCTCTTCGGCGATATGACGAATGTGCTGTACCTGCTGGCCTACATTGCCATTGTCGTCGTCTGGTGGCTGCTGGGAAGACTGGTTTATAAGTCAACAATTTACAATTTACAATCCACAGATTTGCCGTACCGGTGGAGCATCCCCATCGCGGTGCTGTTGACCGGAGCTCTGTTCCTCGGGATGCGGGGCACGGTGTCGAAATTTCCCATCAAGATAGGCACGGCCTACTTCTGCAGTAATCCGTTCCTCAACCAGATAGGCATCAACCCTGTGTTTGCCTTTTTCAAAAGCATTCAGGAAGCCGGCAAGGACTCCAACCGGGCCATCAACCTCATCGACAAAGAGGAGGCCGAGGCGGTGTGGCGCGAGCAGCAGGAGTGGCCTGCCGACGAGAGCCTCGAGGAGGCCACGCTGCGTCTGCCCGAGGGTACGAATGTGGTGGTGGTGCTCATGGAATCGATGAGTGTCGCCAAGACTTCCCTCTCCCGTGGCGACGACAGCTACACGCCTTGCCTCGACAGCCTGATGCAACGCTCGATGACCTTCCGCGAAGCCTATTCTGCCGGCATCCACACCTATAACGGCATCTACTCTACCCTCTACTCGCAGCCTGCCTTGCTGGCACGCCAGATTATGAGGAACACCCCCATACACCGCGTCTGCGGCCTGCCGCATGCGCTCGGCGCGGCAGGCTATCACACCGCCTTCTTCGTGGGCTATGACGAGAACTACGACAATATGCAGGGCTTCCTCTACGAGAACGGTTTCGACCTGGTGCTGGGCGAACGCGGCTTCCCCGGGAAGGAATCCAAGAGCCAGTGGGGCATCCCCGACCATGTGCTGTTCCAGCATGTGATGGACTACTGCGACAGCATCAGCGACCGAGGGCCATTCTTCGCCTGCTGCATGACCTGCAGCGACCACGAGCCCTTCTACCTGCCCGAGAACATCGACTTCGTCCCCCGCCACAAAGAGATGGACAAGACGATGACGGAATATGCCGACTGGTCCATCGGCCAGTTCATGCAGCAGGCAGCAGAGAAGCCGTGGTTCGACAACACCCTTTTCATCTTCCTGGGCGACCACGGGCACTTCTACAAACCTATCTACGACATCTCGCTAAAATACAACCATATACCCATAGTCTTCTATGCTCCGGGGCGGATAGCAGCTCATTTTGTCGACCGTCTGGCTATGCAGATAGACATTGCCCCCACCCTGCTGGCCCTTCTGGGTATCGAGGCGCCGCAGTCGATGCTGGGCATCGACCTGATGCATCACACCCGTCCCTATGCTTTCTTCAGCGCCGACGACAAGATTGGCTGCGTCGATGGCGAACTGCTCTACCTCTACCGCGCCAATGCCCGTACCGCCAGCCTCTACCGCTACAAGGAGCGCTCCACCGTCGACCTTGTCGACAGCTTACCCGAGCGTGCCGACGCCCTGCGGCGCTATGCCCTGGGTATGACACAGAAGAGTCAGGAGATGCTTATTGACGGGAGTGCAGCATGCCAATAGCCTCAACGCAGCGGATGCCGTCGAGGGCTGAGCTGACGATGCCGCCGGCGTAGCCGGCGCCTTCGCCGCAAGGGTAGAGTCCCTGCAGCTGTGGATGCTGGAGAGTTTCCTTGTCGCGCGGGATGCGCACGGGCGACGAGGTGCGGCTCTCGACGGCCAGCAGCGAGGCCTCCTCGGTGATGAAGCCGCGCATCTTGCGGTCGAAATCCTTGAAACCTTGTATCAGACAGTCGACGACGAAGTCGGGCAGTATCTCGTGCAGCGGGGCGCTGACGCAGTGGCCCATATAGTTGCTTTTGTTGAGGCGCGAAGAGGGCTTGCGGCGGAGGAAATCCACGAGGCGTTGCGAGGGGGCGTCGATGGTGTTGCCGGCGGCCTCGAAGGCGCGACGCTCGACGGATTTCTGGAAATCCAGGAGGCTGGTAGGGCTAGATTCTCTAGATATGCTAGAAATATCTTCGCTGCCGACGGTCACGGCGATGCCGCTGTTGGCAAAGCCACTGTTGCGGGCGGCGTTGCTCATGCCGTTGACCACCTGTTGTCCTCCTGCCGTAGCGGCCGGGACGATGACGCCACCGGGGCACATGCAGAAGGAGAAGACGCCGTGTTGATTGCTTGATTGTCTGGTTGTTTGATTGTTTGAGTATACTTGGGTGGTGAGACTGTAGGTGGCGGGGGGGAGTAGTTTAGAGTAGTTCTTGCCGTGGTATTGTATTTCGTTGATGAGTTCCTGCGGGTGCTCGACGCGGACGCCGAGGGCGAAGGGTTTAGCTTCGAGGAGCCATCCACGACGAGTGAAGAGTTCATAGATGTCGCGGGCAGAGTGGCCGGTGGCGAGGATGACGGCGTCGGCCTCAATTTCATCGCCGGCGGCGGTAACCACACCGCAGACGCGGCCGTCCTTGACGATGAGGTCGGTGACGCGGGTGTTGAAATGATATTCGCCACCCGCCTCCGTGATGGTCTTGCGCATGCTGGCGATGATGGCCGGCAGGCGGTCGGTGCCGATATGGGCGTGGACGTCGACCATGATGTCGGGATCGGCGCCGTGTTCCACGAAGAGGCGCAGCACCTGACTGACATCGCCGCGCTTGGTGGAACGGGTGTAGAGCTTGCCGTCACTGTAGGTTCCGGCACCGCCCTCGCCGAAGCACCAGTTGCTGTCGGGGTTCACCTCCTTGGTGCGCACGAGGGAGACGATGTCTTTCTTGCGCTCCTCCACGGGCTTGCCGCGCTCGACGATGATGGGCTTCATGCCCAGCTGCAGCGCCCTAAGGGCGGCGAAGAGGCCGGCGGGGCCGGCGCCGACGATGAGGACTTGTTTAGTGGAAAGTGGAAAGTGGAAAGTGGAAAGATCGGCTGCCGCGGTCTGTTTTGCATCGTTTTCCACTTTCTTCACTACATTTTTTTTCTTTTCCAAGGTGTTCAGTTCCCCTTCGGGGTGCCACTTTCCGCTTTCCACTTCCACGGTGCAATGATACAGGGGACGGCGGCGGCAGTCGATGCTGCGGCGAGTGATGCGGAAGGGCTCTAGCTCGTCTTCCCGAACACCCATGGCTTGCGCCACCGCGCGGCGGACAGAGGAAGGAGAGGCGTACTCCTCGGGGATGAGGTCTATCTGTAACTGTTTCATCGGGCGGTGTCGAGGAGGGATTGTAGTTCTTTGATTTCGTCGCGGTATTTAGCGGCAGCAAGGAAGTCGAGCTCTTTGGCGGCGAGCTGCATCTTGCGCTGGCGGTCACGGATTTCCTTTCTCAACTGCTCTTTTGTGTATGAGAGGAATGGAGATGGTGCAGGAGTATCAATAGATTCCTTCTCGCCGTAGGGCGCGCGGGGTTCGGCGGCCTGCGGCATCGTGTCCTCCTTATAGATGGCAACGGGGTCTTTATCGGTGGCGTTCCGCATTTCGGCAGCGTGCTCAATAATGCCAGTGGTGCCGAGGATGGCGTCGGTGGATTTGACAATCTGTTTGGGTACGATGCCGTGCTCCATATTGTAGCGTATCTGTTTCTCGCGGTGGCGGTTGGTGATGTCGATGGCGCGCTGCATGGAACCCGTGATGGTGTCGCCATAGAGGATGGCTTTGCTGTGTACGTTGCGCGCGGCACGTCCGATGGTCTGGATGAGGGCGCGGTCGCTGCGGAGGAAGCCCTCCTTGTCAGCGTCGAGGATGGCCACGAGGGAGACCTCGGGGAGGTCGAGACCTTCGCGCAGCAGGTTGACACCCACCAGCACGTCGAAGACACCCATGCGGAGGTCGCGCATGATCTCCACACGCTCGAGGGTATCGACATCAGAGTGGATATACTTGCTGCGAATACCCAGGTTGATGAGGTAGGAGGTCAGTTCCTCGGCCATGCGTTTGGTGAGGGTGGTGACGAGGACGCGCTCGCCCTTGTCAACGGTATTCTCTATCTCGTCCAGCAGGTCGTCGACCTGGCTGACGGCGGGGCGCACCTCGACGACGGGGTCGAGGAGTCCCGTGGGACGTATCACCTGTTCCACCACGATGCCTTCGGCTTCGTTGAGCTCGTAGTCGGCAGGCGTGGCGGAGATATAGATGGTCTGGCCGGTGAGGTTGTAAAACTCCTCGTAGGTCAGAGGGCGGTTGTCGAGTGCCGACGGCAGGCGGAAGCCATACTCGACGAGAGAGGTCTTGCGACTGCGGTCGCCGCCATACATGGCACCAATCTGGGGAACGGTGACGTGGCTCTCGTCGACGACGAGGAGGAAGTCGTCGGGGAAGTAGTCGATGAGACAGAAGGGACGTGTGCCGGGCTGGCGGCCGTCGAAATAGCGGCTGTAGTTCTCGATACCAGAGCAGTAGCCGAGCTCCTGAATCATCTCGAGGTCATAGTTGACGCGTTCCTCGAGACGCTTGGCCTCGAGGTGCTTGTCGATAGAGAGGAGGTAGTCGCGACGGTCGAACATGTCGCGCTGAATCTGGAGGATAATCTCGGGGAGGTGATCCTTGGAGGTGAGGAAGTTGGAGGCGGGGTAGATGGTTATCTCGTCGAAGCGGTCGAGGCGCTGTCCGCTGATGGGGTCGAAGCTCTCGAGGCTTTCCACCTCATCGTCCCAAAAGGAGACGCGGTAGCAGAAGTCGGCGAAGGAGGGGAAGATGTCGACGGTGTCGCCCTTGACGCGGAAGCGGCCGTTGGTGAACTCTATCTCGTTGCGCACATACTGTCCGTCGAGGAGGCGCATCAGCAGCTGGTCGCGCTGGAGGCGGTCGCCCACGCGTATCTCGACGGTGCCTTTCTTGAACTCGTCGGGGTTGCCGATGCCGTAGATGCAGCTCACGGAGGAGACCACTATCACGTCGCGGCGACCGGAAAGGAGGGCACTGGAGGCGCGGAGGCGCAGCTTGTCGAGTTCGTCGTTGATGGCGAGGTCTTTCTCAATGTAGGTGTTGGTGGCGGCGATATAGGCCTCGGGCTGGTAGTAGTCGTAATAGGAGACGAAATACTCGACGGCGTTGTCGGGGAAGAACTGGCGGAACTCGCCGTATAGCTGAGCCGCGAGGGTCTTGTTGTGGCTGAGCACCAGCGTGGGACGCTGGAGCTCCTGGATGACGTTGGCCACGGTGAAAGTCTTGCCGGAGCCAGTGACACCCTGCAAGACTTGGGCACGCTGACCGGCACGAACGCCATCCACTAGTTGGCGGATGGCGTCGGGTTGGTCGCCCATGGGGGCGAAGTCGGATTTCAGTTTAAAGTCCATTATGCGGGACTATTTGGTGGAGACCACCAGATAGTCGGTATACTGCCAGAATTGGGTGGGGTTGAGGATGTGAAGGTAGGCGGTGACCTTCTTGTTCTCCTCGTCGGCCACGAACTCGTAGCTGCCTTCAGGATGCTGGCTCACGAGGACGGGTTTCTTGAGGTTGAGGGTGATGGTGGTGACCTTGGTGCGGTCAATCTCGGTGAACTTGTCGGTCTTCATGTTGGCCACGGTGCCCTGCTTACGGCCGATGCCGATGAAGCCGCCACTCTTGGTAACGACACCGGCTTCCTTGAGCTCGTCGTAGGTGCCCACGATGAACCAAGCGCGGTTGGCGTCGGCAATCTGTTTGGCGATGACCTGGGTCTTCTCCTCATTGGAGGCCGTCAAATCGCTAACATTCTGGTTGAGGTTGGCGACATTTTGGTGGAGGTCCTTGATAACCACCTTGTTGTTCTCGAGTTCGGTGAGTAACTCGGCAATCTGGGCTTCCTGGGCGGCGCTGCGCTCTTCGAGGCGGGTGATATAAGCCTGAAGGTCGTTATTCTTGCCATTGAGGGCTTTGATGCGACCATTGAGTTGACGGATTTTCTCCTTGTTGGCGGCCATGGTCTCCTGAAGGGCAGCCATACGGTCAGTGATGGTGCGACGGTTGGCCTCGGGATTCTTGCGGCTCATCTCCTGCATGACAGCGTATTCGGCCTCAAGTTGTGCGAAGGTGCTGTCAACCTCGTTGAGCATAGCCATGAGACTGTCGCGCTCGGCAAGGCCAATGTTCTGCTGGGCGATGATATCGCGCATGGAGTCAATCTGCTTCTGAGCCTCGGATTTGGCATCGCCATTGCAGGCCACAAAAGAGAAAGTGGCAACTAAGATACTGACTGTCAAAAAGATTTTCTTCATTTTCAATATGGGTTGTTTTTATTTTTGAGACTGATAACGCAGCGATGTCTGTTTCTATTGTGTACGCGCATGTTAAAAAAATATAAAAAAACTGCGGCGACCACCTAGGGCCACCGCAGCCGTATTAATCAAAACAACTCATTATTTCTTCACAATCTTGCTCACGGAACCTTCCGTACGGAGCATGTAGACGCCATTCTTGAGGTTGGTGAGGTCGAGGGTATTGAGGCCTTCGCGGAGACTGTAGGAAGCCACCTGACGGCAGGTGAGGTCATACAGGAGACCTTCGGCGGCATAGCGCATGCTGACATTGACGCGGTCGGCCGTCGGGTTGGGCCAGATGCCTTCGACGGTCATCACCTCTGTGATGCCGCTAGTGTTGGTGTTCTCATGCAACACGGCGACACCGGTGAGGTCGTAGCCACTGGCCTCGAAGGGCGTGGGCCAGGGGTCGTTGATGATATGGCCGTAAGCATCGTAGGTACCATACTGCGGATTAATGCTGCCGACAACGTCGACAATGCGGACATATACGATGGAGTCGATATTGATGCCGGTGCTGTCGCGGAGCTCTTCGAGGTCGAAGGGAGTACCGTAGCCGATGCGGAACTTACCGGCGAGGTTGTTGAGGTTGGTGGGGTCGGTCTGTCCGGCGTTGGCCAACTGGGTCTCGGTCTGGGTGAGGCAGGTGGCGGAGAAGCGGACAAAGCGTTGGCCGTCGGTGCTGACCTCCACGAAGGCCAGTTCGAGGCTGTTGTCGCTGAAACCGTTCTCGTAGACTGCGAAGTCGGGGCCTTCGCCGTTGCGGATGGGACGGGCGAAGGTGACGAGGGCGCTGCCGCCGTCGCCAAGGCTGACGACATCATAGACATCGTTGAGGGTAGCCATGCCGATGGCATTGCTCTCGGTACCTGTGGCTGCGAGGCCGAGGTCGGGGTTGGCGATGTTGCGGGGTCCGCGGGTGACGGTGACGCCGGTGGCCCAAGCCACGATGGCGCTGCTGTCGGCCTTGATGGCGTTGCAGCCTTCAGTGCCCACGGCGCCACAAAAAGGACCGTGCTCAGGGTCGACAGGCTCCACAGTGCCCGTGGTGTCGGGAACGGTGACGGCGTGGATGGTCATAGGATAGACGTAGGTGTAGTACCAGTAGCCACTGTATTCCATGCTGTCGGCGATGACACCGGCGGCGGGGTCGCCCCATTTCTGGAGGTCGCCGTCATGAAGCATCTGGCCTGTACCCATGTCGCTATAGCCGTTGAGGAGGCTGCCCCACCAGTTGCCGGGGGTAACAGCGAGGGTGTCGGTCATACCGGCAGCGGTGTCGATATAAAGTATGTCGGAGACGTAACCTGTGCCTTCGACGGTGAGGCGCGGGTCGGCAGCAGCGATGTCGGCCAGCATGGTGGCGGAGGAGACGCTGTCGGCAGCGAAGCGATAGCCCCAAGCGAGAGCAGTATCGGCCCAGTTGACAGCGAGGATAGCCTCGTTCTCACCATGACCCACCCAGAAGAGGATGTCGCTGGCGGCAATGGTAGCGTCAACGGGGATATCCGTAGCGTTGGGATCGCTGGCGGCCGTAGCAGTGGTGAGGGGGAACATACAACTGCTACTAATCTCCATCACGTCGCCGTTGGTCATAGCTTGGACTCCATAAGCGTCGGCCCAGGTGCCGTTGAGGGTGTAGCACCAATAGCTGTCTTCGGAGCCAGAGACAAGCGTGCCGTCGTTGTAGCCGATACTGGTCACAAAGCCCGAACTGATGGCGTAGGCCACGCGACTGTCATAAGTGGCGATAGTGTCAAGCATATTCACAGCGGTGCAGCTGCCATTCCAACGCACACCCCAAGCCAGGGCGAAATTGTTTCCGCTGGGATTGTCGTCCCATCCGATGATAACAACAGCCGAATTGCTGCCCGTACCCACCCAGAACTGGATATCGGAAGTTGGGAAAGATATCGATTTGGCTTGTTGCTTCTTCGCATGCTCATTGTTGTTCATTTGGGCCATGGTGACGAATGACAGCACCAGTCCTAATGATAATGTAAGTACTTTTTTTACCATATTGATATTGTTTTTTTAGTTTGTTATTGTTTCCAATTTCAATATCGGTATCGGAAAATCGCGGAAGAAGACCTGCGGGAGCGCAAATCTTGTGTTACCGGAGTGCTTTTTCCTCGAAAGCGGTACCGATTTTAGCGATTTGGCAGGTCTTCTGGCTTGCTCTCTTCGGCTCTGTCTTCCCATGCAACTATGACGTTGTACAGTGACGTATCATATTGAGCTTCAACAACTGAGCTTACAGCAGCGGGACTGCGCCGGACTCTCACCGGCTTCCCTCTTGGCACCCTCGGCGGGTGACCAAATCGGCGGCAAAAGTACAAAATAAAAATGAACTGACAAAATAAATATTTTTAAAAGGCGTTATGTTCATATTATGAATGAACAATTAGCAAAACAGATACTCAAAATCTTTGCCAACAATCCCTTCGACGCCTACAACCACAAGCAGATTGCCTCGCGCATCGGCGCCAACAGCAAAGCCGAGCGTCAGGAGGTGATACGCACCATTCAGGAACTTGCCGAGCAGAAACACCTCGTCGAGGACAGCCACAAAGGCAAATACAAGATCAACCCCAAGTCCATCGACGACGAGCTGCTGCCGCAGAACTATGTCGTCGGCACCATCGACATGAAACAGGGCGGCAAAGCCTATGTGATCCGTGAAGGAGACAAGGAGACAGGAGATAAGGAGACAAGGCAATACCTTGGAGAGGATATCCAGATTGCCCCCAACAACACCCACCACGCCCTCCATGGCGACACCGTGAAGGTGCTGATGTTCCCCCAACGCAAGATGCACAAGCCCGAGGGACAGGTGGTGGAAATCATCAAGCGAGCCAAAACTCGCTTCGTGGGCGTGATACAGAAACAAGAACGATTCGCCTTTATGGTCAGCGACTCACGCACCATGCCCGTGGATATCTTCATCCATATCGATGACCTCGGTGGCGCAGAGAACGGCGAGAAGGTGCTGGTGGAGATGACCGACTGGCCCGAGCGCATGAACAACCCCGTGGGCAAGGTCGTCAAACGCCTCGGAAAACCCGGCGACAACAACGTCGAGATGCAGAGCATCCTCGCCGAGTACGACTTCCCGCTCGACTTCCCCAAGGAGGTCGAAGAGGAGGCCAAAAAGATTAAGAAACCCACAAAAAAGGAGATTGCCTCGCGACGTGATTTTCGCGATGTCACCACCTTCACCATCGACCCTGCCGATGCCAAAGACTTCGATGACGCCCTCTCCTTCCGCGAGCTAGAGAATGGTCACGTGGAGGTGGGCGTACATATCGCCGACGTGAGCTATTATGTGAAGCCCGGCAGCGCCATCGACCGCGAGGCCTACGAGCGCGGCACCAGCGTCTACCTCGTCGACCGTACCATCCCCATGCTCCCCGAGAAACTCTGCAACGAGGTCTGCTCCCTCCGTCAGGACGAGGAGAAACTCTGCTTCTCCGTCGTCATGGAGATGGACAGCAAAGGCAAAGTTTACGATACCTGGATGGGCAAGAGCGTGATTAAGAGCGACCGCCGTATGGCCTACGAGGAGGCGCAGGAGATAATTGAAAGTGGAAAGTGGAAAGTGGAAAGTGGAAAACCGGTAGGAGAGGCGATTTTGAAGTTGCATAGCATTGCGGAGAAGCTGCGGGCTGCACGCTATAAGAGCGGAGCCATCAATTTCGAGACCCAGGAGGTGAAATTCCAACTCGACGAAAACGCCAAACCCATCGGCGTCTACATCAAGGAAAGCAAGGAGGCCAACTGGCTTATCGAGGAATTCATGCTCCTGGCTAACAAGACCGTGGCAGAGTATATAGGAAAACCTAGTAAATCTAGTGCTACTAGTAAATCTAGAAATACTAGAACCTTCGTCTACCGCGTCCACGACGAGCCCAACCCCGAGAAGCTCAACACCTTCGTCGAGTTCGTCGCCAAGCTGGGCTTCAGCATGAAGACCTCCAGCCGCAAGGCACTGGCAGAGAGCTACAACCGTCTCTTCGAAAACATCGCCGGCCGCGGCGAGGAGCACATGGTCGACACCATCGCCATCCGCACCATGTCAAAAGCCTACTACAGCACCGAGAACATCGGCCACTACGGACTCGCCTTCCCCTACTACACCCACTTCACCTCCCCCATCCGCCGCTACCCCGACCTCATGGTGCACCGCCTCCTCGAACGTTACCTGCAAGGCGGCACCTCCGTCAAGGCTGCTGAGTACGAGGACTACTGCAAGCACTGCTCCATCATGGAGAAGAAAGCCGCAGATGCTGAGCGCACCAGCGTGAAATACAAGCAAGCCGAATATCTTGCCGACAAGCTGGGACAGGTCTTCCCTGCCCTCATCAGCGGCGTCAGCAAGTGGGGCATCTACGCCGAAATCGAGGGCAACAAGTGCGAGGGCATGATACCCATCGGCAGCCTCAAGGACGACTACTACATGCTCGACGAGGACAACTATCAGGTCATCGGCCGCCGTCACGGCCGCACCTATAAGCTCGGCTACCCAGTGCATATCCGCGTCCGCCGCGTCGACCTCCTCAAGAAGCAGATAGACTTCGACCTCGTGGAAGAGGACGACCTCATAAGGCCCTCTTCCAAAAACTCCCGGAGGGAGCGCCCGCACAGTAACCCCAAACGGAAGTCTGGGGACAGAAAAACCAAGAAAAACAACAGAAAGAAATGAAAAAGATACTTCTGGCGACAGCTATAATTCTCACTTTTCAATTATCAATCTTCGACTTCCTCTCCGCTCAGGAATCCCCTCTCTACTGCGCTCCGGTGAATGACCTCAAAGGGTTCATCAACGCTAAAGGCGAGATAGTCGTCGAGCCACAGTATATCATGGCGCACGATTTCTCGGAGGGACTGGCGTCCGTGTACACCGAGGAAGAGTCCAAATGGGGCTTCATCGACGCCACCGGCAAGATGGTCATCGCTCCCCAGTTCAACTGGGCGGAGCATTTCTCCGAAGGGCTCGCCAAAGTGATTATCGACGGCCGCTGCGGCTTTATCGACCACTCCGGCAAACAGGTCATTCCCCTGCAATGGGACAACGCCGACGACTTCCACGAAGGCCTGGCGGCAGTACAACTCGGCGATGTACAGAACGGCCGCTGGGGCTACATCGACAAGAGCGGCAAGCTGGTCATCGACTGCCAGTTCGAACTGGCCGGCCACTTCTCCGACGGCCTAGCGCTGGTGAGGAGAGACGGCAAATGGGGCTTCATCGACCGCTCCGGCCACTTCGTCATCAATCCGCAGTACTCCATGATGGAGACCTTCTCCGAGGGACTTGCCGTAGCGTGGCACGGCACCGAGAAAGGCGGCTGTATCGACCGCACAGGCCGGTGGGTGATTCCGGCAGACTTCGAGAACATACAATCTTTCTCCGAAGGGTTGGCGGCAGTGCTGGTCGACGGCCACTACGGCTTTATCGACAAAACCGGCCAGATGGTCATAGAGCCACAGTTCATTGACGCTCACGACTTCACCGAAGGCCTCGCCGCCGTCCGCGTATTCAAGGACGGGGAACACCTCTGGGGCTTCATCGACCGCACAGGCAAGATGGTCATCGAGCCACAGTGGGACGACGCCCTCTTTTTCGTAAACGGACTTTGCCTGGTCATCATCAACGAAGCCGGCCTCACCCATGAGGAAATCATGTACGGCAGCGGCGAAGGCATCAAAAGTGCCTACATCGACAAAAAAGGCTCCCTCGTCTGGCGGGAGCCCTAAATTCGCTTAATTCGCACAATTCGCCGACGAAAAAAAAACGCCGACAGATAAGCAGTTTCGCCGTTTACTTGAACAGCGCGTCGATCTGCTCCTGGTAGGCAGCAGCGACGTTGCGGCGGATAAGCTTCTGCGTGGGCGTGAGGAACTTGTTGGCCTCACTCCAGGTATCGGCCACGAGCACGAACTTCTTCACTTGCTCGGTGACACCCAACTCGACGTTGTATTTATCCATCACCTTCTGGTAACGGCCGATGACGGTCTTGTCGGCAATCATCTCCTCCTTGGTCTCGGCCTTCACGCCGTGACGCCTGCACCAGTCTTTCAACATGTCGAAGTCGGGTGCGATGACGGCGGCAGCGAACTTCTGGTCGGCACCCACCACCATCATGTCGAGCACGAAGGGCGACTGCTTCATCTTCTCCTCGATGACTTCGGGATTGATGTATTTGCCCATGGAGGTCTTGAACATGCTCTTGGTGCGGCCCGTGATGAAGAGGTAGCCGTCGGGGTCGAAATAGCCGGTGTCGCCGGTGTGGAACCAGCCCTCCTTGTCGATGGCTTCGGCTGTGAGCTCTGGTTGGTTGTAGTAGCCTTTCATTACGTTGCCTCCGCGGCACTGAATCTCGTTGGTATCCTTGTCGATGCGCACCTCGATGGCCCGCATGGCGAATCCCACGGAGCCAATCTTGCGGCCCTTCTTGTTCGAATTGGTCACGGCGATGAGCGGCGAGCACTCCGTGAGGCCGTAGCCCTCGTAGAGGTCTAGGCCCACACAAGAGAAGAAGCGCGTCAGGCGCGGCTGGATGGTGGCGCCGCCACTCACGAGCATATAGAGCTCGCCACCCATGCTCTCGCGTATCTCCTTGTACACCAGCTTGTCGGCCAACTTCTTCTGCAGTTTGTACCAAGCCGAGAGCTTGCTCTCGTCGAGGTCGTATTCGAAAGCCAGATTGATGGCCCAGTCGAAGATCTTCTTCTTCATGCCCGTCAACTTCTCGCCCTTGCGGAAGATTTTGTCGTAGACCTTCTCGATGAAGCGCGGCACACAGGCCATCATATTGGGGCTGATTTCCTTGCAGTTATCACCCACCTTGGCGATGCTCTCGGCATAGGCAATGGTGAAGCAGAGCCACTGGTAGAGGTAGCCCATCATGCGCTCATAGATGTGGCACATGGGCAGCCACGAGAGGGCCTTCGTCCAGCTCTTTCCGGGACTTTCCTTGATTTCCTGCACGTTCATAATCAGTCCTCTGTGCGTCAGCATAGCCCCCTTGGGAACGCCGGTGGTGCCGCTGGTATAAATCATCGTGCAGACATCGTCGATGGTCAGCGAGTCCTTCATCTCCTGCAACCGCTGCGGGGCGTCGGGGTGCTCCGCCACATAGCGGCGACCCAGCTCATAAATGTCATTCATCGACTTCACTCCCTCCACCGGTACAATGGTGCATAAATTCTCCAGATGAGGAAGCTTCTCGCGGATGTTGCTGATTTTCTTATACAATGTGGCGTTCTCCACCACCAGCAGGCGCACATGGGCATCGTTCAAAATATAGTGGTAGTCCTCCTCGCTGATGGTGGGATAGATGGGCAGCAGCACAGCACCCGTCTGCTGCACACCGAAGTCCACATAGTTCCACTCCGGACGGCCGGCACTGATAAGGCCGATATTCTCGCCCTTTTTCACGCCGAGGTGCATCAGGGCATAGCTGATAAGATCACATTTCTCTATATATTCATCTATAAAATGCTCTTTCCATTCGCCGTTTTCCTTGAATTTGAACACCGGACGCTCCGGGTGCAGTTCCTTCCTCCACTGAAGCAGGTCAAACAGTCGTGTAGGCTCTTGCATGGTTAAATGTTATTTTAAGTTAATTTTGCAAAATTACACATATTTTTCAAACTGACCAAAAAAAATTCATTTTTTAACGTTTCTCTCCACACTTTCAACCTATTCACTTTTCGCCTTTCGCGTTTCATTTTTCACTTTTCCTTTTCATTTTTCACTTTTTTCGTATCTTTGCTGTTTAAAACAGCAACCCTGTCGCGATGGCAATAACTGACAAACAACTGATTGCGGATTTACAGGCGGGCATCTTCAAGCCCGTTTACCTCCTCACCGGCGAGGAGAACTACTATATTGATGTGGTCTCCGACTTCTTCGAGAACCACGTCGTTGACGAGTCGATGCGCGACTTCGACCAGACGGTGGTCTACGGACGCGACACCTCCATGGCTGCCGTCATCAGCGACGCCAAACGCTACCCCATGATGTCGCCCGTGCATCTCGTCATCGTCAAGGAGGCACAGGACATCGACACCAAGCAGTGGGAACAGCTGGCCACCTACCTCGACCACCCTTCCGAGAAGGGCGTCATCGTCTTCTGCTACCGCCACAAGAAACTCGACAAACGCACCGCCGCCTACAAGGCCATCGACAAGAAAGGCTGCGTCTACGAGTCTCCCAAAGTGTGGGACAACCAGGTGCCGCGCTGGATTGCTGACCAAGTGAAGGCACATGGCTTCACCATCTCTGAAAAGGCCACCTACCTCATCAGCGAGTCGCTGGGTGCCGACCTCGGCAAGATCGCCAACGAGCTCTCTAAACTATATCCTCTACTCCAATCTGGTGAGACTATCACCGAGCAGCTCATTGAGGAGCAGATAGGCATCAGCAAGGACTACAATGTCTTCGAGCTGCAGAAAGCCATCGGACGCCGCGACCCGGTGATGTGCAACCGCATCGTCAACTACTTCGCCGCCAACCCCAAAAAGAACCCCATCCAGCTCATCCTGCCCATCCTCTACGGCTATTTCCTTAAAATCATGTTCTATCATCAGCTGGAGAACAAGAGCGATGCGGCGAAGGTGCTGGGGTGTGCGCCCTCCTTCGTGCAGGACTACGCGGTGGCGGCCAGCAACTACAAGCTCGGCAAACTGGCCACTTGCATCGGCTACCTCTACGAGACCGACCTCCGCAGCAAAGGCGTCCGCAACAGCGGCTCCGTCACCGACGGCGAACTGCTAAAGGAATTGATTTTTAAAGTAATACACTAACCTTAGGGAGTTAAAGAATTTAAAAGGAGTTAAAGAAGTTAAAGACAAATGATAAAACATCTGAAAATATTCTTCTGCGCAAGCTTATTCTTCATTCTTCATTCTTCATTCTTCATTTCTGCATCAGCGCAGTGTACCGTGAAGGGTGTGCTGTTCGATGAGAAGAATGGTGAGGCTGTACCGTTCGCGAACGTGGTTCTCTACGAACGCGACCCCTCGGGAGCGAATGTAGAGAAACAAACCACCCACGGTTGCGCTACCGACATCAACGGCTTCTTCCTCATCAACAAGGTGCCGGAAGGAAGCTACACACTGAAAGTGAAGTATGTAGGCTATGAGGAATACACCGAGCAACTGACCCTGAAGAAGAACAAGACCGTCACCCTCACCATCCACCTCAAGCCCACGGCGCAGACCCTCAAAGCCGTAGAAATCACCGATAACCGCATCGAAGAGCGCAAGATGCAGACGCAGGTCTCCGTGGAGAAGATCCGTGCGGCACAGATACAGCAGATGCCCTCCATCGGCGGCACCGCCGACATCGCGCAGTACATGCAGGTGCTGCCGGGCGTCAGCTCCACCGGCGACCAGGGCGGCCAGCTCTACATCCGCGGCGGCTCCATGATACAGAACCTCTGCCTCCTCGACGGCATGATCGTCTACAACCCCTTCCACTCCATAGGCCTCTACTCCATCTTCGAGACCGACGTCATCCTCAATGCCGACATCTACACCGGCGGTTTCGGTGCCGAATACGGCGGACGCCTGTCGTCGGTGATGGACATCACCACCCGCGACGGCAACAAGCGCCACCACAGCGGCAAGATAGGCATCAACACCTTCGGCGCAAGCCTCATCCTCGAAGGTCCCCTGAAACGCGAGAGCGAAACCTCCAAGTCCACCATCTCCTACCTCCTCACCGCCAAGAACTCCTACCTCTCCACTACCTCCGAGTGGTTCTACCCCTACGTCGACGGCGGCCTGCCCTTTGACTTCCTCGACCTCTACGGCAAGCTCTCCATCAACTCCGGCACCGGCAGCAAGCTCAACCTCTTCGGCTTCCGCTTCGACGACAAAGTCAACCACTACCAGGCCATCGCCGACTACCACTGGCAGAACTACGGCGCGGGGACCAACTTCATGCTCGTCACCGGCGCCTCCGCCATCCTCGACGGCAGCGTGGCCTACTCGAAGTACAACATCTCCCTCGACGACGGCAGCAACGACAAAAAATACAGCGAGATAGGCGGCTTCAACGCCCAGATGCAGATTACCAACTTCATTGGCCAGAACAAGATAAAGTACGGCCTCAGCATCGAGGGCTACAGCACCGACTACCAGTTCGTCAACAGTTACAACAAACGTATCTCGCAGCGCGAGCCCTCCACCTCCCTCTCCCTCTTCGCCACTTACAAGTGGAACGCCGGCAAGTGGCTCATCGACCCGGGCCTCCGCCTCATCTCCTACGCCACCCTCGGCAGCTTCCATCTCGAACCTCGCCTGGCGGTGAAATACAACGCCATGGACAACCTGCGCTTCAAATTCGCCGGCGGCTTCTACAGCCAGATATTCCTCGACGCGCGCTCCGACAACGACATCGTCAACCTCTTCAACGGCTTCCTCACAGGCTCCGCCGACCTCAACGTGCCCTCGACCTTCCGCGGCAACGACATCACCACCTGCGTGCAGCAGGCCAAACATGCCGTCTTCGGCGTGGAATACGACCTTACGGAACATATCACGCTGAATGCCGAGTTCTACTACAAGCACTTCGACCAGCTCCTCAACGCCAACCGAAACAAAATCTACGACGACAACGACCCCGTCTATAACAGCGGCCAGTACGCACAGCCCGAATACCTCCGCAAGGACTACATCATCGAGGAGGGCTATGCCTCGGGCTTCGACTTCAGCATGCGTGCCGACCTCGAGCGGCTCTACCTCTGGGCCACATACTCTCTGGGCTTCGTGGAGCGCAGCAACGAGATTCAGACCTACAACCCCCACTACGACCGCCGCCACACCGTCAACATCCTCGCCACCTACGCCCTCGGCGAATGGCGCGAATGGGAGGTCAGCGCCCGCTGGACTTTCGGTAGCGGATACCCCTTCACTCAGACCCAGGGCATCTTCTCCCAGCTGCTCTTCGGTGGCAGCATCGTCTCCGACTACACGCAGGAAAATGGCGAATACAGCATCCACTATGCCGACCTCTACAAAGGCCGTCTGCCGAGCTACCACCGTCTCGATGTCGGCGTGAAGCGTAAATTCTCCCTGGGCACCCGCTCCATCCTCGAGCTCAGCCTCTCGGCCACCAACCTCTACAGCCGCGAGAACATCTTCTACTTCAACCGCATCACCTTCGAGCGCGTCAACCAGCTCCCCATCCTCGTCTGCCTGGGCGCCACGCTGACGTTCTGAGTTGAGGATTGAAAATCCCGGTTCCACCAAATTTATTTTCTTTGCCAACGCGAAGGTGATGGCGGAAGGAGAATCTGTTTGGATAATGTTAACTTGCTTATATATTCATTTGTTGTTCGTCTGTTGTTCGTCTGTTGTTCGTTTGTTGTTCGTTTTTTAATCGAACAACAAACGAATAACAAATGTGTATCAAATGCACAAAAGAGCTACTATATAGTGTCCTACACTAATGTTGGTCCAATTAAGTAAGTTATACGGGAACAAGAAAGAGACGGCCGAAACGGCCGTCTCTTTTAATCAAATGATTCTGGGTTTCTTTCACCTTATTCCTCCCAGGGCTCGAAGCCATCTTCGGTGCCGTCGGTCTTGATCCTGATGCGGAGGCTCTTGCCGAAGGAGGCATCGACATAGGGGGTGATGCCACTTTTATCCAAGGTGCCTTCGGAGCCGAAGATCTTGGTGGTGCCGTTGGTGCCGGTGCAGACGCCCTCGACGCTGTAGGTGGCGGTGAAGGAGAACGACGCCGTCGAGTCGACATCGCTCAGGTCGGCCTTGGGGCTGAAGCGGAAGCGGAAGCCGCACCACGAGGGGAAGGAGGTCTGCTCGACATTCACCTGCCAGTTGAAGTCGTCGGCGACGAATTCCTGGGTCTGCTGGACATTGCCTTCTCTGTCGTAGTAGTCGACGTAGAGGTCGTAGGCTTTGCGCAGCGCCGCAGCGTCGGGAGTGTCCACAAGGAGCTTATAAGTGCAGTTCACCTTGGCGACGGTGAAGGTGTCGTCCGTCGTCGTTTTGTCGTCATCTTTGTTGCAGCCCACAGCAAGCATCGCCACAGCCGCAAGTGCTAAAAAAACTTTTTTCATGATGTTTGATTTTTTTAGAGGGAGTTAAAGAATTCAAGAAGTTATCGCGCTGCGCGCTAGAAGTTAAAGCCAAATGTTCCAGCATGTGCTATTGGCTCTAACTTCTTTCTGCCTGCTTGCAGGCTTTGAGCACCGCTGAAAACAAATTCATTTAGCGAAAAACTTCTCTAACTTCTTTAACTTCCATTTTATTAATATTTTCTCATTTCTCATTTCTCATTTCTCATTTCACCTATCTCTCGTCCTGGTCCACCCACGAGATGGTGCCCTCGTAGGTGCCGTCGCTCTTCACTTCGTAGCGCTGGGCCTCCTTGTATTCGTGGCCGTTGTGGGGTTTGATGCCGCCCTTGTGGATATTGCGGTTCTCAACGAGGTTGACCTTGCGGCCCGTGGTGGAGTAGCAGGCGCCGTTGATGGAGAAGGTGCCGACGAAGTTGAACTTGGCGCCCTCGTCAACGCCGCTGAGGTCAGCCTTGGGGGTCAGCCTGTAGCGGAAGCCGTACCAGGCGGGGAAGGTGGTGCCCGTGACGGTCTTCTCCCAGGTCAGGTTGTCGGGGGTGAGTTCCGTGGAGGACTTGATCTGGCCGTCGGCATCGTAGTAGTCGATGGTGAGGTCGTAGCCCTCGCGCAGGGCGCCGATGGATGCGGTGTCGAGCGTGAGCTTGTAGGTCATCTCTACGCGCTCGGCCACGAAGGTCTCGCCGCTGCCGCCGCCGCTGGTTTCATTGTTGTCGTCTTTGCTGCAGCCGACAAAGAGCATCGCCACAGTCGCAAGTGCTAAAAATACTTTTTTCATGTTGTTGAGTGTTATAAATGTTTTTGTTTTCATTTTTCTTATTAAGGCTCATAGGTGTAGGGGCTTTCGCTGATGCCGTCGCCCTACACTTTACATTTGTCTTATCTCCTTTTCTCCTGTCTCCTTATCTCCTCAATTTTCATTTAGTTGCCGGCAAGGGGTCTCCCCTCGGCCGGCAAAGGGGTTCAATTTTTATTATTTGTTCGCCGGCACTTTGACCATCTGGAAGGTGGCGGTGTAGGTGGTGCCGTCCTCGCGCTGGCGCAGGGCTTTCCACTTCATCACGCCGTTCTCGATGCTCTCGATCTCCCACCACTCGCGGTGCTCCTCGTTGCCGGCGCCGGCGTTCTTCCAGCGGGTGCAGAGCAGGGTGCCTGCCACGAAGTAGTCGGCATAGTCGTCGTCGCTGATCTGCCACTGGCCGTTGACC
Organism: uncultured Bacteroidota bacterium; assembly: GCA_902800395.1. GTDB lineage: Bacteria > Bacteroidota > Bacteroidia > Bacteroidales > P3 > Colimorpha. The sequence continues at coordinate 29,257 of CADCEC010000011.1, read as the reverse complement.
TTGCGGAAGTAGTTGAAGGTGCCGTCCAGGAGGTATTCCCAGCGGTGGTTTTCGCCGTCGTCGAACTCCGAGCCCTCGCTGCCGGTGCTCATGCCTTCCCACATGCCACAGATGGCATTTCTGTAGTCCACGTTCAGCTTTTCGTAGCGGACCCTGTTCTCTGTGGATCTCACCAAACCGCCGTCTTGCCGGATGGTAACGGTGCGCTTGGCGATCAGGGTCGCGTCCGTGATGGACTCGATGTGGAGTGCAACCATCACAGTCATGCCGGGTTTAGGACTATGGGAGAGGATCACGTCATTGCCATTTATTTCCACATCGGTCTCTTCCCGATCTCTCCAAGGGGTGTCTTCTGCCGTTCTATCCTGAATGGAAAGACTCACATAGGCCTCGGTGGTGGAGACGATGTCGAAAACGATTTTCATATTGGTCGGCAGAGCCTCCCCGTCGCTCTCGGCGGTGATCCATTTCCCGATAATCTTTTCCTCTAGGTTGAGGCTGGTGTTGTCCTCGTCCTTCTTGCAGGAGGTGAAGAGGCAAGCGCCGCAGATGACGGTGGCGGCGAGCACCATAAACATTTTTTTCATTGTTGTTGAGGTTTTAATTGTTTATAAAATGTGTTTAACTGTTTTTTTATTCTTCCTCTATCATCTCTGCAGAGAATAACTATCATCTTTGCAGAGAATAACTATCATCTCTTGGGAGTTCCGTACGCAACTCTGCGCTCTTCCGTACGGAACTCTTCACTCTTCCGTACGCATCTCTTCAGAGTTCCTTAAGCATCTTTTCATTTATCTAATGACTATCTTCCGGCCGTTGCCGTCGAGACTGAGGATGTAGACGCCAGTGGGGAGGCTGCTGACATTGGCTGTCCACTTTGCGCTTTTCACTTTCCACTGCGAGAGTTGGCGGCCGTCGACGGTGTAGAGTGCGGCCGTAGCACCTTCCGCCCCTTCAACCACGATGCGGCCATCCATAACCCATAACCTATAACCCATAACCTCCAGGTTCTCGATGCCCACCACTGGGGTGTCGGAGAACTCGAAGCGGACCTGGTGGTCACCGTTGTAGGCCACGGGGAGGGTGTACCTGATAAACATGCTGGTGCTGACCTGATGGATGGACTCCAGGGGCACCTCGACGCTGTCGATGTAGACATGCTGCAGGTGGTTGAAGCCCGTGATGTCGAGGTCGGCAGCCGTCCCTTCGTCGAAGACGCTGCGGGCTTCGAGGGTGAGGGTGTCGCCCAGGTCGCCGTGGAAGAGGTAGTGCTGCGGGAGGGTATTGGTGCCGAGGGTCACCATGCCGCCGTTGTGGCTGACGGTGATGCTGTAGAGGGGCGCCTCGAGGATGGTGTCGAAGTATTCAGCCCAGCCGGCTTCGGTGTAGGCCGCGATGCATCCGAGGGGGACGTAGAGGGTGGTGGCGACATGCTGGCCGCTGAAGGCCTCCTCGCCCAACACGGGGGCTTCGTGGCCGAAGCAGCGCACGGTGGCCAGACGGTTGCAGTTCTCGAAGGTGCCTTTCCCGATGGCGGTGACGGAGGCCGGGATGTCGAGGGACTGGCGGGCGCGGATGCCACCGAAGGAGTTCTCATAGAGGGTGGTGACGGTGGAGGGAATGACCGTATTGGCGAAACCGCGGACGAGGGTGCCGGTGGAGCGCTCGATGATGGCGTTGAGGCTGTGAGGCACACCGCCCCAGTCGAGCTCATAGCTGCGGTAGACGGGGTTCTCACGGTCGACCACGACGCTCTCGGCGCGGAAGTTGCCCCAGAAGGCATACTTGGCGATGTGGTTGACGGAGGCGGGGATGCGGATGGCACGGAGGTTGCGGCAGTTGTAGAAGGCGTTGGTGTCGATGGTCTGCAGCCCCTCGTTGAAGGTCACGTGGCAGAGGTTGGCGCAATAGTTGAAGGCGCCGTAGCCGAGGGTGGTGAGGGTGGAAGGAAGACGGAGGCCGCTGAGGGAGTGGGTCTTGGTGAAAGCGTAGGCACCGATAGCGGTGACTCCCTCGGGGATGGCGACGCTGTCGGCGCTGCCCCAGTAGCCGGTGAGGGTGGTCTTGGTGTCGTCAGCATAGACGTAGGGGCTTTCCACATAACCGCCTATGGTCTTGGCTCCCCAGGGGCTGCCAGTGGCACTGCCACTATAGACCACGTTGTTAACATAGTAGAAAGCGTTGGTGCCGATGGTATCGACGGTGCTGGGCACCTCGAGGGTCTGCAGGTGGATGCAGTCCATGAAAGCATAGCCGCCGATGGCGGTAACCGAGGCGGGGAGGGTGACCTGGGTAGCGGAGGTGAGACAGGCGGTGAGGGTGGTCTTACTGTTGTCGGCATAGACCAGCGACCCTTCAACATAGCCGTTGAGGGTGCAGGGACGCCAGCTGTTGGTATTCAGCGTGCCGTTGTAGATGACGTTCTTAACATGGCCGAAGGCATTGAAACCCACCGACTCAACGCTGTCGGGCACCACCACTGAGGGGAGGCCGGTGCAGTCCTGGAAGGCCATATACCCGATGTTCCTGAGGGTGGAGGGAAGCGGCGCAAAGGCGAGCGACATACAGCCCATAAAGGCCATATTATCAATTTTAGTAACGCTCTCGGGGATGACTACGGAGGTGAGGTTGAGGCAGTTGGTGAAAGCGTAGCGGCCGATGGCTGTGACGGGATAGGTGGTGCCGTTCCAGCTGACGCTGGCGGGGATGATGAGTTCACCCTCGGGCTCGGTGACGTCGGCCCAGGTGTTGTAGAAGGGTGCCACCACGACGGCATTGCCGCCGACGGTGTCGTAATAGAGCGTGTCGCCCGACGGCGAGGCTGCCGAGAAGACCTGCGCGAAAGCACTCTGCCCCATCACGAAGGACGCTGCAAGAATAAATAGGACTTTTTTCATGGTATTATTTTTTTTGTAGGAGTTAAAGAATTCAAGAAGTTATCGCGCTTCGCGCTAGGAGTTAAAGACAAATGACTGGCAGGTGCTATTGTCTATAACTTCTTTAACTTCTATAACTTCTTTAACTTCCATATTCATAATTCTTAATTCAGCTGGCAAGCAGCACGATGCCGAAGATTATCAGCGCCACCCCCACCATGGCTGTCGCCACTATCGGGATGTAGCTTATCCTTTTCTCGAAATTGTGTGTTTTTGACATATCAGTTTCATTTTTTCTGGTGCAAAAGTACACGTATTATTTCGCCCGTGCAAGCGCGCAGACAAACCATTAACCACCACGGACAAAGTATTAAGTGATGATTATCTATCAAACTGATTGTCAGGAAAAAGACAAACCATTAATAATCTGTCCGAGACAAATTATTAATCTGTTTTGTCCCTCAAACGGCCACTTTTTTCAGTTCCTCGAGCGGAATTCTGTAGGGGTGAGGGCGTAGCGTTCCTTGAAGTTGTGCGAGAAGGTGATGTTGCTGGCGAAGCCGCTGGCGGTAGCCACGTCGGAGATGCTTTTTTCGGGATGCTCGACGAGGAGCTTGGCGCCATGGATGAGGCGCATCTCGTTGACGAAGGAGGCCAGCGACGCATACTGGCTGCCTTTCGAGAAGGCGGCGCCGATGCTCTCTTTCGACAGGTGCAGGCGATCCATCAGCTGCTGACGGCTGAACAGCGGGTCGAGGTACAGTTCCTCTTCGACGATGATGCGACGGAGCTGTTCGAACAACTCGCTGTCGGAGAGTGTCGACTGGTCGATGCTTGTTGTTGTATCGGACTGCCTGTCAGCCTGTTTCTTTATCGAGGCGAGATATTCTTCCTCATTTTTTATCTTGTCGGTGATTTCCTTGGTAAGCACGGCGTTCTTCTCGCGGATGGAGCGCAACTGCATCTCCAGGAAGTAAACGAAGATTGCCGCACCTATAAGTATGATTCCCAATAATGTAGCAATGATACCCATGCGTTTCTTCGCGGCCTCCTCACGCTCGGTGTTGAGGCGTTCCTCCTGCAGCCGGTAGCGGGCGGCGTACTCGTGCGCCTTGCCCTCCAGCAGCTGATGGTTGAGCGTGTCTTTCAGGTTGGAATAACGTTGCCAGTAGTCGATGGCGGCGGTGCTGTTCCCCATGGCCTTGGCGGCGATGGCACGGCCATGTAACATCTTGGAATAGTCCAGGTTAACTGTATCGTCGCCCATCTGCGCCGTCACCTCGTCGTAGGTGGCTAGCATCTTGCCATAGTCGCCCAAAAGGCACCATGTCGGGGTGATGGATTGACGGCCGTAAAGACTGTGTCCATAGTCACTCTCTTCGAACAAATTCAGATAATGCCGTGCCTGTTTCGTTTTGTTCAGAGAGGCGTAAGCATGAGCTAAGTTGCCGTAGGCCTGTGCGGTATAGTAGTCGCAATAGCCCTCCACCTCCTCTTTGTCGGTCGACATACGGTAGGAGTTGTCGGCATATTCGGCGTAGTGTTCGCGGTAGAGGGCGAGAACCTCGATGAGATGTTGCGCCAGCGAGATAATCTCCTCTTCGCGGCCAAGCTTCTTCATTACAAGGATTTTACGTCTAAGAGCGATGACATAGGCATCCAAATCGTCGGCATTACGCCGTCCATCAAGGCTGGAAATCACGCCGTTGAGTTTGGCAATACCCTCCTCCACCTCGCCCAACTCGACGAGGACGACACCTATCTCGGCTTCGGTGCGCAGTGCCTCGGTCTCGTTGCCCTGCTGACGGCAGAAGTTGGCCTTCTCGGTGGCCCACCGTATGCACTGCTCGTAGTCGTCCTGCAGCCGAGTAGTGCTCACCAGCAGGTCGAGCACCATCTCGCGGTTGTTGGGCTCTTTAGCCCAACTGCTTTCCATCAGTCCTTCAAGCATTTGCCGCGCAGTGTCGAGATTCTGCTCTTTGTTCGATTGACTGTAAAACTTGGCTTTGAACATGGTGGCGAGCTCGTCCTCGATGTTGCCAACGGCCACACCCGAGTCGACAATCGCCATCGCCCGCTCAGGGTCTTGGTCGAAGACCTCCATTGCCGCATCGGCGGTATAAAGTGTATCCGTGCGCCCCTTGCGGTCGGCGCCATTCGTGCAGCCCACGAAGAAGGCTGCCGAGAGGACATATAATATAATGTATATCTTTCTCTTCATTGTATGTGAGTCCAGTCGATGGGTTGCTGCCCATGGGCGGCGAGGTAGTTGTTGGCTTGGGAGAAATGGCGGCAGCCGAAGAAGCCGCGGTAGGCAGAGAGGGGCGACGGATGCGGGGCGGTGAGGACGCAGTGTTTCGTACTGTCAATCAGCGATTTCTTGGCAATAGCATAGCTACCCCAAAGGAGGAAGACAAGACCTGAGCGCTGCTGGCTGAGGGCCTGTATGGCGGCGTCGGTGAAGGTCTCCCAGCCGTGGCGCTGGTGACTGCCGGCCTGATGGGCACGGACGGTGAGAGTGGCGTTAAGTAACAGCACACCCTGCTCAGCCCAGCCGCTGAGGTCTCCACAGGTGGTGGGAATCTGCGTGCCGAGGTCGTCGTTAATCTCCTTGATGATATTCACCAGCGAGGGCGGTACTTGGACACCCTGTGGCACCGAGAAACAAAGTCCCATCGCTTGTCCAGGTTCATGATAGGGATCTTGTCCCAGAATGACAACTTTCACTTTATCGAACGGCGTAGTGTCGAAGGCGTTGAATATCTTGCCACCTGGAGGGTAGCAGGTATACTGCTGTCTCTCAGCGACAAGAAACTCCTTGAGTTGTGCGAAATAAGGTGCCTCGAACTGCGGCTGCAGCACCGCATACCAACTTGGATCAAGCTTTACGCTCATACTAAAAAAGAATTATATTTCTTTTCTTTGCCAATCTGGCTAGCGATGCCGTGACCAGGAAGGACCCGGTAGTCTTCGGGGAGGGTGAGGACTCGTTCCTTGAGTTTCTCTATCAGCGTGGGGTAGTCTCCGCCAGGGAGGTCGGTACGTCCAATGCTGAAATGGAACAACGCATCACCAGTGAGGACAGCCTTCTCCTGCGGTAGCACGAAACAAATACTCCCTGGGCAATGACCCGGTACATAGCGGCATTCCACCTCGGTCTCTCCTACCCTCAACAGATCGTTATCATTGATTTCCAATACCTCAAGGTCACTCATATTATCCACCGCAAAACCCATCAGCGAACCATAGACCTCGGCCTGTTTCAGCAGGTGGCGTCCTTCAGGATGCATCGTCACAGGCAATCCATAGTGCTCACAGCATTGTCGCAACCCGGCGATGTGGTCCACGTGCGCATGGGTGAGAAGAATATGGGTTACCTGCAGTGACGAGGATGCCACATACTCAACCAATTGGCTGTCCTCGTAGGAGGCTTCGGAGGCAGGGTCGACAATAGCACATTGTCGTGTCGCCTCGTCGACAATCACGTAGGTATTAACCTCAAAGTGGTTGAACGTAAACTGTTTAATCATTTCACTGAACCTTGGTCATCTGGAAGGTAGCGGTGTAAGTGGTGCCATCCTCACGTTGACGGAAAGCCGTCCAGTTCATTACGCCATCAACGATGGAAGCTATCTCCCACCACTCTCGGTGCTCTCCCTCGTCATCACCAACGTTCTTCCAACGTGTGCAAAGGAGGGTGCCGTCGACAAAATATTCTGTCATCTCGCTGGCGTTCGGCGTCCAGTTGCTGTCAGCATCCAAGACGTAGTAAATATAGGTACCGTCGTCAAAATACTCCCAGCGATGTGGCTCGCCATCGTCAAACTCCGATCCTTCACCACTGGTGACACGTCCTTCCCACGTGCCAAGAATATCGCTGCTGTAGTCGTCAGAGACCCTGGTCCAAAGTGTCATACCTTTGCTATCATACAACGTCTCTCCATTATGGGATACCGTGTATTCCATTTCGGCAACTATCTCGGTCTCCGAAATGGACTTGACTTCTAATTCAGCCACGAAAGAGGTTGTCTTGTTGAGGTTCCCGTACATACTAATCTTGTTGCCATTCACAGTAATGAAACTTTTCGCACGGTAAGTCCACTTAGGTTGGGTTTCACTATAGTCCACTTTTGAAGCGCTAACGTAGCCTATGGTATCTGATTCAAAAGTGTATACCACCTTCTCGTTTGTCGTCAATGCGTTTCCATCGAACTGTGTCAACATCCATTTACCAAGCATCTGCTGGGAGAGGTTCTCAAATTCATTCTCCTTATCCTTAGTGCAGGATGAAAATACCGTGGCCATGAGAGCCACCATCAAAAAAAGTTTCTTCATTGTATTCATTCACTTGTTAATCCAACTTTCAATTTGTTCTTTTCGTACGGCGGGGATGTCGAGTTTAAGCTTTTTGCGGAGACCGCCGAGGTCGTTGAAGAGCTTGTTGGGGTTGGCTGCTTTGAGCTGGGATATGGTATTGATACCTGCCTTGCGGATTACCGGCACCCATTCGGCGGGGACGCCGTGCTTGACGAAATCCTCGTCGGTGGTGACGGCGGCTTTCTTCTCGGGCTTCATCAGGGGGAAGAGGAGCACGTCCTGAATGTTCTGTTCGTCTGTCATCATCATCACCAAGCGGTCGATGCCAATGCCCATGCCGCTAGTGGGTGGCATGCCGTACTCGAGGGCGCGCACGAAGTCCATGTCGATAAACATGGCCTCGTCGTCGCCTTTCTCGCTCAGACGCAGCTGCTCCTGGAAGCGCTCCAGCTGGTCGATGGGGTCGTTGAGCTCGCTATAGGCGTTAGCCAGTTCCTTGCCGCAGACGAAGAGCTCGAAGCGTTCGGTGAGGTTGGAATTGTCGCGGTGGCGCTTGCAGAGGGGCGACATGTCGATGGGGTAGTCTGTGACGAAGGTGGGCTGTATCAGCGTGGGCTCGCACTTCTCGCCGAAGATGGCGTCGATCAGCTTGCCTTTGCCCATCGTCTCGTCGACTTCAATGTTGAGGGCTTTGCAGGTGTCGCGCAGCTGCTGCTCGTCCATGTTCTCCACGTCGTAGCCAGTCTGTTCCTTGATGAGTTCGCACATCGGAGCGCGGCGGAAGGGACCGCCGAAGTCAATCTCGTGACCCCACACGTTCACTTTGGTGGTGCCGTGTAACTCTTGGGCGATGCGTCCCAGCATGGTCTCGACGAAGGTCATCATCCAGTTGTAGTCCTTGTAGGCCACGTATATTTCCATGCAGGTGAACTCAGGGTTGTGTGTGCGGTCGATGCCCTCGTTGCGGAAGTTGCGGCTGAACTCGTACACTCCGGCATAGCCGCCGACGATAAGGCGCTTGAGGTACAGCTCGTCGGCGATGCGCAGGTAGAGCTCCATGTCCAGCGCGTTGTGGTGCGTGATGAAGGGGCGCGCCGCAGCGCCGCCGGGGATTACCTGCAGCACCGGTGTCTCCACCTCGAGGTAGCCCTGCTCGTTGAAGAAGGAGCGCATCGTGTTGATTATCTTGGTGCGCTGCACAAAGGTCTCGCGCACCTGCGGGTTGACGATGAGGTCCACATAGCGCTGGCGGTAGCGCAACTCGGGGTCATTGAAGGCGTCGTACACCACACCGTCTTTCTCTTTGACAATGGGCAGGGGACGGAGCGACTTGCTGAGCACGGTGAGACTCTTCACATGGATGGAAGTCTCACCCATCTGGGTTACAAAGACATAGCCAGTAACACCGATGATATCACCGATATCGAGCAGACGTTTAAAGACGGTGTTGTAGAGGGTCTTGTCCTCGCCGGGGCATATCTCGTCACGCTTGATATACAGTTGGATGCGGCCGTAACTATCCTGCAACTCCACGAAGGAAGCGGCACCCATGATGCGGCGGCTCATAATGCGGCCAGCGATGCTCACGTTCTGGAAAAGGGTGTTGTCCTTGGGAAATTGCTCAAGAATCTCTGCGCTTTTGCAGTTTACCTCATAGAGGGCGGCGGGGTAAGGGTTGATACCCAGATTCTTCAACTCTGCCAGCGAATTGCGGCGTATCTGTTCTTGCTCAGTAAGTTCTGCCATAATATTCTTGTATTTTTGTATTCAAAATAAAATGCAAAAATACGAATAAAATTGAAAAACGGAAAAAGAAAGATGAAAATTTCGCTAAATTCGTAAAATTCGCCGACAAATCAGCGGACTCGGCGGATGGAATGAAGCCGGTGGGAGTAGGTCTCGCCGTTGAAGATTCCTGTAGAGTCGAGCTTGTCAATGCGCACGAAACCAGACGAGTGGACGATGCGGCCGTCGCCCATGCAGATGCCCACATGGATGACGCGACCTTGGTCGTTCTGGAAGAAAGCAAGGTCATCTTGCTGAATATCACAGAGACAGACCTCGTGGCCGCAGGTCACCTGCTGCGAGGCGTCGCGCGGCAGCCAGATGTCCATCGCCTTGAAGCACACCTGCGTGAGGCCACTGCAGTCGATGCCCGCTTTCGAGCGGCCTCCCCAGAGGTAGGGCGTGTTGAGGAAGCAGCGCTCGGCCAACTCGGCGGCACTCTCGAAGGGCACATACTGCTTGTTGTCCACCCATCCTTCGTAGCCATCATAGCCACAGCGCACTTTCGACCATTTCTCCTGACGGTCAATCACTTCCACCGTATCTCCCAGCAAAAGCTGGTTCACCATCTCGGCCCTGTCGCTTGCCTCGGCCCGCATGGGCACCGCTGATAAAAAACAATATCCTTTCATCTTTAAACTTTAAACTCTAAACTTTAAACTTTATAAATATCCCTTATCCACGGACTTGACAATGCGGTCGATAAGGTCGTCCTTCGAGTTCTTCGAAGGGTCGAACTTATCCTTGAGGTTGAACCCAAAGAGTCTGGCACAAGCCTGATAGAGTCCGGCACGGAACGAACCACGCAAGTCTTTCACTAGTGTGTAGGCCGACCGGCTGGTCTCCCGGTCAATCAGCTTGATAAGCACAAGCCCCTGTGAATAAGTACGTTTCTTCAAATCTTTCTTGTATTCCGCCTCGATATCCTTCTCCGCCTTCTTCAGTGCCGCCTTGCGCTCCTTGGGGGCCATCTGGGCAATCTCCACCTCCAGCACATCCAGCCTCCGCTTGGCCTCACGGGCATAGGGCAGCATAATCTTCACATTGCGTATCAGCTTGCCGTTCTTATTTATCTCCTTCTGCGTCAGCAACAAATACGAGCCCCAAACATCCACCTGCTTGAGGAAGTAGAGCGGGATGGTATCGCCCTCATAGAAGGTGGCGAACGTATAGTGAGGGCGGAACAAGTCTTGTGCGGAAAGTGGCCCCAGTAAGGCTAAGAGCAGTGTCAGGGAGAACAGTCGACGGAGGTTCATGGGGCAACAAATTGTTCAATATCGATAACTATGAAATTGATTATTTATTATTTAGTGTTACAAAATATTTTTTCTTGCGGACAGATAAAAAAAATTACGTACTTTTGCATCCCGAAAAAAGTTAACGATATGATGGAAGAAATCCTTCACGCGGAGGGCTTGTGCAAGACCTTCACCCTCTCGCGAAAACAACAGAAGATAGAGCGCACCACCGCCAAGCGCAAAACGGCGGTGGACCACTTGACTTTCAGCGCCTACCGCGGCGAGATTTTCGGCCTGCTGGGCCCCAACGGTGCCGGCAAGACCACCACCCTCCGCATGCTCTCCACCCTCATCCGTCCCGACGAAGGCGACGCCATCCTCGACGGCTGCAGCGTGGTGAACCAGCCCAGCGAGGTGCGCGGCAAGATAGGCTTCCTTACCTCCGAGCTCAAACTCGAGGATTTCTTCACGCCCAACTACCTCTTCGACTTCTTCAGCCGCCTGCATGGCGTGGAAGAAGCCACCATCCGTGAGCGTAAAGAGCGCATGTTCTGCCGCTTCGGCATCGACAAATTCGCCGAGGTGAAGGTCGCCAACCTCTCCACCGGCATGAAGCAGAAGCTCTCGCTGGTCATCTCACTGGTACACGACCCCGAGATTATCATCTTCGACGAGCCCACCAACGGCCTCGACGTGCTGACGGCACGCACCGTCACCGACTACCTGCAGGAACTGCGCTCCGAGGGTAAGACCATCATCCTCAGCACCCACATTTTCAGCCTTGTGGAGCGTCTCTGCGACCGCGTGGGCATCATCATCGACGGCCGCATGACCGTCTGCGGCACCCTCAACGAGGTCTGCGGCGGCATTCCGCTGGAAGACAGATTCTTCAATATTTATAAAGAATTGAAAGGAGGTGAAGCATGAAATCGAATATCTGGACCATCATCAAGAAAGAGTTCGCCCGCTTCTTCGGCGACAAACAATTGATATTCACGGCCGTCATCATGCCGGGCCTGCTCATCTACCTTATCTACAGCCTCATGGGCACCGGCATCAACAACATGATTGCCGACAGCGAGAACCAGCAAATCACCCTGCAGGTGGAGAATATGCCGGAGAGCATGAGCACCATGCTGCTGGCCCACAACGTCCCTCCCATGTGCAAAGTGGAGCTGGGACCCTTCTCCGACAACGATATCAAAAAACTGAATGACAAAGAGCTGAACCTCCTCCTCATTCGCTTCCCCTCCGACTTCGACCAGCAGGTAGAAGACTACAACTCCCTTCAGTCAGAGGCCATACCCAACATCGAGATCTATTACAACTCGGCCAACATGGCGTCGAACATAGTCTACGACAGACTTCACGATGAAATCATGAGTTTCGAGCGTGGATACCAAATCAACGAAAGCGAAGCTGCAGAGCCCACGAAGCAATACGACGTGGCCGACGAATCCATCGGCTCCATGATATGGAGCAAGATTCTCCCCATGCTCATCCTCATGATGCTCTTCAGCGGTGTGATGGCCATCGCCCCCAGCGCCATCGCTGGCGAGAAGGAACGCGGCACCATCGCCACCCTACTCGTCACCCCCATGAAGCGTAACGAGCTGGCTATCGGCAAAATCGTCTCGCTGAGCTGCATCGCACTCCTCAGCGGTATCTCCAGCTTCATCGGTATCGCCCTGTCGCTGCCCAACATGATTAGCGCCGAAGACGCCAATCTGGGATTCGACTACACCTTCAACGACTATATCGCACTGATGTTCATCATCTTCTCCTCCGTCCTCATCATGGCCTCCGCCGTCAGCCTCCTCTCGGCACTGGCCAAAGACGTCAAGAACGCCGGCACCATGATCACCCCCTTCATGCTGGTGGTGATGCTCTGCGGACTCATGCCACTGATGCAGGATGGTGCCTCGGAAAGCATTACGACCTACTGTATCCCATTCTATAACAGCATTCAGGCGATGACCGCCGTCTTCGCCCACAACCTCAACTGGGGCTTTGTAGCCATCACGCTGGCCGCCAATATCGTCTTCGCCAGCGTCGCCGTCTGGGGCCTCACCAAGATGTTCAACAGCGAGAAGGTGATGTTTTCGAAATGACACCTGCCACTCTTTAACCATTGTTTAACCATCAAAAATGGTTAAACAATGGTTAAGCAATGGTCGAACAGAGGGCGAAATTGCTAAGTGCGAGGCGCTTACAGATCTTCCACAGCCCCTTTGACCTGAACCTTTGTAATTCTTTCGTCTATAATAGGTTGGACGAGGGATTTCATTTCCTGGGGTGAGAATTTCTCCAACCCCTGCATCGGGGTGGCGCGGTCGATGGTGTAGACCATCCACTCGCGGGGCTTCAGCAGGCGCACGATGTCCATCATGGGGAAAATCACTTCGGGGCGTGCGGAATCAAACCCATTACCCCGCAGCATACAGGTCTGAAGGACGAAGTTGCCCTCGAACTGCTTGAGGGCCTCGATGACGCGGGCGATGTCATATCCCGGGGCGGGCATATTGATTTTCTCGATGAGCTCGTTGGTGGGAGCGTCGATTTTCATGATGGGGTTGTCCACCTTGCGCAAGGCGTTGAAAACCGCCGGGATATGCACACGCGTGGCGTTGCTCAGCACGCTGACTTTCGCCTGAGGGTAGTACTGGTCGCGCAGGCGCAGGGTGTCGTCGATAATCTGTGGAAACTCGGGATTCAGCGTCGGCTCACCGTCACCGCTGAAGGTGATGCTGTCCACAGGAGTGCCGTCTTTTGCCAACTTGACGAGCATACGTTCGAGGTCGGTGCGCACTTTCTCGGCGGTGGGCAGCACGGTGTCGTTGCGGCCGTCGCGATTCCAGCCGCACTCGCAGTAGATGCAGTCGAAGTTGCATATCTTGCCTTTCTCGGGCAGGAGGTTGATGCCCAGCGAACTGCCAAGCCGCCGGCTAAAAATGGGTCCAAAAACAGTCTCTTCGCGTATCATAATGACAAAATATTTACCCAATTAACGTTATACCCACAAAAAAAGTATTGTACAATGAATCAAAAAATGTAGTTTCGGATTTTTTTTGTATCTTTGCAACATCATTGACAATATGCCATATTATACCACGAAGCATACAACACAATAATAATCAATAATTTTCCAAAACGCATAATGAAAAAACTCTCCCTAACCACCCAAATTGGCATTGCCCTGCTGCTGGCGGTACTGGCAGGCATTCTGCTGTCCGACCATGCCGACTTCGTCAACAGCTACATCAAGCCCTTTGGCGTCATCTTCCTCAACCTGCTGAAATTCATCGTAGTGCCGCTGGTGCTCTTCTCTATTATGGCGGGCATCCTCTCGATGAACGACATCAAAAAGGTGGGCCATCTGGGTCTACGCGCCCTAGTCTATTTCATGGTGACGACCCTCTTCGCAGTGACACTGGGACTCGTCATCCCCAGCCTGCTGAAGGGCTTCCTGCCGCTCATCGAGATCAATCCCGACGCGACAACCGAGATTGTCAAACTGCCGAACATGTCGGTGATGGACCAGCTTGTCGGCATGTTCCCCGACAACGTCATCACACCTATAAGCTCTATGGCCATGATGCAGGTCATCGTGATAGCCCTGCTCTTCGGCATCGCCATGGTGCATATCGGCGACAAAGGTGAGATGGCGCGTAAGGTGACCCTCAGCTTCAACGATGTGGTGAGCAAGATTCTCGATTATATCATGAAGCTGGCCCCCATCGGAGTCTTCTGCATGCTGACGCCCGTGGTCGTCGACAACGGCCCCTCGGTGTTGGGCTCCTACGCCGCCCTGCTGATACTCGCCTATCTCTGCTTCGCCATCCATGCGGGACTGGTCTATAGCTCTGCCGTGGGAGTTTTGGGGAAACTCTCGCCCCTGAAGTTCTTCAAAGGTATGCAGCCCGCCATGATGTTCGCCTTCTCCAGCGACTCCTCCGTGGCCACCCTCCCCTACTCTATGCAGTGCACCGAGAAGATGGGCGTCAGCAAGGATGTGGGACGCTTCGTGCTCTCCCTGGGCGCCACCATCAACATGGACGGCGTCGCCATCTATCTCGGCGTGGCTTCGGTCTTTATGGCTACCTGCTGCGGCATCGACCTCACCCTCAGCCAGTATATGGCCATTGCTTTCGCCTCCACCATAGCCTCCATCGGCACCCCCGGCATCCCGGGCGGCAGCCTAGCCTTGATGGCTATGGTCTTCGCCTCTGCCGGCATCCCCGTCGAATGTGTCGCCGTTGCCGCTGGCATCGACCGTATCATCGACATGGGCCGCACCGTGATGTCCGTCACCGGCGACGCCTCCTGCGCCGTCGTCATGCAGCGCCTCACCGGCAAAAACTTAGAAGAGAATAAAACGAGTGAATAGCAGAATTAAAATCAAAGAAGCCCCTTCATCGGGGCTTCTGGGTGGTCTGTGGGAGATTCGAACTCTCGACCTCTTCCGTGTGAAGGAAGCGCTCTGAACCAACTGAGCTAACAGACCTCTTTGTCGCTAAAAGCGGGTGCAAAAGTACATAGTTTTTTTGAACTGACAAAATTTTTCTTCTCGATGGCAAAGAAAAAACACTGGCTCCTATGGTCGCAAATCAGCGGAACAATCTGGTTTGCAGTAATATTACTTATTATTCTCGCAGCTGCATTTTTTTTCTTCCCACAGCATCGCAACACCCCTCAGCAGGTAGAAAAAGAGAGAAAAAACATCGCCGATTTACAGAAAAAGGAGGATTCCGTCTACCAATCGAGACGTAAACAAAGAAGAAACTATAAGACAGCCAATTACACATCAAGAAACAAAAAAACATATCCTTCACAGAACCGCGAACGACGCAGTGAGTCCTCCCAACCCCTCTCCGACAATTTCTACACCACCACGCCGCCGGCCCCCACGCGGAAAGCCCTCGTGGTGGAGCTTAACAGTGCCGACAGCACCACCCTGCAACTGCTCCACGGCATCGGCCCTGCCTATGCCCGCCGTATCGTCCGCTACCGCGAGCGGCTGGGCGGTTTCATCTCCACCGACCAGCTCCTGGAGGTCTACGGCTTCACGCCCGAGTTGCTCGACCACATCCGACCACACCTGCAGCTCGACGCCAGCAACGTGCGGAAAATCAACGTCAACACCCTGACACTGAAACAGCTGATAAAACACCCCTATATGGATTACTATTTCGCCCGCGACCTGGTGAAACTCCGCTCGCGCGGCGTCACCTTCTCCTCGCCCGACGACCTCCGCGCCCTCCCCTCCTGCAACGACACGCTCCTCGCGCGACTCCTCCCCTACCTGGAATTCTAATTATTTCTTCTCATGCAGTTGCATTGACACGAAAGAAAATGAAAAAAACTTGGGGCGGCCAACCCGTGGCCGCCCCTCTTCACATTAAAAAATAGGGTTTTATGAAAAACCTTTATTGCTGATCACTCGGTGTGCGTCTCAATTCTTCAACCAACTCCGCATTATCTTCCTCTAAACATTCCACGTATGTCCTCAAACTTGACAGCTCGAACTGGAGTGAGTCGTTGAGTCCTTCAAGTTCCTTTTTCTCCGACAACATCACATCGTACTCAGTCCGTGAAACGACATTATCGTCGCACGCGGAGAAGAAAAAGGGCAGGACAATTAATAGTTTTTTCATATTGTGTAGGTAGGTTATAATTCGATGGTATCTCCCGGTTCAAACTCCTCAGGCTGCCCCGAAGCAGCGCTATTATCATCACCCCCGTCCGCCTCCTTGCTGCAGGAAATAAGCAACATTAATATCGACATAGAGAGCATAAACTTTTTCATTTTTCGAGAGGGTATAAGAAATCCGTGAACTTCTGTTGAAGACTGAGGTTCTCGACTACCTATGCCACATACAAGAAAGCTCACGGATAACCATGAGCGCTCTGCTTTCTGTGTGGCATATTTGAAATTGTCGAGATTTCAGTCTTACCTTGGAAAAGCATAAACGCTTCTAAATTTTTTAATTTTCGTTGTTTATCTCTCTATTTCTATGTGTTTTCGTTAATATCTATCTTATTGTTTTCATGGTGCAAAGATACACATTATTTTTGACATGGCCAAAAAATAACAAAAAAACCACCCGAATCGGGTGGTTTTGGTGATCTGCACAAGATTTGAACTTGTGACCTCTTGCCTGTCAAGCAAGCGCTCTAAACCAACTGAGCTAGCAGATCATGAGATTTCTTCAAAATTTTCTCGCGAAATCGGGTGCAAAAGTACGAACATTTTTGAAACTGGCAAAATTATTTGAAAAATTTTCGTATTTTTGTCTTCGAAAAGCAATCATTTTTACTACCTAATATATTGTATAACAAACTTTAAACTTTAAACTTTAAACTTTAAACTTTTTTCTCACTATGGCCGACAATTATCTCGAAAAACGCTACGAAGAGACCCTTGGAAGTGGAAAAATTAGGGTCAAAAAAATAGGACATACCGTCGACGAACTGCTGCTGAAAAACCGCAGCACGCGAGGCTATAAAAAAGCCTACCGCGTGAGTAGGGCGGAGCTTGAGCGCATCGTTGCCGTCTGCAGTCGCATCCCTTCAGCCCGCAACCAGCAGGTATTGAGATTCAGGCTAGTAACCCACGACAGCGGTGCCGACCAAGTGCTGCCGCTGGTGAAGATGGGTGCCGCCCTTCCCGAGCTGCACCTCCCCTTCCCCGGCACTGAGCCCGAGGCCTTCATCGTCGTCTGCTCCACTATAGAGGAAAACCCCATGGTGGACATCGACCTCGGCATCGCTGCCCAGAGCATGCTGCTGAAGGCCGTCGAGATGGGTCTCAACGGACTGATTATCGCCGCTTTTAATCGCACAAAACTTCAGGAAGTCCTCGCCCTACCCTATCCTCCCCTGCTAGTGCTGGCCATCGGCAAGAGCGACGAGCGCATCGAGCTGACACCCATCGGCGAAAGAGAGAGTCATGCCTACTACCGCAAGGAAGGCATTCACTACGTGCCTAAAGTGCGGGCGGGGGAACTGATAATATAAAGGTTATGGGTTAAGGAAGGCTGACTACGACGATGATGCGGAAGATTCCTTTGGTACCGGTGGCGGTGGTGATGATGGTGGTAATCGGGGTGTGGCAGACGCTGTGGCCCGATACGAGCCACTGGTCGCACCTCGTCAGCCAGCCTTCGTTCCTCACCCTGCGTCTCACGGAGAGCCCCGTGCCACGCGAACGCAGCTGGAAGGCGGAGGCCGAGGTGCTCACCGTCGACAGCCGCGAGGCCCACGGCACGCTGCGTCTCTACCTCCGCAAGGACAGCACCGCCGCCACCCTGCACTACGGCGACACGCTGACACTCCACGGCTATGCCGACACCCTGCGGGGAATGCTCTATGTCACCTCCGACCACTACCTCGTCACGGGCCGCGACAGCACCTCGCTACGCGCCCACTGTGAAGCATTGAGGATGAAAGCCCTGCACCGCATGCAACGCGGCCCTCTGGAGCACCGCCACGCGGGGGTGGCGGAAGCGATGACCCTCGGCTGGCGTGGCGACCTCGAGCCCGACCTCTATTCCCAGTTCCGCGATGCCGGCATCATGCACCTGCTCTGCGTCAGCGGGTTACATGTGGGCTTGCTGGCCGCCATGGTAGGGTGGCTCCTCCTATGGCTCGGTGAGGAGCGCCGCGGACGCATCATTCGCGGAAGCCTGCAACTGGTGGCCTTGTGGGGCTTCGCATTGCTCACCGGATGGGCACCCGCCACAGTACGTGCTGCTTTGATGTTCAGCCTCTTCGTGGTGAGTCATATGATGGGACGCCGCACCGAGAGTCTCAACCTGCTGGCCCTCGCCGCCATCGTGATGCTGGCCGCCGACCCGCAGCTGCTCTTCGACACCAGCTGGCAGCTCTCCTTCAGCGCCGTCACCGGCATCCTGCTGGCACGTCCCGCAATACAATTATTCCACAACCCCTTCTGGCAAGCCGCCGTGGTGAGCCTCGCCGCCACCCTGACCACCCTTCCCGTCACACTCTCCACTTTCCATACCTTCCAGCCTTACTTCCTCATTTCCAATATTATCATCGTACCTCTCGCCGCCATTATCCTCGCCCTCTCGCTACTCTACATGCTCCTCCCCTGCTCCCTCTTCGCCTCGCCGTTGTGGTGGCTCCTCGAATGCAGTGACCGCCTCACGGGAGCCATCTCGCGTCTGCCGGGAGCTAACCTCAACAACATCGGAATCAGCCCCCTGGGAACAGCACTCCTAGTGACGGCTATTTTTTTATTATTGATTACAATAAATATTGGTCTTCGTCGTTACAAAGAGAGTAAGAATTTACCCCTATGCTGAACGACACAAAACAATGGGTGGCCCTATACACCAACTCGCGCGCCGAGAAGAAGACCGCTCAGACGCTGCAGACCGCCGGCTTTGAAGTCTACCTACCCCTGCAGCACACACGACGCCAGTGGAGCGACCGCTGGAAGAGTGTCGAAGTGCCGCTCATCAATTCCTATGTCTTCGCCAAGATACGCGACAAGGACGTGGCTCCCGTGCGGGCCACCGCCGGCGTGGTAACTATCGTCTCGTGGCATGGGAAACCCGCCATCATCCCCGACAAAGAAATCAACGCCATCAAGCAACTGATGGATGCCGCAGCGGAGGTGCATGTGAAGAACAACTCGCAGCTGAAGCGCGGTGCCCGGGTGCGTATCGTAGAAGGCCCTTTCATCAACATGGAGGGCATGCTCATCAGCGACTGCGAGGAGGGTAACTTCTGCGTCAGCATCTCGGGACTCGACTTCGCTCTGGTGACCACCATCGAGGAGAGCATCCTCGTCCCTGTCGAGGAAGACCCCAACCAGCAAAAAGGCTTTCGGGAAGAGGAGGATTGAAAATTAAAAAATCATGAGGCGTTATCTGTTCATACTCCTGTTCCTGTCCGCGACCTTCGGGGCCACCGCCCAGTTGAAGCCGCGTCCCGACGCTTTCCCACCGAAGCCTGAAACTCTTGACAGCAAAGCCATCACGATGGCCACCACTGTGGAGGAGATGGCCGACTGGGACCGCTACCCCACCTACGACACCTACCTGGAAATGATGCGCCGCTGGGTGGCGACCTACCCGACCCTCTGCCATGTGGACACTATCGGCACCAGCGTGCAGGGGAGGTTGATTCTGAGCATGTATATAGAGCCACCAACCGATGCCGACCTCTACCGTCCTGAGTTTTTCTATTCCTCCACCATCCACGGCGACGAGGTGACGGGATACGTGATGATGCTGCGCCTGATAGACACGCTGCTCACCAGCTACGGCACCAACGTCGAACTCACCTCGCTGATGGACCGCACACGCATCAGCATCAACCCGTTGGCCAACCCCGACGGCACCTACTGGCGCGGCAACCACACGGTGCAGGGCTCGCAACGCTACAACGCTAACTATGTCGACCTGAACCGCAACTATCCGAATCCCTTCAGTCCCGCCAAACCCAGCGTGGCACAAGAGAACCAGGCGATGATGGACTACTTTGCGGCGCATCAGTTCCGCCTGAGTGCCAACCTCCATGGCGGTTCCGAGGTGATGAACTACCCGTGGGACAGTTTCACTTCCAATCAGAATCCACACCCCGCGGCGGATTGGTGGCGGGAGGTCTGCCAGCGCTTTGTAGACACCGCGCGGACCTATGGCAGCAACCATTTTAACGATGTAACTTCCAGCGGCTATATCGCTGGCGGCGACTGGTACATCATCACCGGTGGCCGGCAGGACTATGTGAACTACACCTACAACTGTCTGGAACTCACGATGGAGATATCTACACGGAAAACCCTCAGCAGCGACCGCCTGCCGGAATATTGGCACTTCCTGGCGCCATCGTTTATCCACTATATTGGCGAGATTCATTCGCTGCCCGACAACGTGGGACTCCGTTCAACAGAGACCGGGAACATCGCCATCTACCCCAACCCCACCACCGACCAAGTGACCGTCACGGGTCTCCCCGAAGGCAGCCTCATCGAACTCTACAACGCCTACGGTCGCCTCGTAATCTCCAGTTTCAATTCTCAATTCTCAATTCTCAATTTGAAACCCGGCCTCTACCTGCTTCGTACCGCCGTGGGGACGGCCAAAGTGATTAAACACTAACGACGATGCGCAGATTGTTCATAGTAATGCTGTTAATGCTGACCGGCATAGTACAGGCTCAGCCAACGGAGAAGACACGTTTACTGCTCATCGTCGACTGCTCCCATACGATGTGGGACCACTGGCAAAGCAATGCCAAAATCAAGGTCACGCAGCAGGTGCTGCTGTCGTTCCTCGACAGTATCTCCAAGCAGCACGACGTCGATGTGGCTTTGCGCGTCTTCGGCCACGAGAACAAGATGCATTTCTCCACCCGCCTGGAGGTGCCTTTTGGAACAGACAATATCTATCAGCTGCAGAGCAAAATCAAAACCCTTGTACCGCAAGGCGGCTGCACAGCGGCAACGGCACTCACCGATGCCCTGAACGACTTTCCCGCGACGGGCAACGCCCGCAACCTGATACTTATCATCACCGACGGCATGGACGACTGCGACGCCGAGATATGCGAGGTGGCGCGCCAGGTGCAGCTCAGCGGCGTGGTGGTGCAGACCTTCGTGCTGGGCATCGGCGGCGGCGCTTTTCGCAATGCCGACTGTGCCGGCAGTCTCTTCCTGGTGCCGCATGAGGAGGAATACGCCAAGACGATGTACGACATCTTCCGCCTTAGCGGTAAGAAAGCCAAGGTGGTGCTGAAGATGCTCGACGGCGACGGGGAGCTCTATGAAACCGAGCATCCCGTGGCCTTTTACGACAGCCGCACCGGCGTCATACGCCACAGCACTATCTATAGCGTGGACAGCAAGCTGAAGCCCGACACGCTGCTGATGGACCCCTTGGTGACCTACGACATGGCCGTCTTCACCCATCCGCCGCTACGCCGTGAGGCCATGCAGTTCAGCATCGACCGGCCGAACAATATCGACATCACTGTCAGCGAGGGCACCCTCAAGGTGCAGTACAGCGGCCAGCGTCCACAGTGGCAGCAGACCGCGGTCGACGTGATAGTGCGCCGTGCCGGCAGTGGCGAGCGCGTGGCGGCACAGGAGGTCGGCGAGACCGGCCAGTATCTCGCCGGACGCTATGACGTGGAGGTACAGACACTGCCCGTCACCACCCTGCGCGGCGTCGAGGTGCGCGGCAATGCCGCCACCGAGCTCTCCGTCCCCATGCCCGGCATGCTCATCCTCAGCAAGCCCAAGGGCATCACCACCGGTGCCATATTCCGTTTACGTGACGGTCAGGTGGAGTTTGCCACCGACCTCAACCCCAGCACCGCCGGCGAACGCCTGTTATTGCAGCCCGGCCAGTACGAGCTCGTTCTCCACCCCCAGACTGCCACCAAATACGACAAAGTCCAGACCAAACGCTTTGTCATAGAAAGCAGCCAGACAACCAAGATACAATTCTAGAAACAAAATAAAACAGCAATAATTATGACCCACTACGAAAAACAATCAAGCAAAGAGTTGCGCGCCGGCATGGGCGAAGGCCTGGTAGAGGCTGGCCGCAAGAACGAGAATGTTGTGGCGCTGAGCGCCGACGTGAAAGGCAGCGTCAAGATGGACGGCTTCGCCAAGGAATTCCCCGAGCGCTTCATCCAGTGCGGCATCGCCGAGGCCAACATGGTCGGCATTGCCGCCGGCCTGAGCCTCTGCGGCAAGGTGCCCTTCATCGGGGGCTTCGCCGAGTTCGTCACCGGCCGCGTCTACGACCAGATCCGCCAGGTGGTCTGCTACTCGAACAAGAACGTCAAGATCTGCGGCTCGCACGCCGGCATCTCCCTCGGCGAGGACGGCGCCACGCACCAGACCATGGAGGACATCGCCCTGATGAAGGTGTTGCCCAACATGACCGTGCTCGTGCCCGCCGACTTCAACCAGGCCAAGGCCGCCACGCTGGCCGCCGCCGAGCACGTCGGCCCCGTTTATCTGCGCCTCGGCCGCTCCAAGATGCCCTGCTTCCTGCCGGAGAATGAAAAATTCGAAATCGGTAAGGCTCAGCTGCTGAGCGAGGGCACCGACGTGACCCTCTTCGCCTGCGGCCACCTTGTGTGGGAAGCACTGCAGGCCGCCGAGATGCTCGAGAAGGTCGGCATCAGCTGCGAAGTCATCAACATCCACACCATCAAGCCGCTCGACGGGGAGGCCATCGTGGCCAGCGCCAAGAAGACCGGCGCCGTCGTCACCTGCGAGGAGCACCTCTTCAACGGCGGCCTCGGCGACAGTGTGGCCCAGACCCTCGCTCTCCACTGCCCCACGCCGATGGAGTACGTGGCGGTGGACGACAAGTTCGGCGAGAGCGGCACCCCCGACGAGATGCTCACCAACTACCACCTCCGCGCCGCCGACATCATGGCCAAGGTCTATGCCGTCCTGCAGCGCAAGCCCGGCGCCTCCAAACAGCATTTTTGCCAGAGCTGTGGCATGCCACTCAATGGCGCTGCCGACTGCGGCACCGATGCCGATGGCAGCCTCAACACCGAGTACTGCAAGTATTGCTATAAAGAGGGTAAGTTCACGCAGGACTGCACCATGGAGCAGATGATAGACTTCTGCGTCCAGTTCGTCGACCAGTTCAACCAGAACACCGGCCAGCACCTCACCGCCGAGGAGTACCGCGAGCAGCTCCGCCAGTACTTCCCCCAGCTGAAGCGCTGGCAAAAATAGCTTTTTGCAACAATATCATAAAGAAAACCGCTGCCATCCTTGCGTTGGGATGGCAGCGGTTGTTTTAGGGGACAGGAGGTTACTTGCGGACGATGACGCTGCCGCTGCCCTGGTGGGTGGCGAGGATAAGCACCTCGGCAATCTGCACATGCTCGGGGGCGTTGGCGGCAAAGACGGCCGTGTCGGCAATGTCGTCGCCCGTGAGGGGCTTGATGCCCTTGTAGACGTTGGCGGCGCGCTCGGTGTCGCCGTGAAAGCGCGTGTTGCTGAAGTTGGTCTCCACGAGGCCGGGTTTAAGGTTGGTGACGCGGATGGCGGTATTGGCCACGTCGAGGCGCAAGCCGTCGGTGATGGTCTTCACAGCCGCCTTGGTGGCACAGTAGACGTTGCCGTTGGCGTAGGCGGCGTCGCCGGCCACGGAGCCGACGTTGATGATGTGGCCGCGGTCGCGCTTCACCATACCGGGCACCACAAGGCGCGTCATGGTGAGGAGGCCCTTGATGTTGGTATCCACCATGGTGTCCCAGTCGTCGTAATGGCCTTCGTATTCGGGCTCGAGGCCGAGGGCGAGGCCGGCGTTGTTCACCAGCACGTCGATGTCCTTCCATTCGGCGGGGAGGTTCTCGATACACTCGGTGGCCTTCTCGCGGTCGCGGACGTCGAAGACCAAGGTCAGCACCTCGGTACCCTTGGCGGTGAGTTCGTTGCGAATCTCCTCGAGGAGCTGGGGCTTGCGGCCGGTGAGGATAAGACGGTCGCCGTTGGCGGCGAATTTGCGGGCGCAGGCGAGGCCGATACCGCTCGTCGCGCCAGTAATCAATACAGTTTTCTTCATAATACTATTTTTATTTAATTCTTATTTTCTTGCCAATCTGCAGTTTGGAAGTCTGCTTGATGCCGTTGAGTTTGCAGAGTTTCTTCACGGTGGTGTGGTAGCGGCGAGCCAGCTTGCTAAGGGTGTCGCCTTTCTTGACGGTGTGGTAGCGGGTGCCGGAGCTTTCCGAATCACCGGAGTTTTCCGAGTATTCTGTATTATCCGAACTGCCTACGGCCTTCTCGGTCACCACCTTGTTGCCGCCGCTGCGTGCCGCACGGTAGATGTTCTTGTCGGCCAGCTCCTCGACGGTGATGTCGTAGTCGTGGTTCACGGTGCGGTCGCGGTCGGCGAGGCTGTGGGAGAAGAGCCACTCGTAGGTCTTGGGGAGATAGAAGATGCGCGCCAGACGGCCGTGGTTGGCCCCCTGGAGGGGTGTCCAGATGAGGCGCTCGGCGGTGTCGCAGGTCTCCATCGCATCCACCACGCGCTGCGAGGCACCGATGCCCACGGCGCGGTCGGCGGTGCCGTGGAGTATCCACAGCGGCATGCGGTTCAGGCCGCAGAGTTCTTTCAGCGTGCTGCCTCCACAGAGGGCCATAGCGGCGGCGAAGCGGTCGGGGTAGGTGCCCGCCACGTCGAGGGTGCCGAAGCCCCCCATGCTCATGCCGAGGAGATAGACGCGGTTAGTGTCGACGGCATAGTGCTCCACCGCCCAGTCCACCAGACGGATGACGCGCTGCGGACTCCAGCCGTTGGAGGTCTGCGGCGCCAGCACATAGGCGTCGATATTCATGCCCATCTCGAGGGCGTTGATGGGACCATAGCGCTTCACGCGGTTGAGGTTCTTGCCACTCAGGCTCTTGCCATGCAGGAAGACCACCAAGGGCTTGACTGATTGCTTGATTGCCTGATTGCTTGATTGCTTGAGCGTGTCACTGTCGGTAGGGGGCTCATAGAACCAGAAGCTGTAGGCTTCCTTCACATCCCCGCGATGGGCCGTGAGACGTTGCGCTTGAGAAACTGTAACGACCGAAATTATAGTTAGTAAGAGAAAAAACTTCTTCATCGAATCATCCTATTTGAATTTGCAAAGATACAAAAAATATTTTTTTTCGTATTTTTGCAACCCGAAAAGACGACATCCGTGGTGAACATCGGCACATATTTCAGTCATTTGCGTGAACTGGTGGCCCTCGAGCTCCGCGAGGAGCAGCAGGCCTACCAGCGAAGCCTCGAAGCCAAAGGGGCCTCGCTGACGGGCAGCATCCAGGAGCCCGCCTGCCGCTACCCCGTGCGCCTCGGGAACGACGCCTACAATCCCCTCGGACAGCTCACCCTCGAGCTGCGCTACGACGTCAGCGAGGACGAGGTAGAGCTGGACTTCGAGCCCGGTAAGCCCGCCACACTGTTCTACCTCACCGACGGCGGTGCAAAGGAACTGCCGTACCAATGCTATGTCGAGCTCGTGGGCGACGGCGTGATGAGCGTCAGCCTCCCCTCGAAGTCTGCCCTGCAGAGTCTCAAAGACCTCAGCGAGCGCCACCTGCTGGGGGTGCAACTGGGCATCGACAACACCAGCTACCGTGTGATGCAGGAGTCGCTCTCGGAAGCCGAAAGGAAAGAGGACGAGCGCTTCGTCCGCCTCCGCAACGTGCTGGTAGGCAATGCGCAACCCGCCTTCCGCCAACTGCCGCCGCTCTCCTTCCCCTGGCTCAACAGCAGCCAGAATGCCGCCATCCAGAAGGTGGTGGAGGCGCAGGAGGTGAGCGTCGTCCACGGACCTCCGGGGACGGGCAAAACCACCACGCTGGTGGAGGCCATCATCGAGACCCTCGAACGCGAGACACAGGTGCTCGTCTGCGCCCCCAGCAACGCCGCCGTCGACTGGATTAGCGAACAACTCATGCGCCGCAGCGTCAATGTCCTGCGCATCGGCAACCCCCTGAGGATGAGCGACGAGATGCTCGACTGCAGCTACGAGCGCCGCTACTCCGCACATCCCGACTACCATGAACTTTGGAACATTCGTAAGGAGTTAAGGAGTAAAGGAGATAAGGAGATCAGGAGACAGAAGCTACAGCAGCGCGCCACCGAGCTGGAAATCAAGATAAACGCAGATCTCTTCGACCAGGCGCGTGTGGTAAGCTGCACGCTGATTGGCAGCGCCTACCGTCTGATGGAGCGGCGCCGTTTCAGCACCCTCTTCATCGACGAGGCCGCACAGGCCCTCGAGCCCGCCTGCTGGGCCGCCATCCTCAAAGCCGACCGCGTCATCATGAGCGGCGACCACCAGCAGCTGCCACCCACGGTGAAGAGCCTTGCGGCTGTCAAGGGAGGTCTCGCCGACACATTGATGCAGAAACTCGTAGAGTTGCATCCCCGCTGCGTCACGCTGCTCACCACACAGTACCGCATGAACGAGGACATCATGTCCTTCTCCTCGCGCTGGTTCTACCACAGCCGCCTGCAGGCGGCACCCGAGGCCGCCCACCGCCAGGTGAGCCCCCTCGACACACCACTCACCTGGATAGACACCTCAGAATACTCTGAAAGCTCCGAACACTCTGAGAACTCCGAAAAAAGGAATAATTCAGGTTCCATCACCAACGCCCAGGAAGCCCGCCTCGTCATCCACGCCCTGCGCGATTATATCGAGATGATTTCGCCGCAGAAAATCGAGAGCGAACGCATCGACTTCGGCATCATCACCCCCTACCGCGGTCAGGCGCGCCTCATCCGCCGCCTGCTCAAGATGCAGCATTATTTCCGCAAACTCAAACGCCACATCACCGTGGGTACTGTCGACGGATTCCAGGGACAGGAGCGCGACGTCATTGTCATCTCGCTGGTGCGCGACAATGCCGACGGCCACATCGGCTTCCTGCGCGACCTGCGCCGCATGAATGTCGCTATGACGCGTGCCCGCATGAAGCTCATCATCGTGGGCAACGCCCAGACGCTCGCCCACCACCGCTTCTACCGCGCCCTCATTGAGCACATCAAAGAGAAAGGCGACTTCATCGAAGCCGCCCCAACTCTTAACTTTTAACTATTATCTTTTAACTATTAACTATTAACTATTCCTCCAGATTTCCGCTGATGCGGTCATCGCCCCAGACGGAGTACATGTTGGAGCGTCCTTCGTTCAGCGTCATCTTGCCTTGCGCCTCGAGGTGGAGGCGGTAGAAGACGCACTGGTGCAGGTCGGCCTTGTCGCACACCACGTCGGTGGCGAACGCCTCGCAGGTGGGAGCACCGCACACGCCGCAGTCAATCTGCGGCAGGTGGGTCTTCAGCCGTTCGATGCGTTCCATCTTCTCCAGCGCCTTCGAGATATTCTCGTCGAGCACCATCATCGAGCGCGGCTGCACCTCGTCAAGCTCCGCATTCTCAATCAGGTAGTCCTTGTATTGGTCCATCTCGCGGTCGCGCGGCATCTCGCCGTTGCGCTCGCGCTCGGCGGCGCGACGGGCACGGGCGTACATCCTCTCGCCGCAGAGGAAGCGGTTGTCGCAACTCAGCAGCGCGCCGGCACAGCCCTGGTCGCAGGCACGGAGCTCGAGGAACTCCACGCCCTCCACCTCGTCGTTCTCCAGCTTGTCGAGGAAGTCCATCACGTTCTGGATACCGTCGATGGCATAGCTGCGCTTGGCGGAGCAGAGGCGCCGCTCACCGTTGGTGAGGGTCGAAAGTATGGCGTCGGCACTCAGGCGGTGGCGCGTCACCGGCGGGAACTGGTGGCTCTTGCCCACGCCCTTGATGTGCTTGTAGACACCATTGTAGAGCATATTCATATTGATGACACCGTCGATGATGCTCTTCTCCTCACCCACAGGAGCCTTCACGGCCGCCACCTTGGCGGCGCAGGGGGTGATATAGAAGAGGCCTATCTCCTCGCGCGGAATACCGCGGCGCTGCAGCTCCTCGATGGCGTACATGGCGCTGAGGTCCAGCGGCACCTTGATGGGCATCACATTCTCCGCCAGCGACGGATATTTGATTTGTATCAGTCGCACGATGGCGGGGCAGAACGACGAGATGAGGGGCCGTATCTCGGGGTGCTCACGGGCATACTTCTCCTTAGCCTCCTTGTAGATCATCGCGGCGCTCTCCACCTCCATCACATGGGCGAAGCCCAGTTCATAGAGGGAAGCATAGACCTTCGACACGCTGATGTCGTCGGGGAACTGTCCCAGGAATACCGACGGCAGCAGGGCCACCGAATGGGGGTACTTGCGGAACATCCCGAAGTCGTCGTCCTTGATGCTGATAGCCTGCGCGGGGCACACCTCGTAGCACTTGCCGCAGTCGATGCAGCGGTGCTCCTGAATCTCAGCTTTGCCGCCATGGATGCGGACAGCCTCCGTGGGACAAATCTTCATGCACCGTGAGCAACCAATGCAGCGCGGTTCTTCTATCTGGAGAGCATGATAAAAAGCCATAACTACTGAAAATTAACTTCCATTTCGACGGTCGTGCCGACACCCACCTCGCTGGTGACATTCATCTTGTCGACATTCTTCTGCATATTCGGCAGACCCATGCCGGCGCCGAAGCCCATGTCGCGCACCTCGGGGCGTGCCGTGGAGTAGCCCTCCTGCATAGCCAGCGCGATGTCGGGGATTCCGGGTCCTTTGTCGGCCACCACCATCTTGATTTTGTCCGAGTCGATGTCCACCAGCACCTTGCCGCCGTAGGCATGGGCAATGGCGTTCACCTCGGCCTCGTAGAGTGCCACGACGACACGCTTCACCACCTGAGGGTTGATATTGAGTTGCTTGAGAGTCTTCTTGACGGAACTGGAGGCTTTGCCTGCATTGACAAAATCACCTTCTACAACTGTGTATTCCTGATGCATAATCGTGGGATTTTAGTAAAGGGGCTTCATGCCTGCCTGATAGAGGATGCCACAGGTCTTAAACATAGAATAGGCCGTACATATCAGCACCATATCGTTGTCCTCGGCCAACTCAATCATATCCTCCGTGGGCTTTTTGTTGCGCACGAAGATCACCACGTCGAGGTTGGCCATATCGCAGGTGCGGATGGTCTGCACGTTGCACAGGCCCGTCACCAGCACCGGTGTGTCCTTCAATGTCAGCACGTCGCTCATCAGGTCTGAGGCGAAAGCGTGCTCCACCTCCATGCCGAGCTTCTCGGCACCCAGCGGCACCGTAGCTCCCAGTTTGTCTACAATCTCCTTTAAAGTCATAACACAGAATAAATTAATATTTCAAAGTGCAAATTTACGAAAAAAAATCCACCTGACCAAATTTATTTTCAATTTTTCTCTCAAAAAAACTTTTTTTCATGAAGAATCTACGACCTATCTGAAATGTTAAAATTTAACATTTTACTTATTCTCTTTTTACCATCTTTTACTAAGGTAAAAGTTGATTAAAATCGGAATAGAATTTGATTAAAACTTGATAAGAAGAGGGTCCCTCTTTGACACTGATTTACAGCCGTTTAGCCTATCATGTTT
>CADCEC010000010.1 GCA_902800395.1 uncultured Bacteroidota bacterium | reverse complement strand
GGTATTATCACCATAAGTACGTTTGGGGAAAGCATAAGGCCACACGGGGACATAGTATTTGTCAACGGTGCGGAAGTCGCGAATATGGACGGTGTCCTGAGCAAAGGGTTCGCCCAAGAACAGCACGATGAAAATAAGGAGAAATGTTGTCTTATTCATGGTATTATTGGTTAATATTTTGTTTTCTGGTGCTTCTATTCCTGCTATACAATAATGCGTTTTTTTTAGGTGCATTATGCCTTAAAAAGTGATTTTGAAAGAAAACCTTCTATATATATAATAGTACTTTTTTTGGCAAAATGTGACAAAACGAGTGTTTTTTTAACATTTCGTGATGCGAATTACATGTATATATATAACCGCCAAAGATGCAAATTATGACATTTGGGCCGATTTTTTAACATTTCGGTCGCCGTCACTGGATGGTTTCCATTGTCTGTTCGTTGCCGCTAAGCGGTAACACGTTTTCTTTTTGACAGCCAGTAGCGGTCAAGCCCAGCACTGCGATGAGTGCCAACTTTTTGTAATTGATGTTCATTTTTCTAATTCTTTAATTTTAAATAAACTTATTTTTTCTTTTTTGTTGTTGTCTTCTGTTAAGAAGATACATAATGATTTTTTTGCAAGATCCCCAAGTACTAAACGGCTACTTGGATTTTTTTTAGGTATTCTTTCTTTTATGTTGTTTTTATTAACGAAAAACTTAATGATGGAATTTTTTCCTTCACCCACAAATGATTCTTTGTTTGACTTATACATTTCAATCATCTCTTCCGGCATTCCGAAGTCGGCCAACAATGCGTACCAGGCGGAGTCGGTGGCGGCTTCCAGCAGTAACGCATCTGTGGCGAGGGTGTCGTTGACGGGGAAGTTGTGGAGTTCGGTGGCGCGGATATAGTCGTTGTGCTCGTAGCGGCGGTAGAGGTCGCTGACATAGAACGAGGGGAGGAGACGGGGCCAGAGCATCGACAACGCTGCAGCAGCGGATGCCAACAGGATCACCGTCAGCCCCACTGCCCAGAACAGTTTTATTTTCTTCGGTTTCATTCTTTGTTGAGCATTTGACGGACATTGGCCACCGACTCGTCGGTGGAGCTTGCTCCCGTGGCCCATGTGCTATGGGCCAGGGCGGAGCTTACGCTGCCGACGAGGAGCAGCATCGGCACCGCCACCAGGGCCAGCGCGACACAGCGACGGATGGCGGCATGGAAGCGCCAGCGGCGGCAGGTCTTCCCGCAGTCTCCACCCTGGGCGGCGGCAAGGGCGGCGGCAAGGGCGACCGGAGAGGTCTGGATGTCGTTATTTTCTATTGTATTCATTGTTTAATATATTGCTCTAGTTTTTTCTTTATCGTGTGGCGAAGCTGGAGGAGGTGGTGATGGGAGATTCCGAATTCCTTTTCTATCTCCTCGTCGGAGAGGCCGTTGGCCATGCGGAGGAAACAGAGGCGCTCCGTCCCCTTGAGGCAGGAGGCCAGGTCGTCGATGATGTTTTGTGTCACCACGCTGGGAGCTTCCCTTGTGTCGGGCAGCAACTCGGCGGGCAGCACCGAGGGGAAACGCTTTGCGTGGTTGCGGAAGCGTGCGATGGCGTCGCGACAGCACCAGTAGACCCAAGCATGCTCTTGGAGTTCCGACATGCCGGGCTTCCGTTCTTCTAGCCTGTTTATCAACATCAGGTAGCACTCCTGCAAGAGGTCGCAGTAGTAGACATCTTGTCCATACGACGCACGAAGACACAGAAAGCGGATGAGCTTTCCGTATTTGGCGACAAGCCGCTCGGCCTCGCGCTGGATATGTCTATTTATCGTCACTAAAATAATAACCTTATATATATAATATAGAAATAACACCCCCCGAAAATCAATTTCGAGGGGTGATATTTAACATTTTTTATAATTTCAAGCGTTCCCCGATGCCGTCAAAGGCGCTCGATGGCGGCTTTGAGGACGGGGATGAAGGCGTGGATGTCGTCCTCGTCGATGGCGCCGAGGGAGCAGAGGCGGAAGGTGTTGGTGGTGCTGATTTTGCCAGGATAGATGGTGAAGCCGTGCTCGTAGCAGTAGTCATGAACCTTCTCGAAGTCCCAGTTGGGCATGTCGGGATAGAGCACGGAGACGACGAGGCCCGACTGGAGCTCGTCGCGGATGGCCTCCTTGAGGCCGAGGGAGGCGATGCCTTCCTTGATGGCGCGGTTGACGCGGAGGTGGCGGGCCCACTTGGCCTGCTCGCCTTCGGCGAAGTACTCCTTGAGGGCCTGGATGGCGGAGTAGATGGTCTGCACGGGGGGCGTGAAGTGCATCTCGCCGGTCTTCTCGAAGTATTCGTACTGCAGGTAGAGGTTGCAGTAGTAGGAGCGCGTGGGATAGCTCTTGGACTTGCGGATCTCCTCGGTGCGGCCGATGATGAACGAGAGGCCCGACATAGCCATGATGCCCTTCTGGGCGGAGGCCATGCAGAAGTCGACGTTGTCCTTCTCCACATCGATGGGAATCATGGCCAGCGACGAGGTGGTGTCGAAGACCGAGATGGCGCCGTACTTATGAGCCAGTGCGCCGATTTCGCGGATGGGGTTGAGGACGCCCGTGCCGGTCTCGTGATGGGTGGTGTAGACGAGGGCGATGTCGGGGTTCTCCTGGAGGGTCTTCTCCACGAGGGCGAGGTCGGGACGCTCGAAGACGCTACTCTTGAGGTCTATATGCGGCAGGTGGTAGTACTGGCACACCTCGACGGCGCGCGACGAATAGGCGCCGTTGTTGACGATGAGGGCCTTCTTGCCCTCGGGGAGGAGGGAGTTGAGGCAGATGTCGATGTTGATGGTGCCGGAGCCGGTGAAGAGGACGGAGGTGTAGTCCTTGGGATCGGCATGGACGATTTTGAGCAGGTCGGCACGGAGGCCGTGCATGAGGCCTGCGAACTCTTTCTCGCGCGGGCAGATGTCGGGCACCACCTGGGCCATCTTGACGGTGTCGGTGGTGGTGGCAGGACCGGGATTGAGGAGGACGTTACGTTTGATGGTCATTTTTTTAAAAAATTCATGAGGGCTTCTTTGTTCTGGATGGGGGTGGTGGTGGGGCGGCCGAGGTCGGCGCGGTTGCCTTTGTGGACCTTCACCTCGAGAAGGACGGGACCTTCTTCTGAGTTAAGAGTTAAAAGTTTAGAGTTTAGAGTTTCCATTCTGTCGACACTGTAGGCGGCTTTGTAGCCGACGGCGCGGGCGATGGCGGGGAGGTCGATCTTGAGGCCCACGGTGGGCTGTCCACCCACGCTGTCGTGGGCGCCGTTGTTGAAGACCACATGCACGTAGTTCTTCGGGGCCTTCTCGGCCACGATGGCCATAGAGCCCATGTGCATGATGGCGGCGCCGTCGCCGTCGAAGCACCATACGCGGCGAGATTGCTTGATTGCTTGATTGCTTGATTGCGCCAATGCGATGCCGAGGGCTATCTGGGAGGCGTGACCCATGGAGCCGACGGTGAGGAAGTCGCGCTCATGTCCCTGCCCTTTGGCGGCACGGTATTCGAAGAGTTCGCGGGAAATCATGCCGGTGGTGGAGACGACGACATCCTTCTCACCCATGGCGGCGGCGACAGTCTGGATGGCCTCTTCGCGAGACATCGGATAGTCGTTCTTCTCGACATTCTGCAGTTTGTAACTGTCGAAGGTGTCCTTCTCGATGACCAGAGCGAAGACCTCGCCGGTGGACTTCATGGCGCTGACGGCTTTGGCTATCTGCTTCTCGGCCTTGTCCTCCTCCTTGCTGAGCACCTCGTAGTTGATGCCCATGGTGTTGAGGAGGCCGGTGGTCACCTTGCCCTGCTTCACATGCTGGGGTTCGTCGTGGACCCCCGGACGACCGCGCCAGCCGATGAGCAGCAGCACGGGGATATTATAGACCTCCTTGTCGGTGAGCGAGGCGATGGGGTTGATGATGTTGCCCTCGCCGGAGTTCTGCATATAGACGACACCTATCTTGCCGGTGGCGAGGTGGTAGCCGGCGGCGAGGCCGACGGCGGCACCTTCGTTGGCGGTGATGATGTTGTGGCTGGCGTCGACATTGTCGGCGATATAGGCGCAGATGTTCTTCAGCAGGCTGTCAGGCACACCGGCGTAGAAGTCGATATCGTTCTCTTTCAGCTTCTCGATAAAGAATTTGGGGGAAATCATTTTTTTATTTCTTTTTCGTTCCGGGGATGAGGTTGAGGATTTCCTTGATAGGCATGCAGTAGTCGGCGGAGGCCTCCTGGCAGCGGTGGTGTTCGAGGATGCTCTCGGCGCACTTCACCATAGCGGGATAGGCGCTACGCAGCATGTGGTTGGCGTAGATGACGATGTTGATGCCCCATTCGGCCAGTTCCTCTTCGGTGAACTGGGCGTAGGTGGTGGGGACGGCCACGATGGGGGTGTGGCTGTCTTTCTCGCGGAAGCGCTGGCAGAACTCCTTGATGTCCATGCCGTCCTTGTTCTTGGAGTGAATCATGATGCCGTCGGCGCCGGCCTCGACATAGGCGAAAGCGCGTTCGAGGGCGTCGTCGACGGGCTTGCCGGCGATGAGGCTCTCGATGCGGGCGATGATCATGAAGTCGCGGGTGACCTGTGCCTCCTTGCCGGAACGAATCTTGTGGCAGAAGCCCTCGATGGTGTCCTGCGTCTGTACGGCGTCGGTGCCGAAGAGGGAGTTCTGCTTCAGGCCCACCTTGTCCTCGATGATGACAGCGGAGACGCCGAGACGCTCGAGGGTGCGGACGGTGAAGACGAAGTGCTCGACCTTTCCGCCGGTGTCGCCGTCGTAGATGACGGGCTTGGTGGTCACCTCGAGCGAGTCGTTGAGGTCGTGGAGACGGGTGGTGAGGTCGACAGCCTCGATGTCGGGCTTACCCTTCGAGGTGGAATCGGTGAGCGACGAGGCCCACATGCCGTCGAACTCACGGGTGGCGTCGCCCTCCTGGAACTTGGTGTGCTCGATGATGAGGCCAGTGAGGCCACAGTGGCTCTCCATGATGCGGACGATGGGCTTGGCGGTGATGAGGCGGCGCAGGCTCTTCATGCGGGCCTGGGGCGTGGTGCCCAGCGACTCGATTTCGGAGGCGAGGCCCGAGGAGGTGATGCCCTTGGTGTAGGGAATCTCTATCACCTTGCCGCCCAGCTTCTCCATGGTGGCGAAGACCTCGTCGCGGAGGTATTTGTCGGGACCTTCCAGCCAGTCGTCGCCGTGGATGATGTAGTCGGGCTTGTACTTCAGCAGGTTGGGCACATAGCTCCATTCGTCCTGCGGGACCACCTCGCTGACGCCGTTGATGGAACGGACGACAGTTTCGCGCTGCTCATAGGTGAGGTAAGGCAAGCGCTTGTGGGTGGCTATCGCCTTGTCGGTGAAGAGGCCGATGACCACGTCACCATATTTCGCACCCTCGTTGATGATGTTAATCAGGCCGGGATGCATGATGTCGGCAATCATGCCGAGATAAACTTTCTTGTTTGCCATAGTGTATTATTGTTTATTTAATTGTTCAATTTATTCCGTTAACCGTTAAATCATTACATTTTCTTCTGCATATCTCAAGTCATCGTCGTCGTCAATCTCGTACCACTGGAGGCCGTTCATCTTCATGACGTGCATCGGGGTGACACGCTGCGAGACATCGAGGAGCATGAACTCGTAGCCGAGTTTGGGTTTCTCGTCGACTATCTTCTCATATTCGGAGCAGAGAATCTTGTAGAATTTGTTGCTGACCTTATGGATGCCCACAAGCTCGCCCGAGGGTTCGATGTCGTTCTCGTTGGTGGAACAGTTCACCAGCTCCGCGCGGTCGTTCATCTGCACATAGTACTGGTCCTGGAACTTCGTCACCGGCGTGATAAGCATCGCAGAGTCGAAGGGGCAGGTCTTCAGACTCTCGATGGCGGATTTTTCATAGACAAGGTCCGACTCGAGGAGCACGAAGTCGTCGTTACCGATAGCTTCGCGGCAGTTCCACAACGTATACATGCTGTTGGTTTCCGCATAACGGGGACTGAAGACACACTCGACAAAGGGTCGATATTTCTTCGCCAATTCCTCATAGTACTCTTTGTGGTAGCCCGTGCCGATGATGATACGGCGGATGCCGCAGCGCACAAGCGTGCGGATGGAGCGCTCCACCATAGGCACCCCGTTGAAGGGGATGAAACCCTTGGGCATCACCTTGGTCTTGTCGCCGAAACGGGTGCCCATCCCCGCGGCCATGATAACAGCTGTCTTCATTTTCACAGTCTGATTGATTTTCATTAGTACGAGGCCCACGATAATCCAGAAGATCTCCCTCACCCGGCAGAAAACACCGATGCAGAGGAGCGCATCGGCACCCGTCGGCTCCTTCATGAAGCCCAACAACGCAAGGCCGATGGCGATACCGCCTTCCTGGCCTCCCAGCTGCATGGGCAGGAAACCCAGGAGATTCGACATAATCGTGGTGACCGTCAGGATGACCACCGACTGGAGATAGAGCATCCCCAGATTCTCGGAACCTGCGCCCGCCAACTGCAGCATGAAGAATATCTCCAAGCTCTGCACCATGCGCGAGAGAAACTCGACACCCAAGCTGCTGTAGAAGGTGCGCTTGTCCTGCTGGTTGAGCATGCGTATCTGCTCGTCGATGTTCAGGAAGGTGTGCCCGTGACGACGGAGGATGCGGAGGGACCACTTGCCGAGTCCCGGAATACGTCCCACGGCCTTTATCATCTTCACCACCAAGCCGTGCCGGTAGCCCAGCGAGGCGGCATAGATGCCGAAGGCGATAATGGCGGTGGTGATAACCGTCATGATGGCGATGGCAGTGGTACACTCGGCAAATCCCGTCAACGCTAGCACCACGAAGATGGCGATGCCGACAAGCCAGAAGATGAAGTGCGCCAAGATATGCGTCATCACGTAAAGAATGACCGACGAGGTAGCGCGCTGATTCCCGATGTCCTTCGAGAGCTCCATGATGCGATACGGCTCGCCGCCCAACCCCGCCACAGGCGTAGTGTAGTTCAAAGCATAGCCCGAAATAGTGAGCTTATAGGTGCGCCAGAGGCCAATACGGTGATGCTTCTCCTTCACATTGTTGGTAATCATACCCCATGAGACGGCATTCATCGCATAGATGAAGAGCCACAATCCCAGAATGGGTATCAGCCAATAGCCGGCGTCACAGATGCGCTTCCACAGGTCGGCAAAACTCATGTCGAACGAGAAGAACATCACCACCACCGCCACCACTCCGATGACGAAAAACAGATTCGTGACCCTTTGTTTAGTCCACTTCCACTTCTTCATGCAGCACTCTTAGTTGAGGGATTGGGCGATACGTTTGCAGAAAGCCTCGTGGCGATGGATGGCATACCACTCAATAAGGCTGATGACGATGATCTCGAACAGGAAATACAGCACCGGGATGTCAAGCAGACTGAAGATAAAGAGGAAGAGAGTGCGGAAGTTGAACACCAGCATAAAGTTGAACAGCATCACCTTGCGGCTCTCACGGTGAATCTCCTCACGAATGTCGGCAGGGGTGTTGTTGGCGTCTCCGAACTTCTCCTTCAGGCGAACCATGAGGTTCTGGAACTGCGGCGTGCGACGCTCCTGCTGCTTGGTATAAGTTACATAGGTCTTCTGGATGAGCCGCTCAATCCACGAGGTCTCGGGACCCATCTGGTCGTAGAGTTCCTGCTGCTTGACGGAATTGTCGAGCTCGGCACCTTTTTCGCCTTTGAGGAAGAAGAGATGCACCTGGATGTAGTAGTCGGCCGTGCGCTGCTGTCCAGCGAGGCAGACGATGCCCGAAATGGCAGCCAGCACGAAAGCCACGCCGGCGGCTACGAGGGCGGCAGTCTCACTCTCCGCAATACCCAACCAGCCGAACTCTATATCATGATGACAGTAGAATCTGTAAATCAGCGCCGCATAAATGGGGATGTACCACGCATAGCCCGCAGCGCCGTCAAGAATACGGCCCAACTTGCTTTTCTTGCCCGTCATACGCGCCAACTGACCGTCGGTACAGTCGTAGACGTATGCCCAGAAAAGCAACAAAAATCCCACGAGGTTCAGCACCAATCCGCTACAACCTTCATAATAACTGCTCCCATGAGCGAAAAAGAAGCAACTGGCGGCACCGATAATCATGGAGATAACGGTGACGGTATTGGGATGCATGCCTATTTTGGCGAATAATTTTGCCCAAAGATAACCCATCGGTCGCACCACATGGTAGTCAAACCAATCTTCGGTTTCGGAGGACTTGAGAGTAGATGAAATTGTCTCTTTCATGCTCGTTTAATAATATTAATTTTTGTTAAACGTTCCTTTATAGTTATTTACGCGCGCTTTAATAATAATAAGATTTGCAAAGATACAAAATAAAAATTATACAGCAAAAAATTTTTTTCTTTTGAAAAAAAATTTGGCCATGTCGCACAATTTTCGTATTTTTGCATTTTGTAATGTTACTGATTCACGTCCCTAAACTGACCAATCGGCTGGGATACACGCTGAATGTGGTATTCAACCACCTGCTCCATGCCGAACACAGCATCACCACCGATGCACAATACTTTTTGCAATATGGTGATGCCAAACTCAGTTACGGACAGGAAAGGCTCGGAGACAGTCTGTTTATCAAAAGCCACTCACTGCTTTTTGAAACCACTATCGAGGAGCAGGAACCAAGAGCCGAATGCATTGATGGACAATGGGTTCTGTTCCCCGTCTACGGACGCGACCTCGATTTCTCTTTCGACCCTCTTGCAGCCACATTTTACATGGTGACACGCTACGAGGAATACCTGCCCCACCATGAGGACATCCATGGACGATTTCTCACGCAGGAGAGCCTGGCCTACCAGAAAGGATTCATCGACCAACCCGTTGTGGATCAGTGGGCTCAGATGATAAAAAAGAAGATCACCGAGCGCTATCCCAACTACGAGATGACCAAACAGAACTACCTCTTTGTGCAGACAGTGGACATCGACGCCGCCTGGGCCTATCTCCACAAAGGCTTCTACCGCAGCACCATGGGATTTGCACGTGACATCTTTGCACGACGCGATTTTTCCGAAGTGGTCCGTCGATTCCGCGTGCTGACACATCGCGAACCCGACCCTTTCGATTCCTTCGATTATATCCTGCAACGCGCCGATGGGTCGCACCCCATTTTCTTTGCGCTGCTGGCCGACTATGGCACCTACGACAAACCCGCCTCCTACCTCAACCGGCACATGCGCGAACTGGTGCAACACCTCGACGACTATGCCAAGATGGGCATCCATCCCGGATACAACACCCTGGAGCAGCCGCAACTGGCCGACACAGAAATCAAACGTCTGGAGAGCATCATCCACCGTCCCATCATACGCAGCCGTTTCCACTTCCTGCGTTTCCACCTGCCGACCTCCTACCGTATACTGAAACGTCTGGGAATCAACGAAGACTATTCCATGGGATTTGCCGACTCCCTCGGCTTCCGCGCCGGCATCAGCGTCTCCTACCCTTTCTATGACCTCGAGCGCGACCATGAAATCGAACTGCTCATCCATCCTTTCTGCATCATGGACACCACCCTGCAGAAATACATGAAACTGAGTCCCGAGGAGGGCCTTGAACAATACAAACACCTGATAGACAGCATTCGCGCCGTCGGCGGCACCTTCTGCTGCATCATCCACAACCAGAACCTGACAGACCTCTACGGCTGGGCGGGATGGCGCGAAGTCTACGAACAAATGATTGAATACGCCAAGTAACGGTTAAGGGTTAACGGTTAAAGAAAAGAACAGTAATCAAAATATGATAAATTATAAGGAAAAACTGGGAGATGTAAGAGCTTTCGTCTTCGACTTCGATGGCGTAATGACCGACGGGAGCGTATGGACTTTCGGCGATGGCGAAACAGTGCGCTGCGGCAATATCAAAGACGGCTTCGCCATCCAGTATGCCGTGAAGAAAGGTTACATCATCGCCGTTATCTCGGGAGCCACCTCGAAAAGCATAGACAACCGCATGGCGATGCTGGGAGTGACACAAGTGTATACCGGCTGTGGCGACAAAATCAAGACCTACGAGCAATTTCTAAAACACAACAATTTAACAGACAACCAAGTGCTATTCATGGGAGACGATATCCCCGACTACCCGCTCCTGCAACGTGCCGGCGTGGCCACCTGTCCGGCAGATGCCGCTGTAGAGGTGAAAGAGATTGCCGACTATATCTCCATTCACCCTGGCGGCCGAGGCTGCGTGCGCGATGTTATCGAGCAGGTGCTACGGCTTCACGGCCAATGGTTTCACCAAGACGCGGTGGTATGGTAAGAGCACTCACCTTTCTCTTGCTGCTCCTCGCGGGCGTGACAGTGTCGGCACAGAAATTCTCTTCCACCGACACCGTGACGAGGTATTCGTTGAAAGGCACTATATACCACAACAAGTTCGAGGGCCGCAAAACCGCCAACGGCGAGATTTTCAACCACAACCTCTTCACCGCCGCTCACCGAAAGTTCAAATTCGGCACCCTACTACTTGTCACCAACAAGAACACGGGTCTCTCCGTGATAGTGAAAGTCAACGATCGTTGCCCCAAAAAGACGGTACTCGATATGACGCGCCGTGCCGCCAATGGTATCGGCATCAAAGGCTGCCAGCCTGTAAAGGTTCGTGTGCTACCGCCCACTTACGAAGAGGCCTGGGCCTCACAGGATGCATTATTCGACTCCGTGGCCTCACGCTTTGCCACGGGAAAGTATGCGCTCAACAAGCAATCCAAAGGCAAAAAGACGAAAAAAAGTACCGTCCAAAAGAAGGAAAAAGAGGGCTCGGAAAAGTCGAAATGAAAAAAAAAATAATTTTTTTTGCTTTATTTGAATAATTATTATTATCTTTGCACAATCATTTTCAGGCCACGAGAAGGCTTCGGAAACTGAAAACTAGGTTATATAAGAAACTAAAAAACAGGCCATTGTGGCAATAGAAAAAAGACAGGGAACTACACGCTGGGCACGAAAAATAGGGTCATTTTTCATGATAATGATGCTATTTTCCTCTGTCTGTACTGCCCAAAACGAAGGACAGTACACCCATTTTATGTTCAATCGGCTCAGTTATAACCCTGCTTACGCTGGCAGCTCCGGAGCCATCTCCTTCACCCTTCTCTACAACAAACAATGGCTCGGCCTGACCCTCCAGTCGCCTATTCCCAACGTCAAACCCGGCGTCACCCCCACAAACTACCTTTTCTCCTTCGACATGCCCATCTCGTTCCTCCACGGCGGTATCGGACTTCTGTTCAACTCGCAGTCCCTCGGCTACCATACCAACAACACCATCAATATCGACTACGCCTTCCGTCTCTATTGGGGTCCCGGTAACCTCTCCGCCGCTGTCGAAGCCAACCTATACAGTTTCGGATTCAATACGGAGAACCTCTACGGATGCGACGACCTGACCGGCGATCCCAACAACCCCTCCAGCAGTTCCGGTGACCCTGCGGTCGATGGACAAGACTTGTCGGACTTCATGGTTGACTTCTCCACGGGTCTCTACTACCAGGTGCCGGGCGAATGGTACGCCAGCCTCTCAGTCAAGAACCTGCTGGGGTCGAAGAGTGACAAATTGCACTACGAAAACGCCCGCACACTCTACCTCATGGGCGGCTATGAATACACCTTCCCCTATAACCCCTCTTTCCGCCTGAAACCCTCCGCACTTATCAAGACGGCCGACTTTTCGGTCTTGGAAGCTGAGGTTGCACTGCTGCTTGACTACGAGAACGCTTTCTGGGGCGGTCTCGGATACCGTGTCGGCGACGCCTTCACCTTTATGGGCGGCGTCAACTGGAAATGGGCACGCATTGGTATCGCCTATGACCTCACCGTCTCGAAACTGGGCACCATGAAATCTGGTCGCAGCTTCGGTACCATTGAAATCTTTGTCAACGGAAGCTTCCGTATCGACAACCCGAAACAGAAACCTACAGTATCGCGTAACACTCGTTATCAACTATAATATTATAGATTATTCTTTAAAAAAAGGGAAAACGAAACTTTTTTGAGAAAAATACGTTTAGTAAATAATAAAACATTGACCATATGAAGAAGTTGTTTTTCATCCTCGCCGCTTCGACCGCACTCCTCTGGAGCTGCAAGTCGACCAATAACGGAGAATTGGTAGGCGTCAACGACCGTCCCTATTTCGAGGACATCGACCTCAAGGGTATGGTATTCATCAACCAAGGCAACTACACCATGGGCGCCGGCGTGCAGAACGTCACCTACGGCCGCACCCCCCAGCCCCGCAAGATGCAGATTGGATCGTTCTTCATGGACGAGACAGAGATCACCAATAACGAGTACCGTCAGTTTGTTGCTGCCGTCAAAGATTCCATCGCACGCCGTATCCTCGGCGAAGCCGGTGTGGAAGGCTTCCTCATCGAAGAAGACCAGTATGGTGAGCCCCTCGACCCCCCGACGCTCAACTACAAGACTGAGATTGACTACTCCAATCCCGAGATTCGTCAGTACCTTATCGACGGTGGCTACTATATCGTGGACATCTACCACCGTCGCGTCGTCGATGTGTCGAAACTCAATTACGAGTACTACTTCATCGACTACGCCCAGGTCTCCGAGAAAGAAAACGGCGTGCAGGCCAAAAACGAGCACAAAGGCACCTCTTTCGCCGTGCGTCCCAAAGGTCTGAACAACCGCAACTCTCAGATTCAGCGTGAATATGTCAACATTTACCCCGACACCCTGTGCTGGGTTCATGACTATGCCTATAGCATGAACGAGGACTATGCTCGCAGCTACTTCTCTTCACCTGCCTACGACAACTACCCTGTGGTCGGCATCAGCTGGCGTCAGGCCCGTGCTTTCTGCGTGTGGCGTTCCAACATGCTCAACAACTACCTTGAAAGTATCAACTACTCGACGCTCAACGACTTCCGTCTGCCCACCGAGAGCGAATGGGAGTTCGCTGCCCGTGGCGGCATCGCCAGTGAGTCCTATCCTTGGGGCGGCCCCTATGTGCGCAACCCGAATGGCTGCTTCCTGGCTAACTACGAGCCCCTGAAGGGCGCTTATGACGACGATGGTGGTGTGAAGACCCTCATGGTCGGCCACTACGCTCCCAACGACTACGGTCTGTATGATATGGCCGGTAATGTCAGCGAATGGTGCCTCGATGCCTTCAATGAGTCGACTTACATTGTCGCCAACGCCATCACTCCCTATTACAACTACAATGCAAAGGACGACGACCCGTTGCTCATGAAGCGCAAAGTCATTCGTGGCGGCAGCTGGAAGGACCAGAAATATTTCATCCAGGTGCAGACTCGTGACTTCGAATTCATGGATACCGCCAAGTGCTATATTGGCTTCCGCTGCGTGCAGCCCTACTTGGGTCGTGTGAAGGGAGACAACCTCCGTACTGCCTCCAACGTCGCTCGCTAAAGACAACTCTTCTCAAACATATAACACAAGCAAGTAACACATTATATTAACAAGCAACACAAAACATTATAAATTATGAGCTTCATCAATAATCTCGTCCGTAGTAAAGGTTACAAAACCTTCATGGCTTATCTTTATGGTTGGGGTGCATCTGTTGTTATCGTCGGTGCCCTGTTCAAAATCATGCACTGGCCTTTCGCCAATGAGATGCTTATCGCCGGTATGAGCACCGAAGGTATCATCTTCTTCCTTTCGGCATTCGAACCGCCTCACAAAGAATGGGACTGGAGCTTGGTCTATCCCGAATTAGCGGGTATGGTCGACGAAGCCGCTCTCGATGCCGGTGAGGTAGAATTCGACGAGAACGGCAATCCCATCGAGAAAGCACCCGTAAGTGCCGACCCGTTGACTGCCAAACTCGACAAGATGCTCGAAGATGCTCATATCAGTTCCGAACTTATCGACCGCCTCGGCCAGGGTATGCAGAACCTCGCCGACAGCGCCAACTCGATGAACAATATGGCTAACGTCACCGCCGCCACCGACAAATTTGTCAGCAACATGGACGGCGTGGCCAACCAGGCTGGACGTCTGCTCGAAAGCATGCAGGGTGCTCCCGAGGCCATCTCCACTCTCTCCACCATCTATCAGGAGACCGCCCAGTCGCTCAGCGGCGAGGTTTCCTATGCTGAAGAGATGAAGAAGATGTCCGCCAGCCTCAGCAGCATCAACGCCATGTATGAGATGCAGATCAACAATGCCTCTACGCAGATGACCCTCAACAAGGAGTTCGAAGAGAAGATGGGCACAATGCTTGCCAACTTCTCCGATTCTGCCGACGGCATCAAGAAATACAAAGAACAAGTCGACGCCCTCACCCGCAAGGTTGCTGAACTGAACAATGTCTACGGCAACATGCTGGCCGCCATGCAGACGCGCATCTAACCATAGTTACCCTACCCTTTAACCTTTAAACTTAAACCTTTAAACTTTAAAATTAGACTATGGGCGCAACAAACTGTCCGGAAACCCCGCGACAAAAAATGATTACCATGATGTACCTCGTGTACACCGCCATGTTGGCTCTGAATGTCTCCGCTGAGGTCATCCAAGGCTTCAAGAGTGTGGGTACGGCATTGCACGAGTCAAATAAAAACCTGGAGTTCAAACTGCATGATTCCTATGACAACTTCCGTATTGCCGATAGCTTGAATAACGGTAAATACGACTCCCTCTATACCATTGCCTTGGAGGTACGCGAGCTTTCAAACGGAATCAAGAATTATATCGATAGTATTGAATGCGACTTTATTGGTTCCAAAGTGGCTAGTTCAGTCAACTACACAGACCCGAGGACCAATAGGGAATGGGCACTGCAACTACGCGATGAGAGCGGCAATGCTATCAATGAAAACGTTCGCACGGCTCTCGACAGCATCGGCTTTGCCTGGTTTACTGACAAACAACTCG
Organism: uncultured Bacteroidota bacterium; assembly: GCA_902800395.1. GTDB lineage: Bacteria > Bacteroidota > Bacteroidia > Bacteroidales > P3 > Colimorpha. The sequence continues at coordinate 141,185 of CADCEC010000010.1, read as the reverse complement.
AAGACAACCACGGCCCCGCACAGTACTTCATCGGTCCCGACGTGAAGAATCCCGACCCCAACCTCGCCGCCATCCAAATCAAGAACAAGATTCTTGAATTCAAAGAGAAGGTGAACAACGTCCTTGGTGTCGACTCCATCAAAGTGGCTCCTGCAATGAAGGAGCTCAATCTGGCCGATGGCTACAATAAGGAGGGCGAACTGGTACCTTGGGAGGTCAACACTTTCAACGAGGTGATTACGGGTGCCGCTCTTGTCACTCTCACCCGACTGAAGACCGAAATGATGAATGCTGAATATGCCGTTGTCGAGGAACTTTTCAAACAGGTATCCAAAGGTGATAAGAAGTTCAGCAACATTGCGATGATTTCGCGTCCCCGTGCCACCTACATCCTGCAGGGAGGCACCTACGAGACTCGTATCAATGTGGCTGCTTACGACTCGAAGCAGAAATTTACTGCCACCGTGAATGGCCAGCACCTGACCAGCGGAGACAGTGGCACGGTCGTTTACAGGGCCACCTGCAATACTCTAGGTCCGCAGCGCATCACTGGTACCGCCTATGTGACTGGTGACAATGGTGTCGAAGAGTATCCCATCAATGATTTCTACTTCGTCGCCAAACCTGCCGGTGTGGTGCGTCTCGATGGCCTGCAGGTCATGTATGCTGGTCTGGAGAACCCTGTGACCATATCTGCGGCCGGTGTCGACGGACGTAGCCTGAGCCTCCATATCGAGCCCGCAGGTCAAGCCGACATCACCAAAGCGGAAGGTGAGGGCAGTTTTATTGTCAAGCCTAAACCGGGAGCCAAGAAACTCACCCTCTCCGTCAACGCCACCATCGATAAACGAACTAGCACCATGGGATCGCAGACCGTCATCGTCAAAGACATTCCCGCTCCTATCATCAAGGTGGCCGGTGTTGAGAGCGGTGGACGTCTCGACAAAAAAGAACTGTCGGCCAGCACCGTCGTCATTCCCATTAAGAATCCCGACTTCCTGCTGAAGATTGACAACCGCAGCATCCGCATCATCAAGATGCTTGTCTCAGTAGGCGCCAAGGAAGAGACGGTCAACGGTCCGCGTTTCAACGAGAGCATCGCTTCCATGGTTAGAAAAGCCACTAAGGGTGAGAAGCTGGTCATCCAGGCCGACGTCATGATGCCCGATGGCAAACCCAAGTCCGTAACCTATACTGCAACCCTCAGATAATAGACCCAAAATTCTTAATCATATGAAAAGAGTCCTGTTTACTGTGCTTGCAATCATTGCCTATTGCACAGCGACCGAAGCGCAAAGCATCATCGACGGCAACGACCAGCGCAACCCTAACGACTTCTACCAGAAGCCCGAGTTCATTGGGAAAAAAGCGATGCCGTATCCCTCTGTCAGATGGAATGATGTGATTTGGGAAGAAGTGGTATGGAGAGAGATTGACTTCAACGAGAAATTCAATCAGTTCTTCTATTTCCCAAAAAATGCAGAGCAAAGCACTCAAGGCCGTATTAGCCTGGTCAACCTCATCATGCGCGGTGTCCGTAGCGGCGAAATCCCCGTCTATGAAGACGACGACATGGAGAAAGAACTCGATTTGAACGACGCCATCATCCAACTCGCGGGTGCGCCCTATACCGTTGAGGAAGAAATTACCGACGAATACGGCAACCCCGTTTACGACGACGAAACGGATGAAATCAAGAAGAGAAGCGTCATCAAAACACGTTCGTTCGACAGCACATCTGCAGTAAAAATCAAACTGAAAGAGAAATGGTACATCGACAAACAGGACACCCGCCAGAAAGTCCGTATCGTCGGCCTCAGTTTCTACTATCAGAAAGAAAACGCTGCCGGTGAGCGCAACTACACCTGGTCGTGGTGGATTCCAATGGATGATATGCGCGTGCGCCAGGTTCTCGTCAATGCCAATGCCTACGATGAGAACAACGATGTGGTGGAACGTTCCTACGACGATATCTTTATCCAGCGCTACTTCGATAGCTACGTTATCCGTACCTCCAATACTCCCAACCGTTCCATCTCGGAATACATGGCCGATCTGGATGCCGTCCTCGAGTCGCAACGCCTCGAAGATTTGATCTACGACATCGAATCCGACATGTGGGAATACTAGGATGGTTAACGGTTAATGGTTAACAGTTAACGATTAAGAGTTGAGTGTTGAGATTTTTCTTGACCTCAACTCTTTTCAATCTATATTTTTTGAAAAAATCATTGCTCATACTAGGGTTTTCTCTGCTTCTCATCACACTGGTTCAGGGGCAGACCGTGGAGCAAAAGAACCCCAACGACTTCCACCTTTCGCAACCTCGAGGAAAAGCCAAACCTATCCCCTTCCCCTTCTTGCGCGAGGATGACGTAGTGTGGTCCACCACCCTCTGGAAAACCATCGACTGCAACGAACTCTTCAACCAGTTCTTCTATTTCCCCAGCGACGAATACATCACCTTCGGCAAGAAGAGTTTGGCCTACATCATCTGGGATGCTATGGTGGCTGGCGAAATACCCATCTACGAGGATGACGGCCTGAAGATTCCGCTCGATAACGAGGCTTTCTTCAAACGTTACACTCGACCCGACACCATCCTCCTCGAAATCGGCTACGACGACGATGACAACGAACTCTACGAGACGGTCATCAAGCCCCGTTATTTCGACGGTTCCGAGGTCCTCGCCTGGAGCCTGCGCGAGGTGTGGTTCGTCGGCCGACAGGATACCCGACAGGATTCACGCCGCATCGCATTGGCGCCCCTCAAGGAGACCTACCGCGTCGTGGGTGGCGGCGTACCCGATATCTACCTCGGACGTCTCCCCATCTTCTGGATACCGATGCAAAATCCTCGCGTCCGCAACCTTCTGGTGCGCTACGCAGCTTATATCGACCCGCAGAACATCGTTAACCAGCCCTCCTGGGATTGGGTCTTCCTCAACCAGCATTACACCGCCTACACCACACGCGAATCAAATATGCGCGATGTCAGCATCTCCGACTACACTTTCGGCTCAGGCGCTATCATAGAGGCCGAAAATATCGAAGAAAAGGTCTTCGAAATCGATAACGAGATGTGGGATTATTGATTTCAATCACCCAAATGGTCAGTGTATTTTCGCCATTTTTCGATACACTGCTGCATATCGTCGGGAAGAGGGCTCTCAAAATGCATGTGTGCGCCCGTGGTAGGATGCTCGAAACCAAGCACCCGCGCATGCAAAGCCTGACGCGGCAGGATGTCGAAACAGTTGTTGACGAACTGCTTGTAGCGCGTGAAGGTGGTTCCCTTCAAGATGGCGTCGCCTCCATAAGCCGCATCGCTGAAGAGCGGATGTCCTATGTAACGCATGTGCGCACGTATCTGGTGCGTGCGTCCCGTCTCAAGGACACACTCCACAAGGGTGACATATCCAAAACGCTCTAGGACGCGCCAGTGGGTAACGGCATGCTTGCCTCGCTGCAACTCCTCCGGAAGTCCCTCCTGGTTGGGATAGACACACATCACACGGCGGTCCTGAGGCGAACGCCCCAGGTTGCCCGTAATAGTGCCACTCTCCTCCTCGAAATCACCCCATACAAGGGCGGTGTATTTTCGCTCGATGGTGTGGTAGAAGAACTGCCGAGCAAGGACCGCCTGAGCATCCTCGTTCTTCGCCACCAGCAGCAGTCCCGAGGTGTCTTTGTCGATTCTATGTACCAGAAATGGAGCTGCCGCTTCCTGTGCCCCCTGATTATCCCGATGCTTCTGCATATAATACAGCAGCCCGTTCACCAGCGTGCCTGTCCAGTTGCCCACGCCAGGATGCACCACCAACCCCGCCTGCTTGTCGACCACCAGGACATCGTCGTCCTCATAGACGATTTTCAAGGGTATCTCTTCTGGAACAAGTTCGAATTCGTGAGGCGGCTCAGGCAGCAGGACACTGATGACATCCAAGGGTTTCACTCGGTAGTTCGACTTCACAGGCTTCTCATTCACCACTATGCAGTCGGCTTTGGCCGCCGCCTGTATCTTGTTGCGCGACACTCCCTGCAGATGCATCTGGAGGTACTTGTCGATACGCAGCATCTCCTGCCCACGGTCGACGGTGATGCGGTGGTGCTCATAGAGCTCCTGTTGCTGTTCTTCTAACTCTAAGTCTTCCATCAGTGGCGGATGATTAGTTTCTCGGTATGAACGACGCCATCGGGAGCAATGCAGCGCAACAGATAGATGCCCGAGGGAATGGTTGATACGTTGATACGTTGATGGGTTGATACGTTGATTCGGCGTCCCATAGCATCATATAGCTCAACGCGGCTCCCTTCTGGAAGACCGCTGACGGTCACCTGCTCACACGCCGGATTGGGATAAATTGTCACTTCCCTCTTCCCACTTCCCACTTCGTCAATCCCCACAGTGGCGGCAGCACCGAAACAGGGACGCATCATGAGGGAACCGCTAAGGATGCTCTGCTGCCAGTCGGTGGAGGTGCGGTAGAAGATGTGGTCGGCGGTATTGTAACTCCGGTCGAAACCAATGTTGATATAGTAATTGCTCTGCTGCTGAAAACCTACGAAAATCTCTCCGTCGACAAGAAGAGGGCTTTCCAACACATAACGCTGATAGCGGTTCAGCCCGTCGAAGAGAGGATAACGGCGGTGCTGGTCTTTATACAGCACAGCACCCGGCTGTCCGTTCTCCAACCGCCATACGGTGATATAGAAAGGCACCCACTCGTTCTCACCATCGTCGGTGCGGTTAAAATAGAGGTCGAGAGCGGTAAGGGTATCAGCATTGTTGAGGTCGAAACGATAGGCGAGATAGAGATTTTCCGACGTGGAGGTAAGACCATAGCCGTTCTCTGCCGTACCGTCGTCGTAAGCATAGTAGTTGTCAAAAACCTGCCGAAAGATTACCGTGTCGTTGGTGGGATAGTCGTCGCCAGAAGCACCTTCACGCACCGTATGAACGATGGTATAGGTGGCAGGTTGGGAGGAGAGGGGGAAAGAGTACTCCAGCGACGGATGTGCATGGGGAGCTGCCGTCTGGTAGGTCTCGTCGGGGAGGAAGGGCGGAGCATTGTCGTAGCCTCCGTCATAGCGGTAGAGGGTGTCTCCCGTAGCGTCAACAACAGCGTAGGAATATTGTGTAGCAAGGGTAGAGTTGAAGAGGTTCACTATCTTCATGTCGAAATGGGATGCCATCTCCGAAGGATCATATTGACGTGCCGGCATCGCCCGGTAGTTGGTGAGTGCCGATGGGGCGGGAGCAGCGAAAGCCACATCATGGAACACCGGCGTTCGCGAGGGGCTCCGGTGGGCATCGAGGACGAAATAGTCGAGATGCCAGTAGTCGCAGTTACCCACCAGGCCAGGCTTCGTGGAAGTACTGAGGCTGCAGAAGTTCCGGAAACGGAAGCGGAAGAGGCTGTCGAAATAGACAGGATGACTGATGGGAACCGTCACATACTGCCAATGGTGCCCTGTGGTTTCCATAAGCGAATCGACCGTCACACCGCCTCGCGACCAGACAACAACCCACATGCTGTCGGCTGGACGATAGAATTCCAGCACCAGCGAATCCTGTGGATTAGGGGCATCACCCACTCGCTGCCATAGGTCTCCCTCCCCTCCTCCGGGGAGGTAGTAGAAACTCAGCACAACGGAGTCGGCAGCTGTCAGTCCCTCTAGTCGGATGGGGAGCGACGTAAGCGTGTCGGCAGCAAAAGGTGTGATGGAAGCTCCGGGATAGAGATTGCCGGAAGCGTCGAGGGCATCAAGCGTCACCACACCGATGGTGGGGGGCAGCAGTCGCTCTCCCTCTCCCACTGTGGCGCCTCCCGCCGCCTCCCATTCGTGCGGGGCGGAACTGAAGTCACAGAAGAGCGGCAGCGCGATGGGCTGATTGCTCGATTGCTTGATGGCCCGAGAGACCACAGGACGGCTCTGCAAAGGCAAAAGAACCTCCTGCGCCGACAGGGGAATGAGAAATGAGAAATGAGAAATGAGAAATAGGAGGAGGGGTGCCGGCTTGTGGGTGGCATAATGGAGAGCCTGCTTATATAATCTTAAATCTACCATTCCATTTCCTCCAAATCCTCAATATCGGGCAACTCAGGATTCTCTATAATCTTGCTGGAGTCGACCTTGAAGTCGGAAATCATTTTCTGCACATCGGCATCGCTGGCATCGATATACCAAAGCTCTATCGAAGTACCGAAGGGGTACTTGTTGACTCCCGTATAGTCGGGCTCCTGTCGGTAGACGACAGCCTTCATCTTGTCGGTTACACCGTTCCAATGCTCCCGTCCCACATTCAGCGAGAGGGCATGGATGTCGCGGCGAGCCTGTTCGGCCGTTTTACCGATAAGGAACGGTACAGAGACACCGCCGCTGCCGTCGCCGTTGCCGACAACAAGGTCTATCATTGTGCCGGGAGCCACCTTCTGGCCCGCATAGATGATGCGGCCACCCACACGCTGCTCTTTGACGTTATTCTTGAAGGGATCGTCGACGAAGGTCAGCGTCCCCACCTTCAAGCCACTGGCATAGATTTCCGACACCGCCTGACGGACCGAGAGACCCGTCAGCTCCGGCATAATCAGGTCTGCCGCACTTGCAGCAGCCACGGAGACATATACCTTGCGCCCCTTCTTCACCATCGTGCCCGCCTGCGGATCCTGCGTGAGGATGATGCCCGCATTGACTCCGGGGGTGTAGATTGAATCCAGAATTACGAACTCTAAGTCCAAGTCATTGTCGTTCTCAGCCGCCTCCACAGTGACCCCCTTCGTGCTGTCTGTCAGCGCGAACTGCGGCATCACGTATTCCTTCCCCTGTCGGGCATAGAGCTTGATGAACAGCGAGATAAGTAACAGCAGCACCACCGAGATGCCTATCATCACCAGCAAATGCCGCACCCACTGTTTCTTGAAAAATGCTTTAATTTTTTCCATGTTTATGGTTAACGTTGTCTTCTCTTTTTTATTGTGTCAGCTCGCCGAGGAGCGTCGCCTGGGTGCAATCCTTCACCCTCACACGGCGGTAGCTGCCGGGGACCGCGTCTCCCTTGTCAAACACGATTACTTTATTCTGGCTGTTGCGACCGAAGAGCTGCTCCTTCGAGCGGTGGCTGACGCCCTCCACAAGCACTTCGTATTCGCGTCCCACCTCGCGCCGGTTGTTTTCCAGCGCTATCTCTCCCTGCAAAGCGATGATTTCGTTCAGCCGCCGTTTCTTGACCTCCTCGGGAATATCGTCCGCCAAATGTTTCCAGGCATAGGTGCCTTCGCGAAGCGAATACATGAACATATAGGCGTAGTCGTAGCGCACCTTTCGGAAGAGTTCCAGTGTCGCCTGGTGGTCCTCCTCCGTCTCGGTGCTGAAGCCCGCTATCACGTCGGTGGTAATCGAGCAGTCGGGCAGGTAGTGGCGGATGGCCTCCACTCGGTCGAGGTACCACTCCACGGTATATTTCCTGTTCATCAGCTTCAGCATCCTGTTGCTGCCGCTCTGCACAGGCAGGTGGATGCAGCGGCAGATGTTCTCGTGCGCCGCCATCACCTCCAGCAGTCTGTCGCTCAAATCCTTCGGGTGCGACGTTGCAAAGCGCACCCGCAGCCGCGGGTCGATAGATGCCACCCTATCCATAAGATCCGGAAATCCCACGGTATTGTCTTGCTCTCCCCAAGAATACGAGTTCACGTTCTGTCCCAGCAGCGTCACCTCGCGGTAGCCCTGCTCGAAGAGGGTGCGCGCCTCGCGGACGATGGTCTCGGGGTCGCGGCTCCGCTCGCGACCCCGAGTGTAGGGCACCACACAATAGGCGCAGTAGTTCTGGCAGCCGCGCATAATGCTGATAAAGGCCGAAATGCCGTTGCCCGACAAGCGTACAGGCTCGATATCGGCGTAGGTCTCCGTCTCGCTCAGTTCTACGGCGCTTACGGGCGCACTCTGGGACACGCCCCTACGAACCTCCTTCATCAGCTCCGGCAGCTTCCTGTAGGCGTCGGGGCCGCAGACAAAGGAGACGTTGTCCTCTTCGGCCATCAGGCGGCTCTGGAGGCGTTCGGCCATGCAGCCCAGCACACCCACGCGGAGCTGGTGGCGACGGTTTTGGAGGGCGCGAAGTTCGCGCACGCGGTGGCGCACACGTTGCTCGGCGTTGTCGCGGATGGCGCAGGTGTTGATAAGGATGAAATCGGCCTCTTCCGCACCCTCACAAATCGCATAATCGTCCTTTGTCAGGATGGCGGCGATGACGTCGCTGTCGGCGAAATTCATCTGACAACCATAGGTTTCTATATATACTTTCTCCATTGGGTGGCAATAAAAACGAGTTGCAAAATTACAAAAACTTTTATGTTTTTTACTATTTTCTTGCAAAAATGATTTTTTATTCTTAAGTTTGCACCTATGAAATAAATCGCAAAATTATATACTGAATTAGTATACAAATTATTACAGAATTATAACAATAACAAAATAATAAAAACCATGAAAAAAGTATTATCTCTTGTTTTTGTGCTAATGCTGATGACCTTGCTGCCGAAAGCAACGGCACAATCGTTTGAATCCGTTGCCCCTACAGGGCAAACACTGACTTACTACCTCGACAACGGCGAGGCTGTGCTCAACGGCTACACCGGCACCCTCAGCGGCGCACTGACCATCCCCAGCAGCGTGATGTATGAGAATGTCTCCTACTCCGTCACCCGCATCAATAGCTGGGCGTTCAGTAGTTGCTCCGGCATGACATCTGTCACCATTCCCGCCTCGATAACCACCATCGGCTATTATGCCTTCGGCGACTGCTCAGGCTTAACACGGGCGAATTACGGTGGTACGATTGACCAATGGGTGGCCATCGACTTCGAGTGGTACAGCAACCCCCTCCATTTTGCCCAGCACCTGTATATCGACAATCAGGAGGTGGTTAATTTAGTAATTCCGGAGGGTGTCACCACCATCAAGCAATATGCCTTCTACGGCTGCACGGGTCTAGAAACGGTGACATTTCCCTCCTCACTCGACAGCGTGGGGTCGGAGGCTTTCCAAAATTGTTCCGGTCTGGCACGCATCTATTGCAGCTCGCTAGTTGACTGGTGCAACATAGCCTTCACCAACGGGTCAGCCAACCCCGTCTACTATGCCCGCAAGCTCTATGTGGGCAACACCCGCGTGACCAATCTCGTCATTCCCCAGGGCGTCACGGCCATCAAACCCTACGCCTTCTACCGCCTGAGCAACCAGACTTCCGTCGTGCTGCCTGAGGGCTTGCAGAGCATCGGCTACTACGCCTTCTGGGATTGCGACTGGAATACTGAATACACCATTCCTTCAACGGTGACTTCCATCGCCGACCACGCCATCTACGGCGGCGGTCCCGTCCATTACAACGCCATCAACTGCACCGTGACCAACCCCAATAACAACACATGGGACCTCTCAGCACTGCCCTATATCTACACCCTTGTGGTGGGTCCCGATGTGCAGTACATCCCTCGCTATCTCCTCCCCTACTATGAGGGCTATGTCAGTACGCTCAAAATGCGATGCCCTCCGCCTACTGTAGCCAACTTCGCCCTCGACAACCTACCTGCCTCGACCGTCATCCAGGTGCCCTGCGGCATGGCACAGCTGTATAGCACCGCCGACACTTGGAGCGAACTGCCCAACACCTATCAGGAGACCACTCCTTACAACCTCACCTTTGGCTGCTATGAGCACGGCGGCGCGGGTTATAACCAGACCCCCACCTGCACACTGCCGGCCATCATCAACGCTTGGCCCGACAACGGATACCATTTCGTCCGCTGGAGCGACGGCGTCACCGACAACCCCCGCACCATCACGCTCACTCAGGACACCGTGATCACTCCCATCTTCGCCGAGGATTTCTACGACTCCATAGCCGACGGAGTAATGGCATACTACTACTTCAACGGCGAAGGCCTCACCCTCGGCGGCATCAACGGTACCATCAACGGAGCCCTAGTGATTCCCGACAGCGTAATATACGACGGCTCACTGCTGCCCGTGACCAAGATTTGGACCAGCGGTTTCCATGAACAGCGCAACATGACCTCAGTAACGCTGCCGAAAAATCTGAACTACGTAAATGATTTCTACGAGTGCACAGGTTTGACAAGGGTGTACTTCAACGGCACCATCGAACAGTGGTGTGCCATCGACTTTGACTACTGGGCTTCGAATCCATGTCATTACGCCCATAACTTATATATTGGAGGTAGCGCGGTGACTAATCTCGTCATTCCCGAAGGCGTCACCTCCATCGGGAAATACGCATTTTACGGATTGAGCAACCTCACCACCGTAACACTGCCCTCCACTCTCGACACCGTGTGTCCCAGTGCCTTTGAGGGTTGCAACAACCTGACACGCACCTACTACAACGGCACTGTCGCCCAATGGTGCGGCATAGGCTTCTACGACGGCTGGGGCAGCAACCCCACTGCTCGTTCGGGCAACCTCTACATCGGAGGCAGCAAAATAACCAACTTAGTGATTCCCGAGGGGGTGACCGTTATCAAGCCCTACGCCTTCTACAGCCAGCACGGCATCAATTCGGTTGTGCTGCCGGAAGGACTGCAACGTATCGGAAAGTATGCCTTCAGCTGCAACTACAACTTCACTATTCCCTCCACCGTCACCTCCATCGGCGAGAATGCCATCACTGCAGGCGGAACAGTCTACTACAATGCAGTCAACTGCACTAACATGGCCACCAATGCGCTACCCAATTTCTTCACAGTGGTGGTGGGAGAAAACGTGCAATCGCTACCGATAAACCTCTTCACCGTCAATATCAACTCTCTCAGGCTGAATTGCGATCCGCCCCAAGTGGAGAGTAACGCTTTCGACCGCCTGTCGGAAAATGCCCGGGTGAAGGTGAAGTGCGGCAAGCTGTCGCTTTATCAGCAGAACACCACCTGGAGCACCCTGGGCAGCCGCCTGTCGGAGAGCAACACCTATGCCATCCGCTTCGCCCTGTCTGAGTACGCAGACGCCGAGGTGCGCCAAGAAGCCACCTGCACCACACCCGCCACAGTCTACGCATGGGGCTACAACCACCATCATTTCCTCCGCTGGAGCGATGGCGTCACCGACAATCCCCGTACCATCGACCTCACTCAGGACACCCTCCTCACCCCTGTAGTCGTCATCGACACCTACTATGTCGTGCCCACGGTGTGCAACGACTGGAACGACCGCGGCTACGTCACTGGTGGCGACACCGTCGAAGCCGGCGGTACGGTCACCATCGCCGCCTACGCCAACACTGGTTACCACTTTACCGGCTGGAGCGACGGCAACGGCGAAGCCGTCCGCACCTACGAACCCTCCTACAGCGACAATATCTGCGCCAATTTTGAGGTTGTATCGTATGAACTAGGACAGCTCTACTACCGCTACAATGGTAGTGGTATGGTCGTCACCGGCCACAACGGCGACATCGAAGGCCACCTCGTCATCCCCGACACCGTCACCTTCGAAGGCGTCAGCTACCCCGTCGTCGGCATCGACAGCTGGGCAATCCACTCGCAAAACAATATGACCGCCATTACCCTCCCTGCCACCATAGATTCCCTAGGCGAGTATGCATTGGCCTACAATAATAGTCTCACGGCCGTCTACTACACCGGCACGCTGGCACAGTGGTGCCACATTTGGTTCGAGAACCGCGAGGCCAACCCCCTCAACAATGCCCACCATCTCTACATCGGCGGTGAGGAGGTCATCAACCCCATCATCCCCGAGGGCGTCACCTCCATCGGCCAGTATGCCTTCCGCGGTGGCAACCAGCTAGCCAACATCACGCTGCCCTCCACCCTCCAGTCCATCGGCTTCGGTGCCTTCGAGGACTGCAACTCCCTCGGCCGCACCCGCTTCACGGGTACTGTGTCTCAATGGTGCAACATCGACTTCTCTGAGCCCTCGTCGAACCCCATCTACTACTCGCGCAATTTCTTCCTCGGAAACAGCCGCGTGACCGACCTGGTTATCCCCGCAGGCGTCACCGAAATCAAGCCCTACTCCTTCTATCGCTGCAACAGCCTCAACTCCGTCACCATGTCCGACGACATCCTGACCGTCGGCATGTTCGCCTTTCAAAACTGTGAAAACCTCACGGCGGTGAACTTCTCGTCCAACCTCACCTATATCGACATGAGTGCCTTCCAAAACTGTAGCAGTGTAAGTCATTTCGACCTGCCCGCATCGCTCGAAGCCATCGACTCCTGGGCCTTCTGGTACTGCTGGAACGCTGTGGTGACTATTCCCGCAGGCGTCACTGCCATCGGCAGCGAGGCCATCTACACCGACCGCACAGTAATCTTCAACGCCGTCAACTGCACCAATATGGCCAACAATGCCATTCCCTACAACAACACCATTGTGGTGGGCGAAGGCGTGCAGGTGCTGCCCTATGGCCTTATCAACAACAATATCACCACTCTCAAGATGCAATGCACGCCGCCCACGGTGCAGAACTTCGCTCTCGACCGCCTGCGCAGCGACGCCACCATCCAGGTGGCCTGCGGACTGCTGAGTCTCTACCAAGCCAATGACGAGTGGAACGAATACAACCTGCAGGAGGCCAACACATACACCCTCACCTTCGACGCCTCCGAGCATGGCTATGCCAGCTTAAGTCAGGGGGCCTCATGCACCACCCCAGCCATAGTGTCTGCCTGGTCGAACACGAATGGATGGCATTTCGCCCGCTGGGCCGACGGCAACACCGATAATCCCCGTGAGATTGTCCTCACCCAGGATACTATGCTGACTCCCGTCTTTGTCGAAGACTTCTACGACACCCTACCCGACGGCTCCATTTTCTACTATTATTATAATGGTGCTGGCCTCACCCTCGGTGGCGTCAACGGTACTCTCACCGGAAGCGTGGAAATTCCTGACAGCATCATGTACGAAGGCACCATGCAGCCCGTCACCGCCATCGACGGCTGGGTCTTCTACGAACAGAGCGGCATGACAGCTATCACCCTGCCCAAAGGATTGACAAGAATGGGGCCGAGCATATTCAACAGTTCCTACCAGCTCACCCGCGTCACCTTCAGAGGCTCATTGGATCAATGGTGCAATATCAACTTCGAAGACTGGTGGTCCAACCCAATATCTGCTGCTCACAATCTCTATCTTGGCAACACCAGGATTCACGACATTGTGATTCCTGAGGGGATAACCGTACTCAAACAGTATGTCTTTAACAACCTGCAGCATGTGGGCACGGTGACACTCCCCGAAGGACTTCAGAGAATCGAGCGCTACGCCCTGCATGAGGTGTATCCCAGCAACAACTCCTTCACAATACCCTCAACCGTCACCGCAATCGGCGAGTGGGCAATGAGCATGAGCCCGACGCTCAGGTTCAATGCCGTGAGCTGCACGGAAGTAGCCAGTAACGCCTGCCCGAATACAAACATCCTGATAGTGGGCGACAGCGTGCAGTTCCTGCCGACTAACATACTCACAAACAACCTCTGGCGACTCAAAATGATGTGTCCCCCTCCCACCGTGGAAGAGAATGCCCTCGTCCGCCTGCGTCCCACTGCCGAAGTGCTTGTGAAGTGCGGCCTACTGAGCCTTTACCAAGCTGATTCCGAATGGGGCAGCACGAATCTGATGGAGACCTCGGTTTACACTATCACTTTCAGCACCTCCGAGCATGGCAGCGCCGGCATCAACCAGGAGGGCACCTGCACCACCCCGGCTACTATCAGCGCTTGGAGCAACAACGGCTGGCATTTCTCCCACTGGGCCGATGGCAACAACGAGAACCCTCGCGATATTTTCCTCACTCAGGACACCGTGATAACCCCCGTCTTTGTCGAAGATTTTTACGACACCCTGCCCGACGGCTCCATATTCCATTACTATTATAACGGTGTCGGACTCACCCTCTCCGGTGTCAATGGCACCCTCAACGGCATCGTAACTATCCCCGATAGCGTGATGTACGAAGGACAGATGCTGCCCGTCACCCAGATCGACGGATCCGTCTTCTCCAGCCAGAGCGGAATGACCTGGATTACCCTGCCCAAAGGCCTTACCCGTGTGGGCTGCGGCGCCTTCGACAACTGCAGCAGCCTCACCCGCGTCAACTGGGGTGGCACCATAGCCGATTGGTGCAACATCGACTTCGAATGCTGGTACTCCAATCCCATCAGCTACGCACGCCATCTCTTTATGAACGGCTCTGAGGTGGTCAACCTCGTGGTTCCTGAAGGAATCACCGAAATCAAAAAGTACGCCTTTATGCGCCTCTCCAGCCTCGCTTCCGTCACCCTGCCGTCCACGCTCGACAGCATTGATTACAATGCCTTCAACGAATGCAACGGCCTGCAGCGCACCAACTTCACTGGAACTGTCGCCGACTGGTGCCGCATCGGCTTCAACAATGGTTGGGACTGCAACCCAATCTCCTATTCCCGCAACCTCTATATTGGCGGCGAGGCCGTCAGAAACCTCGTGGTTCCCGAGGGGGTCACAGCCATCAAGCCCTACGCCTTCTACGGCTTGTCGGATCTCCGCACCGTCGAATTCCCCGAAGGACTCCTCTCCATCGGACACCATGCCTTTGAGTACAGCTCTTGGAACGTAAACTTTACCATTCCCTCCACAGTCGCCCGCATTGAAGAATATGCCATCCAGAGTGGCCAAACCCTCTACTACAACGCCGTCAACTGCAACGTGATGGCTAACGCCATGCCCAACTTCTACACCGTCTATGTCGACGAGGGTGTGCAGTCGCTGCCGCTCTACCTCATCACCGGCAATATTCGCCATTTGAGGATGCAGGGCTACCCGCCCTCAGTGACGGGCGACGTCCTCGACCGCCTCGACAGCACCGCCGTCGTGTATGTCCCCTGCGGTCTGCTTAACACCTACCAGACCACACCCGTCTGGCAGGACGCCAACCTCGTGGAGAGCAATACCTATGCCCTCCGCTTCGGCGGTGCACCCCACGGCAATGCCGGCATCACCATCGAGCCCACCTGTACCACCTCCACACAGGTTACAGCATGGAACGACAGTTACTACCACTTCGTGCGCTGGACCGACGGCAACACCGACAACCCGCGTACCATTACCCTCACACAGGATACCGTGCTCACGCCCGTCTTCGTCATCGACACCTACTATGTCTGCGGTTTTGCATCACCCTCTGATGCCTACGGAAGTGTAGAGGGCTGCGATACCGTCACCGCGCTCGACACCTTCTCCCTCATCGCCCACGCCAACTACGGCTATCACTTCCTCTATTGGGACCACTGGACTGACACCAATCGGTGGGATGACAGCGTCCTCACCCTGCAGGCTATATGGCACTATAATATTGCCGCCTACTTCGAGCCCAACAACTACGCTGTCAGCCTTTCGGTAGACGAGACCACACCCTATGGCCAGGTCGCAGCCGACACCGCTTACTACCCCTATCTCACCGAAGTAACCGTCGCCGCCACCCCCGACCATGGCTACCACTTCGTCTCCTGGAACGACGGCAATACCGACAACCCCCGCACCCTCACCCTCACGCAGGACACCGCTTTCACAGCTTCCTTCGCCATCAGCCAGTTCGATGTGAACGGTATGGCGATGGTGCTTGAGGACAGTCAGGCAGACTCCATCGGCAACATGGACGGCTCCTTCTTTAGCTTCAACTTCGAGGACGGCGGCAGCAACTGGACCCTCTCCAACAACAACTACGTCAACCGCTGGTATATCGCCAACCTGGAAGGCTCGAACAACGCCCTCTTCATCAGCAACGACAATGGCGCCACCAACAGCTATGACGGAACCCAGCCTTCCGACGTCTATGCCTACACTTCGCTCTACCTGCCTGCCGGACAGTACAGCTACAGTTATGACTGGCGCTGCAACGGCGAGAGCTCCTACGACTACCTCCGCGTGGCCCTCGTCCCCGACGGAACCTACTTCCAAACCTCCTGGGGCACCACCTCCGTCCCCGACGGCGCCATCGCCCTCGACGGCGGACACAAACTCAACCTAAACAGCGACTGGACCCTCCAAAACGGCACAATCGACGTGGCAACCGAAGGCAACTATTACCTCGTCTTCTACTGGCGCAACGATAACTCGGTGATGCACACGCCTGCTGCCGCTGTGGACAATATCACCCTCAGCATGGGCCAGACCCTGCCTAGCCCCATCTTCTCAGGCACCTGTGAGGTGACGGGCAACGACACCGTCGACTACCTCGACTCCGTCACGCTGACGGCTGTTGCGGGCTACGGCTACCACTTCATCAAGTGGAGCGACGGTGCCACCGAGAATCCCCACACCGTGGTGGCGGACCGCAGCAAGACCGTCTACGCCATCTTCGGCTATAACCACTACACGCTGACCGTGAACGTCAACAATGCCGCCTACGGCTCCGCCTCCGACAACAACGCCGCCGATGACAACTACCTCTCGCTCCACACCCTCACCGCCAACTCCAACTACGGCTACCACTTCAGCCAGTGGAACGACGGCGTCACGGTCAATCCGCGCACCGTCACCCTGACGCAGGACACTGCCTTCACAGCCTCCTTCGACAAGAACATCTACGACGTCACCGCTCTCTCTGCCAACCTCACCATGGGTAACGCCTTGGCTTCAGAGACCTCTGCGGAATATCTCGACTATGTCACCTTCACCGCCACGCCGAACTACGGCTACCACTTCACCCAGTGGAACGACGGCAACACCAACAACCCGCGCACCGTGCAGGTGACCGACAACATCACGTTCACCGCCCAGTTTGACTACAATATCTATAATGTCACCCTCGCCGTCGACGACGTCCTCCACGGCACCGTCTCTGGCGACAGCGCCTCGCAGTACCTCAGCACGCGCACCATCTCCGCCACACCCAACTACGGCTACCACTTCACCTCCTGGAACGACGGCGTCACCGACAACCCGCGCACCTTCACCCTCACGTGCGACACCGCCTTCACCGCCCAGTTCGCTCCTAACACCGTCTCGCTCTACCTCTCCGTCAACGATGCCGCCCTCGGTACGGTCTCCGGCGCCGGCAACTACCTCTACCTCGACACTGCCTTTATCTCGGCCACCTGCACCGCAGCCCACCACCACTTCGTCCAGTGGAGCGACGGCGTCACTGCCAGCTCTCGTGAGATTATCTTCGACTTCGACTCCAGCCTCTCCCTCACCGCCATCTTCGCCATCGACTCGCACAGTGTTGTCACCCTCACACGCGCTGGCTCTGCCGACGGAGTGTTCGACAACGACGCCTGCGGTAGCATCACTGTTGACGACGGCAGCGGCCTCAACGCCCTCTCCTTCCCCTACGGTGCCACGTTAACCCTCCAGCCTGTCGCTTCCGAGGGCTACCACTTCGCCGAATGGGACAATGGAGACCGCACACCCGTGCGTACCGTCACCATTACCTCCGACACCCTCTTCGCCGTTGTCTTCACCGACGACGTCACACCGAACCTTTGCATGGTCTCCGTCCAGAACGGACGCAATGTACTCGGCTGGCCGAAAGACCTCGAGGTGCAGCGCTACAACATCTACCGCGAGGCCAACACCGCCGGTGTCTACGCTATGATAGCCTCCATTCCCTACGACTCGGTCTCGATATGGATTGACACCACATCGCGTCCCACTACCCGCAGCTACCGCTACAAGATGACCGCTACCGATATCTACGGCTACGAATCCGACTTCGGCACCGTTCACAAAACCATGCATCTGACCATCAGTCAGGGTATCGGAACCAGCTGGAACCTTGTGTGGACGGAGTACGAGGGTGCCGACTACACCACCTACGTCATCTACCGTGGCACCAATGCCTACAACATCGAGCAGATAGACATCATGCCCTCTGGCGGCAACACGACCTACACCGACGAGGACGCTCCCACGGGTGACGTCTACTATCAGGTGGGTATCATCCTCGCCAACCCCTGCAACCCCTCCAAGTCCTCCAACATCGTCCTCTCCAACATTGCCACCAACGGCAGCGGCGTGGGTGTCTCCGATGTCATTCCCGACAACGTCGAGATATTCTCCGTCGATGGTCGCATCATCGTCCAGGGAGCCGAAGGAAACGATGTCTATGTCTACGATGTCAACGGACGCGTGATAGACCGTAAACAGGATGTCCTCTCCACCGTCGAATTCCGCCTCTCCGCTTCTGGCGTCTACTTCGTCAAAGTCGGCAAAGCCCCCGCCAGACGCGTCGTAGTAATTCGGTAAAAAGGTTATAGGTTATGGGTTATAGGTTATGGACAAAACTCCTGCTTCTGCTAACGATTACCCTCTCCGCCTGTCTCGGGAAGGATAACGAGACCTTCATCATTCCTCCCTACGAGCAGACCATCCCGGAGACCATCATCCCTGCGGTGATAATCGATCAGCTGAGACCCTACATGACCATCCACGACGGCGAGGAGCCACCCCTCATTGAGGGTGGCTTCCTCGCCTCCCCGATGGAGCTTGTCCACGCTTCCGACATCTACGCAAACAACAATTTCTACAATGCACGTCTCCTCTTCTCCTCCCAAAGTTGCCGCAACATGATATGTTACACCGAGGAGCAGTCCTCCGCTCAACTTACCTGCGACAACGCCATTGTCACCGGGCGCGGTAACGACTTTACCTTCGCTGGTCGGGCGGAGATGCGCAACGCCGTTGCCGGATGGTCCTGCACCCTTGGGCTCGTCATTTCTGGCGAACGATCCTCCGACGGCACCATTCGCCGACTCGAATATGCCAACATCATGCTGGAGAAGAACGACCCCTACAATGTACTTATCGAGGTGGGCGACTTCCGCGTCTACCGCGATTCCGACGGCACCACCACCCCTCATAACTGGCAACCCACCGCTTCCCCCAATCCCGTCACCGCTAATATTATGAAACAATGAAAAAAATTATGGGTTACCGGTTATGGGTTACGGGAATGGGATTGCTTCTCTCCCTTTCCCTTCATGCACAAGGAGTGGAACTCCAGTGGCCTTCCCTTCCCAAACAGGCTGTGGGGCTGCACCTCGGCGGACGCCTGAATGATATGTCACTTTCCTTCTCCGGTTACGACAAATACGAGCATTCGCTGGCTTTGGGTCCGTCACTGGGAGTCACCTACCGCCAGCGAATCAAATCCCCCCTCTATCTCCGTGCCGACATTCTCTATGCCGTGCGGGGTGTGAACCTCCATTGGTGCGATGTCAATTATTCCATGTGGGTTCCCTATCTCGACTTTCGCCCTATGCTGCACCTCAGCCTTTGCCGTCCCTGGTGGGAGGTGGTACCTTATGTCGCCCTAGGCGTGGAGTGTAGTTTCACACTTCCAGGAGAGATCAACTACGAATCCAACTCTCTTCCCTCCACCTCGCTGGCATTGAACAAGAGTAACATCAAAGGATTTGACTTCGGACTCTACGTCGCCCTCGGTACCGATATCCATTTCGAGGCTTTCAACCGCGATTTCTTCCTGATGGTGGAAGCCGGCGCCGACATCGGATTCCTCAATAACTTCGCCTCTGCTGAACAGGAGGGCGACGCCCAGATTCTCAACCCCGAACTGGGACACACCACCAATATCGGCACCCGCAAAAACCGCGGTATCGAAATCTCCGTGGGACTCGGAATTCCTCTCGTCAAGAGGAAAATCGTTCGTGCCGGGAGCCCCTTCCGCGGTACCGGCTTCGTTCTGGAAGACTATCTGAAGCGTGACACCGATACCTCACAATCGCCTACCCCGCGAAGCGACACTGTTGTCGTCGACACCGATGACACACAGACCCCTCTCCCGCAAACCGATGTCACATCCTCCCGTCGTCACGTTGAGAACTACCAATACAAAGGCTGCTACACCCTTGGTGACATCCTCAATATGATTGCCCGAGGAAAAGATGTTTGCGACCTCCGCATCTGCATGTTCGATATCAAATTTGAATTTGACTCTTACGACCTCACCCTCGGCTCCCGCAATCAACTCGACCGCATCGTGAAACTCCTCAAAGAATATCCCAAATACAACCTCCATGTCGGCGGTCACACCGACAGCATCGGTTCCGACGAGTACAACGACCAGCTCTCCCTCAACCGTGCCTCCTCTGTCGTCAACTACCTCATCAATAGCGGCATCAGCGCAGAACGTCTTAGCTACGAAGGCTTCGGCGAACGCTACCCCATCGAAAGCAACGGCACAGACTATGGCCGCCACATCAACCGCCGCGTCGAATTCGAGCTCTACTGCACCCCCAACCGCAACGCCGAACTCGAAATCCTCGACGACGAGGAAAACGATTATGAAGAAAACGAAGAATAGTTTATTGATAATAGATAACAGATAATAGTTAATAGGTTTATGATTAAAATGGTAGTTAAAGAAGTTAAAGAAGTTAAAGAAGTTAAAGACAAATGTGCAAGACGACACCATTGTCTTATCTCCTTATCTACTGTCTCCTGTCTCCTCATATTTTTCACCTTTCTCCTTTCACCTTTCACCTCCTCCGCCCAGGTGGCCACAGTGCCTATGGGTGGTCACGTCACGGGCTCCGCGGGCGAGCTCACCGTCTCCCTGGGACAGTGCGCCACACAGACGCTCTACGATACCGCCGTCACCGTCAACGTACGCACAGCCTCCATCACCGAAGGAGTGCTGCAGCCCTACCTCACCTTCGAGCTGAACCGCATCGACGACATCGAGCCCCTCTCCTGCTCCCTCAACCTCTACCCCAATCCCACCACCAAAAGCTTCACCCTCGAGAGCGACGAAACCGTCTCCCCTCTCCACTACTCCCTCTACACCCTCAGTGGGCAGCTCCTCCACGAAGGAACTTTCCAGCAGCAGACCTCCGTCAATGTCTCCTCCCTCCCCTCCGGCCACTATATGCTCCGCGTCGAGGACAAGGAGAAAAATCAGTCAAACGTGTATAAAGTAATCAAAATCAGATAAGCTATGATGAACAAGAACAATATCAATAGCATCTGGGCAAACGTTTCAAAACAATCATTTGTCCTCTCACTCCATTTCACTCCATTTCACTTCCTTTCACTCCTTTTATTCTTTTCATTCTTCACTTCCGTCCAGGCGCAGGCCCCACAGCGTTTCAACTATCAGGCCGTAGTGCGCGACGCCAACGGCCGTCTCGTCGAGAACGGCACCCTCCCCGTGCGCATCACCATCCGACAGGGGAGCGCCAACGGCACCGTCGTCTACACCGAGAACGCCACCGTCACCACCAACAGCTTCGGTCTCTTCTCCCTCGAGGTGGGTTCCAATGCCAATCTCGGTATCATCGACTGGAGCAACGGTCCCTACTACCTCCAGTCTGAGGTGCAGCTCACCGCGGGAGCCAACTTCAATATCGTCACCAACCAGCAGCTCGTCAGCGTGCCCTATGCCCTTTATGCCGGCATCGCCGACAGCGTACGGGGTGTCCCTTTCGAGGAGAAGCAGGTGCTCTGGATGCACGGCGACACCATCTACCTCACCGGCGGAAGCTTCGTGGTGCTGCCCCCCGACTTCGACGGCGACTACAACCACCTCACCAACCGCCCCACCAACATCAGCCAGTTCAACAACGATGCCGGCTACATCACCGGCGAGGTGCAGGTGCTCTCCATCTCCCACGACACCATCTTCCTCACCGGCGGCAGCTTCGTGAAGCTCCCTGCGGGCTTCGACGGCAACTACAACAGCCTCACCAACCGTCCCACCAACCTCAGCCAGTTCACCAACGATATGGGCTTCATCACCCAGGAGGTGCAGGTGCTCTCTTTTGGCAACGACACCATCTACCTCACCGGCGGCAGTTACGTCGTCATCCCCGACTACACCGAGGTGCAGACCCTTGCCGACGTAGTAGCATTGGGAAATTCCGCCGGTGGCGAGCAACTGAAGAACCTCCTCGACCCCACCGACCCACAGGATGCCGTCACTAAGCACTATGTCGACTCCATCTGGGCAC
This sequence comes from uncultured Bacteroidota bacterium, assembly GCA_902800395.1. Taxonomy (GTDB): domain Bacteria; phylum Bacteroidota; class Bacteroidia; order Bacteroidales; family P3; genus Colimorpha. The sequence goes on along the minus strand of CADCEC010000010.1, from coordinate 119,199 downwards.
TACTGGCCGAGAATCCTGATGCCAACTACAGCACCCATAACGTCACACAGGTCGATGTTTGCGACTCCTTTCTCTGGCACGGAGCCCACTACTCTCTGACGGGAACCTACACCTATGCCTACTCCAACGAAGGAGGTTTCTATAGCGTCGACACACTGAAACTCTATGTTCGTGTGGGCACCCACAACGTGGAGGACATCACCGCCACGGGTACCTACACATGGCACGACACCCTCTACACCGCTTCAGGAACCTATGTCTACAACTACCTCAACCTCTACGGATGTCCCAGCGTCGACACCATGCACCTCACCCTCCATGCCGGCAGTGCCGACTGTACCTCCATCCGTTTCGAGAATGATACGGCACAACTCAACGCCTGCGGACGTGCTTCCTGGTATGGGGCCATTATTTCAGCTTCCGGCATGTATGAGCACAGCCTCGGCAACATCGCCGTCGGAGGCTGCGACAGCGTGGTGCGTGTACAGGTAGTGATACTGCCGATGTTCCATGGCGACACCTCCGCCCGTACCGCCACCGGTGTCACCTGGCGTGGCAATAGCTATACCGTCACCGGCGACTACAACGACACGCTTACCGCCGTCAATGGCTGCGATTCCATCTATACGCTGCATCTCGTCATCGGTTCGAATTCCGGCGTGGGTTCCATTCCTGGGCTCTTTTCCATCGGTAACGGCGAGTATGTACGTTTTGCTAGCGGCAACTTGCAATACCTCTCGTCCGACATGTTCTGGCGCTTTGCCGAGAACCAATACGAGGTACTCTACACTCCCTGTGCTGCTGCCTATTATCCCACCTGGAGCGATGTCTTCGGCTGGGGTACCAGCGGTTACCACGACCCCGCAGACCCATTGAACACCAATTTCCAACCCTTCGACCATTCCACTCATTCAGCCACTCCAGGTACCGCTGCCTACACCTACAATCAGTATGGTTATGGACCCTCGCTGAATATGGCCGACACCAACCTCACGGGCACCAGTGCCAACTACGACTGGGGTCAGTTCAACAACATCGCCAACGGTGGTTTTGAAGAGGGCCTCTGGCGCTTGCTCTCCAACGACGAGTGGGACTACCTCCTCAACCAGCGCAATAATGCCGCCTATCTTCGATCCATTGGTCGTATCACGGGAGTTCCGACGGCTACTGGCGGTACTGCCACAGTACAAGGCTACATTATCCTTGCCGATGACGGCAATGCCAACTTGCCCACAGGCATTCCCTTTACCGCCAACGCTACCTCCTACAATACAAATTCGTACACTCTCACCCAGTGGAAGCAGCTGGAAGCGGTTGGTGCCCTCTTCCTGCCCGCGGGCTACTACTGGACTTCTACTAGCGGCGGCACAGGCTCGGCCTACTGTCTGGCCATCAACGGTACCACTACCACCGTCCTCCGCGCTCCCTACAACCGCAGCAACCAGAACTATGTCCGTCTGGCTCAAACCTACGACCCCAATGCAATGACCTGCAACTGCACCTACTACGACACCACCATCATCTCTTCCGGTCCCTTCACATGGCACAGTCATACCTATACCGAAACAGGCGACTATATGGAGGCCATTACCAATGCAGCCGGTTGCGATTCCATCATTTCCCTCTCGCTGATTATCGAGGACCCCGGCGTGCTGCCAGGCTACTTCTCCGTGAGTGCCACACATCAGGTGCGCTTTTCCAAGGGCAACTTGCAGTACAAAGCCTCAAACAATGTCTGGCGCTTCGGCCACCACCAGTACGACTACCGCGGTGCCGACAACAGCAAACGGTCCGCTACTTATACCGGCTGGATTGACCAGTTCGCCTGGGCCACAAGCGGTTACCACGACAGCACTGATTTTGGAAACATATCATACAAACCATGGAGTGCTGGTAGTGGTTGTGGGCCTTCCAGTATCATGCCCGACTGGGATCTTGTAAACACCAGCGCTCAATACGACTGGGGTGTGCACAATCCCATTGCCAACGGTGGCAACACCCCAGGTCAGTGGAGGACACTCTCTGATGGTGAATGGTATTATCTTCTCTATGGACGTACAAATGCCAATAATCTTCGTGGTTGGGCGACGGTGAATGGCGTGCGCGGCATGGTGTTACTTCCGGATAGTTGGACGTTACCTGCTGGAATTACATTTAATTCAGGTGGAAATAACTATTTACAGAACATCTACGGTGTCACCCAGTGGGCTACCATGGAAGCCGCGGGTGCCGTCTTTTTGCCCACTACCGGCACCACTGCCGAATCTACCTATTCCGCTAGTTACTGGAGTAGCACCACTTACCGATCTGGAGTGTTCCACGCATGGTCTTCGTCTGCATATTATTTTTATTGGTATATAAACATTCAGTCCGCAGATCCTGGATATAATGTTTACACAAGTTACTCCAATACTTCCAAATCTAACAAATTTTTCGTCCGCCTCGTCAAAGATTAATCGCCATGAACCCAAAAAGCATCATCAGATCAATAGTTGCCCAGGCATCTCTCTTACTGGCACTGCTGCTCCCCTCGATGGCAAACAGCCAAGTGGAGAACACCTCACCCCAGCAGTTCTCGCTGCAGGCCGTGGTGCGTGATGCACAAGGCAACCTAATGCCCTATTGTAACCTGCAACTGAAGGTCGAAATAGAGGGCGTACATGGGGGTACGCCCCTACGGGAGCAACAGACCGTCACCACAAATAGCTTTGGCTCCTTTTCCACCATCGTCAATGCTGGCGATATCGATTGGGGCAACGGTCCTTACTCCATGAAGGTTGAGATAGAGGACGTACACGGAGGTACGCCCCTACAGGCCTCCTACCAGCTTATCAGTGTTCCTTACGCCCTCAATGTCCATGTCACCGACAGCCTCCGCGGCGTCTCCTTCCGCGAGAAACAGATGCTCTCCATCTCCAACGACACCATCTTCCTCACGGGCGGTAGCTTCGTGGTGCTCGACCGCTTCGATGGCGACTATTACAGTCTCCGCAACCGTCCCACTAATGTCAGCCATTTCACCAACGATGCCGGCTACCTCACGGGCGAGGTACAGGCGCTCTCCATCGCGGGACGCACCATTTCCCTCACCGGCGGTAGCAGCGTGACCATCCCCATTGATTTCGACGGCAACTACAACCACCTCACTAACACTCCCACAGCCCTCAGCCAGTTCACCAACGACGCCGGCTTCATGCTCGTCGAACAGCAGGTGCTCTCCATCTCCCACGACACCATTTTCCTCACGGGTGGCAGCTATGTGAAGATTCCGCGCCGTGCTGAAATTCAGACCCTCGACTCCACAACTGCACTCGGCAACAGTGCAGGAAACCACCAACTCAAAAATCTCGCCGACCCCACCGACCCGCAGGACGCTCTCACATACCACTACCTCGACTCGCTCCTCTCGCTGCTCCACCTCGACTCCCTCGACCAAGGGTCGCATACCGCTATCACCACCTCTACCTGCGACACCTTCATGTGGAACGGAACCCGTTACACCACTTCGGGCACCTACCTCTACCATTATTCCAACGCCGAAGGCTTCTATAGTACCGACACACTTCACCTCACCGTCCGGCACGGTTCCCGCTTGTCGCATAACATCACAGCCGTCGATTCGCTCCTCTGGCATGGAACCATCTACCGTCAATCGGGACACTATCAGTATCATTATTACAACGAGGTGGGATGTCCCAGCACCGACACCCTCCACCTGAATATTATCGCTGCCGACACTTGCTACTCCTACCGTAACGCTGCCGACACAGCAGTGCTGAACGTCTGTGGACGTGTGATGTGGTATGGGCGGAATTACAGCTCTTCGGACACCTACCAGCATCATCTGGGTCTCATCGCCCAAGGGGGCTGCGACAGCGTGGTGTGCGTGCAGATTGTCGTCATTCCCTCTTACAGGCAGGACACGGTGGCTCGCACCGTTTCGGGCATCACTTGGCGGGGAACGACCTATACGGTGCAGGGTGACTATGGCGACACCCTCACCGCCGTCAACGGCTGTGATTCCATATTCGTGCTTCACCTCTCGGTGGCTTCGAATGTGGGCATCGGTGCCCTTCCAGGACTCTTCTCTGTCAGCGAAGGACTTCAGGTACGCTTTTCTAGCGGAAACCTCCAGTTTCTATCATCCGACAGATACTGGCGCTTCGCCCAACATCAATACGATGTCCTCAACAGCTCCTGCGTGGCCTCTTACTATCCTGCTTGGAGCGACCTCTTCGGCTGGGCCACCAGTGGTTACCACAATGCCGTTGACACCCTAAACATTCAGTTCTCGCCCTGGGACCACAACAAGACCTACCTCCCCGAACCCTTGTCGCAATATAACTTGCAGGGATATGGCCCCTCCACCTTTATGGCCGACACCAACCTCACCGGCACCAGCCGCTACTACGACTGGGGGCAATACAACGTTATCTCCAACGGCGGTTCCGATCAAAATCTCTGGCGGACTATGTCTCGCGAAGAATGGGACTATCTCCTCTACCGTCGCCCCGATGCCGCCAACCTACAGGGTCGCGCCACCATCTACTATGTCCCGACACCCAGTGGATCGACAACGACAGTGAGGGGCTATGTGCTGCTGCCAGATGACTGGACAGACCTGCCGGGACTTTCCTTCTCGCGAACCACGATGAACACCTATTCCATTGCCAACTGGAAAAGGATGGAAGTCCAAGGAGCGGTCTTCCTGCCCTTGGGGTCATCAGATGTAGCACGCTACTGGACCTCCTCGTCGAAGGGCAATGGCGGCGCCTACTGCTTCGCCACGAACAACGAACAGAATATGTTGGCCTCCTACAACCGCAGTGTGGAAAGTTTTGTGCGTCTGGTACAAAACAATACGCCGGGTTCGTTCGATTGCCAGTGTACCTATTTCGACACCACTATCGTCAGCAACGGTCCCTTCTCATGGCATGGACAGACCTATAACGAGACAGGCGACTATCTGGAGGTTATCACCAATGCCGCTGGCTGCGACAGTATGATTACCCTCTCGCTCATTATCGAAGAGCCCGGCGTGCTGCCCGGTTACTTCTCTGTAAGCGACACCCATCAGGTGCGCTTCTCCAAGGGCAACTTGCAGTACAAAGCCTCCGCCGACGTGTGGCGTTTCGGTAACCATCAGTACGACTACCGCGGCATCGGCAACAATTATCGTTCCGCCACATACAACGGCTGGATAGACCAGTTCGCGTGGGCCACCAGCGGCTACCATGACCCCACCGACTTCGAAAATACTTATTATCTTCCCTATTTGCAATATTATAGCAGTTCCGGCTGTGGGCCTTCTTCCCGTATGGCCGACTGGGATCTCGTGGGAACCAATGCACACTACGACTGGGGTGTCCACAACTCCATCGCCAACGGCGGCAATACCCCAGGGCAGTGGCGCACGCTGACTAGCGACGAATGGGAGTATATTATCAACGGACGCCCCAACGCCCACAATCTCCAAGGCTGGGCCACCGTCAATGGCGTGCGCGGCATGGTGTTGCTCCCCGACAACTGGACATCGCCAACAGGCATCACTTTTGCGAACACCCACACCCAAGCAACAAGCAACTACGCGCAAAATGTGTATGACACCACCCAATGGGCACTGATGGAGGCTGCCGGAGCAGTGTTTCTCCCCACCAGCGGCACCACAGCCGAGAACTCCTATCCTGGCTCCTATTGGAGCAGCACTTGCTATAGGCAGAACACCATCTTCCAATCATGGACAAGTTCCGCCAATTACTTATATTGGAAAGTTAATATTTATACAGAGGAGCCTGGATATTATCTATACACTTTACCCAACATCATCATCATCTACTATCCCTCCATCCATATTGCCGAAAAATCCAGCAGTATGTTTGTCCGCCTCGTAAAAGACTAAAGACTTTAATAACCCCTTTCTGCCGGCAGGATGCCGGCGTTCCTTTTTTGTCTGCTGAAAAGTGCCTCGAAAAACCACTTTCGGGGCACTTTCTTTCTGTTTGTAACCTATTAATTCTTAGTATCCTCTTCTTATCTTCTTTTACTATTCTTTTTATGCTATTTTTGTTAAATTTTACTTTGGTAAACAATAAATAGAAGTAGATAACGTTATCATAAGGGTTAAAATTTAAAGATTAAAGGTTAACGGGGCTGACGCAAGCCATGTTAAATCGTTAACCACTAACCGTTAACCATTAAACATTACAAAAAAATGGGAAAGCAGTTAGGCGGCATCAATGGGCCGTATGTCGGAAAGATTGGAAAAGTGGTTGGGTATCAGTGGCGCGGGATATGGGTCACGCGGGCGATGCCCGAGGAGTTCTTTTGAGAAGAACCCCGAGCACCGGAACTGCAACGGGAACGACCGCGTGTATGTGGCGGCGGTCAATGCGAGGCGTGAGGAGGCGGTGCTGTCGCTGCCGGTCTACCGCCGCATGGGGAGCATCACGGTGACGCTGCCCTCCTATTGGGGGAACGAAGAGGTGCACCTCTACGGCTTCGTGCAGGACAACGCGGGACGCTGCTCCGAGAGCGCATATATCGGAGCGTTGAATGAGGATTTTTTCGTATCTTTGCAGCATGAAACGGACAGCAATTTTTCTGACGATAGCTTGCCAGTGGCTGATTCTCAGCGCACAACATCCAATAACAGACTCGGCGTGGAGACAGGAGGTGAAGACCGTCTCGCTGACGCGCGAGGGGGTGGAACTCGAACGCCCCGTGCTGACACTGGGACGCGGTGAACGGCTGGTGCTGCAGTTCGACATGCTGGCCGACGAGGCCGAAAACCTCCGCTGGTCCATCGCCCACTGCGATGCCGACTGGCGGCGCGACGACCTGGAGCCTTACGACTTCATGAACGGCTTCGAACAGGGCGAGATAGAGAACTACGACTTCTCGTTCACCACGCGGCGCCCCTACGTACACTACCACCAAGCCATCCCCGCCAAATTCGCCCAGTTCACCCACTCCGGCAACTACCTGCTGGCGGTGACGGACGGCGAAGGCGACACCCTGCTGACGCGCCGTTTCTGGGTGACAGAGGAGAGCGCCAGAATCGAGGCCGAACTGACGAAACCCTACGACGGCATGAGCCTCAGAAAACGGCAGGAAGTGGACATTTCAGTTAAGAGTTTAGAGATATTAGATAATAGTTTTCTCACGCCCCAGCTGCGGCAGGAGTACGAACGGGTGCTGGTGCAGCAGAACGGACGCGAGGACAACGCCCGGTGGCTCGAGTTCTCGGGCTATGACGGCGCCGCCCTCTGCTACCGCTTCCGTCCCTGCAACGTCTTCTGGGGCGGCAACACCTTCCGCTACTTCGACTGCAGCAACATCTACGCGCCGATGTACAACGTGCAGAAAGTGGAGGAATACGGCGGCGAACTCTTCGCCATCCTGCAACCCGAGGAGGACCGCTCGAAGAAGCACTTCCTCAGCGAGACCACCCTCAACGGCGGCATGAAGGTGAATGTACAGGGGCGACAGCGGCCGACAATAGAGGCGGAATACGTTTGGGTGAACATCACACTGCCGATGGCGCAACCGTGGCTGGACAAGAGCGTTTACGTGGTGGGACAGTTGACGGATTGGAAGTTCGACTCGACGAGCCGCATGGATTATAACCCCAAATACAAAGCCTACGTGAAACGCCTGCTGCTGAAGCAGGGCTACTATGCGTACCAGTTGTTAGTGATGGGAACTATGGGGAATATGGAAACCATGAGTGCCACAGAGACGCTTGAGGGCGACCACATGGAGACGCCGAACACCTATACAATATTTATTTATCATCGCGAGCCTGCCGACCGAGCTGACCGTCTGCTATCAGTTCGACAAATCCGTCCGCATTAACGCGGAGGAGCACATGGCGGCGCTCGATACGCGAGAGACCCAAGTCTTTGAGGTAGTCGCTGAGAAGGCGGCTGCCTCTTTTCAATCGTATGCGGTCGCCCGGCTGCGGATGGCGTCCGGGGGCGGGTTCGACATCGGGGGCTATAAGAAGCTGTCCGCGGTGGAGTTCGGCAACATGGGTGGGAGAATAGAAAAGCTGTCCAGAGGGGTTATTGCCGGCAGGATATTGGCGCTCCAAAACAGAGAGGATGTCGCGGACGGTGGAGGCGTTGAAGCCGTAAGGACGGAGAAGCTCAAAAAGTAAGGAGTGAAAGGGAGTGAAAGGGAGTGAAAGGGAGTGAAAGGACAATAGTTGGGGGAGGTCGAGGGAGAGGATCTCCAGCGGGAGACGGGAGGGGTAAGGTTTGACGAGTTGGGAGCGAAGGGTTTCTATATATTCCTTATATAATAATTCGGTGTCGTGGAGGCGCTCGATATTGGCAGCCATAGTGGCGTCGACAGAGGGATAGAGTTCGCGCAGCAGCGGCATCAGGCGGTGACGTATCTGGTTGCGGCGGGCATCAAGTTCTGCGTTGGTAGCGTCTTCGACGTATTCGAGGTGGTTCTCCTCAATAAAAGCGTCTATGTCAGCGCGACTAAACGGCAGTAACGGTCGAATAATTATTAATTCTTCATTCTTCATTCTTACTTCCGAGATGGGACGGATGCCGTGAAGGCCGGCGATACCGGTACCGCGGAAGAGGTTGAGGAAGAAGGTCTCGATGGAATCGTCGCGGTGGTGAGCGGTAGCAACGATTTTAGGAGATAAGGAGGTTGGAGATAAGGAGGTAAGGAGGGAGGCAAAATATTCGTAGCGAAGCCGACGGGCGGCCTCTTCGATACTCTCGCCTGTAGCGGCGGCAACGGCGCGGGTGTCGAACTGCGCCACATGGCAGGGGACGCCATAGTCGGCGGCAAGCCGCCGCACAAAGGCCTCGTCGTGGTCGCTGTCATCCCCCCGGAGGTGGAAGTTGCAATGGGCTATGGAGAAGGGAAAGCCTGCCTGATGGAAGAGATGAGCCATACAGACCGAGTCCCTCCCGCCGCTCACGGCGAGCAACACCTCTTCCCCGGGGGAGAAGAGGTGTTGCTGCAGGATGTAGTCTTTGAAGCGTTGAAGCATCAGCGCAGAATCATTTTCTTCATGCGGCGTTCGCCGTTCACTTCAATACCGTAGTAGTAGATGCCCGAGGAGTAGGCCTCCATATCGAGCGTGATGGTCTGCTCTCCGGCGCTGAAGAAGCGCGAGAAGCTATTGACAACATGTCCCATTGCGTCGACGATGAAGAAGCGCACGGTGGCTCCCTCTGGCAGCGTGAATCCCACAGTGGTACGTCCCGTGAAGGGGTTGGGGTAGTTCTGCTCCAGGGAGAGCAGCGAAGCCTCAACGACGGGAACACCCTCCACGTTGTTAGCCACCTCAACGAAGCTGGTCATATTGTTCGAGGTGTCCATATCGCTACCCAGCGTGAGGGTTCCACTGCCGGTATAGGAACGCGTGGGGCTCTTGGGAATATTGTTGTCCACAGTGTCCATTCCCTCTGTCTTCTTGAACTGTATCTTCACCGTCTGGCCAGGTTCCACACGCTTCCTCTGGCTCCAGCGGATGGTGGTACCATTGATGACAGCACGCAGCTGGATGGGGGCATTGTCGAGCACCGAGAGGTTGCCGACATTGCGGAGTACGGCGAACACTCGGCAGTCGGATTGTGCGGTCTCCTCGACGATGAGCTTCACGAACTCGAGGTCGCGGAGATAGCTGGCCAACACAGAGGTGGTGTCGTTAGAGGGGTCATTGTCGTTCTCCATCCTGACAAATCCCGTGACGTTGTGGTAACCCGCCGGACGCGGCATCAGGACGGTGTCGAACATAAAGTAACCACTGGTGAGCGCCGGTAGCGGCTGTTCTCGACTGTACACCTCCTTGTGGATGGTACTTGTGTCGTTGTCCAGATAGAAGCCCACCTCGAAGCCATTGGCTCCACGGGCTCCCAGGTTGTCGATGTTCAGCTGCAGCCTCACCGTGGTGAATGCCGACGTATCCACAAGAATCGAGTTGGCGGCGATGTCATATACCGACGTCACTCCCTCCACTCGCTTCGAGATGGTGTCGTTGTAGATGTAGTCGTTCGAGTCACTCTTGATGATGGCCGTTATCCTCATGATACCCATGTTGGCACGTATCCTCTGCCGGAAGGTATAGTTGAAGTATTCCATCGACTCGAACGGCCGCCCAAGGTAGTCCTCGAAGTTGATATCCTCGTCTACCCGCTCGCCACTATTGACAATATAGGTGGCCACTGCGTGATGGATGGGATTCTCTCCGAAGTTACGGATACGTATTGTGACCTGTATATTGGTGTCGCCAGCAATGACACGGTCCAACGGATAGATGAACTCATGGGCCGCAATGTCGTTCGCCAACGGTGCCAACGGGAAGGCCACCGAGATACTGTCGTTGTCCCTGAAGATATCACCGTCGATTTTCGTAAAGGCATTGATATAGAAGGTATCCGGGAAGTCACTGGTGATAAGGAACGACGAGGTCAGCGCTATGGTGTCGGTCTCACCGGGGGCAATGAGGCAGGAGACGGTGGACATCTTGGGCATATAGGTGCCATAGTGCGTGTAGCCGATGGTGGCTTCACGGATGGTGTCCAGTCCGAAGTTCTCCACCACCACCTCCGGGAAGATGGTCTGTCCGTAAGAGGGAGCGGTGGGATAGGTGATGGCCACCACGCCGGCGTCGTTACGGATGGGAGCTCGGCCGATACGGAAGTTGTCAACGGCACATCCCTCTCCAAAGGCACTGGTGTTCGTCGAACCCATCGGCGTCGTGTACACTAGGCGGAACTGCAGCTTCTCGGGGAAGTCACCCGAAATGCGCGAACGCCAGCAGGGCACCCAGAAGTGGCCATACGACGAACCCGGTGTGGTGCCGTCAAACACCTCCTCTTCCGTGTTGTTGTACCACGCATTGGCCGAGTCGGTCTCCAGCTTCACCCAACGACGGTCGCCATTGAAGAACTCCACATGCAGCGTACTTCCGTTCGTCAGGTTTCTCCGCAGGTAGAACGAGATGGTGTCCACCCTGATTTGCGCAATGTTGATGATGGGGCTGTACAGGTAGCTGACATTGCCTCGCTTGCCCGAGACGATGCTGCTGTTCAGGTCCGTCACCCATGCATTCGAGTCGGAGTAAGGGGCGTTGAGCTTCGACTTCGTCGGGTAGCCACGCTCCCAGTAGTTGTGCGAGTAGGCATTGTAACCCGTCGGCGCATACCAGATGTTCTCGCCCTCAAAGTCGTCGTCCAAGGTCAATGTGATGATGTGGAACCGGTTGTACTCATACACCAGCATATTGTTCTCCAGAATGGTGTCCTCCTCACTCTCATACGAGATGTTCAGCACCGTGGTGCCGAAGGGGAACACATGTTCCGGCAGGCTCACCACAGCACTCGCACCAGGCTCAAGGGTGCCGTTGTAAGAGATGTATCCTCCAGCGGCACTGTCGTTCTGCGAGTCGATGAAGCGGTAGTGGAACTGCGGCTGAGTCACCGACATCGAGCCCTTGTTGGCTATGCGGAACGACACTGTCTTCGGCAGGTCGTCACTAATCAGGTAACTGCGCGGAGCAACCACCTGCGTAACGGCGATATCGTGCGTCGGGACCTCCTCATCCACAAACAGGAGGAACTCCAGCGTGTGACCATCTTTGTCGGCAGGAATACCGCCCACAGGGTCGAAGCCCGTGATGTTCGTCGAGTTGTACGAACCCACAGCTATCCTCATCCTCATATATCCGTACGAGGCCGTCTGCGGGATGGTGACCTGGTTCACACACAGCTGCTCGTCATAGAAGGTCACCCCGTTCACCACCTTCTCGTCGGCCGTGAAGGTACCGCTGCGGTCAAAGTCGATATAAGCCCATGCATTGTAGCGGTTGCGCAACTGCGAGGCATCGAGCGGCATCACCCCGATAATCAGCGAGTCCGTGGTCCCTCGCGTCACATGCAGCACCGGGTAGTCCGGAGCAGCGTAGCTCGCCAAGTCTGTCAACCCACGTCCCAACGGCGGCAGGTCGAAGTCTATCTCGTTGTACGACACCCTCGTCACATCAAAACTCGGATTCGACGAACACTGCGGGTCATACGTGCTCTCCGGCAACGAATGGAACAGATGCGGCGTACGCAAGGTGTCGTTGCGGCGAGTGCCATCGGTCGCCAGGTCCGTCCAGATGTTCAACGAGTAGTTCTGCGCCGACGTCGGCGTCGTGATGTTCAGCAGGTGACTAAAGGTGTAGGTGTAGTCCTGTCCCGCAGGTATCGTCGCATTGCATATCTCCGTCTCCGTCTGCACCACCGTGTTGCCTCTCTTCAGCTGGTAGGTGATGGGGATGTTCGTCTGCGACGAGGTGCCATAGTTCGAGATTACCACCCTCACCGTGTCGTTCTCCATATACACCCTGTCTCCCAACGGCGCCAGCACCTGCTTCATCGCCATATCATTCGGTATCCGCGCCGCCACATGCACCGTCACCGGCGAATAGTCACTCGCACAGTTGTGCGATGAGAGGCAGTTCAGATAATAGGTCGAATCGTGGAAGTACTGCGGCGTGTTCGTCCAGCGGCGCGAAGCGGCATACTGGCTCGGACTGTAGTACGGGTCACTTCCCACATCCCGGTACCAGCGGATGGGTCGAGTGTTCTCCTGCGAGGCTCGCACCGCTCCCCACGTACCGTAGGCCAGCGTGGTGTCATATCCAACCGGCGGCGCAGGGGTGTAGTACGACGGTACCACAGAACCCGCCGTGGTGTCGTTGCCGGGCGACACATCTAAGTCGTGATGCACCCAGCCTCTGATCCTCACCTGCAGGTCCGTATACAGGCCCGTGGGATACAGGTTCACCGTGTAGGGGAGCGACAGCAGCACCGTCTGGTTGCAAAGCAGGGCCGTCGGCAGCGTCACTGTGCCTTCCGACACTCCAGGCATCGTCGACACCACAGTGCCCGCAGGCTGCGTAATCTGCGGCAGGAAGCCGATGGTCAGCTGCGTGCCCGCAGGGATGTCCTTGAAGCCCGCATTCTTCACCGTGATCTGCAACGTGGTGTTCTGTCTATAGCAGCCTTCTGTCGACATCGTCGAGGTGCCGTCGGCTTTGAAGTCGTAGGCCGGCGCCAAATACACATCCCCTACCCTGTCGTTGTCCTCCGGCGAGCACTCGTTGGCTCCTGCCGTCAGCACAACATGTATCTTCTGCCGGTTGATGATGCCCAATTGCGTCGGCATCAGCACCGAGTCTATCTTCATCTGTGACGGGTTGAAGGTACCCAGGTTCCGGTTCGGCGTCCGCGTGATGCTCTCATAGCCCTCCAGATAGGCATACCACTGCACCCCGTTCTCCAGCGAACGGCCGTTGTTGAAGAAGCGCGCCTTCACCCACACCGAGTCGCCTTCGATGTTCGGCGGCATCTTGTCGGGATAGCGGAAGTTCGTGTCTCCAGGTACCGTCGGCGACAGTATCTCGATGACCGCCAGGTCGTGCGTGCAGACCGACATCTCATGAGCACCAATCGTGGGTGCAGGGATCTGACTCCTGATAGTGCCGTCGATGTCGTCGGTGACCTCCGTGGTGTACTGCGCCAAGGTAACGAAGTTGATCATCACCAGGTGCAGGTCCTCATTACTGATGAAGAAGGGCTGGTCCACCACCGAGTTGGCATCGTCGCTATTGGCAGCCTGCAACTCCGCAAGCGAGGCCTTCACCTGCTTCCAGTAGAAGGGGTGCTCACTCTCCGTATAATAGGCGTTGAAGTTCGACAACGTCACCGTGTTCAGCTCTGTCACATAGTAGGCGTAGCCTTTCAGGAAGTTCGAGAAGATGTTGTTCATCACATGGATGTTGTTCACCGTCGCACCCGTGAAGAAGGCATACGAGTTCTCACTGAAGGTGGCACTCGCGGCCACTGTGCCGCATTCAATGCGCACCGTGTTATACACTACGTTGATGTTGCTCGAGCTGCTGTCTATCCAGATGCCACAGGGCTTCATGCCAGTCGGCAGGTTGGCAACACCTGTGCCCGTACATCCTATCATGTTATTCGTCACATAGCCCGGATTGGAACCCAGACAGCTGATGTTCTCCAGCTGGATGCCTATCTTGCCGCCAGTCTTCGTGTCGTTCAGGTAGATATGGTTCTTGTCCACCAGGAAGTCACCCGCCGTCTGCGCCAGGTAAAGGCCTCTCAGCGAACGGCCGGCAGTCGACACCCCAGAGGTGATGCGGTTGCCTACCACCGTCAGGTTCGTGACTCCTCTCAGGTTAGCGCCCATCATCCAGAATCCATGGAAGACGTTGTTCCGCAGCACCACATCGTTGTAGCCCACGCCCGTTCCTGCGGTGCGGATGGAGTAGAAGCCACTGTCTACCACATTGTTGGTGAACAGCAAGTTGCTGATGTTGTCGCCCAGCACCACACAGCTGGCATTGGCGTTGTTGATGTTGCCTTTCACTCGAATGGTGCAGCTGTCAACAGTGATGTTCGCACCTTTCTGCATCACCAAAGCATTGCCCGGCAGCGCGGCACCGTTGCCCGTGGGACGAGCCTCGATGCAGATGTTCCGCAACGTCACATTCGACGCGCTGTCCAGGAAGAAGACATAGTTGTCGGCAGCAGTGGTGGCGGCAGTGAGCTTCACATCCTCTCCCACGCCGATGAAGGCAATGGTGTTGGCGGACGACGCCCCGGGGATGGTGTTCAGCACCACCTGCTCCGTATAAGTGCCGCTACCCACATTGAAGGTCACAGGGCCCTCCACACCAACAGCATTCAGCGTGTCAATGGCTTCGCCGAAGGCGTGATAGTCGGCACCCGTGGGGGCTATCGTGTAGACGCCTCCACAGAAGCGCACGGCGAACATTCTGCTGATGGTGTCGTTGCCAGGAATCAGGTCACCCTCGGCTCCCGTCACCACCGTCAGCGTGTGGCGACCCGGCATCATCGGTTGCTTCAGCAGCAGCACATTGTTCATCACGCCAGGCACCATCTGCGTCGTCACCTCCACACTGTCCACCGCTTGGGCATCAATGGTATAATACACTTTCATCGTATCTACCACCGAGGCACCCTGGTTGCGCAGGTTGATATAGAATTCCAAGCTGTCACACGAGTTGTATTCTATCGTGTCTACCCCGTCGGGCCAGAAGATGGCCATATCGACGGCCGGTATGTTCACCAGTTGCACCTCATAAGGTGTGGCCTCACTCTCACAGCCATAGACCGAGTTGTACAAGCGGATGTTCGGGCGGTTGTTGCCTTTCGTACCCGCACCCACAAAGTCCATCGTCGTGGGCGACAAAGCATTGTCGCCGTTCTTGTGCAAGGTGGTGTTGTTCTTCACCGTATAGGCACTCTTCACACCCGTGGTGACTTTCGGGTCGATATAATGCACCAGCTGCACCACCACACTCGACTCACCGTCCCAATAGAAGGGTCGGTCGAAGCGCAACGGCTTCCACTGGCCACAGTCACTCGATTGTATCGTCAGAGGCGAACGGTGCATCACCACCTCCGTGCTCTTCCAGTCCGACGTGTTCGCAAAGATGGTGTCGCTCGTCAAGCCCATCGACACATAGTAGTCAATGAAGTTAACCGATGTCGTGCTGCCCACCATTTGCTGCAGATCGAAGGCTATCGAGTCGATATAACCGGCCTCCAAGCCTAAAGCCCTCAGCTCACTGGCACTATAGATATACTGCTGCTTGGCATGCTTGCTGCCGGGCTGGTAAGGCGAGGGATAGGCCGTATTGCCATTGGTGGCCGTACCGGCGCCAATCTGGCCCCAGTGGTAGTCGTACACCATCCAGCTCACACTCCTCGTGCCACCGACATAGAGTATCTCGCTCACTCCCATATAGCCCGTGTCTACGGCATTGCCATAATAATCATACCACACCGGTATCAATCCCTCCACCGTCGGCGTGATGGTCACCGTATCGCGAGTGGCATATTCAACAATGCGGTTGGCAAGGGTATCAGGAGCTGACGGAGTATAGCGCGACAACACCGTAGCACTGCTAGTGTCATTGCTCTGTATCGGGTCGCCTGTAACGGCATTCACCCACACCTTCACCGTCAAAGTCGTATCATGGTCGAAAGCAAGGTTCAACGGGGCGGTGAAGGTCACGTTCCTCACGGCACTGTTGGGGAGCGTGTCTGCAAAAGCTTCCGTCACCGTATCGCTGCCCGTGGTGTAGTTCAACACAAATCCATTCACAGGCTGCAGACCGTAGTTGCGCACCGTCACAGTCACATTTTCGAGCCCCAGTCCACAACTGCTGGTCGGAAGCTGTACATGGCTCACATCGAGGTCCGCCGGAGGAGGCGCTATCATGCTCACACTCGCCGTCGCAAACTCTCCTTCGCAGCCGTTGTCGACATACCAAATCCAGTTCGGATCGGTGCTGTTCAGCATCATTGGATTGGCATCCGTGGCAATACGCCAGTCGTTCATGGTACCCACAAAACCCGTCCTCACAATACCTGCCGTCGTCGTGCTGCCCGAAAGATCCACACCGCCACCTGTCCACACCCACGAGGGCGAGTTGTGGTTTGCGACAGTGCCCAGCACTACAGCATCCTCCACCACTCCGTTGCGCTTATACTGGATGGCGATATTGCTTGAGGCCGTTATCTGCACGCCGCTCAGCGGAGTGCCCGTATGCACCGTGTTCGCCGGACTCACAGAGTTACCGGTGGCGAACTGCACCACCAGAGACTGGCCGGGTTGGATATAGATGCTGTCGTTGAAGCGATAGCTCTTGTTGTTCAAATTGGTTGTTGGACTCACCGTCACTATTGTATCCCCATAGAGGCATGCCGGCGCGTCGCCAACATTGGTCAGCTGCAACGCCGCCTTGCGGGTCGCAACGAGCCAATAGGGAGCATTGGGGGTCTCGCCGGTGGCGGCATTGACACCTGTGCCACCATGCTTAATCTCCAACTGCGTGATGCGCACCATGGGCTGCGCACGACGCTGGCGGAACCAGAACGTCGTATCCTGACGCAAGGTGTCGGTCGTCAGTGTCGGGCCCACATAGAACGGGTCCGCATCCAGGGTGTCGCGGTACCAATAGAGCGTCGACGGACGCTGCGGCGCAGCCGTATGCGTGTACACAGACCACTGATTCACACCCAGCACCGGCGTCACCGACGCCTCTGTGGCATAGTCTATCAGCAGGTCCACATCGTCCGGCGCAGCAGGATGGTACTTGCTCACCACCGTGAACACATTCGTGTCGTTCGTTGCATTGGGGTCGGCGGCATAGTTCGTCCAAACCCTGATATTATAAGTCACATCGTTAAAGCCGCTGGCAGGCAACGAGAGCAGCGCTCCCGTATGAATGGTCGCAGTGTCGTCGGCAGGGATGGTGTCCGTCACCGAAATCGTGACCGGTGCCTGGTTGTTCACCTTGTACGTCACCGTCAACCCACTTCCCGTATACACACTTGTACCGTTATTCCTGATTCTCAACACCAGTTCAGTCTGCAACGGCATATAGCAGGTCGAGGCCTCCGGATTCACCAGCGCCTCCGGCTCGAAGTCATAACCCAGCGACACAAACTCGTAAGCACCCGGACAAGTGGCAGAGTCGCCACGCAGCGTGTCGAACATATCCACCGGCACCGACGCCAACGGAATACCGAGACCCTTCACCTGACGGTTGAAGGTGCGCAAGTCCACCAGAGAGCCATTCAGGAAGTTGGGATTCACCTTCACCGACAGCGAGTCGGCAGGCTCCAGCACTCTCCATTCGTCCATGTCATACGCCTGGGCCGATCCCTTGCGGTTCATCGTCGTACCCATCGAATAGTACACATTGTGTCCCACCTCGTTGCTCGTCACCGTTCCGGGAAGATAATAGAAGGCGTAATTCAGGTTGTCCAGACAGACCACAATATTGTTCAGGAAGCGGTTATTCGTCAGCAGGCTGCCGCCGCCAAGGGTCGCTGCGGCGATGTTGCTGCGCGTCGTAGCCGTCATCTTCACCGAGTTATAAACCACATCGGTATAGCTGGCCTGGATGATGTTCAGCGGCGAACGCATCAGGTTCGCACTTCCGTCGTCGTTGCCCACCACCATGTTGTTCGCTATCAGGATTCGCTGCGACGACGTACCCACTGCCATACTCACACCCATGGCTCCAGCTCCGTGACTGGTATAAATCTTGTTCGCCAGAAACTTCGATGCACCATAGCACTCGCTCACCAGCAGCACATAGCTCGTGTTGCTCAACACATCGTACATCTCGTTTTTCTCAATCACCACATTCGTCTGGTTCTGCACGTTGATAGCACTCTCGTACTGGTTATAGAAGAGGCTGCGCGACACTTTGTTATTTTGCGAAAGGGCATCTTCGGCGATACCTCTCAAATCCACACCCACCTTGCCGCCTCTGAAGGTACAGCCATCAATGATGATGCCGTTGGCATAACCGCTATTAACCAACGAATTGATACGCAGCGTTGCTACAGGATTCGCCACACTGTCGATGAACGAGCATCCTTCGAAACGGCAGTTCACCGTATTGATGCCCATCCTCACCATACTCTCCAGCACGGTGGTGTCCTCAGTCGCCGTACGGCGCACGAACTTGATGTTGCGGAAGCGCACATTGGAGACCTGTTCCAGATTCAATATCTCCGTTGCCACAGCTTCCGGCACCGTCGCATCGGCATAGAATGTCACATTGTTGGTCCTCGGCTCGAACACCACATAGTTGCTCGCCGACGAACCGGAGAAAGCCAGCATCGTGGCAGGCTTATATTGGCCGGCGGCCAGCTTCACCACGAGGGTGTCGTCGACGCCGCAGCGGCTCAACGCATAAAGGAACTCCTCCAGCGTGTTGAAGTCGCGGTTCGTGCCGCCGACATAGCGCACTCCGTGCATCGGGCCCTCGCAGACGACAAACTCCGAATAAACCGTATCGTTGTACGGCTCGTGGTCGCGGTAACGCTGTCCACCCGCCGTCAGCGAGTCCTCCACCCACACTCTCAGTGTGTGGAAACCTGCTGTCAGCGGCACATTCGGCGCAATGGTTATCATCTGCACAGCACCGCCAGCCAGCGTGCCACTCCAGTCATAATAGCCGTTCACCGTACCGTCAATGCTATAACTGATGCGGATGGCATTGGCCGTCAACGCACCCCAGTTCTTCAATCTCACCTGCAGACTATGGTCCGTGGGTGTCATCGGCACATCGTGGTTCGGCGTCACCAAGCCATACTCCGGCGAAGCGGTGTCCGTAACAAATCCCATGTCATACAGCAACGGGATGTTCTTCCGCTGGGTGATGACGATGGCAGGACGCCGCGTCGACTTTTTGTTGGGAACAGTAAGGGTAAATCCACTACGCCCATAATCTGCCTCACTAGCGGTGATCCATATTGTCGGCTTACCGGGACACATCGAAATGGTCTTCACCGAGGTGGCCGTCATATCCGAGGGATTATGATATGCCATCTGCATCACAAGATCCTTACCTGCATAGTAGAACGAATCCTGCAGCTGAATCGTAAAGGTGCCGCCGACATTCCTTTCGGGAATGGTCAGCGCCGAATCATACACCGTATGCATATACGATTCCGTGTAGGGGTAGCTTTCATACACCGAGGTATCAACGGTATAGTCCGTCGGCACATTCTTCATCATGATGCGTACCTGCTGACGCGTCACATTATTCGTGTGTGCTCCTGTGGTGAATCGCAGGGCAGTGATGGTACCAGCCTTGTAGCCTGCTTCGGCCATCAAAGCAGAGTCGAAAACCCACTCGCTACGGTTGTCAGCATACCACGGGAACGGGAAGTCAGCGGTCGATGTAGTGCCCACAAAACCGGGGCGTTCCACTCCCGGCTGCTCCACGCCTCGCACACAAGCATACTCCTGCCAGCCTCCTTCCTGCGCTGGGAAACGAGCCGCATTGTGGTTGTTCGTTGCATCCTTTGCCACACAGTAGAACGCCATCAGCGTGTCATAGCCAAAGAAAGGAATCTGGCAACGGAAGTAGTTCGTCCTACCCGTCACCTGCGCCATGGGCACCCTGACAGGCGTCGGGTCGCTACCCACGCGGTAAATCAGATACACTGAATCGGGGTCGATATTCGCCGCCAACGTCGTCGTGGCATTCAACTCTATGCGCGCACCGCGGCTGTTGGGATGATAATACAGATCCGGATACATGGCCATCTTCAGTTTCGGTCGCACCATCATTTCCGAGCTCGCATTCACCTTGACGTTGTCGAGCAGCCACTTGCCAGTGGCGGCTCCCGAACTCGTTTTCTGCCGAATCACGAATTTGAACATCAGCTTTCTCTCTTCCGGAGCAAGCGACGGAATGATGACATTATTGAAATCGAAACGTTCGCTCTTCCAAATATCATTCGTTATCGGAGCATTTCCTTCCCATTCCGGGTACGAGTTATTATTGAAATACTGCAGACTACTGAAAGCAGAACTACCGCCTTCCGTCATATTGTAGTAGGTGTTAGTGACTCTCGTCCAGTCCGGTTGATTCGGCCTCTTGAAGTATATGGCACACATCTGATACGCGCCATCATCCCTCGGCACTTTGCAGATATGGTCAAAATACAGCGAAATGTACCTTATTGTCAGATCATTCGTGAAATCCAACGTGTCAAGATACAACGTCACATCTTCTGTGTTCGACTGCGACAGCTCCAGCGAACGAC
The DNA here is from genome assembly GCA_902800395.1 of uncultured Bacteroidota bacterium. GTDB lineage: Bacteria > Bacteroidota > Bacteroidia > Bacteroidales > P3 > Colimorpha. The sequence continues at coordinate 98,557 of CADCEC010000010.1, read as the reverse complement.
TACCCGACGCATGGTATGTCGTCGAGTAAGCCATACTCGATGTCGGCGTCGCCGACACTCGAGAGGTTTCGCCATTCTCGAAGCCTTGATACAGCGCCTCCACCACCTGTCCACGCGAGACAAGCCCGGAAAACACAAAAATTACTCCTGTCAAGAAAAATCTCAGTTTCATATTATTACTTTTTATTTTTTGTCAATCAGCTATTTGTACATCATACCCCTCCCTTGGGACGGGTACAAACCAAACGCAAATATACAAACTTTTTTTTACATACGCGTAAAATCTATAAAAAAAAGCCTTTCTCGTTTCGAACTCTCCATTTTCGAGGCTTCATATATAAGACGGCGAAGCGTCGTTTTTGGGTCAAACTTTAACTTTTTTTACGAAAAAAAGAAACGTCACCAGTCTCGAACCAGCGACGTTTCCTTTGCCAACAAACAGGTTTTCAGCCTTTCAGACGTTGTTCGAGGGCTTCGTACATAAAAACGCCGGCGGCGACACTGACGTTCAATGAGGCCACCTCGCCCACAATGGGTAATTTTGCCCGCACATCGCTCATCTTCAACAGCTCCGTACTGATACCCGTTTCTTCATTTCCCATGACAAGGAGGGTAGGCTGACGGAAATTGACCTCGCGATAGTGTACAGCCCCCTTCTCTGTAGCAGCAACAACTTGATAGCCATATTGTTTTGCCAGATTAACAACCGTCTTTAAGTTTTGCTCACGACAGACAGGCAACCGCAACAGGGCGCCACTGGAGGTCTTCACAGCATCCTCATTGATGGCAGCACTTCCGTGGTCGGGGACAACAAGGGCGCTGACACCCGTACACTCGGCTGTGCGGGCAATAGCTCCCATATTGCGCACGTCGGTCACATGGTCGAGCAACACCACCGTCGCCATCTCGGGCAATGTCTCCACCAGTTCCATAAAACTATGGTACTTGACCGCCGCTATCGTCGCCACCACTCCTTGGTGATTGCCTGTGGTCATCTTATTGAGTTTCTCTACAGGGACATACTGGAAAGGGACATCGCACTCCTTCAACTTGGATCTCAATTCGTTAAGAAGGGAGGAATTGAGTCCATTCTGAATCAAGACACGTTCCACTTGCTGCCCACTGGCAAGGGCTTCGATGACGGGACGAAGGCCATAAATGACCTGTTGTTTATTCTGCGTTTTTTCCATCGATGATTGTTATTTTACGGTCGGCCATAGCGGCCAGTTCCTCATTGTGGGTGACGATGACAAAGGTTTGGTTGTACTGCTCGCGGAGGCGGAAGAAAAGTTCATGAAGCTCACGGGCATGGTGGCTGTCGAGGTTCCCCGAAGGCTCATCCGCAAGAACTGCCAACGGACTATTTATCAATGCTCTGGCTACCGCCACACGCTGCTGTTCCCCTCCACTCATAGCCTGAGGCTTGTGGGTCGCCCGGTGGTCCACATGCATGAACGAAAGCAACTCCATAGCCCTCTCCGAGACCTCCTTCATTCTCTCTCCCTTGATAAGGGCTGGTATGCAGACATTCTCCAAAGCCGTAAATTCCGGCAGTAGGTGGTGAGCTTGGAAAACGAAGCCGATATGCTCGTTCCGGAAACGCGCCAACTCTTTCTCTTTCAGATTGAACACATCCGTCTCCCCATAGCGCAGGACCCCCGTGTCTGGACGGTCCAATGTGCCGAGAATCTGAAGCAAGGTTGTCTTTCCCGCTCCAGAAGGACCGACAATGCTGACAACCTCGCCCTGATTGATTTCCAACGAGATGTCACGCAGCACATGCAAATCCCCGTAACTCTTGTTGATATTTGTTGCTTTAATCATACTTCTTTGCCGTTGAGGAACACACGCTCCACCTTGTTTTCGCCGTAGGCATAAGGCATATATTCATAGCTCGGGATGGGCTTGGTAATATAGAAATTGGCCTTCTTGCCGACAGCCATCGAGCCCAACTGGTCACTAACACCCATGGCGTATGCCGTATTGAGGGTAGTGGCGTTGAAAGCCTCTTCGGGGGTCAGGCGATAACGGATGCAGGCCATCGAGAGAATGAGCTGCATGTTGCCCGAGGGCGAGGTACCAGGGTTGTAGTCGGAGGCCATAGCCACGGGCAAACCCGCGTCAATCATCCTGCGGGCCGGCGAGAGCGGCAGGTTGAGGAAGAAGGCGCAGCCGGGAAGAATAGTAGGCATCGTCTCGGTGCCTTTCAGGCATTCTATCTCCGCATCGCCCATCTGCTCAAGGTGGTCGACAGAGATGGCACCGTATTTCACTCCCACCTGTACACCGCCTGAGACGGCCATCTCGTTGGCGTGAATCTTCGGCTTCATGCCATACTTGATGCCAGCCTCGAGTATACGTGCGGTATCCTCGACAGTGAAGAAGCCCTGGTCGCAGAACACATCGATGAAGTCGGCCAACCCTTCGGCCGCCACCTTCGGAATCATCTCGTTGATAACCAAGTCGACATAGTCCTCCTGATGTCCACGATACTCCATCGGGATGCCGTGGGCGCCGAGGAAGTTCGATTTGATGGTTAAAGGCGAGTTTTCCTTAAGGCGTCGGATGACACGCAACAGTTTCAACTCGCTTTCGGTCGAGAGACCGTAGCCGCTCTTTATCTCGATGGCTCCCGTACCCAGACGCATCACTTCCTCGAGGCGACGCTGAGCCATATCGTATAGTTCGTTCTCCGAGGCCGCCGCAGTAGCTTTGGCCGAATTGAGGATACCCCCTCCCCTCTTCGCTATTTCCTCATAGCTGAGGCCACGAATTTTGTCGACAAATTCATGTTCTCGCGAGTTGGCGTAGACAAGATGGGTGTGAGAGTCACAGAACGATGGAAAAACCAACCTCCCCGTAGCATCCACCACGCAGTCGGCACTCTCCTCCTTCAAATCCTTCATCTCACCGAAAGCCCTTACCTTGCCGTCCTCGATAACCAGATAGGCATCCTTGACGGTCTCCAGCACAGACATTTCCCTGCCCTCTTTCCGCTGCTTCGGCGAGGTCTCCACCCCCACCAACTCTTTGATATTCTTAACCAGTGTTCGCATATTTTACAACTATTAATTTGGCTGCAAAAATACGACAATTATTTTACATAGCAAAACTTATTTTAGGAGTAGCACTGTTCCAACGACTTTCTGAAGCTGGGAGGGTTTGTGGCTGGTGCGATAAAAAAGCACCCAGACATAGGCTCCCTGCGAGCAGGGTGTACCGTCATACGTGCCATCCCATAAAGGATTGTCCCCTTCGACATGAGCCACGAGCAGCCCCTGCCGGTTATAGATATAAAGCTCCTCGGCAACACTCTCGTTGAGCACCGGGGCAAAGAGATTGTTGTCGGGGCCTCCGGGAGTGAAAACATTGGGTGCCCACACAACAGCGTGTGTTATCGGAATAACGCGTACAAGGGTGTCGGCACAAGCCTCGTTGACTGCCACTAACGTAAGCAGCAGACTATCTTCCAACGCATTTCCCCTATCATAAAGCACCGACTCGTCGCCAGCGTATCGACCGTCGACCCACCAGTGACGAATGGTTGCATTGAGGCTATGGTCATAGGCTTCAAAGTCGAGATGGTCGACGCTGAGCACCTCGGGTAGCACCGTCATATCGGCCACCGGCCAGGAGATGGGCTGAAGCATGAAGGAGGTATCGAAGGGGCAGCGCCCCTCGATGGCGAAACGATAGGTGGTGGTGGTCGATGGCGAAAGGCTGAGGCTGTCCCACGGCTGCCCAGCGAGGGAGGCGTCGGGCGGTGTGGACTGCCACTCAAGGGCATAGCCCGTGGTGTCGCCCACAAAGGTGCCGAGGATGCTGTAACGGTAGTGCTCGCAGTCGGTTTCTAGGGTAAAGAAGGGCCGCAGGACATTCAGAACGGTGAGTTGCAGGGAGACTATCGAATCGCACCCGGTCACGGTCTGCAGCGTGTCCGCGAGTGGGAGGCCACCGCTTGCCACCCATTGCCCATGCCAGAGAAGGCTGTCTCCGGCACAGACAGTATCGGCCTCATAGCCGGAGTAGACTGGGTTGACGATGATACACACCGTTTTCTCTATCCCCAACGGCCATATTGTCCCTGTCACATAGTGCTGCCCCACGCTGTCGAGGACTATGCGTATCGAGTCGCCGGTTGTGGCGAGCGGGACACCGTCGAGTTCCCAGCTCACGCTGAGGCTGTCATTGTCAAAACGGACAGCGACGCAGACTGTGTCGCCCGGACAAACGGAATAACGGTCGGCCTGCAGGAAATAATCGATTTTTCTCAATGCCGTACTGGCGATGTAAGCGTATGACTCCGCGTCTCCCAACCCATAAAAGGTGGCGACAAAACGACCCGAGTCGGCGTCAACGACATGGACGCCCGTGTCGATGACGAGCCTCGCCCAGCTGATTCCATCCGCCGTGGGGGAAAAGTAGGATGCTATGCTCTGTCCGTCAATGGTAACCAGCGAAGTGTCCCTGTCGGGTGCCAGGATGTTGAGGTAATGGCTATGCGTACGTCCCGTATTGTAAGCGGCGACTACAGCGTGGTGGACACCCTGTTCGATGGGAGGCACCACCACCATGGCCGGATCGCCGGGAGTGCCGCCAAAGGTGGTTCCGCTGATGTAAAAAGACACCGTGGCGGGTTCCGAGGTGTTGACGGGCAACGCATCGCTCTGATAGAAATCCCAGTCCAAAGCGATGGCAATGATTGGCTGATAAAAATCAAAACCATACACTTCCTGCGGCCGATTGGCGAGAAGGAAATGGTAGGACTCGCCGGCGGCGAGGGTATCGGCCACGCGGTCTCCCACCGTAACCACGCAGTTGTCGTTCAATGCCGTCACCCTTACCATGTCGCCCATGCAGTTCCCGGCCGTGTCACCATAACCTATTATGTTCCCTAGCGAGTCCATGATTTCATTGCGGTAGACACTTCTATCCGTAGTTGGCATCACGACGAAATGCTGCCCCCAATATTCGGTGGGGATGCATTGTTCGTAGAGATGGTCGCAGGCGGCACTGCCATAGGGGACAGTTGCACAAATATGACCCTGGAACACCGCTATAGACTTGTTCGCCGCAAAACGGCAACCATCGAGACCCTGGCGGCCTTGGAGAAGGTAGACATCTCCGCGCATAAGCGTAACATGCCGTGTTTGACCGGCATAGATGACCGTATGATTATTCGGATCGAGCAGGTTACCGGCCAAGTCAAATTGTAAACGTGTGCTGTCGTATGGGGCCACGATGGCCACTTCCTGATCGCTGCCGGCGTCGTAAGACTGCGTCATGTACTCCCGTCGCAACGTCGAGGTGGGCAAAATAGCCGTAATGTCATGGGATGCTGAAATAAAATTGGAGGCATAGACGCTGGCGGGAGCCGACGTAGTGATGTGCCAACTGCAGTTCAGCCTCCGACCACCGTAGACTGTTTGAATGTCTGGCCTTGGCACATATACACTTTTCACCTGGTTGGCGGCGACAGACGTGGTGGTGCTCCACGACGAGTCTGCGTTTACTATATGCACGGTGCAGTCCTCGGCAGAAGCAATCCAGATATTGTGAACCCCAACGTCACCATAATTCGGCATGAAGGAGACCCAGAAATCAGTACCCGACAGGCTGGGCTCAACCTGCTGGGCTTGCGTCATGCAACCAGCCAGTAAAAGGAGCGTGAGAAGTACGGCTTTTTTCAAAATCCAAAATATTCCTCTATACAATTAAGACGACGAGGGGCTGTTTTTGGGTCATATATTTAACATTTGTTAAGATTTTTTAACATTTCGGGCTATTTTTACATCACTGTAACCTCCTTGCAATCAACCATTTCAACCTCTGTTCTACCATTGTTCTACCATTGTTCTTTCATTTAAATGGGAAAACAATGGTAGAAGTGTGGTAAAACACAGGTAGTTAGAATAGTTCCTGCTGGGAGCCCTGCTTAATCTTGCCGAGGTGCTGGTAGGCAAGCATGGTGGCTTCGCGGCCACGGGGGGTGCGCATCAGGTAGCCCTCCTGGATGAGGTAAGGTTCGTAAACCTCCTCCACCGTACCGGCCTCCTCGCCGACGGCGGTGGCAATGGTATTGACACCCACAGGGCCGCCCTTGAACTTGTCGATGATGGTGGAGAGGATGCGGATATCCATATCGTCCAAGCCGTTGCGGTCGACATTGAGAGCCTGCAAGGCATAGCGGGCGATGTCGAGGGTGATGGTGCCGTCGCCCTTCACCTGCGCGAAGTCGCGCACACGGCGCAACAGGCGGTTGGCGATACGGGGAGTGCCGCGTGAACGCCGCGCAATCTCGATGGCACTCTCGCTGGTAATCTTCACCTGCAGGAGCCCCGCCGATCGGTTAACAATCTTTGTTAGTGTCTCAGTATCATAATACTCCAATCGACTATTGATACCAAATCGTGCCCGCAACGGGGCCGTTAACATACCACTCCGCGTAGTGGCTCCTATAAGTGTGAATGGCTTCAGATTCAGCTGCACACTCCGCGCCGCTGGACCACTCTCTATCATGATGTCTATACGGAAATCCTCCATCGCGGAATAAAGATACTCCTCCACTACAGGCGAGAGACGATGAATCTCGTCGATAAAAAGCACATCGTTGGGCTGCAGAGAGGTGAGCAAACCTGCCAAATCACCAGGCTTGTCAAGTACCGGACCCGAGGTGGTCTTAATACTCACCCCCAACTCATTGGCAATGATATTCGAGAGGGTCGTTTTTCCCAAGCCTGGAGGACCATAGAGAAGCACATGGTCGAGAGGCTCGCCACGCTCCTTGGCGGCACGAACAAAGACCTTCAGGTTCTCCACCACCTGCTTCTGGCCGGCAAAACTGTCGAACCCCGAAGGACGCAAAGCGCGCTCTATATCTTTCTCCTGCGCAGAAATACTGCGGCTGTCCAATTCACTATTCATGGTGCAAAAATACTATTTTTTATCAAACTGACAAAATAAAATTATCAAACGGCCGTTATTGGATTTTAAATATAGTATTTTATCGCATGAAACCTATTATTGTTGGAACCGACTTCTCCGAAGGCTCTTACATGGCCCTCGAGCTTGCCATCGACGTCGCTAACCGCTTCCAAAGCGACATTATCCTCATCTGGGCACGCCGCGAAAAGTTGCTCTTCAACGACGAGCAACTCGACATCATGACCAACCTCGCCCAAGACAAACTCCAAGCTCTCGTCGACAAATACCAACCCGCCATGAAATTCGGCAAAATGCGCTGGCAAATCACCAACGGCAAGGTCGCTCCTGCCCTTGCCACCACTGCCACCCGCGAACTTGCCTCTATGATCATCATCGGCACCAACGGCGCTTCTGGATTCGAAAAATACTGGATGGGCAGCCAAGCCGTCCGCATCGTCCAAGACTCCCCATGTCCCGTCCTCACCGTGCGACAGGGTTATGACTTCCACAAACAACTTGAACGTATCGTCGTCCCCATCCGCATCAACGCCAACTCCCGTCAAAAAGTGCCACCCGCTGCTTCCATGGCTAAAATCTTCGACTCCGAAGTGCGCATCCTCGGCCTCCTCGACATGAAAGAGGACGAATCGGCCCTCCGCACCTACGTCCAGCAGTCCGTCGACTACCTTGAGAAAGAAGGCGTCCGCTACCAGACCGAGATTCGCCCCTACTCCAACTACTGCGACACCGTAATGGACTACTGCGACGAAATCAAGGCCGACCTCGTTATCATCAACACCGAACAGGACCGCATCATCAGCCAAATCTTCCTCGGCACCAACGCCCAACAAATCGTTCACCGCTCCCAAATCCCCGTTCTCTGCATCCATCCGTCCGACTACATCAACGTAGCCTCCAGAGTCTGATGGAATACGACGTGGTTGTAGTGGGGGGCGGAGCAGCCGGACTCATGGCCGCCTGCACGGCAGCACAACGCGGCCGGCACGTGCTATTGCTTGAAAAAATGGACCAGGCTGGTCGCAAACTGCGCATCACCGGCAAAGGGCGCTGCAACCTCACCAACACCAATCCCCTGCGCGACACCCTGCCTCACATCGGTTCTTCCACTGCCGGCACCACCAAGAAACCCGGCCAGAGTGGCGGCGTATGGCTACGGAATGCCTACGGACGCTTCTTCGCCCCCGAACTGATGGAATGGTTTGAACAACGCGGTGTTCCACTCAACACAGAACGCGGCAACCGCGTCTACCCAGCCTCCGGAAAAGCACTCGACATCTTCCTCGCTCTCATCGGCGAACTGGAATCCAATCCCAACGTCACCATCCGTAAAAACACTACCGTGAAGAGCATTAAAGTGGAAAACGGAAAGTGGAAAGTGGAAAGCGATGCTTCCGCGTCAAAAGAGTTTTCCTCTTTCCTCTTTCCTCTTTCTACTCGCATCATCCTCGCCACCGGTGGTCTCTCCTACCCCACCACAGGCTCCACCGGTGCCGGATACCGTATCTGTCAAGAACTTGGCCACACCATCATCGAACCTCTTCCTTCCCTCGTCGCACTCAAATGCCAGGAGAAAATCCCCCAAGAACTCGTCGGCTTCCAGCTGAGAAACGTCCAACTCTCTATCCTCAACTCCCAATCCCCCATCTTCAACTCCCCCATCGGCGAAATGACCTTTGTCAACGACGGTCTTGCAGGTCCCATCGTTTTGAGCGCCAGCCGCATCGCTACCCGAACCTTGCATAGTGGCGAGACTCTCACGGCATCGCTCGACCTGAAGCCTGCCCTCACTCCCGAACAACTTGACCGTCGACTCCTCGCCGATATTGACGCCAGCGGTACCCGCATCTTCAACGACGCACTCCGCCTCTGGCTCCCAGCCGAACTCATCCCACTGGCACTGCCACAACTACATATAGAATATTACAAACGCCTCCACCAAATCACCGGCGAAGAACGCCGCCGCCTCCGCGACTGGCTCAAAGGCGTCAAATTCACCATCACCGGCACCCACGACTGGAACGAAGCTATCGTCACTCAAGGAGGCGTCTCCCTCTCCGAAGTGAACCCTAAAACCATGGAAAGCCGCCTCGTCAGCGGCCTATATATCGTCGGCGAACTCCTCGACCTCGACGCCGACACCGGCGGCTACAACCTCCAGATAGCCTTCTCTACCGGCCACGCCGCCGGCGAAGCCGTCTAAGCCTCCGCCGCAATCACAGCTTCTTCCCACTCTCCCATTTTACGCTCCAGCTGCTCCTTGAGCGACTGATACTCCCTATAAAACTCGGGGCTCTGTGCTGCACCCGTCGCAAGAACCTCGTCCCTCGAGGCAATCTCAGCCTCAATTCCCTCAATCTCCTGTTCCTTCTGCTTCACAACATTCTGCAACTTTCGCCGCTCCCTCTCCCGCTCCTTCGACTGTTCATAAGCCTGCTTGGAAGCTGAGGACTCCCTAGTAGTTCTAGTATCTCTAGTAGTACTAGAATTACTAGTTATACTAGAATTACTAGACTCCAAAAACTCCATGATATCCCCTTTAAACTCGTGCACCGCACCGTCGCGGAACTCATAGAGCTCATCGGTGAGACCGCTGAGGAAATCGCGGTCGTGGCTGACGACAATGAGGGTGCCGGTGTACTGCAGGAGGGCGTTCTTAAGGATGTCCTTTGAGTTCATGTCTAGGTGGTTGGTAGGCTCGTCAAGGATGAGGAGGTTGCTGGGCGTGAGCAGCAACTTGGCCAATGCCAGTCGCGCCTTCTCGCCGCCGCTGAGTACCTTGACCTTCTTGTCGATATCGTCGTCACCAAAAAGGAAACTACCCAGAATATTACGTATCTTGGGTCGTATGTCCCCTTGGGCAATATCATCGATAGTCTCGAAAACCGTCTTATCCAGATTAAGCATGGCAGCCTGATTCTGCGCATAGTAACCCAGCTGCACCCCAGCACCCAACTTGAAGGTACCCGTATAGTCGTTAATCTCACCCACAATAATCTTAGCCATCGTAGACTTACCCTCCCCATTTCGTCCCACAAAAGCCACCTTCTTACCGGCAGTGAGGAGAAAGTCAACCCCGTCGAACACCTGGTTATCGCCGTAAGCCTTCCCCAGATGCTGCGCCTCAATGACAATCTTTCCGCTGTGAGGAGCTGGCGGAAACTGGAAGTGGATGCTCTCTGTGGAAACCTCGTCAATCTTGATTTCCTCCATACGCTCAAGCATCTTCACACGACTCTGCACCTGTTTCGCCTTGGTGGCCTTATAGCGGAAACGCTCAATGAAAGCCTCTATCTGCGCCACCTGCCGCTGCTGGTTTGTCAACTGTGCCATCTGGCTGGCACGCCGCTCCTGCATCTGAACCACATACTCCGAATAGGGGCACTTGTAGTCATAGATGCGGCCGGCAGTAATCTCAATGGTACGCTTGGTGATGTTATCCAGAAAAGTGCGGTCGTGTGATACAAGCACCACAGCACCACTATAGTTGGCAAGATAACTCTCCAGCCACTGGATGGAGACGATGTCAAGGTGGTTGGTAGGCTCGTCGAGGAGCAGGAAGTCGGGATGACGGAGTAGCAATTTGGCCAACTCCACACGCATCTGCCAGCCGCCGCTGAAGACCGCTACGGGGCGGTCGAAGTCGGAATGCTTGAAACCGAGACCCAGCAGCACCTTCTCTGCCTGCTCCTGTCGACGGCTCCCTTCCAGCAGCGCGAGGTGCTCCGTCACCTCGTTGTGACGCTCCAACAGACGCGTATACTCAGCCGACTCATAGTCGGTCCGCTCGGCAATCTCGGCGGTAAGTCGTTCTTGCTCTCGTTCAAGGTCGTCGAGGGCGCTGAAAGCAGTGAGGGCTTCTTCTAGGACAGTACCGACAGCATCAGGCACCATCTCCTGAGGCAGGTACCCTACCGTCTGTCCCGCTGCAATGACAAGGGTGCCACTCTCCGGTTCCTGCCAACCGCAGAGTATCTTCAGCAGCGTCGACTTACCTGCCCCGTTCATACCCACAAGACCGATACGGTCGTGGTCACCTATATTGAATGTGACATGGTCGAAGAGGTTGGTGCCGGTAAACTGCACCGATAAATTATTTACACTAATCATAACAATAAAGAAGGAGCAGCAGACAATCCTACTGCTCCTTTATCATTCCAAATCGGGAAGGATTTATTTCAGGTTGAAGTTGACCGGCAGGTTGAACTGCACACGGACGGCTTTACCACGCTGCTTACCGGGAGTCCACTTAGGCATGGACTTGACGACGCGGATAGCCTCTGCACCGCAACCACCACCGATATCACGGAGGATACGGGGATTGGCAATGCTACCGTCGCGCTCCACAACGAAGGTGACATACACTTTACCAGTGATGCCGTTGTCGCGAGCCAGCTGCGGATACTTGATGTTCTCTGCAAGGTACTTGTACAGGGCATCCATACCACCGGGAAATTCGGGATCGTTCTCAACGACGGTGAAAATCTTCACCTCTTCCTCGTCGACCTCTTCCTCAATCTTCACCTCAGCAATCTGAGTGTTCTGAACCTCGTCGAAATCCTTGATTTCGATTTCCGTTTTGATTTCCTTTGTGTCTTCCACAACCTCAATCTGATCCATGTTCAGTTCAGGCTCTTCTGCAGGAGGAGGGGGAGGAGGGGGCGGAGTCTCTTGCACATCGGTGTTCTCAATCTCGTCCATTTCTTCCATCTCTTCAGCCTGAGCCTGACTAGCACCAGTAGACTCATCCTTGTCATACGACTTGATGCTGAAAGCACACAGACAGACTGCCAGAATGACCACAAGACCTATCTCAAAATAGAGACCTTTGCGTTTTTCGAGGTCCGCTTTGGGATTTTTCTTCAGTTCCATATCTTTGTTACTTAATTGTTTATTCTACTATCGAGGGATTTTTCGCCCTCTTATTTTCACCGCTAAAATACAAAAAAAAATTGAATTACAAACATTTTTTTGTTAAAAAAGTTTTAAACAGCCACCTGCCGAACCTGGATTTGCGGTTGCAGGAAGACCAGCCAGCCGCTGACGGCAGGATATCCCATAGCCGTCAATGCACGGCAATAGCGCTGCAACTGCCGGTCGTATTCCTTCCCCAAATCGGCACCCGTCTTGAAGTCCACCACCCAGGTCTCGTCAGGAGTGAAGACCACCCTGTCGGGACGTCCCGAGTCGACACCGTCGGTGAGGTCGCATTCGTTCTTCACTTTGTAGGCAGGGTCGAAGAAGCGTGCCGTATCGGGATGCGTCACTACCTCACGAGCGAGGGTCTCAAGACGTTGTCGTTCCTCATCGTCAAGTGTCTGCTGCTGCACTGCATAACGCTCCAGAGCCTCAGCCACGTCGCCAGCATGTCCCACTTCGGCCATCAGCGCATGGGCATGGATGCCGAAGCGTACGCGCTCCTCCATAAGGGGAGTAAGCGACTTCTCCGACTGTGAGGCAATCTTCACCTTGTCAGTCCAATCAATATAAGAAAGGCGGTTGATATACGCCTCTACCGTTTTTTCTTCTTTTTCTTCTTCCCCATGGCGAAAATCCACATCGCCGTAGTCGGCATCACCATTTGTGTAGTCGTACAGCAACGAGGGATAGTTGACGGCGGCAGTGCCTTCCTTGGGCTGCGGCGCCACTACAAAGAGCTGCTCCTGCGGTCGCGTAAAGGCTACATATAATATATTAAGGTCGTCGACCGCCGTAGCCTCCTTCTCGCTATCACGATCCGCATCAAAGCGTGTGGAATCCTTGCCAAGCGTGACATAAGCGGCGGGGAGCGATTTTTCATAAGGGGAGAACCGTTCAGCGGCATTCACCCAGAGGCCTGTCGGATGCGTCGAGGACTTGAAGAAGGGGCAAATCACCACGGGAGCCTCCAATCCTTTGGCCTTATGGATTGTCATCAGTCTCAGCGCATTGCCCTCCGTCGACGAGGCCGCCGAGAGGTCAGGGTGCTCGTCGAACCATTCCAGGAAATCGCCAATCCCTTGAGGCCGACGAGAGGCAAAGGTGGCCACTTTGTTCAGCAACGATGCTACATAGGGCACATCTATCTGATCAAGTCGCAACGTACGCACCAACTCCTCACAGCAATCGTAGAGGTCCGTCGACAGCAGACGTCCGGCATCGAAGTCAATGCCTTCTGTTGCCAACACCTGCCGTAAAAGTACCTCGTTGCCGGCAAGAAAAGCCTCATCGTGACTCTCGCGGAGAATGCCGAGGGCGAAAAGCCTGTGCAGCAGTTCGGCGGCAGCCACACGGTCGGCACCGTCATGCAGGCAGCGCAACGCCGCAATGAGCGTCAACACAGCCTGACTGCCACGCAGATAGAACGACTCGGCAGAGCATTGTTCATAACGACTGTTCGCCAGCAGGTAGCTGCCCACAGCGGCAAGGTCACTCTTGTTGCGCCCCAGAATCATGATATCGCAAGGCTGATAGCCTTGCTTTCCGACCAGCCGGTCGATGATGGCGAGTATTTCATGGCAGATGGCCTCGGCATCCTCGCCGTCCACAAAACGCACCCCCACATGACCTTTCGGCCGATGAGTCTTTTTCTCGTTGTGCTTCTGTCGAAGTTCCTCTTCGCCCACCTTGCAGTCGCCCTCGGGTCCGAGGTAAATCCTGCGAGCCAAATCATTGTTTTCATAGTGATTACGCACAAGCCACGAGAAGAATTCATTATTGAAATCCACCACAGCGTCGGCGGTGCGGTAGTTGACGGCAAGGTGCTGCAACTGGTAGTTGCCGGGCTGCGAGAGGGTGTCGCCGTGTAGCGGCAGACCCTCCACCTCTGGCAGCGCCACAAACTGGCGCACGTCGCCCTGCCGGAATCGGTAGATGGCCTGCTTGCCGTCACCCACCACCAACGATTCGCACCCCTGCCCCACGCCATTGTCGAGTAACGGCACCAAGTTGTGCCACTGCAGCACCGAGGTGTCCTGGAACTCGTCTATCAGGAAATGGTGGTAACGGTTGCCCAAACGTTCATAGATGAACGGTGCGGGCTCCTCCATCACAATCTTGTTTATCAGTCGGTTGAAGTCAGACAGATGCACCACCTCGTTCTCTTTGGCATAGTCGTGCAGCTGACGGTCGAGTTCACCCAGCAGGGCCATGGAATAGAGCTCCCGCAGCAACACCGAGCGGGTGTTGTAGTCGGTCATTGGCTCGCCCAGCATCTTCACCAACTCATTATATATCTGCAACAAGCGTGGTGCAATACGGTCGGCTTCTGCCACCAGGCTCTTGTCCTTACAGAGGGTCGCTCCACCGTAATCCACCGATTCAAACAGCCCAGTCACCTTGGCGTTGGGCCTGTAGGTCAGCTTGCTACGCAGTGTCTGCTCGAAATTTGCCATCTTCTGGAAGAAAGCAAGGAATCCCGTCTTCCCGCCGACACAGCGTTCTGCGCTCATGCCTGCCGATTCCAGTAGTCCCACTGCCTCCTTACCAAGGGCTTCCATCTTCTTGAGGAACACTTGGTTGTCGGCCTCATAGCGGTGGTACATCTCCACATATTCCTTCATCGAATAGCGTCCCAAACTCTCTAGATACTGGTCCGTGCCTTCGGAAAAGAGCTGCTTGGCCAGTTTGCGCAACGCCCACTCAATGTCGAAACCCTTCTCGTTCTCCATGCGGCTCACGGCATAGTGCTGCACCACGTCGGTCAGAGCCTCATCGGTGCCCACCAGCGACATCAGGCGCGACACCGCCTGGTCTATCAGGTCGTCCTGCTCAATCATCACTTCGAAATTCACAGGCTGTCCCAAGTCGTGAGCGAAAGTGCGCACCACACGGTGCATGAAACTGTCGATGGTACAAACCGAGAGGTCTGAGTACCTGTGCAATATGGCGCCACGAAGCCTCGCAGCCATCTGGCGGAGCTGGTGCTCGTCGAACGGCGGCAGCCCCGCCGGGCGCTCGGCATTCAAAGCCTCCAGCAACGAAGCACCCATTTTCGATTTCTCAGGGTCGACACCGTAGGCCTCCAACTGGCTCAGGGTCTCCATGATACGCTCCTTCATCTCGTTGGCGGCCTTGTTGGTGAAGGTGATGGCCAGGATGCCGCGGAAGCGGGTCTCCACGCCCGCCAGTCCGCCGGACATCGCCAGCTTCAGGTATTCCTTCACCAGGTTGAAGGTTTTGCCCGAACCTGCTGCCGCCTTGCAGATTACGAATGGATTATGCGTACTCATGAACTCCGGTTTTTGATTGCAAAATTACAAAAAAAATAAAAACTTTAAACTTTAAACTTTAAACTTTAAACTTTTTTCGTATCTTTGCCTTTTATATTAGAAACAAATAAACGATACAACATAATGGAAGACAACAAATTGTTCAGCGAATTCCCACCCGTCTCCACCGAGAAATGGGAAGAGGTTATCAACAAAGACCTCAAAGGGGCCGACTACGAGAAGAAACTCGTTTGGAAGACCATCGAGGGCTTCAAGGTGAAACCCTACTACCGTGCCGAAGACCTCGAAGGCCTCGAGTACCTCGACAGCAACCCGGGTCAAAAGCCCTTCACCCGCGGCAAACATGCCGACAACAATGTGTGGGAAGTGCGTCAGGACATCCGCATCCAAGATCTCAAGGAGGCCAACCGCATCGCCCTCGACGCTGTCGAGCGCGGCGCCACCGCCTTGGGTTTCTGCGCCAAGGGCATCAAGAGCCTCGACGATATGGCCACCCTCTTCAAGGGCATCTATATCAACGCTGTCAGCATCAACTTCATGTGCTCCGAGGATTATCTCTCTCTCCTCAAGCTTTATGTGGAGTATGCCAAGCAGCAGGGTTTCAACCCCGCCGACCTGCAGGGCTCCTGCGGCTTCGACCCCTTCCGCTATGCTTTGAAGCACGGCCGCTTCCACCGCGGCGAGGAAGGTGACTTCCAGATGGCCAAGGAACTCGTGGATTACGGCCACGACAACCTGCCTAATTTCCGCGTCCTCACCGTCCATGGCAGCCAGCTCCACAACGCCGGCGCCAACATCGTGCAGGAACTCGGCTTCAGCCTGGCTGCCGCCAACGAACTCGTCGCCCGCCTCACCGACCTCGGCGTCAAAGCCCACCGCGTGGCCTGCCGCATCGAGCTCAACGTCGGCATCGGCAGCACCTACTTCATGGAGATGGCCAAAATCCGCGCCGCACGCCTCCTCTGGAGCAAAATCATCGAGCAGTACAAGCCCGAGTGCGACTGCGCCTACAACCTCTACATCAACGCCACCACCAGTGCCTGGAACCAGTCGCTCTACGACCCCTATGTCAACATGCTGCGCTCCACCACCGAGGCCATGTCCGCCTGCATCGCCGGCGCCGACAGCATCTCCGTGCTGCCCTTCGACAACGCCTACAAGGAGGCCGACGACTTCGGCTACCGCATCGCCCGCAACCAGCAGCTGCTGCTGAAGGAGGAGTCCTACCTCGACAAGATTGCCGACCCCGCCGCCGGCAGCTATTATATTGAAAACCTCACCGACCAGATTGCCCGCGGCGCCTGGGAGCACTTCCTCAAGGTCGAGGAATGTGGCGGCTATTGCAAAGCCCTCCGTGCCGGCCTCGTGCAGGACGAAGTCGAGAAGACTGCCCAGCAGCGCGACCTCGACATCGCCAATCGCAAGACCACCATCCTCGGCACCAACCAGTACCCCAACCTCCTCGAGAAGATGGGCGACAAGATTGCCGAAGAGCACCACTGCTGCTGCAACTGCGAGAAAGGCGATGAAGTCCGCACCCTCAAACCCTACCGCGGTGCCGAAGCCTTCGAGCACCTGCGTCTCGCCACCGAGAAGGCCGCACACCGTCCCAAGGTGTTCCTCCTCACCTACGGCAACCTCACCATGCGCAAGGCCCGTGCCGGCTTCGCCACCAACTTCTTCGGCGTGGCAGGCTACGAAATCATCGACAACCCCGGTTTCGCCACCCCCGAAGAGGGCGCCAAAGCTGCCCTCGAGAGCGGTGCCGACATCGTGGTGCTCTGCTCCTCCGACGACGAATATGCCGAACTCACGCAGCCCGTCTGCGACCTCCTCAAGGGCAAGGTCAAGAGCCTCGTCCTCGCAGGCTTCCCCAAAGAGATGGTCGACACCTACAAAGGCTACGGCATCGACGAATTCATCCACGTCAAGACCAACGCACTCGAATGTCTCACTAACTTCCAGAAGCAATTCGGAATCCTCTAAATGTTCGAACTTAAACGACTTGACCGATACATTCTGGGCAAGTACCTCAAGACCTTCTTGCTGGCACTTGCCCTTATTATCGTCATCGTCATCACCTTCGACATTTCCGAGAAACTCGACAACTTCCTCGAGCACCACGCCACCCTCTGGCAAATCGTCTCCATTTACTACCTCAACTTCATCCCCAGTTTCGTCATTCTCTACTCCCCCCTCTTCGTCTTCATCTCCGTCATCTTCTTTACCTCCAAGTTGGCAGGCAACAGCGAGATTATCGCCATCCTCAGCTCCGGCGTGCGCTACCGCCGCATGCTGCGGCCCTACCTCTACGGAGCCTTGATTGTGGCCTTCGCCATCCTCGTCCTCGGTAATTTTGTCATCCCTCGCTCCAACCGCACACTCATCGACTTCGAGGAACAGTATGTCAGATCCAAAGCCACCAACTTCTACTCCAACCTCCACTTCCAGGCCGAGGACGGCGTGCAGGTCTATGCCGAGAGCTACGACGTGCCGCGTCGCAACGCCATCCGCTTCTGCCGCGAAGAGATAGCCCCTGACGGCCGCATCACACGCCGCGAGACCGCCAGCAACATCGTCTACGATACCGTCAAAAACCTCTGGCGCTGCAACAACTACAGTCTCCGCACCATCGACAGCCTCCACCGCGAGACCTTCTCCTTCGAATACCAAAAGGAAGCCGACTTCCACATCACCCCCGAGGACCTCAACCTCCTCTCCTCACGCGTCGAGACCTTGACCACTCCCGAACTCATGCACTACATCCAGCGCGAGGAGATGCGCGGCACCGGCACCGTAAAGACCGCCAAAATAGAACTTTACCAGCGCCTCATCAACCCCTTGGCCATCATCGTGATGACCTTTATCGGCGTAGCCATCGCCGCCCGCAAGAGTCGCGGCGGCATAGGCATGCACCTCGCCATAGGCATCTCCATCGCCTTCGCCTTCATCGTCTTTATGAAAATCACCACCGTCTTCGCCACCAACGGCGACCTCTCGCCCTTCATGGCAGTACTCCTGCCACAAATCATCTTCAGCATCGCCGCCGCCTGGCTGATTTATAAAGCACCAAAATAACAATGACCATCCAAGAAATCTCCCAGCAAATCATCGACGAGTTCGCCAATTTCGACGAATGGCTCGACCGCTACGCCTACCTCATCGATCTTGGCAAAGAATGCCCTGTCATCGAAGAAAAAGACAAAACCGAAGAAAACCTCATCCGCGGTTGCCAGAGCCGTGTGTGGCTCAGCTGCGAGCAGCGCGACGGACGCCTCTACTTCCGCGCCGACAGCGATGCCGTCATCACCCGCGGCATTATCTCTCTCCTCATCCGCGCCCTCGACGGGCAGACCCCGCAGGACATCCTCGACGCCGACCTCGCCTTCATCGACGCCATCGGTCTCAAGGAGCACCTCTCCCCCACCCGCTCCAACGGACTCACCTCCATGGTGAAGCAGATGAAAATGTACGCCCTGGCATACAAAATGAAAAATGAAAAATGAAAAATGAAAATGGGTTGATCCCCAATCAAGAAACAATAAAATCTGCAGTTATCAACTGCCTCAAGAATATCTACGACCCCGAGATTCCCGTCAACATCTACGACCTCGGGCTCATCTACAATGTCGATGTCGACACCGACCTCAACGTCAAGATTCTCATGACCATGACAGCCCCCGACTGCCCCGAAGCGGAATACATGTTCCAAGAGGTGCGCCAGATGGTCAGCTACATCTCCGGCGTCAAGAGCGTCGACGTCGAGCTCACCTTCGACCCGCCCTGGACCATGGACATGATTCCCGACGACATCAAAGTGGAACTTGGATTTATGTAGTCATGCATCGTTTCTTCCGCAATCCCCTCTCCATCGCCAGCCTCGTGGTCATTGCCCTTTTCGCCCTCGTGGCCATCCTCGGCTACCTCATCACCCCCGACCACACCCCCTGCTGCAACCAGCAGTACCTCGAACTCGCCACCCAAAAACCCTTCTCCCACGCGTCCTTCCTCATCACCGACGAAGACTCACTCAACACTCAACACTCAACACTCAACACTCTCCTTCACGGCGAACCCCTCCCCTACACCGCCACACCCATTAAAGAATATAGATACGCGCGCGATAGCATCTTCGCCGTCCCCTACAACGGCGAGCCCATCGCCGTCGCCGACGACGCAGCGCGCGTCGAGGAGCGCACCTTCCTCCTCGGCACCGACGCCTATGGACGCGACGTCCTCAGCATGATTATGATAGGCTCGCGCGTGAGCCTATCCGTAGGCTTCATCGCTATCCTCATCGCCCTGCTTCTGGGCATCACCCTCGGTGCCCTCGCCGCCTACTACGGCGGATGGGTCGACAACCTCATCCTATGGATTATCAACGTCGTGTGGTCTATCCCCACCGTGCTGCTCGTCATCGCCATCACCTTTGTCCTCGGCAAAGGCTTCTGGCAGATATTCATCGCTGTGGGTCTCACCATGTGGGTCGACATTGCCCGTGTGGTGCGCGGCGAAGTCTTCAGCATCAAGGAGAAGGAATATATCGAAGCTACGCGGGCCCTCGGCTACAGCACCTTCCGCACCCTCTTTCGCCACATCCTGCCCAACATCGCTGGCGCCATCGTTGTCATCGCCGCCTCCAACTTCGCCAGCGCCATCCTCCTCGAGGCGGGCCTCTCCTTCCTCGGCATCGGCGTGCAGCCCCCCATGCCCTCCTGGGGCATGATGGTCAAGGAGAACTACGGCTACATCCTCCTCGACAACGCCTACCTGGCCTTCCTCCCCGGCCTCGCCATCATGCTCATCGTCCTCGCCTTCATGCTCCTCGCCAACGGCCTCCGCGACGCCCTCGACATCAAAAGATAGCTCCCTGTTAAGAATTTTTAGAAAACTTTTTCTTTCCATATTAGAAAAAGTTCGTACTTTTGCATTTTGAAAACAGAAAACAGAAAATTATTTATTAACCTTAAAACATTAAAAAACAATGAAGAACATTTTCAAAGTTATGGGCGTTGCCCTGCTCGCTTGCAGCATGGTTATGGTTTCCTGCAAGAAAGATGATGACAAAGACAACAACGTTACTGAAGGTATCGTGATTAACATGGATGGCGAAAACTGGACTCCCGTTGATTTCTACGGCCAAGATTATCCCGCCGGCACGACCCAGAGCGGCACTCCCTACGATGCTTTCATAGCCGTGGAGATGTACAAAACCACCGCTGATGACAGCCCCTACCTCGAAGGTACCCTCCAGGCTGCTGTTTGCTCTGATGCCACCTATCAGTCGACCTCTGGCGACATCATCAACTATCGTGACGAAAACGACATCTTCCAATATCAGGGCGAGAATTACTGGAACTTCATTGCTGATCCGAATAGCTTCGTCGAGAACGTTACCGCCGTTGACCTCAATGCTTGCAAAATGAGCGCCAACTGGACCGAGAACTACAACTCCGCTGAAGGCTATGTTGCCACCCAGACTTTCCCCAAAGTCATGAACGGCACCATCACCAACGCCACCTGGACCGTTGCTCAGGGTAAATAATTATTAGTAACAAGATATAAGTAAAACAAAGAGTCCGCCAAAAGCGGTCTCTTTGTTTTAAATAATTATACATATCCATGAAAAGAATCCTTCTCTTGATGCTCTCCTCAACTCTTTTGCTATCGTGCAGCTACAGTTCTGAGAAAAAAATCATACGAGAGGTCGCCTACAACTACGCTTATGCTCTTGCCAACTACAATGTCGACGAGGCTGAAAATTACGCCACAGAAGAAACACGCGCCCTCACCCTCGCCGTGGCCAGAAACATGATAACGGCAGTAGGCTCAGAATACATCAAAAGCGATACACCGGCAGAAATAGAGATTCGTTCGGTGGAAATCATCAATGATACCGTTGCAAAAACAGTTTACCACAAGACCACACCCCTCAAAGACTTCTCAGACACCCTCTATCTGCGCAAACGCAACGGAGAATGGCTTGCTCACGTGCTCATCCCGGTTGTCAAAAAAGACCAACAGCAAATCGAGCCTTCCAAGGGAACACCAAAGGGGAATGCACCAAAAGATAATAAACCACAACAGTTCTCACCGGAACTATTAAAAAATACTAAATAATCATAAAATTTAGCCTAATCTGAATCTATTTCAAAAAAAAATTGTACTTTTGCAAAAATATAAAATTCAAAAAAAATGAAGAAAGTATTCAAAATGACTGCGTTGGCCGTTATGGTTATGGGCCTCGCCACCGCTTGCAATCAGGGAACCACTGAGGAAAAAACCGACAGCACTGCTCCTGACACCACCATGCCCGTTGTTGAAGAAGTGACTGACTCCATTATTGACTCCTCCCTCCTGGCTGAGGAACCGGAGCCCGTTAAAGCCACCACAACCAAAGCCTCCAAGAAGGCCGAACCGCAAAAAAACGTCCGTGTCAAGCAAGACATTTCCAACGAACCCACCCTCACCCCCGTCAACGAAGGCAATAGCAAAATGAACATGAGAGAAGGGAATAAACTCGAAGCCTCGAATGTCACCAACACCGGAAACGACAAAAGAGGTGCTAAGACTGGAAAAATGAGAAAATAAGAGGCCTGTTGCCTCCAACATTTTAGACCGGGTATCATCCCGGTCTTTTTTTATCCTTACCTTAAAATTTAACATAATTTTAAATAAAAAGCGCCCCCAGAACCACCCGTACGCAAACCGCTGTAAATCATCACCATCCCCGAATCCATCAAACAAGCATCTATAGGCGACACCATCCGCTTCCAATACGACATCAAACCCGGCGACTTGAAAGCCGTCAAACCTTCCGACGTCAAGGAATCCTCTCCCAACACTCCAAAGAAGTAACCCATCGGCGACTGCGCTTCTACCGAAGCCATCCCTAACCGCTGCTATACAATGTTATAGCAGCGGTTTATTATTTCTCCATTCCTCCCCTTTCCCTTCTTTTTCCGAAAGAATGCTTGTCCACCCCCTCAGTCACTTCGCGACAGCTCCCCTGAGACTGAATCGCACCCCGAAGTAATGAAGGGGTAATTTTATATAAATATTATCTTTTAACAGTTATTATGAAAGTTTATACATGTTTTACAAAAGTAAAGTTTGATAAGAAGAGGATTAAAATTTGATAAAAAGATGATAAGAAGAGGGTGACTATTAAGCATTGATTGACAGTATTTTAGGCTATTATGTTTTACCGATTGCTTAAAACACAGGTTTTCAGTGAATTATATTTCTTAAAATTTGTTAAAACGAAAATTTGTGAAAAAAGCGAAAGGTTCTGTTTACAGGGGTCGTTTAACATCTATTAACATTTACAAACAACGGGGTGGGGAAAAGTTATCAACAATGACTTTTTTCTGCAGAAAAAAATGTAATTTTGCAATTTGAAAAGAAAGGGTTTGTAATGGTACAGTTCACTCATTTGCACGTACACTCGCATTATTCGATGCTCGACGGCATGTCGAAGATTCCCGACCTTATCAAGAAGGCCAAGAAGGACGGTATGTATTCTATGGCCCTTACAGATCATGGCAATATGTTCGGGATCAAGGACTTGCTGGACACCGTAGCCAAGGAGAACAAGAACCGCGCCGAGGGTGAGCCGGAGTTCAAACCCATTGTGGGAACCGAGGCCTATTGCGCCCGCCGCACGCTATATGACAAAGACAAGAACTTCAAGGAGATAAATCCAGAGAACGGCAAGGAGCGTGTGGTGGACCGCTCGGGCTACCACCTCATCCTGCTGGCCAAGAACCTGCAGGGCTACCATTCGCTCTGCAAGCTGGCCTCCATCGCCTACACCGACGGATTCTACGACCGTCCGCGTATCGACCACGACGTATTGGAGAAATACAAGGAGGGCCTTATTGTCTGCTCCGCCTGTCTGGGCGGCGAGATTCCGCAGCTCATCCTGGCCGGCAAGCTGGAGGAGGCAGAGAAGCAGGTGCTGTGGTTCAAGGAGCGCTTTGGCGAGGACTACTATATCGAGCTGATGCGCCACAAAACCGACAAGCCCAATGCCAACTACGACACCTACCGCCAACAAATGAAGGTGGAACCCGAGTTGATACGGCTGGCCAAAAAGCACAACATCAAACTGGTGGCCACCAATGACGCTCACTTCGTACTTGAGGAGCACGGCGACGCCCACGACCACCTCATCTGCCTGGCCACGCAGAAAGACTACGACGACCCCAACCGCCTGCACTACACCAAGCAGGAGTGGCTGAAGAGCCCGGAGGAGATGGCCGAAGTCTTTGCCGACCTGCCGGAAGCCTTGGAGAACACCATGGAAGTGGCCTCAAAAATTGAGACCTATAGCATTGACTCGGATCCTTTGATGCCGGTCTTCCCCATTCCCGAGAGCTTCGGCAAAGAGGAGGAGTGGCGGGCGAAATTCAGCGAAGAGGACCTCTTCAACGAATTCACCCGCAACGAGAAAGGCGAGGTGGTGATGAGTCGGGAGGCCGCAGAGAAGAAAATCAAGAAGTTGGGCGGCTACGACAAGCTCTACCGCATCAAGTTCGAGGCTGACTACCTCTCCCATCTGGTGTGGGAGGGCGCCCACAAACGTTATGGCGAGGAACTGAGCGACGAAGTGCAGGAGCGCATCACTTTCGAGTTGCACACCATCAAGACCATGGGCTTCCCTGGTTACTTCCTGATTGTGAGCGACTATATCCGTGCAGCGCGCGAGGAGCTGGGGGTCAGCGTGGGTCCCGGACGTGGGTCGGCAGCAGGCTCTGTGGTAGCCTACTGCCTCTGGATTACCGACCTCGACCCGCTGCGTTACGACCTCCTGTTCGAGCGTTTCCTCAACCCCGACCGCATCTCGCTGCCCGATATCGATGTGGATTTCGACGATGCAGGGCGCGGAAAGGTGCTGGAATGGGTGACGCATAAATACGGCAAGGAGCGTGTGGCACATATCATCACCTACGGTACAATGGCTACCAAAAGCTCCATCGCCGACGTGGGGCGTGTGGAGAAAGTGCCGCTCTCGACCGTCAACCAACTCAAGGGATATATCCCCGACCGCGGCTTCCCCGACAACATCAAGGACGAAAAAGGCAAAGCCCCGAAGGTAAACCTCAAGAACTGCTACAAATACGTCCCCGAGCTGAAGCATATCATGGACGACGGTCCCGACGACCTGCGGCGTATGCTCACCTATGCCGAAGAACTGGAGGACACCAACCGCCAGATAGGCATCCATGCCTGCGGCGTCATCATCGGCTCGCAGGACATCACCAACGTGGCACCCGTCTGCGTCATCAACGATAAAGATTCGGGCGAGGATGTGCTGGTGACGCAGTACGACGGCCATGTGGTGGAGAACGTGGGCCTCATCAAGATGGACTTCCTGGGGCTGAAGAACCTCACCATTATCAAGAACTGCATCCGCATGGTGAAGAAGCGCACCGGCGAAGAGATTGATATCGACCATCTGCCGCTGGACGACGAGCTCACCTACAAGCTCTTCTGTGAGGGCAACACCGTGGGTGTGTTCCAGTTTGAGTCGGCGGGCATGCAGAAATACCTGCGCGAGCTGCAGCCGCATGTCATCGACGACCTCATCGCTATGAACGCCCTCTACCGTCCGGGTCCCATGGACAATATCCCTGAATTCATTGACCGAAAGCAAGGCCGCAAGCCCATCGCCTACGACCTGCCGGTGATGGAAAAATACCTGAAAGACACCTATGGCATCACCGTCTATCAGGAACAGGTGATGTTGCTGTCGCGCTTGCTGGCGGGTTTCACTCGCGGCCAGAGCGACACATTGCGCAAGGCCATGGGCAAGAAGCAGATAGACAAGATGAACGAATTGGAGGTGCTCTTCTACGAGGGTGGCGAAAAAAACGGGCATCCCAAAGAGGTGCTGAGCAAAATCTGGGAGGAATGGAAGAAATTCGCCTCCTACGCCTTCAACAAGTCGCATGCTGCCTGCTATTCGTGGGTGGCCTATCAGACGGCCTATCTGAAGGCGCACTATCCGGCGGAGTATATGGCCGCCGTGATGACGAGTGCGCAGACCGATATAGGGCGTGTGCGTGAGCTTATGGACGACTGCAAAAAGCAGGGCGTGGAGGTGGCGGCGCCGAGTGTCAACGACTCGGAGATGGACTTCTCTGTCGACAGCGAGGGACGCATCCGCTTCGGGCTTCAGGCCATCAGCGGCATGGGCGAGGCGGCTTCGAGTGTGATTCTTGCAGAGAGGGAGAAGAACGGACGCTTCGAGGATATCTTCGATTTCCTGAAGCGTGTGGACATGCATTCGGTGAACAAGAAGAATATGGAGGTGCTGGTGAAGGCCGGCGCTTTCGACGGCATCGGCACCATGCACCGTGCGCAGTATTTCTACAAAGAGAACCAGTTGGAGACCACGCCGACTTACCTGGATATGCTGGTGCGGTGGGCCATCCGTCGACAGGACGGCGCGGCAAGCAACCAGATGAGCATCTTCAGCATGAGCGAGGAGCTGGCGGAGGAGGACCACCCGCCCATTCCCGAGTGTCAGGAGTGGAGCACCATCGAGCGTTGCCGTGCGGAGAAGGAGGTGGTGAGCACCTACCTCAGCGGCCATCCGCTGGACGACTTCAAATATGAGATGAAGATGTTCACCAATGTGGGGGTGACGCAGCTGGCATCGATGGAGCAGCTGGCGGGACGCGAGGTGCACTTCGGCGGCATGGTGTCGGGCTGCAAGGACGGGGTGTCGGCGAAGGGCAACCCCTACGGGTCGATGGTCATCGACGACTATTCGGGCAGCTACGAGCTGAGGCTCTACGACGAGGAATATACGAGTTTCAAGAACTTCTTCACCGACAACACCTTCGTCTATGTCCGTGCGCTGGTGCGCAGCAACACCTACAAGGACAAGAAGACGGGTGCCGAAAAGACCTTTACGCGGCTGAGAATCATCTCAATGTCGCTGCTGGGCAAGGTGCTGGACAAGTACAGCGCGCGGCTGACCTTCACGGTACCGCTGGAGGCGGTGGACGAGAAGTTTTGTAAGTCGCTGGAGAAGCTGGCGAAGAAGCACCGCGGGACGGTGCCGCTGCAGGCTGTGGTGGTCGACGTACCGCGGAACCTCACGCTGACGCTGAACACGCCGGAGTTGAAAGTGGCGGTACACGATATACTGCCGGAACTGGAACGGCTGCCAGGAGTCAGCGGCGTAAAACCGATGATGAAGAGTTAGTATATGCAGGAGACAGAGTTTTTTACGAGAGTCGGGGCGCCATCGGTGCCGTTCGAGATTGACTTCGCCACGGGCATCGTCAGTCTGGGTTCCTGCTTCTCAGACGAGATAGGGCAGCGGCTGCTCGACGGCGACTTCCATATAGAGCAGAATCCTTTCGGCACACTCTATAATCCCGCCTCCATCTCGGCGGCGTTGCGGCGGCTGATGTACGATGAGGAGATAGGGGAAGAGGACTTGGTGGAGCACGAGGGCCTGTGGCACTCGTGGCACCACCACGGGAGTTTCTCGCGGGTGACGAAGGAGGAGTGCCTGGAGGCCTGCAACAGCCGTCTCCACCATGCGCACCATGCGCTGAAGGAGGCACGGCTGCTGATGATTACCTTCGGCTCGGCGTGGATATATGAGCGAGAGGGGCAGGTGGTGGCCAATTGCCACAAGCTTCCGCAGGAGAATTTTGTGAGGAGGATGCTGACGGTGGACGACATCGTGGCGATGTGGCGGCCGCTGCTGGAAGAACTCAGGACCTGCTATCCGAGGCTGCATGTGCTGTTCACTGTGTCGCCCATCCGCCACATGGGTGACGGGATGCACGGCAACCAGCTGAGCAAGAGCACGCTATTGTTGGCAGTAGACGCATTGGTGGACAATGAGTTGCCGCCGACAAAGCGGAAGAAGAAGGGCGTGAAGGTGGAGGAACCGGAGAAGCCTGTGACGGTCTACTTCCCTTCCTATGAGATAGTGCTGGACGAGCTGCGCGACTACCGATTCTACGACCCCGATATGGTGCATCCGTCGGATTTGGCCGTCGATGTGGTGTGGGACCGCTTCCAGCGCGTCACCATGGTGCCAGCCGTCCGCGACCAAGCCCACTTCAACGCCAAACAGCACAAAAGGGAAAGGCATATCACAATAAATGATAGGAGTTCGCGTTAACAAAAAAAATATTGTAACGATGGAGAAGAGAAACATAGCACTTGTTATGGGTGGTTACAGCGGCGAGCACGATATTTCGATCGCCAGCGGGAATCAGGTGTATGGTCAGTTGGACCATACTAAATATAATGTTTATAAGATAGTCGTTGAGCGTGAGGGGTGGTACTGGGAGCGTGAGGGAGAGCATCTGCCAGTCGACCGCGGAAATTTCACAGTAAACGACAACGGCCAAACCATCCGTTTCGACCTGGCCTTCATCATTATCCACGGCAATCCCGGAGAGAACGGAGTGCTGCAGGGCTACTTCGACATGCTGGGCATCAAATACACCACTTGCGGATTCTACACTTCCAGCCTGACCTTCCAGAAGGGCTACTGCAACCCTGTGGTGAAGAGTTTCGGGGTGGTCAAGGTTGCCGAGTCTGCTTTGCTGTACAATTTGGACGATATGTCCAAGACCGACCGCCTCAAGTTGCCAGTCTTTGTCAAGCCGGCCGCCGGTGGCAGCAGTGTGGCCACCACGAAGGTGAAGACGCAGGAGCAGTTGCTTCCCGCCATCCGTGAAGCTTTCACCGAGGACCATGCCGTGCTGGTGGAGGAGTGCATCGTGGGGCGCGAGTTCGACTGCGGCGTCTTCCGCAAGGCCGACGGCGAGAAACTGGTCTTCCCCATCACTGAGATTATCCCCAAGGGGGGCCACGAGTTCTTCGACTACGAGGCCAAGTATCAGGGTTTCAGCAACGAGGTAACCCCTGCCGAGTGCCCTGAGAGCATCTCGAAGCATGTGCAGGAGGTGTCGCTGAAGCTCTATGACCTGCTGGGCTGCAAGGGCATCGTCCGCTTCGACTATATCCACGACACCGCGAAGGATGAGCTCTACTTCCTGGAGGTCAACACCATCCCCGGTCAGAGCGCCGAGAGCATCGTTCCGAAGCAGGCGAAAGCCATGGGCATCAGCCCCGCGGAGCTCTACGAGATGAGTATCCAAGCCGCGCTGATTTGAAAAAAAAGAACTCCAAAAGGAGTTCTTTTTTTTCGAGGTGGCTTCGCCCACTCTCCTGCGTTTCGGCAAAACTCAAGTAAACTTGGTTCTGCTCTCAACTTTTGAGAGGTCGCTTCCGGATTTGAACCGGAGTAGCAGGTTTTGCAGACCTGTGCCTAGCCCCTCGGCCAAACGACCTTTTCATTTTTTCGAGGTGCAAAAATACAACTTTTTTTTGAACTGCCAAAATAATTTTGCAATATTTTCTTTAAATCGGTGATTTATAGAAATTTTTTTGTATCTTTGCATCGTGAAATTACATATAAAACATATTCTATTCATTGCAGTTTTACTGCTTTTTGGCTGCACGCAGGAGGTGAAAATCGACCCGCTGAAGCGGTCGAAAGTGGACGGATTGAACAAGGAAGCCTTCCTGAACCGCTACAAGGAGCCCGACCTCTGCCTGGAGCGTGCGAAGGCGGCGCTTGTCTTCGTCCACGACTCGCTGCCCGATTATATCGACGGCGAGCTGCGGGCGCTGAACAATATGGCCTTCGCCTACTACCAAGTGACTGATTACGAAGAAGCCACAAAACTATTAGAGCAGGTGGAGGAACTGGTGGCGAAGGAGCGTCCTGGTATGAAGAATGCCGAGGTGGAATCGGTCATCGCGAGACTACTGAAAGCCAGGCTATTGCAAAGAAGTTGTTTCATCGCCGACTCCTACGAGTTACTCTACGACATTGGGAAGTCGGACATCATGGAGGACGATGGCGGCGACCTGCTCCACAACTACGCCCAGACGGAATACTACATCACGCTGCTAACCCTCAACTTCCACTACCGCAACGGCAAGGAGGCCGACGTGATGTCGATTATCGACGACATCGAAAGCCGTCGCAAGGAGCTGAAGGTGGACTATGCACAGGACTTGGAATTGAACTATGCCATCGCCTATGGCTTGCAGTCGGCCGGCGAGAGCAAACGCGCCCTCGAATACTGCGACTACAACTTCGAGATACTGGAGAACCCGCATACCGGCGCCTTCTGTCTCTATCATTATGCCAACACGTTACAGATGACTGCCTCGATACTGAAGAGCATGCCCGGCACGGTGCCAGCTGACAGTGTGCTGGCGCTCTACGACGAGGCGCGACAGTGTTTCTTCGAGTACGGAGACCCCTACCAGATGCTCGGCGGTGTCACCTCGACGGCGCGCTACGCCCTGCTCATCGGCGACACCTTGAGGGCCCACGAGGTCCTTGAGGAGTGGCGCGCGATGCGCGGTACTTGGAAGCCCTTCTCGGCACCCAAGATGGAGCTAGGCTATTTCGATGTCATCATTCGCAGCTGTCTGGCAGAGACAGCCGACGAGAACCGCCGCTGGTACGAGCACCGATGCGAGCTGGAAGACTATGTGGTACAGAACGAGAAAGAGGATTTCGCCCTGCAGAACTCGCTCTCGACGGCCAACCGGAGGAGCAGCCTGCTGTCGAGATTCTCACTGGTGCTGGGCGCCATGCTGGTGGTGTTGGTGGCACTGGTGGCGTTGCTGTGGCGCGTCACACTGCGTCTACGGCGTGAGAAGCGGCAACTCGAAGAGGCCAAACGGCGCGACGTGGAGCGCATCGCCAATGTGGAGACCTGCCTCAGCGTGATGCGTCACGACGTGAGCCCTTTCATTGGTTACCTGCGCAATCCAGACCTCCCCACCGAATTGCGCTCCGAAGTGCTGGAACAACTGCTGCGCACCTTCGACAATATCAAGAACTGGACCTCTCTGTCGATACCCAGCGGACTGGTATTCACACCCTCGGTATTCGCCTTGCAGGAGGTGATGGAAGAGGTAAGGAGTCAGGTTATCACGCCCTCGAAAGGCGTGGCACTCAGCTTCGAGGAGACGACGATGAGGGTGTGGGGCGACCGGCTGCTGGTGACGATACTGCTGAGGAATCTGGTGAACAACGCCCTACAGCACACCGTTGAAGGGGCAGTCACGGTGTCTGCCGATTCGGTCGACGGAATGGTGGAAATCGCCATCGCCGACACCGGCAGCGGCATGGAAGAAGCGCAACTTGAGAGCCTCTTCAGTGCCTCGCGGCCCGACGGCGACCACGGCTTCGGACTCATCCTCTGCCGCCACATCGTAAAGAAACATGACGACAACACCCGCCGCGGCTGCCGCATCTGGGCCGAGAGCGTCCCCGGCAAAGGCACCACAATGCGTGTCATCCTTGCAGCCACACCCCAATAAACCCACTAAACCCCTTATCCCCATGAATACAATCCGAGTAATGATGGTCGACGACGAGCCCTTGATCCGCAAGGCCGTCACCTATGAGATGAATGAGAGACAAGCCGAAGTGGAATGCCACACTGGCGACTTCACCACCGAGACGCGCCGCATCGAAATGGTAGACACCTTCGCTTCGGGGCCCAGCCTGATGGCGGCCTTGGAGACGGCGGAAGCCCCCGACTATGTGCTGGTGGACATGGAATTCCAGGGCGAGCCCACGGGCGGTCTTCTGATTACTCGTCGCCTGCATGAACGCTACCCGGAAGTGAAGATTATCATCTTCTCCGGACGTTTTGACAATCCACTCGCATCGGAAGAGAACCGGACACGCCGCATCAATGAGATAGGTTCGGTGGTAATGGAGGCGCTGCGGCTGGGTGCGAGTGCCTTCGTCAGCAAGAATGCCGCCGGAGGTTTCTCCATCGAGAACATCATCCGGGCCATTGCCTGTCTGGAGCGTGGAGAGAAGTTCTACTTCAACTACCCGGTGATGCTGACGATGAAAGAGGCTGCCGAGCACTACTTTGCCCTGGTGGGGACGCAAGCCGGCATCGAGGTGAGCGACACCGAACGGCAGCTGCTGCTGCTGGAAGCCGCGGGCTGCACCGCCAGCGAGATTTCGTCGAAACTGGGCGAAAGCGACAAGGCCATTCAAGAGCGGCAGAAAGACCTCTCGCGGCGGCTGGACATCGTCAACAAGAGTGCCGCCCGAGTAGCCAAAGCCCTTTCACTGGGCCTCATCGCCCCAACGGATATCAATTTCCTCCCACGGGGATAATAATTTTTCGTATATTTGCACTTGATAATACTTGTCTGCTTATGCGATATAAAGTTGATTTCTTGGTAGTTGGTTCCGGTATTGCCGGCCTCTCGTTTGCGCTCAAGGTAGCTCCTTACGGCAAAGTGTGCATCCTCACCAAGGGCGATGCCGCCGAAGGCTCCACCCGCTATGCCCAAGGCGGTATCGCGGCCGTCATGTACGACAGCGACTCTTTTGACAAACACATCCAGGATACACTGGTGGCCGGTGACGGCATTTGCAACCGCGAGGTGGTGGAGATGACCATCCGTGAAGCCCCCGACCGTATCCGCGAGCTGGTGCAGTACGGCGTCAACTTCGACCGCGACGGACACGGCGACCGCTTCGACCTCCACCGTGAGGGTGGGCATTCAGAGTTCCGCATCCTGCACCACAAGGACAACACCGGTGAGGAGATAGAACGCGGCCTGCTGGAGGCGGCACGTAACCATCCCAACATTGAAATCAAAGAACGCCAGTTTGCCATCGACATCATCACGCAACACCACCTGGGGCAGCGTGTCACCAAGCACACGCCCGATATTGAATGCTATGGTGTCTATGCTTTGGACTGCGACACGAACCGCATTGATACCTACCTCGCCAAGGTGACTCTATTGGCTACTGGCGGCATGGGCAATGTCTATTCCACCACCACCACACCCGTTATCTCCACTGGCGACGGCGTGGCTATGGTACACCGCGCCCGTGGCGTGCTCAGCGACTTGGAATTCATGCAGTTCCACCCCACAAGTCTGTATAATCCCGCCGAAAAGCCCGCCTTCCTCATCACCGAGGCTATGCGTGGCGCGGGGGCGATACTGAAAGACCGCGACGGGAAGGAATTCATGCAGAAATACGACAAACGCCTCTCGTTGGCTCCGCGCGACATTGTGGCACGTGCCATCGACAACGAGATGAAGATCAGCGGCAAGGACTATCTCTACTTAGATGCCCGTGGCATTGGCAAGAAACAACTCATCGAAGGGTTCCCCACCATCTATGCCAAATGTCTAAGCATCGGCATCGACATCACGAAGGACATGATTCCCGTTCGCCCGGCAGCACACTACCAATGTGGCGGCATCAAAGTGGACCGCAACGGCGAAAGTTCCATCCATCATCTCTATGCCGCCGGCGAGTGCTCCTGCACGGGCCTGCATGGCGGGAACCGTCTGGCCAGCAACTCGTTGCTGGAGGCCGTGGTGTATGCACACAACGCGGCACAGAGCGCTATCGCGCTAGTGGAAAGTGAAAAGTGGAAAGTGAAAAGCGAGGTGCCCGACTGGAATGCCGAAGGCATGGTGCTCAATGAGGAGATGGTGCTTATCACGCAGACGAAGAAGGAGCTGCAGGAAATCATGTGGAACTATGTAGGCATCGTGCGCAGCGACCTGCGCCTGCAGCGTGCTTTCGACCGCTTGAACCTCATCTTCCGCGAGACCGAAGACCTCTACAACCGCTCCGTCCTCACCGAACCTCTCAGCGAGTTGCGCAACCTTATCGCCTGTGCCTATCTCATCATCAAGATGGCCCGCGCCCGCCGCGAAAATGTGGGACTGCACTATTCAACAAGCCTAAAGGCCTAAAAGACAAAATCCAAAAGTTTTTTTAGTCTTTTAACATTTATATCGTTTTTTTTTCCTAACTTTGCAGCCTGATTTTAATAAACACATTTTGTTTAACAACATAAAATAAAACAACATGATGTCATTACTCATTCTTTTGGCCGACATAGCCATGGGCTATCTCGGTGCAGCGGTGGGAGCCGGCTTGGCCACCATCGGAGCCGGTATCGGTATTGGTAAAATCGGACAGGGAGCCATGGAAGGCATGGCCCGTCAGCCTGAGGCTGGTGGAGATATCCGTTCGACGATGATCATTGCCGCCGCCCTGGTGGAAGGTGTTGCCTTCTTCGCCGTCGTTGTCTGCTTCCTGATTGCTGTGAAGTAACACAACAAAACAACAACCCATGGGCCGGCGATTGGCCGGCCCTTTTAAACCGAAACAACAAAACAACAATATGAACAATCCTCTGATTAACCCAGGTCTCGGTACCTTTATCTGGATGCTTGTCTCGTTTGGCATTTTGGCTTTCATCCTGATGAAGTGGGGCTGGCCGATGATTTTGAAATCGCTGAAGAGCCGCGAGGAAGCCATCACCGCTTCGCTCAACGAAGCCGCCAAAGCCCGCGAGGAGATGAAGAACCTCGTAGCACACAACGAGGAGTTGCTGCGTGAGGCCAAGATGGAGCGCGACGAGATGCTACGCAACGCCCGTCTCACCAGCGAACAAATTGTCGAGGAGGCCCGTACCAAAGCCACTGCCGAGGCCGACCGCATCGTGGAGAATGCCCGAGAGAACATCAATTACGAGAAGCTGAAAGCCATGCACGAGCTGAAGAACCAGATTGCCAACCTCAGTATCGAGATTTCTGAGAAACTTATCGGTGCCGAACTCAGCGACAAAACCAAAGCCGACGCCTTGATTCAGAAAGAACTCGAAAGTATTCACCTGAACTAACAGCCATGAATGACTATCGAATTAATATCAGTTACGCCAAAGCGCTCTTGATGACTGCCGAGGAGAAATCGGTGGCCGAGAGGGTGTCGGAGGACATGCGTCTGGTGAATGCCGTCTGCAAGGAGAATCGCGTACTTACGGCAGTCTTCGCCAATCCTGTCATCCGACCCGACCGCAAGGCCGGTATCGTGCGGGAACTATTTGGAGAGCATTGTTGTGAGGTCTCCATGGCGTTTCTGCTTTTTGTGGTGAAGAAGAACCGTTCGGTGAACCTGCGCGGCATCAGTGATGCCTATCTTGGACTCTATCGCGAGAGCCGTGGCATCGTGCTTACCGACCTGCAGACCTATCAGCCCACCGACACTGCCGCGGAAGAGACGGTGAAGGCTCTGGTGGAGAAATATACCGGCAAAAAGGTGGAGCTCAACGCCCATACCGACGAAAGGATGCTGGGTGGATTCAAACTGGAGTTTGACCACAACATGTACGATGCACGTCTCAGAACCAAGATTCTCAAACTCCGCAAGGAGTTCTCGAAGAACATATACGAAAGCAAATTGTAAAAATAGTAACAATATGTCAGATATCAAACCTGCCGAAGTATCGGCAATATTGAAGAAACAGCTGTCGGAAGTAAACCTCGACGTGGAGCTCGAAGAGGTGGGGACCGTGCTCACCGTTGGTGACGGTATTGCCCGTGTCTACGGCCTGAACAACGCCCAGAGTGGCGAACTCGTAGAGTTCACTACCGGCGAACAAGGCATTGTACAGAACCTCGAGGAGGACAATGTGGGTGTGGTGATGCTGGGCGAGGTGAGCACTGTCAACGAAGGCGACACAGTGAAGCGCACCAAACGCATCGCCTCCCTGCGTGTCGGCGAGGGATTGTTGGGACGCGTCATCAACACTATCGGCGAGCCCATCGACGGTAAGGGCCCCATCGAAGGGGAGCTCTTCGAGATGCCCCTCGACCGCAAGGCCCCTGGTGTTATCTACCGTCAGCCCGTAGAGCAACCTCTACAGACCGGCATCAAGGCCATCGACTCGATAATCCCCATCGGACGCGGCCAGCGTGAGCTCATCATCGGCGACCGCCAAACCGGTAAGACTGCCATTGCCATCGACACCATCATCAACCAAAAGAATAACTATGAAGCCGGCGACCCCGTCTACTGCATCTATGTGGCCTGTGGCCAGAAAGCCAGTACGGTGGCCAACTTAGTGAAGATTCTGGAAGAAAAAGGTGCCATGGACTATACCATCATCGTGGCCGCTACGGCCAGCGATCCTGCTGCCATGCAGTACTATGCTCCTTTCGCAGGTGCCGCCATCGGTGAGTTTTTCCGTGACACGGGACGCAACGCCCTCGTCATCTACGACGACCTCTCGAAGCAGGCTGTGGCCTACCGCGAGGTCTCGTTGCTCCTTCGTCGCCCGCCGGGACGTGAGGCTTACCCCGGCGACGTCTTCTACCTCCACAGCCGTCTGCTCGAGCGTGCCGCCCGCATCATCCAGAACGACAGCATCGCCTCCCAGATGAACGACCTGCCTACTTCGCTGAAAGACAAGGTAAAAGGCGGTGGTTCGCTCACTGCTTTGCCCATCATCGAAACACAGGCTGGCGACGTCTCCGCCTATATCCCCACCAACGTCATCTCCATCACCGACGGTCAGATATTCCTCGAGACCAACCTCTTCAATAGCGGTGTGCGTCCTGCCATCAACGTCGGTATCTCGGTGAGTCGTGTGGGTGGCAAAGCCCAGATTAAGTCGATGAAGAAGATTGCCGGCACCTTGAAGATTGACCAGGCTCAGTACCGTGAACTCGAGGCCTTCTCGAAGTTTGGTTCCGATGTCGATGCCACCACCAAGGCAGTGCTTGACAAAGGCACCCGTAACGTCGAGATTCTCAAGCAGCCGCAGTACAGCCCCATGCCCGTCGAAGAGCAGGTAGCTATCATCTTCTGTGGCACCAACGGACTGCTGCAGAACGTGCCCGTCGACAAAGTGCGCGCTTTCGAGAAAGAATTCCTCTTCACGATGAAGAACGAACACAGCGATATCCTCGCCAACCTCCGTGCCGGAAAACTGGTGGACAGTGACCTAGCCACCATGAAAGCTGCCGCACTGGATTTGGCAGAGCGATATAAGAAATGGTTAAAGGTTAAAGGTTAAAGGTTAAAGAGACTGACGCGCCATGTGCTGCGCAAGCATCGTTAACCGTTAACCATTAACCATTAAACTTTAGAAATAATGGCAAATTTAAAAGAAGTCCGCACTCGCATTGCCTCGGTGAGTTCGACGCAGCAGATTACCTCCGCCATGAAGATGGTTTCTGCGGCGAAGTTCCGCCGTGCGCAAAACGCCATTATCGGCATGCGTCCCTACGCGAACCAGTTGAACGAGATAGTGGACGATATAGACACTGGAGGCGATGTGCTGACACCCTTCCATGCTGTACGTCCTTTACGGACAGTACTGCTGGTAGTCGTCACCTCCAACAAAGGGCTTTGCGGTGCTTTTAACAGCAACGTAATCAAACTGGCCCAGCAACGCATCGACCACTACCGACAGACGATGCCCGCCGACGGCACACTCCAGGTGATATCGATTGGCAAAAAGTCGTCCGAGATGTTGGCTCATCGCAAAGATATCCATCTCATCACGCACGACGAGCTGTTCGACGACCCGTCGTTCGACAATGTCGCTGCGCTGGCGGACGGTATCATGAAACAGTTCGAAGACAAGATGGTCGACCATGTGGAAATCATCTACAACCAATTCAAGAACTCGCTGACACAGATACTCACCACTGAGCAGTGGCTGCCGGTGGTTCCTAAGGATCTTAAGGGCTCTAAAGACCTTAAGGACTCTAAAGCCAACGACTACATCTACGAACCAACGAAGGAGGACATCGTGCGCAGCATGGTGCCCCTCACCCTACGTTCTACTTTCTATCGTATGGTACTCGACTCGCTGGCATCGGAACACGGAGCCCGCATGAATGCCATGCAGAACGCCACCGACAATGCCGACGAGCTGCTGAAGGAGTTACGTCTGAGTTACAACAAGGCGCGAC
This sequence comes from uncultured Bacteroidota bacterium, assembly GCA_902800395.1. Classification (GTDB taxonomy): domain Bacteria; phylum Bacteroidota; class Bacteroidia; order Bacteroidales; family P3; genus Colimorpha. Next base: position 61,571 of record CADCEC010000010.1, on the reverse strand, counting down.
AGGCTTCCATCACCAACGAGATTATCGAGATTGTCAGTGGTTCCGAAGCCTTGAAAGGTTGAAGTGAGATGAGAAAGACATTACTGATATGTATGCTGGCGATGGGGATTGCGACGGTGTTGCAGGCGAAACCCGTCGAAAAGGCTGGCCGTTGGGAAGCTGGCGACACCGTGGTCACCATCAGTATCTACAGCAACGACACCACCTTGGGCACTGTTTCGGGCTCGGGTATCTATCACCTATACGACACCGTCTGTGTTCTGCCGAGTGCCGCCGAGGGCTGCCGCTACCTGCATATGGCCAGCGGCCCCCGCGACATACCCTTTGAGTTCTTGGCCACGGGCGACATAACCGATACGGCTTATTTTGAGCGTATCGAAGGAGACACGATAGGCTATTGCGCCGACACCCTCCGTGAGACGCGGAGAGACGACATGGGTGCCACTACGGAATGGGGCATCCGTGTCCCCACCGTCATGCGGCGGGCCCGACAACTCATTGCCGTACAGATGTACTACTATGATGCTGAAGGGGACTACACACTGAATGTTTACGTGGGAGACTCGCCGGGAGGCTCCTTGCCCGTCTACACGGGAGTCTACACATTGAGTGGCGAGGAAGGGTGGCGCACCCTTGCGCTCGACAGTGTGCTGACCTTCCACCACACGAAGACCCTCTGGATTACCCTCAGCTATACCGACACCTCCGCCACAGCCCACTCCCCCCTCTCCTGTGCCCCTTATTGTGGCAACAGCGACGGCAGTTGGTACCATTTTCCTTCGGGCTGGCAGACCTACGACCAGCAGGGCATGTATTGCAGTTGGATGATCCGTGCCGTCTTTGACTCCCGCGAACGCTACCATGTGGCCGCTGCCCCCAACGACATCAATGGCGGCGATGTTACCGGCATGGGGTACTACACCCCGGGAGCCACCGTCGTCCTCCACGCCATTCCCAAGAATGGGTATCGGTTCTCCTTTTGGAGTAACGGGAGCGAAGACAATCCGTTGCATTTCATCCTGACCAGTGACACCACCTTCATTGCCTTCTTCGAGCCCATCACCGGCATCGAGGAAGTGGAAAGTGGAAAGTGGAAAGTGGAAATCTCAGACCTCACGCTAAGGGTGACGAACCTCACGGGCGAGCCTGTTGGCCTCTATGATGTCGCCGGCCGCCTCCTCGCTACCTATCACACAAGGGCCATCACCCATCGCTTTTCCTCCCCTGGAGTCTATCTCCTCCGCTGTGGAGCCACTACCAAAAAAATCGTTGCCACCAGATGAAGAGAAGTATTCTGTTTCTTTTGCTCGCCACTAGTGTGAGCGCAAAGCCTGTGGACCCCACGGTAGCCCAACGTGTTGCAGAGAATATGCTGCAAAAAACCGTAGTCGACGCCACACCATCCCACTTCACACAGTGCTACCTCTTCACCGCCACCGATGGCAAAGGATTCGTCCTTATTTCGGGCGACGACTGTGTGCGTCCTGTCCTCGCCTACTCTCCCGACGGCCAATTCTTCCCAAAAGACTCAAGCAATCAAGCAATCAAGCAATCAAGCCTTCCGCAGCACATTACCCACTGGATTAACGCCTATCAACTTAATATTGCCACGCTTGTCGAGGCTGGTGCCGATGCTTCTCCTAAGGTGCAGTCAGAATGGCAGAGCCTGCTTTCCGCCAAGTTCCACCGGGTGCGCGCGGGCACAGTGACTCCATTGCTCACCACTCGCTGGAACCAGGGGTATCCTTACAATCTGCAGTGTCCCTATAGCACTTCCGACAACGCCTATTGTGTCACCGGATGCGTGGCCACTGCCACCGCTCAGGTGATGAAATACTGGAACCACCCTGCCGTGGGACGCGGCTCACACTCCTACAGCACCAACTACGGAAGCCTCACAGCGCGCTTCGACACCACACACTACGACTGGGCACACATGCCCGACAGTCCCGACTGGCAATCCACCGACCAGGAGCGCGACGCTGTCGCACAACTTATGTACCATATCGGCGTGGCTGTAGAGATGGACTACAGTCCGCAGAGCAGCGGCGCCCATGTACCCTCCAACGGCAACACATCGATGCCGTCGACAGAGAATGCCTTGAAGGACTATTTCCGTTACAACCAAGGACTCTTTTCCGCTGCCAAGACTGACTACACCGACAGTGAGTGGGACTCTCTCCTCACCGCCGAACTCGATGCCTCGCGGCCCATGGTCATCTCGGGACATGACTACTCCGGCGGCCATGCTTTTGTCATCGACGGTTACGACAGCCTTGGATTCTTCCACGTCAATTGGGGTTGGGGCGGCTACTGCGACGGCTACTACACCCTCGACTCCCTGAATCCCGACGGCAGCGGCATCGGAGGCAACGCCACCAACGGTTACAACTTTGACAACAGGGTGCTCCTGCATATCTACCCCGCCTCCGAAAATTCCATCGTCACCGTTAGCGCGGTCTCCGCCGACCCGCAACAGGGTACCGTCTCCGGAGGCGGCACCTTTACCTCTTACGCCTATTCCACCTCTCTTTTGGCCACTGCCGCCGACGGCTACCGCTTCCTCACCTGGAAGAGTGGCAACCACTACAACCCCTTCCAGTTCAGACCCAACAATGACTTCTTCGACACAGCCCTTTTTGCACCCATCATGGGTGACACCCTCAGCTACTGTTACGGGAACTACAAAACCCTTTGGGGCAACGAGGACCACTATCCCCTCGAGTGGGGCATTCGCCTGCCAACCAATGCCATAGCCCCTCACCGCCAGCTTGATGCCGTCCAACTATACAGCGTCTCCAACGCCGACTACACCCTCAAGGTTTACTCTGGCACCATGCCCGACCGGCTGCTCTACTCCTCCACTTTTTCGACCGAAGACTTTGGATGGAAAACCATTCCACTCACTACGCCACTGCCACTCTACGACACCACTCCCCTATGGGTAATCTTCACCTGCGGCACCTATACCAATCCGGCCAGTGCCTCCAACTACTCAGGAAACCCTGACGGAGCCTGGTACAAACGGCAGGGAACCACCTGGGAGTCTGTCACCGCCCGCGGTGAGTACTTATCATGGATGATTCGTGCGCTACTCGGCCCTCTGGAGCCTGTCGACATCGAGGTGCTGTCCAGTGACGAGAGCAAGGGCACTGTCAGCGGCAGCGGCACCTTTTATCCCGGCGACACCGCGGTTCTCCTCGCTACCCCTGCCCCCGGCTACCGTTTCGCAGGATGGAGTACCGGCGACACCGACAACCCGCTCTACCTACGCGTTACCGCAGCAGGGTCCATCATCGGCAGTTTCCTTCCAGATGTTGGCATCGGGGAAGTGGAAAATGAAAAGTGGAAAGTGGAAATCTCAGACCTCACGCTAAGGGTGAAAAACCTCGCTGGCGAGCCCGTCGACCTCTACGACATCACCGGCCGTCACCTTGCCGCCTCTCATCTCTCACCTTTCACCTTCCACCTGCCTGCCCCCGGCGTTTATCTCCTGCGGTGTGGAACCACCGTCCAGAAAATTGTCGCCACAACCCATTAAACCCATGAGACTCATTTAGACCTTTTTAAAGAAAAACAATATGGAAAAGAAACAATCCTATGCCATCCCCATCGTCGTGATGATTCTGCTCTTCGGCATGATTTCCTTTGTCACCAATCTGGCCTCGCCCATGGGCGACATTCTCAAGAGCCAGTTCGACATTCCTAACTGGCAGGGAACCCTCGGAGTCTTTGCCAACTTCATCGCCTATGCCCTTATGGGTGTTCCTGCCGGCACACTCCTTCAGCGACGTGGTTACAAATCCACGGCTCTCATCGCCGTTTCCGTAGGTTTCATTGGTGTCGGCATACAACTGATTTCCGGCCTCATGGGCAGTTTCGGAGTCTACCTCTGTGGTGCCTTGGTGGCAGGCTTTTCCATGTGCCTGCTCAACACCGTAGTCAATCCCATGCTCAACCGTCTCGGTGGCGGCGGTAACAAGGGGAACCAACTCATTCAGTTCGGTGGCACCTTCAATTCCCTCTGCGGCACCTCCGTCATCGTCATCACCGGCCTTCTCATTCCTTCCATCGTCGATGCCCGTATCTCCGACACCTTCCCCTTGATGTACACAGCGATGGCCATTTTCGCCCTTGCCTTTGTCGTTATCCTGCTGACTAAAATTCCCGAGAACGACGAGAACATCGCCAAAGAGTCGCTACCCCTCAAAGACCTCTTCAACTACCGTCACTTTGTCCTTGGTGCCATTGCCATCTTCATTTATGTCGGCGTCGAGGTGGGAACCCCCAATATCCTCAACAAATGGCTTCAAAACCCTGACCTCGACATCCTTAGTGACACACTCAATGACGACGACATTGCCGCCTCTGTCACTGGCTTTTACTGGCTGTTGATGCTCGTCGGCCGTCTCATTGGCGGTGTTGTCGGAGCCAAAGTATCGCCACGCAAAATGCTCTCCGTTGCCGCCACTGCCGCTGTGGCACTGGTGACGATAGCCATCTTCATTCCCTCTACCGTTCAGGTACACTTCCTCGGCTTCAACGGTGCTCAGGGATTCGGTTTCAACATGATACCGCTTAGTGCGGCCCTCCTGGTGTGTGTGGGACTTTGTACTTCAGTCATGTGGGGTGGCATCTTCAACCTGGCCGTCGAAGGACTCGGCAAATATACTGAGCGTGCCTCTGGACTCTTCATGGCCCTTGTCTGCGGCGGCGGTGTGTTGCCATTGCTGATGAACGGTGTCGTCGACATCTTCGGTCCTTCAGGCTACATTCCCTCCTACTGGATTGTCGTCGCCGGCTTCGCCTATATCCTCTTCTACGCACTCGCCGGTTCCAAACCCGTCAACCGCAACAGTAAGGTCTAAGTTCGTCCCGACACATAATAAAACTACCGCCGTCCGGAATCTCGGGCGGCGGTTTTTGCTACAAAATAAAACTTTTTTTTGTCGTATTAAAAATATTTTGTATTTTTGCACAACGGGGAAAGAATATTTTTAGGACACTTTTATTGCATAATATACAAATAATTAAATATTTAATAACATGAGAAAAACTAAACACTTTTTCCTTGCTTTTTTGGCGGTGACAGGTCTCTCCACCGCGTGGGCATCTAATTTGCCGGGCAACGGTCCCGACAATGACCCGGCGAAAACCTCGTACACGGTGGTGTGGACAGGTGAGACCGACGTCATCTATGACGCCCATCCCCAGGATGGCATCACCGCTGTGTATGTCGACGGCGACAATGTGACGCACACCCTGTCGCTCACCTACACCAACGGCACTGAGGTTCGCACCACCGCCCCGGTGAATGCCGGCGCGTGGACCGTCATCGCGAACTCCCCCTCCGGAATATCGCTTGTCGGTGCCACCACCATGCTCAACATCCAGCCCGCCCCGGTCTATGTCACCGGCGCCGCCGCTGAGATTGCCAAGTTCGCCGACGGCACCCTCATCGGTGTGGTCACCAACAACGGTGTCCTCAACAATGTCATGGGCAACGACCAAATCGGCCACGTCACCAGCGCCGTCTTCGACAACGGCTCCCTGGGTACCGGCAAGACCATCACCCTCCACTATGCCCTCACGAGCAGCGACCCCACCATGCTGAACAACTACGTCGTCACCCCTACGTCGCAGTTCTACACCGACAATGGTGTCGTCATCCCTAACATGCTCCCCGACAACAGCTTCGGCCAGAACGGTATCGACATCGCAACCACCGGCTACTGCACCGGCAACGGCTACAACATCAGCTATCGCCTGACTAGCGGCGCCCCCGACCAGTTCAGCATCGACTTCGCCGACGCTCGCTTCTCCGACATCGACTGGACCAACATCTCTACCCCCGGTTCCCTCAACATCACCTTCCCCAACGCCGATGTGCCCAGCGGCAACTACGCTATGACCGTCTACTTCCGCGACAGCCGTTACCCCAACTTGGTGAGCAACCCCATCACTGTGAACTTCAACATCAACCTCTCCAGCAGCTACACCATGCCCCTCTTCGACAACGTTATCGCCCTGGTCGACACCTGCAACTGCTTCTCCAACATCCAGTGGTACCACAACGGTGTCGCCATTCCTGGTGCCAACGGCTTCTTCTATCGTGAAGAGGGTGGCCTCACCGGCGAATACTTCGTCACCGCCGACATGAACGGTGTCCCCACCGCTACCTGCCCCCAGACCGACATGAACACTCTCATCAGCGAAAACAGTCAGTCTGCAACCGTCAACGTCTATCCCAACCCCACGACCGAAAACGTCACACTCTCCATCTCCGGCTCGGAGAACGTCTTCCACACCTACACCGTTATCAGCACCGTCGGTGTGGAGATGATGCGTGGCGCCTTCCAAGGCGACAACTTCACCATCGACATGCGCAACTTACAGCATGGCAACTACATGGTGAATGTGGACGGCATCGTCGTCAGAGTAATTAAAAAATAAGAACAAGTAAAGAGTAAAGAATATGAAACGAATAATTACAATGCTTGCCGTCGTGGGTCTGGCTTTCGGAGCACAGGCTCAGCAAGGCGGGTACGACAATTACTTTGGTCTCACCCTGGGTGGCGGTCTGAACACCATGACCTACAGCCCCACCAACGGCGAAAACAACCTTGCTATCGGCTTTGATGCCGGTCTACATTATACCCATTTCTTCAACGAGCACATCGGCTTCGGCTTCGGTGTCCGCTACACCCAAGCCCACGGCCATGCCCTGTACAACTACACCGAGGTGACCAACGGCCTCACCCCCGCTGGCAACCCCAATGTTACCTACAACCTCCATACCACTTTCAACAACTGGAAGGAGCATCAGACCCTCGGCCTTTTCAGCATCCCTCTGGAAATCTTCTACCGTAGCATCATGAGCGAGAACTGGACCTTCATCGCCGGTCTCGGCGCCCAGTTCGACCTGCCCATCCACGGCAGCTATTCTGGTGAAGACGGCGACTACAGCACCAGCGGTGTCTTCCCCGCTTTGGGCAACTACCGCGTGACCAACGTCCCCGAACAGGGCTTCAACACCTATGACAACACCGGCGATGCCGAACTCGACAACCTCGGACTCTCCGTCAGCGTTATCGCCGACCTCGGATTCCGTGTCGCCCTGGGTAGCAACTGGGGGTTCTACTTCGGTGTTTATGGCGGCTACGGAGTCAACAACATGCTCAAAGAGCAGAAAGAGGCCTCCTTGCTGGTTGTCAACCCCAACGATCCTTCGAAGATTGACTACAACGGCACCTTCGGTTCCAACGAGGTCGACGCCGTCCACCTGCTCCGTGCGGGTATCAAGATTGGCATAGACCTTGGCTGGGACAGCAAGAGCACCATCGCCGAGCGTGAGCGCATCGCCGCTGAGAAGGCCGCTGCCGAGAAGGCTGAGGCCGATCGTATCGCCGCCGAGAAAGCCGCCGCCGAGCGTGCCGCCCGCGAGAAAGCTGCCGCCGAGAAAGCCGCTCAGGAGAAAGCTGCCGCCGACCGCGCTGCCGCTGAGGCCGCCGCCGCTAAGGCCGCCGCTGAACGTGAAGCCGCCGAGCGTGCCGCTGCTCAGGCTGCCGCCGACAAGGCTGCCGCCGAAGCCGCCGCCAACAAGGCTGCCGCCGAACGCGCCGCTGCCGAACGCGAAGCCCGTGAACGCGCCGAGAGAACCAAAGCCGAAGCCGTGAAGCAAATCCAAGCCATCAATGCCACCGTTTACTTCGCCACCGCCGGCACCAAAGCCAAATTCGACGATATTACCGACGGCGCCATCCACGCCATCTGCGAGGCCCTGAAGGCCGACGAGAATCTCACCGTCACCGTCTTCGGCCACACCGACAACACCGGTTCGCGCAAGGCCAACATGAAATACGGCAAGAAGCGCGCCGAAGCCCTCAAGGCCTACATGGTCAAACTGGGCGCCCCTGCCAAGAGCATCAAATGCGTGAGCAAGGGACCCGACGAGCCCGTTGCCGACAACGGTACCAAGGAAGGCCGCGCCAAGAACCGCCGCGCCACCGTCGAACTGAAAGAACTTAAATAGTCCTGCCAGACAGACTATCCTCATCCAGAGGGTGCCTCCCATCGCGAGGCACCCTCTTTTTTTATCAGATAATTATATTTGATATCAAATTTTTTTTGTATCTTTGCAAAGCATTTTGAGCGCGCTATATCCTGTTAGTAGACTGCCGTTCAAGATGTTGTAACAAAAAAGTTGAACCCGTGCAGGGCAGGATGCACACAAAAAAGAGAGTAGCGGAGCTCTTTTTTCTCCGCCAAAAAGAATGGATTATAAGAACGTACAACCGCTGGCAGATTTCGATTGGAATGCTTTCGACGAGAAAGCCGGTAAAATCAGCGACAACAGCGCCAATGCTAACAATGACGCCTATGAGAAGAGCTTCAACGCCTTCACCGAGCAGGATGTCATCGAGGGTACCATCGTCTCCATCAACGACCGCGAGGCCGTGGTGAACGTGGGAGCCAAGAGCGACGGCGTCATCCCCGCCAGCGAACTGCGCTACAACCCCGACCTGAAGGCCGGCGACAAGATTGAGGTCTATGTCGAGAGCCAGGAGGACAGCAACGGTCAGCTCATGCTGAGCCACAAGAAAGCCCGTATCCTCAAGAGTTGGGAGCGCGTCAACCAGGCCTATGACAACCAGGAGATCATCACTGGTTATGTCAAGAGCCGCACCAAAGGCGGTCTCATCGTCACCGTCTTCGAGAACATCGAGGCCTTCCTTCCCGGCAGCCAGATCGATGTCAAACCCATCCGCGACTACGATGTCTACGTCGACAAGACCATGGAGTTCAAGGTCGTCAAAATCAATCACGAATATAAGAACGTCGTCGTCAGCCACAAGGCTCTCATCGAGGACGAGATCGAGGCTCAGAAGGCCGAGATTATCAGCCACCTCGAGAAGGGTCAGGTGCTGGAAGGCGTTGTGAAGAACATCACCAGCTACGGTGTCTTCGTCGACCTCGGCGGCGTGGATGGTCTCATCCACATCACCGACCTCAGCTGGGGCCGCATCAACCACCCCGAAGAGATTGTCCAGCTCGACCAGAAGATCAACGTGGTTATTCTCGACTTCGACGAGGCCAAGCGTCGCATCGCCCTCGGTCTCAAGCAGCTCACTCCTCACCCCTGGGATGCCCTCGATGCCAACCTCAAGGAAGGCGATCATGTGAAGGGTAAAGTTGTTGTGTTGGCCGACTACGGTGCCTTCGTCGAAGTGCTCCCCGGTGTCGAAGGTCTCATCCACGTCAGCGAGATGAGCTGGAGCCAGCACCTGCGCAGCGCTCAGGACTTCCTGAAGGTCGGCGACGAGGTGGAGGCCGTCATCCTGACCCTCGACCGCGAGAACCGCAAGATGAGCCTCGGTATCCGTCAGCTCATGCCCGATCCCTGGCTGGCCATCGCCGAAAAATATCCCGTGGGCAGCAAGCACACCGCCACGGTGCGCAACTTCACCAACTTCGGCATCTTTGTCGAGCTTGAGGAAGGTGTCGACGGCCTTATCCACATCAGCGACCTCAGCTGGAGCAAGAAGATTAAACACCCCGCCGAGTTCACCAAGATTGGTGAGAAGATCGACGTGGTGGTTCTCGAAGTCGATGCCGACAACCGTCGTCTCAGCCTCGGTCACAAGCAGCTCGAGGAGAATCCTTGGGATGTCTACGAGAGCCTCTTCACCGTGGGCAGCGTCCACCAGGGCAAGATTGTCAACATGAACGACAAGGGTGCCACCGTCATCCTGCCTTACGACGTTGAAGCTTTCGCTCCGATGCGTCACCTCGACAAAGAGGACAAGAGCAAGGCCAAGAACGGCGAGACCCTCGACTTCAAGGTCATCGAGTTCTCGAAGGACAGCAAGAAGATTATCGTTTCGCACACCCGCACCTTCCAGGATGGCAAGGACGATGTCCATGCCGAGGGCGACGACAAGAAGAGCCGCGCCACCTCGAAGAGCGTGAAGCAGATCAACGAGAGCCTCGAGAAGACCACTCTCGGCGACCTCGATATCTTCCAGAAACTGAAAGAGGAGAACTAATTGATTGTTCTTCTTTCAATACTGAAACGCCTCTCCGAAGGGAGAGGCGTTTCTTTTTGCCAAAACTTACGGACAATTAACATTTTTTAATATTTTTTTCAGGCATACGATGCAGCGTTTTGGCGTTTTTTTCGTCTATAGGAGTAAAAAAAGTGTGCGAATGAATTAATTTTCATATCTTTGTAACGGATAAATAGTGCAAATTATATATATATGAATCTGATTTATAAATATATATCAAACGTTCTTATGGAGAAAAAAATGTTTCCCAAGGCGTTGGCCATCATGATGGCCCTCTTTTTCAGTGGTTCGGCAGCTATAGCACAACAGCCATGGAGTCAAGCTACGGCCTGTCCGGGATGGAACAACCCGGCCAGCTTCTCTGCCGGCAGTACAACAATCAACAAATGGTCCGGACAGGGCATCAATATCACGTCAAGCGATAAACCTTGTCCAATTCCAATATCAGGAGAAACCGGTGTCTCGTCGATGGGTTCTACTTATACAGCAAGTCAACTAGCGACAGTGAATACGGGCACTTGTTCCAATTCTATGCCAAGCAGCGCCAACCAATTTGTTATCATGACGAATACAACCGGCCATGATCCGAATACTGGCAATCACTTGCCATACGTTCCTACCCAGTTCAACACAAATGACACCACCCCAGGAGCCATCAACACGGCACTGACACGCAGCATCCGTATCGGCGATGGTTGTTCCAACGGGGGTGCCTCCGGCGGCAACAGCGGTGCTGCATTGTACTACACAATGCGCGTAACTCCTGACAACGCCATGTTGTATATCTACTATGCCGTTGTGGCCCAGGCACCAGGCCATGGTCAGAATGGAGACCCTACTTTCGTTATCCGCGCAATGAAAAAAAATGCTGCCGGAGTCTGGACTCAGATTAGCGATACGTTAGCATATTTTGTCAGTTCCACAACCCCTGGTTCTTACACTTCAAGCGAAAGTTGTCCAAATTCCAATATGGACTTTGTGACTGTGGCAGGTGCAGGACAGACCGGTTGGCACTGGGAAGGCACCCCTGGTGGTTACAGTTCTGTATTATATAAAGACTGGGACAAGGTCTGTCTGAACCTTTCCGAATATATCTATGACACCCTGCAAATTCAGGTGTTAATTTACGACTGCATCTATAATGCCCACTACGCCTACGGCTATATCGCCGGCGAGTGTCGTTCGATGAATCTTAATGTTGCGGGTTGCCCGGCAGGTATGTCCACCGATGTAGCAACCATTTCTGCTCCGCAAGACATGAAGAACTATGTGTGGTATGCCTCCGAGTATGGCTTCTTCGACGAATCCGACCACTCCTACTACGCTCCAGGTGGAGAGTACAGTTATGTCACCTGGCGAGCTTTGACAAGCGAGACGACACCTAATCCCACCGGATTCCGCTACAATGTGCAGGCTTCCGATTTCAGGGTGACGCGCCGCAGGGTGAACGGCAATACCGTCACCGTCGACTCGATAGGCAACCGCCAGACCTTCCGCTGCAAAATCACTTCGGCTCTCGACCCCAATAAGCCTTTCGACTCCTACCTCTACGTGAATGTGCAGAACACCAAGCCCACGATGGATGTGGACTCCCTGCTGCTCTGCAGCGGCAAGGCCAAGCTGTGGAACCGCAGCTACGTGCCCGGCGACCCCTCGCTGGTGGTTCCCGACAGCACGAAGTGGTCATTCTACAGCAATCCCGACTGCATCGGCGACCCTGTGGCACGGTTCACGGGCGACTCGGCAGAGTACCTGTATGAAGGCCGCGCACTCCGAGGTGTCCTCGTCCGTTCCAACACCATCGACCCCACCTGCTACTCTGAGGCCAAATATGTCCTCCATCCGCGTCAGAACCCCAAAGCGGGCATGGTCATCACCAAGCATGTGCTCTGCGATGCCGACTCCACCACGCTGTCCGACACCACCAGCGGCCTCAACAATACACGCTTCTGGATTTTCCGCGGTGCCGATACGGAAGGCGACGACATGAGTCCCACCGATACCATCCAGGGCAGCGGAATGGTCAACCGCACCATCTCCCGAGGCTTCACCCACTCGGTGGAACCCATCGAGTTGATAGTGCGCAACGGCCTTTACTACCTCAACCCCAACAATGCCAGCGAAAGGATTTACTGCTCGACCACGGTGCGCGACACTGTGGCGGTGTTCCTGCATCCCGACCTGGAGGTGACGGGCGACACCGTGGTGTGCGAAGGCAGCCAGACCAATGCCACAGTGCGAGCCATCGGTGTGGAAGACTGCGAATATCAGTGGTCGCTGACCTATGGTCAAGTGACCGGTGGCCTGCCCTCTGGCCCCAACCTGCAGGTGACGCCCTATGCCGACAAGGCCACCTATTTCGTCAAGGTGACCAGTCCGCAAGGCTGCGTGGCATGGGACAGTATCCACGCCTACATGGTGCGGCCCAAACTCACCATGCTGCCTACCGACGGACGTGTGTGTCCCGGAGCTCCTGCCGTGCTGACGGGCAGCGATGCCGACCACTACACCTGGACGGCCTCGCCCGAAGACCCGTCGCTCGTGGGGCAGGACAGCAACAATAGCATCACCGTAACGCCGGAAGTCACCACCACCTACACACTGGTGGGCCACGGCACCAACGACTGCGACGCGTCGCCGCTCACCGCCACAGTGACCATCATGCCGCTGCCGGTACCCGCGGTGGCACTGAGTCCCGAGATGGTCGATGCCGAGAATCCCAAGGTGACGCTGCGCGATGTGTCGACCTATGGAGTGAACTCGTCGTGGCTCTTCAATGACGGCACCACAGAGACAGGACGCGAGGTGACTCATAAATTCGCCCATAGCGAAGGGCTCGATTCGGTACCTGTCACCCTCACCAGCTATAACGTCCTCGACTGCCCCACGGTGTATCCCTTTGCCATCCCGGTGAGTACCTTCACCGCATGGTTCCCCACAGTGTTCACCCCCGGTTCCAGCGACGCCAACAGCACCTTCTCGCTCTTCACTATCAACGAATACGAATACTTCCACATATACATCTATAACCGCCGTGGAGAATTGGTCTACGAGTCGGACGACGTACACTTCAAATGGGACGGCACCCACAAAGGCGAGCCTTGTCCGCAGGGTGCCTACGTCTACACCTGCCGTTACCGCAAACCCGGCACCACTACCCTCAGCACCCTGACGGGCTCGATAACCCTGATACGCTGATGGACGATGCACACTACCTCCTGCTGAAGAAATACTGGGGCTACACTGCGTTCCGCCCCTTGCAGGAAGACATCATAGACTCCATATTGCAGGGCCACGACACGTTGGCCCTGCTTCCTACTGGCGGCGGCAAGTCGCTCTGTTACCAGTTGCCGGCGCTGCTGCGCGAAGGGCTCTGCCTGGTAGTTTCACCGCTCATAGCGCTGATGAAAGACCAAGTGCAACAGCTCAATGACCGTCATCTGAAAGCCGCCTGCCTCACAGCCGGCATGTCGCCCGACACAGTGACGGCAGTACTCAACAACGCCGTCAGCGGCAGCATCAAGTTCCTCTATGTCTCGCCCGAGAGACTGCGCCAGCGGCGTTTCATCGAGCATTTCCGACAGATGAAAGTGGGGATGATTGCCGTCGACGAAGCCCATTGCGTGTCGCAGTGGGGTTACGACTTCCGTCCCCCCTACCTGCAGATTGCCGACATCCGAGCCTATCACCCTGCGGTGCCTCTGATAGCCCTCACCGCCACCGCCACACCCACTGTGGCCGACGACATCTGCCTGCGACTGCTGATGAAAGACTGCCGTCGTTTCCAAGCCTCGTTTGTTCGGCCCAACCTCGCCTATATGGTGATTCGCGACAGCGACAAAAGCCGGCGTCTGCTGCGCATCGTGAATCGTGCCGGCGGCACGGGCATCATCTACACCCGCAGCCGTCGCGGAGCACAGACCACGGCCCGTTTCCTAGAAGATTCAGGCATTCCTGCCACCTTCTATCATGCAGGCCTGCCCGCCGCCGAACGCGACCGACGCCAAGCGGACTGGATGAACGGGAAGTACGGCGTCATGGTGGCCACCAACGCTTTCGGCATGGGCATCGACAAACCCGATGTGCGCTTCGTGGTGCATCTGGACCTGCCAGAGTCGCTGGAGGCTTACTTCCAAGAGGCTGGACGGGCGGGCCGCGACGGCCAGAAGGCCTATGCCGTCGTCCTGACCGACGAGTCCGACCTAGTCCGCCTCCAACGGGATTTCGACAGCAACTACCCTACCCTGCATTTCATCCGCAATGTCTACCGCGCCCTCTGCAATTTCTTCCGCATCCCTGTGGGCAGTGGCGCCGACACTCAGTTCAACTTCGACATCGAAGCCATCTGCCGTGCTTACAACTTCACTCCGCGAGATTTCTACAGTGCATGCCAATTCCTTGAGCGAGAAGGCCTCATTAGTATTCCCGACCAAGAGGAGACCACTTCGACGCTCTATATCCCTGTGGCGCGCGACGAACTCTACCGTTTTCAGGTAGACCATCAACGTTTGGGCGACCTCCTGCAGGTGCTCATGCGCATGTATCCCGGACTGCTTGAGGGCGACGTGCCCGTCGACGAGCGCAAGGTGGCTACGCGCTGCTACACCGAGAGTGTCGAAGTGGTGAAGATGCTGGATGAGCTTAATGCCATGCATATCGTCCGCTACCATCCGCGTCCCAAAGGGCCACAGATTTATTTCCTTTCCGAACGTATCGATGAGAAGCTTATCCAACCTTCCGACGAGCACTATGGACTATTGAAAGCGTCGGCGAGGAAACGGTTGGAGGCCATGATGGCATATGTCAGGAGCGACGAAGTCTGCCGCAGCCAACAGCTGGTGTCCTATTTCGGCGAACAAAAAACCGCGAAATGCGGTTACTGCGACGTGTGCCTACGAAGCACACGAAACACAGAAACCTTGGACGAGGACATTATTATATTATTGAGAAAGAACGCCATGAGTCCCATAGCGCTCGTGGAGGCGTTGAACAATGTGGAGTACAACGATGTCCGCAATAAACTACGCGAAATGCTCGACAAAGGAATCCTTACACTCACTCCGGAAGGTCTTCTACGCCTGAATCGCTGAGTGATTCGATACGGGCAGACACCTCCTTCATGATAGCCTCGTACTCTTCCGGATGCCGGGAATAGTAGTCGAAACTCCTCTCCACACCTTCAAGCGTGATATGATATTTCTCGATAAGGGAATTGCATGCGCTGAGGACCTCAGGCGAGGCGGCGTCGAAGCGATACTGGCTCTCTACAGCGTAACAGCCCTCGACAAGGTAGAGGTCGGAGAGGAAGTTCGTCATGGTTTCGGCGTCGAGGACATCAGTCGGGCGCTGTTCGTGTCTGCAGGCCGTAGCGGCAAGCAGGAATAGACAGAAGAGTGGGAGTACCAGTTTTTTCATTGATGAGAAAAAAAAAACAGGCCCGCCGGGCGGTGGACCTGTTTTGTGTTTCAGACAGGTTTAGAGTTTGATGTTCGACAGCTGTTTGGCAGCCTCGTCAGCGAGTTTCTCAGTGCCTTTCTCGATAGCCTTGTTAGCAGCTTTCTCGACGGCGCACTGCAGGGCCTGCTCATAAACGGCGTCGGCAAAATCCTGGTCGTCCTTGTAAGCAGCGTAACCAGTGTTGATGACCTCCTTCAGACAGTTCTGGATTTTGGTCTTGTCACCGCTGGCGCAGTTGCAAATCTTCTCAGCAGCTTCGGCGATAGCCTGCTGTCTGGCGCTGTTGTCGACGGTAGCGGTCTGCTCGGAGGGAGTGGCCTGCTCTTCAACGGTGGTGGCGGCACTGTCGACGGCGGCGCTGTCGGTGTTCTCATTGCTGTTACCGCAGGAAACGGTCATGGCGGCCACGAAAAGGGCGCAACCCAGGAAAGAGATAACTTTCTTCATTTTTCTTGATTTTTAATTGGTTATACTTGTATTATTTATTTTTTAACAGATGCAAAAATACAACATTTCTTTGTTACCCTAACAATAAAAAATCTTAAATAATGCTAAAAGGCCTCGAGTGAGGCCTTTTTAATGGTGGGAGTAACAGGGTTCGAACCAGTGACCTCCTGCTTGTAAGGCAGGCGCTCTGAACCAGCTGAGCTATACTCCCCTCTCTTTTTGAGGGTGCAAAAATACTAACTTTTTCCGATATGGCCAAATAATTTATGCAAACGACTGCATATCAACCAACTTCTTATAGAGTCCACCGAAGGCAATCAGCTCTTCGTGTGTGCCACGCTCAACAATTTGGCCCTTGTCGAGGACGACGATAAGGTCGGCACCTTTGATGGTGGAGAGGCGGTGGGCGATGACGATGGAGGTGCGTCCCCGCATCAAGGCGTCGAGTCCTTGCTGGACCGCATGCTCGGACTCAGAGTCGAGCGCCGAGGTGGCCTCGTCGAGGATAAGGATGGGGGTATCGCGCAGCACGGCACGGGCGATGCTCAGACGCTGGCGCTGTCCACCGGAGAGATTCAATCCACGGTCTCCTATGGCGGTGTCGTAACCCTGCGGCAGCTGGTCGATAAACTCGTCGGCATGAGCAACACGGGCGGCCTCCCGAATCTGCTCAAGGCTGTAGTCGGCGGAGCCGAAGGCTATGTTGTTGGCCACAGTGTCATTGAAGAGGATGCAGTTCTGCGACACGAGGCCGAACTGACGACGCAGCGAATTGATATTGAGGTCCCGGACCTCGTACCCGTCGATAAAGATACTGCCTGCCGTGCAGTCGTAGAAACGCGGCAGGAGGTCGACGAGGGTGGTCTTGCCGGCTCCCGAGGGCCCCACAATGGCGATGGTCTTCCCCTTGGAGATGGTGAGGGAGATATTCCTGAGGACCATTGGGGCAGCGGCCTCAGAAGTCTCCGAGAGCTCGGGATTCTCTGGTTGATAGCTGAAACTGACATCGCGGAAGGAGATGCTCTCTTTGAAGCCCTGGAGGACGGTGGCGTCGGGCTTCTCGAGGATGACCTCGTCGGCGTCGAGGACTTCGAGGATGCGCTCGGCTGAGGCATTGCTCTTGAGCATAGTGTTGTAGGCCTTTATGATGCTCAGAATAGGTGGAATGAGGCGGGCGAAGATGATGACGAAGAAGATGAACACCGAGGGCTGGATGGAGCCATCGAAGACCTGCCAGCCGCCGACCACGAGGATGAAGACCAACGCCAAGGTGCCGAGGATTTCGGAGAGTGGTGTCGACAATTCGCGGTGGCGCGCCACCTTGACCATGGTACGGGTGTAGCTTTCGTTGGTTTCGGAGAAGCGCTGCTCGATGTCGTCCTCACGGTTGAAGGATTTGATGGCTTTGAGTCCCGCCAGCGATTCCTCGAGGATGGCCACAAGTCCTCCCAGTTCGTTCTGTCCACGGCGCGAGGAACGTTTCAGTTTCTTGCCTATCAGCGCAATAATCCACACTCCCAGAGGGAGCACCACCAGGAAGAGGAGGAAGAGCCGCCAGGAGATGAAGAGCAAAAGGAAGCAGAAGATGAGTACGTTGACGGGTTCCTTGAAGAGTGGTTGCAGCGCACAGACGC
The DNA here is from genome assembly GCA_902800395.1 of uncultured Bacteroidota bacterium. Taxonomy (GTDB): domain Bacteria; phylum Bacteroidota; class Bacteroidia; order Bacteroidales; family P3; genus Colimorpha. The sequence continues at coordinate 43,966 of CADCEC010000010.1, read as the reverse complement.
ACCATTCGAGGTCGGCGAGGTCGTTGGACATGCGGCTCATCAGGTCGCCGCGGCGCTTGCTGTTGAAGAAAGCAACGGGGAGGATGGTGATTTTATGATAAATGTCGTTGCGCAGACGTTCGATGAGGCTGGTGCGGAGGCTACCGAGGAAGAGTTGCGCCATGTAACGGAAGAAGTTGCTGAGGAATGAGCAAACCACGTAGCCACCGGCGACGATAAGCAGGCACTGCCAGAGGCCGTGAAGCTTGCGGTAGTGGTAAAGATGCCACATGCCATAGTCCACCAGCTCCTGCTGTCCCAAGCCAAAGGCAGGCTCCGTCTCAGGAGCGCCGTTCATGCCAAAGAGCAATTCCACAAAGGGGATAATCATCACATAGGAGCCCACGCTGCATAGGATATGCAACAGATTGAAGAGCAGGTTTCCCGCAATCTGTACAGGAAAATACTTTAAGTAGGCCAGTATGCGGAGTATAGGCTTCATTTCAGGCGTATTTGTTTGGTTTCTACGGCAGTGCCGCCACGATAAGAAAGGCGTTCAGTACGCAGTTTCTTCTCGCGGGTCAGATATTCGTAGGCGGCTTTGGCATCGTCGGTCTTGGGACATTCGAGGGACAGATGCACCCGCGGATGCTCAATGAGCCAGGCCGCCAGGGCATCGAGTATCTGCGTATTGCCAAGGTCCATATAAGAGACACTGTCGCTGACAGGCACATAGCGACGGTCCAGTTCACGAGCCTTACCACACTGGATAGTGGGAAGAAGACCCTTGACATCGAAAGTTACAACATTAGTATTCTTCTCCGAGAGCATCAATAGCGTGTCGTGCTCCCCTCGGGGGGTATTCATCTTGATATTGCACAGCCGCATGGGCTCGGGACGCGCGGCAGGATAGAGGTCGAAATAGAGGATGTCCTTGCTGCGCGACGAGGCGACACGGCCAGGGAAATAGGCGTGGAGGCCGTCGGTAGTGACGCCAAAGGAGAGGTTGTCGTCCTCGGAATTGATGGGGAGCCCGAGGTTGGTGGGAAAGGCATTGTCATCGGCAAGGTCGATAAAATAGACATCATATCCGCCAAAGCCCTGCCAGCCGTCGGAGACGAAATAGAGTGTGTGTCCGTCGGCATGCAGGAAGGGGAACTTCTCGTTGCCGGCGGTGTTGACGCGCGTGCCGAGATTCTCGGGACGGCTCCAGTCGCCGTTAGGCAGTCGATGGCAGCGCCAGAGGTCGGAATGCCCCAGTCCTCCCTGCCGGTTGGAGGCGAAGAGAAGCCAGCGGCCGTCGGCCGACACCGAAGGCTGCGACTCCCAGGTGCCGTCGCCGTTGATACCGTTGCCTAACTTTTCCACAGACCACTGGCTTTGGGATGCGGACGCAGCACGTTGCGTCCCTACAAACTTCGCACAGTAGATGTCGCTGTTCCCTTGTGTCAAGCGAGTGAAATAGAGCTCTTTTCCGTCGGCAGTGGTGCTTACGGCTCCTTCAGGGGTTCCCTGATTGAAAGGTGCCTGCATTTCATGTCCACCGTCGAAGGCGCTGTCCTTGCTGCTCCAGTCGCTATAGAAGAGTTTCCACACGGTCTTCTCCGTGGTGGAGGTATAGAAGTTGGTGCGGTCGCGCTTGGCGGGCAGCTCACGCAGATAGTAGCAGCGCTGTCCGTCGAGAGTGATATAGGGGAGGTCTTCGTTGCGCTTCGAACACACACCGCGCAGAGGCACGGGGTCGAAGGGGGCGCGGTGCAACTCGGCATCGGCGAGGAACTGCGACCAGTGGAGGTAAGCTGAGGCCTCCTCGTAGAGAATCGTCCACTCGCGCCGGTCGCTGCCGTTGGCAAGTTGGAAATAGCGTTCGAACTCCGCAGTGGCTTCCTCATAACGCTCATCGGTGTAGTGTATCATGCCCATGTAGTAATGGGCACGGGCATCGGGGTAATTCTCACAAAGGGAGATACACTTGGTGAAATATTTGCGGATGCCGGAAACATTGAAACCGTTGTCCACCGCCAGCATGCCCAGCCAGAACTGGGGGTCGGCAGCCTTGGGATTGCGCTGTGCCACACGTCGCATCAACTTCGACGCTTCGCCATAGCGCTGCTGTCCATAGAGTGCCACCGCCTGCTCGAAGGTTTCTTTGTCGTTCGCCTTCACTTGGACAGCACACCCTTGCCCTACCGTCCAAAACGGCAGGCTCAAAAACAGCATCAAATATATCAGTCGGCGCATTTATAGTTTGCTGGGGTCTATCTCGAAGTGTGCGTCGGGGCCGTTGCAGGGATTCTTGCAGGCAATGGCGCAGTCGGCGCAGGAAGTGAGCTCTCCATGGAGACGTTTCTTCACCATGTCGCCCACGGCGTCGCGCAACGACTCGATGGCGATGCCTCGTATCACCTCGTCGCAGAAAGCATAGCTGAGCATTGTCACGGCAGTGCGCTCGCTGATGCCACGGGTCTGCAGGTAGAATTTAGCCTGCTCGTCAAGTTGGCCGATGGTGCTGCCGTGCGAACATTTCACGTCGTCGTTGTATATCTCCAAGAAGGGGCGGGTGTCGACGTGCGCCTTGTCGGTAAGCAGTATGTTGCGGTTGGTCATGTAGGCCTCGGTCTTCACGGCGCCGTCCTGCACCAGCACATGTCCGTTGAAGCGGGCACGGGCGGCATCGTCGACGATGCCCTTGTAAAGCTCGCGGCTGTTGCAATGAGGCCGAGCATGCTCCACGAAGATATAGTTGTCACACTGCTGCTCGCGATCCATCAGGTAGAGGCCGTCGGCCTGCAAGTCGCAGCCCTCACCTTTCATCCGCACCACAACATTGTTGCGCACGTGTCCGCCGCCGAGTGTCACGGTACACATCCTCAGCTGCGCGCCGCGTTGCATCATCACCTCCAACTGGGTGAGATGCGACGCCGACGTATTGGGTCCCTGCAGGCGGTAGAGGCAGAGATTGGCGCCCTCTTCGACGGTGACGCTTAGATTCTCCACATCGGACATTACAGTGTAACCTGCATCTTTTTGCAACATAAACAATGGCGCATCGTCAGGGTTGCAGAGCACAAGACGCATTTCGGTGCCCCGCTCCACCTGAAGGTTTTCGGCCACGGTATCGCAACGCCAGTCGTCATTCCATATCTTGGGTAGTTGATCCTTGCGTATCATGATTTACACATTAACACATTAACGCATTCACACATTCAATTCCTCTTTAATCCAGTCGTAGCCTTTCTCCTCCAACACAAGGGCCAACTCCTTGGGACCAGTCTTCACGATGCGGCCCTCATAGAGCACATGCACGAAGTCGGGCACGATATAGTCGAGCAGGCGCTGGTAATGGGTGATGACGACGGTGGCGTTGTCCTTCGAGCGCAGCTGGTTCACGCCGCCAGCCACAATACGCAGGGCATCGATATCGAGGCCGGAGTCGGTCTCGTCGAGGATGCTCAGCGTGGGATTCAGCATGGCCATCTGGAATATCTCATTCTTCTTTTTCTCGCCGCCACTGAAGCCTTCGTTCACCGAACGGTTGGCCAAATTGGTGGTCATCTCCACCACCTTTTTCTTCTCCTCCATAAGTTTCAGGAACTCGCTACCTGAGAGCGGATCAAGACCATGGTACTTGCGCTGTTCGTTGACGGCGGTGCGCATGAAATTGGTGATGCTCACGCCGGGAATCTCTACGGGATACTGGAAACCTAGGAAAAGCCCCTCGCAGGCGCGCTGGTCGACAGGCAGGTCGAGGATATTCTTGTCTTTGAATATAACCTCACCGGCAGTAACAGTATACTTGGGATTGCCGGCAATGACACCCGCCAGGGTGCTCTTGCCGTTGCCGTTGGGGCCCATGATGGCATGCACCTCGCCACGGTTGATTTCCAGGTCCACGCCCTTCAAAATCTCGCGGTCGCCGATGCTGGCATGTAAATTGCGTATCGAGAGTAATGACATATCGTTTATAATTACTTGATTACTAAAATAAAATAATATAATTACGGCATGAAGCCAATGAGCAAAAGTACGAAAATAGCACGGAATGGCAAAATAAAATTTGTGCAGGTCAAAAAATGTTCGTAATTTTGCAGCCGGATATGAAAACGCCAATAGTAACACTGACAACCGATTGGGGCAATCAAAGCTTCTTCGCCGGCATGGTGAAGGGGGCTTTGTGCAGCGCCATCGAGGGGGTGCAGGTGATGGACATCACCCACCATGTGGCTCCGTTCAGTGTCATGTCGGCCACCTTCGTGGTGAAGCACGCCTGTTTGGGGTTCCCCGCCGGAACGGTTCATATCATCGACGTGGCCACTCAGCCTCCCCTATTGGCGGTAAAGGCGCGCGGACAGTTTTTCCTCTGCTGCGACAACGGCGTGCCGGCGACGGCCTTCGGCGACGAGATAGAGGACGCCGCCGTCATTCCCGTTCCTGAGGGCATCCCCCTCGGCTTCGCCGCCCACACCCTCTTCGTCCCCGTGGCACAGCGCCTGTTGGCAGGCGCACCCCTGAGCGACATCGGACCACGCCCCGAAGGTTTCATGCGACGCAACCTCACGGGATGGCTTCCCGTGGAAGATGGCTATCGCATCTTTATCCATTATATCGATGACTACGGCAACGCCTACCTCGGCATGACCTACCGAGAATTCGAGGAACTGCGCCAAGGACGTGCTTTCGAAATGATTGTGCGGGAGCAACGCATCAACGAGGTGATGAAATCCTACTACCAGCAGCACAGCTCCGCCGACCCACGCCGCAAGTTGCGCCTGACGGTCTCCGCCACAGGCCTCCTCGAGTTGGCCGTCAAGGAAAGTTCCTTCGTCCAACTCATAGGCCTCCGCACCAACGATGAGGTAATCCTTAGATTTAAAAGCTAGTTTTTACTTTAGACCTTCCCCCTTGGAGCGCCGGCATCTTGCCGGCATCATATCTTATTTAGGACTTTTCCAGTTGAAGAACACTTCCAAACCCGCCATCTGGTAGACCTGCAGATGTCCCCAGTGGCCCATACCTTTGAAGTCGGTATCCCACTTGAGATTGAGAGCGAAAGAGGCGGCGATAAAGGAAGAAAAACGGTAGCCGAGTTTCAACTCAAAGTCCATATCGGTCTCGAAGATGCGTCTCTGCAACCAGTTCTTGCCCGCCAGATCCTGCCACGTCTCTCCGTCGCTGAGTTGGTACTTACAGTCCTGCGGCGTAGCCAAGGTACCGTCGGCCAACTGCTCTATCTCGCTCCATGCCATCTGCTTGGGTTTCTTGTAGTCGTAGAAGAGTTCCAAACGGGCATAGAGGTCGAAGTTGGGAAGGATGTCTTTCTTCAGGTACTGCGCCTTGACATAGCTACCAAGCCCGAAGTAGGCGTGGGTGTACGTGCGGTTGGGATTCAGGGTGCCGTCGGAAAGGTAAAAATCCTTGTCCTGAATGACACCATAGGTGTAGCCGCTGTCGATAAGGTTGTCGTTGCAGACGAAGGTGGTCTTGCCGGTGAGAAACGAGAGCGACACCGTCCAGTCGGTCTTCTTGTACTCGAACGAGAGTGCGGTGGTCAGGTAGGCAGGAGCCATGAATCCAGAAACCAGCTTACCATCGTTGTCGCCCGCCGTAGCATACTCGTAACCGTTGGCAAACTGTGTCTTGAGGTTGGCCGAGAAGCTGGCGCCCCAGTCCTTGTAGGCCTTCCAGCTGATGGCCGAGGTGAGGTCTATCTTGTCGAGGCTCTTGCGGTGACTCTCGAAGCGGCCACCGTTGGACGAGTTGTCTAGATCCTGCCAGGCATGTCCGAAACCCAGGTCGACGATATTGTCCCACACATAGCGCGGATGAGTGTACTTATAGTTTCCGAAGAAGGTGATATTCAGGTCTATCTGCGAAGTACCCGTCGAGGACCAGTTGTTGAACATCGACTCGCTGATTTTCAGCGCCGGTGTCGAGGTGGTGGCCCAGCTGCCTTGGGATTTGCTGACGGTATCTTGTGCCATCACAGGAACAGCAGCCAACAGAAAGGCTGCACAAAGAGTGACAATAGATTTCATGACTCTGTATTTTTTAAGATAACTTGATTAATCTCGGGAAGTGTAAAACCCTTGTTGACGAGGGCTGCCGTGAGTTTCTGATGGAGCACGAAGGGGTCGTCGGTTTTCTGCTCCAACTCCTGACGTTTCTTCTCCGCCACTTCGGCGAGGACTGCCATATAGGCTTCGTTGCCCACCGCAGCCATACCGCGTTCCACAACCTCACGCGGCAGATGCTTCAGCCGCAACTGGTAGAGCACCTTCTGCCGCCCCCAGTGCTGTGTCAGTATTTTATTCTCACAGAACGCCTTGGCATAACGTTCGTTGTCGAGGTATCCCTCTCCTTGTAATGCCGCCACAATCACGTCCGAATCCGAGGGCGAGGCGCCCCATGTTACCAATTTCTGCCGCACGGCATCTTCGCACTGCTCCGCAAGGGCACAGTAGCGGCGCGCCCTGTCAAGCAGAGCTCGTTGAATGTCATTGCTGTTGCCTTTGTTCTTCATCTGTCTTACACGTCTCTTTTTGGGATGCAAAAGTACAACTTTTTTTTGAACCACGAAAAAAAAATTTTGCAGTTTCGGATTTTTTATGTAATTTTGCATTTTGGATATAGTATACTATAAGATATGGCAAAAGGGAGAATATTATTTGTAAATCAGGAGATTATGCCGTTCTCTGCCGAGAGCGAAGAATCTATTCTGGGACGCTACTTGCCTGCCAGAACGCAGGAAATAGGGCGAGAAATCAGGGTTTTCATGCCCAAATTCTGCGAGGTGAACGACCGCAAGCACCAGCTGCATGAGGTCATCCGCCTCTCAGGCATGAACCTCATCGTCAACAACTGTGACCACCAACTCATCATCAAGGTGGGCTCCATCCCCTCGGCACGCATGCAAGTCTACTTCATCGACAACGAGGAGTACGCCATCAGCGGCAAGAACATGCTCGACGGACATCGACATGTGCCGGCCGACACCGACGAGCGCCTGCTCTTCTTCGGCCGCGGCACCCTCGAGGCCGTCCGCAAACTCGCATGGCAGCCCCATCTCATCAACTTCTCCGGATGGTCCACAGCCATGATTCCTTTCTATCTCCGCCGTATCAACAAAGAGAACGCCTTCTTCAACGGCACCAAGATGGTCATTACCCTGATGAACGACCGCTTCGATGGCCCTATCGGTGGCGACCTCGAACGCAAGATGAAAACCGACGGCGCCACGGCCAAAGACCTCCGCCTCTATGGCGAGACCAACTACCTAGGCCTCATGAAGTCCGCCATCACCTACTCCCAAGGGGTCATCATCGGCTCCCCCAACGCCGACCCCGAGCTGGTGGCCTTCGCCAAGGAAAACAAACGCAACGTGCTCGACTATGTCGAAGACCGCGACGAGTTCTACAACCGCATCAACAAGTTCTACGACACCATCGTCGGTGTCAGCAAATTCGAGAATTGATAACTGAAAGTTGAAATATTGAAATTTTTATCCTAATGAAAAAGCTATTGTCCTCTCACTCCCTTTCACTCCACCTCACTCCCTTTCACTCCCTTTTGCTACTGCTCCTAACTTCCCTGAGCTTTGCAGCCTGCTCCGACGAGGAGTCCGACCTCGGTATCGACCTCATCGACTCCGCCACCCTCTACCACGGTATCTACGACACCCTTTATGCCGACAACGCCTGGACCGAATTCGACGACTCCCTCCAGACCAGTGGCTACTCCTTCGGCATCATCGGCAACTACCACGACGCCACCTTCGGCAGCGTATCCTCCTCTTTCTACACCCAGATAGCGCTGCCCTCCAACGCCACCGACATCGCCTTCGACTCTATGGTCATCGACTCCGTCGTCCTCTCTTTCGCTAAGACTCAGCTCTTCCCCGACACCTCCGCCACCTACCATTTCCGCTTCGAAGTCAAGCAACTCGCCGAACCGTTCCTCTCCGATACCGCCTACTACTCCTTCGACCAACTGCCCGTCGACGAGAACACCTCCTTCTTCGACGGCACCGTCTCCGTCACCTACTACGACACCGTCGTCTCCCTCAAACTCGATCCCTCCATCAACCGCATCATCAGCCGTTCCGCCACCGCTGAGGACTTCCTCGCCGAGACCAAAGGCCTCCGCGTGCGCATCCTCAACAGCGCCGACGAAGGCCTGATGACCATCGACCTCACCTCCGTCAACACCTGCCTCCGTGCCTACTACCACTACGTATACGACAACGACACCGTCAGCAGCATCTACACCTTCCTCATCGGTGCCGGCACCGCCCACTTCACCCATTTCTCCCACAACTACAACGGCACCCTCTTCGCCTCCGGCAATCCCCTCCCCGGCACCTACCGTCTCTACCTCGAACCCCTCGCCGGCCACCGCGTCAGGCTCAGCTTCGACAGCGACCTGAAGGCTTTCCACGCCGCCCACCCCTGGGCCGTCATCCACCACGCCGAGCTCCTCCTCCCCGTGGCCCCAGAAGCCCCCAGCGACCACCCTGACCAAATCCTGGCACTCACCAAGAGCGCCACCAGCAGCAACTGGTACTATATCGACGACCTCATCAACCTCTACGATTTCGCCGGCTACGACGGCAGCTACCACAGCGACGGAAACTTCTACCGCCTCCGCGTGTCCCAACAGCTGCAGGGGCTCCTCCGCATCGGCCTCGACCCCGGCTTCAGACTCCACCTCAACTCCGCACGCCACGCCGCACAACGCACCATCCTCAACGGCCTCTCCACCACCAACCGCCCCCGCATAGCAATAGTTTACTCCGAATAATCCCTATAGTCACTATAGCCACTATAGCCACTATAAAACCCCAACAATCATGAAAAAAATCCTCACCCTCTCCCTCCTCACCCTTCTGCTCGCCCCCCTGAGCGCCCAGAAGCATTACGAGCGCAAATACGAGAACTCCAACCAGCTCTCCGTCCAGGGTACCCTCAACAACGCCGGCCGCCGCACCGGCAGCTGGACCTGGTGGTACCCCAACGGCCGCATCTCCCAGGAAGGCTCCTACGACAATGGCGCCAAAACAGGCATCTGGACCCTCTACTACGAAGACGGCAGCCGCATGGCCGAAGAATGCCACGCTACAGGCACCCAACGCTTCTGGCACCGCAACGGCGACCTCAAGAGCGAGGTGAATGTCGAAAACGGCAACTTCAACGGCCTCTACCGCTCCTGGCATGAAAACGGCCAGAAAGAAGAGGAGGTGACCTACGTCAACGGCAGCCGCGAAGGCGAGACCTTCCAGTGGCACGACAACGGCAAGCTGGCCTTCTCCGGCCACTACCGCGACGACGAACTCCAGGGCGAGGGCGTCTGGTACTTCCCCAACGGCAAGGTCGACATGCGCGGCAAATTCGTCGACGGACTCCAGGAAGGCCCCTGGACCTTCTATTGGCGCAGCAACGGCAAACTCGGCGTCGAAGGCAACTACACCAAAGGCAAGGAGTCGGGCCTCTGGACCTACTACTACGAGACCGGCGAACGCTGGCGCTCGGGCAACTACGTGGGCGGCATGCGCGACGGCCTTTGGACCACCTACTACGAGTCCGGCGCCAAACTCCACGAAGGACGCTACACCAACGGCAAAGAAGAAGGTCGCTGGACGGCCTGGTACGAGAACGGCAAGGTCGACTACTTCGGCGACTTCTCCCACGGACTCAAAAACGGCGAGTGGAAAGGACTCTACGACGACGGCACCACACGCTATATCATCCACTACAAGGACGACGTGAAAGATGGCGAAGAGGTGCGCTACTACCCCAACGGCAAGATAGAAATCCGCCAGCACTTCAAGGACGGCCGTCTCGAAGGCAAATACGAGCGCAACGACGAATCCGGCGCCCCCGTGGAACGCGGCCAGTTCAAGGGTGGCGAGAAAGACGGCAAATGGCAGTGGTACGACCACGGCCGCGAAGTCTACTCCGCCAAATTCCGCGACGGCAAAGAAGTCAAGTAAATGAAACTCCTTTTAGCGTCCAAATCCCCGCGTCGGCGGCAGCTGCTTTCGCAGCTCGGCTACCCGGTGGAATTCGTCGACCTCGATGTCGACGAGCATGTCCCCGACGGCACCCCCGCCGCCGAAATCGCCGAACTCCTCGCCTGCCGCAAAGCCCAGGCTTTTGAACTTTCCTCTTCCCACCTTCCACTTTCCACTATTCTCGTCGCCGCCGACACCGTCGTGGTCCTCGACGACAAGCCCCTCGGCAAACCCGCCTCGCGCCAGGAGGCACTCGACATGCTCCACGCCCTCTCCGGCCGCCACCACTCCGTCTACACCGGCGTATGCCTCCGCTCCGCCGAACGCACCGTTCACTTCACCGAACGTACCGATGTCTATTTCCGCGAATTGACCAACGACGAAATCGTCCATTATGTCGACACCTACCGTCCCTTCGACAAAGCCGGTGCCTACGGCATCCAGGAATGGATCGGCATGATTGGCATCTCCCGCATCGACGGCTGCTACTACAACGTCATGGGCCTCCCCCTCGCAGCCCTCTACGCCCACCTCATCACGATGCGTTAGGAATTTCTTTCTTATTTTTCATAATGCTATTATTTATTAATTATCAATATTTTACTAATCTGTTCCACGATTGTTCTACGATTGTTCCACGATTGTTCCTTGTATAGGAATATAAGTGTTCATGGGCTCACCACGCAGCCCTCGGTCCAGTTCCCTTACGGGGTACCATGCCGGTGAAAACGAAGGGGTAAAACCGCAGGGTTTTCGATCGATTTACCCATTCTATTTTATGAGTTCCTGTGTTCAACTATTTGTGGACTTTGTATTCTCTGTTAGGAGAGGTTATAATCAGTGAATGACTGTGCAGCCCAAATAAAAGTCAATCGAATAAATATGGTGACTAATAAAGTTCCATCTAATGTGAATTGGATCATAATCTCTGGCAAAAATAATAACATCATATAATCCGCTAGGAATATCCACACGATAAGAACCATCTACCATTTGTATGTCTAAGTTTAGGGAAGGAATGAATAAGTGTGGCCACTCTAAACAATTATCAAATAGACTGAATTTCTCGGATTTTTCCGCACCATATATTTCCTGTAATGGATCTCTTGCAAAAATATTACCAAGAAGTATACAATGTTCGTTTTCCATTGTGTCAGTAGTAATTGTGTCATGCAAAATGTATGTGCCCAAAACTGTTGAGTATTCTCCATTTGAAAACAAAAGACGATTATAATCAACAATGTTAGAGGAAGTTTTGATAACCCCACAGGATGAGAAAAAAACTAGCAGAATTACTAACCATAGATGTGTTTTCATGACTTTTTAGTTTTTGAGTAATCTTAAATTAAGCCGATTTGTTATATCCACTTTGCTGCTCCCAATTTCCTTATATGACCCTACGCCACTGTGGGTTTTTGGATTGCGATCTTCAGGATGCAAAGCAAGATGCAAGATATTATCTACATTGGACTTGGTTATTTCATGACAGCGACTTAATCTTCCACCATCTTCTTCCATTAGACCTTTCGTCCCATTTATGAAATGCTCTAGACCTAAACTATGGCCTATTTCATGTGACGAAGTTACATAGTTGTCTCTCTCTGACTCAAGAACGTTTATTAATCTGCGGTTTGTTTCTCCCTTAATATTTTCATCAACCTTTCCGTCTTTGTTTCTTAGCTCGGATACTAATTTGTAGGCGTTCAGTTCTGGGTCGCCGAGAACTGCTTCTGAGTTATCAATTACAGACAAATTGAAATTAACGCTATATTTTTCGTCTCCAACCATCAGGCTATATTCTCCCGATAAATTATTCCATGCCTTAATAGCTTTCTCCGCCGACGCATGTGCTTCATCACCTTTGGTTACATATTTTGCATTGACCGTAACTGTTTTTTTCTCATGGTCAAAGATTACAACCCAATCTCTACCATTGGGGTCAACCAACTTCACAGGATTCCAGGCGCAGTAAGCATACGGGCTAATTGACGGGTACTTATCAGCCATCGGATCCACACTGAGCCAACTGGTCATCAGCTCGTGGTCCATGTATCTCGCTCCGAAGTAGCCGAAGCCGGTCTCCTCGTCGCGTTCTTTGCCGGTGAAAGAACAGCTTTGGAAATCTTCGGAACTGCTTTGTTTATCGTAATTCCATAGAATTTGTAACACCGCATTTTTTGAAGAAGAAACATCAAAATGCACTCTCAAAAAGCCTCCCTTAAACATGGAGTTTATTCCCAACGATATGGTGCTGTTTTGTTGCATTGTTGTTGTTTTCTTCGCTGCAAAATACTAATCATGCATATAGTCCGCCAAGTAAGGGACAGCAAACACCAACTCGCCTCTGCGAGGTGCCTCTATGACTCCGGCATCAAGCAAACGCTTGCGATAGGGCTGTATCGCCGGCCCCCTCCTCCCCAAAGCCGCCTGCAATTTGGCTGTGGTCACGGTGCCTCCTATATTTGCCAAAGCTTTCAAAAAAACCTTGTCGTTATCCGACAATGGCGACAATATCGGTTTGAAGACGTTATCTTCCATGTCACCCATGGCTGCTTTCTCTGCTTTGTCCATGACAGAGGCATCGACAGTCCCGCCTTCCGGAGTATATTGTATTACATAATAGCCAATCAATTGCATTAAATACGGGAAACCTCTGGTGGCAAGAGTTGCTCGATCCAGCATCTCATCCGAAATCTTGATGCCGATTGACCTGAACGACCGCTCATAGTAGGCTCTGATCAGGTTGGTTGAAATCAGCCCCAACTCTACCTTGCAGGCACGATTCAGGAATGTCAGCACACTGTCGTTCAATACACTGGAAACAGCATGCGGCAGACCCGCCATCGCGATGGCCACGTTCTTTCCGTCGCCCACCAACTCCTGGTAGGCTGATGCCACCTCACGCATGGCGGCCGATGTGCGCACTTCGTCAATCAGAATCAAAGCACCCTTGCCCTTCTCCGCAAGTTTGTCGCAAAGTAGTGACATTTTCGAGCGGAATCCGTACTGCCGCTCAGCTGCCTCGGAAAAAGTAAGACCCAACGAGAACCCTAGCACGCCAGCAGTCATTCCCGTCATCTTCCGTTTCTCTTCCTTAAAATATTGCGAACCATTCAATTGAAACTGCTCAATGATGGCTTTGGGCATTCCTTCATGAGCAGTCACGCGTGCCACCACATACCCGGCCCTCGTCGCCCGGTCACTCAGCTCCAGCAGCAGAGCCGTCTTGCCCATACCCCTTTGTCCAAGGAATAGTGTGCAGCGGTTGCGGCTTCCTATCGGTTCCTGCAAGCCTTCCATAAACTGTTCTATCTCGCCGTCACGGCCAATATACTGGTCAGGACGGTTCCCGAACGTGGGCTGAAAAAAAGCATGTGGATTTACTTTGTCAGTCTTCATCACCTTTTTATTTTCTTTATTCTTCTTTATTTTCTTTTATTCTTCTTTATTCTTTTCGGAATGCAAAGATATGAACATTTTCTGAAATGGCAAAAAATATTTTAGGGGGTGGCAAAAAGGAACTCAACTTGGGGCCATCGGGTCAACGGAGAGCCACATCGTCATCAGCTCGTGGGGTCCAAATACCTTGCGCCGTGGTGTGCCTGCCGAGCCTGACGAGGCAAGTAGCCGTACCCCGTCTCCTCGTCCCTTTCTTTGCCGGTGAAAGAGAAACGCTCATTGTATGTTGAGCCGGCGACGCGCTTGTTTATGTAGTTTTCGCCATAGGGCAGGTATTGTAGGTGCTGCACAGGATGCCCGCTTACATCGGTAATCCAGTTGGCTCCACCGAGGTGGTCTCCGTGGTAGTAATAGACTTCGCCCTCAGTATAAGAATGTGTTGAGTAGTATGCTATCATGGAGTTAAAGTCAGATGTGTTAATGGATAATGTTGGATGAAATAATCGAGACCAATGGCTTTCACCAAGGTGGCACCATGGTCGTATACCACGGCCTCACCTCCTTCGGCTATCTGCTCGCCGAGCATTCGAGGCTTCGAGTCATCGATACTTTCCGTCCAGCAGCCGACAGCACGAGCCCACCGCTCTATGCGGTCAGCTTGCTGCGCTCCATGTTGGAGTTCTCTTTTGAACTCGTTGCCATCAGGTGCAGCATCTCTATCTGCCGCAGTTTCTGCTCCCGCGAGAAGGGATGCAACGACATGAGTCGTGCCTCCCGCTGCGCAGCCATGCTGTTCGAACGGTGAAAATCGTTTATATACAAGCCGTCCATTGATAAATAGTTCTGCATAATGGTCAAGTTTCTGCAGACCCTCTGACGTGAACCCGTCGGCGATAATCCCGTTGATTGACCTCCAAAAGTCTGCGTTGTTCATACAATGATTATTTACATTTGACGATGCAAAGATACGAAAAAAAATTCAATTACACTTTTTTTCCCTATTACTGACGCTGTCTGGCATACAGTCATCGACGTATTTTTCAATGTCTTATCTTTTTCCTATGAGGTAGCGATTGTCCGTTTGTTTTTCGTCGGAGGTCAGTGTGATTTGGAGTTCCCCGTTGGGAGCATACTGGATGGAGCTGACCGAAAAGCTGAAATTGGATTCGATTCTAATATTCATAGTTTCTGTGTGTCTCTCGTCGGCAATACCCCGCTACAGAAAAACGCAATGAATCATCATGGCGTGAAAGAGGCGTTTTTTGACACTTTTTTTCAAAAAAAGGCAACTGCCCAATTGTCGGCCAACGCTTATACTCAAAGCATTTCCGAAAATTTCAGTCGTTTCTCTTTCACCGGCAAAGAAAGAGACGAGGAGACGGGGTATGGATACTTCGGGGCGAGATATATGGATCACGAGCTGATGACCTCGTGGCTAAGTGTCGACCCGATGGCGGACAAATACCCAAGTATTTCCCCGTATGCTTACTGTGCCTGGAATCCGGTAGTATTGTTTGATCCAGATGGAGAAGACCCTATTTATGGGAAAGTTTTGGGGAAAGTAAGTTTAATTGGGGATGATGGACAGAATAAAGGGAAAGCATATTATGTAACAGGCTCTGTAAAAATTAAGGTTATCTTGGCTAATTTGTTCGGGGCTAAATATTCTGGATCGTTGGCTCCCTCAGAAAATGTCTTTCACGTTCCAACTGGAGGTGTCGCAGATGATGTACAAAAAACCATTGATATGGTAACAGCAAGTGGGGATCACCCCGATAATCAAGTGGAATATGGCGCCCATTCGAATATGGGCGCGAATAATGCAATAATATGGGATCAAGGGGAGCCTATGTTGGTTGACGATAATGGTGCCAAAATATGGTCAATTACACCGTTTGTACAAGACGGAAAGTATGCTGGCGGCAATGCTCCTGATGTTGAATTCGTGTGGCATGTTCAGCCTATAACTTCAAATCCTTCTGCAGCAGACAAAAATGCTGCATTTAATTGTACATATAACGGTGACATGAAGAATGCAACATGGTTTGTTGTAGGCGCCAAGGATAGGAAAGTGACTTTTTTTAGTGGACAGGGCAAATGCCATACAATTGATATGGAAGAATTTAAAAAAATGAGTCGTCAAGAAAAAATAGGAATGGAATGAAACGTTACATTTTATTATTGTCTATCTTGCTGTTTGCACAATGCAAGTCAATTTATCAAGAATATCTCGAAATCGCCTATTCTAGAAAACTTAAGTCGGAATTGAGACTTGTCGAGAGGATAAAAGAGGATACTGTATATGTGATTTGGTTTAATGCGACAGTACATAATGCAGAAAAGGATTTCCCTCATGTTTTGTGGTACCATCAAGGAGACTCTATTGTCGCATATTCGATAAAGCCTTTCCATAAAAAACGATACATCATATTGGATACTGTTTCTCCGTTCCCCTTAGAGAATTCACAACATTTGGAGTGTTTTGATAAAGGAGGCTGGGATTTACTACATGTTTATTCCTGTAAAACACTTATTAAATCTACACTAATTAATCAGGAATGCATACTCGAAAGCAATGCTGAGAACGACCTGGAAAGAAAGCTCCAACATGATATCACTCTTTTGCGAGAACATATTCCAAGATGGATGATTCATATACGTAAGACACAAGGTGTCGATACTTGCATTATAAACAATAGATAAAAATGACGGACATTTATTTTGAACCAACCAGAACATAAAACTGACGTTTATAACAGCCCGATTTCGTGGTCTTTTCCACTTTCGGCCTCCAACGGGCAAAGAGAAGGACTATGAATCAGGCTTCCACTACTACGGTGCGAGGTACTATTGGAGCGAACTTTTGACCGGGTGGCTGTCGGTGGATCCACTGGCGGATAAGTACCCCGACATCTCACCATATGCTTATTGCATGTGGAACCCGGTGAAATTGGTCGACCCCGATGGGAATGAAATTGATGACTATTTTTCTTTGAGTGGAAAATATCTCGGTTCCGACAATGCAGAAACACACAATGTACGAATAATAAGTGATTTTTCATGGAACTCGTTGGATAAAAATGAAAATGGTAACGTAGATCATGATTTGGCATACGCCATGTCTAAACCATTCTCTGACGTTAGTGGAGATATGTCGACAGATGCTCAATTGTCAGTATACCAACACTACAATCCTACAAAATATAGGATTGAAAGTTACGAAGAAGATGATGGCTCGTCCTATGGGATGAGAAGCCGATTTGAACGTGATAAAGATCCCATTATTCGTATCTATCTAAAAGGCAATGCATCGTTAATTAGAATATGCGACTATGCAGATGAGATAATAAGTACGTTCGCCCATGAAAAGGGCCATATTGATCACTATCTAAATGTTGGGTTTTCAAAATACGTGGAGACAAGTGTGGATATTAGAGAACAAATTGCCATCAAAGCAGAGATGAGCAATCCTTCTTGGAAATGAGAAAACCATTAAAAATATACCCTGAAAATAGGCAATCTTACGAAGACGCTTCCATACGTCATAGAGAATAATATAATGATTTGAGTGCCGAATACTTATCAACAAGAATGTTGCCCTTTAGGGGATTCAGCACCGGTGGGGGAAAATCAAGAAAATGGATAAGTTAACGCAACTCGGGGCCGCCACATACGTGGCGGCTGGGGGATAAATATTTGTCGGGATGAAATTTTTTTCATCTTTTTTCGTTAAAGGTTGAAAGGAGAACAAAATTATGATTAAGAAATTATTACTTTTTTCCGCTGTGCTGGTGCTGTTCGCCGGCGTAAAGAGCCAGAATGTGGAAGCCACCACCGCCCAACTGGGCTCCATCGCCGCTCCCGCTTTCTCCATCAAGATAGAGAAGAACGAGCACCTGGTGCAGAACGCCCTGAACCAGCGGCTGAAAGAGGCCGACATGAAGACGCAGAAAATCGAGGGCTTCACAGCCTGCCTCGACCAACTCTTCGCCGACATCGCCACCATCCCCATCAACCTCTACACCAAGGTGGAACGCACCGGCAAGAATAGCTGCATGGTGACCGTCTGCGCCTTCCCCACCGACCTCTCGGTGAACAAAGAGTCCGTTCAGGAGAACACCCAGAAGTTCCTCCAGGGCTTCGTAGGTTACGTGACCCACATCGAGGCAATGGGCTTCCTCGAGGAGGCTATGAAAAGTCTGAAGAAAGCGCAAAAGAAATTGGAGTCAGCCGAAAGTTCTGTGGCGAAAATCGAGAAGAACATTAGCAAAGAGCAGGAGGATATCGCCGAGTTGCAGAAGGAAATTGAGAAGTACAACTCGAAGATAGCCGAGTGCCAAGCTGACATCAAGAAGATTGAGGAGAAAATCGGCAAACGGCAGAAGGAGAAAGAGGAAGCCGACCAGGAGGTGACGAAAGCCCGCGAGGTCGTCGACAAAGCGATGAAAGAGGTCGAGAAATACCAGAAGATGGGCCAGTAACTACACCATCAGCTTCTTGTAGTGTATCCTGTGCGGCGTGTCGTCGCCGAGACGTTTCTTGCGGTTCTCCTCGTACTCGGTGTAGCCGCCTTCGAAGAAGTAGACCTGCGAGTCGCCTTCAAAGGCGAGGATATGGGTGCAGATGCGGTCGAGGAACCAGCGGTCGTGGCTAATGACGACGGCGCAGCCGGCGAAGTTCTCCAAGCCTTCTTCGAGGGCGCGCATGGTGTTGACATCGATGTCGTTGGTAGGCTCGTCGAGGAGCAGCACATTGGCTTCGCTCTTGAGGGTGAGGGCGAGGTGGAGGCGGTTGCGCTCGCCGCCGCTGAGGACGCCGACCTTTTTGCTCTGGTCGGTACCGCTGAAGTTGAATCTAGATATATACGCACGCGAGTTAACGAGTCGGCCGCCCACCTGTAGGTTTTCGTTGCCGCCGGAAATCATCTCGTAGACGCTCTTCTCGGGGTCAATCTCGGCATGCTGCTGGTCGATGTAGCCTATCTTGACGGTCTCGCCCACCTCGAAGGTGCCGGTGTCGGGCTTTTCGAGGCCCATGATGAGGCGGAAGAGGGTGGTCTTGCCGCAGCCGTTGGGGCCTATGATGCCCACGATGCCGGCGGGAGGAAGCGAGAAGGTGAGGTTCTCATAGAGCAGCTTGTCGCCGTAGGCTTTGCTGACGCCGTTGACCTCCAGCACCTTGTTGCCCAGACGGGGACCATTGGGGATGAAGATTTCGAGGTTCTGCTCTTTCTCTTTCACGTCCTCGTTGAGGAGGCGGTCGTAGGCGGCCAGACGGGCTTTGCCCTTGGCGTGACGGGCCTTGGGAGCCATACGCACCCACTCCAGCTCGCGTTGCAGCGTCTTGCGACGCTTGCTCTCCTGCTTCTCCTCCATGGCCAGACGGGCAGTCTTCTGCTCGAGCCAGGAACTGTAGTTGCCCTTCCATGGGATACCCTCGCCGCGGTCGAGTTCGAGAATCCAGCCGGCCACATGGTCGAGGAAGTAGCGGTCGTGGGTGACGGCGATGACGGTACCCTTGTACTGCTGCAGGTGCTGTTCGAGCCAGTCGATACTCTCGGCATCGAGGTGGTTGGTGGGCTCGTCGAGCAGCAGGATGTCGGGCTCCTGCAGGAGCAGGCGGCAGAGGGCCACGCGGCGGCGTTCGCCACCGCTGAGGTTGGCCACCAGCTGGTCCTCGTCGGGACAGCGGAGGGCGTCCATGGCGCGCTCGAGCTTGGTGTCGAGGTTCCAGGCATCGTGGGCTTCGAGGAGCTCGGTAAGCTCGCCCTGACGGGCGATGAGCTTGTCGAAGTCGGCATCGGGCTCGGCGAAGGCGTTGTTCACCTCGTCGTACTCCTTCAGCAGGTCGACGACCTCCTGCACAGCCTCCTGCACCACCTCCTTGACGGTCTTGGTGTCGTCGAGTTTAGGCTCCTGCTCAAGGTAGCCGACGCTATAGCCCGGCGAGAAGACCACCTCGCCCTGATAGTCCTTGTCGACGCCGGCGATAATCTTCATCAACGACGACTTTCCGCTGCCGTTGAGGCCTATGATACCGATCTTGGCTCCGTAGAAGAAACTCAGGTAGATGTCTTTCAAAATCTGACGGCTGGGCGGAATGAGCTTGCCCACGCCGACCATCGAGAAGATAATCTTTTTGTCGTCTGCCATAAAGCGTCCCTTTTTTTGAAACTGTTTGAATAATCTTTCTGGATTATTTGAATTCGAAGAGGCTGATGAAGCCTGTGATGGCGAAGACGGCGCGGACGTTTTCAGAAACGCCTTTGAGGTATACATGGACGCCCTTCGCCTGGGCATTCTGCAGGATGCCGAGGAAGATGCGCAGTCCCGCTGACGAGATATACTCCAGCGCCGTGCAGTCGATGATGATGTCTTTCCCCTCCACATCGTTGAGAGGGTTCATTGCTTTTTCGGTTTCGACAGCAGCAGCGGTGTCGAGACGTCCTTCCAGTATGGCAACCATATTGCCGTCTTGTTCCTGAATCGTTGTTTTCATATACTATTATTATTCAATTTCTTTCTTAAAGTAAGGACATTGAGTCCGTTGATACGTTCGTAGTTGATGGAGTCCATTATCTGGCGCACGAGATGGATGCCGAGCCCGCCGATGGGGCGCTCGCTGGCGGAGAGAGTGGTATCAACAGCGGCCTGGACGGTGGGGTCGAAAGGTTTGCCGCTGTCAATGATGGTGAACTTCAGCCGCATACCGTTGGTGACGGCCTCGACGGTCACATCGCCGTGCTCTCCTGCCGGATAGGCATAGTTCATCACGTTGACCACAGCCTCCTCTATGGCGACATTCATCTTCATGGTGTCCATGTCGTCGAACCCCATGGTTTCGCAGACCTCGGTGACAAAATCCGTCAACTGAGGCACCACCTTGACATCGTTGGGCAACACGATGCTTTTACGCATGCGCACTTCTTCATCCTGCTGCTTGATGTATTGGATAGCCATCATGGTGAGGTCGTCGCTCTGCTCGGCATCGCCTACGAACTGGTGGACGGCATCGGTCATCCGTTCGATAATCTGTCGCGGCTCATGCTGATGGTTGGCGAGGGCATTTTCAGCCACATCGTTGACACGTTCCATCTGGAACTGTGCGTGGTTGGCATCCTCGGCTTCGGTGAGACCGTCGGTGAAGAGGAAAATGGTGGTGCCGGTGAAGATATGTGCCTCCTGCAGCGTGTACTTCCATGTGGGCATGAAACCGACAGGGATGTTGGCGTCGCAGGGCAACTCGCCGACACCGTCGCCGACGAGCAGCGGGGCATCATGGCCGGCGTTGCAGTAATGCAGACGTCCGGTGGGCAAGTCGAGCACGCCGACGAAGAGGGTGACGAACATGTGGTTCTTGTTCATGTCGGCGATGGTGCGGTTCATGATGGTGACGATGCGGTCCGGCATGGACTCGTGGGCCGACACCGTGCGGAAGGTGGAACGCGTCACCGCCATAAAGAGCGAGGCCGGGACGCCCTTGCCAGAGACATCGCCGATGCAGAAGAATAGCTTCTCGTCACGGAAGTAGAAGTCGAAGAGGTCGCCGCCAACTTCCTTGGCAGGCGTCAGGGAGGCGAAGAGCTGCACGTCGTCGCGGTCATCGCGAGTAGGGAACTTTTCGGGCAGCATACCCATCTGGATGGAGCTGGCCACCTGGAGGTCCCTTTCTATCGATGCCTTCTGGGAGGTGGTATCCTTGAGTTCCTCGATGTATTTCACCAGCGACTGCTGCATGCCGGCGAAGGAGTGGCTGAGCTGGCCTATCTCGTCGACTCGCTGGAAGTCGGGCATCTGGACATCAAAACGTCCGGAGGCGATGGTTTCAGCCTCTTTGGCGAGACGGCGGAGGGGTTTGAGCTCGCTGGTGATGATGCGGATAAAGAAGAAGAGCATCAGCAGCAGGCCGACAGCGATGATGATGGTGACGGTGCGACGCAGGCGGTCGAAACCGCCGAAGATATCGCTCTCAGGACATACGATAGCCATCGAGCAGCCCGTCTGTCCCAGGGGTTTGTAGAAGACGTAACTGTCCGTACCGTTGACGGTCATGTGTTTCATGCCTTCCTCGCCGCGCTGCATGGCGTGGCCGAGAGCCACCATAGCGGTGTCTTCGTGTTCCATCGTCTGCGTGAAGATTGACTGGCAGGTAATCTTCGTCGAATCGGGATGCACGAAGTAGGTGCCGCCGCGACCTATCATGATGCTATAGGAGTTGGGATAGGGCTTCACGGCGGAGATGGTCTGCGAGAGCCAGTTGAGCGAAAGGCTGGTATTGATGACACCAATCACTTTTCCCTCCTCGTCCTTGATGCTTTGGCAGTAACTGGTGACCATCTCGCTGGTATTGGTAGCCACGTCGAAATCTATGTAAGGCTCAGTCCAACAGGGCTTGTCCAGCAACTTAGGCATGAGGTACCAGTCCATATAGAAATACTGGTAGCTTTCGCTGCCTCCCTGAGTGGTACGGATGCTGTCGCCGATGTGCCTTGTGTAGGCGGAGAAGTAGCGTCCCCGCTCCTTGAAGTGATAAGGTTCGAAGGCGATGGAGGTGTTGTAGAAATCAGGGTTATTCTCCAACATTCCGCGGCTATAGACGAACATCGAGTCAGCTTTATTAGGATGTCTAAGCACGAGCCATTTGGTCATATTCGAGGCCACCTCAACACGGTTGAGGATACCCTCGACACGCAGGGAGGTCTTGTCGAGTATCTGCGTAGCACGGCTGACGGCCTCGCTACGCACAGCATCGCGGGCCTGATAGAAGAACCATCCCAAGGCGATGTTGAATATGATGGCGGCGAAGAAGACCACCCACAGACTCACCTTGACAGATAGTTTGCCACGGACAAAAGCGAAAGCCTTATTCATAACTATCAGCTCTTAATTCTTAACTGTTAACTGGCTATATGTCACCTCCTTACTTAGCATTCCATACTCCACCATCAGGCGGCTGGCGAGCTGTACCATATCGGGGCGCAGGCGGAACTCACGTTTCTTCGACTCACGGTCGACCTGCAGACGCAGCACCTCTTTGAGCATCAGACGCTGCATGATGCGGTTGGTGGCGATATGGTCACGCTCCACATACTGCATCACAATATCCAACGCCTCCTCGGGATGCTGGGCAGCCCATTCCCAGCCGCGGCGGCTGGCTTGGGCGAACTTCTTGGCCTGTTCTTTGTGTTTCTCATAGTAGCCGCGCGTCATGTAGACGCCATCCTCCTGTACATTGTAGCCGTGGTCGCAGAAGCGGTAGACGTTTTTGTCGGACATCTCGATACCCGCTTGCACGAGTTGGTAGTACTCGTTGTAGCTCATCGCCAGGGTGGCGTCGAGAGCACCAGAGAGAAAGAGATTGATGTTCTGTGCAAAACGTACCCATTGGTAGTCCAAACTATCCTTAATGCTCATGCAGATAGCCAGTTGTCCGAAGCCGACACTCCAGATGCCCACCTTGGCACCCTTCTGTGTCAGCGGGTCCTTGCCACGTGCCGACACAATCACCATGGCGTTGTTCATCGAGGTCTGCAGGATATTCACCAACGGAGTACCGCCGTCCAGAATCTCCATAGCCTGACAGAGTTGCAGCGTGGTGGCCTGACAGTGGCCAGCGCGGAGACGGCTCATGGCGGGCTGTGTAGCCGACGGATGTTCAATCTTCACCTTCAAACCCGCCTCACGGTAGAATCCTTTCGCCTCAGCCACATAGTAGCCAGCGAACTGCGCTTGCGCTGTCCACTGCGGCGTAAAGACGATGGTTTCGTCCTGCGCCGATGCGGAAGTGAAAGATGAAAAAAGAAAGATAAAATATAGTGTTAGGGAGTGCACCCGAAGGGATCTGAGCACCGCTGAAATAAAAAAATGACAGCGAAGAAAGGACAAATGTGTTTTCATAACTCTTAGTTCTTACTTCTTAGTTCTTTCAAGAGTTCCAAATATTCCTCATAAGGTGCTGTGCCGGCGAGGTCGTTGAGGGCGTCGGCGAGGATGGTGTAGTACCAGAGGATATCCTCTTTGCCACCGGGAGCCTTGAAGCGCTGCCAGAGGGCGTCGCCAAGCTGGCGGTAGTCGGCCACAATGGCACGAAGGTTGGAAAGTTTGTCACCAATGGCGACAATCTTGCTGTCTGTCGGAGAGGCTGCGATGAGGTCGGCCTGTGCCTGCTTACGTTCACACCAAGGGGCGTCATGAGGCAGCGGAGAAGTTTCGTGATGCACCAAAGACGCCACACGGTCACCGAACTCCTGTCGTATCTGTTCGATGGTGACGGAGGTGTCCTCGACGGTGTCGTGCAGCATGGCAGCGGCGAGCATCTCAGGATCCGTGGTGAGGGAAGAGACAACGATAGCAGCCTCCATGGGGTGGAGGATGTAAGGATAACCCTTGCCTTTGCGCTCGCCACCACGGTGGGCATCGATAGCAAATTTGGCCGCTTTATCGAAAAGGTCTGTGTTCATTTCATTTTAATGCCGGCTGGAAGCCGGCGCTCCATGTTACTGTATCTCAAACATGTTGAGGAAGCCCGTCATCATAAAGACCTGGCGAATACCGTCGTTGATATTCTTGACAATGACTTTGCCTCCCTTCGCCATAGATACCTTGCGGAGGGCAAGGAAAAGGCGGAGGCCCGAACTGGCGATGTAGCTGAGTTCCGTGCAGTCAAGGATGACGGTGCCGTCGGCATGCTCCTGGAGCTGGTCAAAATAGGGGGTCACCTCGGTGGAAGCCGGCGTGTCGAGACGTCCTTCAAGGTGGGCAGTCGTCGTTCCATTGGTCGTTTCGATTGTTATTTTCATAATTTGTTATTATTTATTTCGATTGTCTAAATGTTCTTTGTAAGGGTTAGGATGTTTTTGTCGTCGAGGCGCTGGTAGCGCACCTCATCCATGATCTGGCGCACAAGGTGGATGCCGAGACCGCCGATAGCACGTTCGGCGGCGGAGAGGGTGGTGTCGGCTTCGGGCACAGCAGTGGGGTCAAATGCCACGCCACTGTCGGTGATGATGAATTCCAGCGAGTGCTCCCGGAGCACGGCTTCGATGTTCACCAGCCCATCGGCACCAGCGGGGTAGGCATAGAGGATGACGTTGGTGACAGCTTCCTCGAGGGCCAAGTTGAGGCTGAGGCAGAGACCCTGATCGAGTCCCTTTTCTTCGGCGATGGTCTCCATGAAGTCGGCCAGCTGAGGAATCTGCTGGATGTCGTTGTGGAGGATGAGGCGACGCTCCTGTTTGGCAGGAGTGGCGAGATAGTGGATGACGAGGATGGTGATGTCGTCGCTCTGTGGGGTGTCGCCGACGAAGTTGTTCACAGCATCGCGAGCAGCCTCGAGTTGCCCCTGGGCGTCGCGCTTGGTACTGAGAGTGGTCTCCAGACGCTCCTCACCGAAGAGTTCGAAGGTGGCGTTCTCGGCCTCCGTGACGCCGTCGGTGTAGAGGAAGAGCGTGTCGTCGTAGCCAAGGAATGCCTCCTGCTCTTTGAAGGGGAAACCTGTATCGAGACCCAGCGGAATGTTAGACTCCACAGGCAGCTGGCTGACGGTGGTGCCGGTAACCACCATCGACTCGCTCACACCCACACGCAGCGCAGGATTATGGCCTGCGTTGCAGTAACGCAGCTGACCGGTGACGAGGTCAAGGATGCCGCAGAAGAAGGTGACGAACATGCTGTTCTCGTTCTTCTCGGCCATCGAGTCGTTCATACTGGCGACAATCTTGGCCGGACTGTTCTCGCGGCTCGAGATGGCACGGAAGAGACTCTGCGTTACCGTCATCACCAGTGCTGCCGGCACACCCTTGCCAGAGACGTCACCGATGCAGAAGAAGAGCTTCTCATCGCGAATGTAGAAATCGTAGAGGTCGCCACCCACCTCCTTGGCGGGGACGATGCAGGCGGCAACGTCGAGGTCGGTGCGTTTGGGGAAGGCGGGGAAGGTCTTGGGGACGAGTGACATCTGTATGTCGCGTCCAATACGAAGCTCGTTCTGAATCAACTCTTTCTGAGTGTTGAGATTCTTGTATTTCAGCTGGTTTTTAGCAATGAGACGGAGGATGACGATTATCAACACAACACCGAGTATCTGCAAGATTTTCACCACCATACCCACTCTGCGGACACCAGCGAAGAGGTCTTTCTCCGGGATGACGATAGAGAGGGTCCAGCCGGTACGCTCCACGGGAGCTTGGTAGACCAAGGTGTCCA
The DNA here is from genome assembly GCA_902800395.1 of uncultured Bacteroidota bacterium. GTDB lineage: Bacteria > Bacteroidota > Bacteroidia > Bacteroidales > P3 > Colimorpha. Next base: position 18,379 of record CADCEC010000010.1, on the reverse strand, counting down.
GATTGCCAGATTGCTGAGCCTCAAGGTTGGTACTTAGCACCAGATGTCCGTTGCGGCTGGTGACGGTGTTGTAGGCGTTGGGATACGATTTGGTATTCTCCATGAGTTCGGTGAGCCAGTCGAGCGAGATGTCAGCGGTAAGGATGGCGGCGATGCGGCCTTCATGGTCCTTGACAGGCATGGAGAAGGTGGTCATCAGCATGTTGCCGCCACCTTCGTCGAAGTAGGGCTCAGACCAGTAACCCTCGCCCGAGGCCATAGGTTGGGTGAACCATTCCTGCGAGGGGTAGTCGTAGCTATCGGTGGCCAGCGAAAGAGTTTCAATCTCGCCAGTTTCGAGGTTGCGTGTGGCGTAAGGCGAATAGAGAGGGTACTTTTTGTTGTAGCCGGGCACGAGGGCGATGGTAGAGCCCACCACGACGGGGTTGATCTCCACCACGCGCTGGGGCACGCGTACCAAGCTATCGGGACTAGTCTCCAAGCACCATTCGGCTACCCACAAGCTGTTGTTCACCGACCCTTCGGCCTGGTTGACGATATCCATAATCCTGTTCGTGGCACTCTGCAGTTCGCTCTGAGCACGCTGCGAGGCCTCTTCCTTGATACCCCGTTGGGAATAGATGTATTGGGTGATGCTGGTTGCCTCGAGGGTGACAATGGCTATCACCACCACCAGCAGTCCAGCGCGCGCCGACTTGCCGAGGAGCTTCTTCTCGGACCTCTCTTTCGTACTCATTTTCATTCTTTTTTATGCCGGCCATAAGCCGGTTTCCATAACCTTTCTGTAACCTTTATTTTTTAGGTTTTTTCTTGCGGGCTTTGGCCTGAGCCATGAAACCTGCAAGGAAGACCACCAGATAGACACAGGCATGGATGACATCGAGGAAGAGTGCCATCGAGGCGGCAGTACCCAGCAGGAACACCAAACCGATGAGCAATGCCCAGAAGAAGTTGCCGCAGTAGAGCGTGTCACGCACTATCTTGAAGATTGTGAAAGCCACAGTCAGCACAACGGTGATGAGCATTACCCAGCCGGCGAACGTACGGGCGAACTCATAGGTGATACCCGAGATGCAGACGCCCAGCAGGACAATAGCGAGACCCCATTTCCATTCCTTCCAGCGCTTCTCCTCCAGCGACATACCGGCCTCTACCGAGACCTGTGCCACAATCTGCATGGTGGCGATGAAGATGCCGAAAGAAACAACAGTGGTCAGGGCAATACCGAGGATGGCCAGGAACATGTTGTTTCCCACCAGCGAGGCGTGGCAATACCAGCCGATACAGGGATTGCCTTCGAAGGAAGGCAAGTCTGCCTGGAAGACATAATAGAACACCGCCAGCAACGAGATGCCGAAGAGGGTGTAGAGCACCGGATAGTAGCGGTCTTGCCCGCAGTAGCGGATTTGATGGTTGAACAGCGTCATCGTGGACACCAGTGCCAGAATGCCGAACAACATCGCCAACGGACTTAATCCGAGGAAATTAGGGATGTGGAAACCTAAAAGGTCTGGAAGATTAGTTAATTTATCCATATACACTAATTATTAATTTTTCTGATTCATAAACGGGAAACTTGCCGACTGCTCCACCATCATCTCCGCCATCATCTCGTTGGCTTCCGAAGTCCCCAACAAGTGGTCGAACAAGCGGCGCAATCCCGTACGGCCGCCACCATTTCTCAGGATGAAGGCGATGCAGAGATTCTGCGGGCCTACGGAGGAGGCCATGATGTCGAGGTCGGTGAGACCCATCTGGTAGCAGGCTATCTGGTAGGCTCCTTCGGAGTAGTCCTTGATGATGCGCTGTACGTCGCCAAGCGTCTGGCAGCCGATGTCCTTGAATGCCGCCAAGTAGGGCATCAGCGGAACCTCCTGTATCTCCGCCTGGTTGATGGCAGCGATGCGACGATTGAGGGGGGTGAAGGGATGGAGGTCGAGATAACTGCGGAAGGTGTCGCCATCGAGCTGCACCTCGTCGAGGTTGCCCGACGCCACCAGCGCCTGCATACGGCGACGATAGTCCGTCAGCTCCGAGCGGATGCGGCTGAACTGCTCGTCGGCGAGTTCCAACATCCCCGCCAGACGACTCATATTGCGGATATATTCGCGGGGTATCTCCACACCCGACTTGTAGCCGGTGTCGTGGTTCATGTTCGACCAGGCATGCTGCAGCAACGTCCGCATCTGTATCTCAAAGCGGAAAGGCATCTCAGGCACACGACAGATATAGTGCAGCGACTGGTAGCCGAAGCTGTCCAGCGCGTGCAGCCGTCGCTTGTCAACGGTATTGTCCCAGTCCACATCGAAGAGGCGTTCCACCACCGAAGCCACCACGTCGACGTCGTCGAGGTAGAAAGTGATAACACGCAAGCCGATGATATCGGTGATATCGGCCAGACTCTTATATTTGGCACCCTTGAGCTCCAACTTGCCAGCTAGCGACTTCTCCGTCTTCACCCTACTCTCCACCGACGCCACAACGATGCCGGCCTCCGTCAAACTCTCACGCAGGCGCGTCGCTATTGCATTTTCGGCCTCGAGGAACATCGGCCGCTGCTTGCGGTATTCCTCCATGATGGACTCAGAATGAGGGTCTAATACATACATTGTTTTTCTTATTTCTATCTCTACAACGTTTTTTTTATTATTTTATTGTGCCATCTGCACATATCACACAAAGATACCATTAACCATCATTTACACACTTTTTTGGCTTCCGTGACAAAACAGGCCACCAGACCATAGGTGATGGTGGGACGTATCCAGATTTCGGTCAGCAGATAGTCGGTGTATTCGTTGCTAGGTTCCAGGTAGATGTCGACATTGTAGAGAGCGGCGATGACCATGTCGATGACGCAGATGGCCCAGAGGTTGCGCTTGGTGTAGCTCTGCCAGTTCTTGCGGGCATAGAAGAAAGTGAGCATGCAGAGCAGCAGCACCGACAGCGTGAGGCAAGCCAGATGCAGGGAGTAGTAGGCCAAAGGCGGCGCGAAGAGAATGTCGCGCAGCAGTACCGTGATGCCCACCGAGATGGAGCACCAGTAGTTGAAGCGCTGACTGTCCATGCGGCTGAAGAAGTACAGCCAGATCATCACCAGGCAGGCGATGTAGAAGAGGTTGAGCATCAGCTCGGGCCACGACTCCTTCAGACCGAAATGGGCGACGGCATAGAGCATCACGCCCACCGAAACCATAGCAGCCACAGCAGTGATGACGATGTCGAAGATTTTTGCGTTTTTTTTGAATCTCGTCTCCATATCTCTATTATTTATCTTTCTTATCCTTCCTAAACGGGGTGTTATAATCTCACTTTATCGGTGTCAGCGGGTAGACGATGTTCACGATGAGTATGTTGGCGGCGAGGATGATGAGATTCATCGGCAGGCCGATACGGAGGAAGTCTTTGAAGCGGTAGCCGCCGGGACCGTAGACAAGCATGTGGGTGGGCGAGCCGATGGGCGTGGCAAAGCTGCTGCTGACGCTGATCATCAGGGCGATAAGGAAGGGGAAGGGTTCGTAACCCAACTGTTCAGCGGCCTCCCACATAATGGGGAAGAACATGGCACCGGCGGCGGTGTTGGAGATGAACTCCGTGATGAAGGTAGCCACCAGGCAGACGGCAATCATGACCACGAGCGGGTCAGTGCCGCAGATGTTGAGGATGCTGGTGGCGAGGAGTTCGGCGAGGCCGGTCTTCTGGATGGCTAGGCCGAGCACAGCGCTACCGGCAAAGACCATGAGGATGCTCCAGTTGATGGACTTCATGGCCTGGTCGGCGTTGCAACAACGGAATAAGAGCATGGCGGCAGCAGCGAGGAAGGCGCACTGCAGCATAGACATCACGCCAAGGGCTGAGAGGGTCACCATGGCAATCATGATAAGGGAAGAAACAAGAGTCCCGCGGCCGATGTTGGGCACATCCTGCGAGTCAAAGAAGCTGAGGTTGCTATCTTTCTCGACAGTGCTCATGTCGAAATGCGGTGGGAACTCAAGGAGCAGCGTGTCGCCGGCCTCCATCACGATGTCGCGCGAGGGGCCTTCGATGCGATGACCGTGGCGCGAGACGGCGACGATGACCACGTTGTACTGCTCGGCGAAGTTTGTGTCGGACAATCGTTTGCCGATGAGTTTGCTGCCGAATGCGATGTGGGCAGTGCGCAACTTATGACCTTTCTCAATCTCGCTGACGGAAAAGACGTGGTGGTTGGCGATGACGAGACCGTGGGTCTTGGTGAGTTCGAGGATTTCGTCGACTTGCCCGGCAAAGACCATCTGATCGCCGCCCATGAGGTACTCGTCCTCGCTGACGAAAGCTTGCTCCCCGTCGAAGCGGTAGATTTCGATGAGGCTGCCGCCGGGCACTTGCATCAGGCCTGCCTCGCCCAATGTCTTTCCAATGTGGGGGTTGTCGGAGGGTACGAGGAGCTCGACGGTGTACTCGCCCGTCGACTCGAACTCGCTCTCGGGAGCCTTGCGGTCGGGCAGCAGTCTACGCATCGCCAACACCGACAGTACGCCGACGGCCAGACAGAAGAGACCCGGCACGGTTGTGGCGAAGATATTCATCGCCTCTCCAGTATGTTCCTCGTAGAGGCCGCTGATGATGAGGTTCGGCGGAGTGCCAATGAGGGTGCAGACACCGCCCATGCCCGAAGCATAGCTCAGTGGGATGAGCAGCTTCGAGGGCGCCACGCCGAGTTTCTTCGACCATATCTTGACGATGCTCGCAAAGAGCGCCACGACGGTGGTATTGCTGAGGAACGAGCTAAGAGCCGCCACGGGCAACATCAGTCGTGTAAGAGCCTTGCGGTAACTGCCAGGCTGACCCAGCAGATGTTTCACAATCCACTGTAACACACCTGTGTGCGTCAAGCCGGCGATGACCACGAAAAGCACGCCGACGGTGACGACCGAGGTGCCACTGAAGCCCGAGAATGCCTCCTTGGCTTCGAGCACGCCGGTGACGAAGAGGATGCCGATGGCGGCGAGGAACACCAAGTCGCCCCGCAGCTTGGTGAATAGCATCACGCTGAACAGTCCCACCACCGTCACGATGGTAATCCATGCATCAATACTTAAACCTAAAAGCATTTTTTTAGCAATTAGTTCTTAGTTCTCGCTTTTCTCCGGTAGCCGCAGGGGCAGCGCTCCGGGAAGGATCTTCATCTCGAAGCGCGAACCGGGAAGGAGTTCACCGTCGAGGTAGATGTCGATGATGTCGCGACTACTCACCACCACCTCGCGTGCTTGGCGGTAGAGGACCTTACCCTTGCCCGGACGACTGCCGATATGCTGTCCGCTACGGTAGAGCGGGAAGAGCATCAGTAGACGCAAGAGGCTCATGGCGCGGAAGTAGCAAACATCGATGAGGCCGTCGTCGGTCTTCGCGGTAGGGGCGCAGTTGAACTCGCCACCCACACGTCGGCCGTTGGCGACAGTGCAGAGCACCATGAGGCCACGGGCGATGCGCTCGCCGTCGACGGTGACACGGATGCGGTTGAAACGACTGGTGAGGAAGGCGTTGATAACACCACGGATATAGGCCTCGTGGGCCGACTTTCCCTTGGCCACCAACTCATTGGCACGCGACGCCACTCGCGAGTTGAAGCCGAGGTTGATGACGTTGAGGCAGTAGCTGTCGTTGACCTTGATGATGTCGGTAGGGGTCACGGTGCCGGCCAGCATCTCCTTCACGCTGCGGAAATTGCGGCCAGGGTAGTTGATAATGAAGTCCTCGGTGGCTCCGGCGAAGTAGAGGATGGCCATGGAGAAGTTGAGAGGTTGCTCCACTTCGATCGCAGGCCGTGTCTCCTTTGGAGCTAGGCAGGAGAGTTGAGAGTTGAGAGTTTCAAGGTAGCCCATGAGGCCGGAGGCGACGCCATTGATGATGCCGTTGCCGCCGCAGGCCACGAAGCAGACCTCTTCGTCGGGATGCAGGTCACAGTAGAGGCGCACATAGCGCGTCGCATCGCCCTCGCCGAGGGTGGTGTATACCTCGTAGGTGTGCGGCACCTCCTTCAACTGCTCGAAGAACTGGCTATATTGCGGAGCCTTGTCGGCTCGTCCGTTGATGATATAGATGTATTTCATGAGTTTAAGGGTTCAAAGGTTCAAAGGTTTAAGGTTTAAGGTTATCACCTCTCACCTTACACCTTTATGCTCATTATCGTGATGTCGTCGTTTTGGGGGTGACCGGCGGCAAAGGCGTTGACGGAGCGGTAGACCTGCTCCACAACGGCCTTCTCGTCGCTGTCGGCGTCGAGTTGCTTCGCCACCTCCATCAGTCGTTCCTCGCCAAAGAGCTCCAAGGCGTCGTTCTCGGCCTCAGTGACGCCGTCGGTATAGGCCACCAGGCGCGTGCCGGGCTCAAGGTCGATGCTCTCAGCCTCGTAGGGGAAGTCCTCGAAGAGGCCCGCAGCCAGATTGCTTTTGACCGACAGGAAATAGGGCTCGCCGTTGGGCGGAATGACAACCAACGGGTTATGGCCGGCGTTGCAGTAGTCCATATGCCCGGTCTTGAGGTCGATGCGGCCCACGAAGAGGGTGACAAACATGTCGTTGCTGTTGCTGTCGGCCACGCTGTTGTTGATGCGACTCACCGACTCGTTTAGTTTCAGGTCGAGGGTAGCCACGAAATGGAGCATGGCGCGGGTGATAGACATCACCAGCGAGGCGGGGACACCCTTGCCACTGACGTCGCCCACAGCGAAATGGAGCACGTCGCCCTTGCGGATGAAGTCGTAGAGGTCGCCACCCACCTCCTTGGCGGGCTTCACCAGGGCATGCAGCTGCGGAGGGAAGTCGGTGGAGAGCATACCCATCTGGATGGTGCGCGCCACGTTAAGTTCCGACTCCATACGCTCGTTGTCGCTCTTCGTCTCCTTCAACTGGCCAATATAGTCTGTGATGGAGTTCTCCAAGTAGAGGAAGCTGTCGTGCAGGCGGCGCATTTCGTCCTTGCTGTCGATTTGCGGCAGCTTGGCCTTGAAGTTGCCGTTGGCCATATTCATCGCCGACACCGAGAGCTCGGTGATGGGACGCGCCATGCGGCGTATCATGCGGCGACAGAGGAAGAAGAGCACCGTTAAACCGACAATCAGCATCAGAATCAGATCGAGAATCTGCCTCCAAGGCGCTGCGGTCGTCTCTTCATTGGTGGAGATGTACTGCATGGCCACCCCCACCACAATAAAGGAGATGATGAAGATGCCCGACACGATGCCAATGATTCTCCATGTCAAACGGTTAGCGAAAGATCTGTTGTTCATAGATTAGGGTTCAAGGTTTCAGGTTCAAGGGTTATACTATTTTTTCTCTGAATCCCAAATTGGTGGGTTCTTCGATAATCTCCATGGAGAGTGCGCTGACGGGCTCGAGACACTCGGGGTCGAGTTTGGTGAGGTGATGGGCACCCCTATATATACAATGTATAGCGTTTTTCTACTCGACGAACTTCAAGTCCTTGACGTTGAGCTGAATCTCTGTGCGGCCACGCCAGTAGTTCTCCTCAAGCTGGTAGCAAAGGTCAAAGCGGTCGGTACGCATGCGCTGCAGACATTCTCCCATCTGGAAAGCGATGGCAGGATAGGGGCGCGAGCGCTCGGTGAGGGGGATGGCGTTGAACTTGAGGTGGTTGGTGCCCACAATACGGGCGTTGCCGGTATCCACAAGCTCGCGGGTGACGAAGACGGGCACATTGTTGTCGGGTCCGAAGGGGGCGAACTGCTTGAGGATGCGAAGGAACTTGGGCGTAATCTGCGAGAAGCCTATCTCGGCATCAATCTCTATCTCGGGGACGGCCTCTTCGGCGCCCATGCCCTCGCGCACCAACTGCTCGAAGCGGTCGACGAAGGCACGCATGTTCTCCTGCCGCAGCGAGACTCCGGCGGCACACTTGTGGCCACCGAAATGCTCCAACAGGTCAGCACATTTCTCGAGGGCCTCGTGGACGTCGAACTCGCCGGCGGAACGGGCGGAGCCGGTGATGAGGTCGTCGCTGCCGCGAGTAAAGACGATGGTGGGCTTGTAGTATGCCTCGACGATGCGGGATGCCACGATGCCCACGACACCGCGGTGCCAATGCTCATCAAAGAGCACCAGCGACTGGCGTCCCTGATAGAAGGGGTCGTGGTCGATGCGGCGCTTGGCCTCCTCGGTGGCGGCGGTGTCGAGCTCTTTGCGCTCCATATTGTACTGGTTGATATCCTCCGCCAGACGGCGTGCGATGTTGGGATCATCGGTGAGCATCAGTCGCACGGAGTCGAAGGCCGAGCGGATGCGGCCGGCGGCATTGATACGGGGGCCAATGAGGAATACCAAATCCGTGATGGTGAGTTCCTTCTCGAAATAGCCGGTCTTGGGCTTTTCTGTCTGGTCTGACTTGTCCGACTGGTCGGACGAGTCGGACTTCCTGCGGTCAACATGGCCGTATTTTAGGATAGCTTCGATGCCGGCACGGGGCTTGGTGTTGAGGACGCGGAGGCCGAAGAAGGCCAGCACGCGGTTCTCGCCCATGATGGGTACAATGTCGGAAGCTATGCTGACGGCCACCAAGTCGAGATACTTCAGCAGACGGAGCTTCAGCTCTTCCTGACGCTGCTGACGGTGGTGGTCGAGTTGCTCGGGGAGGTCGCAGAGGCGCACGCCCATGCGCTGCTCGAGGTGAGCCTCGACAATCTTGAAGCCGATACCGCAACCTGAGAGTTCCTTGTAGGGATAGGGGCAATCGACCTGCTTGGGGTCGAGGACGGCCACGGCTTGCGGCACCTCGTCGCCGGGCAGGTGGTGGTCGCCGATGATGAAGTCGATGCCGTACTGCTTGGCATAGTCGACCATCTCCATGGCCTTGATGCCGCAGTCGAGGGCAATGACCAACTTGACACCCGTCTCACGGGCATAGTCGACGCCTTGCTGCGAGACACCGTAGCCTTCATGTTCGCGGTCGGGGATGTAGAAATCAATGTTTGAGTCCAGTTCCTGAAGGTAGGAATAGACGAGCGCTACGGCCGACGTGCCGTCGACGTCGTAGTCGCCATAGACCATGATTCGTTCTTGTCGCTGAATGGCTTCGTTGATGCGGTTGATGGCCTCTTTCATGCCCTTCATGAGGAAGGGGTCGTGAATCTGATCCAGTCCCGGTCGGAAAAAACGTCGTGCCTCTTCAAACGTGGTGACACCCCGCTCTACGAGCAGAGTGGCGATGTTTTTGTCAACGCCCAACGATGCCGCAAGTTTCTCAACAGTCTCTAAATCATAGTCTTCTCTAATTATCCAACGTTTTTCTTTCATGATTTTCTGGGTGTAAAATTACAACTTTTTTTTCAATCACAGAAAAAAAATTATCAACTATAATAAAAAAATTTCTTCCGCGTTATCCATTTTAATGAATATCGCAGCTTTGGTATCGGGAGGCGTGGACAGCTCGGTGGTGGTGCACCTGCTGAAGGAGCAGGGTTTCACACCCGACATCTTCTATATCCGCATCGGAATGGAAGATGAGGAGGGATATATCGACTGTCCCGCCGAAGAAGATATCGAGATAACACGGTGGATTGCAAAGAAATACGGATGTCGATTTGAGGAGATAAACCTTCATAAGGAGTACTGGGACAACGTGGTCTCCTACACCATCGAGACCGTCCGTAAGGGCCTGACACCCAACCCCGACGTGATGTGCAACAAACTCATCAAGTTTGGCGCCTTCGTCGACCGTCGCGGAAAAGACTACGACCGCATCGCCACCGGCCACTACGCCCGCACCGCCGATATCGAAGGTACTGTGTTTCTGGCGACGGCGGTGGACCCCATCAAAGACCAGACGGATTTTCTGTCGCAGTTGGAGTACGACCAGATTCGGCGTCTGATGTTCCCCATCGGAGGCATGATGAAGAGCGAGGTGCGCGAGATAGCGCATGCCGCCCATCTGCCCAGCGCCGACCGAAAGGACTCACAGGGTATCTGCTTCTTGGGGAAGATAAACTATAACGACTTCATCAAGCGCTACCTCGGTGAAAAAGAGGGCAAGATCGTGGAACTTGAAACCGGCAAGGTGCTGGGCACTCACAAGGGCTACTGGTTCCACACTATCGGACAACGTAAAGGACTGTTCCTCAGCGGCGGACCGTGGTTCGTCGTCCGCAAAGATATCGAGGAGAACGTGCTCTATGTCTCCCAGGGCTACGACCCCGATGCCGCCCACGGCCACAAGGTGACCCTCATGGGCTTCCACTACCTCAGCAGCGATATTTGGGGAGATTTTGTGGAGCAGGAAATAAAATTTAAGATACGCCATACGCCGGAGTTCCATCCAGGGGTGCTGCGTCGACTGCCGAATGGATTGGTGGAAATAGAGAGCGGCGATCGCATCCAGGGTATCGCCGCCGGCCAGTACGCCACTATCTACGACAATGACGCCCACCTCGTGGTGGCCAGCGGTATGATAATCTAGGAGATAAGGAGACTGGAGATAAGGAGATAAGACAATAGTGTCATTTTCATCAGAGCGATGCAATTATTTTATTGTAAAGATATTACCCCGAATGCTTTCTGCACCCTCGATGCCGAGGAGAGCCGCCACGCCGTGCGGGTGCTGCGCCTCCGTGAGGGCGACGAACTGAACGTCACTGACGGGCGCGGCAACCTCTATCGCTGCCAGATAGTCGAAGCCAATGACAAAGCCTGCGTGGTGGAAGCATCTGAGTTGCTTTCCGCTTTCCACTTTCCACTTTCCACTCTCCACTTGGCAGTGGCTCCCACCAAGAATCCCTCCCGGATGGAGTGGCTGGTGGAGAAATCTGTGGAGATAGGCGTCGGCGAGATCACCCTCCTCAACTGTGACCACTCCGAACGCTCGTTCCTCAAGACCGACCGTCTGGAGAAGTTGGCTGTCAGCGCCATGAAGCAGAGCCTTCATACCGTCCTCCCCGAAATTCATCCCGCCGTATCGCTCCGCGATTTACTTTCCACTTTCCGCTTTTCACTTTCCACTCAAAAATTCATCGCCCACTGCGAGGCCGACAAGCCGCGCACCCCGCTGGCTACAGCCCTACAGCCCGGCAAAGATGCCGTGGTGCTGATAGGTCCCGAGGGAGATTTCTCCGAGGAGGAGATTGCTCTGGCGCTGGAATGTGGCTTCCATCCCGTAAGTCTGGGGCCCAGCCGCCTCCGTACCGAGACCGCCGCCCTCTATGCCGTCACCGCTTTTAACCTAATTAACGACCGATGAAAAAAATACTCAAAAAACTAGTCGGACTAGTCGGACTAGTCGGACTAGTCGGACAAATAACCGCGCAGCCGCAGATTGCCCTCTTGAAATACGGCGGTGGTGGCGACTGGTACGCCAACCCCACGTCGCTCACCAACCTCATCGCTTTCTGCAACCAGGACCAGCAGATGGGACTCAACCCACAGTACGCCACCGTCGACGTCGGCAGCGCCGAACTCTTCAACTACCCCTTCGTCCACATGACGGGCCACGGGAACGTGGTCTTCAGCGACCGCGAGGCGCAGAACCTCCGCACCTACCTCATCGGCGGCGGATTTCTGCATATCGACGACAACTACGGATTGAAGGACTTCGTGATGCCGCAAATGAAAAAGGTATTCCCCGAACTCGAATGGGTAGAACTACCTTTCTCCCACCCCATCTACCACCAGAAGTACCAGTTTCCCAATGGCTTGCCAAAAATCCACGAGCACGACAACAAGCCTCCCAAGGGCTATGGCCTCATCTGGGAAGGCCGCCTCGTCTGTTTCTTTACCTGGGAATGCGACCTCGGCGACGGCTGGGAAGACCCCGACGTACACAACGACTCGCAAGCCACGCGACAGAAAGCCTTGCGCATGGGTTCGAACATCGTCCGATATGTGTTTTTGGGGGAGTGAACGGAAGTGAAGGGAATGAAAGGGAGTGAGAGGACAATAGCATTTGTATACAAAAAGATAAAAAAATAATCACAATGATAAAAGATAGCAACAAGAAAAACAGAGGACAACAAGACCGTCAAGTTTCATTTGTCCTTTCACTCCTTTTCACTCCTTCTCACTCCCTCTCACTCCTTTTACTCTTCCTCCTTTTCTCTTTCTCCGCCTCTGCGGCAGAGAAAAATCCCAAGAGCAATACTCGCTCCTACCCTATCAGCGGCAGCTACAATAGGTTGACGGCCACCTCGGGTTTCGATATCTCCTTCAGCGACACTGCAAAAGCGGCCATCGTCACCGTGCCGGAGTCGGTACACAAGCTGGTGGTGGTGGAAGTGAGCAAGGGTACTCTGCGACTTGCCATCCGGGGTAAGGTGAATCTTAAGAAGCGTCCTACCGTGGTGCTGCCGCGCAATGCGCAGCTCCGCGACATCGAGCTCACCCAAGGGGTCTCAATGAATGCCGGCAAAATGTCGAGCGACAATATCGCCATCTACCTCAACGACGGCGCTTCCTTCCGCGGTGACATCACTGCCAAGATGGTCGCCCTTGCACAGGCTGGAGCCTCGAATTTCTACGGTACGTTCTACACCGACCGCATCAGCGTCAACCTCCGCGGCGCCTCGAAGGCCGAGCTGCGCGGCAAATGTCTGGTGGAGATGGCCCTCCGGCTGCGCGAAGCCAGTAACCTCGACGCGGAGAAGTTCGAGGTAAAACGCATCCATGGCGACCTCGGTGGTGCCAGCAACGCCGTGGTGTGGTGCACCGAGCGCATCCAGGTACCCGTCAACGACGCCAGTCGCCTCGTCTACATCGGCCACCCGCGCATCGCCGAATGTCCCACCGGTGCCATGAGTACCGTTGTACGTAAGCAGAAGTAATGGTTAATGGTTAAAGGTTAAAGGTTAACGAACTTGGAACTTAAACTAATTTTCAATTCTCAATTTTCAATTTTCAATTATGAAAGAACTTCCCGTGCTGCTGCTCACCGGTTACCTCGGTAGCGGCAAGACCACCCTCCTCAACCGCATCCTTAGCAACAACCGCGGCATACGCTTCGCCGTCATCGTCAACGACATCGGCGAGGTGAATATCGACGCCACCCTCATCCAGCAGGGCGGCATCGTCAACCAAGCCGACGACAGCCTCGTGGCCCTCCAGAACGGCTGCATCTGCTGCACCCTCAAGAGCGACCTCGTCAACCAGCTGCGCGACATCGCCAACGCGGAACGCTTTGATTATATTGTAATAGAGGCCAGCGGCATCTGCGAGCCGGAACCCATCGCTCAGACCCTCATCTCCATCCCCACGATGGCCGAGGGCTTCCATGTGATGCCGCGTCTCGACTGCATCGTCACTGTCGTCGACACCCTCCGCATGCGCGACGAGTTCGAGGGCGGCGCGCTGCTCACCCGTCCCGGTATCGACGACGAAGACATCGAAAACCTCGTGGTGCAGCAGATAGAGTTCTGCAACATCGTGCTGCTCAACAAAGCCGCCGAAGTGACGCCCGAGGAACTGGGCCGCACACGCCAGATTGTGCGCACCCTGCAGCCAAAAGCCGAGATTATCGAGTGCAACTACGGCGACGTGGATTTTGACCGCATCCTTCATACTGATCTCTTCGACTTCGACGCAACGGCCACCTCAGCCACCTGGATTCAGGAGGTGGAGAGCGGCGCCGACGTGCACCACCACGAGGAGGAGCACCACCATGAGCATCATCATGACCACGATGAGCATGAGCACCACCACCATCACGACGACGAGGGCGAAGCCGAGGAATACGGCATCGGCACCTATGTCTACTACCGCCGTCGCGCTTTCGACCTGAATGCTTTCGACAGCTGGGTGGCGCGCAACTGGCCTAAGGGCATCATCCGCACCAAAGGCATCTGCTACTTCGACGGCGAAGAGGACAAGTGCTACCTCTTCGAGCAGGCCGGAAAGCAGGTGAGCCTGCGCGATGCCGGCCGCTGGTTCGCCACCATGCCGCCCACCGAGCTACGCGAGGCATTGGAACGCGACGCACAGCTGCAGCGCGACTGGGACGACTTCTACGGCGACCGCATGCAGAAGCTTGTCTTCATCGGTCAGCACCTCGACAAGGAACTCATCGAGCGCAGCCTCGACGAATGTCTGGTTTAATAAATATATTGTAATCCGTACTTCTCGTGCAGACGGCGGAGGGAGCCGTCGGCTTTCATCTGCGCTATCACTTGGTTGACAAACCGCTGCAGGTCCTCCTGTCCGCGGCGCATCAGCGCGCCTATCTCGCCGTGGGTGAACGGTTCAGATAACAGAGGAGCCGCGAGGCGTGGGTCGTTCTGCACATACCACGGCGCTTCGGTGATTTCGGTTATCATCACGTCGGCATCCCCCTCGGCTATGAGTGTGGGAATCTCCTCATTCTGCTGATGGACGATGAGGGTGGCATGGGTCAGGTGTTCGCGGGCAAACAGCTCGTTCGTGCCGCCGGGGTTTATCATGACACGCACCTCCGGCCGGTCGATGTCCTCCAGCGAGCGGAAACGGGAGGTGTCTTCGGTGCGGCAGAGGATGGTCTTGCCATTGGCCAGGTAGCCGTTGCTCATCAGCATCGTCTCGCGGCGGGCATCGGTGATGGTGATGCCACCCATGGCGAGGTCGAAGCGTTGCGGTTCCGCCAGCACGTCGGCCGTCAGTGTCGGCCACGAGGTGGGGACGAACTCCACGCTTACGCCTAAACGGCTGGCAAAGGTGTCAGCCAGTTCGATGCCAAAGCCCCAATAGGTGCCGTCGGCTTCGCGGTAGGTCAGCGGCCGGTAGTCGCCCGTGGTGCCCACCAGCAGCACGCCTCGCTGTTGGATGCGCTGGATGGTGGTCTGCTGCGCCACCACGGTCTTCTCGCTGCACGACGTCAGCGTCACCGCGCCGCCCGTCAGCACCGCTGTCAGCAGCAGGAATCCCGCTATACGAAAAAGTCTCTTCATAAAAATCATTTTAGGCCGTACGTCTCACGAAGAGACTAAATAAAGATATATCTCAGCACAAAGAGTATCGCCAGCACCCACATGGTGGGGGTGATGTCTTTGAGATTGCCACAGAAGGCGTTGAGGGCCACATAGCTTATCATACCGATAAGGATGCCGTCGCTGATGCTGAAGCTGAAGGGCATCACCACCATCGTGATGAAGGCCGGCAGCGCCTCGACAGGGTTTTCCCAGTTAATCTTCAAAACGGGAGTCATCATAATCATGCCCACCACAATGAGTGCAGGGGCTGTGGCGGCTGACGGGATGGCGAGGAAGAGCGGCGCGAAGAGGAGAGCGATGGCGAAAAAGAAGGCGGTGGAGAAGGCGGTGAGGCCTGTCCGGCCGCCGTCGGCCACACCGGCGGCGCTCTCCACATAGGTGGTCGTGGTGCTGGTGCCGAGGGCGGCACCGCAGATGGTACCTATCGAGTCGGCCATGAAGCATTCGTTGATGCCGTCGACATTGCCTTCTTTGTCGACGTAACCGGCCTTCTCGCTCACCCCGATGACGGTACCCATGGTGTCGAAGATGTCGAGGAAGATGAAGGTGAAGAGCACCACTATCATGTCAAGAATGCCTTTGGCGCTGGTGAGCTCGCTCCAAGTGAACTGGAAGGCAATGTTCTCGATGCTCGGCGGCACCGAGACGATGCCGCTCAGCGAGGTGAGGGCCACACGGCTCACGGTGCCATCCTCCCCCATAACATTATATATTGGAATGAACCCTAGCGCCGTGGTGGCGAGGATACCCCAGAGGATGCCACCGCGGACGCCTTTCATAACCAAGGCACCCGTGACGATAACTCCCAAAATACCCAGCAGGGCGGTGCCGCTGAAGGAGCCGTCGGGCAGTTTGAAGGCGAGGCTGACCAATGTAGAATCCTGACCGACGATGCCGGCGTTCTGGAAGCCAAGGAAGGCTATGATAAGGCCGATGCCGGCCCCCACGGCATATTTCAGCAACAGCGGGAGTGCGTCGACAATCCACTTGCGCACATTGGTGAGCGTAAGGATGACAAACACAATGCCTTCGAGGAACACCGCCGTCAGCGCGAACTGCCAGCTATGGCCCATCGCGATGCATACTGTGTAGACGAAGAAAGTGTTGAGTCCCATGCCGGGTGCAAGGGCGAAGGGCTTCTTGGCGATGAAAGCCATCGCCAGTGTGCCCAGGATAGCGGCGAGGGCTGTGGCGGTGAAGACGGCGCCGTTGGCCTTCGACATCTCGCCGCCCAGCGCATCGAAGACATTGGGATTCACGGCCAGGATATAGGCCATCGTGAGGAAGGTAGTCAGCCCGGCGAGAATCTCCGTCCTGACGCTATGCTTTTCGGGGTCAAACCCCAGCCATTTCAAGAATTCCATAGTTGATTATTTTGTCGCATATAATAACGGCATAATCCTCAGTTTATTGCACAACCATACAATGAAACTGCCCATTCGCAAATCCCCTTACTAACGAATTCACGAATTAACACATTCACGAATACACTAACGCATTCACACATTCACACGTTCACACATTCTCAAAGCGCATTCACACATTCTGACCCTCATCCCATTTTTTACCGTCGGCTTTCCATCCATCGTTTCAACAAGAAAGAGCAATAGTACGGAAACGTGTAGAACTTGCCGTTGAAGCCAATGTTTTGGTGGCTCAGTTTGATTCCCCATTTCACATCAGGATAGCTGTCTCTGTCAATTAGTTTATTCAATGACGGAGTGGCACCCGTAGTGGCTTTCACTTCCACAGGGATAAGCGTCGTGCTGTCGCGGACAAAGAAATCCATCTCTAGCTGGGCATTCTCCGTCTTGTAGTAATAAAGCTGGTAGCCCTGCTTGGCCAACGCTTCCGATACGATGTTCTCATACACGGCACCTTTGTACACACCGAGATTGCGGTTCTGCCGAAGGTCCATGCTCGATTCCTCGTCCAATGCCGCCATCAGCAGCCCGTTGTCGTGGTAGTAGAGTTTATACTTGCTTTCGTCATAGTTGCCTTTCAGCGGCAACTCTGGAAAATTCAGGCAGTGGCACACATTGACAATGCCGGCATCCCTCAACCATTCTACACATCCTGCATACTCGCGGCTGCGGGCGTTTTTGGCCACCTTGGTTATCTGGAATTTCTTGTTTTCTTTGGCCAGAAACACGGGAATGTTCCTGTAAACACTTCTTATTTTGGCTTTGTCGAGACCTTGGGCGTATTTGATAATATCTTCCTCGTAGTCGGCCAACAACTGACGTTGCAGCGGCAGGACGTTCGAGAAATTCCCCTCATTGATGAAGGTGGCAACCACATCCGGCATTCCGCCCGTGACAACGTAGTCAAGAAACAGAGAATCCAGTCGTCGCATCTCAAGGTCGTTGAAAGGCCGAAGGTCAATCAGGTGCGACAGCAGCATCTCAACAAATTCTTCGTCATATCCTTTCGCCCACAGAAACTCCTCGAAGTCCATCGAATACATCATAACATCTGACTTGTACCCTACGCTGTTTGAAGTGATGTCCTTGTAGTTCAGTCCCATCATCGAACCGGAGCAGATAACATCATATCGGCCATCCTCCTTGAAGAATTTGAGCGATGTAGTGCAGTCGGGATATTCTTGTAGTTCATCAAAGAAAATCAACGTATCCCCTTCGATGAACTTGGCATTGGGATTGAGAAACGATATTTGCTTGACGACAGCATCCACATTGTACCCTTCTGAGAAGATCTGTTTGTAGAAAGGCTGTGTAATGAAGTTAATCTCTATAAACGAGCTATACGACTGTCCAAACTCACGTACAGAATAAGTCTTCCCCACCTGTCTTGCACCACCAATAATCAGAGGTTTTTTCTCCTTGCTGCTCCTCCAATTTAGCAATTGCTTGTATATCTTCCTTTTCATATTCTATTTACACATTTTTATATTATTTTCCGATGCAAATATACACATTTTTCTAATACCGAACACTATAAAATTACACATTTTTGTACGAACAATAAACAAACTCCTAATAATCAGGCTATTCCTATAGCTTATTATCAATCTGAAGATATACAAAATGTAAGTAAAAAAGTCATACTCAATCCGAAAAATCACAAACGTTGTAATCCTCAATTTATTGCGCAACCATATAAGAATCTGGATAAAACACATAATGTGCCGCTGATACCTATGTTGTGAGGGATGAGGTGTAGGGTGAAAACATTTACATTTTTACGTTTGACCTGTTGACCTGCTGGGGCGATTACATTTGCATTTTACCATCTACCAACTTAGTAAAGTTTAAAGTGTAAAGTGTAAAGTTTTTTTCGGGGTGGAGGGGGAGAATGGAGAAACAGAAACACCCCCATTGCTGGGGGTGAATCTGCTGGTCATGGTTTGCTCGTCGGGCTGCGGCGGTGCCGCTGCTTACGCTTAGCTGATGGTGCCGGAGCCGAGGTAGCGGGAGTTGGAGA
>CADCEC010000009.1 GCA_902800395.1 uncultured Bacteroidota bacterium | reverse complement strand
TTGCCGCTGCCACTTCAAGGTGTCCCACTCCACGGTGACATGTCCTAGAGAATCGGTTGTCACATTTATGGAATCCAGCGTATGGCATTCCGGCTCGATGATGAGGAAAAGCGATGGCAATTCACTTCTCAGTGTATCGTCAACCCACGCTTTGGAATCCTCTAAAAATATTTTGATTGGACTTTCCCCAAAATGGTACGGCGGATCATGGATTTCAAACCATACAAGCGATTCATGTAGACCTGGTGTAAAATATGGCTGTCGATCACCTTCGCTGATGTAAAAATCGCCAGATATATCTATCGGTTCATCGAAAAAATTAAATTGGAGTCTCATGACGGGGCCCCAAGTGGGATTTTCAGGTTTTCCTGGTAAAACTATATGATAGAATACATCAGGAGGCATATTGGGTCCCGAATCCCCAATGTGAAAGGGATGTAACTCTCTTAATAATACCATGTTTGAATCATATAATCCAAGAAAGAACTGATATCCCCAAGCCACTGTGTTTGCGCTTCCGCAGGCAATACCGATGGCGTGTAGAACAGAATCGCTATGCTGGTACAATGCCTTTTCGCTAATGTTGTTCCTTTGCGGATACCATGTTGCATCGACGCTACGACCCAAAACAACTAATGTGTTTTGAATGGTACCCTCTTCATGAAACACTTCTACGCCATCCCAATTATAACAATGTAGAAATGGGCACTTTGGTATGGTGTCTAACACGTCGTAATGTTCACCTTGCGCAAAGGAGGAATAATGGATACAAAGTGATAAGGCTGTGATAATTAGTATATTTTTTAATGGTTGCATTCGATAAAAAGGTTATAGTTTGTGATACTTGGACTGTTTCTTTTCATAATTTGGTTTTAATTAACTGAGAACTAAGTCTGTAGTGCGATTATATCAATAGAAATATCATTGCAAATATAGAGATTGTTCCGGACTTTTACAAGTTTTTGTAAAAAAATATTTTTTTTGTTGGTTGTAATTTTTTTCGTATCTTTGCATTTTGATTTATTTATGTAAAAACGATAAACAAACAATACAACAACAATGCAGAAAAGTAAAGTAGGACTAGATTTTAACGAGGTTGAGCATGCGCGTTCGGTGGCGAAAAAGATTGCCGGACAGGTGCAGGATTTCGTGGAAGACTACACCACCGTGGCTGTGGAGCGCACGCTGTGCCGCTTCCTCGGCATCGACGGCATCGACGACAACGAGGTGCCTATGCCCAACGTGGTGGTCGAGGAACTGAAGGCCAAGGGCGTGCTTGGCGAGGGCGTGATGTTCTATGTGGGCAATGCCATGGTGGAGACCGGCAAGAGCCCGCAGGAGATTGCCGAGGCCATCGCCGCCGGCACCCTCGACATCACCAAGCTTCCCGTCCACGCGAAAGCCGATATCGACAAGGCCCTGGAGCCTGTCATCAACGCCACCATAGAGAAAGTGCGCGGCAACCGCCTGCGCCGCGAGAAGTACATCGAGACGATAGGCGAGGGCAGCAAACCCTACCTCTATATCATCGTGGCCACGGGTAACATCTACGAGGATGTCGTCCAGGCCCAGGCCGGTGCCCGTCAGGGTGCCGATATCATCGCCGTGATTCGCACCACGGGTCAGTCGCTGCTCGACTATGTGCCCTATGGCGCCACTACCGAAGGTTTCGGTGGCACCTTCGCCACCCAGGAGAACTTCCGCATCATGCGCAAGGCCCTCGACGAGGTGGGCGAGGAGGTGGGCCGCTACATCCGCCTCTGCAACTACTGCTCGGGTCTCTGTATGCCGGAGATCGCCGCTATGGGTGCGCTGGAAGGCCTCGATGTGATGCTCAACGACGCCCTCTACGGCATCCTGTTCCGCGACATCAATATGCAGCGCACGCTGATTGACCAGTATATGAGCCGTATCATCAACGGCTTCGCAGGCGTTATCATCAACACCGGTGAGGACAACTACCTGACCACCGCCGACGCCTACGAGGAGGCGCACACCGTGCTGGCCTCCGACCTCATCAACGAGCAGCTGGCCCTGATGGCCGGCCTGCCCGAGGAGCAGATGGGTCTCGGCCACGCCTTCGAGATGGACCCCATGCTCGAGAACGGTTTCCTCTACGAGCTGGCACAGGCCCAGATGATTCGCGAGATTTTCCCGAAGGCTCCGCTGAAATACATGCCGCCGACCAAGTTCATGACCGGCAACATCTTCCGCGGCCATATCCAGGATGCCCTGTTCAATGTCATCGGCCAGTGGACGCACCAGGGCCTGCAGCTTTTGGGTATGCCCACCGAGGCTATCCACACCCCCTTCATGAGCGACCGCTACCTCTCCATCGAGAACGCCAAGTATATCTTCAACAACATGAAGGATATCGGCGAGGAGGTGGAGTTCAGGGAGGGCGGCATCATCAAGAGCCGCGCCCAGGAGGTGCTGCACAACGCCACCCACCTGCTCGAGACCATGGAGAGCGAGGGCCTCTTCACCGCTTTGGAGAAGGGTATCTTCGCCAACGTGAAGCGTCCGAAGACCGGCGGTAAGGGCCTCGACGGCGTCACCCTGAAGGGCGAGCACTACTTTAATCCGTTTGTTGAATTAATGAAAGGGAAAAAATAATGAGTGAAGGATTGTATTCGATGGAGGCTAAGGATTACGACAAAACCCTAGACCTCACCAAGATAAAGCCATACGGCGACACGATGAACGACGGCAAGGTGCAGCTGAGCTTCACCCTGCCGGTGCCTGCCGGTGCGGAAGCCGAAGAGGCAGCCAAGCAGCTGCTGAAGAAGATGGGCTTCGAGAACCCGCTGGTGGTGTACCAGAAGGAGCTGACCGAAGGTTTCTGCTTCATGAACTGCTATGGTTCGCTGACGCACACCGTCGACTACACGAGCATCCACGTGCCCAAGGTGGAGAGTACCACCATGGATATGCACGAGTGCGACGAGTATATCCGCGAGCATATCGGCCGCAAGATAGTCATCGTGGGTGCTTCGACGGGTACCGACGCCCATACCGTGGGTATCGATGCCATCATGAACATGAAGGGCTATGCCGGACACTATGGTCTGGAGCGTTACGACATGATTGACGCCTACAACCTTGGCAGCCAGGTGCCCAACGAGGAGTTCATCGCCAAGGGTATCGAGCTCCACGCCGACGCCCTTATCGTCAGCCAGACGGTGACGCAGAAGGATGTGCATATCAAGAACCTCACGGAACTCGTCGAGATGCTCGAGGCCGAAGGTTTGCGCGACAAGGTCATCCTCATCTGCGGCGGCCCGCGTATCAGCCACGAGCTGGCCAAGGAGCTGGGGTATGATGCCGGTTTCGGTCCCAACACATACGCCGATGACGAGGCCTCTTATATCGCCCAGGAAATGGTAGCCCGCGGCTGGAAATGAATCAAACAATCAAACAATCATAAAAATGGAAAAAGAACAGATTAAACCCTTTATCGCCAAGCGCGCGGCCCAGGAGCTGCACGACGGCGATGTCGTCAACCTTGGTATCGGTCTGCCGACCTTGATTCCCAACTTCCTGCCCGAAGGCGTGCACGTCATCCTGCAGAGCGAGAACGGTATGATTGGCATGGGTCCCACCCCCGAAGAGGGCAAGGAAGACCCCTGGTTCATCAACGCCGGCGGCGGCTACATCACTCATGTGCCCGGTGCTTCGACCTTCGACAGCGCCACCTCTTTCGGCATCATCCGTGGCGGCCATGTGGACGTGAGCGTCCTGGGTGCCATGCAGGTGGATGAGGAAGGCGACCTGGCCAACTGGATGATTCCTGGCAAGAAGACCCCCGGTATGGGCGGCGCTATGGACCTCCTGGTGGGTGCCAAGAAGGTGATTCTCGCTATGGAGCACACCGCCAAGGGCAACCCCAAGATTCTGAAGAAATGCACCCTGCCGTTGACCGCCAAAGGCCAGGTGAACATGATTATCACCGAGATGGGTGTGATGGAAATCACCCCCAAGGGCATCGTGCTGACCGAGATCAATCCCGAGTTCACCGTCGAGCAGGTGCAGGCTGCCACCGAGGCAACCCTCATCATCAGTCCCGACCTCAAGAAAATGAACGCATAAATGAAGAAAACAATCATCGCTGCTGTAGCGCTGCTGTGCCTTTGCGGCACAGCAGCCGCCCAGCGGCATATCGAATACCGCTGGCACGGCCTCTACTGCGTGGGTGATGTCAGCCTCGCTTTCAATGTAAACAGATCTGCCAACGAGACGACAGGGTTCGGTGACACCGTGACGGCCCTTATGCCCTCCGTCTCCTTCGGCTACCAGTTCCGTAAGGAATGTGCCGTAGGTCTGGGTTTCAGCTATCTGGCCGATTCTAAAGGCGCTTTCACCCAGATGCCTGTCTTTGTGGAACTGCGCAGCCATTTCATGCGCAGCCAGCTTACCCCTTACGGCGTGCTGCAGATAGGCTACTCGCTACCTCTGGGAAGGTCCAGCGAGCCTCCCTCGACCAAGATTGAGGAGGGTGGTCTCTACCTCGCCCTTGAGGTGGGAGGCCGTTATGCCTTCAACCGCACGTTCGCCATGGGACTGCATGCTGGTTACAAACTGCTGTACTCCAACAAGGTGCAGCGGACCGATGCGCTCAGTATGCCTTTGCTTACCGAGTCGGTGGCGCTGAGCCTGATTAATATCGGTGTCTCGTTCTATCTGAGTGGAGATTGAGAATGTGTTAATGCGATAATGTGTTAATGCGTTAGTGATGCGGAAGGGGTTGTTCATAATTCTCACGCTGTTGTTTGGTGTCTCCTTTGTGGAGGCGCAGAACATTGATGGTGCGCGCCTGCCGGCGCGCGCTAATGTGGTGCCCTACGACGACGAGGATGCCATCATGAAGAACGCCTACCGCGAGTCGCCCTACTATATGGAACTCACCGGCCGGTGGGACCAGAAGCAGACCGACAGTTCTCGCGTCTACTCCCGTGAAATCGAGGTGGAGAAATATTGGAAGGACTATCGTGTCACATTGAATGTCCGGTGTGGCTACGGATGCCGCATCTACCTCAACGATAAGGTGGTGGGCATGGGTGACGACTCACGCCACTGGAATGAGTTCGACCTCAACGATTTCCTGAAATATGGGAAAAAGAATGTGCTGAAGATCGAGGCTCTGAAACATCCTGTCGGAGCATTGCTAGAATGCGAGAATCGCGAAGTGGGTCTCAACGGCGAGCCATTCCTCCTTTTCAAGAGCGACCCTAATATCGAAGACTTCTCGTTGATGGCCGACTATGATGCCGCCACCGCCACAGGCTCCCTCATGGTCGACGCCACCCTCTTCAACAGCAAGAAGAAAGGCCGCTACTACCTCGAGGTCGAGATTTGGGACCCTCAGAATCACTCGTTTGACCGTATGGGTCGCTGGGTGGTCTTCGACAAGAAGAACGAGACGTCTGTCGATATGAGTCGCTCGTGGGCCAACGTGGTGCCGTGGAGTGCTGAGTCGCCTAATCTCTACACCGTTGTGCTGCGTCTGCGTGACGAGAACATGGACGAAGAGGAAGTCGTGGGTGCCCGTTTGGGCTTCCGCCGCGTAGAGGTACGCGACGGATTGCTGCAGGTCAATGGTAGGCCCATCACCCTCAAGGGCGTCATCTATCAGCAGGAGATTGTCGGTGACCACAGTAGCCGCGAGAATCTGCGTGCTATGCTCCAGTCTTTCAAGCGTAACAATATCAACGCTGTACGATGCTCTCTATCGCCTCAGGCACCGTGCTTCTACGAACTCTGCGACGAGTTGGGTCTTTATGTCGTCTGCGATGCCAACCTTTTCCCGGCATCGTCGCAGCAACGGGCGGTTGCCACCGATAAGGAGTTCATCCCCCTCTTTCAGCGGAGGGTGGAAAATCTCTATGGAAAATATAAGAACTATACCTCCATCATCGCCTGGTCGCTGGGTGACACCCGCGACAACGGTATCTGCATGGGGGCAGCCTATAAGAGGCTGAAAGATATAGAGAAACACCGTCCGGTGATTTTCTCGGGTGCCGACTTCTCGGCCAATACCGACATCGTAGCCTTCATCAACCCCGACCTGCAGCAGCTGCGCCAGGCCACCTCGAAGACCGGCGACCGCCCCTACCTGATATTGGCGGCGCCGATGGAAAAATACGACCAACTTTGGCAGCGGGTGGAGAACACCCGGACGCTGCAGGGGGCTTTTGTCATGGAAGACCTCTCCAAAGGTGTTGAGCCAGCGGTGGGAGACGATCTGAAGAACCTCTACAGCCCCTTCGACGAACGTCTGTCGAAACGCACCGGCGACGATGTCGAGTTCACGGTCTACAACCGTAACGACTTCGCCGATTTCAGTAATTATATATTAGAGTATACCATTTATACTAACCTCCGCAGCAGCATCAGCGGCGGCGACCTGCCGGTGGCCATCGAGGGTGGCGGTGTGGAAAGTGTGAAACTACGTATTCCGCCCGTGAAACTAGAGAGCGGAGAGGAGTTGTTTGTCCGTTTTGACTTGTCTCAGCGCCAGAAGGGTAGGGTGGTCACTACGTCGAATATCGGTACTGTGGCGTTCTCACTGGATGAGAAGAACAGCCAGCGGAAGCCGTTTGTCAATGCCGGTACTGCTGCTCTGGATGTTGATACAGGTAGCACACCTGTTTTTAAGTTGCTAAAGCTTCAATTTACAGGACACGAAGACTGGGTGGCTGAGAAAGTGGCTGTTTCGCAGCGCACTCCCGACAAAAAAACCGTCTGTGTCGACGCCATGATGCAATATCTCGCGGCAGGCACCCCGATGTGCTATGCCCGTGTCACCTATACATTCTTCGCTACCGGTGATGTGGTGGTGGATTACACCCTTTCGCCCACCGATGCCTTCCGGGGAAGTCTCTCTCCGCAGCTTGTCTTCAAAGCGCCACAACAAGATGCAAACGATAGCTTGGTGTGGTTTGGCCTCGACCGAGAGTCGCGTTTCTCTGAGCGTGCCTTTGGCGTACCGGGCATTTACCGGAAATCTCGTTCGGAGATGAACGGCACCACGCGGCAGCAAGTGCGTTGGTGTGTCTTAAGGCGAGGCGGAAATGGCCTTTATTTTGCGTTACTCGATCATCCTTGTACCATAGGACTCTACAACGATGGTCTCTATTTCTCGCCCGTAACCGACAGCCGTTCTTTCCGTCTGCATATGCGCGAACATGGTAATGCTGAGCATCCCGAGACGTTCTATGCCATCGAGATGCCTGTGGTGAAGACCGGTATCGTGGAGCCTCCGAAGATTGTGGCATCCGAGATTCGTTTTTCGCAGCCGCTGACGATAACCATCGCCTCGCCGGTAAAAGGCGAGATACGCTACACGCTTGACGGCAGTGAGCCTACAGAGACATCGATGCTCTATACCAAGCCGTTCGAACTTACCACCACTACTGTTGTGAAGGCGCGTGTCTATGTCAAGGATATGCCGCCGTCGTTCACCGCTACACGCAAGTTCAACTACGACTATATCATCTCCACCACCTTCTCGCGCAAGCCCAACACCCCATTCAATGTCGGCACCGACACCATCCTCTTTGATGGCGAGAAGGGACTCGTCAGCGACTTGCAGCGAGGCTGGCTGGGATTCTCTGGCAGCGATGTGACGGCCACTATAATGCTATCGAAACGGATTGATATAGAGAATATAACGTTACGGTTTGCCCATGTGCCCGACAACTGGGCTTTTGCACCTAAGCAGGTCAAAGTCTTGTTGTCGACCGACGGCGAGCACTACAGCGACACCCTCCAGGTGGTGATGCCCTTCGACCCCGCCTCCAGCGAAGAAAACAGTCCTCGTGAGGTCGAGGTAAAGGTTCCTGTCACGAAAGGAGGCGTCGCCGCGTTCAAAGTCGAGGTCGACGCTCTTTCCGCAGTCCCCGTCTGGCACCGTGCCAAAGGGTTGAAACCTTGGATACTGATGGATGAGATTGAGGTGAGTGAAAGAATAAAGGAAAACAAGAATTAAATGAAGAAATATCTGTATATTATTGGGTGTTTGACGGCCATGATGATGAGCAGCTGTGAGGTGGAGTTCTCGCCAAATGCCGAGTGGAAGAATGTTCCCGTGGTCTACTGTCTCCTCGACCAGGACGACGACACCACATGGGTGCGTGTTCAGCGCTGTTACCTCTCGGAGGGTAATATCTACCAGTATGGCTCCTGCTCCGACTCCATCAATTATCCGCAGGGGTCCATCAGCGTAGCCTTGCTGGCTTATCAGGACGGAACCCTCAAGGACTCCATCGCCTTCACCTATACCGAGCGCGACCGTGACTCCGGCGCTTTCGCCTATACAGCGCAGCCTGTTTATTATGCTTTGACAAAGAATAAATTGCGCGAGAACTATACCTTCGTCCTCAAGGTCCGTAACACCGCTGACGGAACCCTCTTGGCCAGCACAGAACCTATCAGCCTCATAAAGAAGACCTCCGGCACACTCATCAGCAAGCCTTCTATCACCGTGATGCCTTCGGGCGATACTCTTGGTGGTTTCTATTTCAACGAAGGTGATCCTACCACAGGCGCCTACTGTCTCATCCAGTGGAACCCCCTCGCGAATGCCCGCCTCTACCAGCCCATAGTGCGTTTCTACTACGAGTCGGAGGGTAACGTCCATTATGTCGATTTACTCTGTCAGCGAGTTACAGCCTCCTCCTCCGAGGTGCGCTATCCCCGCGAGCAGTTCCTCACAGACCTTAAGACCAAGCTGCAGGATGACCCCTCGGTAAAACATTACATCCCGCATGTCGACATCTACCTCACTTGCTGCTCCGAGGAGCTCAATGCTTATATAACCACCTCGTCGCAAGGTACCTCCATTAATCAGGAGCACGAGAGTTTTAGCAACATCATCGGTGGCATAGGGGTCTTCGCCGCCCGCCGCACACACCTCTACAAGGGCATGCCTTCCGACTACTCCCTCCAACCCGGTGCCGGTCTCTACGACCTTCTGCTAAATCTTGGTGTCGGCTTCGAAGCCGAATGAAAAATAAATCATAATATTTAAAAAAAATTTCGTATTTTTGCATTTTGCTCGAAAAATAAAAGGAATTAAAAATCAATAAAATAAACAATCAGATGAACATCACAAGAGAGAAATTAAGTGATTTGGAACTCTGTATCAAGGTTGATATCGAGGAAAACGACTACATTGAAAACGTGAACAAGCAGCTGAAAGAGTATCAGCACAAAGCCACTATCCCTGGCTTCCGCAAGGGTATGGCTCCCAAGGGTCTCATCGAGCGCATGTACAAGGCCGCCATCGTCGGCGACGCCGTGCAGGAGCAGCTCAATAGCAGCCTCTTCAAATATATCGATGACGAGAAACTTCATATCCTCGGCATGCCCATGAGTAACGACGAGAAGACCGGCTCTGTCGACTTCGGCAAACAGAAAGAGTTCTCCTTCTATTTCGACGCTGCCATTGCCCCCGAATTCAACATCGAGTGGGACAAGATTGATGTGAAATACAACCAGGTCTCTGTTACCGCCAAGGATGTCGAGGCCGAGATGAAGCGTGTTGTCGAGCGTTTTGGCAAGTTTGAGACCCCCGAGACCGTCTCTGCCGGCGATTACATGTACGGCAAAGCCATTGAGCTCGACAAGAAAGGCAACGTTAAGGAAGGCGGCATCGATGCTTTCGCTTCCTTCAACCTTGCCAACCTCAAAGATGCCGAACTCCTGTCCCTCTTCGAGGGCAAGAAGGCTGAGGATAAGATTGTCTTCAACCCCTACAAGGCATTCCCCGTGGCTGATCTCGAGCGTGCCCTGCATATCGACAATGCCGCCGCCAAGAAGTTCAAAGCCGATGTGGAGTTCACCCTCTCCGGCATCTCCCGTATCGTCCCCCACGAGGTCAACGACGAGCTCTTCCAGATGGTCTTCCCTGGCCAGCAGGTGAAGGACGAGGCCGCTTTCCGAAAGCTCCTCAAGAAGGAGATTGAGAAAGCCAACAACGAGCAGAGCGACTACCTCTTCGTCAACCAGGTCCGCAAGGCCCTCCTTGACCGGTTCAGCGCCCCGCTGCCTGAGGCTTTCCTGAAACGTTGGTTTGCCAGCCGTGGTGAGAAAGATATGACTCCCGAGAGCATTGAGGCCGATTGGAACGACAAATATGTCCCCTCGCTGAAGTGGGAACTCATTGAGGAGAAGCTTGAGGAGATTGCCCCCGTCAACCCCACCCAGAACCAGATTGTTGACTATATCAAGGACATCCTACGCAAAAACGACCAGCCCGTGAAAGGCGAGACCAAGGAGCAGACCGAGCAGCGCCTCGAACAGGCCGCCCGTAGCATCGCCGCCGACCGCAAGAATGTGGGCCAGCTCACCGACCGTATCTTTGCCGACAACCTCAGTAAGCTCTTCAAGGATCAGGTGAAACCTGAAGTGGAGAAAGTCTCCGCCAAGGAGTTTGCCGAACGCGCCAAAATGAACTAAGAACTAAGAAGTAAGAACTAAGAAGTAATAATTAATTAATTTGGAATTATGAAACAGACCAAAATGCAAAAAATATTATGTGTCAGCCTCTTAGTTCTTGGTTCTTACCTCTTGCCTTCCCAAGTTCAGGCTCAGAGCTACAAAAGGACCGGAGACGATCCGTGGTTCCTGTCGTTGGGAGTCGGTGGCGTCTATTATCAGCATTCTGGCGAGGGGCAGTTCTCTGTGCCCACCGCCACCCTTAACTTGGGATGTTGGATTACGCGCCCGCTGGCGTTCCGCTTCGGGTTCGACATGATGATGACGCCCAGCCATTGGCAGAACGGGGGCAGCGACAACTCCATGTACTTCATGGGGAGCGCAGAATTCATCTGGGATGTCAATGCCACCTTCTTCCATGTCTATAACGGCACCATTCTCAAGCCCTTCCCCGTCTATCCCATGCTGGGTGTGGGTATGGTCATCCGTCCGTCGGTGACGGCAGCGGGTGTCACCCACAAGTCTGATGACGACTTCCAGGCTATGTTGGGACTTCATTTTCCCGTCCGCATCGCACCCCTTTGGGACGCTTTCCTCGAGTATAAGTGGTTCTTCCTCTCGCAGTATTTCGACGGTAGCGCCAATAACAACTACATGCACTCTATCACCCTCGGTGTCACTCATCGTTGGTCCGACAACCCCTTCACCCGCAAGACCGAGTTCTCCTCGCGCAGTACTGCCGAAGACTGGTGGGTGGGTCTCGGTATTGGTGCCAACTTCTCCTCCTTCTCGTTTCGTAATCTCGGTGAATGGGGAATGTATGGTGTCACTCCCGAGATTCAGTTCGGCCGCAACTACAGCAATGTATGGACTATCCGCTTCGAACTCAGTGGACTTACGGCGCACGAGCCCTACGACACCGTTGAGAGCCGTCCGGGTGAGAAATATTCCTATTCCAACTTCCATACCGATGTGATGGTGAACCTGACACACCTTGTCAGATTCACCCGTGGCGTGCGCCTCAATGTGTTGCCTTACCTCGGTGCAGGACTCATCTGGCGCTACGATGAACTCACCTTCAACATGACGGCCGATATAGGCATCATGTTCCGCTATTACCTCGGCCATCACAGTGACATCTATCTCGACGCTAAATACATGATGGTCCCGCCCACCATTGCCGGCATCCGGCCCGAGGCCGGAGAGGACTTGCCGAAAGCCTATGGCGATTGGGGCGGTTTGCCCAGCATCACCGTGGGTTACATCTACAACTTTGGCAGCAATAGTACCCGCTACCGCTACCCGGTGGGGGAATGATAGTTAATAGATAATAGTTAATAGATAACAGTTTTTCGCAGGATTTAATTTAATTCAGCGGAGCTCAAAGTCTGCAAGCAGGCAGAACAAATAACAAATAGCGGTTAGCAGGCTGGATTATCCAGGGGCTAACCGCTAGCTGTTTATTGTAAACCGCTTACAGGCTGTTATAGCTGGGGGAGAAAGTATCGCCGAGTTTTATATTGCCTGACTGGAGGCCTTTTTTGAGCCATTTGGTGCGCTGTGCCGAGGTGCCGTGGGTGAAGCTGTCGGGCACCGAGTATCCGCGTCCCTTCTTCTGCAGGTAGTCGTCGCCAATCTTGCCGGCGGCATTCACGGCTTCCTCGATGTCGCCCTCTTCCAGCGAGCCGAACATCTGGTTTTCGTGATAGCCCCACACGCCGGCGTAGAAGTCGGCCTGCAGCTCGAGGCGGACGCTGATTTGATTCTTCTCCTTCTCGGAGGCGCGGCTCATGGTCTTGTGGGCCTCGTCGAGGGTGCCGAGGAGGTGTTGCACATGGTGTCCCACTTCGTGGGCGATGACGTAGGCGTAGGCGAAGTCGCCGTCGGCGCCGATGGTTTTCTTCATGCTGGCGAAGAAATCGAGGTCGAGGTACACGCACTCGTCGGCCGAGCAGTAGAAGGGGCCTGCTGCCGAGGTGGCGCCGCCGCAGCCGCTCTGCACGCTGCCGTGGAAGAGCACCAGTTTCGGGGCGCGGTAGGTGCGTCCCATCTTCTTGAACTCCGCCGTCCAGACATCCTCTGTGGAGGCGAGAATCTGTTTGGCAAACACCGCCAGCTGCTCCTCTTCGGCCGAAGGGGTGTAGTTCTCCGAGGTGCCGTTTTGGGCACTGTTCACTGCCTGTTCGACGGCGGTGCCGAGGTCGCCACCGTTGAGGAGGACCATTAATCCGGCGACGATGACGCCGAGGATACCGCCGCCCAGGGCAATCTTTCCGCCCTTCCCGCGGCGGTCGTCTACATTTGTGCTCTGTCTTCTACCTTTGAGATTCATAATATGAAGGTTAAAAAAATTCTAAAATGCAAAGATACGAAAAAAAAACATTCCGACAACTTTTTGATTTTTTTCTTGCATTTGTCAAAAAAGATGATTACTTTTGTGGTTGGCTTTGCGAATCGAGAATTGAGAATTAGGAATTAAGAATCAATCACTTCGCTCATTAACCCTTAACCGATAAACGTTAAACATTACAAAAATATGTACAGCATCCAAAATCACCCCATCCTTGACATCCCGCAGCGTGAGGAGGTCGAGTTTCTCTTTGAAGGCAAACCTGTGAAAGGCCGCAAAGGCTACACCATCGCCAAAGCGCTGCATGAGGCCGGTTTCCCGGTACACAGTCATTCGCTGCGGGGCCGCAACCGCAGTTTGGAGTGCGGCATCGGCAAATGCGGTGCCTGCGAGATGCTGGTCGACGGCAAGGTGCGGAGAATCTGCATCACGCCGGTGGACAATGTCAAGGAGGTACGTGTCATCGCCCATGAGGCTGACCTGCCGGGTGTTACATTTGATGCTCCTGCCAAGTCGCAGGCTGAAAGTGCATTGACTATCTATAAGACCACCGTAGCCATCATCGGAGCCGGTCCTGCGGGATTGGCTTGCCGCGAGCAGCTGAATGCTTTCGGGGTGGACAACCTTGTCATCGACAACAACGGCCGTATCGGAGGCCAGTTCAACATGCAGACACACCAGTTCTTCTTCTTCGAGAAGGAGAAGAAATACGGCGGCATGCGTGGCTTCGATATTGCAAAGACATTGGCCGGTGACAATCAGGAGGGCATACTGCTGAACAATACGGTGTGGGACCTGCTGGAGGGTCCGCGTATTGCGATAAAGAATATCATTACCAGCGAGATGGCCTACGTGGATGCCCAGTTCCTCGTGGTGGCCACGGGTGCCGTACCATTCATGCCGGCTTTCGAGAACGACGATGTGCCGGGTGTCTACACCGCCGCCGTATTCCAGAAAATGATGAATCAGGAGCATACGCTGTTGGGTAAGCGGGTGCTGACGGTGGGTGCCGGCAATATCGGCTACCTGACCTCGTATCAGGGCATGCAGGCCGGAGCCACCATCAAGGCCATCATCGAGGCTATGCCCCGCGAGGGTGGCTTCCCGGTGCAGGCCAACCGTGTGCGCCGACTCGGCATCCCCATCATGACGG
Source organism: uncultured Bacteroidota bacterium (assembly GCA_902800395.1). Taxonomy (GTDB): domain Bacteria; phylum Bacteroidota; class Bacteroidia; order Bacteroidales; family P3; genus Colimorpha. The sequence continues at coordinate 70,507 of CADCEC010000009.1, read as the reverse complement.
GCTACACGCTGGTGCGTGCGATACCTAATAAAAAGTATACCGGCATCACGGGCGCCGTCATTGCCAAGTGCGAGAACTTCAAGCCTATCCCCGGCACCGAGCAGGTGATAGACGATATCGACATCATCAATATCTGCACCGGCTTGGTGCCCGACAACCAGCTGCTGACCAAGGGTAAGGAACTCTTTGGGCATCATGTCTACGGTGTGGGTGACGCGGTGAGGATTGGCGAGGGCACCAGCGCTGTGCTGCGTGGCAAGCAGGCTGCCTACGAGATTGCCCAGGAACTCGCCATTCGTTTCAACTACGACGAGTATCTCGACATTTCGCGCCAGTATATCGACTCGCAGCAGCACCCCATCCGTCTGCTGGAGAAGCCGAACCTGCCCACTCCGGAGCGCATGGCGATGAAGCCTTTCGTGCAGCTGGACTGCCTCTACGGCTTCGCCTGCAATCCCTGTACTTTCAGCTGTCCGCAGGGTGCCATCAGCAAGCCCACTACCAGCAGTACGCCGACGGTGGACTACAACAAGTGCATCGGCTGTATGGCCTGCGTGAACCACTGCCCCGGCCTGGCTATATTTGGCTACGATATGGCGAAGAACTGGTGTTTTTTGCCCATCGAGTACGAGGTGGAGGACGGTGCCGAGGTGTGGTTGGTGGACAACAACGGAAAGAAGATTGGCGAGGGCAAGGTGGAGAAGGTGCTCAAGAAAGACAACAAGACCAATGTGGCACGCGTCTTCGTCGCTCAAGTCGACGGCCAGATGACCGATGTGAAGGGATTTATTGTGAAAGAGAAATATCCAAGTGGTCTAAATACTCAGAATACTCAGAATGCTCAGAAAGAGCCTACTTACATCTGCCATTGCGAGGATATCACCGAGGAGCAGATGCTGGAGGTTGTGGGCGACCGCAAGTATATCTCTGTCGACGAGCTGAAGCACATCACCCGCATGGGTATGGGTCCCTGCCGCGGAAAGCGCTGCATTGCCCGCGCCCGCGGAGTGCTGAAAGCCCACGGCATAGAGCTCACCGGCGACGCCACTCCACGCGCGCCGCTGAGCAACCAGGTGTCGCTCGGTGATGTCTACACTGAAGGCCGTAAGGAGGTGTATGTCTTCCCGAAGGGCAACGACGTACAGAAGGAGGAGGTGAAGGTGTTCATTGCTGGCGGCGGTATTGCGGGCAGTGGCCTGTTCCGCTACTTCAGCGAGGCAGGTATGAAGCCCGTGATGGTGAACTGGAGCCGCGGTGCCTCGTGGAGGAATATCGGCGGCGGCCGTCCGGCATTCTCGAATCCCGATATCGCCGACATCGCACAGCACAGCCACGAAATCTTCAAAGGCATACAGAAAGTACACAATATCAACTATAAGCCCACGCACTATGTCAATCTAGTGCATGACGAGGCTACCTATAAAGCCCTCGATGCCAGCCGCGCTTGGAGCGACGCCTACATGATTGACCGCAAGGATTTCAAGAAAGAGATTTCGCCGCTGTGGGACGACACGCGCGACACATACAGCCACGCGTTGATTACGCGCGACTGCTGGCAGGCTACGCCGGGTCGCGTCATCGATTATATCCGCGGTATCGGCGTGAGCCTCGGTGGCCGCTACTACGAGGACACCGAGCTGCTCAGCGTTTGGCGCAAGGGCGACAAGGTCGTCGCACTGGTACGCAATCACGAGGGCAAGTATGTCGAGTACACCTGCGGCCATTTCGTCAACGCCATGGGCTGGGGTGCCGAGAAGTTCACCGATATGCTGGGCATCGACACCGGCCTCTATCCCGTGAAGCACCAGGCCTTCATCACACGCCGCCTGCCTATGATGGGACCCAACGGCGGCCCGCTGGATATGATTATCGACCGTCGCCACTACAAGGGCTTCAGCGCCGTCTACGGACAGCAGTTCGAGCACACTGGCCAGATTATCGGCTGCGCCAGCCCCGACACCGACGCCTACGAGACGCGTCAGAACATCAAGTACAACAGCAAAGAGTTCCTCGAAATTGTCAGCCAGGTCTTTGCCGAATGGCTGCCCAGCCTCAAGGATGTCAGCTTCCTGGCCTGCTGGGCGGGTCGCTACACCGAGCCGCGCTACATCGTCGACCCCGAAGTGGGCCTCTTGACGGGTTTGCGTGGACACGGATTCATGCTGGGCCAGTATCTTGCCAAGTTGTATGTCGACAAGTACCTCGGCCGTGAGGTGCCGGGCTACATGAAAGACCTTGCGCTGAGCGGACATGGACTGAGTGAGAATGCATTTAAATAATTTATGGGAGTGAAAGGGAGTGAAAAAGGAGTGAAAGGGAGTGAAAGGACAATAGTTGCCTTTCGCATCCTTTCATTCCTTGTTTTTTCATTTTTCATTTTTCATTTTTCAAGTGTTCAGGCGCAGAGTGCGACGACGGCGCTGAAGGGCAAGGTGGTGGATGCAGAGACGAACGAACCGATACCCTTTGTGCAGATAGTCTTCGATGGTACCACCGTGGGTACGGAGACAGATATGGACGGCAAGTTCAGCATCAGCAACGAGCAGGGTTACACCACCGTGAGTTTCCGCATGATGGGCTATGAGCCGCAGAAGATGAAGTTGCAGCGTGGGAAGACGAAGAAGCGAGCGACGGTGAAGCTGGTACCCAAGGGGCAGACGTTGAAGGCTGTGGAGGTGACGGCGAAGAAGGGTAGTGGGAAGTATTCGCGGAGGCACAATCCCGCTGTGGAACTTGTGGAAAAGGTGATAGCCCACAAGGAGGAGAACCGTCTGGACGGTGCACCGCAATGGCGAAGAGATGCTTACGAGAGGCTCTCGATGTCGCTCGACGATTTCGATCCCGACTTCGAGAATAGTTGGTTTTGGCGTAAACTTGATTTTCTGGAGAAATATATCGACGAGACCCCCTTTGATGCCACACCTATACTGGTGGTATCGATGCGAGAGTATCTAGCCGAGGAGAGCTATAGGCAGAAACCCAGTCAGCGCCGCCGCCTGTTGACGGGAAAACGCATGGAGGGCCTCGATGAGGTGCTCAGCGATGAGGGGTTGGATGCCAACATTGAGGCGATGTTTATGCCCGTAGATATCTATGACGGAGACATCGAATTGATGCTGAATCATTTTGTCAGTCCACTCTCCTCGTTTATGGCTGTTACCTACTACAAATACTATATTACTGACACCACTTTTGTCGACGGACAGAAATGTGTGGAGCTCAGTTTCGTGCCGGCCAACGAGCAGAGCTATGGTTTCACGGGGAGGATGTATGTGGCGCTAGATGCAGACAGCTCTTTCGCTGTGGCGAAGTATGTGCTGGCGGTGTCGCCCAAGGTGAACCTGAACTTTGTACGCGACCTAACCATTGTGCAGACATTCCACAAGGACAGTGTGACGAGACGTTATCTTCCCTATAGATGTGATACCTACGGTCGGATGTATATCTCGAAGCACATCCAGGAGCTCTATGTACACCAGATGCGAGTATACACGAACTACGACCTGAGTGATACGGCGGAAATGCTGCCCGACAGTCTCTTTTCGGCTTTTGAGCACGAGGCGTCGCTGCCGAAGGATAAGATGACGCGCTACAAGAGCGAGTTCAACGCCGTGCGTCCTGTGAAACTCAGCGCCAAGGAGACGGTGCTCGACAGCATGTGGGTGGAGCTGGAGCGCCTGCCAGAGTTTCAGTTCATCAAGCGCACCGGCGAAGTGCTTGTCAGCGGCTACATCTCCACCAGGAAAGAGCGCAAGGAGAGCCGTTTTGACTTTGGACCTGTATACAACTTCCTCAGTCACAACCATGAAGAAGGCTGGCGAGTGCGCGTGGGCGGTATGACGAAAGCAAAACTCAGTCCGCGCCATTTCTGGGAGGGTTATTTGGCCTACGGCTTCCGTGACCAGCGTCCCAAATTCAGTTCCACTTATACGTATACTTTCGATGACAAGGAACGTCATTCGCATGAAGGACCTTACAGCAGTCTGAGTCTGATGGCGGGTTATGAGTTGGAAACTCCCGGCCAGGCCTACGACAACTTCGACCGCGACAACATCCTGTCGTCGACGGAGAGTCCGAAGAAAGTGCAATATGTGACGCAAGCAGTGCTGAGGTTGCGTAAGGAATGGCGCAGCCATCTGCGCTTCGACACCTGGGTGGCAGCGCGGCGATATGAGCCTGCGGGATTGCTGCAGTACCTTCAGTATCAGCCTGACGGCACGCTGCGGGATGTTGATTTCTTCACGGAAGCCGAATGGACTGGCAGTCTGAGTTTTACGCCCAATTTCGTCTCGGGTACGCGTAGACGCGAGAAGCAGTCGTCGTTGCGACGTGACGCCCCCACCATTAATCTGAGTCACACGGTAGCCATGTTTGACGGTGCCACATTGTTCCACCGTACCGATTTCTCGGCGGAGAAGCGATTCTGGCTCTCCTCTTTCGGGCATATCGACGCCAAGCTGGTCTCCGGAGTGGTTTGGAACCGTGTTCCCTATCCGCGGCTCTACATCCCCAGCGGCAATACAGGACTCTTCCTTTCCTCGTCGGCCTTCAACACCATGAAACCCATGGAGTTCATTATGGACCAATGGGTAGCCTTCTATGCTACCTACCATTTGAAAGGATGGATACTCAACCGAATACCGCTCATCAACAGACTTCGTTTGCGGGAAGTGGTAGGATTCAATATCCTCTATGGAGGATTGAGCCCTAAAAACAACCCGATGAATGATCCCGTGGGACTCTACCAATTTCCCCCGGACACCAAAGCTTTTGGCACCACGCCTTATATGGAGTATAGCATCGGTATTGAGAATATCCTCAAGTTCCTTCGAGTCGACTATGTGCGTCGCTTAAGTTATCTCGAGGGTCTTCCTACCGACGAGCGTTGGTTTATTCGTATCGACCTGAAGTTCCAGCTATAAAGTAGTTAATAGATGATAGTTAATAGATAATAGTTATGAAGAGGGTATTTGTTCTTGTCGCGATAATTTCTTTTTTCAATTCGGTCTATGCGCAGACGGAGGTGTGGGGCGACGATGACGACCATCGGCAGACTATCAGCTGGGGGCTTCAAGGAGGAGGCAATATCTCGTCTTTTGTCATGCGTGTGGATCCCTTGCTGCGCGACACCCTTATTATGGACTCTCTTCTTAGCGCCACCCCCGGTGTGGGTGTCGACATAGGGGCTTTCTTCGAGTACCACATCACCCGCCGGTGGAGTGTGCAGCTCAACGGTCGTTTGGGGATGGACTGCACCACCCTTAGTTTTTCCACTCACCGCAGTTACATGCTCACGATGGGAACAGACTTCTCGTTGCCTGTAATCTATCGTGTTCCGATCTCTTCGGGGAACCTTTTCTTCTCGGTGGCTCCCTTCTGCCATTTCGTTTTTTATTCGTATGTCGACGAGGGTATCAATCTCTATCGGCGGCAGGTATATACCGACCCCGTTACCGGCAAGGTCCGTTTCGCATTGAGCGACATCCATGCCGGTGTCGCGCTGGCGGTGGGCTATGAATTCGAAAACAAGTGGCAGTTGCAACTGGATGCCCGTATGGGCATTACGGATATCCTCAATCTTGAGACGCCGGGAACATACGTCTATCCCTATAAGGTTTCATTGTTGGTGGGATACCGTTTTGAGTAGGGTGAGAGGTCAGGGGATGTGTTTGACGATTTGCTCGAGCCATCGGGCGTCGATGTCGTCGAAAGTGGCTAGTTCGCGGCTATCGATGTCCAGGACGGCAATGACCTCCTTGTTTTCCACTTTCCGCTTTCCACTTTCCACTTTAAACACGGGCACTACAATCTCGCTGCGACTCTCGCTGCTGCAGGCGATATGTCCGGGAAATTCCTCCACGTCGGGCACCACCACGGTGCGATGCTCTTTCCACGCTGTGCCGCAGACGCCTCGCCCATAGGCGATATGCACGCAGGCAATGGGACCTTGAAAAGGCCCAAGTAGCAGCTCGTTGCCCACGACGCGGTAAAATCCAGTCCACCAGAAGGCAAATTCCTGGTGCAGCAGGGCGCTGACGTTGGCCATCTTGGCGATGATATCCTCTTCTCCCTCGCAGAGGGCTTTCACCTGCGGCAGCAGGGCGGCATATTTATCTTCTTTCGTCATATTCTTAGTTCTTACTTCTTAGTTCTTAGTTCTTAGTTCCTTAACCGTGGCGTAGGGGGCTTCCTCTGTCAGCGTAATTGCATACTGATGCTTGCCGTCTTTGCTCTGCGTGTAGCGGACGTTGCCCTTACAGTAGGGGAAGAGCGGGCGGGTGCCGTAGATGGAGTAGCCGTTCTTATCCAACCATTTGCCTATTTCCTCCATGCGTTGGAGCGCTTCGACGGGCAGGTTGCCGTCGGCGTCGGGACCCACGTTGAGCAGCAGGTTGCCGCCCTTGGCTACCACATCGCAGAGCATGTGGATGAGGGTCTTGACGCTTTTGTAGTTGTCGTTGGGCACGTAGCTCCAGCTGTCGCCCATGGTCATGCAGGTCTCCCAGGGGTAGGGGAGGAGGGTGTCGGGCACCTGCTTCTCGGGGGTGCGGTAGTTCTCGTAGCGGCCGCCGACGCTGCGGTCGACGATGATCATCTGCGGGTTTTGTTCGCGGGCCATCGTGGCGATGCGCTCCATATCAACATCCTGCACCTGACCGCTGCATCCGAGCCAAGGACGTGTCTCGTCGTTGACGCTCCACTCGGGGCGCACCCAGCCGCCGTCGAGCCAGAGGATGTCTATCTTGCCGTAGTTGTGTGTTAGCTCGTGGATTTGGTTGTAGGTGAAGTCTTTGTAGCGTTGCCAGCGGTCGGGGTGGTCGGCGATGGAGTAGTTCACGTTGCGGTCGGGTGTGGCCCATTCGTGGGCCCAATAGTCGTCGTTGTGCCAGTCGGGTTTGGAGAAGTAGAGACCCGTCCAGAAGCCCTGGGAGAGGAAAGCGTCGACCACGCCGCGTGTGAAGTCGGTCTGTGCCGGGCATTCAGACCCCATGCTGCTGTAGTCGGTATAGCGTGTGTCGAACATGCAGAAACCGTCATGATGCTTGGTGGTGAAGACGACGTATTTCATGCCGGCGCCTTTGGCCGCTGTCGCCCACTGCTTGGGGGCGAAATGCTTGGGGTTGAAGGTTTTGTTCAGCGCTTGGTAAGCCTGCTTGTATTTGTAGAAATCCTCCCCCTTGGTGCCCTTGATGGGACGACCGTTCTCATCCAGCATCTCACGAGTAATCCACGACTCGTTGCAGATACTCCAGCTCTCCACCACGCCCCATTGGGCGTAGATGCCCCAATGCATCATAAATCCGAACTTCAAATCCTGCCACTCGTCGATACGCTGCAGAATGGCCGTGTCGCTTTCGGCAATGCTGTCGTGCTGAGCGTGGCAGAAGGCAAAGGTGGAAATAAAAGTAAAAGTTAAAAATATTTTCTTCATGGTTGTAAATTTAATACGATTGACATGAGCTACCGTAAGCCCTTATCACCTTGCGGGACTCGAGGTTGAGGTTGATATACGCCACCGCGTCGCAGGCGTCCCACATCTGCCTGAATCCTATACGGTAATCATGGAATTCTCTAAGATTCATCTCGATATAGACACACCGCTCGCCATCCTCGTTGTAGTAGAATCCATAAACACGTTTATATTTCGTATAGTTACTTGTGTTGCCAATGTAGCGACGGCGCCGTCCAAAGCGGGGAAGTACGTCGTCTTTCATGAGTTCGGCCAGAAGCATCTCCGCCTGCCGAACATCGGACAAGCCAGCGTCGAATCTCTTGTGACTGATACCTACCGCCTTTCCCCATAAGTCCTCCGAGACACAACGGTTGAATCTTGCCATCGATATAGAATCCCCGTTTGGAACCAGCAAATAGCCCACCGAATGCGTGTCGCTCAGACAGGAGAGAACAGTGGCATAATCGTTCTCTGCTTCTTTACAGGGGACAATACTGGTAATTTGTATAGGTTTCACATCATAGTCAATCACACCACTCATCCACTTCTCCATTGTGGCCAACTGAGTAGGGGTGGCGGTGGTGTTTCCATAGATGTCCACATAGCCGAAGATATAGTCGCCCCGGTCGCCGGGGTTGTCGGTATAGAAGAGGAAAAGGCCATCGAAAAGTGTGTCGAGGCTCTCATATGGACCGTTTATCGCCAGTCGCGGAGTCTTTGGCGTAGTCGTTTTGGGACTCCCTTCAGCATGCGACTTTTCAGGCTTGAATTTCGCCAAACATGAATGTCCTTCCTCAAGCCAGTGATGCATATTAGGCATGTAACACCCCCTCAAGCAGGATCCGTCGTAGTCACATTCCATAGGCAGCACCCACCGCATTTCCTTGTCTATGATGCCCATCTTGTCTTCGCTTAGGACTAGAAAATAAGGCGAGGGGTGTTCTTCGATAATCTGCCTATAGACAATATATTTAGCAGGCAACAGTATTGTGCCGTCGAGAGCCACAATACCCTGCCAGTCGGTGCTGTCGGTGAAGACGACAAAGCCGCAGTCGGGATAATACTCAAAATCGCATGCTAAATGAGGCTGGTAATGCTGCATGAGATGCTGTAGCTGTTCTATGCGATGCTTGCTTTGCTCTTCGGAGAGTCTTTGTCCTACGACAGTAAGTGGCAGCAAAATCAAAGCAAAAGAGAGGATTCGTTTCATGGCAGACTATCTTGGCGTGATTATTTTCTGTTGTGATAGGTGAAAGGATAATCGAAAAGGTCGCGGTCGTCGGAGGAGAAGCCCACCTGGAGGGTGAACTTGGTGCCGTCACGGGGCTCTTCCATTAGGCCGGTCTCGGGGTTGTACTGGCGGAACCAGAAGGGGTCGAGCTCGATGCGGAAGGGTTTGCGTGTTGGATTGCCTCTGACGAAGGTGATGGGACAGAGACCGATAAGTTGTTTGTGGGGTGCGTCGGGGTCGTTCTCGTTCTTAAGGTAGACCTGGATGACGGTGCGGTGGGTGGTGGCGTCAGGTACGTCAGTGTTGCACTGGCTGATGATGCCCTCGACGGTGAAGTCGGCCTCGCTGACCTGGGTCTCGTAGAGTTGGTAGAAACTGTAGCTCAGTCCGTAGCCGAAGGGGAAGAGTGGTTCGCTGGCGGGGTAGCGGTAGGTGCGGCCCTGCATGCTGTAGTCGCTGAAGTCGGGCAACTGGTCGGTGCTGCGGTAGAAGGTGACGGGCAGGTGCCCGAAGTCGTCCACTTCTCCGAAGAGCAGCATCTTCACGGCAGTGCCCATATCCTGTCCTCCGTACCAGGCCACGAGGACGGCATCGCAGTCGTCGATGACGTTCTCCAAGGCGATGGCCGAGCCGGTGCAGAGTACCAGGACGATGCGGTAGCCCTGCTTTTTGAAGGCCTTGATTTCGTCCACTTGCTCCTGTGGCAACTCGATGCGGGTGCGGTCGCCTTTATAAAAACCTTCCTTCTCCACAGGCAGTTCCTCTCCCTCAAGTTGGGGGTTGAGGCCGCCGCAGTAGACCAACGTCTTGCCGTCGCCGGCGCTGAGGAGCTGATATTTTCCTAGTGCCTCGCCGATGGTGACGGTATGTTTAGGGGTGCCGTTGTAGTTGCCCAGCGGCATGAGGCTGTCGTAGGCGTTGGGGCCTTCGAGGCGGAGGAACTCATCCTCTTTCAGAGGCAGCACGCCGTTGTTTTTCAGCAGCACCATGCTTTGGGCGGCCACTTCCCAGGGGAAGGCGCCGTAAAGCCATTCATAATCTTTTCCTCGCTCGGAGGTGACCCATAGTCGTGTGTGCAGCAGACGACACAGATGTTCGTCTATCTTTCTCTCGGAGAGCCGCCCCTGTTCTACGGCCTCGCGCAGAGCGGGGAGTCCGCTACCGCATTCGAGGTCCACCTCGCGGTCGAAGGCGTCGCCATAGGCTTCGGCGGCTGTGGCATGGGTGCGGTGGCGCGGGATGACGGTATCGGTCTCGTAGGCATCGTTGAGGGCCCAGCAGTCGGTGACGAGGATACCGTCGTATTGCCATTCGTTACGCAAGATATCGAAGAGGTAGCGGTTGGTGCAGCAGGGCTCGCCGTTGAGCCTGTTATATCCACACATCACCTGTTTTACGTCGGTATGATTGATGATATACTCGAAGGCAGGGAGGTAGGTGGTGCGCAGGTCGCGTTCGCTGACGCGGCTGTCGAACTCATGCCGTGTACCTTCTGGACCACTGTGCACGGCGAAGTGCTTGAGACAGGCGGCGGCACCGGCCGACTGGAGGCCGCTGACGCACTTCACTCCCATCATGGCGGTGAGGTAGGGGTCCTCGCCGTAGGTCTCCATGCCGCGGCCCCAGCGTGGGTCGCGGAAGATATTGATATTGGGTGTAAAGAACGTCAAACCGGCGTAATCGCCATAGTAGCCAGTGTCTTGTGCTATGTGGTATTTATGGCGAGCTTCGACGCCGATGTTGCGAAAGACCATACGTGCTACTCCCGGGTCGAAGGTGGCGGCCAAGGCGATGGGCATGGGGTAGACGGTGGCCTCGCCGGCGCGGCCCACGCCATGCAGTGCCTCGTTCCACCAGCTGTAGGCTGGCAGCCCCACACGCTCGATGGCGGGATTTTGGTGCACCATCAACGAGAGTTTTTCGTCGAGGGTCAGGTTGTTGATAAGCCATTCCACGCGCTCGTCGAGGCTCTGGGTGGTATCTTGCCAAGGATATTGTTGTGTCCAACCTATTGTGGAACACAATGATAGTGCACAAAAGACGAATGTCCGTAACCTGTTGTTCATAATGCAAATATACAAAAAATATATTATATCGTTTTTTTTTCGTACTTTTGCCGCATGAATCGGACCCTGTTTACTGGCCGTATGAAGATGGCAGACATGATTGCGTCGAACTACGACTTAATCCTTATGCTGCCTAGGTTTGGCATTCCTCTGGGATTTGGCGAAAAGACCGTCAAAGAGGTCTGCCGCGACAATAATGTCGACGACCATTTCTTCCTTACGGTATGCAATATCTACACTTTTGACGACTATCGTCCAGACGACGAGGAGTCGTCGCGCATCGACAACCGCCTTGTGGCCGAGCACCTCCGTGCCTCGCACCGCTACTACCTTGAGGAGCGCCTTCCGCACCTACAGCACCACCTCGACCATATCACCGAGAACGCTGGCCATAGCGGCGAGATTCTCCGCAAATACTATGCTGACTACTGCCGTGAGGTGCGCGAGCATGTACGCCGCGAAGAGAAGAACCTCACTCAGATGCTGGAGGGAACCCCGACTGTTAACGAGCACTATCTCAAAAGTCACGACAACATCCGCGACAAACTTAGCGACCTCACCCAGATTATCTACAAGTACCTGCCGGGCGAACGCCTCACCGAGGAAATGATGGAGCTGGTTTTCGACATCCTGCAGCTCAGCCGCGATCTCGAGAAGCATGCCATGATTGAGGAGCTGCTGCTTCAGCCGCAGGAGGATTACAACCTCAGCGAACGCGAGATGGATGTCCTCGAGCTGGTGGCCCAGGGCCTCAGCAGCAAGGAAATTGCCGCCCGCCTCAATATCGCGGTTAATACTGTTAATACCCATCGTAAAAGCATCACCCGCAAAACCGGCATCAAATCTGTCGCCGGCCTCGCCGTTTACGCTATGCTGAAAAACAAATAGCCCATTAAATCCATGAAAAGTTTAAAAGTTATCCGAATCGTTCTGGCCGCGCTGATGCTTTTCGGCATTACGGCACTGATATTCGATTTTACCGACGGCGCTGTGTTGCGACACTGGTTGGGATGGATGCCTAAAGTGCAATTGTTGCCGGCCATCCTTGCGCTCAATGTGGTGGTCGTGGTGGCCATCTTGCTGGTAACATCCCTCATTGGCCGACTCTACTGCTCTGTGGTATGCCCCATGGGTATCTTTCAGGACATATTCAGCTGGTTCCACAAAATTATTTTTGGCAAGAAGCGTCCCTACCGTTACCGTAAGCCACAGAACTGGCTGCGCTATATCGTGTTGGCACTCTTTGTTATACTGATGTTCTTTGGACTGAACGGAATAGCCTCCTTGGTGGCCCCCTACAGTGCCTACGCCCGTATGGTGGCTAATATCCACGGCAGTGGTCTGGTACACTGGGTGGCCATCGCTACACTCTGTTGCGTTGGCGTGATGAGTTTCATGTACGGTCGCCTTTGGTGCAACACCCTCTGTCCCGTAGGTTCCCTGCTGAGCCTCTTCAGCAAGCACTCACTCTTTGGTATCCGCATTGACCGCGAGAAGTGCGTCGGCTGTCGCAAGTGCGAGAAGCGCTGCAAAGCCAACTGCATCAATCTTGAGGACAAGACGGTCGACGGCAGCCGCTGTGTGATGTGTTTCAACTGTCTCGGACACTGCAAACAAGGTGCAATAACAATTTCTAGAAATTCTAGAGAATCTAGCACTGTTGATCCCTCCCGTCGCAAATTCCTTGCCGTCACAGCTGCTGTAGGCACTGCCTCTGTCCTCCATGCCCAGGAGGAGAAAGCCGCCGCAGGCATGGCTCTCGTTGAAAACAAGGCCATCCCCGAGCGCCAAACCCCTCTGAAACCTGCTGGCGCCATCAGCCTTAAGAACTTTTTGAGCCGCTGCACCGCCTGCCAGCTTTGTGTTGGAAAATGTCCCGAGCATGTGTTGCGTCCTTCCACCGGCCTCGACGGATTCCTGCAGCCCGTTATGGCTTTCGATCAGGGTTTCTGCCGACTTGCCTGCACTCGCTGCAGCGAGCTCTGTCCCTCGGGCGCTATTCAGCCTGTGAGCAAGGACGAGAAGACCACCATCAGCATCGGCTATGCCGTGGTCCTCAAGGACAACTGCATCGGTTGTGGCCTCTGCGAGCGTCATTGCCCCGCTCAAGCCATCCAGATGGTCGACGGCATCCCCGCCGTCCATGAAAACAAGTGCATCGGCTGCGGCAAGTGTGAATACTACTGTCCCGCGACGCCCACCAAGGCCATCTACGTCGAAGGCCGCGAAATACATGCTGTGATTTAATTAGTTAACAGATAATCGATAATAGTTAAAAATACACTAGCAATGAGTAAATTCTCTGAAAAAATCAACGAGGCTGTCGCCTACGTGAAAACCTTCAAGTTCTGGAAAGAACTGGTCATCATGACCCTCGGCATGATGGTTACTGCCGCTGCTGTCTACTACTTTCTTGTGCCCTCCAAGCTTATCATCGGCACCATCTCCGGTCTCTCCATCGTGCTCTCCAACATCTTCGGTGGCAACTTGGGCACCTGGATTACCTGCATCAACATCTTCCTGTTGATCATGGCTTTCATCCTCATTGACCGTGAGTTCGGATTTAAGACGGTCTACACCGCCCTCATCCTTGGTCCCTTGACCGACTTCTGGGATGCCGTTTATCCTTGGAGCAACATCGCCGTTGAGAACATGACCACCCACTCGCCCTCCGTCATGGGCGACCCCTGGCTCGACCTCTGCTGCTTTGTGCTGCTGCTCAGCGCCGCCCAGGCCCTGATGTTCAGCATCAACGCTTCCACTGGTGGTCTCGACATCCTGGCCAAGATTGTCAACAAGTTCCTCCACTTCGACATCGGTGCCTCCGTCTCCATTGCCGGCGCCGTTATCTGCTGCACGGCCTTCTTCATCAATGACTTCCGTATGGTGGTTATCGGCCTCATCGGTACTTGGATTAACGGTCTCGTGGTCGACTACTTCACCGCCACCCTCAACAACCACAAGAAACTCTGCATTGTTTCGAAAGATTACGAGCGCATCCGCAAATATATCATTGATGAGCTCCATCGTGGCTGCACCCTTTACGAGGTTACCGGTGGCTATAGCGGCGAGAAGTCCATCGAGCTCGAGGTGCTGCTCAGTAAGGACGAGTTCAGCAAGATACTGTCATGGATGAAGGAAGAGAAGATTGAGGCCTTCTCCACCGCTGGCAATGTCAGCGAGGTCTACGGCTTCTGGCACTCCGGCCGCAAGCACAAGGCCCGCAAGGAAATCGTCGACAAGCGATAACTGTAGGGACGCGGCATGCCGCGTCCACAAGAGATAAATCACCCATTAAGCCCATTAAACCCATAGTAATGGACAGAAGACAATTCCTCAAAGGTCTCTCTGGTGCTGTCGTCGCCGGTGCCGCTGTTGCAGCTGGCTGTGACAATCCACAGGCTGCCAAAGCCGAAGGCTATGCCGTAGGCCCTGTGCCCACCGACAAGATGACCTACCGCACCGATGCCCACGGCCAAAAGGTTTCCCTCCTAGGCTTCGGCATGATGCGCCTCCCTGTCGAGGGCGGTGTCTCGCTGCGCGACAATCCCGATGCCGACCTCGACCAGGAAGCCATTAACCAGATGGTCGACTATGCCATCGAACACGGTGTCAACTACTTCGACACCGCTCCGGTTTATCTTCGTGGCAAATCGGAGACCGCTACTGGCATCGCCCTCAGTCGCCATCCGCGCGACAAATGGCTCGTGGCTACCAAGATGTCAAACTTCAAGGATGCTTCCTATGAGGCTAGCATTGAGATGTACCACAAGTCGTTCGAGTATCTGCAGGTCGACCACATTGACTATTATTTGCTCCACTCCTTCGGCGGTGTGGATGAGGAAACCGGCGAGAGCGACTTTGAGAAACGTTTCCTCAACAATGGTGTTCTCGATTTCCTCCTCAAGGAGCGAGAATCTGGACGTATCCGCAACCTCGGATGGTCGTTCCACGGCGAGCAGTCGGAGTTCGACAAGGTCGTCGCTATGCACGACAAGTACCATTGGGATTTCGCGCAAATACAGATGAATTATGTCGACTGGCACTATGCCCACGAGATAGAACCAGAGAATGTTAATGCGGAATATCTCTACAATGTACTTGATGCCAAAGAGATACCGGCTGTTATCATGGAGCCTCTTTTGGGTGGACGTCTGGGTATGCTCAATGACCACATGGCACGTCTCCTCAAGGAGCGTGAGCCCGAACGCAGCCTCGCTTCCTGGTCGTTCCGCTATATCGGCATGTATCCCCGCGTTTTGACTTCTCTCAGCGGCATGAACCGCATGGAGCACCTGGAGGACAACGTGCGTACTCACGCACCTATCGAGCCCCTCGCCGACGACGAACTGGCGCTCCTTGAGCGTGTGGCCGACGAGTTTGCACACCATCCCGCTATCCCCTGCACCGGCTGTAACTACTGCCTCGAAGACTGTGGCCCCAACGAGCTCATCTGTCCCATGGATATCAACATCCCTGGCATCTTTGCACACTACAACAAGTGCCTCAACGAGGATCTGGTGTTGACCGAGGGTACCGTCGAGCAGCGTGAATTCCGTCGCGCCCGTCGCGCATTCCTCACCTCGTACAACGAAATCGAGCGCCTCCGTCAGGCTGACCGTTGCATCGAGTGCAAGAAATGCGTGACGCACTGTCCGCAGCATATCGACATCCCCACCAAGCTGCACATGATTGAAGATTACGTCGAACAACTAAAAGACTCAATGGTATGAAACTGTTAATGTTAGGAACCTGGGAAATTATCGTCATCGTCCTTGTCGTCCTGCTGCTCTTCGGCGGCAAGAAAATCCCTGAACTCATGCACGGCGTGGGCAAAGGCGTCAAGAGCTTCAAGGACGGAATGAACGGTGTGGAAGATGAAAGTGGAAAGAGTAAAGTGGAAAACGATGCTGACGCCAAATAACTTTCCACTTTCCACTTTCCGTTTTCCACTTGTATGACCTTCTGGGAGCATCTCGACGAGTTGCGCTCACGGCTGTGGCGCATGCTGGTCGCCGCGCTTATCGCTGCGGTGACCTGTTTCTGCTTCAAGGAGCCCCTCTTCGCCATTATCCTCGCCCCCAAGGGCGACAATATCTCGCTTATCAATATCGAAATCACGCAGCAGTTCTTTACCCACATGCGCGTGGCCCTATGGATGGGTATCATTGTCGTCTCGCCCTATCTCATCTACCAGCTCTTCGCCTTTGTTGCTCCGGGACTTTATGAACTTGAACGCCGCATGGCCATCCGCGCTGCCGGTGGGGGATACCTACTCTTCCTAGCAGGAGTGTTGCTCAACTATTTCATTATCTTTCCTTTCACTGTCCAGTTTCTCGGTACCTATCAGGTTTCCCCGGAAGTCCCTAACCAAATTTCTCTTTCCTCCTACATAGGGTTGCTGGTCACTATGACACTGGTGATGGGCGCCGTCTTTGAACTTCCTGTACTTTGTTGGTTGTTAGGAAAATTCGGTATTCTCAAGAGCGCCTTCATGCGGAAATACCGTCGCCACGTCATCGTCGTTATCCTTATTGTCGGTGCCATTATCACTCCCACAGGTGACCCCTTCACCCTCACCCTCGTCTCCATCCCGATTTACCTCCTTTGGGAACTCAGCATATTGATTGTCAAAAAGGTAGAAAAATGAAAAAGCATCTCCTTTTGATAGCACTGCTGCCCATGATTGCAACAGCACAAATCCCTTGTAACGAGGCCTTGATAAAATATGCTGAGCGCTATCCCGCAGCCGAGTCGCAAGACCTCTACAAACTTGTATTCCAAGACCTCTACGGTCCCGGACATCTGCTCACCGACTCTCTCGCCGCCGTGCGCTACATTTCCAAGGAGGTCGCCGAGATGAAAGACACCTATCCAGAGGACATCCGCGATATCAACGACGGTCCCTTCCCCCTCTATGAATATACGCTGTGCGACAGCAACTTCGTCCGTGTCAACCTTCTCCTCGTCAAGCGCGGCGTCATCCCGCTCGACAAACTTGTTTCCGCCCTCCTCCGAAGCACGGAAGGCCTCCCCACGCCTGACTCCAAGTTCGTTATGACTCATAGTTCCGCCTTTAAAGCTGCCTACGACCCACACTACCGTATTATTCGGCGCGACATCTTCGACCAAGAATTTCGTATCGAAATCGGCATCTATATCATCGCTACTCCGTTACAGGATCCTGGACAATAAGTAAATCATTAATACCTTTATTTTCAGTTTCTTCTACTATTGTTCAACCATTAAAATGGTAGAACAATGGTTAAACAATGGTTAAACAGAGGTTTAAATGACTGATTTGGTGCGAAGTATCGGTTCTTGTAAAGAAACCGTTTTTTTTTTCGTATATTTGCAATTTTGATTTATGACATAATAAGCTTGTTCTTTATGAATATCAAGAAGATACTTCTTTCTGTGCTGTTGGCGGCTCCACTGTTGCTGACGGGGTGTTCCAGTTCATCGACTCTGAAGATGGAGAAACCGAAGAATGTCATCCTGGTTATTGGCGATGGCATGGGGGTGCCGCAAGTCTACACTTCCGTAGTGGCGCAGCGCGACAGAAATTCCGCTTTCCTGCTATTCCCTTTCAGCGGCTTTTCACGTACCTACTCCCGCAATAAGTACCGCACCGACTCCGCTGCCGGCGGAACGGCTTTGACCACAGGTCATAAGGTCGATAACAAGCATGTGAACTGGGGACCCGACTCGGAACGCTACAATACCATCTTCGACGACGCTGTTGCCCAGGGAAAGAGTACAGGTTTCGTGGTGACTTCCAGCGTGTTGGATGCCACTCCTGCTTCTACCTACGGCCATGTGCCTTATCGCAAGATGTTCGATACGCTGAGTCTGCAGATGGCTCAATGCCAGCATAGTGTGATGATTGGTGGTGGTGGAAAGTATTTTGAGACCTCAAACCGAAAGGACGGTCTCGATCCCCTCGACACACTGTCAAAGCGCGGCTACACCGTGGTGAATACTTTGGACGAGATGCGTAAGTTCCGTGGCGACCGCTTGGTGGCTTTGCTCTATGAGGGCGACCCGCTGACGGCTCCTTCACGCGGCAATATGTTGGAGGTGGCTACTCGCAAGGCCCTTGATATACTCAACCGAAACTCCAAGGGCTTCGCCCTGATGATTGAAGGGTCGCAGATTGATTGGGCCTGCCATAACAACGACACGGCCTACCTGCGTGCCGAGATGGCAGATTTCGAGAGGGTACTCGATGCTGTGCTTGAATTCGCGGAGCGCGACGGCCACACTTTGGTGGTGGTTACCGCCGACCACGAGACCGGCGGTGTGACGCTGCCCAGCGGCGATATCGAGAAGGGCGAGAACGAGGTGAAATTCCTCTGGGGTAGCCATACGGGCTGCATGGTGCCCGTCTTTTCCTATGGTCCCGGCGCCCACGTCTTCTCCGGTATTCAGGAGAATGTGGATATTCCTAACAAGATACGAATAGTGATGGGCTTATGATAAAAATCTGTGTTCGTTTGGTACAACGGTGGCTCCCTGAGCCGTTTATCTTTGCCATCCTGCTGACTTTCGTGGCGGCGGTGGTGGTGATGCCTGTCTGCCATCAGACCCCCATCGAGGTGGTGGAGCACTGGGGAGGGGGAGTGTGGAACCTGCTGGCTTTCGCCATGCAGATGGCATTGGTGCTGGTGTGCGGCAGTGCGCTGGCGGCGGCTCCCGCCATCAAGAGGGGTATCGACGCGTTGGCGCGCATACCCAAGACACCGGCGGCAGCAATAGCCTTGGTGACAGTGGTTTCGGCGTTGGCCTGTTGGTTGAACTGGGGCTTTGGACTTATCATCGGCGTGGTCTTCGCCAAGGCTATCGCGCGACAGCTGGCAGGGGTTGACTACCGACTGCTCATCGCTTCGGCCTACAGCGGCTTTGTGGTGTGGCATGCCGGAGTGTCGGGTTCCATCCCGCTGACTATGGCCACGGAGGGTGAGATTGGCAAGGTGACGGGCGGCGCCATGAATCTCACGGTGCCGGTGTCGCAGACCATCTTCGACGTGCACAACCTTGTGATGGTGCTGCTGGTCATCGTGGCTATCACCGTAGCCAACACCCTGATGCACCCCAAGAAGGGGGCAGTGACGGTGGATCCGGTGCTGCTGGAAGAAGACACTAAGGATATTAAGGACACTAAGGACCTTAAAAATCCAACCCCTGCGCAGCGGCTTGAGAACAGCCCCATCCTCTCTTGGATGATAGCGCTGCTACTGGCGGCGTATGTGGTTGCGAAGCTTGGCTTCCGTGGCGGTAGCCTCGACTTGGGCACCGTCATCATGATATTCCTCTCGTTGGGACTGATGCTGCATGGCACACCGATGGCTTATGTGCGAGCTTTCGGCAAGGCTACCACGGGCGCTGCGGGCATCATCCTGCAGTTCCCGCTCTATGCCGGTATCATGGGCATTATCACAGGCGTGGGTGCCAGCGGTGTGAGCATGGGCAATGTCATCGCCGACTTCTGCGTGAATATCAGCACCCCGGTGACCTATCCGCTGCTGACATTCCTCTTTGCTGCACTGCTGAATATGTTCGTTCCGTCGGGTGGCGGCCATTGGGCCATTCAGGCCCCCATCATGCTGCCTGCGGGAGCGGCCCTCGGCGTCGCCGACGGACTCACGGGCACGGCTATCGCCTGGGGCGACGCCTGGACCAACCTCATCCAGCCCTTCTGGGCACTGCCGGCACTGGCCATTGCCAAGCTCTCGGCGCGTGACATCATGGGCTACTGCTTGGTGGACCTGCTGATTACGGGAGTGATTATCTGTGGCGGATTGGTGATTTGGGCTTTGTAAAGAATTAAGAGTTAAGAATTAAGAGTTATGTTCGAAAACGTCATTAAACACTATTTGGGCTTCCCAAAACCGGGAATCGATTTCATTGATGTGCTGCCTTTCTTGCAGGATAAGGAGGCTTTCCAACAGGCAGTCAGGGAAATCGACCGACTGACGACGGCTCCCAATGTGGCCACCGTCGAGGCCCGAGGTTTCCTCTTCGCCGCACCGTTACTATCGGTGAGCGACCACGTGAAGAACATCGTTCCTTTCCGTAAGAAGGGTAAACTGCCGCATGCCGAGGGAGACCTGGTAAAGGTGGAAATCATGAAAGAGTATGGCAGTGACGAGTTGTTCTATAGGCGTAGTGATTTCGCGGCGTGCTGCAGCAGTGAATATATCGACATTACCCTTTTCGACGACTTGCTGGCCACGGGTGGCACGGTGAAGGGTATCGTCGATTCATTGCAGCAGCAGGTTATCGACGGCAAGAGGATACGCATTAAAGAGTTTATCTTCCTGGTGGAACTGCCAGTCTTGGGCGGACGCAAGATTCTCGAGGACATCGCCCCCGTTCACTCGTTGATGAGCCTTGAAGGGGTGGAATAGGTCGGAGAGATTTTAGTTGCTGTGCAGCAGGCTCCAGTTTTTGATACAGGGAGCCACGTGCAGGAAGAAGTCGATGGAACTGAGGATATGTCCTTGGTGGGTATAGGAAGTGGCCACCTGGAGGCTGGCATCACTGAGTTGGCTGCCTTGCACATAGCCGTTGGCCAGCAGGAAATCCACGAGCCGCTGGGCTATACTGAACGGAATATACTCGTCATACTGTGAGTGGAACAGATAGATGCGTTCCGAGGGGTCGGAAGCCCAGCTGGTGTCGTTGAGGGAGAGTTGAGCCAATTGTGTCTGCAGGAGCATGCTTTCGGGAGAGGAGAGGTTGAGATAGGCAGGCTGCAAAAAATCGCTGGTGGTGTGATTGCGTCCGATGGAGTCTTTGATTTGGTCGGTGGTATAGTTCTTGGAGAGTATCCAGTCGTCGATGTGGTCGGTAATGATAGGGGTGAAGAGTTCTTCATAGGTGTAGTCTAGATATCCGTTTTCAATGAGGCTGGACAGAATTATCGGCAATCCGACATTGTATACCAAGGTGTCGAGTGTCACATATTCGCGGTAGAGCTCGGCGAGGTCGTAAGGACCGCCGCCGGCGAAGGTCTTATCGAAATGGATGTCTTCATAACCATTGAGCATCTGTGCCGCGCGGAGGGTGGCGATGGCATCGTAGCCGCCGCTGCTGTAGCCCACGTTGAAGAGAAGGTCTCCGCATTTGATGCCCATGCTTTCGAGGATACGACGGCCGGCGATGAGTGCGTCAAGTGAGGCCTGCCCGTTGGCGATGCCGCTACAGAAGGCCTGTGGGAAACGCTCGGAACAGCCGAAGCCATAGAAGTCGACCTCGATGGAGATATAATTGGGCTTTAACGGATTGGCAAGCACACCTGCGGAGGTGGGGGCGTAGCCTCGAGTGGGAATCTCGTCGCGATGGATGGTGGTGAAGCGCTGCGTGAGCACGATGCCGCGCGAATTTTTCCGTCCGTTCATGATGTTCTGCGGTACGATGATGGAACCACTGAGGGTGATGGGATTTCCCTGCGGGTCGTGGGAGGGATAAAGAAAATTGAACCGGGTGACGTCGCGAGAGAAGATGGATAGACCTCCAACATAAGGGAGCTGCAGGTTCTCGTTATAGGTACCGGTGACAACCTCATTGTCGTCGACGGTGACACGCTGGAACATGATGCCTTCGCGGTGGGAGAGGCGGCTGCCGTCGTAGGCGGTGATGAAGACGGTTCCGTCAGGTCTGAAATCGATGGCACCCAGTTGCGAACTGGAATAAATCTCCTCCACGCCGTCAGCGTAGTAGACATGCACTACCTTGGCGTTGGCGGTCAGACCCATGGCAAGGACCAAAACAACAAATATTATTTTTTTCATATTCGATGCCTCTTTGCAGTTTTACTTGATTTTGACGATTTTGCGGATGCGCGTTCCGCGTTTTTCGATGTAGATGCCCGGCTGTTGGATGACGTCAATTTTTCGGCCGTTGAGGTCGAAGATGAGGGTCTCGCTGTCGGCCTCGATGGGTTCGACGGTGATGATGCCCACGGTTGTGTCGCTGGTGCTCTGGCGCGTCACATTCATAGTATGCAGGTGGGCGATAGAGTCACCGGCGGCATAGACTACGCTGACGTTCTCGCGGTCGAAGGTGAGGCGGCGCACGGCGTTGCCGTAGTCGTCAACGGCCTTCTGTTGGGCGTAAGCGCTGCAGCCGATGGCGAGGAAAAAGAGTAATAGGGCTTTTCTCATGATTATGATTATTTAATGACTTATTGTGTCGAAGAGGTTGTCGAAGAGGGAACGCAGGCGTCTCTCGTTGTGAATGAGTTCGCGGAGGTCGGCCAGTGGGGCGGCATTGGGGCTGTCGTCCATCCAGAGCTTCAGGTAGCCGCCTTCGGCGTATTTCTCATGTAGGTGTTCGAGGGTGCGCTGCCAATGTCCTTCGCGGTCGAGAGTGGGGTAGTGGCTGAAGCCGTACTCCACGGTGCGGCGCACGATGGTTTCGGGCTCGATGTCGCGGTCGGCCTCGGAGAGGATGCATCCCAGTAGGGAGCGCGGCTTGGTGGTGGCGGAAGCGCGATGGTCTTCAGCGGCCTGGGCGATAAGTTCTATTTCCTCTTCGTTGAACCAACGGCGCAGGTGTTGGTCGGCGCGGATGATGCGGCCCGAGGCCAGGTGGTGCACTTCACGTCCTTCGCAGATGCCAATATCATGCATGGCGGCGGCAATATAGGTGACAGCCGACGGCTGAAGCATCATGCTTCGGGCAATCACGCGACGGATATGGTCGGGTCGGTGGGCGGCATCGTAGTGCTCGTGCTGTGGGAGGATGACGGTCTCCACATATTCCTTGAGGTCGGCGGGCACGCAGTCGTAGCGCCACCACTCATAGGCGTCGCGCGGGGCACCGTCGGGCATGTAGATGATGCCGCAGTAGACGAAGCCTTCCTTCTCGAGGATATGACGCATGGGACGGTTGTCATGGTGGGTGTCTACACGCAGGTGGGAGGCTTGCTCTTTGACATAGCGGAAGGCGATGTCGGCGATGCCGTGGGTGCCGGATAGAGCCGCCATGCGGTGCAGGGTAGAGTAGGGGGTCTGCTCGTCAATCCAGCGCCCATGGTCGATATAGTTGTAGGTGGGTTCCTCTCCAGGCACTAAAGCGAAGGTACCTGTACTTTCCACTTTCCACTTTCCACTTTCCACTATATATGATACCCCTCTCTTAATATCCTCTTCCACGTCCTCGCGCAGAGGGTAACCCACCCACTGGGTCATGTTGCCGTCGGCCCGCATTACGCTACGCGAGTGGTCGTACATGTTCAGGATGAGGTGGATGTCGTCAGGAGTGGATTTTCGTATGTTCATACGGAACAAATAACGTGACGGTGCTTTTTTTATTGTATTGGTACAATAAATTCTGTCAGTGTCCGTTAAGAGGGCAGAATGCTTGCAAGTTTAGGACTTTTCGGACTTTTCCTGGGGTGCATGTTGTCTGCCACCATCATACCGTTCTCGTCGGAGTTTCTGGTGGCGGGTGCCATGAAGATGCAGGCATATCCTTTATTCATCATCATTCTGGTGGCTTCGATAGGCAATACCGCTGGTGGTATGATTAGTTTCCTTATGGGATGGCTCTGCAAGTGGGAGTGGCTGGAGAAGTATTTCAAGGTCAACCGCGAGAAACTGATGAAGGTGCACGTCCGTGTGAATAAATATGGCGTCTGGGCGGCCTTGCTCTCGTGGGCGCCGCTGGTGGGCGACCTCATCTCCATCGCGCTGGGATTGATGCGCACCAATCCGTGGAAGACGCTGGCGGTCATGTTCGTCGGCAAGGCCTTCCGCTATGTTGTTACCGCTAATTTGTTGGTCCAGACAGGCTGGTTTTAATCTGTTGTTATGTTTATCGGTGAGACTATTGCATTGGGAGTGGCGGTGTCGTGGACAGCGACGGCTTTGTTCGCCGAGGTTGCATCGAAGCGCATGGGCTCTCTGCCGCTGAACACGCTGCGCATGACGATGTCGCTGATGCTACTGGCGGTGACGCTGTGGCTGCTGATGGGAGAACCTTGGCCGCGTTTTGCCGACGGACAGACTTGGTTGTGGCTGACGTTCTCGGGAGTGGTGGGGTATGTCATCGGCGACTACTGCCTGATGCAAGGATATATCTATATTGGCTCACGTTTTGGACAGCTCTTCATGACGCTTTCGGCACCTACGGCGGCCATCACGGGTTTTTTGCTGTTGGGTGAGAAGATGAGTTGGCTAGCCATCGTGGGTATGGTGGTGACACTGACGGGAATAGCCCTGTCGATACTTTCGAAGAAAGACAATTCTGTTAAGTTGGGACTTCCTGCAAAAGGAGTTTTCTTTGCTGCAATGGCGGGCATCTGCCAGGGGTTCGGCCTGGTGCTGAGCAAGATGGGTTTGGAGTATTACGGTAAAGCTTTGTCGGCGGTAGGTATCGACCCGTCGACGGTGCCCGACGGGGCGTTGCTGCCGGTCCCGCTGCAGTTCTCCGTTCCCTTCTCGGCCACCATGATACGGGCTTCGATAGGGTTGGTGGGATTCTTTGTGCTGCTGGTGATTTTCAATAAAGACTGGAAGCAGAAACTGAGTCATGCTGCCCACGACCGCAAGGCCATGTGGTGTTTGCTGGGTGCCACCGTCTTCGGTCCTTTTGTCGGCGTCAGTGCTTCGCTGCTGGCCACGCAGTATACCTCCACGGGCATTGCGCAGACCCTCTTCGCCCTCACGCCCATCCTCATCATCGCTCCCGCGGCATGGCTCTTCCATCAAAAGGTGACCCTCCGCGAGATTCTCGGCGCCGTCATCAGCGTTGTGGGCGTCTGCCTGTTTTTTATCTGATAGCCGTTGCTATGCGCTCCAGGGCGTCGAGGAGCATCGACTTTGGACAGCCGAGGTTGAGGCGGAAGCAGTATTCATAGTCTTTGCCTCCGAATGTTGTGCCGTCGTTGAGGGCTACTTTGGCTTCGTTGAGGAGACGGTCTTTCAGCTGCTCATGCGTGAGGCCGTAGTCGCTGAAGTCAAGCCAGGCGAGGTAGGAGGCTTCGGGAAGGACGGCTTTCACCTTGGGCATACGCTCCGTGAGGAACTGCTCGAGAATCTTCACGTTCTCGTTTAGGTAATGCAGCATCTGGTTGAGCCAGTCCTCACCTTGCGAGAAGGCGGCTTCGGCGGCGGTGAAGGCGAAGATGTTGCCGCCCGCCACGCCCAGGGCGTCGAGCCAGCCAAAGAAATGTTTCCTTAGGGTTTCATCACCGATAAAACACACGGAACTGCCGAGGCCGGCGATATTGAAGGTCTTGCTGGGAGCCATGAAGGTGATGCTATGGCGTGCGGCGGCATCGTTCACGGTGCTGTAGCTCACATGGAGCGCCGGCATCTTGCCGGCATCGTTCGGCAATGTGAGGTCGGCATGGATTTCGTCGCTGATAACGATAACGTTGTGTCGTTCACAGATGTCAGCGATGCGGCGTAGCACATCCGTTCCCCACACCGTACCGGCGGGATTGTGAGGATTGCTCATGATGAAGAGCTTGCAGCCCTCAATCTTGCGTTCGAAATCGTCGAAGTCTATCTCGAATCTGGAGCGCTGGCTTCCTGCTGGCATCACTATCTTCAACGGTGAGCACACCAGCGTCCTTCCGCTCTCCTTTGGCAGGTTAAGGAAGGGAGGGTAGACAGGTGTGGTCACCAGCACCTTGTCGCCAGGCTGTGTCAGGCAGAGCAGCGCGTAACTGATTCCCGCCACGATGCCGGGGATGAAGTGCAGGTTTTCTTTGGTGGTCTGTATGTTATAATGTTTTTTGAGCCATGATGTGACAGCTTGCCAGTAGCCTTCGGAGGGCATGGTGTAGCCCAGCACCTCGTGTTCGCAACGACGTTGGATGGCCTCCATCACGAAGTTCGGCGAGCGGAAATCCATATCCGCCACCCACATGGGCGTCACATCCTCGCGCCCATACATCGCCTTTAGCGCGTCCCATTTGAAGCAGTCGGTCCCCTGCCGCTCGATAATCTCGTTAAAGTCGTATTGCATTTTTTTTCTGGGTATTCTGATTAATCTGAGTATTCTGAAAAATCAAATTGGGCAGCTTAAAGGGCTGGTAATTTCGCATCCGCGGTTTCTTGCCAGCCACAGCAGCGCGTATGAGCATGTCGCCTCCACGCGACCACCGCGACTTTCGATTTCTTCCACCGCCCGCCGTACCAGTTCTGCTGCGATACCCTGTCCGCGGTAGCGGTCGTCCACATAGGTGTGGTTGATGACATACACGCCATCTCGTTCGGGGAACGTCACTTCCCCAATCTCCTCACCGTTGTCCACGACAGCTATACGTTTCATATAAGTGATAAATTCCATGTGCATTTATATTTAGCGGCCCACAGAGGTACTGTGGGCCGCTAATTGTAGCATGCTGTAATTATTATTTCTGCATGGTCTTCAGGCGCTCGGTGAGCATGGGGACGATCTTGTGGAGGTCGCCGACGATGCCGAGGTCGGCCACCTGGAAGATGGGGGCGAACTTGTCCTTGTTGATGGCGACGATGAGTTCGCTCTCCTCCATGCCGGCGAGGTGCTGGATGGCACCGCTGATGCCGCAGGCCATATAGAGGGCAGGACGCACGGTCTTGCCGGTCTGACCCACCTGACGGCTGGCATCCATGACGCCGGCGTCGACCATGGCGCGGCTGCTGGAGACCTCGCCGCCGAGCTCTTTGGCCAGGGCCTCGAGCTTGGCGAAGCCGTCCTTGGTGCCGACACCGCGGCCACCGCTGACGAGGATCTTGGCCTCGCTGATGTCGGTGACGGTCTTCTCTTCCTTGACGGTCTTGACGAGCTTCACGCGGGCAATCTTCTTCTCATCGAAGTTGACCTTGTAGTCGACGACCTCGCCTTTGCGGCCTTTGTCGGCGGCCATCTTCTGCATGACGCCGGGGCGGACGGTGGACATCTGCGGGCGGTTGTTCTTGCAGAGGATGGTGGCCATGAGGTTGCCGCCGAAGGCGGGACGGGTCATGCGGAACTCGTGGGCCTCGTCATCGCTGATTTCCAGCTTGGTGGCATCGGCGGTGAGGCCGGTGCGGTTGCGGGCGCTGACGCGGGGGCCGAGGTCGCGGCCGATGGTGGTGGCGCCGATGAGCATGATGCTGGGCTTCTCGCTCTCGATGATGGCGGTGATGGCCTCGGTGTAGGGCTCGGTCATGTAGTCCTTCAGCAGGTCGTGGTCGACCACCATCACTTTGTCGGCACCGTGCTCGATGAGGGTCTGGGCGAGGGGTTTGATGTCCTTGCCGAGGAGCATGGCGACGACCTTCTCGTTGTTGGCGTCGGCGAGCTCGCGGGCCTTGCCGAGGAGCTCAAGAGCCACATTCTGCAGTTTGCCGTTGCGCTGCTCGGCAAACACGTATACGTCTTTATATTCTGCTAAGTTCATGGCTATCAAATAATGTGTTTCTCTTTCAGTTTATTGACGATGAGTTCCACGGCCTCTTCGGGGCTGACTTCGAAGGTCTGGCCGGCGGGCTTGAGCTGCTTGGGGAACGACTTGAAGACGCTCGTGGGCGAGCCGGCCTTGCCGATATGCTCCTCGGGCACGTTGATGCGGTCGGCGCCCCACACCTCGACTTCCTTGTCGAAGGCGGTGACGATGCCGCTCACGGTCATGTAGCGGGGCTGCACGCTGGAGGCCAGGGCGGTGACGACGCAGGGAGCCTGCATCTCGAGAATCTGGTAGCCGTCCTCGAGCTGTTTCTTGATGGTGAAGGTCTTGGTAGCCTCGTTGTACTGGAGGTCCTCCATGTAGGAGACCTGCGGCAGGTCGAGGTGCTCGGCAATCTGGGGACCCACCTGGGCGGTGTCACCGTCGATGGCCTGGCGGCCGGTGATGATGAGGTCGACATCCATGGTGCGCAGGGCGCCGGCGAGGGCGCTGCTGGTGGCCAGCGTATCGGCGCCGCCGAGCTTGCGGTCGGTCAGCAGGATGGCGCGGTCGACACCCATGGCGAGGGCCTCGCGGAGGATGGCCTCGGCCTGGGGCAGACCCATGGTGATGACGGTGACGTGGGCACCGTACTTGTCCTTCAGCTGCAGGGCGTACTCAAGGCCGCCCTTGTCATCGGGGTTCATAATCGAGGGAACGCCCTCGCGGATGAGCGTACCGGTCACGGGATTGATTTTCACCTCGGTGGTGTCCGGCACTTGCTTTATGCAAACTACAATGTTCATTGTCTTAACTTTCTATTATTTGAATAATTTGCCAGCGATGACCATGCGCTGCACTTCGCTGGTGCCTTCGTAAATCTCGGTGATTTTGGCGTCGCGCATCATGCGCTCGACGGGGTACTCGCGGGTGTAGCCATAGCCGCCGTGGAACTGGACGGCCTTGGTGGTCACCTCCATAGCGGTCTCGGCGCTGAAGAGCTTGGCCATAGCGGCATCGGCAGAGTAGGGGATGCCGTGGTCTTTCTTGTAGTGGGCCGAGCGGCAGAGCAGACGGGCGGCCTGGACTTTGGTCTCAAGGTCGGCCATCTGGAACTGCGTGTTCTGGAACTGGCTGATGCTGCGGCCGAACTGCTTACGCTCCTTGGTGTACTTGACGGTCTCGTCCATAGCACCCTGGGCGATGCCGAGGGCCTGGCAGGCGATACCGATACGGCCACCATCGAGGGTCTTCATGGCGAGGCCGAAACCTTTGCCCAGCTGACCCAGCTGACGGTCCTTCGGGATGCGGCAGTCCTCGAAGATAAGCTCGGTGGTGGCGCTGCCGCGGATACCCATCTTCTTCTCCTTCTTGCCGATGCTGAAGCCCGGGTCGGTCTTCTCGACGATGAAGGCGCTGATGCCCTTGGTGCCGAGGCTCTTGTCGGTCATGGCGATGATGATGAACACGTTGGCGTAGCTGCCGTTGGTGATGAAAATCTTGCTGCCGTTGAGCACCCAGTAGTCACCGTCCTCGACGGCGATGGTCTGCTGACCGGCGGCATCGGTACCAGCATTGGGCTCGGTGAGGCCGAAGGCCCCAATCCACTCGCCGCTGGCGAGCTTGGGCAGGTATTTCATCTTCTGTTCCTCGGTGCCGGCCTCCAAGATGGGGGCGCAGCAGAGGGAGGTGTGGGCGGAGAGGATGACGCCCGTGGTGGCGCAGACGCGGCTGAGTTCCTCGACGGCCATGCCGTACATGATGTTGGTGCCGCCGGCGCCGCCATACTGGGTGGGGATGGGAATACCCATCAGGCCTATCTTGGCCATCTTCTGGACGGTCTCCATGGGGAAACGCTCCTCCTCGTCGACTTCGGCGGCGAGGGGCTTGACTTCCTTCTCTGCAAACTCGCGAATCATCTGCAGGAAGAGTTCTTCTTGTTTGGTGAAGCTAAAATCCATATTGTATCGTTTATTATTTCACAGCAATGGTTTCAATCTCGACGAGCACGCCCATGGGCAGGCCCTTCACGGCGAAGGCGGCGCGGGCGGGGCAGTCGGTGTTGTAGTACTTGGCGTAGACCTCGTTCATGGGTTTGAAATACTCCATGTCGGCCAGCAGGCAGGTGCTCTTCACCACATCCTGGAAGGTGTAGCCGGCCTCGTCGAGGATGGCCTTGATGTTCTGCATCACCTGCTCGGTCTGGGCGGTAATGCCCTCAGGGACAGTCTTGGTGGCGGGGTTAATGGGAATCTGACCCGAAATGTAGAGGGTGTTGCCGGCCTGCACAGCCTGGCTGTAGGGTCCGATAGCCGCGGGGGCGTTGGGTGTGTTGATGATTTTCTTCATGTTATTGTTGTTTTTTATTAATTTTCTGAGGGTGCAAAGTTACACATTTTTTTCGAAATAGAGTCTTTAAATAAAAAAAATCTTTTTTAAAGGCTGATTATTAGGATATTTTTTCGTACTTTTGCACTCGATATTTTTGAAAAAAACGGCAGTAATATGAAGATATTGGGCTTGATGTCGGGTACGTCGCTCGACGGAATCGATTTGGCATTGTGTGACATTGATGAGCATGGTTATAAGATTTTGGCAGCTGAAACGATGCCTTACTCTGGGGAATGGCGACAGCGGCTGTCGACGCTCGAGAATGCCTCTGCCTACGAATATGCTCTTGCAAATGTGGAGTTGGGACATCTTTTTGGTCAGAAAATAAACGCCTTTTTACAGGGTAAGGAGTGCCCCGAGGCGATTGCTTCGCATGGACATACCATTTTTCATCAGCCGCAACGCGGTCTTACCACCCAGATTGGAGACGGTGATGCCATTGCTGCCGAGACGGGATTGCCGGTGGTCTCCAACTTCCGCACCCTCGATGTGGCTCTCGGTGGTCAAGGGGCACCGCTGGTGCCGATAGGCGACGAATTATTGTTTGGTGAGTACGATGCTTGCCTTAATCTCGGCGGTATCGCCAATATCTCCTATCGAACTGATGGAGCGCGTGTTGCATACGATGTTAGTCCCTGCAATATAGCTCTGAACCGACTGGCCGCCATGCTGGGCTATCCTTACGATGACCAAGGTGCCAATGCTCGCAATGGAGAGGTTCACACCTGTCTGTTGCATAATCTCGATGCGCTTGATTATTATACACTTCCGGGACCGAAATCGCTAGGAAAGGAGTGGTTTCTCAGCCAGTTCTGGCCATTGGTGAAAGAGTTCACGGGTTTTGTTCCTTCATTGTCGAAAGCCCGCGATGCGTTGGCTACCGTTACCTCACACATTGCCATACAGATAGCCCGTGTGGTGGAGTGTCAGCAGATAAAGAGTCTGCTTGTTACCGGCGGCGGTGCATGGAACACCTATCTGCTCGAGATAATTGGGAAATACTGTCCTGACGTTGAGATTACTGTCCCTGATGCGCTGATTGTCAACTACAAGGAAGCGCTTATTTTTGCCTTGTTGGGATATTTGCGACTCACGGGAAAGGTGAACACGTTGGCTTCCGTCACAGGGGCAAAATTCGACTCCGTCGGAGGTTCTTTGTCTGGTATTGTGCTTCGCGGATGATACTTTGCTAAAAATGTTTCTTGCTGATAATTATTGTTTTGCGAATTATTTTGTAAAATAATTTGGTGGTTTCGGAAAATGTTAGTACTTTTGCACCCGCTTTTGAGACGAGAATTTGTCCAGAGATGGCGGGATAGCTCAGCTGGTTAGAGCGCTGGATTCATAACCCGGAGGTCATCAGTTCAAGTCTGATTCCCGCTACCAAGAAACATTCATCCACGGGTGGATGTTTTTTTTGTATCCCTGCCGCAATAACCCCGTTTATTTTTCGTTATATTTTTTACTATGGACGACAAGCATCTTTATAGCAATTTCGAATATGACACGGCACTCAGCGTGGCTCCGGGCATCCAACAGCCTGAGCAGGTGAGCAACTCTTATATCGATCGCATGCGCGCCCGCAAGCGCCAGGATCCTACTGTTGAGGAACTTGTGAGTGGCATCCGTCATGGCGACCGCACCCTTCTCAGTCGTGCCATCACGCTAGTGGAGAGCTCTCGTTTTGAACACCAGAAGAAAGCCCAGGAGGTCATCGAACGCTGTCTGCCCTACAGTGGCAAGAGCGTCCGCCTTGGCATCACGGGTGTCCCTGGTGCCGGTAAGAGTACCCTCATCGAGGCTCTCGGCAAGATGCTTACCGCCCACAACCACAAGGTGGCCGTCCTCGCCATCGACCCCAGCAGCGAGCGATCCAAAGGCTCCATCCTTGGAGACAAGACGCGCATGGAGGAGCTTTCTGTCGACCCTAATGCCTTCATCCGGCCCAGCCCTTCGGCGGGTTCGCTGGGAGGTGTTGCTCGCAAGACGCGCGAGATTATTACCCTGTGCGAAGCCGCGGGTTTCGATGTGGTTATCGTTGAAACAGTGGGCGTTGGACAGAGCGAGGTGGCGGCACACTCGATGGTCGATTTCTTCCTCTTGCTCCAGTTGGCCAATACCGGCGACGAACTCCAGGGCATCAAGCGCGGCATCATGGAGATGGCCGATATGATAGCCATCAACAAGTGCGAACTCGACAAGCAACGCTCCGAACTCTCTGCCGGTCAGTTCCGTAACGCGCTGCACCTCTTCCCGATGCCGGAGAGCGGCTGGACGGTCAAGGTGACGCTCTGTTCGGCCTACACCAAGGAGGGAGTGGAGGAACTGTGGAATTCGGTGATGGACTATGTCACCTTCACCAAAGGCAACGGTTATTTCTATCAGAAACGTCAGCAGCAGAACCTCCGCATTATGACCGAAGCCATCGAGAATGGTCTCCGCGAACGCTTTTACGGTACGCCCGGTATCGAGGAGCGCATCGAGGCTCTCAGCAGGGATATCCTTGAAAACAAGATTAGCCCTTATGCGGCTGCAGACCAACTCTTAGAGAACTAAGAACTAAGAACTAAGAGCTAAGAGGTGATCTACATTCACGTTCCTTTCTGTCATCGCAAGTGTACCTACTGTGCTTTCTTTTCCAAGGTGGAAAGTGGAAAGTGGAAAGTGGAAAGCTACGTCGACGCCCTTATCGAGGAGATTCGTCTGCGTTGTCACGAGCAAAATCATCCTATTCGCACTATCTACTTCGGAGGTGGTACCCCGTCGATTCTGCCTCTTGGCGAGCTGGAGCGCATTGTCAAGGCGTTGCATGAGTGCTTCGACCTCTCGCAGGTCGAAGAGGTGACCCTCGAAGCAAATCCTGAAGACTTGACTGTTGGTTACCTGCAGGGACTCAGTGACTTGGGTTTTGTAGACCGTCTGAGTATCGGCATCCAGAGTCTTGACGACGCGATGCTTCGCCTCATCGGTCGCCGCCATACCGCAAACCAGGCCCTTGCTGCTGTGGAGAATGCTCATGCTTTAGGATTTAGCAATCTCAGCGTCGACTTTATCTATGGTCTGCCAGAAACTTTTCAATTTTCAGCTTTCAATTTTCAATTGGTTTCCCATGTCTCCGCCTATGCCCTCACCGTGGAACCTGGCACCGCACTGGCCGTACAGGTGGAGCAGGGTAGGGTAGTGCTGCCTGACGAGGAGGAAGTGATACAACAATACCATGCTCTGCGTCAACAACTTCTGAAGGCCGGATTCCGACAGTACGAGGTCAGCAACTACGCCCGTCCCGGCTTTGAGTCGAAGCACAATAGTCGCTACTGGGACCGCACCCCCTACCTCGGCCTGGGTCCTGGTGCACACAGCTTTTCTCTCTTCGACGGTGGCTCCACTTCGGTCGCCCATGTCGAAAAGCGACGTTGGAACAAGCCCGACGGCACCTTCGAGCAGGAGATCCTCACTGAGGCCGATGCTTACAACGAACTTCTAATGACAGCCCTCCGTACCACCCGTGGCCTGGCACTTGCACAGGTGCCTAAAAAGTATAAAGAAAGGCTGCATTGTGGGATGCAACCTTATGTTGATTTGGACTGGATTGTCTTGAAAGACAACTGTTTTGTTCCTACCCCCGAGGGTTTACTTCATGCCGACGGCATGGCCGCAGCTTTGTTTGTCTAGAATTCCTCTTCTAAATCGTCCGGAGCGTAGTCCTCGACTGTGGGCGGTTCGGGATTGATATTGTCTTTGATGATGTAGCCTTTGTATACCTCTTTGATTTGCTGTAGGAAAGCATAAGCCTCGAGGCGGGTGCGGAAGTCACCGACTTTTACCTTGAAGTTGGGCTCATCGAAGACGATATATGCCTGTACGGCAGGGTAGTCGATGACGAAGCGGTCGCGCAGGCTGAAAGCGCTGTTCTTCGAGTTGGCTCCCGAGAAAGAGGCTATCTGTACGCGGAATCCCGGGATGGTCTTTACCCTGTTGTTGAATTCCACATGTCGCTCCACCATGGCGTTGACAGCCACGTCGCCGGTAACGGAGAAACGGCTGCCTTGAGAGAAAACAGGGGCTATAAAGAATGAAAAATTAAAAATTAAAAATATTGCAGCACGAAGTGTCTTCATGATTCTTAATTCTTAATTACTAATTCTTAATTTCGGAATTAGTAGTTGGCCGTATCGGCAAGCACCTTGCGAGGACGCACGGTAAGCACGGGAATGGTCGACTGCGAGAGCATCTGCTGGGCGAAGGTGCCCATGATGAGCGAGGAAAGAGAGCTCTCCTGTTCGGTCATGATGGCTATCATGTCGGCATTCACTTTGTTGGCATACTCGATGGTGTCGGTGGTGACATTGCCCTTGACATCGATGTATTCGGTGACGAATTCGATGTTGTTCTTGCTGAGGTAGCGCTGCACCATGCCGACGTAGTTCTTCACCACTTGGCGCACGCTGGGGGCCGAAGAGGTGTAGAGCCCGAGGAGGTGGATGGTGGAGCCGAAACTTTTGGCGAAGGTGGCAGCCTGTGCGGCTTTCTGACGGGTGTCGTCACTGCTGTCGAGAGGCACAACGATGGTTTCGAGGGCCTTGTTGAAGTTGAAGTCTTCGCGAATAAGCAGCACGGGCACAGGCGAGAGCTCGACGGTGCGGTAGGTGTTGCGTCCCAGAATGCCTTTCTTGAGGCCGCCCATACCATGGGTGCCGACGATGAGGAGGCTGGCCTCATCCTCCTCGGCTTGTTTGGCCAGTTCTTCAGACGGATTGCCCTGACGCAAAACGTATTCCAGTTTGATGCCTTTGAGCAGGTGTGCCACGCCGGCGTTGCGACGCTCAATTTCGGCCCGGATGGGAGCCTCGTCTTCCTTTTTTTCTTTCACATAAACCAGCCGGATGTCGTTTTGCCAGCGGTTGGCGATGTCGATAGCCAGGTCGACGGCATAGGCCGAACCCGAGGAAAAATCAAAGCCTACTACTACTTTGTTCATAACACAATGCATTGTTGTTTGAGGGTACAAAATTACACAAAAAAAATGAACTGACCAAATTTTTTTTCAAAAAAGATAAAAAAGTCTCAAAAAAGCTCCCTGAAAAATGTCTTGAACAGGGTATGTGGAAAAAAAAATTTTGCCGTTCCATATATTTTGCGTACTTTTGCAATCGCTTATTGGAATATTTTATTTGTAAAAACGTAGTAGAAACCTAAAACACAAAATAATAACATGACTCAACAAATCTTGATAGCGGTGATTGTGTTAGGCGCGATAGGCGCTTTCTTCGCCGTGGTGCTCTATTTTGTAGCCCAAAAGTTCAAGGTGGTGGAAGACCCACTGATTGATGAGGTCGCCGAGGTGCTACCCGGCGCGAACTGCGGCGGTTGTGGTAAGGCCGGCTGCCGTGCTTTTGCCGAGGCCTGTGTGGCTCAGCATAGCCTCGAGGGTCTGCGTTGTGCCCCCGGTGGTGATGCTGTGGCGGCCAAGATTGCCGAACTCCTCGGCTGCGCCGTCGAGCAGGGCGAACCCCAGGTGGCTGTGGTGCGCTGCCATCCCGCCAACTGTGGCGAGAACCGTCGCTCCAACTATGACGGCCTCCGCAGCTGCGCTTTTGCGGCAACGGTTTACACTGGTGAGAACGGCTGCCCCTTCGGCTGCTTGGGCTGCGGCGACTGTGTGGCCGCTTGCCAGTTCGACGCCATCCACATGGATGCCGAGACAGGCACTCCCGTAGTCGACGAAGACAAATGCACCGCCTGCGGCGCCTGCGCCAAAGCTTGTCCTCGCCGTGTCATCGAGCTGCGCAACAAGGGCAATAAGGGTCGCCGCGTCTTTGTGCGCTGCATCAACAAGGAGAAGGGCGCTGTGGCTATGAAGACCTGCAAGAACGCCTGTATCGGCTGTGGCAAGTGTGCCAAGGTTTGTCCCTTCGAGGCTATCACGGTGACCGACAACCTGGCCTATATCGACTTCACGAAGTGCAAGGCCTGCCGCAAATGCGTCACCGAGTGCCCCGTGCATGCTATCACTGACGTTAACTTCCCGGCTCCCGCCAAGAAGCCTGAAGCTCCGAAGCCCGCCGAGGCTCCCGCCCCCGCTACCGAGGCTCCTGCCGCTCAGTCCAATTCCTAATTCCTAATTTCTAATTCCAAATTAGACAAGAAATGAAGACTTTCAAAATGGGTGGTGTCCACCCCGAAGAAAACAAGATATCCAACGATGCCGCCATCGAGGTGATGCCGGTACCGGCGCAGATGGTGGTGCTGATGAACCAGCACCTCGGTGCTCCCGCCACCCCGATTGTGCAGAAGGGCGACAAGGTTAAGGTGGGTCAGCTTATTGGTGAAGCCCAGGCCTTCATGTGCGCCAATGTCCATTCGCCCGTGAGCGGCACGGTGCTAAAAGTGGAACCCTGCAAGGACGCGTTCGGCCTAGCCAAGCCTGCTGTTTATATCAACGTCGAAGGCGACGAGTGGATGGAAACCATCGACCGCACACCTGACATCAAGCGTGAATGCACGCTGGAGCCGAAACAGATTGTCGACAAGCTGAAAGAGATGGGCATCGTGGGACTCGGTGGTGCCACCTTCCCCGCCCATATCAAATATAATGTGCCGGAAGGCAAGAAGGCCGAATACCTCATCATCAACGCCGCCGAGTGTGAGCCTTACCTCACCTCCGACTATCGCGTCATGATGGAGCATGCCGAAGAGGTGTGCATCGGTGTGAGCATCCTGCGCAAGGCCTTGGGTGTTCCCAACGCCTATATCGGCATCGAGAGCAACAAGCCCCAGGCCATCGCCAAGATGCAGGATATGGCTAAGCAGTTCGAAGGCATCGTCGTCGAGCCCCTAAAAGTGAAATACCCGCAGGGCGCCGAGAAGCAGCTTATTAACGCCGTCACCGGCCGCAAAGTGCCCAGCGGTAAGTTGCCTATCGACGTGGGCTGCGTGGTTTCCAACCTCGGCACCGCCTTCGCGGTCTACGAGGCCATTCAGAAGAACAAACCTCTCATCGAGAATATCCTCACTGTGACGGGCAAGAAGTTGCCTTCGCAGCACAACTGTCTGGTTCGCATCGGTACCACCTATAACGACATCATCAAGCACACCATCGGCGTGTTGCCTGCCACCACAGGTAAGGTGATTAGCGGTGGTACCATGATGGGCAAAGCCGTGGTGAACCTTGATGCCCCCACCGTGAAGGGTAACTCCAGCGTCCTCGTCATGGATGAGAATGAGGCGCGCCGCAACCCCGAGACGGCTTGCATCCGCTGCGGCAAGTGCATGCACGCCTGTCCCATGGGACTCGAGCCCTACATGTTCTCGGTGTTGGTGAAGAATAACCGCATCGAGGAGGCCAAGGAGCACAACATCCTCGACTGCATCGAGTGCGGCTGCTGCTTCTTTAGCTGTCCGGCCAACAAGCCTCTTACTGACGAAATACGCCTCGGCAAGAACAAAGTCCGCGCCATGATGGCCGCAAAAAAATAACCCTGAAAATATTATTATAATATGAATCTATTAAATATATCGGGCTCGCCCCATGTGCATAGCGACGAGTCGACCAAGAAAATCATGTGGCGCGTCAACATGGCCTTGATACCGGCCTTGCTGGTGGCTATTGCCTACTTTGGAATCAGTGCGTTGCTCATCAGCGTCATCTCGGTGTTGAGCTGCATGCTCTTCCAGTGGCTGATTGAGAAGTATATACTGAAAGTGCCCAGCACCGTGTGCGACGGCTCGGCTATCGTCACTGGTCTCCTGCTGGCTTTCAATGTGCCGGCCACGGCCAGCATGATGTGGATTGTTGTTATCGGTGCCCTCGTGGCTATCGGTGTCGGCAAGATGGCTTTCGGCGGCCTCGGCAAGAACCCCTTCAATCCCGCCTTGGTGGGTCGTGTCTTCCTGCTCATCTCCTTCCCCGTGCAGATGACCACCTGGCCCGACATTTCGAAAGTCCAGTTCTTCGGTCTCGACACCGTGACAGGCCCCACGCCCCTGGGCATGCTCAAGGAGCGTGGTGCAGAAGCTTTGGACAATTTACCCGAAGTCTGGGATATGTTCCTCGGTGGCATTGGAGGCTCCTTCGGAGAGGTGTCGGCTCTGGCTATCCTCCTCGGCACCGCCTTCCTGCTGTGGAAGAAAGTCATCTCCTGGCACATCCCCGTGGCCTTCATCGGTACCGCAGCCATCTTTAGCTGCATCCTCTGGCTGGTGAATCCCATACATGTGGAGGCCGTCGACGGCGTCAATCAGCTTGTAGGCTATATCGACCCCTTGACCACCATCCTTACCGGTGGCATCATGCTCGGCGCCTGTTTCATGGCCACCGATATGGTTACCTCGCCTATGGCCAAGAGCGGACAACTTATCTTCGGCGTGGGTTGTGGCCTGCTGACGGTCATCATCCGCACCTGGGGTGCCTATCCCGAAGGCGTCAGCTTCGCCATCCTGCTGATGAACAGCGTCACTCCGCTCATCAACCGCTGGTGCAAACCCCAACGTTTTGCCTGTTAACTTATTAACATATCAACGTATAAACGTATCAACATTATGGCAAAGAAAGCTCAATCTACATTAGTCAATATGCTCCTCTCGCTGACGGCGATTGCCCTGGTGGCTGCCGCGGCCCTGGCGCTGATGAATGCCGTCACCGAGGAGCCCATCCAGGTTGCCAAGGAAAACAAGGTGAAGAAAGCTATCGCCGATGTGCTACAGCAGGTCGATGAGAACGGGCAGGTGACGGAATCCATCAAATATGAAACGTTGAAAGACACTGCCGTGGATGTCAACGGTGAAAGTGTTGTGTGTCATATAGCCTATACTGCCGATGGCGAATACGCCGGAGCGGCGGTTGAGACTTCCGACCCCAATGGCTTTGGTGGTCCGCTCAAGGTGATGGTCGGCTTCGACAAGGACGGCAACGTCTATGGCTACAGCATTCTCGAGAGCAACGAGACCCCGGGTCTCGGCGCCAAGGCTGGCGATTGGTTCGTGAAAGGCGGCAAGGGCGACATCGTCTCTGTCGAGCATGCCAGACCCCTCACCGTCAAGAAAGACGGTGGTGATGTCGACGCCATCACCGGCTCAACCATTACTTCGCGAGCCTTCCTCCGCAGTGTCAACAAAGCTTACACCAATCTGCAGTCAGTCCTCAATAAATAACATCGCCTTATGAAAGCAAAAGATATAATCAAGAACGGTCTTATCAAAGAGAACCCCACATGGGTGCTCATCCTCGGCATGTGCCCCACGCTGGCCACCACCACCTCGGCCATCAACGGCATGATGATGGGTCTTGCCACGACCTTTGTGCTCCTGATGTCTAATATCGTCATCTCGCTCCTTAAGAGCGTCATCCCCGACAAGGTGCGTATTCCGGCCTTCATCGTCATCATCGCCACCTTCGTCACCATCGTCCAGATGGTTATGCAGGCCTTTATGCCCGATATGTACGAGACCCTCGGCCTCTTCATCCCCCTCATCGTGGTGAACTGCATCGTCCTCGGCCGTGCCGAAGCCTTTGCCTCGAAGAATAGTGTCGGACATTCCGCTCTCGACGGCCTCTTCATGGGTCTCGGCTTCACCTGGGCGTTGACGCTTCTGGGTATGGTGCGCGAACTCCTCGGCACGGGTTGCTTCTTTGGCATCAGCCTCATCGGCGGCGCCGATGGCATGCTACTGATGATTCTCCCCGCCGGAGGCTTCCTCTGCCTCGGTTTTCTGATGGCTCTCATCAATCATTTGCGCAGCCGAAATGTTAAAAAAGCTTAATAATTGTTAAATTTTGACCCAAAAACGGCACCTCGCCGTCTATATAGTGAAGGGAAAAAAATTGTTGAATCAAAAAGAAAGGAATTGATATGAAAAAATTGGTCGTTTTTACCGCTCTCTTCATGGCCGCCTTTGGGGCGTATGCACAAGATTGCGAGGCTATCATGTTGCCCTTTTTCAAGGGGAATATGGAAAAGTTGAATAATCATCGAAACATCGCACCTGACAAATTCGAATGGCGTTGTACTTATGCCACTGCCGCTTTCATCGAGAGCGACACCATTCCCACTGGATTGGCTGTCTATAACATCTCCGAGGTGCGCTCTCTCGCCACGGGTGAGACTCTGCCCGAGAATTTCGTTGTCGATTTGAACACGCTGAGCTACTATGCCTACAACTTCGCCGTTTTTCAGGGTCGCAATCACTCAGTCGAGGAGAGGGTCTGTTTCAGAACCCCTGGCTCGGCACATCCTTACCTTGTTCTCCGCTCGACGTATGAGATGAGTGTTATTGCCGACGAGGTTTTAAAAAAATGGGCAAAATAAGATTTCTGCGTTTGTATGAACATTAAAATGATTGTACTATGAAAAAGTTCGTTGCTCTTCCGATTTTGGCCGTATTTGCGTTGCTGTCGCCGCTCCGTGCGCAGGAGGACTTGATCCGCTTGGATAACACGACCAACGGCACCACCATCTCCATGGAAGATCTTGGAGGCACAGTAACCATCCGCGACGACGATTCGCAGGGAGCCGGAGCACCAGACGCAGGCTCTCCCGCACGTGGCGTGGATTATTATCTGACTGTTCAAAGTGCTTGTACGGGTGCCGATACCCATCTATGCATCTCGGTGAATGAGCTTTCTATCCATTGTCTCGACACCTTGTATATTTATGATGGCCCCAGCACTGCTTCGCCTCTGCTGAAGAAGTTTAACAATGAGTATGGTGGAGTTCGTGAAGGTGATTTAATCTTTGTTTCGCCCTCCAATACCTCTGGTGCGGTTACCATTCGTTTTGTCACCGACGACCTCTCCCGCTCCGAGCGTACCAGCCTGCCCTGCTATGAGAACAGAAACGGCATAGGTAAAGGTTTTGCTCTGGGTTTATTGTGTAGAAAGCCCTGTGAAAAAGTGACTCCAGTTATCGAGGATAAGTATTATCGTGTCCGCAATGGTGTTATCTACGACTCTGCTTACGTGCGTGAAGTGGAACAGCCCGACACGAATTGGATCGATGATGAAGACCACTCGCAAGGCTATACCTCTATCGATACTATTCGCTTCTTGGGAGCCCACCTCTGCATCGGCGATGGCGTGATTTTCAATGGCCATGGTGAGTACACCCACCGGTACGGCTACTACAATCCCAGCGATGCCACCAGTTATTTCGTATGGGATATGGCCAACGAAAACGATTCCATCACTGGCATTGGAAGAACCCAAACCATTCCCGACGATCAGGATTCGTACACTGGTTATCAGAAAACCGGCTGTTTCGACATGGTGCTTGACATCAAGGACTCCTACGGCTGTGGCACAGGCTTGTTGACCTCCATCAAGGTCCGCACCTCAGCCAACCCCATCAAGACTATTTTTACCCTGGCGGATATCTGCAACCGCGATTCGCTGATGGTCAATATGGGTTATTCAGGCGAGAACGCCACCCTGACACTGCGCGAGATTGAGACCGACCAGGCGGTGTCGAAGACCTACGAGGCAGTTGTGTTTATTCCCGATGGATGCGGCTGTCCGCAGGGCGACTATTTCGAAGCTCCCGTTACCTTCACCGAGTTCCCCAACAGCCGTCGAGTGAACTCCGCCAAGGATATCTGTTCCATTTGTATCAATATGGAGCATTCCTTTATGGGCGACATCTATATCACCCTTGTCTGCCCCACAGGACAGGAGGCTCTCATAAAATTCGGTAACCCCTCTAGTTGTTCTCCTCAAGGCCTTCCCGCTCGTCCCGAAGAGGATACCCAAGGAGAATATCCCTATCAGCCCGGTCAAGGTGGTGGTGGGCATGGTAGTGGAACCTATCTGGGATGGCCCACCGAGGATGGCATGGAAAATCGTTGTGGTAACCCTTGGGAGAACCCTTATGGTGTGGGTATGGACTATTGCTGGAGCCGCGATGCTCACTATACTCTTATTGACGGCAGCAATGCTGGCACTGTCTGGAATGCGTCCAATCCGCGTCCTGCTGGTGACTTCTATATTTGCGATAACCATCCCGGCCTCAATACGCTCCCAACATCCGATGCTCCTCCATTCAATCCGATGCCTTCCGATTACATCGACCCGATGGGTGTAAGCCATTCTTGGGGAACCTATGCTGGACAGGTACCGTCTGTATTAAGTGGAACTACCCGCAAACCTAGTAATCACCTCGACAAGGAAGACTATTATCTGCCGTATACTACGTTTAATGAACTTGTGGGTTGTCCCCTGAATGGCGAATGGAAAGTGCGTGTCTACGATACCTGGGGTATTGATAACGGCTGGATTTTCAATTGGGCCATGGATATTTGTAACGTCGCCATGGATGACGACTGCAAATATAACGTCGGTATCGACTCCCTTATCTGGCGTCCTAATCCCGCTCCGCAGTACCACGACTACGACCTCGGTCACTATCGTGGCCTCATGGTCAACAAAGCCACTCCCACCATCTCCTACATCCTCTCGCCCGATACCGCCGGTGTCTTCCCCATCGATGTGTTCGTGTACGACGACTTCGGTTGCATATGGGATACCGCCACCCAAATCACCACCTACTGGACGCCGCAGCCCAATTTGGGTGAAGACTTCGCCCTCTGTGGTGTCAACCAGGCTGTCCTCGACGCCACCGACCGCCACACTGCTATGCAGAACTACTCCTATGTCTGGGAACCCTTTGGTCAGAACACCCCCGCCATTGAGACCAAATATGAACCCGGTGGAGATGTCCGTTATGTCGTCAATGTGACGAACACCCAGGCTCAGCTGGTTTGCGAAACCCGCGACACCATCAATGTATCACTCCGCACCCAGCCGCTCCCCAACTTTGCTCCCATCCCCTTCACCTTCGAGGGTTGTGATCCCTTGACGCTCACCTTCGACAACAAATCCACCGATGCCACCAAGTACCTTTGGGTCTTCGGCGACGGTGTGACTTCCGAACTCGAAAGTCCCACACATACCTATTCCGAGGGTGTCTACACACTGAAATATTATGCCTATTCTGACGACGGATGTGTCGACTCCATTGTCTCTGATGCAGGCGTCGTGGTCTATCCCACTCCTCAGGCGGCATTCTCGTGGGAGCCTGTCTATCCCTCGGTGCTTAACCCCGTGGTACATTTCCGCAACAACACCACGCCCGACGTGCGCACCACCAACTACTTCTGGGAAGTGCAGTACAACCGCGACAATCCGCTCTCTGTCGAGACCCTGACGGGACATGATGCCACCTTCAACTTCTCGCAGTACGCCAACGAAGGCGAAGTGTCGGGCACCTATGGCGTGCGTCTCATCGCCCGCACCGATAACTTGGCGCCCTCGGGCAATATGATTTACTGCTCCGACACTGCTGCCAACTCTGTGCTCGTGGTCAACGACTTCCTCCAGTTCCCCAATGTCGTCACTCCCAACGGCGACGGTATCAACGACCGTTTCGTTATCCTGAACCTCCTCGACGGCATGGGCTATCCTGTCAACAGCCTTGATATCTACAACAAGTGGGGCACCCGTGTCTACCACAAGGAGAACATCTCCTCCGATGCGGACTTCTGGGATCCCGCCGGCCTTCCCGCCGGAACCTACTTCTACCGCTTCTCCGCTCAGGGCTATAATGGCAATATCGAGCATAACGGCGCCGTTGAAGTTATCAAGTAAATTCTTGAATACCAATAGAAGAAGCCTTCCCCGTATCGGGGAAGGCTTCTTCCTTTTCCTAAAAAAAATAATTGTCCGCATTCATGTGAAAAAAAAATCGTATTTTTGCAATTTGTTTCGATGATAGACCAAGAGACCATACAACGGATCATGGACGCCGCCCGCATCGAGGAGGTGATAGGTGACTTTGTTTCGCTCAAGAAGCGCGGAGCCAACCACATAGGCTGTTGCCCCTTCCACAACGAGAAGACGCCCTCCTTCTATGTCTCCCCCTCCAAAGGCATCTTCAAATGCTTCGGCTGCGGCGAGGCTGGCGACGTGGTCTCCTTCCTTAAGAAACACGAACACTTCACCTATCCCGAAGCCCTCCGCTGGCTGGCACGGAAATACAATATCGAGATCCAGGAGGAGGAACAGACCGAGGAACAGAAAGAACGACAGAACGAGCGCGATGCCCTCTTCCACCTCTCCGAATTCGCCCAGCAGTATTTCGCCGACCTCCTCTACAACGATGAGATGGGGCGTGCCGTGGGCCTCAGCTATTTCCATGGCCGCGGC
Source organism: uncultured Bacteroidota bacterium (assembly GCA_902800395.1). Classification (GTDB taxonomy): domain Bacteria; phylum Bacteroidota; class Bacteroidia; order Bacteroidales; family P3; genus Colimorpha. The sequence continues at coordinate 26,809 of CADCEC010000009.1, read as the reverse complement.
CTCAGCGATGAGATAATCAAGCGCTTCGGCCTCGGCTACTGCCTCGACGAGTGGACCAACTTCACCGACCACGCCCGAAAGAACGGCTACAGCGACATCGTCCTCGAAAAAACAGGCCTGACTATTTTCAAGGAGTCAGGAGACAAGGAGACAGGAGATAAGAAACGAGCCTACGACCGCTTCCGTGGACGTGTGATGTTCCCTATCTATAGCATCTCGGGCCGTGTCCTCGGCTTCTCCGGCCGTGTCCTCAGTTCCGAGAAGCAGGCTGCCAAATATGTCAACTCCCCCGACTCTGATATCTACAACAAGTCGCGCATCCTCTACGGCCTCTTCCAGGCGCGTTCCGCCATCTCCAAGGCCGACAAGTGCTACCTCGTCGAAGGCAACGTCGATGTCATCTCCATGCACCAGTCGGGCGTGGAGAACACAGTGGCCTCCTGTGGCACTTCCCTCACTACCGAACAGATACGCCTTATCAAGCGCTATACCCCTAACGTCACCGTTCTTTACGACGGCGACTCCGCCGGCATCAAGGCGGCTCTCCGTGCCGTCAACCTCCTTTTTGCCGAGGGAATGCACGTCCGCTGTGTCCTCTTCCCCGACGGCGAGGACCCCGACAGTTACGCTCAGAAATACGGCTCCACAGCCCTGCAGGAGTATCTCGCTACCCATGAGGACAACTTCCTTATCTTCAAGACCCGTGTGCTTCTCGACGGTGTCAAGAACGACCCCATCCGCAAGGCTGAGCTCGTCAAGGACACCGTGGCAACCATCGCCCTGGTGCCCGACCTCATCGAACGCACAGAGTACATCGCCCAGTGTGCCCACCTCCTCGACGTTTCCGAAGAGGCCCTCGCCTCGGAACTCTCCAAGGCCATCAACCAGAACCGCCTGAATCAAATCTCTCAGAATAATCAGAGTAATCAGAATGATCAGAGTACTCAGAGCACTCCGAATACTCAGAGTACTCCGACCTCTGACCTCCGACCTCCGACCTCCGACCTTCCAATCGACCCTTCCGAGCGCCACCTCATCCAACTCCTCCTCAATTACGGTCATAATTCCATCGAACTTCAGGTTCCTTCCGACGACGGTGGCTCTCAACTTGCCGCCTACTCCCTTGCCGAACTGGTCGTCAACGACCTCCAGGCCGACGACCTCTCTTTCTCCGATCCTCTATGTCAGCGTATCTATCTTTACTATTGCGACACCCTCGCCCGTGGCGAAGAGCCCGATGCCTCACGTTTTATCACCGACGATGACGACGCCCTTCGCTCTTTCGCCATCTCCCTGATGCTCGACACCTACCGCATCAGCGACACCTGGCGCCAGAAGCAGGTCTTCGTTCCCTCTCTCGAGGACCATCTGCAGGAGGACCTCACTGAAACCCTTCTGACCTTCAAGATGAAATGTGTCGACAACCGCATCGCCGACAACGCCCGTCGCTTCCGCGAGGTCAAGAGTAACGAGGATATCGACCAACTCCTCGCCGAAAAGAAACACCTTGTCGACCTCCGTCGCCAAATCGGCTTGGCCCTTCACCGAGTAATCAATTAGAAAAAAATGGACATCCAAACCCTCAAACAACGATACGACATCATCGGCAACGATCCCAAACTCCTCATGGCTCTCAACAAGGCCATCCAGGTGGCACCCACCGACCTCTCCATCCTCATCACCGGCGAGAGCGGCGTGGGCAAGGACGTCTTCTCACGCATCATCCATGAGAACAGCACTCGCAAGCATGTCCGACAGGGTCGTGGCCTTATCTCCGTTAACTGTGGTGCCATCCCCGAGGGCACCATCGAGAGTGAGCTCTTCGGTCACGTCAAGGGTGCCTTCACCGGTGCCGACCGCTCCCGCAAGGGCTACTTTGAGGAGGCCGATGGCGGCACCATCTTCCTCGACGAGATTGGCGAGTTGCCTCTTGCTATGCAGGTCAAGCTCCTACGCGTCCTCGAGAACGGCGAGATAATTCCTGTAGGCTCCTCCACGCCGCAGAAGATAGACGTGCGTGTCGTCGCCGCTACCAATGTAGATATCGTCCGAGCCGTGCGTGAAGGACGCTTCCGCGAAGACCTCTACTACCGTCTCAACCAACTCTCCATCTATATCCCACCTCTGCGTGAGCGCAAGGAGGACATCCCGCTGCTGTTCCGCAAGTTCTCCTCCGATGTGGCCGAGAAATACCACATGCCGCCCATCGTCCTCACCGAGGATGCCCGTACCATGCTGATGAATTATCCCTGGTATGGAAACGTGCGCGAACTCAAGAATATCACCGAGCAGATTGCCGTCGTCGAGACCGCCCGCAGCATCACTCCCGACATCCTGCAGAACTATCTGGCCTACATCCCTGCCGAGCGCATGCCCGCTCTTGTTCCCGAGAGTCCTGCTCCGGTGGCCGCAAGCCAGATTACCGACCGAGAGTTGCTCCTCAAAGCCCTCTCCATGGGACAGATGATTAACGAGATGCGTGGCGAAATCAACGAACTCCGCCATATGGTCTCACAGCTCACAACCAACAACGCCAACAATAACTCAAACTATCCACTACCTACTACCCACTACCCACTATCCGCTCAAAACGATGAGGAGTTCATGACCCCCGAAATTATCGAAGAGGAGTCCCTGAGACTTGAGGACCGAGAGCGTCGCGCCATTATCCGCGCCCTCGAGCACAATCAGGGCAACCGCAAGCAGGCTGCTGCCGACCTCCACATCTCCGAGCGCACTCTCTATCGCAAACTCAAGGAATATAATATCAATGAAGACTAACGACATACGTATCTCCCTGCCCGCCTCCAAAAGCATGAGCAATCGATGGCTGATGATTAACCATCTCCTGCATGGAATGGGACAGTCCGACAATCACTCCCGTGGAGGAGGCTTCCGCATCACCAAACCCTCCACCTCCGGCGACACCCGACTGCTCCGCCGTTTGCTTACGCAGATAGAAAGTGACAGTTCTTCCCATGTTTACTACTGCAATAACGCCGGTTCCGTAGCCCGCTTCCTTATGCCGTTGTTGGCCATCACTCCCGGCTATCATATCCTCACTGGCGACGACCGTCTCTGCCAGCGTCCTATGGCTCCGCTCATTGAGGCACTCCGCCAGATGGGCCTGCGAGTGGATTGCACTGAAAAAGAGGGCTTCCTCCCTGTTCAGATACAAGGAGGTGTACCCACACGCCGCACCGTCTCTGTCGACCCGCTCCTCAGCAGTCAGTTTGTCAGCTCGTTGCTGCTCATAGCTCCCCGCATGCCTGATGGCATCTCACTCACCATGACACAGCGTCCCACGTCGCGCCCCTATATCGAGATGACCTGCGAGATTCTCCGTCAGGCTGGCATCGAGGTGCGACGTTCCTCCAACGGACGCACCTACTATGTGCAGCACATGACTTCCAGGCCCAAGTCCGCGGCTGTGGCCATTGAGCGCGACTGGTCGTCGGCTTCCTATTTTTACACCATGGCCCTTCTGCGCCCCGACCTCCGCATCCGCCTCCTGGGTCTGCAACTCGACTCCTGCCAGGGCGACAGCGCCACCGACACTTTCTTCCGCCTCCTCGGTGTCACCTCCACCGAGGTGCGTTCTCCCTATCGTTCCACCGGACGCTCCATCACCCTCCAAGGCGGTGGCGACTGCCCCAGAAGCATACAGTTCAACTGTATCGACTGCCCCGACCTTGTGCCCACCTTCGCGGTGGCCGCCGCAGCGGCCAAGGTCAAAGCTACCCTCAAGGGAGTCAGCAATATAGCCCTCAAGGAGAGTGACCGCATGCAGGCTATCTCCACCGAACTCCGTCGCATGGGATGCAAAGTCAACTGTACGGACGAGGAGATGGTCATCATCCCTTCCGACCTCCGTCCCATGGAACCCGTTCAGACCTACAACGACCATCGTATCGCGATGGCTTTTGCGCCCCTTAAGCTCCGTTATCCCGACATTGTCATCGAGAATCCCGAGGTGGTCGACAAATCCTTCCCCGAATTCTGGGACCAGTTCGACTTGGTGCTGAAGAATAAACAATGAAAAAACTCCTGATCATCACAGGCCCCACTGCCTCCGGCAAGACCGCCGAGGCAATCCGGCTGGCCCGTGAAATGGGGACGGAGATTCTCTCTTGCGATTCCCGCCAGTTCTATCGCGAGATGCGAATTGGGGTGGCACGACCTTCCGACGAGGAACTTACTGCCGCTACGCACCATTTCATCGCTTGTCGCTCTGTCACAGAGCCCTATAATATTTCTGACTACGAGCGCGACGCTATGGCGGTTGTCAATCGGATCTTCGCCAAAGGACAAGACACCGTAATTGCCGTTGGGGGCAGCGGCCTTTATGTCGACGCTCTGCGTCAGGGAGTTACCTCCATGCCCGACCCCACGCCCGAGCTTCGTGCGCGCCTCCAGCAGATGCCCCTCGAAGAGAAACGTGCTCAGCTTCAGATGCTTGACCCCGACTACTACCGTCGGGTCGACCTCCGAAACCCTGTGCGACTCCAGCGCGCCCTGGAAGTGTGCTATATGACCGGTCGCCCTTATAGTCAGGTGATTGCAGAAAACAAACCCGTCGAGCGTCCCTTCGATATCGAGGTACGTGTCATCCAGATACCTCACGACGAACTCCGTCATCGCATCGACCTTCGTGTCGAAAGGATGGTGGCCGATGGCCTCCTCGACGAGGTGCAAACGCTCCTCCCATATCGCGAACTTTCCACCCTTCGCACCGTCGGTTATCGGGAACTGTTCCCTGTCCTTGACGGCACCCGCAATCTAGCCGATGCCGTGGCGGAAATAAAGCTAAATACCTGGCACTATGCACGTAAGCAAATGACGTGGTGCCGCCGTTATCATTTTTGATTTTCCCTCGAAAACTCCCGTTTTTCTTACATCTGTAAGAAGTTGATTTATAGTACTTAGTAGTCTATAACTCTTACTCAACTCTTACTCCCCTCTTACCCCCCTCTTTGTTTCCTCTTTTTGGAATAAGAGATATGAAGGAGGGGTCAAGGTGTACACCTTGACCCCTCTGTTATAGATACTTGACAGTTTGTCTATTAGTATTTGTAGAATCCTTCGCCGGTCTTGCGGCCGAGGAGGCCGGCACGGACCATCTTGCGGAGCAGGGGGTGAGGACGATACTTGGGATCGCCAAACTCTTTGTAGAGCACCTCCATGATGGCCAGGTTGACATCGTTGCCGATGAGGTCGGCCAAGGCCAGAGGACCCATGGGATGGTTGGCGCCGAGCATCATGCACTTATCGATGTCTTCGGCGGTGGCGATACCGTCGGCGAGAATGCCTACAGCCTCGTTAATCATGGGGATGAGGATGCGGTTCACCACGAAGCCGGGAGCTTCCTTCACCTCGACGGGCTGTTTGCCAATCTGGGTGGCCAAGTCGACGACGCACTTGCAGACGGCGTCGCTGGTGAGCTGGCCGCGGATGACTTCGACGAGAGCCATGCGGTCGGCGGGGTTGAAGAAGTGCATGCCGATGAACTGGGCGGGACGCTTGGTGCAGGCAGCAATCTCGGTGATACTCAGCGAGCTGCTGTTGGTGGCGAAGATGGTCTCGGGCTTGCAGATACCGTCGAGCTCGGTGAAGACATCCTTCTTAAGCTGCATTTCCTCGACGGCAGCCTCGATGACGAGGTCGGCATCGGCGAAGGTGGCGTAGTCGGTGGTGGTGGCAATGTTCTTGAGGAGGGCGTCGACCTGATCCTGGGTCATCTTGCCTTTCTCAACGAGTTTACCGTAGCCTTTGGCGATGGAGGCCATGGCCTTGTCGAGGCTGGCCTGAGTGCGGCTTTTCATGACGACGGGCATCTGGGCGGCGAAGGCTTTGACAATACCTTTGGCCATGGTGCCGGTTCCAATAACACAGATTTTCATGATGATTATTATTTTAATTGTTAAACGATTACTTTCCTTGGAATTCACATTTACCTTTCTCGAGGAAGGCTTTCATGCCGTTCTTCTGGTCCTCGGTGTTGAAGCAGAGGCCGAAGGCTCGGTTTTCGAAGGCGATGGCATCCTCGGCTTCCATGTCGAACTCGGTGTTGATGCAGAGTTTGGCGGCACTGACAGCCAGAGGGGCGTTGGCGGCAATCTGGCCGGCCAGTTCGAGGGCGCGGTTCATCAACTCGGCTTGGGGAAGCACTTCATTGACGAGGCCGATGCGGAGGGCTTCGTCGGCCTTGATGGGCTTGCCGGTGTAGATGAGTTGCTTGGCCATACCCATGCCCACGAGGCGTGCCAGACGCACGGTGCCGCTGAAGCCGGGGATGATGCCGAGGCCTACTTCGGGTTGTCCGAAACGGGCGTTGTCGGAGCAGAGGCGGATATCGCAGGCCATGGCGAGCTCGCAGCCGCCGCCGAGGGCGAAGCCGTTGACGGCAGCGATGACGGGGCAGGGGAGGGTCTCGATGCGGCGGAACACCTCGGCGCCTTTATGGCCGAAGGTCTCTCCTTGCTGTGGACCGAGGGTGGCCATCTCGCTGATGTCGGCACCTGCCACGAAGCTCTTCTCGCCGTCGCCGGTGATGATGAGGCAGCGGTAGTTGCCACCCTCGAATTCGTCGAGATACTCGTCTATCTCGTTGAGGATGGTGGTGTTGAGCGCATTGAGGCTCTTCGGCGCAGAGATGGTTAAAATGGCGATGTTGCCGTGCTCTTCTATTTTCAGGTGTTCGTACATAGTCTGTTTATTGCTTGATTGTTTGAATGCTTTATTGATTGAGTTGAGACTGCAAAATTACGAAATAATATTGATATGGCCAAAAGTTTTTTCATTCTTTGGTTTTTAGACCTAGTGTGGCGGCGATGTCGAGCATCATTTGCCAGGCAGCGGCACGGTCGTTGGGGATTTGGCCATCGAGGATGGCGTCCTTGATGGCGTCCTTGATGGTGCCTATTTCGCGGCAAGGGCCGATGCCGAAAGTGTCCATGATGTCCTGTCCTGAGACGGGAGGCTGGAAGTTGCGGATGCGGTCGCGCTCTTCGAGTTCGACGAGTTTGCGCTTCACCAACTCGAAGTTGGCGCGATGGCGACGCTGCTTCTCTTCGTTGCGGGTGGTGATGTCGGCGTTGCAGAGTAGCATGAGGTCGTCGATGTCGTCGCCAGCCTCGAAGAGGAGGCGGCGCACGGCGCTGTCGGTGACGACATCCTCGGCGAGGATGATGGGGCGCATGTGGAGCATGACGAGTTTCTCGACGTAGCGCATCTCTTCGCCCAACGGCAGGCGCAGGCGCTTGAAGATACGCTTCACCATGTGGGCACCGCGGGCCTCGTGGCCATGGAATGTCCAGCCCTGCTTGGGGTCGTAGCGCTTCACGCCAGGCTTGCCGACATCGTGCAGTAGGGCGGCCCAACGGAGCCACACGTTGCCGCTAAAGGCGGCTACGTTGTCAAGCACTTGCATGGTGTGATAGAAGATGTCTTTGTGGCCTCGTCCGTCAACGGTTTCTACTCCGGCGAGGGCGGAGATTTCGGGGAGGATAAGCTGCATGAGGCCACATTTCTGCATGAGTTTGAGGCCGAGGGAAGGAGTGGGGGAGAGCATGATTTTGTTGAGCTCCACGGCGATTCGTTCCATGGAGACTATCTCGATACGTTTGGCGTTGCGGGTGATAGCCTCGAAGGTGTCGTCGGCGATGCGGAATCCCAGCTGCGAGGCGAAGCGGATGGCACGCATCATGCGAAGTGGGTCGTCGCTGAAGGTGATGTCGGGGTCGAGGGGTGTGCGAAGGATACCGGCGTTGAGGTCCTGGATGCCGCCGAAAGGGTCCATGAGTTCGCCGAAGTGCTCCTCATTTAGACACACTGCCAGCGCGTTGACGGTGAAGTCACGTCGCCGCTGGTCATCCTCTAGGGTGCCGTTCTCTACGATGGGCTTGCGGGAGTTGTGGGAGTAGCTTTCTTTTCGTGCTCCTACGAATTCGAGCTCGAGGTCGTTATGACGGAAGGAGGCGGTGCCGAAGTTTTTGAAGACGGAGACTTTGCTGCCGCCAAGGGCTTTAGCAGCGGCATGGGCCAGTTCGATACCGATGCTTACTTCTCCGCTTTCCACTTTCTTCACTACATTGTTTTTCTTTTCCATGGTGTTCAGTTCCCCTTCGGGGTGCCACTTTCCACTTTCCGCTCTGTTTACGCAGACGATGTCGATATCGGTGCAGGGGCGCTGGAGGAAATGGTCGCGCACAACGCCGCCCACGAAATAGGCGTCGATACCCATGCGGTCGGCTTCCGTGCCGATGATGTGGCCGAGTTCAGGATAGAGATCGGTGATCAATGCGTTAATGCGTTAATGAGTTAGTATTGTTTGGTGCCGGCGAGGTTGCCATCCTGGTCGTAGAACGACCATTCGCCAGTCTCTTTTCCGTCGACGTACTGTCCGACGATGCGTGGAGTACCGTTGTAGTTGTAGACGGTGTAGGAACCGTTTTCCAGTCCGAGGCTGTAGTCGGTCTCTGACTGTTTCCTGCCGGTATTGCGTTCATAGCCCGTCCAGCGGCCGTGACGGAGCCCATCCACAAGGTCGCCTTCTGCCATACGTTCCATGTTGTCCCAGAATGAGAGCATGGTCTGTTGCCCTTTGTGGAAGAAGATGACTTCTTTGGGCTGACCGTTGGTGGTGTCAGCAATGACCCAGAGGGAGTCAGTGCCGGGGATGAGGGATTCGCCGAGGGCATTGTTGAAAGCCCATGTGGTGTCGGAACCTTTGATGGTACGGATGGCCACGATGTCGCCTTTAGGTGAGCGAAATTCGACGGTACCGTCGTTGTCGGTATTATGTCCTTGGTTGGCGCAAGCGGTCAGGAACAGAAGAGAAGTGACTGCAAGAAAAATATTCTTTTTCATTTTGATGTATGTAAATGATTGTATACTATTGTGGCTTTTGCGGGACCTATGGCGTCGGAGAGGTCGGCGAGAGTTTGTATCTGTATCTGTTTGACAGAGCCGAAGCGGAGGAGCAGGTCGCGGGCGGTTTTCTCGCCGATGCCTGGGATGTCGGTGAGAGAGGTGCGGAAGGTTCCCTTGGAACGTTTGTCGCGGTGGAAAGTGATGGCAAAGCGGTGGACCTCATTCTGTATCTGCTCAAGGAAGTGAAAGAGTGGGTCGGTGGGTTTGAGCTGGACGACAGCAGGCGGAAAGCCATAGAGGAGTTCGTTGGTGCGGTGGCGGTCGTTTTTGGCGAGGCCGGCAATGGGAATATCGAGGTTCAGTTTGTCGTGTAGCACGCTGCGAGCCATCTCCATCTGTCCTTCGCCGCCATCGACGATGAGTAAATCGGGTGGGGCGTTCTTGGAATATTGCCTTTCAATGACTTCGGCCATAGAGGCGTAGTCGTCGTTGCCCTCTCCTTTGATGTTGAATTTGCGGTATTCGTTGCGGTTGGGTTTGCCAGAGGTGAAGCGTATCATTCCCGCCACGGGGTAGGCACCTTGGATGTGACTGTTGTCGAAGCAGTCGATGTTGATGGGCAGACTCTTCAACCCCAAGGTTTTTTGCAGACTTTCCAGCAACTTGAGTGCTTTGGGGGCGGTCTCGCCGTCGGTGAGGGCGCGCTGGTGGCGGCATTGTTTCTGATAGCTCTCTACGTTACGAAGGGAGAGTTCGAGGAGTTTTCTTCTATCGCCTTTGGGGTCGGTGTTTTGGCTGAGGTATTCTTCGGGGATGTCGTCGATGCGGAAAGGGAGTATCACCTCGCGGGCGGTACTCTCCGTCTGCTGGTGGAGAGTGGGTATCACGGTGGCGAGAATCTCAGCATCGTTTTCGTCGAGCTGTTTCTTTATTTCGTTGCAGAAACTGTAGATGATGGCTCCGTTTTTAATACGCATGAAATTGACATAGGCGTATCTTTCGTCGCTGAGGATGGAGACTACATCGACATCTTTCACGTTGGCATCCACCACGGTGGAACGGCTCTGGTATTCTTCCAGCAGGTGTATCTTCCGCTTGACGGCCTCGGCCTCCTCGAAGCGGAGGTCGGCGGCAAGGGCGAGCATGCGCTCTTTGAGACCCGAGACGATGTCGCCGAAGTCGCCTTTGAGGATGCGGCGGATATTCTCGATGGTGGATAGATAGTCTTCGCGCGACTGCTTTCCGGCGCAGGGGGCTCCACAGAGGCCAATCTGATGCTTCATGCAGGGTCTTTTCCCCATGGTATCACATGTGCGGTATTGGAAGAGTTGGCGGATGATGTCCTGCAGTTCGCGGAGAATGCGCCCATTGGGATAGGGGCCAAAATATTGGCCTTTGATATTGTGGCGGCGGGTATAGAGGAGTCGGGGGTAGGATTCGTCAGTGATGCAGAGGTAGGGGTAGGACTTGTCGTCCTTGAGCATGGAGTTGTAGCGGGGCTGGTATTGTTTGATGAGGGAGTTTTCGAGGAGCAGGGCGTCAACTTCGGTGGCGACGACGGTGACACGGGTGTCGTAGATGTGGCGCACGAGCATCTTGATTTTAGGGCTCTTGTCGTCGTAGTGCGAGAAGTAGGAGGCGACACGGCGCTGGAGATTGCGAGCTTTACCCACATAGATGACTTTCCCCGAAGCGTCAAGGTGCTGGTAGACACCTGGGTTTTCGGGGATGGTCTTCAGCCGCAAGGCGATGCGGTCGATGTTGGGGTTTATGCTGCTATCAATCAAGAGTTTCTCATTTTTTCGAAATCGAGGTCGGCTTTTTTGATGCTGAGGGTGAAGGAGTGGATGCCTTCGAGGTCGAACTGCGAGGTGGCTTGACGCACCTCGATGCGCTGTTTGCCACCTTTGCTAAAGGGGAAGTACTCATATAGTTTTTTGCTGATGATACGGTAGCCGTCACGCATCTCGCCTTTCCATCGGCCATACTGCTTGGTGGGAAATTCGGGCGTGAGGTGGCGGTGGGCACCGTCGGGGGTGAAAATGTCGGTGTAGAAAGGCACGGTCTCGTAGCGATAGACGGCGGTGTCAATGGCTACGGTGAATTCTATGCTGTAATAGGCGTTGGAGTCGGTGATGTCTATCACGAAAATCTCAGGACTCTGCGAGTTCCAGACATTGTTGGCGAAGGTACGCTCCTCATTAATGGCACCAACGGGGGCCTCTTTGGTCTCTGTAGTGCCAATTTTGTTGGAGGTAGAGGCGCTATTGCTGTCGCTGCCGTTACAGGCAGAGAGAAGTAGGAGGGAAAGGAGTAAAGAGGAAAGGAGGGTGTGATAGGATTTCATAATTCTCAATTCTCAATTTTCAATTTGATAAGTTCTTGCATAATCTGGATGGCGTTGGTGGCAGCACCCTTGCGGATGTTGTCGGCCACGACCCAGAGGTTGAGGGTGCAGGGCTGAGAGGGGTCGCGGCGGAGGCGACCTACGAAGACCTCGTCGCGGTGATGCGAGGTGATGGGCATGGGATAGATGTTGTTAGAGGGGTCGTCGTAGAGCACTACACCGGGGGTGTTTCCGATGAGGCGGCGTACGTCGTCGAGGTCGTATTCCTTTTTCAGCTCCACATTCACCGACTCGCTGTGGCCTCCTACTACGGGGACGCGTGCCACGGTGGCAGAGACAGCGATGGTGGGGTCGCCGAAAATCTTGCGAGTCTCGTCGACGAGCTTCTGCTCCTCGGTGGTGTAGCCGCTGTCGAGCCAGTCGCCGCCATGGGGGAAGAGGTTGCGGTGGATGGGGTAGGGGTAGGCCATCTCTGCGGGAGTCTCTCCTCGCTCTTCAGCCTCGAGTTGGCGGACAGCTTTGATGCCGGTGCCCGTGATGCTTTGGTAGGTGGAGACGACGATGCGGCGGATGCCATATTCGCGTTGCAGGGCGGAGATGGCGAGGACCATCTGGATGGTACTGCAGTTGGGGTTGGCGATGATGATAGCGTTATTGCTTGATTGCGTTAATGCGTTAGTTGCGGTGTCGATGTTAATCTCGGGTACCACTAGAGGGATGGTGGGGTCTTTGCGCCAGGCCGAGGAGTTGTCGATGACGGTAGTGCCGGCAGCGGCGAAGAGTGGCGCATATTGGCGCGAGGCTGCCGCACCGGCGGAGAAGATGGCGTAGTTGGGACGTGCGGCAATGGCGTCGTCGACGGAGACGACGAAGAGCTGGCGTCCGGCAAAGTCTATCTTCTTGCCGATGGATTTCGGCGAGGCGGCGACAATAATCTCTTCTTTTCCAAATCCTCTCTCAGAGAGCACGGTGAGCATCTCACGGCCCACAAGGCCGGTGGCTCCAACAACAGCAATCTTCATACTTCTTACCTCTTATTTCTTGGTTCTTACCTCAGGAGTGTTACGGTGCCTTTGGCCACTTTGGTGTTATGGGGCTCGAATTCGTTGGCGTAGCGGATAATGTATACGTAGGCGTCCTGGACACAGGGTTTACCGTTGAGGTCGCGACCGTCCCAGGTGCAGTCGGGACCTTCGCAGCGGAAGACAAGCTCGCCGCGGCGGTTGTAGATGAGCATCTCCTGGTTCAGTGTCTTGGTACTGATGGAACCGAAACGGTTGTTGCCGTTGGGATTGTCGGGAGTGAAGATATTGGGTATCCAGAAGTTCTCTTTGTTGAGAGGGATGTAGATGCTGGCGGTGTCGACGCAGCCGTATTCACTACTTTCGATGAGGAGAATCTCCGCGCCGTCCATCTCCACGGGGATGGAGTAGTATGCGGTGGGAGTGGTTTGGTCTGCCATGGCGGGAAGTTTCCACACACGGCTGTTGCCGTTGATGGAGATGTCGGTGAGCACGGCGTCGAGATTGTCGAAGGTGAAGTGGTCGACGTTGGAGCGCAACTGGGCCGTGAGGGGATAGAGGGTGAAGTCGAGCTGCACGACGGAGTCGCACTGGTAGCGGTTCTTAAGGACGACGGTGTCGGAGGCGGAGGTGGCGGTATTGGTTTGGGAGTAGGTCTGTCCGTTAAGCCAGACGATGGGTTTGCAGTCTTCGATATGGTCGATGGTGTGGGAGACGTCGGAGACCGCTAGTGAGAGTCGGACGGTACTGTCGCATCCAGGGACGGAGGTGAGCGTCTCAAAAGTGGTGGCGGGGTCGGTAGGCTCGGTGTAGGTATGGGTGTAGGAGTGTCCGTAGGTATCGGTGGGGTTCCAAGTGTAGGTGTCGTTTTGACAGATGCCATCATAGAAAGTGGTGTCGAAGTTGGGATAGATGCTTAAGAGCAGGAGGTCGTTGTTGTGGCATCCGCTGGTGAACTCGACAATGGAACGGATATAAATGTTGTCAATCTGGTTGCGTGTGCCGGAAGAGGGCAGCATAGAGGTGTTGAGGGTGATGGGGAGTGTCTTGATGGTGTCGATGGTGGACATGGCACCGAAGCGAAGCAGAGAGCGGGGATTATCCATCTCCACTTGCTCGCCGTTGCGCTCGCGGTAGATGTGCCATTCCACGAACTGGGTGTCCTGGATGTCGGTCATTTGGAGACTCATCATGGCAGTGTTTCCTTGACAGATGGTGTAGACATGCGGGTCGCCCTCGGTTTCGTTCTTGATGAGGGAGAGGTTGTTGAGGGTATCGATACCGATGAAGATGGTGTCGTAGAGACGGTACCAGTCGCCGTTGGCGTTCTTGAAACGGAGGGAGTAGACATATTTGGAGGGGATGGAAGGCTTGACGTAGGCTTTGGTAAGGGTGGGACAGGAGGTGTTGTCGGGATCCATGGGGATGACATAGCCGTTGGTGTCGTTGACGGCAGTAGGGTTGTTGATGGGGTCGTATTCCTGAAGGACAACGGAGTCGCGTCCGTCATCGAAGATACGGTACCACTGGGAGCGCATAAAGGTGTTGCCTTGGGGAGTGAAACGGAAGGCGACATTGTTGACAGAGGTTTCGAAAGTATTGTATCCCACAGGATAGAAAGCAGCGGGAGAACCAGTGATGACGCTGGCGTTGGGGAGGTTATAATCAGGGTTGGGATTGTTATCGTTGGGATTCACCTGAGGTAAACCTGTGGCATTCTGGATGCCGATGATGCCGTGGCCACCGTTCCAGGAGGAACAAACTTGACGCTGTTTGACATGTACCTCGATGATGTTGGAACCTTCGTAGCAGACGATTTGGTAAGTGCAGCGTAGGGTAGTACAGCTGAACTGAGGCACATCATTCCATGAGCAAATGATTTTTCGGCAAGGATACTCGTCAAGCACTCCGTAGTAGATGCCCCAATTCGGGTCGCCGGCCGAACCGTGGGTGGAGGGGCTGGGATAAGTGTCCTCATAGACACCATAGATGGCATCATGCATTCGGTTGAAATTAGCACTGGTGGCTCCGTCGCTAGGAGTTTGAGTGGTGGTAGGTGTCCAAGGAAGAGCGGCGCTATAGCTCCATGGACAGGAGGTGCCAGAACCGAAGTTGGTGGTAAAAGTGACCAGTCCATTGGCTCCAATACGGAAATAGTTTTTTCGGATACCAAAGAAATAGAATGGATATGGAATGTTTGTCGAGGATGCAGCAAAGTCATCGTCGGTGGAAATGGGCATTTTTACTTTGTATGGGTTATTGGCATCAATGGCCGCGTTGTAATGAAGATAGAAGGTGGTGTCAGGCGGGTTGTAAGGAATCTCATCGACGGTGTATTGGCCATTGAAGTACTGCACAGGGATGTAGGGAGTGCAGGAGAGGACGATACCGTCACGGGTGTTGCAGTCGATGACGGTGTCCCAGCCGTAGTGACGGTATTGGGGCTTGGGGGTGTGGTCGTGCTTCTGCTTGATCTGCACCTCGGGACAGGGCGACTGCACAAGAGGCCACTGGTATTCGCCGCAGTCGATTGGGTCGCTGGGGTCGCTAGGGCCGAATGAAGGCTGGCCGAATGCCATGCTTCCACAAAGAAGGAAGAGAATGGCGAGTGAGAATCGTTTGTTTATCATTATTTTATATTTTTTTTCCTGTTTATAATAAAGTGCAAATATACGTTTTTTTACCCATATAGACGGACAAAAGGCAAAAACGCTGCATCAGAGAATGCAGATTTAGGTTTTTTTAACAGTTCGGAGCTGATTATTTGATGCCGCGGGCATTGAGGGCACGGTGGAAAGCGGCGGCGTTGCGGTTGTGCTCGGCGAGGGTGGTGGCGAAGCGGTGGGTGCCGTCCATCTGGTCGCTGGCACAGAAGAACAGATAGTCTGTCTCAGGGGCGTTGAGGACGGCATCGACAGAAGCGTCGGATGGGAGACAGATGGGTGCCGGCGGCAGGCCGGTGTGGAGATAGGTGTTGAAGGACGACTCCACAGCGAGGTGACGGTTCAGGATGCGCTGAAGGGTGAAGTCGCCGACGGCATACTTCACCGTGGGATCGGCCTGCAAGGGAATGTTGCGCTTCAAGCGGTTGAGGTAAACGCTGGCAATCAGCGGCTTCTCGGGGTTGTGGTTGGTCTCCTCCTCGACGATGGATGCTAATATAATGGTTTCTTTATCGACTTTTTTCCGTTCATACTCTTTCTCCATTTTCTTCATAAACTGTTCGGGGGTAATGGTCCAGTAGAACTCGTAGGTGTTGGGACGGATGAGGTGGAAACTGTCGAGCGGGATGTTGAAGTCGTTGTGCATGAGTTTGCCATTGAGATAGTTGTTGAGCTGCTCCGGTGTGCGGAACTTGCCGATGGTGAGGCGTATGGGACTCTGCTGGCCGTTGCGGAGTCGGCGGACGAGGGTGAGCTCGCTCATGTGGGGGTCGATGATATAAGACCCCGGACGCACTTTGGAATTGAGAATTGAGAATTGAAAGTTGAAAATCTTTGTGTTTAGACCTTCCTCGAGGATGCCTTGTGCATGGAGGGTGTCGACGAGGGCTTCCTGGGAGGTGCCCTCGGGAAGGAAGATGCGGTGGGGCTCGGCGTTCGTGGTTTTGGCGGTGAGGAGAAGGATAGAGATTATAGCAACTATAGCCACTATAGTTACTATTACAGCCAGTATGATTTTTGTTCTTTTTTTCATAATTTTTCTGCTGGCTGGAAGCCGGCGCTCCATATTTTCTGCATTCTTATCGAATCGACATATTTATCTTTGACAAGGAGCCAGTCCTTGAAATGGCCGCATTCCGTGTAGCCGGCTTTCTTGAAGAGGGCCAGCGAAGCGGTGTTGGTGACGGCGATGTCGGCGTAGAATTGTTGTAGGGGCGTACTCCCGTGTACGTCCGAAAACTGCATCTCCAATGCTTTCAGCATGGCGAGGGCGTATCCCTGACGGCGGTACTCTGTGGTTACCATAATTCCCACGGCGGCTCGTTTGTTCAAGGGGTCGTAGTTGTATAAATCGACACAGCCATAGGGTAGCGCATAGAGTCGCAGGCTACCGGAAGACAATGATGCTCCCTCCTCTGCAGTGAGGACAATACGCTTTCCACTTTCTTCACTACATTGTTTTTCTTTTCCATGGTGTTCAGTTCCCCTTCGGGGTGCCACTTTCATCTTTTCACTTAACTTATCTTGCCCCATAGCATCTTGTTCTTTGAGTGTGCAATATGTTGTTGGAGGAGAGGATATCGCGCAAGTGTGGGGTCGGAAGCGAGTAGGTCGTGGACGGTGTCGCGAGTGGCGCGGACGAGGGGCTCGTCATCGACGATGGACGCCACACGGAGGTCGAGGGCTCCACTCTGCTGCAGCCCTTGAATATCGCCAGGTCCGCGCAGACGGAGGTCGGCTTCGGCAATCTCGAAGCCGTCGGTGGTGCTGCACATGGTGCGTATGCGTTCCTGTGAGGTGTAGGATAGGGTGTCCTTGGTCATGAGGATACAATAGCTCTGGTCGGCACCGCGACCTACACGGCCGCGCAACTGGTGGAGCTGGCTGAGGCCGAAACGCTCGGCATTCTCGATGACCATGACGGTGGCGTTGGGTACGTCGACACCTACCTCTATCACCGTGGTGGCCACCATGATATGGGTGATGCCGCGTTTGAAGCGGTCCATCTCGAAGGCTTTCTCCTCGGGGGTGAGTTGTCCGTGAACGATGGAGACCTGATAGTCGGGCCGTGGGAAGTAGGACGACACCATGTCGAAGCCCGCGTAGAGGTCGCGGAGGTCGAGTTTCTCGCTCTCGTGAACCAAAGGATACACGAAATAGACTTGTCGGCCGGCATCTATCTGTTTCTTGAGGAAGGAGAAGACCAGCGGGCGGCGAGGTTCGGTGCGGTGGTAGGTGCGCACGGGATGGCGTCCCGGAGGCAGCTCGTCGATGACGGAGCAGTCGAGGTCGCCGTAGAGTGTCATCGCGAGGGTGCGAGGGATGGGGGTGGCTGTCATCACAAGGATATGGGGCGGGATGGCCGATTTGTTCCAGAGTTTGGAGCGCTGTTCGACACCGAAGCGATGCTGCTCGTCGATGACCACGAAACCGAGGTCTCGGAACACCACGTCGTCCTCGATGAGAGCGTGTGTGCCGATGAGTATCTGTATCTCGCCCTCAGCGAGTTGCCGTTTAATGCGTTTCTTCTCCGAGGCTTTCAGCGAGCCGATGAGGAGTTCGACACGGATGTCGAGTCCGTCGAGCATACGGAGGAAGGTCTGATAGTGTTGGGTGGCAAGGATTTCGGTAGGTGCCATCAGGCAGGTCTGGCAATTGTTGTCGAGTGCCAGAAGCATACACATCAAGGCAACGAGGGTCTTTCCGCTGCCCACGTCGCCCTGAAGGAGACGGTTCATCTGACGTCCCGAGCGCATGTCTTCGCGCATCTCTTTGATGACGCGTTTTTGTGCCCCTGTCAGGGGGAAAGGGATTTTCTCCTTGTAGAAACGGTTGAAGTGGTCGCCCACATGGGTGAAGAGACGCCCCTCGGAGCGCGTAACGCGCTGCTGACGGGCGTATTGGTAGTCGAGCTGCAGGAAGAAGAGCTCTTCGAATTTCAGTCGTGTGCGCGCCTGGTCGAGTTGCTCGCGGCTGTCGGGGTAGTGTATGGTGGTCATCGCCTGCTGGCGGCCCATGAGGCGAAAGCGCTCCAGAATTTCCTGCGGCAGATTCTCGGGAATTGAGAATGAAGAATTGGGAGTTGAGAATTGTGAGATGAGGGTGTCGGTGAGGCGGGCAATGGCTTTGGTTCCCAATCCGTTCTGCTTCATCTTCTCGGTGGTGGAGTAGACGGGCATGAGGGGGTGGCGCGCACCCTCGTCGATATAGGAGTAGGGCTCAATCTCGGGATGCGAGATTTGCCAGAGGCCGTTGAAGACGGTAGGATGCCCCATAACGAGGTATTCTACATTAGGTTTCAGGCGTTCACGCACCCATTTGGTGCCGGCAAACCACACCAGTTGTATGTAACCGGAGCCGTCGAAGAGGTCGACGGTGAGCCGCTCTCGGTGTTTTCCTGTGGCGACGGTCTGCATATTGCTGACCATGCCTTTGAGAACGACGAAATTATCGTCTTCACGGATAGAGGAGACGGTGGCGATAACCGAGCGGTCGACATAGCGGAAGGGGAGGTAGTCCAGCAGATCGCCGAGGGTATGTATGTCGGCTTCCGAGGCCAGGATTTTGGCTCTTTGCGGGCCTACACCTTTGAGGTATGCTATGTCGTCCGTGAGCGTCATTTGTGCATCAGTTTTTCCCGTTCCAGGGTGGAGGAGATGTTGACGTGCTCGGGGTCGGCGAGGAGGAGGAGGGTCTCGATGGAGGGGTCTTGCAGGCGGTTGACGGCAGCAATGGTCTGCTCGTATTCGAAGTCTTTGGCGGTGCGGATGCCGCGAATGATGGCTTTCGCACCCAGCTGGTGACAGAGGTCGATGGTCATGCCGGAATAGGAGACGACCTCGACAGTGGGACAGTCGCACATGCGTTTGCGGACAGTTGCCATGCGTTCCTCGACACTGAACATATACTGCTTGTCGGTATTGACGCCCACAGCCACCACCACCTTGTCGAAGAGGGGGAGTACGCGGCGCAGGATGGCTTCGTGACCTTCCGTAAATGGGTCAAAAGAACCGGGGAAAAGTGCTAAAACTGCCATATCAGACGAATTACGATTGAGTGGTTGAAGCAGTCATTGGTCCATCTTTTCCAGCGTGTCGTCATCTGGGTGCTTCCGTCGGGATTCAGCACGGGCTTTCCGTCAGGCCCTATAACGGGTTCCTCACCGTCGGCTTGGGAGAACTGCCATTCTTTCTTGATGGCGATGAGGGAGTACATCCAGCGAACATTGAACCAGAGTCCTTTCCAAATCGGGAAACGGAAGTCGGCAGCAATCATCAGGTCGTTGCTGAGAAAGGTCATGTCGGTGGTGTCGGGGATGAAATAGAGAGGGTTGTACTTCATCACGCTGTGCGGCTGTTGCACGAGTCGGCTATAGTTGAGGCCGAGACCGAAGAGCATGCCGCCCCAAGGGTCGCGGTAGTGGAGCATCACCGGGATGTCCACATAGTCTAGCCTCAGCGAGATGCTGTAAGGGTCGCCGGTACGGTTGTAGGCACCGCGTTGGGTGAAGAGGGCTTCGACGCTGAAACGCCAGTCTTCGTGTTTGTCGAGATTCACCATGGCACCCACGCCTCCCGTGTAGCCGATTTTGTGGAACCCCTTCAGTTCGTCACCCTCAATCTGCGTAAAGGTGAGTCCCGACGAGATGAAGCCACGAATCCGCTGCGCCTGCACCCCTATAGTTCCCATAGTCACTATTGTCACTATAGCTACTAGTTTTTTTATTGTTCTCATATCTCTCTCCAGTTATGTATCAATATCGCTGCGTCGGAAGAGGTGCGGTAGTGGCGCATGTAGCGCAGCATGAGTCTTTCTGCCACCTCTGACGAGGGCTCGTCGAAGAGGTCGGCAGGGGAGAAGATGCCCTTGCGGCCTGTGTGACCCACCCAGCTGCAACGCCCGACGAGGACAGCAAAGCAATGGGAATAGTAAGTGCGTTTCTTGCGCTGGAACCAGAACAGTACTGGCGAGAGCAGGATGAGCAGCAGCGACGCGGCAATGTCGAAAAGCCTTTTTTTGCGGCGGCAGGTATCGGTGCTGATGGTGTTCAGGTCGTCGAGATAGAGGCTGTCGGACGAGAGGATGCTGTTGCTGCCGATGATGTAGTCGCCTTCGGCAGGGGCTATCTTGTATTCCACCGCCGAGGTCTTGAGCGAAGCCATCAGTTCGATGATGCGTTGCAATTCGATGTCGGCACCGCAGAAGATGACCTCGTCCACATGCTCGATGCGAATCAGGTCCTGCAGGTGGTGCAATGGAGCGCCGGCATCCTGCCGGCAAATCTCTGCCTGTGGGGCGCCGGCATGCCGACAAATCTCCTTCACCCGTGCTGTCTCCTTTTCGCTGCCCACGATGAGCGTCTTCCGTCCTCCTTTTCCCTTTCTTCTTTCTCCTTTCACGAGCACACCCCTGATGAGCAGCGAGGAGGCCAGCGTCCATAGCGAACCCATCAGTAGCAGCATGCGGGAATAGCGCTGTTCCTCGTCGAGGAGGGAATAGAAGGCCAGCAGTAGCAGCAGCCCCAGGCCCATTCCTTTTACTATCCTTACGGGACGCACGGGTTTGTCGTAGCCTCCTTCCAGCCAGCTGGCAGTCATCAGGATAAGGATGTAGATGGGAATAACCAGGTAGGTGTACTGCGCGGGGTAGTAGTCGATATTATGGGCCCATTGTGAGGCCCACAGTTGCTTCAGCAGCACGAAGCCGCCATAGGCGACAGCGAAGTCCACCAGCGGCAGCGCCAGCCGCCCGGCGCAGCGTTTCAGCCACGCCATCGTGGCTCGTAGCCAGATGGCCACATGCAGTAGCGCCGAGAAAAACTTGGCATTGCCGCCGCTGAAATAGCGCTTCACGAAGATGGCCATAGCGTTGTAGAAGGTGTAGACGTAGTTCATCGACCCCTTCTTGGTGCTCTCGCCTTTGTAATGGATGATGTGCGTCTCGGGGAAATAATAGTTCTTCCAGCCCGCCAGCCGTATGCGCCACGAGAAGTCGATATCCTCGCCGTACATGAAGTAGCTCTCGTCGAGGCCGCCGATTTTCTCATACACCTCGCGGCGGAACAGCAGGAAGGCACCCGGCATAATCTCCACTTCGTTCACCTCGTCCTCGGACAGGTGCCCCATATAATAGGCACCGATACGTTTGGAATGCGGGAAGAGGTGGATGAGACCCGACATCTTGTAGAACGACGCTTCCGGCGACGGAAAGCCGCGTTTGCTCTCCTTGAGGTAGTTGCCCTCGCCGTCGACCATCTTCACACAGAGTCCTCCGCAGTCGGCGTGACTCTGCATGAAGTCGACGCACTTCACGAAGGTGTCGCTCTCCACCACGGTGTCGGGGTTGAGAAGCAGCAGGTATTGGCCTGTGCAGCTGGCCAGTGCCTGGTTGTTTGCTTTCGCGAATCCCACATTCTCGTGGTTTTCGATGATGTGTACCGACGGGAAGTCGCGCCGCACCATCTCCACGCTGCCGTCCACCGAGTCATTGTCCACCACCCACACATCCAACTGTAGGGGCGTACTCCCGTGTACGCCCGTCAGCTGAGAGTTGAGCACCGACGCCAGACATTGCTTCAGGAAATACTTGACGTTGTAGTTGACAATAACTATTGACAGCTTCATCACCTAAGGTTTAACGTTTAACGTTTAAAGGTTTAACGTTTAACGTTCATAGGATTCTTATTTTTTCTTCCCCTTCTTCTTCCCGGGGTTCTCGATGATTTTCATCGCTTCTTCCAGCGTCAGCTTCAGCGGGTCCACATCTTTCGACAGACGGAAGTTCTCCCCTCTGTAGGTCAGGTACGGCCCGAAGCGGCCGCTGTTCGACACCACTACCTCGCCGTCCATCACGCCGATTTCATGGGGGAAGTTCTTCTTCTGCTCCTCTTTCTTCTCTTCCGCCTCACGCTTGCTCTTGATAATCTCGATGCAGCGCTCCTCGGTAATCTCGTATGGGTCGTCGTTCTTCCCGAGGGAGTAGAACTTGCTGTTGTGACGCACATAGGGGCCGAATTTGCCGATGCTCACCGTGATGTCTTTGTCTTCGAATTTGCCCAGCGTGCGCGGCAGCGCGAAGAGTCCCAACGCCTCTTCCAGCGTGATGGTCTCGATGCTCTGGCCTTTCTTCATGCTGGCGAACTGCGGCTTCTCGTCCGTATTTGTCTCGCCAATCTGTATCAGCGTTCCGTAGCGGCCAATCTTGGCGTAGACATTCTTGCCGCTCTTGGGGTCGGTGCCCAGCAGGCGGCTGCCTGTCGTCCGCTGCGACGTCTGCTGCGTCTGGCGGATATTCTTGTGGAATGGCACGTAGAAGCGGTCTATCACCTTGCGCCATTCCTTCTTGCCGGCGGCAATCTCGTCGAAGTCTTTCTCCACCGTGGCGGTGAAGTTATAATCCATGATATTGGGGAAGTGTACCATCAGGAAGTCGTTCACCACGCATCCGATGTCCGTGGGGAACAGCTTGCCTTTCTCGGCGAAACCCTTTTCCTCGCGCTCTTCCTTTGCCACTTGCCACTTGCCGTTTTCCGCTTTCAGCGTCAGCGCCACACAGTTCTGCAGCGCGCCTTCGCGGTCCTCCTTGATGATGTATTCGCGTTTCAGGATGGTGCTGATGGTGGGGGCGTAGGTCGAGGGACGGCCGATGCCCAGGTCCTCGAGCTTCTTCACCAGGCTCGCCTCGGTGTAGCGGGGCGGGTGCTGTGTGTAATGCTGTGCCGCCTCGCAGCTCTCCAGAGCCAGTTTCGTTCCTTCAGGCAACCGCGGCAGCAGCTTCTCGCCGCCCGTCGGTTCCTCGTCGTCGGTGCTCTCCAGGTACACTTTCAGGAAGCCGTCGAACTTCACCTGCTCGCCGAAGCACTGGAACGAGAAATTGGTATTTTTCTTTTCCCCTTTCTTGATTTCAATCTCCATCTCCGTTTTCTCGATCTCGGCATCGGCCATCTGGCTGGCCACCGTGCGCTTCCATATGAGCTCATAGAGTCTCCGCTGGGCGCTCTCGGCGTTGATGCTCTGTGCCGTCAGGTCCGTCGGACGGATAGCCTCGTGGGCCTCCTGGGCCCCTTTGGTCTTCGTCTGGTAGCGACGGGTCTTCACATATTCGGCACCATATTGTGAGGCGATTTCTTTCTTGGCCATATTGAGAGCCAGGTCGCTCAGGTTCACGCTGTCCGTACGCATATAGGTGATATATCCGCCTTCATACAGCTGCTGTGCCACCTGCATCGTGCGCGCCACGCTGAATCCCAGCTTGCGGCTCGCCTCCTGCTGGAGGGTCGAGGTGGTGAAGGGAGGTGCGGGAGTGCGGTGAGCAGGCTTCGTCTCGATGCGGCTCACCTTGAAGTCGTTGCCCACGAGCCCTTCCAGGAATTCCTGTGCCTCCTTCTCTGTGTTGAAATGGCGGCTCAGTTCGGCGTTGAGCATCTTGGGGCTGTCCACAGGGTGAAACTGCGCCGTTACCTTGAAGTAGGGCTTGCTCTCGAAAGCCTTGATTTCGTTCTCCCGCTCCACGATGAGGCGCACGGCGACACTCTGCACGCGGCCGGCGCTCAGCGCAGGCTTGATTTTGCTCCAGAGGATGGGGCTGATTTCGTAGCCCACCAGACGGTCCAGCACGCGGCGTGCCTGCTGGGCGTCGACGAGGTTCATGTCAATCTGGCGCGGGTTCTCGATGGCGTGCAATATCGCCGTCTTGGTGATTTCGTTGAAGACGATGCGCTGCGTCGTCTTCGGGTCCAGCTTCAGGGTCTCCTGCAGATGCCACGCGATGGCCTCTCCCTCGCGGTCCTCATCGGATGCCAGCCACACCTTGTCGGCGCCCTTGACAGCCTTCTGCAACTCGCTCACCAGCGCCTTCTTTTCATCGCTGATAAGGTACTGTGGCTCGTAGTTCCCTTCCACATCGATGCTCATCTCCTTCTTCGCCAGGTCGCGGATGTGGCCGTAGCTCGACTTCACCGTGTAGTCCTTGCCGAGGAACTTTTCAATGGTCTTCGCCTTCGCAGGCGACTCAACAATAACAAGATTCTTCATATAATTATTCTTTATCTTTGTCAATTATTAATTTTCATACGTCTATAACCAATAACCAATAACCAATAACCATTAACCATTAACCTTTAACCATTAACCTTTAACCGTTAACCTTTAACCTTTAACCTTTAACCATTAACCATTAACCATTAACCATTAACCATTAACCATTAACCATTAACCATTAACCATTAACCATTAACCATTAACCATTAACCATTAACCTTTAACCTTTAACCTTTAAATATCCCCATAACGTTATTATATATTATTTATTGTACGTGGGGAGAAAAAAAAGTTTCCGCCCTATTTTTCACCTTTTCCTTGCAAAAACCGAAAAATCTTTCTACCTTTGCAGAAGTAAACAGTTTCATGAAAATACTCTAAATATATATTTATCAAATAAATAAAACAACCAATCCTCCTGAACTGCCGCTGTGGCAAGCACATTGTGATTTGAGCAAAAACGTAGCTTCCTGTATGCATAACCGGTCTGATTTCGATTCAGACCATAATATACACATTTCAAAAGTCGGACACAAGTTTTGTTGCTCAAAACGCTATAATAAGAATATTATAAAATAAATTAACAATAATTAAGAGACACTAGTGAAAATATTTTTTTACAAAAACTTGTAAAAGTCCGAAACAATCTCTATATTTGCAATGATATTTCTATTGATATAATCGCACTACAGACATAATTCTCAGTTAATTAAAACCAAATTATTATGAAAAGAAACAGTTTATTCCGATTATGGTATCTGCTCCTGCCCGTGATGCTTTTGACCAATCAGTTACACTCTCAAAGTGTTATTTACAGTAGCGACCAACGCTCTGAATACTCGATTATAAGAAATTATTTAAAGAATGTGGATATTACATATAGCCTCATTGGCGATTTGGGCATGCGCCTCAGGGGTTTTAACTATGTCGATCGCAATTCAATGACCGTTGTCAGCGCAGAAATTCCATTATTCTATGCCATTAATGATTTTGTTGTATACAATGATTGCGTTTATTTTTGCGGATACGACTCGATTACTCCAATATACGGTTTTTTTGACATCAACGATGTGTTTTTCAACAACGGCGTAATAAACTATTATAGAATCACTCAAAATACCATTTCATCACTTGATATAATCAAAGCAAAAAGAACCTCTTCGGGAGACTTGCACATGGTTATGATTGGAAAAGGAACTTCCGCAAAAAGCAGCACAGTGGGTCTTATTGCTGACGCATGGATTAATGCCTTTGGAACTATGAATTTCAAATACACATTGGAAAGCAGGAATGAATATATGTACAATGATGTGGCGCTTACCAACAAGTTCGCCGTCGTCTCTGCCAGAGGCTCCGTGAACGGCACTCCAAACTCGCACAATATCTTCTACTATTACGAACCCACCGTATCCAATATTAGCTACCTGGACTCTTGGCCCTCAGGGGTTGCTCCGCTCTGGCAGGCCGACCCCACCACATTACTTTCCAGCAATGCAATATCCATCACAAAAATGGAGCATGATACGTTTGCCACCGTATGCAACTCTTTGACATCTGGGAATATTGTGGTTTCCATCTACAATGACCCTATGAATCCCCCTGTCAAAAGATTCGAATTGCCATACAATGATATTCTCTATAAAATTGTTTACAACACTTTATACAAGACACTTTTTATTTTGCCAGACTTAGGACACGATTTGGAATACACTAATGCTCCTTACACTTACACATCCAAGGCCACAGCAACAGGAGGAGCCAAATGGCTATCTATTGATAATGCTAACAACAACATTTCCGAAATCATTTCCGGATTCGATTCTCGTATTCAATACTATTGGCAATTCGACATGTCAAATCCTGACAATTGTGCTGATTATACAGAAGGCGACAATACCGATATCTCTATATTAGAACGAGGACTTACCCTATACCAACGATATTTTCCAGAAACATTAACACAAGAAAGACTCCAACCCCACATTGAAACCTTCATCCTATTTATTGAATGTCAATAAAGAAATACATGAGAAAGATATGAGAAATATATTAGTTATTACAGTCTGCCTGATTTGTGCCAGTGTTTCCTCCAATGCACAAATCATTTATCATCCAATACTTGACACATTACAGAAATGTCCGTTCCTGTACGGTTACTACAATTGGGATGACATCCCGGAAAATCTCGAGAATGGATGTTTTACGGCAGACTGTATGTTTCCTTTTACAAGTATCACAAGTAGATTTACATCTACTTCTGATTTGTATTCATTTAGAGCCAACATTGGGGAAATCGCATTCTATCAGCATAGCGACTCCGTCCTGCACGCCATCGGCATTGCTGTCAAGCCACCATTTGTTCGTACAACTCATGGACATTTCTTTCTTGGTCTTTATGATTCTACCCTGGCATTGCAAAGAGGTCTGACACCCGCTCATTACTTTGACCAGGAGGTCGACTTGCCTCCCAACCTTTATTATCGGGTCCATATTCCCGGAAGGCCAGACAATCCCTATTACGGCATTGCCCGACCTCTCATGTTCTCCTTTTTTGACGAGCCTATAGACATTTCAGGCGATTTTTATCTCAGCATCGGCGAGGAAATCGAACCGCATTCTCCCGCTGGATTAAATGAGGTGCATACATGGAAGGAATTCCACGATCCACCATTCCATATCGGTAATCATAATATTAAATGGTATCAAAAAGATATCAAATCTTGGGTTGACGATACGTTGTTAAACGCAATACCGCAACTGTTCCTTATTATCGAGCCGGAATGCCATACGCTGGATTCCATAAATGTGACAACCGATTCTCTAGGACATGTCACCGTGGAGTGGGACACCTTGAAGTGGCAGCGGCAA
>CADCEC010000008.1 GCA_902800395.1 uncultured Bacteroidota bacterium | reverse complement strand
TTCACCTCTTCCCATTCCGAACAGAGAAGTTAAGCCTCACATCGCCGATGATACTGCACTTGTTTGTGGAAAAGTAGGTCGCCGCCAATTTTTTATAAGAGCATTCCATGTCGGGATGCTCTTTTTTTTGTTAAGTCAATGCCCCGAGGTGTTTTTTCCACAAGGGGGCATTGTTTTTTGTGGGGTAGCGAGACAATGCTTTGTGGGCTTTGCACACTAAAGCGTTTTCTCGCATTAGGAACTCTACCTTAACGTTTGTGATTTGTTCTGCCGAGCATAATTCTTTCTTCTCTATGCCAGGTCTTAATACATTGAACAGAGAGGTAAAATGTACCAATGCCTTCTAGTTTCACCATGTGCCCTTCGGCCAGATAACGTTGCATCACTGTCGGCAGCGATGTCAGCGCCGCCATGATATTCGTGTAGCTCACCGTGCTCTCCTTCCCGATGTCCTTGGCCAGCCGCTTGCTGTTGTACTGGCTGATGCTTACGTTTTTTGTCTTTGTTTGCCACCAACAACGGCTTCGCTAATATTTATTATATGGTCGGCAAGTTTTTCGTATTGGGCGTAGAGACTGCTGTAGGCGTTGCCCACTTCGTAGCCATATCGGCCGTGCTTGAGAGCTTCGAGGTGTTCGTTGCGCAGGCGGTCGCGGC
Source organism: uncultured Bacteroidota bacterium (assembly GCA_902800395.1). Taxonomy (GTDB): domain Bacteria; phylum Bacteroidota; class Bacteroidia; order Bacteroidales; family P3; genus Colimorpha. The sequence continues at coordinate 119,355 of CADCEC010000008.1, read as the reverse complement.
AGAGGTTTATCTCGCGCTCGGCGGCGTTGGCGGCATCAAGGTCGGCACGGTCGTAGTCCACGAGGTTACCGTCCATTACCAGCAGTGCGTTCTCGACAAGGGCACTCATTTCGGCAAGGTTGGCGTTTTGGCTGTCGCTGAAATGCACCGCGTCGGAGTATTTGTTTTTGCGTGTCAATGCAATTTGTAGGATGCTGTCGCCGATGCTTTCCAAATTGTCGCTGACACGCATCATGGTACTGATGCGCTCGGAGCCGTGGGCACTGACACCGCCGCTGCCGACTGCGGTAAGGAATTTGGTTATCTCCATATCCATGCGGTCTGTTAGTTGTTCATATCGCTCTATGTGTCCTACCACGGCATCCATCTCTTTCATATTGCGCACCGTCCGCAAATCAGGCAGCAGTGCATACATTCTCAGCACTTGTTTCGAGAAAAGTTGCAGCTCCTTTTTGGCACTCTGCAAGTTGAGTTCGGCTGTGCCGACGGGACCGCGACTGATATATGTAAGGCGGTAATCGTTGTTCTCGGTTTCCACCTTCTTCTCTGGCACCATACGTGTAACAATCCACACAATCTGAGGAATGAACCACGACTGCACGCCGACGTTCATCACGTTAAACATTGTGTGGAAGAGCGAAAGTGCCATTGGTGCATCGTCAGGAAAGACCATCTGCACCACAGAGAGGATGGGACGGAACAGGATGAGCGTAAGAGTGACACCTATAACATTAAACACAAGGTGCGCCCTTGCTGCACGTTTGCCGTTGATGCCTGCCACCATTGCGGCGATATTTGCCGTGACGGTGGTTCCGATGTTCTCGCCCATCACCAGTGCAATGGCTACATCAAGACCAATCCAGCCGTTGTGAAGCATCAGCAGGGTGATGGCCATCGTCGCCGCCGAAGCCTGCACCACGCAGGTCAGCACTGCACCAATTGCTACAAAGAGAATCACGGACCAAAACCCATAACCACTTAATGATGCGAGACCGTGCAGCATCGACGGATAATTGCCGAGGTCGGGCATCGCGTTTTGCAGGCAGCGCATACCAACCAGCAGCAACGCGAGGCCGATGATGGTTTGTCCGATGGAATGCATCTTGTCGCGCTTCATGAAAAAGAAAGCAAGGCTGGCTGCTGCAATGCATAGAGGCAAGTCAAAATAGCCAGAGCCACCACCGAGACCCAGCAAGGTGATAATCCAAGCCGTCACCGTGGTGCCGATATTGGCTCCCATAATGACTGCTACCGCACCACTGAGCGAAAGCAGTCCCGCGTTGACGAAACTCACCACCATCACCGTGGTGGCGCTCGACGATTGGATGGCCGCCGTTACTGCTGTTCCAGTCATAATGCCGCTCAGAGGCTTTCCAGTCATCTTGCCAAGCACGGCACGCATCCTGCTTCCCGCTACCTTTTGCAAACCCTCGCTCATCATCTTCATGGCGAAAAGAAACACCGCAATAGAACCAGTAAAATTAATGATAATCAGTAGAATTGTCGTAATGTTCATGTCTGTCTGTATTATTGATTTGATGCCGCAAAAGTACAACTAAATTGTTTCATAAATGTTACGAAAAGGTTAAGTTTTTATTAAGTTTTTGTTACGAAATTGTTAAGTTTTCAAATAGTTAGAGAAAACCGTGCGCAGAGTGCAAGGCATAAGGGAGCTTGACTGTGAGGCTGACAAGCCGAGCAGGTGGGAAACCAGGACTTAGTGATCCGGGGTTCGCTCGTCAAGCTCGCGGGGCATACCAGTCGGCCGAGCCGACGGCATACCACCGCATGGAAGGGCCGTCGCTCAAAGGATAAAAGGTACTCCGGGGAGTCGGAAGTGCCAGTGACACTTCCGGCGGACGTTTTTCAGCGGAGCGGTTAAGAAAACGTCCCAAACCACACCCCCAAGAGCTCACATCGACGGGGTGGTTTGGCACCTCGATGTCGGCTCTGTTCACCGCTACGCTATCGAAAGCCAAATCGTTGGCTTTCTTCTCATCCTGGGGCTGGAGAAGGTCCCATGGGTTATTCGCTGGATTGTTTTGATTTATAATGTGCTCATGGCCTTTGGCAGCTCACTTCGTTAGATTGATTTCATAGGAGTTCGCAGCCTTCGGCACGGCTGTTCGCCGATTAAAGTGGCACGCGAGCTGGGTTCAGTGCCGAAGGCTGCGAACACCGCTGAAAAAGAAACATAGCAGTGAGCAACGTCGCGAGACAGTTGTCGGCCGAGCCGACGCCATAGCACGGTCCCTATCTGTTGTGGGCGTTTGAAGTTTGAGGTGGGCTGACCCTAGTACGAGAGGACCGGGTTGGACAGACCTTCCTTCGGACGGTTCACTCCCTTACGGTCGTGCTCCGGTGTACCGGTTGTAACGCTAGTGGGCGAGGCCGACCGTAGTGGAGGCAACGCTTCAAAAACCGCCGGGTAGCTATGTCTGGAACGGATAAGCGCTGAAAGCATCTAAGTGCGTGCTGTGGCTGCGAACACCGCTGAATTAAAAACATTGAAGTGAGCAAGCCGGCCCCAAGATGAGACTTCGTCACAGGGTGGTCGAAGACTACGACCTTTCCTTCGGACGCGTTTCTTCATCTCGGCAAAACAAGCAAGCTTGCTCTGCTCTCGACTTCCGAAACGGTGATAGGCCGCAGGTGTAAAGGCAGCGATGTCAAAGCCGAGCGGTACTAATTACTCAAACCCATTATTTGGGTGGTTATAGAGACGGTGTTCACCTCTTCCCATTCCGAACAGAGAAGTTAAGCCCGCCCTCGCTGATGATACTGCACTTGTTGGCTCCGCCTACGTCCCTTCATCTCGGCATAGCTCATGCAAGCATGGCTCTGCGCTCGACTTCCGGGACTCCTGTGGAAAAGTAAGTCGCCGCCCATTTTTTATAAGGAGTTCCGATGAGGAACTCCTTTTTTATTTATTGTTACAATATTTTTGTATATGTGGGGAAAAAGGTGTATCTTTGCATTTCGAAAATGAATACGCCTGATACGACATATTTAATCTTATTTTCTGCCAATCTGGCATTTATCGTCACGCATCTGTATGGTTGGGTGCTGAAATGGTTCTATAAGCCGGAGGCGTACAGGGAGCATTTCCACGAATTGTTTCCCGCACAACGTGCTGTGGGCATCATTTACCTGCTGCAGCTGTTCGAATTGCCCTATCTGTTGCATATAGGCGACCCCGACGCGCTGTTGTATGTCAATGCTTTTTCGCTGCTTTTCTTCTCGATTCAGATGCTTATCATGTGCGAGGGATACTTCTTCCCGGAGAAGAAACATGGATTCAGCGAGCACTGGATTTTCCTGCCAGCGGTGTTGGTGTTGGCGCCAATGCTGCTGCAGGCAATGGATATCATCTCGTTACCCGACGGATGGCGGGTGTGGACTGTGGGTGCGGTGAGCATCATTTTTCTGGCCTATTTCTGGCTTTCGGTGCGGGAAGCACTGAAAATCAGAAACGCCGTGCGGCGGACCAACGAGGAGAAATATGCCGACAGTGATGACTTCCCAGTGAGGTTTGCCAACTTAATAAGGTGGGTGCCAACGCTGGTGCTTATCTTGCTGGCTATCAATTTCTATGCCGACAATATGTGGGTAAAGTTCGGAAAGGATATTCTCTTTATCGGGGCCAATGTGTGGTTCTGTGTGCTGACGCTAAACCCCTGGCGGAAAGTGGTTACCCAATCCGACCAATCCGACCAGCCCGACCAATCTGATCAGTCCAATCAGTCTGACCACCGTTTCGATGACCTCGTTCAGCGTTTGGAGCGTCTCCTTGCTGAGGACAAGATTTTCACCGAGCCACATATCACGAGTGACGTGCTGATAGGGCGGCTGGGGACGAACAGCAAGTATCTGGCCGAGGTGATTCGGAGGAGCGGCTACCAGTCGTTCTACGACATGGTTTCGCAACACCGTGTGCGACATGCTATTAGTCTTATCCACCAGCATCCAGAGAGCCGGTTGGCGGATATTGCCGACCAGTGTGGATTTTCTTCGCAAGCCTCTATGACAAAGGTTTTTAAGACGCAGGGCAAGGATACTCCTTCGTCGTATAGAGTTAATAGTTGATAGATAATAAATAATAGTTAAGAGTGTTGAGTTTGGGGCTTTCCTTTGGGGGGAAGTCCTTTTTCTTTGGGTGGAAAAAGGGCTTTTCTGTGGGTGGAATTTTTTGTCTCTAGATGGAAAAAGTTTTCCTTTGGTGGAATTTTCTGTCAAAGGAAATGTTGTTTTATAAGGACTTAGTATTTTTGCAGCGCAAAAATACCAATGATAAAAAAAGTAAAAAACAGATATGACGACGAAATTGATTATTCTTTTGGCCATCGGGCTGATTGTTTTGGGACTTCTGGTGTGGATGATTGTCCGCGCCTGGCGCTACAGGAAAAACCATCCCGACGACCCCATGGGAACGGGTTTGCGGATGTTTATCGGCATCAGCCTAATTCTCGGTTTTCAATTTTCAATTTTCAATACGGCACTGGCACAGGGTGGTCACGGCACGCATGATAATCCGTACCGGATCCGTAAGGCTAATGAATTAGTGGCTTTTGCCAACTGCCTCAGTACTGGCAACGAGTTCTACTTTTATAAATATGGCTACAGCAAAGAGTACATCTGTAGTCCAACGCCTCCCACCTACGGTGACTACGACACCATTCCCGCTTACGGCGAAGGTAAGTATTTCTTGATCCCGAATGATATCACCCTCAACCAGGGGAATCTGGCTGCCTGCGACGGCGAGATTGACCCCAATTGGACGGTCTGGCCCGAAACGGTTGTGTTCAAAGGCTACTTACTCGGTGATATGCATACGATCAGCGGTATTTATATCGACCGTCCGGACACCACCGTTGGCGTGGGTTTCTTTTCGAAAATGGAGGGGGATGCGTACGTCGAGAAACTCGGCATTGTCAATTCCTACGTCAGGGGTGGTGGCAGCAACATCGGCGGTATGGTGGGCGAGCTTTCCGGAGGCCATATCAGCGACTGTTTCTTCGAGGGCAGCATCCGCACAAATGGCAGCAACGTGGGCGGCTTGGTTGGACTGATGACCCTCCACGATACTTTGTTGCCCGAAGTGAGCGTCTGCTTCGCTTCCGGGCATGTCGACTGCTCCGGTGACTATGTTGCCGGACTTGTCGGCAAGGTGGAGAAGGGCACCGTGCGCCATTGTTACTCCTCCATGATTGTCCGCACCACCGATATGGTCGGCACAGCCCTCTCAGGGGCGAACCCCACCAAGGGCGGTATCGGCACGGACGAAGAAATTGTCAACCACCACATAGGCGGCATCTACGGCTATGCACTTTCCCCTTCCGGCAGCAATAGTTATGATCCGGATGTTGACAGCATCCGGGTGGACACCTGCTACTTCGACTGGCAGCTGAGCGACCTTCCGTCAATTCCTGGGTCGTCATGGGTGCCGGCAGATTGGCGGGCCAATAGGGGTGCCGCAGCCCTCAGCACCTACGACATGACCTATTACAGCATGATGTATTTCGACATCAAAAATCAGAAGCCCAGCCTGTGGAAAAACACCTATCTGTGCAATGTTTACCCCTACCCGGATCCATTCAACGATCCGATAAATGTCACTTACCGCATCGAATTGGATTACCCCCAAGATTCCATTGTGACCGCCGCCCTCGTCCCGTTTCTCGATGTCTTCATGAAACCGAATGGCAACGGCCAAAGTACCATCAACAACATGAATGACAATGAGCGCAAGTACATGAAACTCTCCGACCTCACCGAGTCATTCGTGCTGTGGAAAGGGTGTGACAGTCTGGATTTTACGTGGACCCTTGACAGTCTCTGGCCCGATGCTGTCCGCAGAGAGTTCTATGCGCCCGACAACAGCTGGAATATCTATCTGCAAAAGCAGGGTGTGGTACGCCTCACCGTAGAGGTGGCAGGGCGTACCCGCTACTACGACGCGGTGGTCAACATTCCCCCGTACGTTGGTTCCGCCGAGAACCCCTTCCTCATCAGCAATCTGGAAGACTTCCTCGCCTTCCGCAACGGCATCAACGCGAACGAGGACTTCATCTACCACCGCTTCCTGATCCCTCACGATTCCCTTCCTCACATCCACTGGATACAGACCGCCGACATCGACCTCGCCGCCGCAGGCGACTGGGTCCCCATCGGCAAGAATGCCGACACCTGTTTCACTGGTTTTTACGACGGTCGGGGGCATAAGCTGATGAACCTCACGATGACGGACGGCACCGACCGCGCCCTCTTCATCTATTCCAAAGGCGACATCAAGAACCTTGTCATCGAGGACCCGCACATCACGGGCTGCGGCGGTTCGTCGGCCGCATTGGCCACCATTGTCAAAGGCGGTTCTTTCGAAAATTGCGCCGTCACCTACAGCACTCAGGCTCTCAGCACCTCAACCACTCAGCCACTCACCTTCGTCGGCAACCAGTGTGCCGCTTTGATAGGCTCGGTGGGAACGGACAGTGAGGCTCTCAGCAGTATCCACATCACGGGCTGTTTCAACAGTTGCAACATTGTCAACAACTGGAACGGGGGCTACGCTGCCGGTTTGGTGGGCTATGTGAACGCCGACACCTGCCTCTTCGAACAATGCTTCAACACTGGCGACATCACGGCTTCCAATGGCACCGTACATCCCCTGGTTGGACTCTCTAGAAACACGACGCGCCGCATCATCACCGATTGCTACAACGTCGGTGTGCTTACTGGCAACCAAGTAGAGGTAGAATCAGCGTATACAACGTTTTACAACGACTACCATGTCAATCCCCTCTGTGAAGGGGCGACAAAAGTAGCCACGCGCTACTTCATCGGTCCCGAAGCCCTTGTGCGAGAGTATATGGGCGACGACTTCTGGCTCTACGAGGAGGGACTCTACCCTCGACTGACTTGGACTGACAGCTCCTCCGTCCGTTCGAACGCCATCGCCGCCTGCACTCCCCGACTGGCGTTAAACAGTCTTCCGCTGCCCGACACGATGACCGTTGACAACTTTCATGATCTGAATAATCTGCGTAACATCGTGAACGGGAACTACATGGTGATCTATAAAGATTATCTCCTTCCGCATTATGTGCAAGACATCGTCTTCATCCTCACCGCCGACATCAACCTGTACGATATCACATCCAACTGGATTCCTATCGGCACGAAACGGTTCGCGGGCACATTCCTCGGCAATAACCACACCCTCGGCCGACTTAATTCAACTCGGTCTGTGGTCGGCCTTTTCGGCACCCTTACGGGCAAGGTGTATGACCTAAACATCACTGTCGAAACCATCGTCGGTGCCGACACTGCCGGTGCCGTCTGCGCCATTCTCAACGGCGGTCGCATCGAGAACTGCTCCGTCAAAAAACATAATAACGTTAGCGACAACCTGTACGGCGTCACCGTCGGCGGCATCGCCGGCGTCTCGCTGACCGCCGCCGACAGCATCATCGGCTGCTTCAACTACATCGATGTCATGGGTATCCAATGTGTCGGCGGCATCATCGCCAAGGACGGCAATGTGAAGAATTCCGCCAACTTAGGCGACATCACCGGTAAGGCCGATTGCCCCTATATCGGCGGCATCAGCGGTCTCAACACCAACGTCTCCTCCTGCCTCAACACCGGCATCATCACTGCACTGCCCGGCAACCCCAATGCCGACAACTTTGTCGGCGGCCTCGTCGGATTAATTCAGAATCCACAATGCAGAATTCAGAACTCCTACAACGCTGGTATTGTGAATGGTGAGAACCGTAAATATGTCGGCGGTATCTGCGGCGTGGGCGCACCGCAGTATTGCTACGTCTCCAACACCGTCCGCTCCACCGGCACCCACCTCGGCAGCATTGTCGGACAGGCGAATGACACAATCCTCAACTGTTATTACGACAATCAGCTCTCACCCGTTGGCGGCATCGACGGCAGCGACCAGTCTGGCCTTGCCGAAGGAATGCCCACCTCCTCCATGATGGGATCAATCCTCTTCGGAGGCGACAGCAGCGACAGCATCTGGTACTTCCAAAATGATTATTATCCCCAGCTCAAAGGCGTTCAAAGCATCAACTCCCTCCTCTCCAAAGCCTCTGCCATGAGGGCCAAGTTGTACACCACCGAAACCTACAGCACCGTCTCCCACCAATTCACGCTCAACTATTCCGACGGCGGCAGCTGGCTGCGTATGGGTGGCAGCAACTGTCTCTCCATAGGAACCTCTCCCAGCAACAACCTCATCACCGTCACCATCCCCAGCACCAACAATCGTCCTGCTCAGGGCTTTATCACGTTGGGCTTCCGAGGCACCGGCACCAACGATCCTGTCTACCGCAAGCTCCAGCTCTGGGTCAACCTCACCGAGGCCAACCCGATAATTATCAGAAATGCCGATGAACTAAAGAATTTCCGCACCATCATCAACCAGGGCTCCGGCTATTACAACAGCTCCACCCAAACCTTCATCACCACCGGCTCCTACTCCGCTTCTCAATATGTGAGAATCACCGACGGCGGCCGCAACCTCTACTTCAAACTCAACGCCGACGTCGACCTCGCTTTCCACGGCACCACCAGCAGTGGCCAACAGTACAACGTCCTCGACCTCTGGACCTCCATCGGCACCCCTAACCGCCCCTTCCTCGGCCATTTCGACGGCGCCGGCCACACCGTCTCCAATTTCCTCATCCCAGGTGGCGACAACCAGGGCTTCTTCGGCTACATCTACGGCGGCTCCGTCAAAAACCTCACCATCGCCGGCGCCATAACCAACCATAATACCTCCGGCAACCACCGCGCCATCCTCTGCGGCTACCTCAACAGCGGCACCATCCGCAACTGCTTCATAACCCAACTCGTCGGCAGCAACTTCCATAGCCCCAGCCGCATCAGCGCTGTCTCCGGCCGCAACATCGGCTTCATCTGCGGCTCCAACCACTACGGCCGCATCGTCCGTTGCCAAACCGATATGACTCAAATCGAAAACGCCACCTACACCCACGGCTCCTGTTTCGGCGGCATCTGCGGCTTCAACGATTTCGGCACCATCGACTCCTGCCGCTCGCACTTGGCTGTTAACCCCGGTGTTACCATCGACACCGTCGGCGGCATCGTAGGCTTCAACCACAACGGCATCCTCCGCGCCGACACCTCCTATAACAACAGTTACAATAAATCCATCATCTCCCACCTCGGCTGCATCGCTGGCTTCTCCTTCGGCGAGCAGTCGGAAATCCGCAGCTGCTATGTAGACGAACAAAGTCGCATCCCTTCGCATGGCAACTATATCGGCGGTGTCGTGGGCAAGATGGATGACGGTATTATCGACGGTTGTGAGCACTTAGGCACCATCATCGCTGAGGGCAACTACATTGGCGGCATCGCTGGCCTTTGTGTCAAAGGTGCACGCATCACAAACAGCTTCAACGCAGGCACCGTCGGCGAAACCAAAATCGATGACTACCTCGGCGGCATCGTCGGCTCTCTCTCTGATTCCTCCAGTGTCAGCGCCTGCTTCAACAGCGGTCTCGTCACCGGCCGCTACTTCGTGGGCGGACTCATAGGTCAGCTCTCCGACGCCTCTCTCTTCTCCGACTGCTACAACACCGGCGTCGTCAAAGGCATCTCCCTCGTCGGCGGTATAGCTGGTCTGCAGCAAGACCCCTCCGTCCCCTCAGTCTTCGGCTACTCCGCCGGCTGGGTCGAGGGCGCCTCCTTCGTCGGCGCCCTCTGCGGCTTCTCCTCCGATACCTCCTTCCTCCTCAACCTCCACTACGACTCCCTCATGTGCCCCTACCGCGCCGTCAACGAGGAAGACGTTTCGGGCGTTACTCCGCTTTCTACCTCCGAAATGATGGGCGTCACCTTCCCCAACGACCGTCCATGGGTGTACGGCGAGGGTATGTACCCGCGTCTATCCACCATCTCCGACACTGATGCCAGCAAGGTCTCTGCACTGGCCTTGCAGATCGGCGACATTTATAACCTGACTGCCATCCAAGGCACTTCCTACACATTGCCCTCCTACACTCCTGCTTCGGGTACCTTCAAATGGAATAAAGTTAAGAGTAGCGACAACACAGCCTCTCTTTCCGGCACCACCCTCACCGCCTCTGGTAAGCGCAACTTCATGCAGATCAAAGCTTCGAAATCTATATTTTGTAATGGGGAAAACCATACCATCCCCTTCCGCACTGTCCAGCTCTCTTTCGGCATCTCCGAGGAGCAACCCCTTGACGTTAACTTTGGAAACTTCTCACAATTCAGGTATTTTGTTAACAATGGCCAGACTTTCTATTATTTCAATGGTGCTTTCTTTCAGGATCAGGATCAGTATAACAACTATACTCCCATCCCTGCAGGTTCTGACGGCATCTACTTCCGACTGACGAGCGATATTACGATACCCAATAGTAACTCTGTACCCATAGGCACCGAGGAAATCCCTTTCCGTGGCTATTTTGACGGTGGTGGCCATTCGGTCCAAGTCAAGTTTGCCCAAACGAACCAAGACAACCGTGGTTTCTTCGGCTATCTCCAGGGGCGTGTGAAGAACCTCTACGTGAAAGACATTTCTGTCACGGGTCGTAACCGCGTCGGCGCCCTCGCCGGCTTCCTCAACGGCACCGTCTCCCACTGCGGCACTCTCTCCAGCTGCAGCTCCACTCCCGTCGTTCAAGGCCAAACCGCTGTCGGCGGTCTCGTCGGCGAAGCCTCCTTCTCCCAAATCTCCCACTGCTATAACGGCAGCAACGTTCGCGGCACCCAGTCCGTAGGCGGCATCGTCGGCGCTGTCGGTAACGCCGATGTCATAATGGACAACCATTTCACCGTCGTCAAGCAGTGCTTCAACTACGGTATCGTCTCCGCCTCCGACACCGACTCCCGCGCCGCCGGCCTCGTCGGCTCCACTATTAACTCTTATCTATTATCTATTAACTGTTACAACACCGGCGCCGTCAACGGCACCTCCCGCGTCGCCGGCCTCTTCGGCTCAACTACTAACTCTAATCTATTAACTATTAACTGTTATAACGCCGCCCCCATCTCCGCCGACACCCTCCTCGGCCCCTTCGTCGGCCAAACTATTAACTCTAATCTATTATCTATCAACTGTTTCAACGACCGCCAGCTCTGCCCTCTTCACGCAGATGACTCTACCGCCCGCCTCACCTCCGAAATGATCGGTGACGGACTCAAAGCCCATCTTGGGGAAGATTCTTGGATTTATAATGATCATCAATACCCCCATTTGAAAGCTTATGACTCCACCATGGCGGCAACAGTCTCAGTGAAACCTGTTTATCTCACCGGACGCATGCCCGTGAACAGCATCGTCGCGGATTTCAAGGCCGACACCACCACCCGTGTCAAATGGTACCGCTACGGCACCGGCTCCGCGTTGAACGAACCCAATCCAGATACCGCCAACGGCAGCTTCACCCTCAACAACTGCGGAAAAGACTCACTGATGGTGGTGCTGACAGACGATAACGTCTGTGCACGACGTGTGGTGCCGCTAATTGTAGCAGCATCGAATATCAAGGTCGACACCATACTCTCCTGCTCCGCCTATACTTGGAAGCCCACCAACGACCATACCGAAATCTTGGACAAACCAGGTTTCTATTCCTATAGTCCCGACGGCGCTCCCTGCGACAGCACCCGCGCCATCGAACTCCTCTTCTCCTCCCCCATCCAGACCTCCCTCGCCGCTCGCCACGCCTGCATGGACTCCTACTGGTCCAAATACGGACACAACATCGGCTCCCTCAAAGCCTCCGTCATCTCCGGCGGCTTCTCCTCTCATTTCTCCTACCAGTGGTCTCGCGAGAACGGCACCATCGACAACGAATCCTTCATCCCTCTCCATCCCGACTCCCTCCGCTACCTCCCCGCCGACAACTACATCCTCACCGTCACCGACTCCGCTGCACCACTCTGCCAATCCCACGACACCATCCTCGTCGACGAATACTCCTTCAACTACCTCGCAACCAAATGGGGCAACTGCGTTGATACTGATGACGGCTGGATCGAGCTCGTCATCCGCCAGTTCGAATTCAACCGCGACGGCTCGCCGTACAAGATAGAGTGCTGGGATTCGAACCATACGGTCGTAGCCGAACACACCATCCACTCCCTCAATCTCCTCGACGATTCCGGCATCCCTAAAGGCTACGACACCCTGTCCAACCTCGCCAACGGCTTGTATTACATTACCATCACCGACAGCTTGGGGTGCTATCAAGATAAACAGATTAAAGTCAACGATCCTATCAACCCCAAGATGACACTCCGGGCCAATGGTTTCAAGAAGGTCTATGACGGCACCCCTGTCTCGCTCAACGACATCAACAGAATCCAAGTCATCGAATACGACGACAACTGGAAGGTCCCCGAACGCGCCGAATACTATATTACCAGTGACCAGTGGAGGCAGCTCGCCCTCCGCATCGGAGACTCGCTGATAGTGTCTCTTTCGAACCCGGATATGATGATCAAGGATGTGGACAGTGTGAGAAACGAAATTGTAGGCTGGAGTATCAAGGACGCGGAGACGGGGAAGGACAAGACCTGCCTCTACCACTTCTATCCCGTCGACAGCTGTATCGTCATCGTGCCTGCGACGCTGACGCTCTTCACAGGTAGCGCCACCAAAGAGTACGACGGCACGGAGCTGACCAACTACAACTGGAATGTTCAGGGGCTGCAGAATGGCGAGCACGTCTGGTGTATGCCCTCCGCCAGCCTGACGGATGTGGACACCATCGAAAACAGTTGCTATATCGACTGGGGCAATCCCGGCCACTGGGGCGAGAACATAGCACAGGAGAAAAACTACACGGTGATCAATCATTTCGGCACGCTCTCCGTCACCCCCAACACCCAGCCGGTGACTATCACGGCCGGAAGCTCCACCAAAACGTACGACGGCACGCCGCTCACCAACGACACCATAACCTTCACGGGTCTACCCAACGGTTTCTACGTGGAGGCCACCACGAGCGGCAGCCGGACGGATGTCGGCACTAGCCAGAACGTGGTGAACAGTTACGTGATTAAGAACAAGGACCACCAAGACAAGACCGCCTTTTTCACCAATGTGACCACAATCGCGGGCACGCTGACCGTCAATCCGACTCAACTTACCGTCATCACCGGCTCCTCCGTGAAGGAATACGACGGCACTCCGCTAACCAGCGACGCAGTCTGCATCCGTTATGGTATCGACACCATATATCCGAATAGCAGTGGTCAATTCTCAATTCTCAATTCTCAATTCTCAATTCAAGCCACCGGCAGCCAGACCATTGTGGGACAAAGCAACAACAGCTACACCATCGACTGGGGTACAACCGATTCGAACAACTACGAAATTCACGACAATCTTGGCGTGCTGACGGTGAACCTGAACAGCACCCAGATCACCCTGACGGCCGCATCCGTCAGCAAGCCCTACGACGGTACGCCGCTGACCAATAGCGATGTTAATGTCGACATCGACGGCAGTCTGCCCACGGGCTTCACGGTGGAGGCAACCGTCAGCGGCAGTCAGACCAATGTCGGCACCAACGACAACGTGGTCTCCTCCTATGCCGTCCGGAATGCCGACGGCGAGGACAGAACCGCCTATTTCAGCAACATCACAACGGTTAATGGTGTGCTCACGGTAACCGCCAACGCGACCACTGTGACGCTGGCCGCCGCCTCCGGCAGTAAGACCTACGACGGCACGCCGCTGACCAAAAACGACTATACCGTTGCTGGACTGCCTGAAGGTTTCACGATGGAGGCAACCGTAAGCGGCAGTCAGACGAATGCTGGCAGCAGCGCGAACGTGGTGAACGACGATTACATTATCCGCAACGCCCTCGGCGAGGACAAGACTTCAGATTTCACTGGCGTGTTAAAAGTGGCGGGCACACTCACGGTGACTCCCAAGCCGGCCACGATTACCGCCCATGATGCCAGCAAGACTTACGGCGAGGCTGATCCTGCCTTCACTGCAACTGTAACGGGTGCCGTGAATGGTGAAACCATTGGCTACACGTTGAGTCGAACCTCCGGGGAAACCGTCGGCACGTATGCTATTGTGGCCGAGAACGGCGACAATCCGAACTATCAATTAACAGTTAACAATGCACAGTTAACAATTAGCCCCCGACCGATAAGTGTGAGTGTGGAAGAGAGGACGGTGACCTATAACGGCTTTGAACAGGGGGGCAACAGGGCATACAACTTCAGCAATCTGCTGGCGGGCCATACGGCGACCATCAGCTATACTCCTTCGAGGGGGAGGGACGAGGGGGCCTATGACAACGGGGGTTTCGACCTGATGTCGTTGAGGGTGATGAATGGCGAGGAGGATGTGACGGATAACTACAGCCTGACTAGTGTCGTTCCCGGAGGGCTGACGATCGAGCCTGTCACGGACCCGAGCACGCTGACGGTGAGGGCCCGCAGCAGCAGGGGCAACGTGTATGACGGCACGGTGAAGAGCGTTGCCGGCTTCGAGACTCTGGAATTCGTGGTGAACGGTGACATCTACACGGTGAGTGGACTCACTACCTCGGATCCCAGCAGCCGGGATGCCGACACGCTGGAGAACGAGATTATGGGTGAGGCTGTGGTGAGAGATGCGAACAATCAGGATGTGACCCCGATGTTCACGGTGAACAGGGTGAATGGAACACTGATTGTGGCGCGGCGTCCGGTTACGGTGAGAGCCGACAGCAAGAGCAAGATCTACGGCGAGGTCGATCCCGAGTTGACGGCCACGGTGACGGGTGCAGTGATGGGCGACACGATCGACTACACGTTGAGTCGAACCTCCGGGGAAACCGTCGGCACGTATGCTATTGTGGCCGAGAGCGGCGACAATCCGAACTACACGGTGAGCGTAGAAGGAGGTACCTTTACCATTGAGAAGAAATATGCTACGGTGACTGCTAATAACAAGAGCAAGACCTATGGCGAGGAGGACCCCGAGCTGACGGCCACGGTGACGGGCAGGGTGGGAGATGACAGCATGGACTACACGTTGAGTCGAACCTCCGGGGAAACCGTCGGCACGTATGCTATCAACGTTAACGAGGGGGAGAATCCGAACTATGAGGTGACGGTGAGGGGCGGCACTTTCACCATCACCCGTGCTGCACTGACGGTGAAAGCCGACGATAAGGAGAAGACCTTCGGCGCTCTTGACCCGACGCTCACCGCCACGGTGACTGGCAGGGTTGGAGATGACAGCATTGCCTACACGTTGAGTCGAACCTCCGGGGAAACCGTCGGCACGTATGCTATCATGCCTGTCGGCAATGTGCTGCAGGGCAACTACGAGGTGACATATGTGGCGGGTGCGCTGACCATCTCGTCCTCCGACGAGGTGGTGGTGAGGATTGCCGGCAGGCGTGACACCGCGGTTTACAATGGTGCTCCGCATTCTGTTAGCGGGTATGATGTGATCAGTATCAGCAATTCGTTATATACCGAAGACGACTTTACCTTCAACGGCACTGCAACGGCGACAAGAACGGATGCGGGTACTACCCTGATGGGGCTGAATGGAAATCAGTTCGCCAACAGGAACCTCAATTTCGCCCATGTGAACTTCATCGTGGTGGAGGATGGTTGTCAGACGATTACCAAAGCGCGCGCGACAGTGGCCGCCGACACGCTCTCGAAGATATATGGCGACGCAGACCCTGCCCTCACCGCTACCCTGACCGGCACCTTTGCTGGCGACACGATCGACTACGCGTTGAGTCGAACCTCCGGGGAAACCGTCGGCACGTATGCTATTGTCGCCGAGAGCGGAGACAATCCGAACTATGAGGTGACGGTGACGGGCGCTATTTTTACCATCAACAAAAAAGCCGCCACAGTGGTGGCCGACAACCTTGAGAAGACCTACGGCGAATCTGACACGACGCTCACCGCCACGGTGACAGGTACCGTGGGGAATGACAGCATTGCCTACACGTTGAGTCGAACCTCCGGGGAAACCGTCGGCACGTATGCCATTAGCGTGGCCCTGGGCAGCAACCCGAACTACGAAGTGACCGCCACCAACGGCACCTTCTCCATCAACAAGAAAGCCGTGAGAGTGGTTATTGACGCTCTCGGCAAGATCTACGGCGAGGAGGACCCGGAGCTCACCGCCACCGTTACAGGTACGGTGGAAGGAGATTCGGTGTATGGTTCAGGGTTGATTGAGGGGGACACGATTGCTTACACGCTTAGCCGAAAGGCGGGAGAGAACGCTGGCGAATACCTGATCAGCGCGATGCTGGGCGACAATCCGAACTACGAGGTGACCACTGTTCCGGGAATCTTCACCATTGGCAAGAGGATTGCTACGGTGAAAGCCGAGAATATGAGCAAAACATACGGTGAAGCCGACCCGGAACTCACCGCAACAGTCGCCGACACGCTGCCGGGAGATACGCTGAACTACACGTTGGAGCGCACGGCTGGCGAGAATGCGGGCTCGTATTTCATAGCGGTGACATTGAGCAACAACCCGAACTACGAGGTGGCGGTAACGCACGGCATCTTCACCATCAATCCCCGTACCGTCACGGTGGCTGCAAAGGGCAGCGAGAAGACTTACGGCGAGAGTGACCCGACGCTGAGCGCCACGGTGAGTGGGGCTCTCGGGAGCGATGAGGTCAGCTACACGCTGAGTCGAACCTCCGGGGAAACCGTCGGCACGTATGCTATCACCGTCACCCCCGGCAGCAACCCCAACTATGAAGTGACGACCGACTCCGCTATCTTCACCATCAACAAGCGTGCCGCCACGGTGACCGCTACGGGCAAGAGCAAGACCTATGGTAATGCCGACCCGGCACTTACTGCCACAGTGACGGGGACGGTGGGGAGTGATGTGGTGAGCTACACCTTGAGTCGAGAGGTTGGTGAGGACGTTGGAACATATGCCATTGTGGCCGAGAGCGGCAACAATCCCAACTATGAGGTGACGACCGTCCCAGGAACCTTCAGCATTGTGCCGGCTACGGCTATGGTAATGGCCGACAACAAGGAGAAAGTGCACGGGACGCCAGATCCGGTGCTGACCGCCACCGTTACCGGTCTGAAAAATGGCGACGCCGAAGGTGTGCTTTCCTACACGATGACTCGCGACAGCGGAGACTCGGTCGGAACGTATGCCATTACACCCTTGGGTGCAGCCAAACAAGGTAACTACAACGTTACCTATCTGCCCGGTACGCTGACAATTGTGAACGATACGCTTATTATTATCGGAGGATTGGAGAGTGTGACGGTGAGAGGCTGCAGCGCAAATAGCGTACCGGCTCCTTATACGACAGTGGCACAACTCGAGGAAGCCGGACTGACCATACAGGGCGACTGCCAGGCTGGCGAGGGCTTCCAGGTGAGCAGCCACGATGTGGAGATAGGTATGGGCTGTGCTACCGTGATGAGGACCTACACCATCACGGACGTTTGTGGCGACAGTGTGACGACAAGCCAAACCATTTACATCACCCATGACGAAGCGCCTCACGAGGTTGGGGGACCGGTGCCCACCTCTTCCGACGTGCATTGCGTTGCAAGTGAAAATATACCGCCGCACGAGAACCCGGATATCATGATGCCGACGGTGGAGGACACCTGTGGAAATGAACTGGAGTATGGTACCCCCACAATAATCAACAACTACAGCGAAACCACCCGTTCCGGAGATATCACCTACATTTATACCTATAGAGACTGTGCGGGTAAAGAGTTCCAGTGGAATTACACTTACCATGTTATACCGATTATCATAAGTTTCACTGCTCCCGAGGACACTGCCGTGTGCCGAAATGCCGATGGAAGCTATAGTATTACGCCAGAGGTGACAGGTACGGTGAGAGATGTCACGGTCACATATTCCACGGTGGACACCAGCTATACAGATGCCAATCCGGTCCAGAAACCGGACGGATCGTTGACCATTGTGAGAACTTGGACTCTCTCCGGCATCTGCCAGAACGCCGTCTCGGAGGAGCAGAGGATCACTGTATTGCCGCTACCGACCCTCCAGGTCAATCCGGTCTCGCAGACGATAACCTACGGCGACACCATCGAGGACGTGGTCATCAGCAACAGCCATTCCTCCGTCACAGTGAGTTCCATGCCTACCGGACTGACGTATAACACCTCCACACAGACCATCTCAGGAAAACCTTCGGCTGTCGGCAACTACACCATCACCGTGGAGGCCGTCAGCGACCAAACTCCCAACTGCGGAACTGCGGTGCAGAAAGTGACCATCGTGGTCGGCAAGCGCAACGCCACCATCACGGCACTGAACCAAAGCTATGTGTTCAACAACAGCCCCCGAGGCGAGAACAATGCGACATACACTGATTCGGCGGTAATCGCCTCCAAAGTCAGCGTGACAGGACTTCAAGGTGACGACCAGCTGACCAGCATCACGCTCAATGGACAGGAGACACTCGTTGGCGTCTATCCCGAAAAGATTGATCCCAACGCGGCGGTAATCGGCACTGCCACAGACAACTATAACATCGAATACATCTCTGGTACACTGACCATTAAAGAATATGAGTTCACTGTCACCGGCACATTGGACACCCTTACGGTGAACGGCTGTTCTGCGGCTGATGCGCCCGAACCTTACACCACGGTTGCACAACTGGAGGCCTCAGGACTCTCCATCCAAGTCGACTGCCCGTTGGGAATCGGCATCTACGTGTCCAACAGCGACGCAAGCACTGGAGCTACCTGTGTGACCGTGACGAGAACCTACACCATCTCTGACGATTGCGGCAACAGTGCTACGGCGGACCAGTTCATCTATATCAACCATAACGAAGCTCCCCACGAGGTTGGCGGACCTGTGCCCACCTCCTTTGACATTCTTTGCTATTCGGGCAACCTTTTACCGCCGCATGAAAACCCCGACATCACGATGCCGACTGTGGAAGATTCCTGTGACAACGAACTGAGTTTCAGCGAACCAGTATTGAATAACAACTACAATACCTCCACATGTTCCGGTGATATCACCTACGATTACACCTATACGGACTGCGCCGACAAGGTGTTCCAATGGCATTACACCTACCACATTTTACCGCCGACAATAACCTTCTCCGCTCCCGAGGACATCGCGGTCTGCCGCAACACCGACGGCAGCTACACCATAACGCCTGACGTGACGGGAACGGTGCAGAATGTCGTGGTTTCGTGCTCCACCGTAGATACGACCTATTCCGATGCGGATCCCGTCGAAAATCAGGACGGTTCGTTGACCATCGTCAGAACCTGGACCCTCACCGGCAGCTGCCAGAACGCCGTCTCGGAAGAGCAGACCATCACGGTGAATGCCGGCACACATACGGAGGAAACCGTGACGGAGTGCAGCAGCTATATCTGGAAGGGTACGGAGTACACTGAGAGCGGCACCTATTACCATTACGGAACCAATGCCAGCGGATGTCCCGACACCGCAGAGCTCGAGCTGACCGTCAATCATGCCGTGAATGTTGTCACAACCGAAACGGCCTGCGACAGCTTTGCCTGGAACGGTACTCACGCTGATATCCACGGTTGTTCTCAGGTAGACACCCTGCACCTGACCATCAACAGCGCGGTTAATGTTGCCGTTACTGAGGTAGCCTGCGACAGCTTTGCCTGGAACGGTACCACCTACACCACCTCCGGCAACTACACCTACACCCATGCTGATGTACATGGTTGCACGCAGGTGGATACCCTCCACTTGACCGTCAATCACAGCAGCCATAGCAGCGAGAACGTGACTGCCTGTAACAGCTATGTATGGTATGGTACCGAGTATACCGAGAGCGACATCTATTACCATTATGGGACCAATGGTCAAGGATGTCTTGATACTATGGAATTACACTTGACGGTGAATCACTGTAGCACGACGATGCTGACGGTGTGCGGAAGCTACAAGTGGACGTTGAGTGGTGAGACCTACACCACCAGTGGACAGTACGTCGTCGGAAATGACACACTGTTACTAACGGTCAACCATCCGGTGCATACAGCCGTGACCGAGGTCGCTTGCGACAGCTTTGCATGGAACGGAGTTACCTATATCGTCAGCGGAGACTACACCTACAGTCATGCTGATATCCACAGCTGCACACAGGTGGACACCCTGCACCTCACCATCAACTCCCCTGTCAACCTCGCCGTCACTGAGACCGCCTGCGACAGCCTTACCTGGAACGGTACAACCTACACCGCTAGCGGAGACTACACCTATAGTCACGCTGATATCCATAGCTGCACACAGGTGGATACCCTCCACTTGACTATTAACAGTGCCGACAACCTCGCTGTCACCGAGACTGCCTGCGACAGCTTCTCCTGGAACGGTACCACCTATACCGCCTCCGGTAACTACACCTACAGCCACGCAGATATTCATGGTTGCACGCAGGTGGACACCCTCCACTTAACTATCAACATTGCGGTTAATGTTGCTGTCACCGAGACTGCCTGCGACAGCTTTGCCTGGAACGGTACAACCTACACTGTTAGCGGCGACTACACCTATAGTCATGCTGATATCCATAGCTGCACTCAGGTGGACACCCTGCACTTAACTATCAACAGTGCGGTTAATGTTGCTGTCACCGAGACAGCCTGCGACAGCTTTGCATGGAACGGAACAACCTACACCGCCACCGGCACCTACACCTACTCTCACGCAGATATCCACAGCTGCACTCAGGTGGACACCCTGCACCTCACCATCAACACTTCAGTTAACCTCGCTGTTACTGAGACCGCCTGCGATAGCTTATCTTGGAATGGTACCACCTATACCGCCAGTGGTGACTACACCTACTCCCACACTGATATCCACAGCTGCTCCCAGGTGGACACCCTGCACCTGACAATCAACAAAGCCATTAACGTTGCAACCACCGAGACAGCCTGCGACAGCTTCTCCTGGAACGGTACCACCTACACCGCCACCGGCAACTACACCTACAGTCACACTGATATCCACAGCTGCACTCAGGTGGACACCCTGCACCTTACCATCAACACCGCGGTTAACCTCGCCATCACCGAAACGGCCTGCGACAGCTTTGCCTGGAACGGTACCACCTATACCGCCACCGGCAACTACACCTACACACACGCTGATATCCACAACTGCACTCAGGTGGACACCCTGCACCTCACCATCAACCACAGCAGCCATAGCAGCGAGAACGTGACTGCCTGTAACAGCTATGTATGGTATGGTACGGAGTATACCGAGAGCGGCACCTATTACCATTATGGGACCAATGGTCAAGGATGTCATGATACTATGGAATTACACTTGACGGTGAATCACTGTAGCACGACGATGCTGACGGTGTGCGGAAGCTACAAGTGGGCGTTGAGTGGTGAGACCTACACCACCAGTGGACAGTACATCGTCGGAAACGACACGCTGTTGCTAACGGTCAACCATCCGATGCATACAGCCGTGACCGAGACCGCCTGCGACAGCTTTGCTTGGAACGGTACCACCTACACCGCCTCCGGCACCTACACCTACAGTCATGCTGATATCCATAGCTGCACACAGGTTGATACCCTCCATCTCACCATCAACACCGCGGTTAACGTTGCAACTACCGAGACTGCCTGCGACAGCTTTTCACGCTGATATCCACGGTTGTTCTCAGGTAGACACCCTGCACCTGACCATCAACAGCGCGGTTAATGTTGCCGTTACTGAGGTAGCCTGCGACAGCTTCGCTTGGAACGCTACTACCTACACCTCCACCGGCAACTACACCTACACCCATGCTGATATCCACGGCTGCACTCAGGTGGATACCCTCCACCTCACCATCAACACTGCAGTTAACCTCGCTGTTACTGAGACAGCCTGCGACAGCTTTGCATGGAACGGTACAACCTACACCGCTAGCGGAGACTACACCTATAGTCACGCTGATATCCACAGCTGCACTCAGGTGGACACCCTGCACCTCACCATCAACAGCGCGGTTAATGTTGCCGTTACTGAGGTAGCCTGCGACAGCTTCGTTTGGAACGCTACTACCTACACCGCCTCCGGTAACTACACCTACTCTCACGCAGATATCCACAGCTGCTCCCAGGTGGACACCCTGCACCTTACCATCAACTCCGCTGTCAACCTCGCTGTCACCGAGACGGCCTGCGACAGCTTTGCATGGAACGGAACAACCTACACCGCCACCGGCAACTACACCTACTCCCACACTGATATCCACGGTTGTCCTCAGGTAGACACCCTGCACCTGACCATCAACAGCGCGGTTAATGTTGCCGTTACTGAGGTAGCCTGCGACAGCTTTGCTTGGAACGGAGTTACCTACACCGTCAGCGGAGACTACACCTACAGCCATGCAGATATCCACAGCTGCACGCAGGTAGATACCCTGCACCTCACCATCAACACTGCAGTTAACCTCGCTGTTACTGAGACAGCCTGCGACAGCTTCTCCTGGAACGGTACCACCTATACCGCCTCCGGTAACTACACCTACTCTCACGCAGATATCCACAGCTGCACACAGGTAGATACGTTGCACCTTACCATCAACAGCGCGGTTAACGTCGCCGTCACCGAAACTGCCTGCGACAGCCTTACCTGGAACGGTACCACCTACACCGCCACCGGCAACTACACCTACAGTCACACTGATATCCACAACTGCACCCAGGTGGATACCCTCCACCTGATCATCAATATGACGGTCTATACTGACATTGAGAAGGAGGCTTATGGTAGCTGCGCTTGGCACGGTATTATGTATTCCGAGAGTGGTGACTATACCTACACCACTAACGCTGCCAACGGCTGCGATAGCATTGTGACGCTCCACCTCTCTATCACCCCCATCCATACCGTCACACTGATCTCCTCGAACGAAGCTTGGGGCACAGTCTCCTCCAGTGGCTCTGTCGTAGACAATGGATACTTCGCCGCTACCGCCACGCCTTTGCGTGGTTACGCATTCATCGCATGGCTTGAGGGTACCGACACTCTTTCCACTCACTCCACCTTCGTCTTCCAGGTGAATCACGACATGACCCTCACCGCTCTCTTTGCCCCCAACAACGGTATTGACGATGTGGATATGACGGATGTCTCTGTCTACAGCAGCGACAGCCGTATTTTCGTCCGCGGTGCCGAGGGCTATGATGTCTATGTCTATGACGTCAACGGACGTATGATGGACCGCAGACTCAACGCTCCCGATCTCATCGAGTTCCATCTTTCTTCCTCCGGAGTTTACCTCGTCAAGGTCGGAAACGCACCTGCTCGACGTGTTGTCCTCATTTTATAAGGGGTTGTTTTTATTTAAAAAAAATGTGTATCTTTGCACCGATGAAAAATATTCGAAACTTCTGTATTATTGCTCATATTGACCACGGTAAGAGTACGTTGGCCGACCGACTGCTGGAGGTGACCAACACTGTCAGTCAGCGTGAGATGCAGGACCAGGTGCTCGATGACATGGATCTGGAGAAGGAGCGTGGCATCACTATCAAAAGCCACGCTATCCAGATGAACTACCGCGACTATGTTCTCAATCTTATCGACACCCCGGGGCATGTGGACTTCAGCTATGAGGTCTCGCGCGCCATCGCCGCCTGCGAGGGTGCGCTGCTGGTAGTCGACGCCACGCAGGGCATCCAGGCTCAAACTATCTCGAACCTCTACCTTGCCCTTGAGAACGATCTGGAGATTATCCCTGTGATGAACAAGATAGACCTCGACAGTGCGATGCCTGAAGAGGTGGCCGACGAGATTGTCGACCTGCTGGGCTGCAAGCCCGAGGAGATTCTCCGCTGCTCGGCCAAGACGGGTATGGGTGTGCCGGAGATACTGGATGCTATCGTCGACCGCATCCCCGCCCCCGAAGGAGACCCCAACGCACCGCTGCAGGCCCTCGTTTTCGACTCGGTCTTCAACCCCTTCCGCGGCATCATCAGCTACTTCCGCATTATGAACGGCACGCTGAAGACCGGCGACCATGTGAAGTTCTACAGTACGGGCCGCGAATACGATGCCGACGAGGTGGGTGTGCTTCGCCTCAATATGGAGCCCTGCAAGCAGCTTTCTGCCGGCAACGTGGGTTATATCATCTCCGGCATCAAGACCTCCAAGGAGGTGCGTGTGGGCGACACCATCACCCACGTGCAGAACCCCTGCGAGAAACCCATCGAGGGTTTCGAGGCCGTGAAGCCCATGGTCTTCGCGGGCGTCTATCCTGTCGACACCGACGACTACGAGGAGCTACGCGCCAGCATCGAAAAGCTGCAGCTCAACGATGCCTCCCTCACCTTCGAGCCCGAAAGCTCGCTGGCTCTGGGATTCGGCTTCCGCTGCGGTTTCCTCGGCCTGCTGCACATGGAGATTGTGCAAGAACGTCTGACGCGTGAATTTGACATGGACGTCATCACCACCGTCCCCAACGTGCAGTACAAGGTGAAACTCACCAACGGCAGCGAAATTGACGTCTACAATCCCTCAGGTATGCCTGAACCTAACAATATCGCCGAGGTCTACGAGCCTTACATCCACGCCCAAATCATCACCAAGGCCGACTTCATCGGCCCTGTGATAAAGCTCTGCATGGACAAGCGCGGCATCCTCAAGAACCAGAACTACCTCACCACCGACCGCATCGAAATCACCTTCGACCTCCCCCTCGGCGAGGTGGTCTTCGACTTCTACGACAAGCTCAAGTCCATCTCGAAGGGCTACGCCTCGTTCGACTACTACATCAACGGCTATCAGCCCTCGAAGCTGGTGAAGCTCGAAATACTCCTCAACGGCGACCCCGTCGACGCCCTCTCCACCCTCACCTATGTCGACAACGCCTATCCCATCGGACGTAAGATGTGCGAGAAACTCAAGGACCTCATTCCGCGTCAGCAGTTCGATGTGGCCATCCAGGCCGCCATCGGCAGCAAGATTATCGCCCGCGAGACCGTGCGTCAGGTGCGCAAGGATGTTACCGCCAAGTGCTACGGAGGTGACATTACCCGTAAGCGAAAACTTCTTGAGAAACAGAAGGAAGGCAAGAAACGCATGCGCCAGGTGGGCAACGTCGAAGTGCCCCAGAGTGCCTTCTTGGCGGTATTGAAACTAGATTAAAATCTTAAAATATTATAAAATGAAACAGACAATGAAACTTTTTTTTGCGGCTTTCGTTATGATGGCTACCGTGACCTTCACCGCCTGCGGTGATAAGGACAACGACCCCGAAGAGCAATCTTATCAGGCTTCCGCCACCTTTGACATCCTCTACAGCGGCCAGGCTGTTGCCGCTGGCGCCACTGTGGAGTATGCCCTCACCGCTGAGGAAGTGAGCTTCGACGACTGCGAAGTGAGCCTCTATGTGAAGAACAAGAGCAACGCCACTGTCCAGCGTGTGTTCAAAGTGGAACTCTCCGACGGCCCCTCCTCAATGGCGAACGCCCCTATCTGCTACGGTCAGTGCACCGAACATCAGCTTCCCTACACCTCTGAGGCTGTCGCTATCGCCGCCGGTACCACCGACAGCAAACCCATCCAGATACACCTCTATCCCAGCCAGCACGGCGACGCCCACTCGGGAACCTACAAAGTCACCGTCGGCAAGGGTGCCAACCTCGAAGACCCTCAGGTCTGCTTCGTGAAATTCACTTGGTAAGTCCGCGCTCATAGCGCCGCACTTGCCACAGGTACCACACCAGCAGGGACGCCTTCACCAGCGCCCCTGCTGCTGCATAAAGGCCGATGGCAAGCAGGAAGTTGTGTTCCACGACACCCACGGCGATAGCGGCCACACGGAACACCAGCAACGCCACGTAAAAACCAAATTCCGTGCGCTGTGTGGAGAAGACGTTGGGAATGAACATCAGTGAGTTGCAGCAGAGAGTCGCCAGCGCCAGCGGCAGCAGGGTTTGCACAAATATGCCGCATCCTTCCCAGCGGTCGCCGAAGAGGAAGACGAACAGCGGTTCGGCCACGAATCCAGCCAGTACGCAGACCGGCACCGCCACTGCCAGCAACGGAAGCAGGAAGCGCCGAATCAGATGCATCAGCGGCAGCCCCTCGCGCACCGTCTCCGCCGTGCGGGCATAGAGTACACGCTCAAAGGCTACGCTGAGAATATTGGTGGGCTGCATGGTGAACGTCAGCGCCAATCCGAAAAGTCCCACCTCGGCACGCTCGAAATAAAGCGCCGCCCAGAGGAACGGCAGGTTCGAGGCGAAGGTATTAATGAAGTCCTTCGTAGCCACGAAGAAAGGGAAAATGCAGTGCTTCCGGGCAACGGCCTTGCTTTCTTCGGTAGTTGCTTTGGGCAACTGCAACTGGTGCAGCTTCAGCCGGTAGTTGACATTCGCCGCCGCCTGCCCCAGCACCGTACCTATCGGCATGCCGCTTTGGGAGAAACCCAGCAGTCCCAGCACCACCTTCAGCAGGGCGCCGCTGCCGGCATTCACCGTGTCGGAGACGGCAATCGTCGCATAGCGGTGGAAGCGGTTGTAGAGGAAACTGTAGACGCGTGAGGTGCCGCAGAAGAAGACCATCGGCGGGATGAGGAGCACCATCCAACCCAACTGTGCCATATTGCCTGGCAGCAGCCCTGTGAGCCACATCAGCAGCGCCACCGAGAGCAGGAATAATGAGACAATGGCGTTGAGCCGCAGCGCGAAGCGCGACACCGCCGCCGCCTCGCGCTCGTCGTCGGCCACCACGATGGCCAACTCGTACTTGCAGGTGCTGAAGATAATCAGCACCTCGATATAGGAATAGAAGATGTTGAATAGGCCGTAGTCGTCAGGCGTGTAGATGCGGGTGAGCACGAAATAGGCTGCCAGCGTGATCACCTGCGCCAGCACATTGCCGCTCACCAGCGTCGCCGCCTCTTTAATCAATCGTGAACCTCTAACCCCCATATCTTTAACCTTTAACCATTAACCTTTAACCGTTAAATCTCCCCGTGGTATTTTCGCAGTACCCATTCGGCACCCAAAAGGATTATTATCAATATCAGCACCCACGGCAGGTTCAGCAACTCGGAGAAGCGTGTGTGGGTGTAGATGACGGGCTTGAGAGTTGAGAGTTGAGAGTTGAGGGCTGAGAGTTGGTCGGGATAGTACATCTCACCGCCCGTGATGCTGCTGAGAGTGGCTAGCAGCGAGTGGTCGGCAGTGAGGTTGGCCTGCTCGAGATGCAGCGCCTCCACGGCGAAAGCCCCCTCGGCAGTGTAGTTCTTGCCGTCGTAGGTCGTTGTGGCGGTGTAGCGATAGAGTCCTTCGGGCAGTGTCCCCAGTGAAAGACTATAGCCGTCGCCCTCTCGGGAGAAGTTGTAGTCGCCCTTGATGGAATCCCCTTTGAGGGTGAACTTGGCATCAGGGCTGTTGAAAGGCTCATAGCTCTCGTTGTAGAGTTGCGCCCGCACCACCACTTCGTCGTTGTCGGAATAGTGACGTTCCGTCTCCACAATGAAGCGCTCGCGGCTGTCGGTGATGGCGGCGAAGTTCACCAGCTGGCTCACCAGACGGTCGAAGTGGTCGTGTGTTTTGTTGTTCAGGAAGTCGTTGAGACGCCAGCGCCACAGCCCTTCGCCCCAGACGAAGACGCTGCGTTTCGCTCCCTGCACCTGTGCCGCCACCAGTGGCTGGCCGGTGTTGATGTTGCCGAGACGGGCGGTGAAGAGCGACTGGAGGCTGGTGGATGTTTTCGCCTCACCGAAGGGAGCCGACAGCGGCGGCAACTCTTCGAGGGCGGCAGCATCGGCACCGTCGAGTGAGAAGAGCGAGAAGCGGTCGTTGAACAGGGCCGTTACCTCGTTGCTCTTCTTCGCTTTGGCCACAATCTCAAGGCCGGCATGTAGAGCGTTGAAACGCGGCAGGTCCGTCTGGGTGCCGATGATATAGATGGAGTTTATAGATGAGAGATGAGAGATGAGAGTTGAAAGTTGGTGAGTGGCGGAAGGTAAATTATGAAGAACGAGCAAACTGACATCGTTTTCCACTTTCCACTTTCCACTTTCCACTCCCTCGGCCAACAGCACCTCCGCTTCATAGTTGGGGTTGCTCTCCACAGCCTGTTTCAAGGCTGCGAGGTCGGGGTGCGGGGCATTGCCGATGATGGCCACCTTGCGGCGACTGTCGAGGATGTCGGTATAGAAGGTCAGCACGTTATTGGTGGCCGTCCGTTCACCGTCGACGACGGAGAGCCTCGCCGTGTAGCGCTGCAACCCCGGTTGTTCGGCTTTGAGTTCGAAAGTCAGGGTGCTGCTGAAGCTGTTGTCGTTGTAATCGATGCCTTTTTGCGCCACCGTCTTTCCGCGGCTGTCGCTGAGGGTGAGCTGTGCCGAGTGCCCTTTCAGACGGGTGGCGTTGACGGTGATTTCCACGGGGAAGGTGTTGCCCGAGAAAGCGATGCGGTTGTGGCGTATGTTGGCCAGCGCGGCGTCGCGCTGCGGTGTGGTGTCGCCCAGGGCGACGGTGTAGACGGGGAAGGTGAGCCGTTCGGCTGTGCTGGCGG
Source organism: uncultured Bacteroidota bacterium (assembly GCA_902800395.1). Classification (GTDB taxonomy): domain Bacteria; phylum Bacteroidota; class Bacteroidia; order Bacteroidales; family P3; genus Colimorpha. The sequence continues at coordinate 90,785 of CADCEC010000008.1, read as the reverse complement.
GATTGTTGCCGCGGTTGTAGATGCCGTCGGTGGCCAGCACCACGGCCCCCAGGTTGCGCCCCTGGTAGCGGCTGGCAATATCTTCCAGCGCCGCTGCGATGTCCGTCGTCGTCCCGCCAAACTCCTCATACACTACCTCACATTCCTCACTTTCCACTTTCCACTTTCCACTTTCCACTACCCGCTGGATGCTGTCCACCGATTCCGACACATCCTGCGCCACCACCACTACAGGCTTCTGTTGCTCGTTGACGGTGCGTTTGGCCACGGGAGCCAGTAGCAGCAGGGCGATGACGGAGACGGCAACGAAGCGCAGCGCCGCCAGCAGCAGGTTCATGCGCTTGCTGAAACGGCGGTGCCCCACAAGATAGAGTCCTGCGGCGTAGGCCGCTCCCGCCAGCAGGCAGAAGAGAACGTAGTACCAAGGATAGTCGATTATCATAATGCGTTAATATGCTAATGTGTCAGTTGCCATAGACGAGGGTACTGAATTTTTCGGGGTGGAAGCGTTCCTGCGCCACACGCAGCAGGTCGCTGGTGGTGACGCTCAGCAGGTCGGCGCTCATCTCCTCGAGGGTGTTTACGTGGTCGTAGCAGAGGTAGGCCTTTCCGATGCTCTGCATCTCGTTCAGGCCGTAGTCGTCGTTGATGGCCATCTGGCCTATCATTTGGCGCTGTGCCTGTCGCAGCTGCTGTTCGCTCAAGGCGTTCTCTGCAATCTTCATCAGCTCGTCGCTGATGAGCTTGCGGGCCTTGTCCTGTGCGTCGAGGTCCACGCCGGCGTAGACGTAGAAGAGGCCCGTGTCGGAGAAGGGGATATACTGCGACTCGATGTTGTAGCAGAAGCCGTAGTGCTCGCGCACGGCCACGTTGAGGCGCGAGTTCATCGCGGGACCGCCGAGGATGTTGTTCAGTAGCGAGAACGCCGTCTTGTCGGCGTGGTAGATGTCGGGAGCCTCGCAGCCTATCAGCATGTGCGCCTGATGCGTGTGGCGGTTGATATGGCGGTCGAAAACCCGGAACGTAGGCTTCTCTATCCGAGTATTCGGAGGACATGGAGCGCCGGCATCTTGCCGGCAATTTTTCGGCGGGAAAGCCCCGAAATGCTTCTCGCAGAGCCTCACCAGCCGCTCCATCTTCACGTCGCCGGAGACGGTGATGACCATCCGCTCGGGTGTGTAGTGGCTCCGCATGAAGGAGCGCAGTCCTTCGGGAGTGAAGCGTTTCACGTTGCGCTTGGTGCCCAGGATATTGTGTGCCAATGGGTGGTGCTCGTAGGCCAGTTCCTCATATTGGTCGTAGATGAGTTCCGACGGGGTGTCGTTGTAGCTGTTAATTTCCTCCAGCACCACATCCTTCTCCTTCTCTATCTCGTTCAGGGGGAAAGTGCTATGGAAAAGGATATCGGCAAAGAGCTCGAGGCAGCGCTCCAGGTGTTCTGAGAGCGACGAGGCGTAGACGCAGGTCTCCTCCTTGGTGGTGAAGGCGTTGAGCTCGCCCCCCACGCCGTCGATGCGGTTGAGGATATGGTAGGCCTTGCGGTGCTCGGTGCCCTTGAAGAGCGAGTGCTCGATGAAGTGCGCCGTCCCCTCCTCGGCCCCGCGCTCGTCGCGTGAGCCCACGTTGATATACACGCCGCTGTAGGTCACCCTCGCCGGCGTGTGGCTGAGTATTATCTTGATGCCGTTAGGCAGAGTGTGGTATTCGTACATTCTCACCCTATAACATAAAAAACACCAAAATATTGTATTTTTTTTACCACAATCCAAAAAGAACTTGTATCTTTGTAGTATTGACGACGTCGAACGATGGCTGCTAAGTGGCTGTAAAGTAGTGGTTTTGTGCGATTGATATACTGCATTTGTTCAGTATTTGTTCAGTGATTCACTGAACAAATACTGAACAAATACTGAACAAATAGCGAGCAAGATAATTTGAAAATACTAGCTTTAAACATAGGAGACCATAACAATGAAGAAAAAAGAGACACCGAAAGGGTTATTGATGACGGGCAGCTTCCGTAGAGCCGGGATGACTTTCTATCTGCGAAACGGGGGCATTGTGGCCCGAGTGTCCAAGTCGATGGAGCGTCGCAGTTGTACGTTGGCACAGTTCGTTCAGCGGCAGCGGATGCGGCATACCATTGCGCTGTGGCAGATGCTAAAGCCATGCGGGCCGATGTTTACGCATCGGAAGACGGCGTACCAGAATTTCGCGTCGCTGGCCAACCGCTTGCCGGTGGTGTATGTGCCGAAGACGGGGGCGGGGAGCGATGCGTCGTTTCTGATGCCGGATATTCCGGTGAGCGACGGAACGCTGCCGGTGGTGAAGCAACGGCTGGGTGATTCGGCGTTGCTGACAAACCTCAATGCCGCAGAACTGAAGCAGGGCGAGGAGCTGTGGCTCTACACCGCCGAACAACTCATCGACGGGCGGTCGCCGCAGGTGCGGTTCAATAAGCGCAAGGTGGCGCTGAGCGAGATGACGGAGGTGGAGGGCTGTCTGGCGCTGATGGGCGCGGAGTTCGACGACGAGATGAAGGGCTGGGCGCTGGTGCGCGTGAACGGCGACCGCTGCTCCACGCAAACCCTAATGACCCGCTGCACCTACTACCAGCAGTTCACCACCGACGAAGCCCTGCAGACGGCTGCCAAAAGCTACGGCGGCCTCACCGACTGACGACTTTCCGCCCACTCACCGACTCCTTCCACCCTCCTTTTTTCGCCCTCGGAGAAAATAAATTTGGTGGTTTCGATTTTTATTTGTAATTTTGCACCGTCGTTTAGCCCTTGAGTGGGCGGGCGGCGGACATATTGAAAAGACGTTGAGTTAAACGTTAGTCTGCGGTTACTTGAATCTCGCAAATTCAGAACTCCAACTGCATGATAACGCGATGACCGACGTCCATGGGTATGATATACATAGTGTTCCTATAGTATTTCATTACAGCGTGGGCTTCGACATTGCTTATCCTCAGTTGGAAGGCGATGCGAGAGCCTAAGTAACGGGATAAGCAAAACTGTTTAGACCCGCGCTTTTTCGTTGTCTATAACGTATAAACTGAGAACAAAATAAAAGAATACTATGGGTAATATTACAGTTCCGTGCCATTGTTGTGGCAAACAATATCCAGTTCAATGGATGTGGTTTATCTGCGATAGTTGCGGCTACCGCGTATGTGCATCATGTTTAGCTAAGCATCATGGTCCCTACAACCCCAATGGCGGGCACAAATGCAGCCAATGCATAAGTGGAATGCTACGAAGTCAACGTAATGCAAATTAATAATTCTTTATAACAGGAAAAACAATGAGTAAGATTTGCCCCAAATGTCATGAAGAGTTCGACGATAACCACGGATTCTGTTCAAACTGTGGTTCTCGTCTTGTCGATAATATCGACTTAAATCCCATGCTGAACCTTGGCGATGCCAATGCTATCAGCGGCGGTGTAAACATTAACCAGTCGAAAAACATTACGTCGCATGATACACACTATCATACGACCACCGTTCAAGAACGAGCTAAAAGCGATTCTGAATTGAAGCTTGATGCAACAAATCAGTTACGCTCCAAGGCTGAGGAAATAATGGAAGAACGTGGGCGTATTGATTCAGTCGCTATGAGTCAATTACGACCGATGGCATCTCATTTGGGAATTGATGATGAGACATTCAAGAACATCATCAAGGAAGTACGCTCCAATAGGAATGCTGGTGCAAATGGTTTGAGCGCTGCCAATGCTCGCTATCTGCAGCAGGCCCAACAAGCGGTTCAAACCAACGATATGGACGCATTATCGAATCTCACACCTCGTTTGGAGGCAATGGCAGCCATATCACAAGACGACAATGTTCAGTATCTTTACTATCTCACCTTATCAATACTATACCCAATAAAGAGTATGGATGTTTATGAGCGCCAAACAGACGAGAACTATTGGCGTTCATTCTGGGCGATTATCTCATACATAAGAACCGGAAAACACGAGGAGGCAACTAAAGTGTTAGCTCTATTTGATCCGTTGCGTTATGAGAAGTCGGAAGATGACCAAAATCTGCTGGAGGCCTATTTCAATATTATGAAGGACGACAAGGATGCAGCGCAGGAATTCCTTGACGAAATATTGGGAGAGCCGACAGAGCAGGCAAAGCCGTTGCTCCGCGCTGTAGAATCAACCTTGTATGAGGAAGAAGCTGAAACTCTTGAAGTCCGTTTTTACATGGAGCGTGTGATGTCCAAATCCGATGTGGTGGTAAAAACACAGAAGAAAGCGGATGCGTCGACACCAGCGGAGGAGCCTGTGAGAAAAGAATCTAAACCAGAATCAAAACAGACGGCGCAGCCCCAAAAAGAAAAAGAAGTAGAAAAGCAACAGACAAATGACAAAGACAATAATGAAGCCTACGAACTGTATGAAAAAGCATGTGCTGCATCTGGAGCTAAACGAGTGATGTTACTGCAAAAAGCTGCCGATGCTGGGTCGTTGGAGGCCATGTTTGATTTGGGTGACTGTTATTATGACGGAGACGGTGTGGATAAAAACATGCCATTGGCCATTAAATGGATGACAAAAGCCGCAGATGCAGGATATGCCAAAGCTCAGCTTGCTATTGGAGCTACTTATTATTCAGGTGCCGAAGGGCTTGATCAGAACTATGCACTTGCCGAAAAATACTTACTACTAGCGGCAAACAAAGAGAATGCCGATGCTCAAGGCTTTTTGTCTGCTTTGTATATTACTATGGAGGAATATAGTAAAGCACTTATTTGGGCGAGAAAAGCAACGCAGATGTCTAATCCAATGGGCTACTATATGTTGGGGCGCATTTATGACGAGGGGTTGGGTGTTGATGTTGATCACTTGAAAGGTTTAGAATTCTTTGAAGAAGCCGCAAAACATGGTGACGCTGATGCACAAAACATAGTAGGAAACATTTATCTTAATGCTGACTACGTTGAAAACAATCCACAAAAGGCATTCAAATACTATCAGATGGCGGCTGCACAGGGGCATCTTGAAGGTATGGCCAATTTAGGATATTGCTATCAAGAAGGTATTGGTACAGATGTGAATATTTTGTTTGCCGAAGAATGGCTTCGCAAAGCCGCTGATGGAGGTTTGCAAGATGCCATAGATATTCTGAACAACAACCCCATTTATGCAGACCTGCCTCAAGATGAAGAACATGAGCTAACTGAGGAAGAAGCGCAAGCTTTGTATGATGCGGTTGATTTGGGGACCGATTCCAATAAGTTGATGGAGTTAGAACAAGCTGCAGAAAGAGGAGATGTGTGGGGTATGTTCTTTTATGCAAGGCTCTATCATTTAAGCAAAAAAGTAAAACATGATTATAAATTATCGTTGGATTATTATACTAAGGCTGCCGAAGCGGGTAACGGATGGGCGATGAACAATATTGGACACATGTATGATGATGGAAATGGAGTAAAAATAGACCATGACGCTGCAGTCAGGTGGTACCGTAAAGCTGCCGATGCAGAGGATGTGCATGGCATGTTTAATTTGGGAGATTATTATGAAGTATTCGAACAAGACTATAACGAAGCGGCAAAATGGTATCGTAAAGCAGCAGATGGAGGTTATTCGGAAGCTGTCGAAGCCTTGAAGTTCGTGAAAGGCAAAATTGACAAGCAACAGAAGAGGGGGGGGAAATAAATACTATGAAGGGGAAAGATGATACGAAAAGTTCGCGAGAGAAAAACTCCTCGTCTGCAGCAGTATTGGAGGTGTATGCAAAGAAATATTCTTTCTTTTCTAACCATATTAATGTTGAATATAAAATAAGAACCCCAGAGATACAGTTATTTAAAATTGTTAATACCTGTAAACCAAGATATAGAGGAATTACACTTAAGGATGAGGTTTTCATAATAAACCAAAATGGTTTTTTATATGAAAACAATTGGGGAAACTGGAATGAATTAAAAAGTGCTATTAGGGATAATGCCGGAAATATACAGAATTTAATAGCTACTGATTTTATACCCATAGATGGATCTGGTATGGCGTTCGTTGAGAACGATATTCTAGGAAGGACTATACTTTTCTATACAAAAGATTTGAGTATTAATGAAAGTGGAACATATACATACGATGCGAACTTGTCTGTATATGACAACGGAGATAATGTACTCACATCCGTCGACTATGAGTTTAAAATCCAATACAAACAGCATCTACTAAAAAACGATGAAGTAAAGGTTATTGAATAATAGTTTTGAAACCCTAACGGATATGAAGTACGCCCAATGTGGCATGGAATATTTGCAGGCCATTGATTGGGATGCTATTGGGCAACAGAATGAAGTAAGGGGGGGATACTCTAAGTGAGGATAGTAAAAAAATCAAAAGAAGAGATGCTAAAAAATGTAGAAATATTGAGTATAGAACCTTATTCATTCGGTAGTAATAGCATAAGTATAGGTTGTGAAATACTATTCAATGAAGGGAGTTGTTTTAAAGTTATCAATACTTGCAAGCCGCTGTATGACGGGAAATTGATACAAGATGAACAGTATTACTATGTTGATCAGAAAGGAGAGATATATCCAGGACCAAAAGAAGTGGTGATGCGAGTCAGAAGCAATAATACAGATTCGCTAGACTTTAATTATTTAACAGTAGGTGGTAGTATTGGAATAGACCGTTTATTATACTGGTGTTTCTATATGCCAATAAAAGAGATGGGCATCAGTGCAAGTGGAATTTATATATACAATGCGAACCTGTCTGTATATGATATGAATGATAATATACTTGCCTCACGCGACTATGACATTAAAGTCCAATACAACAAAACAGGGGAAGAAGAAAGTTGTAGAATAATAATTTAAAAAATAATTTGATATGAAATGTCCGAAGTGTGGCTCCGAAGTGAAGCCGAATTACAAGTTCTGCACAAAGTGCGGCCAGCCAATGACGGTAGAAGAAACCATGCCTGAAGGTAAATCTAATATAGAGGAGGACGTAAGTCCTGCTCCAGCAGAAAAACTTTTCGGGATTCATCTTGGGCGAAACGAAGAACGCAAAACGCAAAGTCGGCCTTCTGAAGAAAAGGACGATGACGAAGCTCCCGCACTTGTGGAGAATGCTGCGAACGACATTAACTTGGTTCGTGGAAAGGCGATGTGGAACATCGGTCCCGGTCAGTTGGCTCGCAGGGTATCTGAGTCGGAGTTTGCCCAACTCGACAAAGTAAAAGGCGTGGTGATACAAGAAGGTGTTACTGCCGTTATTACTGTCGATGGACAAATGATGGGAATGCTATCAGGCGGATATTATGAGTTTGCAAACAAGGAGGTAAAAGAAAAAGCCAAAGAAAAAGCCGACGAGGAGGAAAAAGAGGACAAAGAAACAGAAGGCATCCTGCAAAAAGCCGGTCATACCGCTCGCCGTGTATGGCGTTTTCTGACAGGAACGAAAGAAAAAGAAAAGGCTGAGGTTCGCAAAAAACGAAAAGAACGCGTAAAAAATAACATCCAGAAAATAACTGCCAATAGTACTGTTAATGTCACTCTTATCAGCACTCGAATCTTCGAGTTGCTCTTTGGTTCGGAAATTGATAAGCAAGGTAACGCCGAATTTGTTCCGATGACGATAAAAGCGAAGGTTGTTGACCTTGAAATTGGTGTAAGCCTGCAAATGCAGATAACCAACGTCAACGAATTCCTTGTTAACAATCTCTCTGATAGGAACACCTTCTCCGTTGCAGATGCACAGAGAATGATTCAGCCGAGCATTGAGAAACTTTTGGGACGCATACTTCGCAACCTCGACTATCAAGCTGACGGTCTCCCAGAAGAACTTGTCAAAGTAATAAAGAATCAGATTATAAATACTGTCAATGAACGTGTGTATGGACTTGAGGTTGTCAAGGTGCTTGACATTACAGACCAATCTGAAGACTTTGACAGATTCCGTGCTGTGGAGCACGAACTCTTTGCATCGGAGCAGGAACTAGGTTTCCTGCATCGGACAGGTGAATTCAGGAACCGTCTGGCAGAAGAAACCAATCGTCAGACTGTGGACGAGGCAAAGAATGAGGAAGATTTGCGTTATGCCCTCAGCCATATCAATCGTGATGGGCTGCTTCACGACGATGAGATGGAGGCTTTCGTTCAGTTGTTGAACAGCCAGAAGCGCCTGCGTGAAGCAAAGACTGACGAGCAGGAATATGAAGCATTGCAGGATTTGCGTAAGTGCCGTCTTGTTAAAGACGAGGATGTCGCGGTCTTGGAAGATATGCTTCATCGTAAAGAACTGGAGCGAGGAGAAGTTACAGAACTGCTTCGTCTGCGTGTATTCCAAAGCACAGAAGAAGCTCGTTTGAAGGCTGAAAATGCGCTGAGTAATTTGGCGCAGCAACAAGAATTCAATCAAGAGTTGAGTTCCGCCCGCCATACGGTGGAGATGACAGATCTGGAGATAGAGGCCCAGCGCAAGCGCGACGAATACCTCCGCGAACAGCAGGAGAAAGACTATGAAATGACTCATCGTCAGGTGGTCGACGGCATGTCATTGGAACAGCAAAAAGCCGAATTTGAACGCCAGCAACGCAGGGCTGAGAAGATGGACGATGTGGATGTTCTGGAACGTAAAGCCGCCATTGCTCGCGAAAACATGGCGAAGATGCAGGATCACGAACGTCAGCTTGAAGAGATGAAGAAGCAGACCGAAGAACTTCGCATCAAGACTGAGGCTGGTATGACTCAAGAGCAAATAGCTGCCGCTCACATGAAAGATATGGCAGGTCTTGATGCTGTCGCTCAGGCTGAAATGGCTAAGATGATGGGATCGGGTAAGGTTAAAGAAGCCGAGATGCTTCGTGAGCAGCAGGAGCGTGAACGAGAGATGTACGAGAAAATGATGCAGATGATGCAGCAAAACCAGCAGGGGCAGCAACAGAGTGCGCAAATGAATCAAGAACAAATGCTCCGTATGATGCAAACCGCTATGGGAAGCATGGCGCAGATGGGTAGCCAGCGTGTTGGTGAAGTAGAGAGAATGAAAGATGAGTATCGCGACCAAGCTATCCATCAGCAGGAGCGTACAGATCGCTCACAGGACAGCGCATTGAACTATACAACACGTGTTACAGAATCCAGACAGGAAAGCAATCCTACCATAACCGTTAATACAAACGCCCCCATTGCGCAACCTATGTTCTGCCCCTACTGCGGTGGGAAGGCCACAACAGCAGATAAAGTTTGTCCGCATTGCGGTGAATCTTTAGAATGACATTTGGCGGGGGAGCCATTTTGTTATTGGAAAAACACACTTATATGTAACTGTAATATGAAACTCAAAGATACATTTGAAGGGAGTTCACAACCATATTGTAAGGGTAATCGGCTAAATGTGTCGATTATTGAAGAATCAACAGGGCAATCCGTCTATTTTGCACATTCATTTTGTCGGGAGGATGACGATTCCGCTTATATCATCATTGAGCAAAAAAATTCACAAGGCAATGTGGAAACATTTGTTTTTTTATGTGAAGAGAAATGTGAGTTTTCTTACAATGATGAAATAAGGGCAAATACTATTATTAATTATGATAAAATAATCGAAAACAATCTCCCAAAGGCAAAGGAACACGTCCATACATACAAACAATAAGTATCATTTGTAAAACAATCTCTTTTTACCAAGTTTTCTGTTTTGATTATGGAATGTATCGCTTTTACAAATAGTGTACGTCTTGCTGCGAAGTACCGTTGTTCGCAGCAAGACGTTCTTGGCATGTTACAGAAAAACCTTTCGAGCCAGCAAACGGTGGAGTTCTTTATTCTTGATGCTTCCGATTACCAAGAAGAGTTTGGCGACAAACCAACGTGGCAAGAACACAAAGCGATACTTGCTGACTTCATGGCGGGAATGGGTATAGCTCCGTCACCAAAACTATCATTGTTTATTGTTGGAGGTGATGATGTCATCCCTATGCCTAGGATAACTAATCCCATCAATGAAGAAGAACAGCTGCAATCAGACTTTTTATATTGTTTTGCTGATAATGAAATAAAAAGCCTACATGCAAAAGAGTCTCAATGCAATGTTGGTCGTTTGCCATTGGAAAGTGGTTCTTTGCCATCAACATTGAAAGATGATTTACAGAGCTATTTTAATCTGTCAAACATGCTGCTCACAACAGGTATTGATGTTAATAAGGTTGTGATGACAAGCGCGGAATCTTTTCTGCCTGCAGGTAACGATATGGTGAGAGGACTTCCTATGGAAGAGCTGCCGAAGATTCCTGATGTTACAAGTGGGAATGTGTTTAAAAGCCCGAGATTGGCGACAGACGATGAGTATGTTTATAAACATTATCGGAAGGAAATAAGCCAGGCCGATATGTTAATGTTTAACCTACATGGTTCTGATGCACGTGGCTATTCATCCTTTTATGGGGAGGGATTAAGCGGACACAATACACCAGAGGCATTTAGCTGCGAGATGCTCAAATATAGCGGGGCTAGAATTTTCAATACTGTAGCATGTTTTGGTGGACGTTATATTGGGTATAGTAGAAAAGATTCGATGCTAATGTCTTCATTGTATGGTGGAGGTATCGTTCTCTATGCTGGTTCCTGCTCAAGTGCTTTAGGCAGATCTGCAAAGGCTAATAATGTGGCTCAAGACGTACTTATGCCATCTGGTTTCTCTGAGTCATTTATGAAACTATATTCCTTGTACCTGTTTGGTGGAGTTACTGCTGGGGAAGCTTTCTTATATGCTAAATGCGGATACTTTAACCAGTGTCGTTCCACCGATGGTGATGAGGGCGCATTAGCGACAGTGTTGATGTTTAATTTGTTCGGATTACCCGTGTTAAACGTAAACTCAAACAAGGATGTTTTTCAAGAGGCACGTGGGTATAAAGAAGTTCAAGATATCAACATACACAAGAAGACGGCAAAAGTACTCTATTCAAAAAATCAAGAATCGTCATCTATTTTGTCGGAAGTACGTATGCGAGTTGATGATAATCTACGAAAAATAAGGACAACTATCGAGTCTAAACTATATACTTACTGGAGACTTAACCCTGCTGATTTAGATAACATTGTCGAACTTTCAGGTGGCAACCAGAAAACCTTGCGCTTTGAGTATAATTCAGACAATGGCGTTATAAATAAACGTACATGGGCATTTGCAGATGGTTTGGGTAATATAAAAGATGTAGTTCATTTTAAATAGTAAGAAAAAATGTGTTTTTTTAATAAAAGGAATAAGGAAAAGGATTTGAATGAATTGAGCATAAGTCTTCCTGTTGGGAAGAAGTTTTTTCGTTATGACTTGGGAACCGACCTTCCTCATGTTTGGTCAACGGATTATCACAGTGTTGAATATTCCTACGTTAGGGGATATAAAAACATCTGTGGCGCCTTTTTCTTTTATGATAATAAGGATACAGCATTAGATGTATTGACATCAGCTCGAAAGGGGAAAGACATTTCGCTAAATACTATTACATCATGCCATTTGATAAAAGAAGTCTCCCTGCTTGATTTCTCGAAATATGAATCCCCTGCTCAATTACTATTTAACCTTTATAATCATGGAATTAATGTGTTTGGGAAAGGGTTCTGTCGTTATGGGAATGGTCCAGAAGATGATGTTTTAATTGATACATTAAAAGAAGATTTTGAAACAATAATACACACAAAAAAACAAACACTCAATGATTTTTCAATGATTATTGAAAAAACGACTAAAATCAATGAATTTTTTTACACTAAGTATCTAAGGGGATGCGAGTGTCGGTACATTGGTCAATTATTTACAGATTTTGATAATGGCCCTCTTTTTAAACGAATGTTGATTCAATGCGGATCTTATGGGTATTGTTTTAGAGAGTCTCCTACAGGATTGACTTATTGTTTGTTTGACTCTGATGTACTGTCTTCTCCAACACAAGAACAAGTTAATGCCAAATAATTGTGTGTGTGGAGCGACACATGAGCACAGAAAATTTCCTATATGAAGACGCTAGCGGGCTGACTATCCCTACTGATGGCCAGTATCTCAGGATTTATCATCAAAACGATGGTACAACGACGGTGCTGGATACCGGGGAGAATCAGTATGTGCTGAACGGGCGCAGTATGCGGATGGAACGCCATTCTTCGCTCGAAGATTGGGCAGGACTCATCGTGCAAGAGCCCTCAGAACTTCATAGCGCTTTGGCGGATGCTATTCAACTGAACGGTCTCGACGGAGAAAACGAACAGTATCTCGTCTATTCTCCCCAAAACAAAGGATGCTCGACAGACAACCCCTTCGTCGTAATGAATCACAAACACTATGTGCGTATTGAATATGCTATAATGACCATCTTGTTCAAATGGTATCCCGCCCGCAAGGAGTGGATAACCCTTGCCGAACAGGGTATCATCCATAAAGATGGACGATACTACGACCTCTTGAGATATATCGTCACTTCGGGAGACGAGACACACTTCGAGGACTATTACTTCGACATCACCAACCATATTGCCGATGAAGAATGAATACCCCCCCAGAAAAGTGGAGAACCGTCGATTAAAGACATTGGAATTTGTGGAAATAATTGTTTGTTCTTGGTTATATGGTATAAAACAGTGATGCTATGGAACCAATAAAAAACACAATTATCATCCCCGACGTACACGGGAGGACGTTTTGGAAAGAAGTAGTACCTCATGTCGAAGCCGGTATACCTTGTATCTTCCTGGGAGACTATGTCGACCCATTCGAAGACGAGGATATCAGCGGCCTAGATGCATTGAAGAATCTGCGCGAGATTTTAGCATTCGCCCAACGGTATAAAGACCGTGTGACGATGCTGCTGGGGAACCACGACCTTTCGTATCTCGGCGATCCCTGGGGGCTGTGGACGGTGTATGCTGACCGGTTCTGCTACGAGTGGGCGGATGTTATATCGGAGCTCTTCAACGAGAACACCGACCTGTTCTCTCTGTGTGCATACCGGGAAGTGGGCGGTAAGCCGTTCCTGTTTTCTCATGCAGGTATGCATCCTGTATGGGTTGATTGGTGCGGATTGTTCGATGACGTCGACAAGAACGATGCCCAAGCGTTGGCGACCAAGGTAGATGAGCTGTTTCGCGAATCCCTACAGACGGACGAGCGTACCGAGTTCATGGACGCTTTGGCGATGGTGGGGAGCATCCGTGGGGGAAGCAGCTTCGCCGGGTCGATGGTATGGGCCGACATCCGCGAGTATGACAATGTAGAGTGGCCATTTACACAGATCTTTGGCCACACGAAGCAGAGGAATCCTGCCGACGGGGAGTGGACCGAGCCATGTAAGGTCGGAAGTAACATCTGCGTTGATTGTGGTAGGTGTTTCTATTTGGATGACGAAGGCCTGCTACACTATTTGGATAATGACAGGGGATAGGCAACTGTCCCACAAAGATTCTGCCCTTTAGGGATTCAGCACCGGTTCTTTCGCTTAATTTGCCGACGGATAATCAGCCGACGAAGGGTTTTTGCCGCTGCGGAAGGCGAAGAACCAGACGCAGAAGAGGCATTCGGCGAGGAGGCCGAGGGGAGTCTCGGTGAGGAAGGAGATGAGGATGATGACGGTTACGGCCAGCAGCAGGGGCGGCTGGCGGCGGAGGGCAGGGCTGGCACGGAGAAAGGCCAGGAGGATGACGACAAGGCCGATGCGGCCGAAGGCGATGAGCCACAGGAGGTATTGGCTATGGACATGAAAACTGCCGTCGGCCAAGGACGACTGCATGGCGTGGAGCTCATCATTGAGGTCTTCGTTGATATGGTAGAAACCGTTGCCCAACCACGGATGACGGTTGGCTACGCGCCACGCTGCCTGCCACAATTCGATGCGTTGCAACATGGTGAAGCCCTCCGAGACGTCGTAGTGACGGTAGTTCTCGTATTCGAAAAGAAGCTTGTAGATTATCTGTTTTGGCAAGAGTCCGTGGGCGTAGACGGGGTTGGCGTAGCCCTGCTCGATGTCGGCCACCTGGCTGTCGGTGAGGGCTGCCACACCGGCGCTGTCCTTGGTGAGCCCCAGGGCATTCAGGTAGCGTATCAGTACAGGCGTGAGGGTGTAGCCCGAGGGGGTGACGCTATCGAGGGAGACGCTGCTGCGTTGTGACCACTGGCTGTACAGCTCGTCGGAGCAGATGTAGTTGTGGACGTAGTTGCCGCATTCGATGAATCCGTCGCCCTGGTGTGTGTAGGGACGGCCGTTGGCGGTGACGGCGCGCAGGGGCTCTTGAGCCAGCGGGCAGAGGTGGTAGTAGGAGTGGATGTTCACCAGGCAGAAGGCCGCCACGATGCCTGCTGCCGCCAGCCAGGCAATCACCCATTTGCGGTTTCTCTTCTGGCAGAGTATGACGACCAGCGAGGCTACAGCCAACATGACGAATCCCGTCACCGAGTGTACGAGGACGAGAAACGCCACCATCCAGAGGGCGAGCCCATAGGCTGCGTAGCGCCAGCGTCCTCGGGGCGGTTCGAGCAGGCAGATGAAGAAGGCTGCCGAGCAATGGAGGGCATAGCGGAGATGTATCATGAACGGCAGGAGGTCGCGGTAGGGCAGTTCCGGATGGGTGATCATTCTCACTACGGCCATGAGGGTCACGATGGTGACGGTAGTGACATAGACCCATAGGATGATGCTCCGGGCGCGTTTCTCCGGCGGCGGTGTGGTGAGGATGACCAAAGGTACGAGGAGCAGGGGAATCTTTGCTCTCAGGACTTTCAGAACCAAGTCCGAAGGGGTGTCGGTAAGGGTCTTGATGACGTAGAGCAGCGCCAGAACCAGTATGGCTTGCAGCAGACGGCTTTCCTTGGCCATCTGCCATTTCTCGCGCCAGCCGGATGACCAGTTGCTCCCATTCGGTTGCGACCAGCCTTCGAGGAACCAATTGGCTACCAGCAGCACCCACACCACATTCGACATCCCGGTGGATGTCACCATGCTGCCACCCAGAAGGGCGAGAAGCACGAAGTAGATTGTCCTATGAACCTTCGCTCCGAACAAAACAATACGTCGTTCTTACTTCTTAGTTCTTATTTCTCAGCTCTTTCACGGCGCGGAGGATGGTGGGGTCGTTTTTGAGGGCACCCTGCAGGCGGCCTTCGTCGTAGTAGTAGCGGGTGAGGATTTCGGCTTTCAGCATGTCGCAGATTTCCTCGCGGTGTTTCTGCAGGTCGCTCTCTTTCTCGCTGGCGAGGCGCTGCTCCATCTCCTTGAGTTGCTGCTCGATGGCAGAGTCGTATTTCTCCTGCTTGGCGATGTCGCGCAACTGGTTGA
Source organism: uncultured Bacteroidota bacterium (assembly GCA_902800395.1). Taxonomy (GTDB): domain Bacteria; phylum Bacteroidota; class Bacteroidia; order Bacteroidales; family P3; genus Colimorpha. The sequence goes on along the minus strand of CADCEC010000008.1, from coordinate 75,475 downwards.
TGTAGCGCTCGGTGGTGGTGGAGTAGGTGAGGTTGCGCTCCTTGAGGAAGCGGCAGAAGTCGTCGTAGATGTCGTTGGTAATCTCGAAGTCGGCAGCGGGAGCGATGCTCTCGTGGCTGCGGTAGAAGCGGGTGGCATAGTCGAAAACGAGAAGCTTCTGCGTGAGGGCAATGGCGACGTTCGACATATACTCGGGTTCTATCTCGATGTCGGGCTCGATGCCGAAGCCGTCGTAGACGGTGCGACCGGATTTGGTCTTGAAAGCGGTTTTGAGGGAGTCGGGCACCTTGAGGGCGCGTCCGTTCTCGTCGCGGTGGCTATAGTCGATGGCCTGGATGCAGCGTCCGGAGGGGATGTAGTATTTGGAGACGGTGACCTTCATCTGGCTGTTGTAGGGCATGGGGAGGATGTTCTGCACAAGGCCTTTGCCAAAGCTGCGTTGTCCGATGACGACGGCGCGGTCGAGGTCCTGTAGCGAGCCGCTGACAATCTCGCTGGCGGAAGCCGAGGAGCCGTCGATGATGACGGCCAGCGGTATCTCGGTGTCCTCGGGCTGCATGCGTGTGAGGCTCTTCATATTCTTCGAGGCCACCTTGCCTTTGGTTTCCACCACGAGGGTGCCGCGTGGCACCCAGATGTTGACGATGTCGACGGCCTCGTTCATCAGTCCGCCGCCGTTGCCGCGGAGGTCGAGGATGAATCCCTTCATGGCGGGATTCTCTTTCTTGAGTTTCACAAAGGCCTCGCGGACGTTCTTGGCGGCGTCGGCGGTGAATTCATCGAGCTTGACGTAGCCGACGCTTCCGTCGCCCACAAAGCCGGAATAGGGCACATTGGGCAGTTTGATGGCACGGCGCGTGAGGGTGCGTTCGAATTCCTTTCCGGCCCTTTCAAGGCGCAGGGTAACGGTGGTGCCGGCCTGTCCGCGCATGGCGGAGCTGACATCTGCGGTAGTTTTCCCCTTGGTGCTCTCGCCACCGACGGCGAGGATGCGGTCGCCGGCCTTGAGGCCTGCCTCATCGGCGGGGAGGCCCTTGTAGGGCTCGGAAATGAGGATGCTGTCGCCACGCTGCATGATGAGGGCTCCCACGCCGCCATATTCGCCGAGGAGCTGCATCTTCACATCCTCGATGTCGCTCTCGGGGAAGTAGTTGGTGTAGGGGTCGAGGGAGGCCAGCATGGCATCGATGGCCACCTTGATGGTCTTTCCGGGGTCGACATCGTCGACATAGTTCTGGTTGAGGCTTTTGTAGACCGAGGAGAAAATCTCGAGGTTCTTGGCGATTTCGAATCCCCGGTCGGTGCTTTGTGCGCGGAGGGGTCCAAATAATCCGAGTAGTCCGAGTATTCCGAATACTCCGAACACTCCGACAATTTTTTTCTTTATCATAATTTGACTAGTTTGTTTTCAAATCCTCTGAGGGTGAGGTCGCCTTCCGGCGAGACGAACCATAGTATGTCGCCGGCAAGGAATATCTCGTCGCGGCTGGGGTTGACAATCTTTTTTCCGTCTCGCTCAATGGCGATGACAATGGCATGTTGTCTCGAGAGTGTCGAATAGCGCACCTCGACACCGCAGAGGGGGCCGTGGGCGTCGACGTGGTAGCGGTACATGTGGAGCTCGTGGTCGGAGTGGTCGTGGACGAGGATGTCGGGTTCCACCTCGATGACGGGCCTGATTTTCGCTACCTCCTCTTCGGTGCCGATGACGGTGAGTACGTCGCAGGGCATCAGAATCTCGTCCTTCCCCGGCAGGTCGATGATGTTGCCGGCGCGCTCGATGGTGACGATGTTGGCGCCGTAGTGTTCGCGCAACTGTCCTTCGGCGAGGGTCTTTCCTGCCAAGGGGGAGTACTGGGTCATCTGGAGGCGCTCCATATAGAATTCGTTCTCCATAGTCGTGGGGATATGGAAGGAGTTCTGCGCCTGGCGCTGGTTGAAGTTGCTGAAGAAGCGGTCCTCGATCTGGGCGTAGAAGCCGTTGGCACGGCGAGAGTAGAGTACCGCCAGCATCACGATGACGGCAATGACCATGAGGAGTCCGATGGCGAGGTTGAAGTATCTGCCCACCACGAAGCCCACGAAGAAGAGGGCGACGAAGTAGCGCAGAATCAGAATGGGAATAACAACCACCTGCGAGTGGTGCCAAGTCTCGAACATCTTCTTGATACGCTCCTTGCTGACGTTCTTCACGGCGACGGCCCAGAGGAAGGGCGTCATCAGGGCATGGGTGGCAAGCATGCCGGTGAGGCGGCTCCACACTTGCGGGATGCCAGCCTTCTCGAAGATACCGTCGAGCAACGGCATTAGCAGTGAAATGGAGAGCAGGGCGATGACGGCAAGGATGACTCCGTGGATGCAGATATTGGTGAGCTGTTTGCGCAGGTACATCTTCATCGAGGCTGTATTGCCACTGTCGCGGTTGGCATGCTCGCAGTACTGGTCCAAGCGGTGCTTGAGTCCAGCGGGGATACGGGGGTTAACCCAATTGTAGAAGGGTAGTGCGCCCTTAATCATGTAGGGGGTGACGAAGGTGGTGATGACGGAGACGGAGACGATGATGGGGTAGAGGCTTTCGTTGATGACGTTGAAACTCAATCCCAGTCCGGCGATGATGAAGGAAAACTCGCCAATCTGGCAGAAGCAAAATCCGCTCTGGATGGCGGTCTTCAGCGGACGGCCACTGAGAGTGACGCCGATGGTAGCTGAGAGACTCTTGAAGATGATGACAGAGAGGGCGATGACGAGGATGGTGAGCCATTCTTCCACGAGCACCGAGGGTTGGATGAGCATGCCCACGGAGACGAAGAAGACGGCACTGAAAAGGTTCTTGAGGGGGGTCACAATTCGGTGGATGACGTCGGCCTCGATGGTCTCGCTGAGGACGGCTCCCATCACAAAGGCTCCGAGGGCTGTGGAGAAGCCCGCCTTAGAGGCCAGCACCACCATGCCGAAACAGAGGCCCACGGCCAGGATGAGCAGCGTCTCTTCGCTCATGTATTTACGCATCCAACGCAGGAAAGTGGGGATGAGGTAGATTCCGAAGATGAAGACGGCAACAAGGAAGAAGGCCAGTTTTGCCATCTGCTCCACCAGGGCGCCGCCATCGAAGTTCTGGCTCACGCTCACCGTCGACAGCACCACCAAGAGCAGCACCGCCACAAGGTCCTCCACCACCAGCACCGCCGTCACAGTCGAGGTGAACTTCTGCTGCTTCAGCTTCATGTCGTCGAAACTTTTGATGATGATGCTCGTGGACGAGATGGAGAGCATGCAGCCCAGGAAGGTGCATTCCATCGAACCTAACCCCAGAATCCTACCCACGGAGTTGCCGACAACGAACATAATGGCCAGCTCCGTAAGAGCCGTGATGGCACCGGTGGCACCCACCTTCTTCAACTTCTTGATGCTGAATTCCAAGCCCAGACCGAACATGAGGAAGACGATACCGATATCGCTCCACACGTGGATGTTGTCCGCGTCGGTGATGGCCGGAAACCAAGGGAAATAGGGTCCGATGAAGAAACCTGCAAGGATGTAGCCCAGCACCAAAGGCTGCTTCAACCATTTGAATACCACTGTGATTACTCCCGCGGCAACCAGAATGATCGCCAAATCCATGAATATTGCAGGCAAATTTTCCATCAGGCAGTGCGTTTTTTTGAGTATATTGAGCGCCGGCTTCCAGCCGGCATCATCGTTTATGAACGCAGGAGTGCCGTATTTATTGTGGACATCGAAAAAAACATTTTTTTGCGCAATTTTGCGCTTATGTGGAATAATTTTTATATATTTGCAAATTTAATGCGAGAGAATATGCAGTTTAAAGATATTGTAGGACAACGAGATATCATCAATCGCCTCACTGCTGTGGTCGACAGCGGGCGTGTGAGCCACGCACAACAGTTTGTTGGCGACGAGCGCGACGGCAGCCTTCAGCTGGCGTGGGCCTACCTGCAATATCTCTGCTGCGAGCATCGTCAGCATTACGAAAACGGCGAACTCCGGGCGGACTCCTGTGGCGAGTGCCCCAACTGCAAGAAGATTGCCCAGCTGATGCATCCCGACCTGCATTTCATTTTCCCCAACCCTCCCAACGGTTCCACCTCCGTCAGTTCGGAAGACTATATGAAGGAGTTCCGTGACTTTATGCTCAGCACTCACGCTCTCGGTACTTTGAACGATTTCAACGACACCCTGTCGGGCGACGTGAAGACCTCCATCATCCGTGAGACCGATGCGGCAAATATCGTCAGGGTATTGGGTATGAAGCCCTACGAGGGCGGCTGGCGCATGGTGGTGGTGTGGAATGCCGACCGCATGAACGCCGCTGCCGCCAACGAGCTCCTCAAGACCCTCGAGGAACCGCTGCCGCAGACACTCATCATACTGGTGGACAACTACGACAAGCGTCTGTTGCCCACCATCGAGAGTCGTGTGCAGACCGTCAAGATGAAAGCTGAAAGTGAAAAGTGGAAAGATGTGGACAATCCCGAGTTTGCGGGATTACTGGTAGGGTGGCTGCGGATGCTCTTCAAACTGAAGATGAAGGAGCTGTCGGCACAGGTGGACAAGATGGCTGCGATGAATCGTGAGCAGCAGAAACTCTTCCTGCAGTACGCCATGAAGGTGATGCGCGACTGTTTCCTCAATACCACCGCTGGGGTCGAATGCCACCTGGGGTCGGGCGATGAAAAGTTCGACAGCCAGTTCCCCAAGATGATAACTACAAATAATATTGAACTCATACAGAGTGCCTTCGACGATGCTATCTTCGCCATCGAACGCAACGCCTATGCCAAGATAGTGATGATGGAACTGTCGTTCCGCATCAGCAAGGCACTGAAGAAACGATAACTCTAATGGAGCGCCGGCTTCCAGCCGGCATTGCAAAAATGTTTTGACAATGGAAGAAAACAAAGATAAAGATCTAGAAAAGAAAGCGCAGGAGCCAGTCCTCGACAGCGAGGAAACTGTGGCTTCGGCAGAAGATATAGCGGCATTTATGCAAGAACGCCGCAAGGCCCGCGAAGAGAAGAAAACCCACGTGGAACGCGAAAATCCCGAAGTGGAGGAATACCATACTGAGGAGAGCCAACTAGACCCCTACCTCGACCCCGATCCCGACATTCCGTGGGTGAAATACGAGGAACCCGTTTTCCTGAGCCGTGGATGCCACAGTAAGCCCGAGTGCTACAAGCCTATCTGTAGCTGTGAGCGGCGCAGTTGCTCGAAGGTAACCTCCACCAACTGGTTAGAGGGTGTCCGTCAGCCTACCGAACGCCCCTTCGACTGTGTGGAGGTGCGTTTCAAGAATAACCACAAGGATTTCTTCCGCCTCCCTGATGGCCTCGAGGTTGTCGAAGGTGATGTGGTGGCTGTCGAGGGTCAGCCCGGTCACGATGTGGGTATCGTGAGTCTTACCGGCGAACTCTGTCGCCTGCAGATGCGCAGGCATAAAATCAATCCCGAGTCGGAGAACGTAAAGAAACTCTTCCGTCGTGCCAAAGACCCCGATATCGAACGGTGGGCCGAAACCCTCAAGGAGGAGCGTGCTGCCTTGCTTCGCACGCGCCAGATTGTGACGGAACTGGGACTCGACATGAAGGTCAACGACGTGGAGTTCCAGGGCGACCACTCCAAGGCCATCTTCTACTACACCGCCGACGAGCGTGTGGACTTCCGTGTGCTCATCAAGGTGCTGGCAGAGGAATTCCATGTCCGCATCGAGATGAAACAGATAGGTGTGCGTCAGGAGGCCGGAAAGGTGGGAGGCATTGGCACCTGTGGTCGCGAACTCTGCTGCTCGACATGGCTCACCTCCTTCAAGAGTGTCACCACTTCCGCGGCGAAGACGCAGCAGATTCTGCCCAACCCCCAGAAGTTGGCCGGCCAGTGCGGAAAGCTAAAATGCTGTCTCAACTTCGAGTACGAGGTCTATGCTGATGCCCTGAAGAAATTCCCGCCCGCTGGACAAGCCATCCGCTTCAAGAAGGGTTTGGCTCTGTATAAGAAGACCGATGTCTTCCGCGGTATCATGTGGTATGCCTATGAGGGGGAGAACGATCTCATCGCCGTGAAGGCCGAAGACGTGAAAGCTATTATCGAGATGAACCGTCATCAGGAATATCCCGAGCGTCTCGAGGATTATCAGATGGAACTTATGTCTACCTCTGCCCTTGCACAAGAGAGCACGAACGAAGAGGTGGAACGCGAGATACAACGTCTGGCAGAAGGCGGCAATGGAGTCGTTGGCGAGGAGATGAAAGAGGAAGGCGGAAAGCGGAAAGTGGAAAATGGAAAGCGGAAAGCAGAGGGTGCTCGCAATGTGAAGCCCGACCGTGGTGATGGAGACCGTGGTGAGCGCCGCGAGCGCGACCGCAAGGCCCGTGAGGAGCGTCACCAGACCAAGCAGCTGCGTCAGCAGAAACAGGCCAAGGAAGACGAACGGGAGCGCAAGGGAACGAACGAAGGTAAGCCTCGCCGCGAGAATGGCGACCACGCCCGTCGCAGCAGCAACCGCGACCGCAGAGGGTAAATCGAAAAATGTAATTATCAGAACCTATGATGCCCATGAAACCCATAAAACCCATCATAATCGCTATTGTATTCCTGCTGGCCTCCTGCGACGGTACGGTGTACTATTCCGAGTATGCCGATATCGATGAGGGTGGCTGGAAGGTGTGCGACAGTGCCTGCTTCGATGTGCAGGTCGACGACACCACCCACCTCTTCGACCTCCTTGTCGAGGTGCGCAACAATGTCGACTACCCTTGGTCTAATCTCTTTCTTTTCGTTAACACCACCTTCCCTGACGGCAGCATTTCGTGCGACACCATGGAACTGCCGCTAGCCAACCCCGCCGGTGTTTGGCTGGGCAAGCACTCCGGTCGTTACGTCGACTCTCGCTACCGTCTGCGTGGACAGCCTGTGAGATTCCCTATGATGGGCAAATATCATTTCGCCATTGCCCACGGCATGCGCGACGAGGCTGTCAAAGATATTGCACATGTGGGATTTCTTGTTGAATATTCAAATGCTAAATGAATATGAGCAATACTAAAAATAATGGGAATCACCGGTACCCCCGTAACATCAGGATCATGTGGTGGGTTTTCGGAGGTTTGTGGCTTCTGCTCCTGCTTTTCTTCACCTTCTTCTCCATTGGATGGTTGGGAGTGGAAATACCTTCTTTCGAGATGTTGGAGAATCCCAATAGTATTCAGGTGTCGGAAGTAATTTCCGACGATGGGGAGGTGATAGGATATATCGGCATCGAGAATCGTTCGGATGTCACCTATGACCACCTGTCGCCCAATCTAATCCATGCTCTTATTGCCACAGAAGATGCCCGTTTCTATGATCATTCGGGTATCGATCTTCGTAGTTTGGGACGAGTCTTCTTCAAGACCATCCTTGGCCGCAAGGAGTCGTCGGGTGGTGGCAGTACAGTGACGCAGCAGCTTGCCAAGAATCTTTTCAAGATGCGCGACCTCAACAGGGGACACGGACTGGTGGCCACTAAGTTCAGCGAGTGGGTCACCGCCGTCAAGCTGGAGCATACCTATTCCAAGCAGGAAATTCTGACCATGTATTTCAACACGGTGGATTTCGGAAGTAATGCCTTCGGCATCAAGACCGCTGCGAAGACCTTCTTCGACAAGATTCCCGACTCGCTGGATGTCGACGAGGCGGCCATCTTGGTGGGACTCCTCAAGGCTCCCACCACCTACAGCCCTGTGCTGCATCCTGACAGATGCAAGGAGCGCCGCGATGTGGTGCTTTCGCAGATGAATCGCTACGGCTACCTCAGCGATGATGATCTGGAAAAATACAAGGCGAAACCCATCGACATGTCGCGTTACACGCCCCAGAGCCATAACGAGGGTCTTGCGCCTTATCTCCGCGAATATGTACGAAACTACATGAAAGACTGGTGCAAGCATCACCGGAAATCCAATGGCGAATACTATGACGTGCACCGCGATGGACTGAGAATCTATACCTCCATCGATTCGCGTATGCAGCGCTACGCCGAGGAGGCTGTCAAAGAGCATTTCAGTAAGGAGATACAGCCGGCATTCGAGCGAGAGTTGAAGAACCGCAAGGGCAACCCCTTCTGCAACCTCAGCAAGGATCAGGAGAATAGGTTCCTCGATATGGCCATGCGTAACAGCGACCGCTACCGTATGTTGAAGGCAGAGGGTATGAGTGAAAAAGAGATTCGTGCCGACTTCGACAAGAAGGTAAAAATGAAGGTGTTCTCATGGAAAGGACCCAAGGACACTTTGATGTCGCCTCGCGACTCACTGATTTATTGCAAAAAGTTCCTCAATGCCGGACTGATGTCGGTGGAACCTGGCACGGGTTATGTCCGGGCATACGTTGGAGGTATCAACTATCGCTTCTTCAAGTACGATAATGTTCGCACACATCGTCAGGTGGGCTCTACCTTCAAACCTTTCGTCTACACGATGGCCCTCCAAGATCTCGGCATGTATCCTTGCACAGAGGTGCCCAACAGCGAGGTCTGCTTCCAGGTCTACAACCAACCTGATTGGTGCCCGAAGAACTCATCGCACGCCCGTGAAGGGGAGATGGTGACCCTGAAATGGGCGTTGGCCAACTCCATCAACTGGGTCTCTGCCTATCTCATGAAGCAGGGGTCTCCCGAGCAGGTGATTTCTATCGCCCGAAAGATGGGCGTCACCAGTCCCATTGACCCCGTCCCCGCCATCTGCGTGGGAACACCTGAGATTACTGTCTACGAAATGGCTGCCGCTATGGCTACGTTCGCCAACAAAGGCGAATATGTCGAACCTATCATTGTTACCCGTATCGAAGACAACAAAGGCCGGGTGCTTGAGAGCTTCACCCCTCAGCGCAACGAAGCCCTCAGCGAAGTGACGGCCTATATGATGATTGAGTTGATGAAGGGAGTGGTGCATAGCGGCACAGGTGCTCGTCTTAACTATAAATACCACCTCAACCAATATTCCACTGCTATTGCCGGTAAGACGGGAACTACTCAGAACAATTCCGACTGCTGGTTTGTCGGTATCACACCTAAACTGGCTACCGCCATCTGGACCGGCGGTGAGCTACGCTCCATCCACTTCCGTAATATGACCTACGGACAGGGTGCCGCACAGGCACTGCCAATATTTGGTCTCTACATGGAGAAGATATATAAGGATCCCAAGATTAAGTTCTATCGTGGCGACTTCGACCGACCCAGCGTCCCCATCGAAATGGACTGCTCGAGGTTCCAGCAAGAGGTCGAAAACGAGGGGTCTTATGAGTGGGACTTCTAGTCAGTTATAAGTTATGAGTGGAGAGTTAAAAGTGAATCTGTTGGGAATGACATTGCCTGAACTTCAGGTGCTCTGTGCCAATGAGAGCTTCCCTCGTTTCACGGCCAAGCAGCTCTGCGACTGGCTGTATAGGAAACGTGTCGACAGTATCGATGCGATGACAAACCTGTCGAAGGTTCAGCGTGCTCGCCTAAACGAGGTAGCCTATATAGGCCGTGAGACCCCTGTACGCTGCCAGGTTTCCAAAGATGGTACTAAGAAATATCTCCTCCCCGTATTAGATGGTCATTTCATCGAAGCGGTTTTTATTCCAGAGGATGACCGCGCTACGCTATGCGTGAGCTGTCAGGTAGGCTGTAAGATGGGATGCCGCTTCTGTGTCACCGGGCAGCAAGGATTCCACGGAAATCTCTCCGCTGGTGACATTCTCAACCAACTCTTCTCCATCCCCGAGTTTGAGCAACTGACCAATGTGGTCTTCATGGGTATGGGAGAACCGATGGACAACCTCGACGCAGTCCTCGCCGCAACCCAAGTGTTGACCTCCGAATGGGGACTTGGATGGAGTTCTAAGCGCATTACCGTCAGCACTGTGGGCATCATTCCCGGCCTTAAGCGCTTCCTTGATGAAAGTCAGTGCCACCTCGCCGTAAGTCTCCACAATCCCGTAGCGCAGGAACGCCTCGCAATGATGCCTGTGCAGAAGGCTTTCCCGCTGAATGAGGTGCTTGCGTTGTTGAGGAGATATGACTGGAGTGGACAACGAAGACTCTCGTTCGAATACACCATGTTCCGAGGCGAGAATGATGATCTCTCGCATGCACAGAAACTGGTGGAAGCATTGAAGGGCCTCGACTGCCGCGTGAATTTGATTCGCTTTCACGAGTCACCCGAAGCCCCCTTCAAGACATCGATGCCGACCACCATCAAGACCTTCCAGGATTATCTCAACAGAAACGGCGTCATCTGCACCCTTCGCGCTTCTCGCGGACAGGACATTGACGCCGCCTGCGGCCTTCTGGCCGGCAAGGAATAGGTCTCTTATCTAACTACTTTTGTGAATACCGGTGCTGTACCTTCGGAAACAGTCACATAGACCTGCATCTCGCCAGCGGGAGGCATCTTGCCGTTTTTCTCGCGCGGCAAGTCGACGGCGGTGAACAGGTATTCGGTGCCTTCGGGGATGGTGCGCATGGCAACCTTGGTAGCTTTGGCGTGAATCATGGGATAGCCGTCGACGGCAGCGTCGAAGATGACCGACTCCTCTTTGCTCACGTTATGCTGCTCTGGGAAGTCGGGCAGCGGAGTGTATTCACCCTCGATGAATCCGCCAGCTTTCAGGAACTGGTCCACCTCCTTGGGCATGGCTTCCATACGAGCTTGACGGACGCCATAGCCGGGCAGAACCTCTGCCTTAGGTTGTTTTGCTAAAAGGTCGGCTGTGCTCGACTCCAGGCCGCCGCTGCCGAAGGTGCAGAAGGGTACCACTTTCTTGCCACTGAGGTCCACCTGGGTCAGATAGGTAAGCATGGGGGGCGCGAAGACGCCGAACCACACGGGGGCACCGACGAAGATGATGTCGTAGTCGGCGACGTTGGCTTTCACGGGCTTGATTTCAATGACGGTGCCTGCTTCACGCTCCTGCATGCAGCGGGCGATGGTGGCGTCGAAGTCGCCATCGTAGGGATTCACTGCCTCAATAGCCTCGATGTCGGCGCCGGTCTTCTTGGCGATTTCCTCGGCTACAGCCTTGGTGTTACCCAGTTGGGAATAGTAGACGACCAGCATCTTGGGAGCTTTCTGTTTGGCCGTATCGGCCTCTTGTTGGTTCGACCCGCAGGAAGCAGTGGTTATCGCTACCACCGTCAGGGCCAGCATGAGTTTCATTGTTTTCATATTGTTCTTTTTTGATGTTTGTGTTTCACAATCATTATCAGGATCCATCCGAGACTGACGCCGAGGAAATTGGCAATCATATCGTTGATGTCGAATCCGCGATAGGGGAGGATTGCTTGCACGCTTTCTGTCAGCACTCCCACAGCGACGGCTGTCAGCCACACTGCCCATTTCCGCTTGTACAGGTCGTAGATGAACAGCGAACAGGGGATAAACACAGAGGCATGAAGCAGGTGGTCCATTCGCAGGCCCAGCATGAAATTGTCCAGAGGGACGCCTCCCAGCGGTGCCCACATTAGGAAGGCCAGGCAGAGGAAATACCATGGACGCAGTTGTTTCCGCCCCCTGGGACCTAACCAGCGAACGACCATATGTCGCAACGGGTGTTTCTTCTCTGCGAGCACCATTTTTGCCACGATATCTTCCTTTTGGACAGTCTCGCAAGTAACACAGTTGTCGCCGCGCATAGTGTAACTGTCGCCGTCGATGGCTATGATGCGGTGCAGCAGATGGCGCCCTTTATAGCGGAATAGCACCACGTCGCCCACGCCTATCTTATGCGCTTTTTCCAATACAATCACATCGCCAGCCAGTAGCGTGGGTTGCATGCTGGTGCCCACCAGGGGTATCTTTACCTGTCCGCCAGCTGCCAGTTGCTCTTCTACTAATGCGAAATATGTCTCGTTGTCTACCGTCATCCGATAAGGCTTTTATGACTCAATCGTGCCGCATCGGCATTGGGTAGGCATCCCATACGATAGACAGGCACGTGTTCTATCACATGGGAGATGAAGTCTACCAGCAGATCCATGCAGTGTTCTTCTTTTGCTAGCGAGGGTGGGCAGGAGGGTTGCAGGGCAGCGAAACTCTCCACTACTCCCAGCCGTCGAATGCTGTTCTCCTTGCGTTGCTCGAGGCGTAGTAGTCCAGCGATGGGGTGGCTCTCTTGCAGATAGCAATCGCTTTTTCCGCTCCATGGCGACCCGTAGACCCGTATCTCGCCGTCGATAAGGCTTACGATGGGACTGTCGTCGTTGAGCAAGTGAGTGTCTGCGATATTCTCCAGCCATAGTCTGGTGTGGGTGCTCTTTCCGGTGCCGCTCTCGCCTAAGCACATTACGGCGCGGTTGGTGCATACCACTACCGAGGAGTGTACCGGCACGGCTCCCAGTTTTACGCCCATCATAGCGTAGGCAATCCATAGTGCGAAACGCAGTGCCTCTGTGTTGCCGTTCATGTTGATGTCAACCCCATCGCCTTCGCGATAGCGCAGCAGTCCTTGATGATCGAAAGTATAGTAGTAAGTCCCTTCGGTATCTATGCCAAAGCGGCAGCGCTGTTGTCCATCAATGATGTCGAACTCATGCAGCCATCGGCAATTGGGGAGCTGTATCTTCGGACCGAACCGCACTTCCATTTCGCACGGACAAGATGCAACAGAGAAAGCGCTCATGCCGGGAATACGCATGACCTGCTCCACGGTGTCGTCACCACAGAGATGTAGTCCATGCCCTCCGATATGTAGTGTTGCCTCAGCCATCAAATAACGAGCCCGTTTTTCTTCATCTCGGCCACCCAGGCTTCGGCGTCTTTGCGGGCGTCAGCCTCATTGACTTCATACTCATCGGTGAGCATGCGTACCACATCGTCCACTTCGAACTCTTGGCCCATCAATTGGTTGTACAGCAATAGGGCACTCTCATTCAGTGCCACTACACGGGTCATGTCGCTCCCATTGGCATCCTGCATGATGACAATATTTTCGCCTGCCACCGTACGTATCTTCATTTTGTCGTTAATCTTCATATAATTATTATAGGGTTTAAAAGGTTAAAAGGTATAAGAGCTCCTGAAAGTCATTGATGAGGTAGTCGGCACCGGCTTTGCTTAGTTGGTCGGATGTCTGGTTGCCATAGGTCACTCCGCAGGTGTGGCATCCAGCCGCACGACCCATCAGGATGTCGTACGACGCATCTCCTACCATCAGAGCCTCTTCCGGTCTGCAACCTGTGAGTTCCAATACTCGCAGTGCGGGGTCGGGATAAGGCTTGCCGTGTGGTACATCGTCGGCACTCACCACCGCCTGTACCATCTTGTCGAAACCGAAAGACTGCACGAAGTGGTCGAGGGTGGCGCGGGCTCTGCTGCTGCAGATGGCCAGTTGCAGCCCGCGACGGTGCAGTTCGTGGAGAGTCTCCTCCACATGCGGGAAGAGTGTCACTGTACCGGGGTGATTATACTCGTCGAAGAGTCGCCGGTAAACTTCGCAGCAACGCTCGGCCAGCCGGTCGTCGACCCCCAGCAACTTCACAAAACATTCCTTCAGTGGCAGTCCGATAATGGAAGCACACTCGGCATCGGTACGTGACGACAACCCCAGCTCCGCTATTGTGCCTTGCAGTGAGCGGAGAATCAGAGGCTGTGTGTCGGCTAGAGTCCCATCAAAGTCCAGGATGATGAGTTTCATAGTGCCTCCAGTGCGGCCCGGACGCTCTTGATGACGCCGTTGCTGGTGTAGGTGGCGCCGCTCACGACGTCGACTTCTTTCTTCAGTGCCTGCTTCACGGTGAGGCCGTTCCAATTCTTGTAGAATCCAGCATCCTCCACTTTCTTGGCGAATTTTGGGGTTTCCTTGTTTTCCAGCAGCCATACGCCGAGGATGACCTTCTTGGGACTTAAGGCGATGAGTACAGGGGTCTCACCGTTGTACCCCTTGATACCGTCACTGGCGGGTTTGCTGTAGACGGCGTAGCCGAGGAGGTTTTTGTTGGCGTCGTATACTTCAGTCCATTTCTTCGCCTTCTTCACCTCTTTTACCGTGGGGAAGGCTTTGACGATGGCCATGTCGATGCCGTCATTTTTGGGTTGTTGACTCTGGCAACCCGACTGCTGCTGGTGCTGTGCGTGGTGCGGGCAGTTGCCGCAATTACCGTGGTGCTGCGCAGTGGCAACGCCGCCGGCGAGGAAAGCCATTAGAGCCAGTGTGATGAGTTTTTTCGTCATAATACTATTTATGTTTTATTTCTTCTTTGATTTAGTATCTTTTTTCGGCTTTTCTTGCAACATTTTATTCAGTAAGGGATTTCCTCGCAGTGGCACCACGCCCCCCACCTTGGTGCGGATGGGCAGGGTGTTGCGGTAGAAGAGATGCTCGGTAATATTATCTCCATTCTTGAGAGTGCAGGCTTCCAGCCTCTCGCGAGTGTTCTGGTCGAAAAGTTGCAGGGCTTTCAGCAGGTCGCCCTGAATTTGGTAGCTTTCGGGATGGGCCACAGCATCGGTCGATGGGACGATATAGTACTGGTAGATGCTGTCCACAGTGCCGCGGTGGACCCAGTAGGGCAGGTATTGCCACTCTTGCTCCAACCCGATGCCTTCCCCTACGCACAGGGTTTTCTGTAGTGTCAACTCCACCATGATACCGCCGTCGCAGTTCTCGTTGCGCTGGTTGCTGACGAGGTTGCCCATCGAGTAGATGACCACCTCGGGATAGCGGTCGTTGCCAGAAATGGCATCGAGGGTGAAGTTCTGTATCACATGAGGATGGCCTCCGACGACAGCATCGCAGCCGTGCTCCAGCAGCCATCGTGCCGTCCGCTCCTGCTCCTTGTTGGCTTTCACAGCATATTCGATGCCCCAATGGATGAGGGTGACGACGAAGTCGGCACCTTTCGCACGGGCAACCCGCAAGTCGCGCGCCATCTCGGTAGTGTCGATAAGGTTGACGATATTGGGTTCCACGGCGGGGATGCCGTTGGTACCGTAGGTGTAGGTGAGCAATGCCAGACGGATGCCGTTGCGCTCCACCATGAGGGGGTGCTCGGTGTCGCGCTGCTGACGGTCGCGGTAGGTGCCCAGGTGGGGGATGCCGAGACTGTCGAGGGCGAAGAGGGTGCGCTCAAGGCCTTTCTTCCCACGATCCATGCAGTGGTTGTTGGCTGTGGTCATGATGTCGAAGCCCGCCTCTTTGGCATAGGCTGCCAGCGCGTCGGGAGCCGAGAACTGGGGATAGCCGCTGTAGGGCTTGCCGGCCAGTGGTACCTCAAGATTCACGATGGCTAGGTCAGCACTCTGGAGATAATCCTTTACATAACGGAAACAAGGAGCATAGTCGTAGCTGCCGTCGGCCTGCTTCGCGGCATTGACTTGCGGCATATGACTCATTAGGTCGCCCGCGAAGATAATTCGCAACGTCTGCGCCTGTACGATTGTACTGCCCAGCAGTAGTATGAGTATCAGTATACGTTTCATTGTCGTTAATATTCAATGATTAATGCACCGCTCACGGCCCAGTGGCTGAACATACCCTCGACGGGCTTGCCCTGCGGGATGGCGACAGTCATCGTGTGGTCCATACCGTCAATCCAGGGCGAGAGGTCGAAATAGACGGGTTGTGTGGCGGTGCCGGGGCACCATCCGCTGCGTGAAAAATCGCTGCTGGAGAGGCCGTTCCAGAAGTTGCCTGAGACAGGGTTGAGGTCGCGGTAGCAGCCGCAGTCCTGCCGCCAGGGAGTGTGCGTGAAGGCGGGCTTGCCGTCGATAAGGATGGTGTTGGTCTTGGGAATGAACTCGTCCCCCTCGCCCCAGCCGCCGTGACCAGTGGAGATGTAACGCAGACGGGCCTGGTCGGCGATATTTGGAATAACGAAGGTGACCGTCAGCGAGTCGGTGCCGAACAGTTTGCCGTAGTTCTGTCCCGCCATCTCCAGCACATTGCAGGTGTTGAAGAGAGGGATGATGGATACATCGGGACTATGGCTGTCGTCGAGAGTGTATTCGTTGGGGTACGACTTGATGTCCATCGTCAGCAGGTGACCGCCGGCATCGTAGTTGCCTATCCAAGCTCCGATGACAACCTCGCCGTTTTTGCAGACATCGGTGTATCTATAGAGGTCGGTGATTTCTTGACGGTAGTAGGTCTCTTTGCGCCAATCAATGCCGTAGTCTTTCATGCGCTCGTTGAAGTGACCCACACCGAAGGGAGTGAAGAAACGCACCAGCTCGATGGGGGGCTCGTAACTGCCGATACCGTTTCCCAGCATAATGCCTTGGTAGCGTTGGCCGTCGCGGCCGGTGAAGATGGGCAGCGAGTCGGGATGATTGTTGATACCGTCGAAGAATGAAGGAAAGCAGTCAGCAGGGATGATAAAGACGGAACCTGTGCGGTCGTAGGCGTCGCCGTTGCTCTGCTGGCGTAATTCTACAAAGTGCTGGTAATGATATGGAAGTATGGGTAGCTTCACCCGTTTCAATATCAGCGTTCCGCCGGCATAGTGCAGCACAGTGTCGTAAGGCACCGCCTCCAAGCCGCTGTCGATATGAGCGTTCTCCTTGCCCCAGCATATCTGCTCGTGGTCGAAAATGCGCGTGGTGACCACCAGCCGCTCCTTCATGATGCGGTCGAGTTCCTTCGGTGACACCCGACGACCACTTTCCACTTTCCACTTTCCACTTTTCACTTTCTTCGACTTCTCTGCCTTCGCCAGCTTCAGTCGCAACTGCCCGTTGCGGGTATAGCTGCGCAGTACACCTTTGTTCAACCCGTAGTAGGGCAGGGGGGTGACGTTCACGGGCGCCTTCTCATCCATCTCGAAAATGAGTGTATTGCTGTTCACCGACGTTTTCCACTTTCCGCTTTCCACTTTCCACTCCAAATCGTTCCGCGAGAATCCCGTGCGGTAGTAGTAGCTGCTGTCATCATAGGTGGCTGTCACAGTGATGCTGTCGGCAGCATAGTCGACGCTGGTCACCGTCTGGCAGTAGCCTTGTATCAGCTTTCCCTTGGGAGTGGGGGTGAGGATGACGATGGAACCGTCGGGATAGCGCTCGACGGTGATTACCGTCGTGTCAATCTTCTCGCCGTACTCGAACTGCCAGTAAGTAAACCTGTTGGCCTCCTTTGGAATCTTCACCTGCGCTGTCACCACCATTGGCAGCAGCAAAAACACTAGCGCATTAACACATTTACGCATTAAAACATTCCCAAACAGCCTCCTCATAACTCTTAACTATTAACTTTTATCTTTTAACTGTTTAGAATCCCATCCCGAACATGTGCCAGTAGTCGGCTTCGAGGTTCTTCCAGGCGGCGGTGGTGTTCTCGAATATCTGTTTGGTGTAGGCGTTGAGTCGCTTGTAAGCCTTCTTGGGACTAGCTTTGATGTCGTCCTCGAGGGCTTTGAGGCCGCTGAAGGCGGTGCCCTCCTGCTGCAGGACGGCGTTCATGTGCTGCTTCTTGGTGCGCTGCCAGGCGACGGTGGCCAGCTTGTTGGCACGGCGGAACATCCAGAGCCAGGCCTCGGGGTCGTAGCTCTTTTGTCCGCAGCGGCTGAAAGCCTCCGGCAACTCAGTGGTGCCGCAGAAGATGGGGATGCGGGGGCTCTGGCCAGGATTGTCGACGGCCATCCAGCAGATGCCACCCACCTCGTCGGGCAGCCAGTCGCGCAGCTGCGCCACGAAACTGTAAGAGCACCACGCCACGCTGACGGTGCGGCGGAATTCGATGGTACCGGGAGCCAGCATGTTGAGCGTCTGCTGCATGGTGCCACCCAGCCAAGGATTGGCGATGGGACTGGTGACGGTGTCCTTGTAGGTGCTGCCGTCGTCGCGCTTGCGGTTCACCACCACCTTGAGGTTCTTGCACATATCCATATCGGTGCCCTCGTAGGTGGAACGCAGCAGCTCCATCACGTCGGTGATGTCGACGGGGTTGTCGGGCTTCACGCTAAAGGGCAGCTCCGGCATATCGTAGGTGAAACCCTGCGAGGGAGCCAGTGCATTGAAGATGAAGTATTCGCGCTCGCGGAAGTTGCGCCCATTGGCCCATGAGGTGTTGAAAGCTTTCCAGAAGACGAACTCGCCCTCGCCGTCCCAAAGGTAGTATTTCTTGGCCACCGCCTCAATATTGTCGGAACACATGAAGTAGTCGGGATTGTTGCGCTGTAACTTGCCGATGCGCGGAATGTTGCAGCTCACGGCCACATGGTCGTCGGGCACGCGCTGGGCTGCCCACACGGCGCCAATCTGGTCCTTGCCGCAGCCGAGGATTTCCATCTGCCACACCTCCTTGCGGTCAGCGATGGTGATGCACTCGCCGCCGTCGGCATAGCCGTATTTCTCTGCCAGTTTGGCGATGAGCAGGATGGCCTCACGTGCCGTCGTGCAGCGCTGCAGGGCAATACGTTCCAACTCCTCGATAAGGAACATGGCGTTCTCGTTCACCAGCGTGTCGGGACCGCTGAAGGTGCTCTCGCCAATGGCCAGCTGTTTCTCGTTGAGGCAAGGGTATGAGGTGTTGAGGTAGGCGTAGGTGTGCTGAACCTCGGGGATGGTGCCAGCCACGCGGATGCCTGTGGTGTCGCTAGGCGAGACGGTGTGCATCGTGCCCTTGCGTACCTCGTGCTTGGAGCCCTTCTTGTGGTCGGCCGCCGGCTCGACGGTCATCCACGTGCGGTAGCGACCGTCGCAGGTGTGCGACGTGATGACGCTGCCGTCGGTACTCGCCCGCTTGCCCACCATGATGGAAGTGCAGCTCTCCTTATGATTAACCTGCGCCGCCAGCATCATCGGCAACGCCAACGCTAAAAGTATCAGTATTTTTTTCATCGTAATATTGGTTTCAAAATAAAATGCAAAGATACAAACTTTTCCCGATATGGGCAAAAACTTCTTTTATCAACTAGTGTCTAACTAGTGCCTAACTAGTGCCCAAGTAGTACTTGATAGGGCCATTTGAATAGTTTCTCAATATGTCAAAGTTCTCTCTTTTTGTAATTCTTAGCGAGGGGTTTCGCGGGTTTCTCGCCTTGAAATCACGATGCAAAGATTGTATCTTTGCATCAGGTTTCGCGGAAAAGAGAGTTCTTTGAAATGCTGGTTTACAGGAAATAACGGTACAAAAAAAAGCACCGCGGTGGCAGTGCTGGTGTTTTGGTACTCCCGCAGAGAATCGAACTCTGATCAAAGGTTTAGGAAACCTCTATTCTATCCATTGAACTACAGGAGCAGTACGCAAACGTTAAAGTTTGCGTTTGATTTCTGTCACTTCGTAGGCCTCGACGATGTCGCCGACCTTGATGTCGTTGTAGTTTTCGATGTTCAGGCCGCAGTCCTGACCGCTGACAACCTCCTTGACGTCGTCCTTGAAGCGCTTGAGGGAGGCGAGCTTGCCGGTGTAGACCACAATACCGTCGCGGATGATGCGGACGTTGCTCTGGCGGTTGATTTTGCCGTCGAGGCACATACAGCCGGCGATGGTGCCCACCTTGCTGATCTTGAAGGTCTCGCGAATCTCGAGGTTGGCCACAATCTTCTCCTGCGTCTCCGGGGCAAGCATGCCTTCGATAGCGTCCTTGAGCTCGTTGATGGCATCGTAGATGATGCTGTAAAGACGGATGTCGATTTTCTCGGTTTCGGCCATCTTGCGGGCACCCACGCTGGGACGCACCTGGAAGCCGACGATGATGGCATCGGAGGCCATAGCCAGCGTAACGTCGTTCTCCGAAATCTGACCCACACCCTTGTGGATAACGTTGACCTGCACCTCTTCGTTGCTGAGCTTGAGCAGCGAGTCGCTGAGGGCCTCGACGGAACCGTCGACATCGCCCTTGACGATGATGTTGAGTTCCTTGAAGTTGCCGAGGGCGCGGCGGCGACCGATTTCCTCGAGGGTGAGGTGCGTCTGGGTACGGATGCCCTGCTCGCGCTGCAACTGGGTACGCTTGGCGGCGATATCCTTGGCTTCCTTCTCATTCTCCATGATATTGAAGGTGTCGCCAGCCTGGCAGGCACCGGTGAGGCCGAGGAGCAGCACAGGCTGCGAGGGACCGGCGGACATCACCTCTTGGTTACGCTCGTTGTACATAGCACGGACGCGTCCAGCAACGGCACCGGCCACGATGGGGTCGCCCTTGCGCATGGTGCCTTCCTGCACCAGCAGTTTGGCTACATAGCCGCGGCCCTTGTCGAGGGCGCTCTCGATGACGACGCCCTTGGCGCGCTTGTTGGGGTTGCCTTTTAGCTCCATAATATCGGCCTGGAGGATGACTTTCTCGAGCAGTTCCTCTACGCCGATACCCTTCTTGGCACTGATGTCCTGGCTCTGGTACTTACCGCCCCATTCCTCGACGAGGAGGTTCATGTTGGCTAGCTCGGTCTTGATGCGGTCGGGGTCGGCACCGGGTTTATCAATCTTGTTGATGGCAAAGACGATAGGCACACCAGCCGACTGGGCGTGGTTGATAGCCTCGATGGTCTGCGGCATGATTTTGTCGTCGGCGGCGATGACGATGATGGCGATATCGGTCATCTTGGCACCGCGGGCACGCATGGCGGTGAAGGCCTCGTGGCCGGGGGTGTCGAGGAAGGTAATCTTGCGGCCGTCGGCGGTCTGCACCTCGTAGGCACCAATGTGCTGGGTGATGCCGCCCGCCTCGCCGGCGATGACGTTGGTCTTGCGGATATAGTCGAGCAGCGAGGTCTTACCATGGTCGACGTGACCCATGACGGTGATGATGGGGTTGCGCGGCACGAGGTCCTCGGGACGGTCCTCTTCCTCAATTTGGTGCAGCGTGTTGACCACATCCTCGGAGGCGAAGTTCACTTCGAAGCCGAATTCATCAGCGATGAGCTTGATGGTCTCGGCGTCGAGGCGCTGGTTGATGCTGACGAAGATACCTACGGACATGCAGGTGGCGATAATCTTGGTCACAGGCACGTTCATCATGGTGGCCAGCTCGTTGGCGGTGACGAATTCTGTCACCTGCAGCACGTTCTGGCTCTCCATCTCGTGGAGCATCTCCTCCTCCATCTGGGCGTGGACCTTCTGGCGCTTCTCGCGGTTGTGCTTGGAGGTCTTACTCTTGCCCATGGGCGAGAGGCGGGCGAGGGTGTCGCGAATCTGCTTCTCGATTTCGTTGTCGTCGATTTCGACGGGTTTCTTCTCCTCTTTCTTTTTCTTCTTCTTGGGAGCCTGTTGCTGCTGGGCAGCGTTCCGCTGGCTCTCCTTCTTGGCCTTCTCCTTTTCTTTGCTCTCTTTCTTGGCCACTTCGGCACCAATCTTCTTCACCTCCTGGGCGCTGACGGCTTCCTTCTTTTGGTGCTTGCGTTTGCGCTTGCTGCCAGGAGTATCGGCGCCGTCCTTGGAGAACTGGCTGAGGTCAATCTTGTCGAGGACCTTTGGACCCTCGAGTTTGGTGTATTGTGTCTCGATGAATTCGGGTTCGGGCTTGGGCTCGGGTTTGGGGGCTTCGACAACGGGTTCGGGCTCCGGTTCCGTCATGGGAGCGGGCTCGGCTTTGGACTTTGTCTCGCTCTTGGGTTTGGCGGCAGCGGCAGGCGACACGGCAGGTTCCTTCTTCTCGCCTTTCTTCTTTTTCTTCTTGTCGGGACGCATGCGCTGGTTGAGGGCGCTGAGGTCGATTTTGCCCACCACGTTGAAGGGACTGTTGGAGTCCTGCTGGGGGTTGTCGTTAGGTTCCTCTAACTCTTCTGACTCTTCGGATTCGGCAGGTTCTTCCGAGGTTTCCGAAGTTTCCGGAATTTCCAGACTTTCCGGAGTCTCTATGGGCTCAGGTTCGGGTTCAGGCTCAGGTTCGGGCTGAGTTTTCGCGTGGGTGTAATTCTTAATTATCACCTCTTCGTTCTCGGGTTCCGATTCCTTTTTGGACTCCACCTCCACGACGCGGTTGCTGCCGCTGGTCATGAGCTCGATTTTGTCGGCCTCCTCCTTCACTTTGCGTTCGCTCTGGAAAGCCGTGGCCAGCAGTTCATACTGCTCCTCGCTAATCTTCGTATTGGGCGTAGCCTCCACTTGGTGCCCCTTCTTGGCAAGGTAATCAGCGAGGGTCTGTATACCCACGTTGAAATCCTTGGCTACCTTATTCAGTCTGAAACTTGCCATATTGTCGAGTCCTTTCTTTTAATTCTTTTTCTTTGTTTTCTGGGCTTTTCTAGGCTTTCCTAGGTTCTCCTAAGCATTGTTAGGTTTTATTCAAACTCTGCTTTCAGCACCTCGATGACGTGGTCGATGGTCTCTTCCTCGAGGTCGGTGCGGGTCATGAGTTCTTCCTTGGGCAGGGCGAGAACGCTCTTGGCGGTGTCGCAGCCAATCTTGATAAGCTCGTCGATAATCCACTGGTCGATTTCGTCGTTGAATTCCACCAATGCCACATCGTCGTAGTCCTCGTCGCTGTCGCGGTAGACCTCGATTTCGTAGCCCACGAGCTTGGAGGCGAGCTTGATGTTGTAGCCGCCTTTACCGATGGCTAAACTCACCTGGTCGGGCTGCATGAATACCTCGGCCTTCTTCTCTTCCTCGTTAATCTTGATGTTGCTCACCTTGGCGGGCGAGAGGGCGCGCTGGATCATCACGTCGACACGCGGGGTGTAGTTGATGACGTCGATGTTCTCGTTGCGCAGCTCGCGGACGATACCGTGGATACGGCCACCCTTCACACCCACGCAGCTTCCCACGGGGTCGATGCGGTCGTCGTAGCTCTCCACGGCCACTTTGGCACGCTCACCGGGCTGGCGGACGATATTCTTGATGGTGATGAGGCCGTCATAGATTTCGGGTACCTCGGCTTCGAGCAGACGCTCCAGGAAAATGGGGCTGGTGCGGCTGAGGACGATGATGGGGCTGTTGTTCTTCATCTCCACCTTCAGCACCACGGCACGCACGGTGTCGCCTTTGCGGAAGTGGTCGGCAGGAATCTGCTCGCTCTTGGGGAGCACCAGTTCGATCTTCTCGTCGTCGAGAATGAGCACCTCCTTGTTCCAAGGCTGGTAGACTTCGCCGACGATGACTTCGCCGACTTTCTCCTTGTATTTCTGGAAGATGAGACTCTTCTCGTAATCCTGGATTTTGCTCACGAGGTTCTGGCGGATGGAGAGAATTTCGCGGCGGCCGAAGTCGGTCATGAGGATGGGCTCGGAGCACTCCTCGCCGACCTCGAAGTCAGACTCGATTTTCTGAGCGTCGCTCAGCGCAATCTCGCGGCTATCGTCTTCCACTTGGCCGTCTTCCACGATGGTGCGGTTGCGGAAGATTTCGAGGTCACCCTTGTCAATGTTGACGATGATGTCGAAGTTGTCCTCGGAGCCATAGCGTTTGGCCAGGGCGGTACGGAACACCTCTTCGAGGATGCGCATCAGGGTCTCGCGGTCGATGTTCTTAAATTCCTTGAATTCCTGAAAGGAACCACTCAAGTCTAAACTTTTCATTGTATTGTTGTTTTTTCTTTGTTTCAAAATTTGATGGCCACTTTGGCACTCTTGATGTCGCGGTAGGCGAAACGGAGGGTCTCGGGGGCCTGCTTCTTGGTGCCGTGGGTGCGGAGGACGATGCCGTCGTCAGAGGCATCTTCGAGGACACCTTCGGCTTTTTCTCCATCGAGGGTGACGACCTCGAGGTCGCGGCCCACATTCTTGCGGTACTGGCGCGTGAGCTTCAAGGGCTGGTCGGCACCGGCGGAGCTGACATTGAGTTCGAAATCCTCCTCGTCACGGTTTAGGTTGCCCTCGATGGCACGGGAGAGCTCGATGCAGTCGTCGATGTTGACGCCATTGTCACCGTCGATGTCGACAAAAATGCGGTTGTCCGGAGTGATTTTGAGGTTCACGAGGAATTTATCGCTCCCTTCAAGCGCGCTGTTTACTAGTTCTAATATCTTGATTTTCTCTATCATACCAATAAAAAGAGAGGTTCTCGACCTCTCTCATTCCGCTGCAAAGATACGAAGATTTTTGAAACTGGCAATTTTTTTTACAATTTTATTTTTATTTTGTTGTTTCCATATAATGTTGTATATTTGCAGTTTCAAATATTGATTTATTAACAATTAAAAAACACTTAATAAGATGATTACGAAACTTGACGACCTGCTGGAACTGGTCAAATCGAAAGGTAAGAAAAGAATGGTGGCTGCCTATGCCAACGATGCACACACTATCTGCGCTGTGAGCGCTGCCATCGACCGCGGTATCGTCGAGGCCACCCTCGTGGGCGACATCGACACTATGAAAAAGGTCTGCGCCGAAGAGGGTATCGACCCCAACAAGTTTGAGATGATTCAAGAGGCTAACGACAATAAGGCTGGCGCTCTCGCTGTGAAGCTCATCAACGAGGGTAAGGGCGACTTCCTGATGAAGGGCCTGCTCTCCACCGACAAGTACATGCGCGCCATCCTCAACAAGGAGTGCGGCCTCATGCCCGGCAAGAAGAACGACATGCTGACCCACATGGCTGTGATGGAGGTTCCCGCCTACCACAAGCTGCTCGTCTGCAGTGATATGGCCATCATTCCTGCTCCCGACTTTAAGCAGAAGACCGCCATCATGAACTTCCTCATCAGCGTCTCCAAGAGCCTCGAGAACCCCAAACCCAAAGTGGCTGTTCTCGCCGCCACCGAGCAGGTCTCCATCGGTATGCCCGCTTGCGCCGAAGCCGCTTGGCTGGGTATGCAGAGCCAGCGTGGCCAGATTCCCGGTGCCATCGTCGACGGTCCTCTGAGCCTCGACTGCGCCATCGACAAGGAGAGTGCCCAGACCAAGAAGCTCACCAGCGAGGTCGCCGGTGATGCCGACTGCCTGCTCTTCCCCAACATCGAGGCCGGTAACATCTTCTACAAAGCTTGCACCAAGTTCGCTCACGCCGAACTCGCCTGCATGGTGATGGGTGCCCGCGTCCCCTGTGTCCTCACTAGCCGCGGCGACAGCGCCAAGACCAAGCTCTACAGCATCGCCCTCGCTGCCCTGCAGTGCAAATAATCCCGAGTATGGAACAATACTTTGAAGGACTTAAGAATATTGCCATCACCGTCTGCGACGTGGATGGCAATATTCTTGATATGAACCAGCATTCGGCCGACGTGAACAGTCACGGCCAGAAGATTGTCGGCTATAACCTGATGAACTGCCACCCCGAGCCGGCAAAGACAAAGCTCAAAGGGCTGCTGGAGCATCAGGAACTCAACGCCTACACCATCGAGAAAACCCTCGCCGATGGCAGCAAGGTGAAGAAGCTCATATACCAGACCCCCTGGTACAAGGAGGACGGCGCCTTTGGCGGCCTCATCGAGTATTCCATTGAGATACCCTTCGAGATGCCCCATTTCGTCCGCCAACCCAAACAATAAAAAGTAGATGTCAACATGAAGAGGTTTTTGCGAGTCGTTTTCTGCGTCAGTTTGCTTTTCGCTTTCCACTTTTCACTTTCCACTTCCGCCTACGCCCAAGGCGGCGTGACGGGTCGTGTGGTGGACAAGCGCACCGGCGAGAACATCGAGTATGCCAACATCGCGCTGCTGAAGGCCAGCGATTCGTCGCTGGTGAACGGCACCGTGAGTGAACGCAATGGCACATTCTCGCTGACGGCCCCCTACGGGCGTTATATCCTGAGAGTTACCTTCATCGGCTACGACGCTTGGTACTACGCCGATCCCGTCGTCTTCAACGACCGTCGCCGCAACGTGAACGTCGGCAAGGTGGAACTCAAGATGACCGGCACCATGATGGAGGCTGTGGAGATCTCTGCCGAACGCTCGATGGTGGAGTATCAGCTCGACAAACGCGTGGTGAACGTCGACAAGAATATCGTCTCAGGTGGCGGCACCGCCACCGATGTGCTGGAGCAGGTGCCCAGCGTGGCGGTGGACAACGACGGCAACGTGACGCTGCGAGGATCCTCCAATGTCAAGGTGCTCATCAACGGACGTCCCAGCGAGTTGCTCTCCAGTGACTTGGCATCGCTGCTGGAACAGATTCCTGCTTCGACGGTGGAGAATGTCGAGGTTATCACCAACCCCTCGGCGAAATACGACCCCGAGGGCATGAGTGGTATCATCAATATCAAACTCAAGGACAAGACCGCTGGCGCCTTGGGACTCAACGGTGTGGTGAACGTCAATGTGGGTGCCCCGCTGCCCTTTGCGGTGCCCGACTCGCTGCCTCGTTGGATTCCCACGGCGATGAGCAACATCAGCCTCAACTACACCACTGAAAAGTATAACCTTTTTTTCAATGCCGACGGCGGTGTGCGTCAGCGCGGCAACAACTCCAACTCCGACATCGAGTACCTGAATCTCGACGGCACCACGCGCTCGCACTACGACATTGACCAGTATAGCCTCAATCCCAACTACATGGGCAGCTTCAAGTTGGGCGGCGAATATTATTTCGACGAATACAATAGCCTCCTGCTCAGTTACCAACTGCGTGGCGGCAATCGTCAGCGTCATAGCGACATCTATGCCAAGGATGTGTACAATCCCAACGATTCGTTGCACTACAATCAGGTCTCGGAGAGCGACAACGTCAATGTGAATCACTCGTTCAATCTCTTGTATACAAGGAAATTCAATCGCAAGGACGAGGAACTTACCCTCGATGCTACTTTCAGCACCCGCCAGGTGACGGGCGAGGGCGAGCAAGACCAGGTCTACAATGATGTTGCTGCCAATAACGACCACTATTACCTGCGCGAGAGCGAGACGGAGAACCACCACCAAGCGTTGAACATCAAACTTAATTGGCTGCGTCCCCTCGACACCTTCTTTGGCCGCGAAGGCTGGCGTCTCGAGACAGGCTACGAGGGTCGTATGGATTGGCCCAACCAGCGCGCCGACTACTATCGCACCACTAGCACCACCAACCATATCTACGACGCCGTCTCGTCGACGCACTTCGATTACAACCAGCACGTGCATGCCATCTACGGCACCTTGGGCGGTGGCCTCACCGAAAGCCTCTCGCTGCAGGTGGGCCTGCGTGGCGAATACTCTTCTATCTATGGTGAGGACCTCAACCATCCCGCCACCGTGGCCATTGATAAGACCTACTGGCAACTCTATCCCACGCTGCACCTGTCGTACAAGTTCGACGAGATGCAGAGCATGCAGGTGAGCTACAGTCGTCGTGTTCACCGACCCCATTTCTGGGATCTCAACCCCTATATGGATGTCCGCGAGGGCGACCAAATCTCCTTCGGCAACCCCAATCTCGACCCCGAATACACCAATGCTTTCGAGATATCCTATAACCTCGGCATTGACAAGGTGAACATCTTCACTTCTTTATACTACCGTCAGACCAACAACATGATTACCCGCTACGGCTTCATGTGGTGTGCCGACAGTGCGGCCTACTATGCCTGGTGGGAGCCCTACAACCCCCAGTATGACGGCTACCGTGCCTCCACAGCCTTCAATCTCAGCACGGGCTACAACTACGGCCTCGAGTTCATCTTCGACTGGCAAATCCTCAAGTGGTGGAAAATCAATGTCAGCCTCAACCTCTATGAGAGTACCATCGAGGGCACCGCCCTGTTGGGCAACAAGGACAAGTCGTCGTTCCAAGCCAGCGGTAAGTTCAGTTCCTACATGAACCTGCCTGACGACTGGACCATCCAGCTCAGCGGCCAGTACTGGGCTCCGTGGCTCGACCTGCAGACCGAGATGGATGCCAACTACTGGGTCGACCTGGCGGTGAAAAAAGAGGTCTTCCAGCGTCGCGGCACCGTGAGCCTGCGCGTCAGCGACGTACTCGCCACTGGTGGCTGGGGTCACCGCACCTACGACTCCCAAATGAACCGTGAGGTGAAGGCTAAACGCCTCTCGCCCACCGTCACCCTCGGTTTCTCTTGGAAAATCAACAATGGTTTGAAGCAGAAACCCCAGCAACAGGAAGAAGAGGGCGCCGACGAGAGCACCATCTACTAAGTTGGAAATAAAAAAAATAGAATCCCGGCCACTGAGACCGGGATTCTTTGTTTCAATGTAAAGCGCTTAGGGCTTAGAGAACCTGGACGGCTTCGATGAGGCCCTTGCCGATTTCGATAGCTTCCTCGTTCTGGGGAATGAGGTTCCAGTGGCGCTGGGGCAGGGAGTGCTCCAGACCTTCGTGGATGTACTGCTTGTCGACAATGGGTTTCAACTTCAGGAAGCCACCGAGGACCACCATGTTGAAGACCTTGCTGATGCCGAGCTCCTGGGCTTTGGCGGTAGCGGCGATCTTGTAGATGTTGATGTCCTTGCGGGTGGGTTCGTGGGTGATGCCGTTGGGGTCATAGATGAGGTAACCGCCGGGCTTCACAGCGCTCTCGAACTTGTCCAGCGACTGCTGGTTGAGCACGATGGCAGTGTCGAACTGGTTGATGATGGGCGAGCTGATGCGCTCGTCGCTGATGATGACGGAGACGTTGGCGGTGCCGCCACGCATCTCGGGGCCGTAGCTGGGCATCCAGCTGACCTCTTTGTCCTGCATGACACCGGAGTAGGCAAGAATCTTACCCATCGAGAGGACACCCTGTCCACCGAAACCGGCTATGATGATTTCTTCAGTCATTGTTTCTTCGTTTTTAATTGTTAATTATTGCTGAACGGTCAGCGGGTGATCCAGAACGAGACGGTTGGCGTCGATGCCCTCGACAATCTTGCCGTCGACTTTGATGTCGCCGATGGGGTAGTTGGGCATCATGTTGTCTTCCATCCACTTGTTGGCGGCCACAGGAGTCATTTTCCAGCCGCTATTGCAGTTGGAGAGGATCTCGACGAAGGAGAGGCCTTTCTTCAGTTTCTGGTTCTCGAAGGCTTTGCGGATAGCGGCTTTGGCCTTGCGCACGGCGGCGGGGTTCTGCACGCTCTGACGGGTCACGTAGTAGGTGCCGGGCAGGGTGGAGAGGAGCTCCGTCATGCGGAGGGGATAACCGTTGAGGTCCACGCGGCGGCCATATGGAGTGGTGGCACTGCGCATGCCAACGAGTGTCGTGGGGGCCATCTGGCCACCGGTCATACCGTAGATACCGTTGTTGACGAAAATCATGGTCATGTTCTCGCCACGGTTGGCGGCATGGATGGTCTCGGCGGTGCCGATAGCGGCCAGATCACCGTCACCCTGATAGGTGAATACAAAGGTGTCGGGGTTGAGGCGCTTAATAGCGGTGGCGACAGCAGGAGCGCGGCCGTGGGCGGCCTCCTGGAAGTCGACATCGAAATAGTTGTAGGCCAAAACGGAGCATCCGACGGGGCTGACGCCGACGACGTTGTCCTGAATGCCCATCTCGTCGATAACCTCGGCGATGAGGCGGTGGGTGGTGCCGTGACCGCAACCGGGGCAGTAGTGCATGACGGCGTCGGTGAGCACCTTGGTACGGGTGTAAACCTCCTCGTAACCCTCTTTCAACAGCGCTTGTTTGCGAGCTTCAATATCTTGATTCATTGTTGTTCCTTTCTTTATTTGATAATCTTGTTTTCAAGAGCCTCCAGGACCTCGCCGGGAGTGGGGATGATACCGCCGAAGCGGCCGAAGTGCTCGGTCTTCACACCGCACTTGGTGGCCAGCTTCACGTCCTCAATCATCTGGCCGGCGCTCATCTCGACGCAAAGGATACCCTTCACGTGGGCGGCAACCTCGGCCAGCTGTTTGGTCGGGAAGGGGAAGAGGGTAATCAGGCGGAACAGACCCACCTTGATGCCTTTCTCGCGGGCCATCTGCATGGCCTTCATGGCGATACGGCTGCTCGAACCGTAGGCGACGATGATGTAGTCGGCATCCTCGCAGTTCAGCATCTCGTAGCGCACCTCTTTCTCTTTCATCTCGGCATATTTGGCCTGCAGCTTCAGGTTGAAGACTTCTTGGCGGGCGCTCTCAAGTTCGAGAGAGGTGATGATGTTGTGCGGACGGTTGGCAGGCTTGCCCCAGGTGCCCCAAGGGGCGTTCTTACGGCGCTCCTCCTCGGTCCAGCGAGGCAGGTTGTCGCGGGTGTAGAGTTTCTCCATGCACTGTCCGATAGCACCGTCGGAGAGGATGAGGACGGGGTTGCGATACTTGAAGGCGATGTCCCAAGCGTCGAACACGAAGTCGTACATCTCCTGCACCGAGGCGGGAGCGAGGGTGTAGAGCTGATAGTCACCGTGACCGCCACCCTTCACGCTCTGGAAATAGTCGCTCTGCGAGGGCTGGATGGTACCGAGACCGGGGCCGCCACGCATGACGTTGACAACCAAGCAGGGGATTTCGGCGCCGGCGAGGTAGGTCAGACCTTCCTGCATCAGCGAGATTCCGGGGCTGGAGCTCGAGGTGGCGACTTTCTTACCGGTGGCGGCACCGCCGTAGACCATGTTGATGGAGGCAACCTCCGACTCGGCCTGCAGCACGGTCATACCGGTGGTCTCCCACGGTTTCTCGGCCATAAGGGTTTCCATTACTTCCGACTGCGGGGTGATAGGATAGCCAAAGTAGCCGTCCGTACCGCTGGCAATCATTGCGCGGGCAATAGCTTCATTGCCCTTCATCAGTTGAAGTTCTCTTGCCATAGTATTCCTTTCTTTCTTTTTCGTTTAGATTTTCTTCTTGTAAACGGAGATCACGCCGTCGGGGCACACCATGGCGCAGCTGGCGCAGCCAATGCAACTGTCATTCACGGTCTCGGTGTAGTTGTAACCCTTACCGTTTACATTTTTCGACAACGCGATGCACTTCATCGGGCAGACGGGTACGCAGACTCCGCAGCCTTTGCAGCGCTCGGTATCGATGATGATTTGTCCTTTAAATGCCATAATTTTAATGTTATAAGATTAATATAAATTACGTTTTTCAAACAAACAACTGCGTGCAAAGATACGAAATAAATTTCATACTATCACTAAAAATGGTGAAAATAATTTTATATTCAATACAATTTACTGATTATTAAACCGCTACATATTGCACTTTATCAGAGTGCATTTTGAAGCATCAAAACAATAAAAAAATGACTACCACGTTATCTTTTGAAAAGCTTTTCGACATGAAATTCAACTACCAATACCTGAAAAAAGAGCTGAGCCAGTATTTCAATCTCATGTCTGACAAGGAGGAAGAGCGGACAGTGATTGAACAGGTGAAAGGGAGCATCGTGTTCCGAGGGACAAACCTATGGATTCTGATGTTCGCCATCCTGATTGCTTCGCTGGGACTGAATGTGAACTCAACGGCAGTAATCATCGGTGCCATGCTTATCTCACCGCTGATGGGTCCAATCATCGGAATGGGTTTATCTGTGGGTATCAGCGATTTGGAATTACTCAAACAGTCGCTGAAAAACTACGGCGTGGCGACGCTCATCTCGGTGGTGACGGCGACGGCTTATTTCCTCATTTCGCCCCTCAGCGAGGCTCAGAGCGAGCTGCTGGCGCGCACATCGCCGACGCTCTACGATGTGCTGATAGCATTCTTCGGCGGCGCCGCGGGTGTACTGGCACTGACCACAAAGAGCAAAGGACAGGTAATTCCCGGTGTGGCCATCGCCACAGCCCTCATGCCTCCTCTCTGCACGGCGGGTTACGGCCTGGCCACAGCGCAATGGGCCTACTTCTTCGGCGCTTTCTACCTGTTTTTCATCAACACCGTCTTCATCGCCACCTCGACATTCCTAGGAGTAAAACTGCTGCGCTTCCACGCAGTACACGACACAGGGTCCGACGCTTTGCGCCGCGGCCGCAGGGTGGTCTACTCCATCGTATTGCTCACCATGATTCCGGCGGCTTTCCTTACTGTCAATATCGTAAAAGAGAACGTGTTGGAAAATAGCAAGAATCACTTTGTCAAAGCTGAAATCGAGCAGCCCGGGACACAGATTCTTTCGTCGCAAGCTCAGGGCGACACTTTGCGTGTGGTAGCCGTGGGCAAGGAGATTTCCGAGGCCCGCATTGAAGAGGCACGCTCGAGACTGCATTTCTATGGCCTCGAGGAGATGGAACTCATGGTAATCCAAGCCGAGAATGCCGAGAACCTGGTCATGGCCTCGTCCCTCAGTTCTGCCGAACAAGCCAACGCTGTGCTGAGCAACCAAGTGGCCGATTTGCAACGCCAACTGGCGGCCATTGCTGCCTACGATACCCTCTCGCTGAATATCTGCAACGAGGCGAAACCCTTATTCCCCGACGTGCATTCGATTGCCGTCGGCAAACTCGGTGGCGTGTTGACAGCGGTGGTGACCCCGCAGGAGGGGAAACGACTGGAGGGAGAGTCCGTGAAACGGCTAGAGGAATGGCTTCGCATCCGTACTCATGAGAAAAGACTGGATATTGTGATTAGACACAGGCTGGAAAACGTTGAAAACTAATAATTTAATTTTATTTAATATTTTTTGCAATAATTTTTTGTTTGCGTGTACTAAAAAATTAGTAATTTTGCAGGCCAAATGAAAGCGAAAAGTGGAAAGTGAAGGGTGAAAATATGATATTGTAATTAATTGAAATATAAACTTTAAAAACCTAATAACATGAAGAAATTTGCAATGATTTGCCTCTTTGCCTCGATGGCATTTGGTATGGCAAGCGCACAGGACACCAAGAAAGATGAAACTCCCGCCAACGGCGCCAAAATCCGTTTCACTGAAACCGAACACAATTACGGCACCATCACCAAGGGTGGCAATGGCGACTGTGAGTTTACCTTCATCAATGAGGGCAATGAGCCTCTCATCCTCTCCAATGTGAAAGCCTCTTGCGGCTGCACCACTCCGAGTTACACTCAGAAGCCTGTTATGCCCGGCAATACCGGCACCATTAAGGTTCACTACAACACCAACAACGTGGGTGGCTTCTCGAAGACCGTCACCGTCACTAGCAATGCTGTCGACAATCCCCGTGTGGTGCTGAAAATTAAGGGTAACGTCACTCAGGAAGGCGGCGCACAGGCTCAGCCTCAGCCCAAGAGCCATCCGGCCACTGTGAAGCCCGTCGAGAGCAAAGCTGTCGAGGCTGTGAAGCCCATTGAAGCTCCTACGAAGTAATAACCTCTCACCAAACATTTAACACTAAGTTTCATGCCGCATATTTCGCATAAAGGACTGGAACTGCCGCAGAGCGCCATCCGTAAACTTGTCCCCTTTGCCGACGCTGCCAAGGAGCGCGGTGTACATGTCTATCACCTGAATATCGGTCAGCCCGATATCGAGACTCCTGCAGGTGCCCTTGAGGCCCTCTCTGTGAAGGCTCACGAGATGGCAAAGAACAAAGGAGTGCTGGAATACAGCCACTCCGCTGGTATTCCCACCTACCGCCGTGCCCTCTGCAACTACTACCACCGTCACGGCATCGATGTTACCCCTAACCAGATTATCGTCACCAATGGCGGCAGCGAGGCCCTGCAGATGGCTTTCACCGTGTGCCTGAATCCTGGTGACGAAATTATCATCCCCGAGCCTTACTATACCAATTACAATACCTTCGCCAAACTGTGCGACGCCAAGATTGTCACGATTCCCAGCGACATCAGGACCGGTTTCGCCTTGCCTCCCATTGAGGAGTTCGAGAAGGTCATCACGCCCTATACGCGTGCCATCATGATTTGCAATCCTAACAATCCCACGGGTTACCTCTACACCCATGAGGAGCTGTTGAAGGTGGCCGGTTTGGTGAAGAAATACGACCTCTTCCTCTTTGCTGACGAGGTGTATCGTGAGTTCTGCTACGACGGCAACCAGCATTTCAGCGTCATGCAACTCGAGGGATTGGAGCGCAACACCATTCTGTTCGACTCCGTGTCGAAGCGTTACAGCGCCTGTGGTGCCCGCGTGGGCTGCATGGTGACGCGCAACAGCGAGGTCTATGCCACCGCCATGCGTTTGGCACAGGCTCGACTCTCTCCCCCGTCGTTCGGCCAATTCTTCGGCGAAGCCGCCGTCGACACGCCGCAGGAGTATTTCGACGCTGTGCAGGCTGAGTATGTGGCTCGCCGTAACGTTATCGTTGAGGGTGTTAATAAGATTCCCGGATGTTTCTGTCCGATGCCCAAGGGCGCTTTCTACACCGTCATCGACCTGCCTATCGACGATAGCGACCGTTTCTGCCAGTGGCTCCTGACCGACTTTAGCTACAAGGGCGCTACCGTGATGCTGGCTCCCGCAACAGGTTTCTATGTTAATCCCGAGCAGGGACGCCATCAGGCTCGCATCACCTATTGCCTCTGCAAGGAGGATCTGAAGGCCGCCATGAAATGCCTCGAG
Source organism: uncultured Bacteroidota bacterium (assembly GCA_902800395.1). Taxonomy (GTDB): domain Bacteria; phylum Bacteroidota; class Bacteroidia; order Bacteroidales; family P3; genus Colimorpha. Next base: position 41,278 of record CADCEC010000008.1, on the reverse strand, counting down.
GAGGCTCTCAAAGTCTATCCCGGCAGGACAGACATCGCCCCCCAAGCTACCGCTAAAAAATCGGTTGCCAAAAAGACGGCTGTCAAGAAACCTACCGCCAAGAAGAAATGACGCGTGAAGAACATAGACAACAAGTGATATGCTCCTGCATCGAACAGCAGGAGCATATTGCTACTATAGCCAAGCAGGAGATGGACTCTGCCCAGCAGCAGAGCAACGACTATGGCGCCAATGTGGACCGCTACGATTCCTACCGCACCAAGATGATGCGGTCGAGGGATATGTATGCCAAGCAATACAGCAACGCTTTGGCAGGCATACGCTGTCTGCAGGATTTGCTGAAGTTGCCACCCTTTGACACCGTGGAGCACGGCGCGGCCGTGGTTACCGACCGACAGAAGTTTTTTTTGAGCATAGGCGCCGGCAAATTCATGGTGGGAAATGAGGTTTGGTTCGCTATCAGCGCACAGACTCCTATCTATAGGGCAGTCAAAGGACATAAAGTTAGGGACTCGTTCATTATCAACGGACAAAGTCAGACCATAAAGGAAATCTATTGAGGATGAAGGTGACGCTACCCTATCTGAAGGTCTTCGGGTTGCTGCTGGCGGCCTATCTCTTTTTTGCGGCAGGCTCCTACCTGGTGCCGCAAAGTGCGGTGGAGCGTCACGTGGTGCGGACCATCGAGTGTGGCGATCTCGCCAGCGATAAGCCGCGGGCTTTCCTGCCGCGCCTACAGTGCCGCATGGACAACTACACCGATGCGCTGATTCTGAATCAAGCCTATACGCTGCGGTCAGAGAGTTTTGTGGATGGCATCATGCTGCTGCCTCGCCTGACCTGCGAGCGACTACCCTTTGAGGAATTGCGTGTGGCGGTGGGGATGGATACGGTGGGTACTGTTTCTACCGCAACTTATGCCCGTTACTGGCATGGGAATACCTTTCTGGCTCGCTACCTGCTCTTCTTCTGGGACTATCCCACCATACGGATGCTGCTTTATATTCTTTCATCGCTGTTGATGCTCTGTTGCGGAGTCTTGTTGTGGCGCCGTAGAGGATGGCAGTTGGCAGTGGCGGTGGGCTTAGGACTGCTGTGCACTTACGTCTTCATGATGCAGTTCTCGCTCCAACTGAGTATGGTGCTTTTTATTGCTCTAGGTGGCATGATTGCTGTAGGGATGCGGCGTGCCGCGTCCGCAAACCTCACCTTCTTCGTCCTAGGTTCCCTGACGGCATATTTCGACCTGCTGACGGCCCCCATGCTTACCTTGGGACTTCCACTGCTGGTGATGCTGGCACTCAAGCCTAAGGAGAAGCTGTCAGGCGCTTTCAAGGGGCTGACGCTGGCCTCCCTGCTGTGGGCGGTCGGCTATGGGTTGACATGGGTAACCAAATGGATTTTGGCGACACTACTCACCTCGGAGAATATCTGGAAAGACGGCTTCCACAACCTCTCAAATCGCTCGGGGGTGCTGGATGACTACGGCCGTTGGGATGCTTTAATGGACAATATGGACTTGCTGCCGTGGACTTTCATCTTCCTCGCCTTGGCCGTTATCCTTGTGCTGGCCTGCTGGCATTTCCATAGGCAGGGATGGCGTCGTGCTTTGCCGCTGCTGGTGGTAGCGCTCATCCCGTGGGTGTGGTACCTTTTCGCCGCCAACCATTCCTACCTGCACAGTTGGTTCACCTTCCGTGCCCAAGCGGTCACTGTCGCGGGACTGCTGCTGGCAGCGATGCAGTTCGTCGACTGGAAAAAATTGAGAACTTAGAATTAACGATTATGGACAATAAGGTTGCGGTCTTGCTGCCGTGCTATAATGAAGAGAAAACCATCGGCAAGGTGGTGTGCGATTTCCGCGAATTGCTGCCCGAGGCCGACATTTATGTCTACGACAACAACTCCACCGACCGTACCGTCGAAGAGGCCACAGCCGCCGGTGCTATCGTGCGTCACGAATACACGCAGGGTAAGGGCAATGTGATTAGACGCATGTTCCGTGAGGTAGAGGCCGACTGCTACCTTATGGCCGATGGCGACGATACCTATCCCGCCCACCACGCCCCCGAGATGGTGAAACAGGTGCTTGAGAAGCAGGTCGACATGGTGATTGGCGACCGTCTTTCATCCACCTATTTTATCCAGAACAAACGCCCGTTCCACAATGTTGGCAACCGCCTTGTCCGTGGACTCATCTGCCGCCTCTGGCACACCGAGGTGAAAGACATCATGACGGGTTACCGTGCCTTCAGTCGTTCGTTTGTAAAACTCTTTCCCGTGATGAGCGGGCAGTTCGAGATAGAGACCGAGATGACCATCCATGCTCTCGACAAGCGCTTCCGCTTGGTGGAGATACCCGTCGACTACCGCGACCGCCCTGAGGGAAGCGTCTCCAAACTGAACACCTTCAGCGACGGTTGGAAAGTGCTTATGACTATCGCCACCCTCTACAAGGAATACCGTCCCATGCGCTTCTTCGGTTGGCTTTCCGTCCTGTTTGTTATCGTGGGAACTGTATTGGTGATACCCGTGTTGTCGGAATATTTCGATACCGGTCTTGTGCGCCGATTCCCCACACTCTTCGTTTCCCTTTTCCTCTTCCTCGCCGCCCTCCAGTCATTCTTCACAGGCCTCTGCCTCGATGTGATGGTAACCAAAGACCGCAAACAGTATGAACTCCGCCGCATCAACGCGTAAATGGTATTCTGGTCTTCTTGCCTGCGATAAGTATCTTCTGCTGGGCCATCTCTGCTTCCTGGTGCTGCTCGTGCTGGCGGCCAAGTATGCCAATGTGCGCGTGCTGCTTACTGATTCCGCCTACCAGGTCTTCTACGACATCAACCACCCCGGTATGCTCATCAACGACAGCCGCTACTCGATGGTGCTCACGCAGATTCTGCCTTGGATAGCCATCCATCTGCACCTGCCGCTCAAACTGGTCATCATCTCCTATTCCGTCTCCTTCGTCCTTGTGGGCTACGCCTGTTGGCTGCTGACGGCCTACGTGATGAAGCAACGTCAGGCCGCCACGTTGATGCTCTTCGTGTTGTTGGGTATCGGTGGCACCTTCCTCCACTGCATCTCCGAGTCGTTCCAGCTGATGTTCTATGTCCCCATGCTCTATGCCTGGATGTGCCAAGGGGATAAGTGGAAAACGGAAAGTGGAAAGTGGAAAGCGTTCTACTTTATTATATTGGCGTTGCTCGTCGCGTTGGCATTTTTCATCTACCCTATGGCGGTCTTCTACATCCTTTTCGCTATGGGCTTCCGCCTACTTGAAGGAGGAAAACCTTATGCCGACAAGCCTGCGATAGCCACTGCCCTGTTCCTTGTCCTCTACATTGTCCTCTATTGGCTCATCGGTGCCAGCGGCCACGACAGCGAGTTTGTACCCACGCTGCCACTTATCCGTGATTCGCTGCTCCATTTCTTCTCTCTCGGTAGTTTTCACACCTTTGTTATTTTGTTCCCCCGACTCTATCTGGTTCCTACCGTGTTGCTGATACTCACCTTGGTGGGTTATGTCCGCGGTCGCCAGTGGTGGAAGTTCTGGTTCCTGCTCCTCTATGCCGTGGGGTTCCTCGTGGCGGCCAGCATCATTTACCAGACAGGCGACAGCCCCATCTCGCGTGAGCGCTACTTCATCCCACTCTTCTTCATCGTCGGCCTGCCCTTCCTGGTCGACGAGTTACCCCGCTTCACCCAGCGTCAGCATTGGATTTGGTATATTGTTTTCATCGCGCTGATTATCTTCGCCTTCGGGCGCATTATGCACTATGTGTATAAATACGAACCTCGTCTGGAAGCCATCACCGAAGTCTCCCAAATGGCCGAGCGGCAGGGACAGCAAAAACTGCTGGTGACCCGTTCCACTGCCGAGGAGGTGTTCCCCGAGGATATCTGGGGTCTCGCACTCGAAAGCATGCTCTTCACTGCCCAGCAAGGTCCGGAGCACACGGTGACCATCTACAAGGAGGAGGACGATTTCGACCGAACCGATGCCGACCTCTACCTCAACCCCGATGTCTATGTCGCTGTCAACTGGTGGAAACGCTGGGAGGTCAAAGATCTTAATCCCTATTATTTCCGTCTACCCTCTCAGGGCTACAAAGAACTGGTGAAAGACGAAAACGGTTACCGCCTTGTCTGGTAGTCCCGTTGCCCCATTTTCCTCCGTTATTTGTGCGTTATTTGTCCTATATTTTATAGGACAAATATAGGACAAATATAGGACAAATGTAGGACAAATGAATAAGAAGTCATTGATTTAGAGGATAAAAAGGAACGCCCTACAAAACTGTTGGGCGTTCCTTTGGAGGATGTAGGTCTGATTAATAACCAAAAATCTGATCCAGGGTAAGTTTCTTTATCTTTCCGAATTTGGCGAGGCGGTTGAAGTCAATCTCACTCTCTTTGCCGAGGATGAGGTAGGCTTTCTTCTGGCCTTTGATGTACTGCTTCTGGAAGTTCACCAGGTCGGCCATCTTCATTTTCTGGTAGGCTTCGAAGTTCTGCTTGCGCAGAGGTTCCTTCCAGCCCATCTTCTCGCACTGCAGGTAGGTGCTGATGATGTTGAACTTGGTGGTGCGGGCGGTACGGGTGCCGGCGAGAAGGGCATCCTGTGCCAGCTTGAAGTTGGCCTCGGCCTCGGGCATGTCGTTGAAGAGTTCTTCATAGGCGTCGAGGGCATCGAAGAGTTTGTCGTTCTGGGTGATGATGTTGGCGGAGTTGTAGAAATAGCCATCCTTGCGACCGTTGTTGGTGTAGTAGCTGCTGGCGCTGTAGGCCAGGGAGCGTTTCTCGCGCATCTCCTGGAAGACAATGGCGTTCATCGAACCTCCGAAGTACTCGTTGAAAAGGTTGACCTTCGGGAAGAGCGGGGTGCTGATTTCGGTGCCGCGGAAGTATTCGGTCATATAGGTGTTTTTAGCGTTGTAGTCGACGAAGAGCACCACATTTTCGTTGGTGGCCACGGGCTGGTAGACCTTGTTGGCAGGCACATCCTTGGTGGGTTTCACCTTGTGGATGCGGTCGACAGCGGCGGTGGCCTCTTTGAGGGTCAGCGGGCCGTAGTAGAGCACACGGTGCTTGTACTGGAAGAGGCCGTGCAAGGCGTCGGTAAGCTGCTTGGCGGTGTAGGCACGCAGCTGGGCGTCGCTCTCGACGTTGCTCTTGATGTATTCCTCACCCCAGACGCCATAGGTGTTTAGGGCACGGAAGGCGGCACGCTGGTTGGTCTTGTTGTCGGTGCGGCTCTTGATGAGGCGTTCCACAAGCATCTGCAGGGCTTCATCGTTGGGCTGTGCACCAGCCATAATCTCTTCGACGAGGGTCATGGCTTTCTCCATGTTTTCGGCCAGACCGCTGACGCTCACAGTGATATACTCGTCGCTCACATGTACGCTGTAACTGCAGGCCAGCTTGTAGAACTCTTCCTGCAGTTGTTCGGCGGTGTGCTTGTCGGTGTTGAGGTATTCCATCAAGTTGGCGGCCATGCCGATGGTCTTATCGACCGAACTGCCGAACTCGAAGCGGTACTGCAGGGTGAAGGTGCCGTTCTCGACGTTCTTCACATAGAGCACCTCGCTGCCGTTCTGGGTCTTGCCTTTCTGCAGGTCTTTCTTGAAGTTGACAAAGACGGGCTGGATGGGCTTGGCCTTGGCGGCATCGGCCTTTATCTGAGACAGGAAAGCGCTCTCGTTGTCGCGACTCACGCTGATGGGGGTGATGGCGGGTTTGACAACCTTGGCAACGGGGTCGGGGGTGTCTTGGTGCTTGAAGACAATGACGTAGTTGTTGTCCTTGCAGATGCGGTTGGCGAAGTCGACGATATCCTGTTTGGTAATCTTCTCAAGTTCATGGATTTCGTTGCACACCTTGTCCCAGGTCTGGTGCTGTACGAAGGCGTAGGCCATCTGGCTGGCGCGGCTGTTGTTGCTCTCGGCCTGCTTCATAATCTGGAGCTTCAGCTGGTTGATGCCAGCCTTGATGAGGTCGATGTCGAACTTGCCTTGCTTGAGGAGTTCTACCTGCTCGAGCAACAGGTCGCGCAGCTGACCGAGGCTCTGGCCCTGGGTTGGACGGCCGCCGAGCATGAAGGCGGAGTAGTCGTTCAGCGTGTAGCATCCGGCATAGGCACCGAGGCAGAGCTGCTTCTGGTTGAGGTTGAGGTCGATGAGGCCGCAGCTGCCATTGTTGAGCACATACTCCATGGCTTGTGCCAGAAGGGCATCGCGGCTACCATTGCCCTCCTCGATGCGGAAAGCAATGGTAAGGCTCTCGGGGTCCTGGCCGTTGACGAGACGGATGATGGGGCTGGTGATGGGCTCCTCTTTCACCTTGTGGAATTCAGGGACTTTGCCGGGAACCCAACTGCCAAAGTATTTGTCGATAATCTTGATGGCCTCGTCGGGATTGAAGTCACCGGCCATCGCAATGCACATGTTGTTAGGCACATAGTAGGTGTGGTGGAAGCGGTAGATGTTGGTCATCGAGGGATTCTTGAGGTGCTCGATGGTGCCGAGGGTGGTCTGGGTGCCGTAGGGGTGGTGGGGGAAGAGCCCGCGCATCATCTCCTCGTTGACGCGGCGGTTGTCCTGTGCCAAGCTGATGTTTTTCTCCTCGTAGACGGCTTCCAGCTCGGTGTGGAAGAGACGGAGGACAAGGTTGGGGAAGCGGTCGGCCTCCACCTTGGCCCAGGTCTCCAGCATGTTGGACGGAATGTCCTCCACGTACATGGTGTAGTCGTTGCTGGTGAAGGCGTTGGTACCATCGCTGCCGATGGCGGTCATCGACTTGTCGTACTCGTTGGCGATGGCGATGGTTGAGGATACGTAGCTGATACTGTCAATCTGGTGGTAAATCTCAGCGCGACGCTTGTCGTCGGTGGTCTTGCGGTAGACCTCATAGAGGGCCTCGATTTTGTCGAGCTCCACTTTCTCACGCTCCCAGTCGGTGGTGCCGAGCTGGTGGCTGCCCTTGAACATCATATGCTCGAGGTAGTGGGCCAGACCGGTGGTCTCAGCGGGATCATTCTTCGAACCGGCACGCACAGCGATGTAAGTCTGGATGCGTGGGGCGTCCTTGTAGACGCTCATGAACACCTTCAGGCCGTTCTTCAGCGTGTACTCGCGGACGTTCAGCGGATCGTTGGGATAGGTCTTGTACTCATACTTCTGGGCATTCACGCTGCCACCCACGAAGAGCAGCGTCGCCATGAAGCAAAGGGTAAAAAGTGTCTTTTTCATCTTGGTAATAATTATAATTGTTTTCAATTTTCAATTCTCAATCCAGTTGATACTTGCACTGGAAGCGGCGTTCGTACTCCTCGATGAGCATGGGGCGGAAGTCGGGGTGGGCTATCTGGATAAGGTCCTCGGCGCGGTGCTGCAGGGTGCGTCCTTTGAGACGCGCGATGCCGTACTCGGTGACGAGGTAGTTGACGTCGTTGCGAGTGGTGCTCACGGCAGAGCCGGGGGTGAGGAAAGGCTTGATGCGCGAGATGGTGCCGCCGGCAGCGGTAGAGGGCATGGCGATGATACTCTTGCCCTCGCGGGCCATGGAGGCACCACGCACGAAGTCAATCTGGCCGCCGATACCACTGTACTGGCGCATGCCGATGGTCTCACTGGCCACTTGTCCCATGAGGTCCACCTCGAGGCATGAGTTGATGGAGACCATGCGGTACTGCTGGGCGATAATGATGGGGTCGTTGGTGTAGTCGACAGGGTAGAGTTCGATGTCCTCGTTGCCATCCACGAAGTCGTATAGGTCGCGGCTGCCCATGATGAAGGTGGCCACCACCTTGCCTTTGTGCATCGATTTCTTGCGGCCATTGATGATGCCTTTCTTCATGAGGTCGGCCACACCGTCGCTGAACATCTCGGAGTGGATGCCGAGGTCGTTCTTGTCGCCCAGTTCGGCGAGGACGGCATTGGGGATGGCGCCGATACCCAGCTGGAGGGTAGTGCCGTCGGTGACGAGGGACGCGCAGTGACGCCCGATGGCTTGCTCTACCTCCGATGGAGCGTCGCTGTGGAGCTCGGGGAGGGGATAGGCGCAGGGGATGATATGGTCGATTTGCGACACATGAATCATGTTGTCGCCGCCCACGAAGGGCATCATCTCGTTGGTCTCGATGATGACGGAACGGGCGCGGCGGATGGCAGCGAGGGCGTAGTCACAACTGACGCCCAGCGAGCAGTAGCCCTCCTCATTGGGAGGCGTGGCCTGGAAGATGGCCACCTCACAGGGAATCTCGTCGCCAATCATCTCGGGTACATCGTGGAAGTAGGCGGGGAAGAAGTCGCCCTCCAGGTGGTTCACAGTATCGCGCGAGTTGCCACTGAGAAAATTGCTCACGTGACGGAAATGACCATAGCAGCGGGGATGCAGCAGTTCGTTGTCGCCGAGGGTGGTCATGTGGAAGATAAGCACGTCGTTATAGTCGTCGCAGTGTTCGGCCATAGCGTGTGGCACCACACGTGGCACGGCAGCAGCGTGACCCAATACTACGCAGTCGCCATCATGGATGTCCTTGATGGCTTTCTCTGGTGTGGAGACTTTCCTTTTGTATTCGTCTTTCCAGTTCATAAACAGTCTTTATAGTTTTGTTTAAAATGCTTTTTAAATTATTATTCTATAATAAGTTAAGCATTGAGGTTGAGATAGTATCGTGGTGCAAAGATACAAAATAAAGTTTATAGTTAATGGTTAAAATTTTAATTTTTTTTCGTATTTTTGCAATTTGATATTTGGACTTTTTGTATGAAGAAGTTTCTCATTTTAGGTATAATAGGACTAATTGTGCTGATGGGTGTCGTGGAGGCGCAGGCGCAAGACGATAAGTCCGGCAAGCGCGAGCGCAAGAAGAATCTCGTGGTGAAGGAATGGAACCAACGGACGGGAAGCAACACGCCCTATCTGGACCATATCACGACCTATGATGAGTTGGGACGTAAGGTGGAGGAGATAGAATATGCCTCCTACGGACAGAAGAAGCGCACGGTGTACGAGTATGAGGGCACAAGCCTTAAATGCTCGCGTGAGATAGAGTATAACTATAAGAATCATGCCACGCGTATCAAGAAGTTCGAGTACAACGCCGACGGCACCAAAGCCAAACAGTATAACTACAAGCCCGACGGGAAATTGGAATCGACGAAGATTTTCGAATATAATTACAAATGAGCGTCTTGGAACAGATTGATACTGTCGGGCTGGAGGAGGCGAAGGCTGTGCGGCTGATGAACCGCATGGAGCGGAAGTATGTGGCCTCCGCCGACCGGTTAGATGAACTGCTGGAGAGGATGGCCGACCACTATTTTGTGCAACAGGTAAACGGCGATAGGATAGCTCCTTATCGCACGCTCTATTTCGATACCGACGACCTCGCGATGTACACCATGCACCACAATGGGAAACTCAACCGGCAGAAACTACGGGTGCGCACTTATCGCTCGACTGACACCACTTTTTTTGAAATCAAGAACAAAGATAACAAAGGAAGGACCTCGAAGATGAGATTGCTGATGGATGTGCAAATGTTCGATCATCCGGAAGAGGTACCAGAAGTGCGCGAATTCGTGGTGAGAAATACGCCGTTTGCTTTATGTGCGGGCATACGTGGGGGTATGCGCCTACAAGCCTGCCTGGAGAATCGGTTCGGACGTATCACGTTGGTGGATAGGGGGATGAAGGAACGGGTGACTATTGACCGCGGCATTGCTTTCCATAACCGTGTTACAGGATGGGACGCCGATTTAGGGGGACTCTTGGTTATCGAGGTGAAGCATGAGGCAGGAACCCCAATGTCGGAGATGGAAAGGACGCTGCATGAGATGCATGTCCGGCCACAAAGGATGAGCAAATATTGCATCGGCACCGCCCTCACCAACCCATCGGCCAAGAAGAATCGTTTCAAACCTATGATGCTATATATTGATAACCTTAAATCATCAATCATTCTGCCTCGTAAGAGGCTTTGAACACCGCTAAATTAAATTAAATCAAGTGAAAAACCTTTAACCGTTACATGAATATGCCTGATTTTGATCCTGAAATTGCCCGTGAGTTTGCAGTGGGTGACTCGTCGGTGAACATCCTTGAAGTGCCATTTTTCGACGGTCCAAGTCTTTGGCGGATGCTGATACTGTTTGGCGTGAATCTTTTGGTGTGCTGGATAATCACACACTTCTTCTATTACCGCAAGAGCCAGCGTCGCGACTATTATTTCACCTACATGCTTTTTAGTATGGCAATCTTCTTCATCCTCTATCTGTTGCAGGATATGAAGGTGGAGGTGGGAATCGCCCTCGGTCTCTTCGGCATTTTTAGCATGATACGTTACCGGACGGAGCAGCTGCCCATCCGCGAGATGACCTATCTCTTCGTACTCATCGGCATCAGCATCATCAACGGTGCCGGGATGGCTACCAGCTATGTGTCATTCATTGCTGTCAATGTATTGTTTGTCCTTGTTATTTGGGTGTTGGAGGCTGTTGGAATGTCGAACCGTAAAGCGCATAAGATTATCTCTTACGAGAAGATAGAGCTTATCCGACCCGACCGTCGTGAAGAACTGCTGGCCGACTTGCGAGAGCGCACCGGACTGGAGATTGTCAAAGTACAGGTGGGAAGCATCGACTTCCTCAGAGATACCGCCTTCCTCAAAGTGACCTATATCCCGGAGGATGATGAGCCGAATGACATTGATATGGTGACAAGGTTCAAAGGGTAGAGGATAAAAATCCTGGAAATCAAAAAGTAGGAAGTTATCAACCTTGTGGTTTGATAACTTTTTTATATGTTGTACACATATCTATAAAAAATATACTATTTTTACACCCTGAAAAAGTACCGCAATGACGGTACAAATATTTTGTTATCAGAAAGATGAATAATAATAACAATATGAAAGAGAATATCAAAGAACTGACTGAGGGCATGCAGCGTCTTTGCGCTATTGCCAACCGGATTGTGAGCCACCAGGGAGAGGTGAGCCAGATAGAAAAGGATTTGCTTTTGGAGGATTTACGTCAGTTGTACGATGTGGCTCTGCGAATCAGTGGCGAGGAGCAGGAGAAGAAAGAGAATTTAAGTGAGAAGAACGAGGAGTCGGCCGACACTATTGAAGAGCCTGACGAAGAGATGCTATCATCGACCGTGATGGCAACAATGGCTGCTATGGGAGTGTCGGAGGTGAAGGCCGAGCCCGTTGCGGTTCCTGCAGTAGAGCCCGAACCCGAACCTGAGCCTGTTCCTGCTCCTGAACCGACACCTGAACCAGAACCCGAGCCCGAGGTTCGCACTGCTGAGATGCCTAAAATGGAGGATTTGGAGGCCAACGAGAACAGTCTGTTGTTTGATGAAGTGATTATTGAACCAGCACCCGTAGTCGCACCAGAGCCAGAGCCGGTGGTGACACCCGAACCCAAGTCTGAACCCGAACTGGAGATTGAACCCGCGCCAGAAGTTCAGCCTGAGTCCGAGCCCGAACCCGAGCATAAAGCCGGCACCCAAGCCTCGCTGCTCGACTACCTGAAACGCCCCGTGGAAGAGAAGCCTACGGTACGCACCCTCGGCGACACCCTCGGTGAGGCCGAGAACGGGAAGAAGACGGTGGAGGAAGGTCTCAATAAGAAGGTCGCCGACCTGCGCACGGTGATTAATATCAATGATAAGTTCAGCTTTATGAGCGAGTTGTTCCACAACAATATGAAGGCTTACAACGACTTTATCCTCCGGTTGAACAGCATCGATACCCGCGACGAGGCGCTCCTCTGTGTCAACGAGGTGTCGGCACAGTACAAGTGGGACGAGAACTCGCTGGCGGTACAGTCGTTCTATAAGGTGTTTGACAAGAAATTCTGAATTCTACAAGAGTTTAAAAGCATTAAAGGGTCCAAAAGGTAAAAAAAAACATGGGCAAAGCGATATTGTTTTCGGCGCCGTCAGGATGCGGTAAGACAACCATCATCAAGGAGTTGATGGCGAGTGCTCCTAAGGGGAGTTTCCGGCTGTCCAACCTGTCGTTCAGCATCTCTGCCACCTCGCGGGCTCCGCGTGGCGAGGAGGTGGATGGCAAGGACTACTATTTCCTGAGTCACGAGGAGTTCAAGGCACGTGTGGAGAGAGACGAGTTTTTGGAGTGGGAGGAGGTTTACAGCGGCACCTGCTATGGTACGTTGAAGAGTGAGGTGGAGCGCATCTGGAATGAGGGCAAGGTGATAGTGTTCGATGTTGATGTTAACGGCGGCAAGAATATCAAACGCTATTTTGGCAAGGATGCGCTGAGCATCTTCGTGATGCCTCCGAGTGTGGAAGTGCTGGAGCAACGTCTGCGCAGTCGTGGCACCGACAGCGAGGAGGCTATCGTGAAGCGTCTCGCGCGCAGCGCCGAAGAACTGAAGCAGGCTCCGCAGTTCGACGTCACTATTGTCAACGACGACCTGCGGCGTGCGGTGGAGGAGACTCGTAATGTGATAGAAAGGTTCTTAAATGAATAGAAATAGGCTGATATTACTGCTGAAGAAGTATGACTACGTGGTGGTGTTCTTGCTGCTGGTGGTGGTGAGTATTGTGCTGATATCGCGCACGAGCTACTATCAGAGTTCGAGACTCATCGCGTGGACCAACAGCATTGCTGGAGGCTGGTACCAGGGGGTACACAGTATCAGTGGGTATTTTGGATTGAAAGGGGAGAACGACCGCTTGGCGGCGGAGAACGCCCAGTTGAAGGCGCAGCTGGCTTCGTCGTATATCAGCTACACTGACAAGTGGCTGGATGATGACAGTTCCTATACCGTCAATGACACCTTTTATCATCGGCGCTACACCTACACTGAGGCTCGTGTTATAAAGAACTCATGGACTCAGCAGAATAATTACATCATGATTAACAAGGGCAGTGCTCTCGGAATAAAACCCGATATGGCTGTTATTTCACCCGACGGTATTGTGGGTGTTGTGATGTCAGTGTCGGAGAATTTTGCCACCATCATGCCTGTGCTGCACAGCGACAGTCGCAACAGCGTGAAGGTGAAGCGCACGGGAATCAGCGGCTCGCTGGTGTGGGACGGTGCCGACTATCGCTATGCGCAGGTGATTGATGTGCCGACGACTCATAAATTCGTTCAAGGCGACACTATTGTCACGTCAGGTCTCGCCAACGATTTTCCGGAAGGTATTCTTGTGGGTTATGTGATGGAGGCTGAGAACCTGTCGGGCAGTGGGTTCTATAATGTGCAAATCCGGCTGGCCACTGACTTCAACACCCTCGACCACGTCTATGTTATAAATAACCGCTTCCGGGAGGAGCAGGAGGAGTTGATGGAAAGAACTGTTTTGCCGGAAAAAAAGTTATAGAGGGCTGATGCCGGCAGGAAACTGATATTTCATAAAAAAAAACTATGCAAAATATGAAGAAGTTGGTTTTGATGGGACTAGTGGCTTTGATGAGTTTGATGGGGGGGGTGAACGCCCAGTTGCTCTATAAAATCTCGGGGAATGGGTTGGAGAAGCCCAGCTACATCGTAGGCACCTATCATCTGGCACCCGGCAATTTCGCCGACAGCATTCCGGGACTCAAGGACGCCTTCGCCAGCTGCAAGCAGATTTATGGCGAGCTGGATATGCAGGATGCCCTGAGTAATGAGAACCGCGATAAACTCGAGAAAGCCCAGATTCTGCCCGAGGGCACAACCCTCAGTTCCTTGCTCACCAAAGAGCAAATGGACCGTGTCAACGCCTTGATGCGTGAGACGATAGGTGCCGATATGACCAACCCCATGCTGGCGGCACAGTTCGACAAGATGACCCCGATGGCATTGTCGACAACATTGACCGTTTTCGCTTTTATAAAAAAATCCCCCAACTTTAATCCGATGAACCTGTTAGACTCCCATCTGCAACTGTTGGCTCAGAAGCAGGGGATGGTAATTAAAGGACTCGAAACCGTTGATTTTCAAGTTGAGGTGCTCTATGGCAGCTCGTTGGAGAAACAGGTGGAGGAGCTCATGTGCGTGGTTGATAACTTCGACGATGTCGTCGAGATGGCCGAATTCGTCACCGCAGCCTATTTCTCGCAGGACTTGGACCAGCTGCTCGATGTCACCAACGAGGAAGGGGAAGGCCCCTGCGCCTCCTCGCCAGAGAGTAATGACAACCTCATCTACAATCGTAACGCCAACTGGGTGAAGGCAATGCCCGACATCATGCGGCAGGCTCCCACCTTCTTCGCTGTCGGAGCCGCACACCTCTGTGGCGACAGGGGAGTGTTGCGACTGCTCGAGCAGGCCGGCTATAAAATTGAAGGAGTGAAATGATTGCGTAAATGTGTAAAGGTGTGAATGAATTATGAATAAAAAAACTTGGAGAATTATTGGACGTTTTGCCCTGCTGCTGCTTATCCAGTTGCTGGTGCTCAACCATGTGTTCCTTGGTGGCTATACGTTCCCGATGCTGTACCTGCTGGCCATCCTGATGCTGCCCACCAACATGAAGCGGATACCCTTGCTGCTCATCGCTTTTGGCACAGGGCTGCTGGTGGATGTGATGAACAATATGCTGGGTTTCCACGCATTGGCCTGCACGGTGGTGGCCATGATGCGTATCCTTTTTGCCGACCGTATCCTCACTCGCGGCGAGCCGACAGCAATAGACCGACCGAGTATCTATAGTGTCTCTCCGCAGTATTTCATCAGCTATATGCTGATTCTTGTAGCTTCCTTCTACCTGATTTTCTTCACCGTCGAACTCTTCGGCTTCCGCAGTTTTGGTAGCGTCCTTCTGGCCACCATTTTCAGCACCGTCGTCACCAGTCTCCTGGCAGTGCTCTACCAGTTCATCTTCCTAAAGAAAGAAACAATATGAAAGCGTTTTGTGGTCTGCGGTCGGTGCTCAAATGCTTGCGTGGCATTGTCTGCGTCAGCTTGATTCTTAATTTTCAATTCTCGATTTTCAATTCCGCTCAGAGCCAAACGGCTGTCGGCCATTGGCGCGACTGCCTCGATTATTCCTGGACGAATCATGTGACCTATGCCGGCGACCGTATTTTTGCCGCTGCACGTGGCGGCATTTTTTGCTACGATTTCGAGGATAACACCCTGACGCGCTTGTGCAAGGGCAAAGGCCTCAATGATGTCGGTATTGCCACGATGAATTACGACCCCGTGACCAAATGTCTCGTGGTGGCCTACAACAACTCCAATGTCGACCTCATTATCGATGGTCAAACTTACAACCTCTCTGATATCAAGCGTAGCGAGATATCGGGCGACAAAAGCATCTATCATGTGCGCTTTGCCAACCGTCGCGCCTACCTGACCACAGGCTTCGGTGTCGTAGTGGTGAATCTCGACCGTCAGGAAATCAAGGAGACTTGGTACCTCGGTGCTGGCGGCTCCTACACGGCGGTCTACGACATCGCTTTCATGACAGACAGCCTCTATGCCGCTACCGGCGAGGGACTCAAACGTCTTTCCCGCGATGAGACGCACCCCACCGTCAGCGACCGGTGGGATGTCGACCATCGACTCGACGACATGACCCTCTTCGAGCTGGCGGTTGTGGGCAGTCACCTCTTGGTGGCGGCGAACAGCTATATGCCCGGTGTGGACAACCTCTACACAAAGACGGATACTGGTTTCGTGCTGATATATAGCGACGAGTTGCATTCGCTTCATGTGGGAGGCGGCTATCTGGCAGTCAGCACCGCCACCAGCGTGAGGAGCTATGACACTGCGATGAACTACCTCGGTGAGGTCAGCAACTACTACTGGGGAGGGCTGGTTCCCAACGATGCCGTCTACGGTTCCGACGGTACTCTCTGGGTGGCGCACCAGTGGGAAGGTATCATAGGCCTGCATCCGGATGGCACGGAAGAATATCACGCACCCGACGGACCCTCCTCGGGCGACAACACCTACCGCCTTGTGCCTTTCAACTATCGCATGATGCTGTGCCCCGGTGGACATAGTTCTATCTACGCCAATACCTATCTTCCGCCTAACCTTTTCACCGCCGTGGGTCGCCAGTGGAGCCTTCTCGACAAAAGTAACGGAGCCCTTGACGGTATGGCCGACCTTCTCGATGTGGCCGTCAATCCCCGCGACACCAACGAGCTGGTGGCCGCCCTTTGGGGCTATGGCCTCGCTTCCATACGTGACAATCAAGTGCAGGCTTTCTACAACACCTCCACCACCGGTGGAGCTCTCGTGCCCTTCACCTCCGGCTCCTACAGCCGTCTCAACACCGGAGCCGTGTCTTTCGACCGAAAAGGCGACCTCTGGGTGCTCAACTCCCACAGCACCCACGCCCTCGCTGTGCGTCGTACCGATGGCTCTTGGGAGAGTTTCTCCACCCAGGCAATGGTCTCCACTCCGGAGGTCGACAAACTTGTCTGCGACAGTATCACCGGCTACAAATGGTTCTGCGGCCGCAGCAATATCATCTATGTCCACGACGGCAGCAGTCACATGGCAAAGGTGAATCCCAACAACGGCAGCAAACTCTCCACCGATGCTGTGACTGCCCTCGTGCAGGATCAGAACGGAAACATCTGGATTGGTACCAACAAGGGCATCAAAGTCATCTACGACGGCTACAAAGCTTTCCAGAACGGCGGTAACGGCGAAGTCTCTCCCGTCACCTGCGCCAATATCACCATCACCAACGGCGAGTTCGCCGAATACCTGATGGCCTACGAGAGCATCACCGCTATTGCTGTCGATGGCGCCAACCGCAAATGGGTGGGCACCGCCAACGGCGGTCTCTACCTCATCTCCGCCAACGGACTCGAGCAACTGGAACATTTCACCACCGTCAACAGTCCTCTTTTCTCCGACAAAATAATTGCCATCGGTATCAACGAGCGCACCGGCGAGGTCTATATTGGGACCGACCGGGGCCTGCAGGTCTATCGCGGTACCGCCACCTACGCCGAGTCGTTCCCCCTCGATAAGGTCTATGCTTTCCCAAATCCCGTGCGGCCCGACTATGACGGCCCTATCGCCATCAAGGGATTCACCCGCAACGGCATCGTCCATATCACCGATGCCGCCGGACATACCGTCTACTCCACTACCGCCAACGGTGGACAGGCCATTTGGAATGGCCGCACTCAAAGCGGGGAGCGTGTGGCCTCGGGAGTCTACTATGTTTTCGCCTCCGATGCCCAAGGTGATAATCGCTCCGTCGCCAAAATTCTCATCATAAGATAACTTTTAACTTTTAACTATTATCTATTAACTATAAATGCTTTTCTCTACCCCCGGTCTCGTGCTCCACACCACACCCTATTCCGAGTCCTCGGTAGTGGTGAAGGTCTTTACACGGCAGCTCGGGGTGCGCTCTTATATCATCAAAGGGGTGCGGGGTAGGGGAGGCCGCATTAAACAGAACCTCTTGCAGCCACTTTCTTCCCTCGATATGGTGGTGTATAATAATGAAAAGACCGACCTTAACTACATCAAAGAACTCTCCCCCCGATATACCGAAACATTCACACAATCAAGCAATCAAGCAATCGAACATTCTCTCCGTTTCTTCATGACAGAGGTCCTATATAAAGCCCTCCGCGAAGCGGAACCTATGCCCGCCCTCTTCGACTATGTCGAATCATCCAACTCGTCACTTTCCACTTTCCACTTTCCACTTTCCACTTTTCCGATTTCCTTCCTCCTCACTGTCGCCCGCCATCTCGGCATCGAGCCCCTTGATAACTACTCCACGCGAGAGTCCTTTTTCGACCTTCAGGAAGGTCGTTTCGTCGCTACTCCTACCGAAACCACCCTTCCTACCCACCTCTCTGAAACCCTCCACAACTACCTTGGCTTTCCACTTTCCACTTTTCACTTTCCACTTGACGACCGCACCGCGCTCATCAACGCCCTCATCACCTACTACCACCTCCACCTTAGCGGCTTCTCCCACTTCCATAGCCACGAAATCTTGCATACAATACTAAAATAATTTAATTTTTGTCAGTCTAAAAAAAAATCGTATTTTTGCACCCGATTAAAATAATAAAAAAGACATGAAAACAGGTAGATTTTTGATTCCGGTGCTTGCCGGTTGCCTGGCGGTTTTTGCCGCTTGCGGAGACAAAGACAACGATTACCGCGATGCGTGGTTGGGAACCTATGAGGGATATTGCGAATATCATCATTACATAGGGTCGGACCAACACTTTGATACGGTATACACCAACGAGACGCTGTCTGTCACCAAGCAGGGTGACAATGGATTGGTGATTGACTATATTGGCCAGTTGTTCCCGGTGACCTGCACCTCGGAAGGTACGTTTACCTCGACCTCAGACAATCCTCATAGCGAGTGGAGCGGAGAAATTCAAGGCGACAGCTTGTTCTTCCGCTACTACGATGTCTCGCAAGGTCAATCGACCACGCGCCATTTTAAAGGGAAAAAATTATAAGATTCAAGCAATCAAGCATTCAAGCAATCAAACAATAATAACAATATGACACTCGAAGAATTCCAGAACGAATTGCGCCTCGGTATCCCCGATCCGCTGCCCGAACCCCAACCCTATGATCCTACGGTGAACCACGCTCCCAAGCGTAAGGATATCCTGACGCCCGCCGAGAAGCGTCTGGCCATCCGCAACGCCCTGCGCTACTTCCCCGCCAAGCACCACAAGATGCTGGCCAAGGAGTTTGCCGAAGAGTTGCAGAAGTACGGCCGCATCTATATGTACCGTCTGCGCCCAACCTATAAGATGTACGCCCGCCCCATCGAGGAATATCCGGCCCGCTGCCGTCAGGCAGCCGCCATCATGCTGATGATTCAGAACAACCTCGACCCCGCGGTGGCTCAGCATCCCCACGAACTTATCACCTACGGTGGCAACGGCGCCGTCTTCCAGAACTGGGCGCAGTACCGCCTCGTGATGAAGTACCTCAGCGAGATGACCGACGAGCAGACCCTCGTCATGTACAGCGGCCATCCCATGGGACTCTATCCCAGCCATAAGGACGCCCCGCGCGTGGTCGTCACCAATGGTATGATGATTCCCAACTACAGCAAGCCCGACGACTGGGAGCGCTACAACGCCCTCGGCGTCACGCAATACGGCCAGATGACCGCTGGCAGCTACATGTATATCGGCCCGCAGGGCATCGTGCACGGTACCACCATCACGGTGCTCAATGCCGCCCGTAAGCTCGGTGGCGGCACCGCCGGGAAACTGTTCATCACCGCCGGTCTTGGCGGCATGAGCGGTGCCCAGCCCAAGGCTGGCGACATCGCCGGTGTGGTCTCCATCACCGCCGAAATCAACCCCGCCGCCACGCAGAAGCGCTACACTCAAGGTTGGGTCGACGAGGTGCACGACAACCTCGACGAGCTCTTCGTGGCAGTCAATAAGTCTATCGCCGCCAAGGAGGCCAAGAGCTACGCCTATCAGGGCAATGTGGTCGACCTCTGGGAGTACTGCGCCGAGAAGGGCATCAAGGTGGACCTCGGTAGCGACCAGACCTCGCTGCATAACCCCTGGGCTGGTGGCTACTATCCCGTGGGTGTCAGCTTCGAAGATGCCAAGGTGATGATGGCCGAGAAGCCCGAGCTCTTCAAGGAGAAGGTGCAGGAGTCTCTCCGTCGCCATGTGGCCGCGGTCAACAAGCTCACCGCCCGCGGTATGTACTTCTTCGACTACGGCAACGCCTTCCTGCTGGAGAGCAGCCGCGCAGGTGCCGACATCTGGAACGCCGACCACACCGCCTTCCGCTATCCCTCCTACGTGCAGGATATCATGGGCCCGATGTGCTTCGACTACGGCTTCGGCCCCTTCCGTTGGGTCTGCACCAGCGGCAAGCCTGAGGACCTCGACAAGAGCGACCACATCGCTATGGAGGTGCTGGGCGAGATTGCCGCCACCGCTCCCGCCGAGATTCAGCAGCAGATGCACGACAATATCCAGTGGATTAAGGGCGCTAAGGAGAACCACCTTGTGGTGGGCAGCCAGGCCCGTATCCTCTATGCCGACTGCGAAGGCCGCACCAAGATTGCTGCCCGCTTCAACGAGGCTATCAAGAAGGGCGAGATCTCCGCGCCCATCGTCCTCGGTCGTGACCACCACGACGTCAGCGGTACCGACAGCCCCTTCCGTGAGACCAGCAACATCTACGACGGCTCGAATCGCTGCGCCGATATGGCCGTGCAGAATGTCATCGGCGACAGCTTCCGCGGCGCCACGTGGGTCTCTATCCACAACGGTGGCGGCGTTGGCTGGGGCGAGGTGATAAACGGTGGCTTCGGTATGGTTCTCGATGGTTCCGAGGCTTGCGACCGCCGTCTCCGCATGATGCTCCATTGGGATGTCAACAACGGCATCTCCCGCCGCTCCTGGGCCCGCAACGAAGGCGCCATGTTCGCCATCAAGCGCGCTATGGACATCTGTCCCGAGCTCAAGGTCACCATGCCCAACCTCGTCGACGACAGCGTCCTCGAAGGACTCTTCTAGAACTAAGAGCTTAGAACTAAAAACTAAGAAGGCTGACGCAATAGTGTGTCAGCCTTCAATCTTTTCCCTCTTCCTTCTTACTTCTTCCCTCTTACTTCTTACTGTGATACTCAGCGGTGGCCGTGAAGAACGCGTCACCGCTGCTGTTTAATGCCGTCTCCACGCTGTCCTGCACCACGCCCACGATGAAGCCGATGGCGACGGCCTGCATGGCTACGTCGTTCGGGATGCCGAAGAAGGAACAGGCCATCGGGATAAGCAGCAGGCTGCCGCCGGCCACTCCCGAGGCACCGCAGGCGCCGAGGGTGGCGATAACACCCAAGAACAAGGCCGACACAAAACTCACCTCCACACCCACGGTATTGGCCACCGCCAGCGCGAAGACCGTGATGGTCACCGCCGCACCGTCCATATTGATGGTGGCACCCAGCGGGATGCTCACGGAGTAGAAATCTTCGTCAAGCCCCAGCTTCTTGCAGAGCGCCATATTGATGGGGATATTGGCCGCCGAAGAGCGGGTGAAGAAAGCCTGCAGGCCACTCTCCTTCAGACAGGTGAAGAGGAGCGGATAGGGGTTCTTCTTGGTGAGGATAAAGGCGATGAGGGGGTTGAAGATGAGAGCATTGGCTAGCATGCAGCCCATCAGCAGCAGGAGCAGGTGGCCGTAGGTGGTGAAGACGGTTAGGCCGCTCTCGCTGACGGTCGAAAAAACTAAGCCGAGGATGCCGAAGGGGGCGAACTGGATGACCCACCGCACCACCTTGGTGACCACCGCAGAAAGGTCGTGCACTACATTGACGGTGGCCTTCGAGGCCATTGTCTTTAGCGAGATGCCAATGACAATGCTCCAGAAAAGGATGGCGATATAGTTGGCATTGGCAATGGCGGCCACAGGGTTGGCCACCATGGAAGTGAGGAGGTTGGCGAACACGTCGGCCAGCGAACCCGCGCTGGACTCCACCTGCGCCGCCTCGCCCAACTCGAGGGTCACGGGGAACAGGAAGCTGCCCACCACGGCACAGACGGCGGCGATGAATGTGGAAAGCAGGTAGATGGAGATGAGCAGCGTGAAACGGCGCCCGTAGCCCGTGCCCGCTTTCGCCACCGACGACATCACCAGCACCGCCACCAGCACTGGCGCAATGCCTTTCAGGGCGCTGACAAACATCTTCCCAAGAATGGCAATTCCGGTCCACTGCGGCAGCAGCAGCCCCAGGGCGGCACCTATCACCAATCCGATGAAAATCCTCAGCATCAGGCTGGTACTTGTATATCTCTTCAAAACCTTGACGGCAATATTCATGGCATCTTTTTTTTTAGAATTCAAAATGCAAAGATATGTTTTTTCTACCATATGGCAAAATATTTTTTGTCAATTTGTACAATCCACACCCCTCTTCCAGCCCTGTAAGGGCGCTAGTCCTTAGCCGTGGGCATCACCCACGGTTCACGTGTCCCCACCTTACGGCGGCTCGCGCTTTTTCTTGTTGACGTTAATCGGGGTACTATAAGGAAATACTTCGCTGTAGGCGCGGTCGAGGGCTTCCAAATCCACCTTCCTCATGCCGATGCCGAGCCTCACGGCCACCAGCGCCCTAAGAAACTCACGGCAAACGCGCGGATGCAAGGCGGGCGCGGGCAACTCGTCCAAGCCGTAATATTGCCGGTCGTCGACCATCGTGCGGAAGCACACTTCCCAAATCATGTCGTCCGTCGCCTCGCTGCCGAACCACGACACCAGCACCCTCCGTATACAGAACCTCCGGTATTGCATTCCGAGGAGCTGCCTCGTGCGCTCCAGCTGCCGCCAGAGCGCCACGAAACAGTCATAATTGTTCTCGATTATAATCATAACTATAATCTATTATCTATTAACTCTAAACTTCTTCAGGTAAGACTCTGTCTTACAGAAGCGTCCCGTCACTTCGTCGTAAGCGATATGCCCTCTCGTCGCCCATTTTCGTAGCGTACTGTCGCCGTCGCCGCCCTTCCCCTGACTCTGCCGCATCTGGCGGTACTGCTCGCGGGTGAACTCGTCGGGCAAAAGCTCCAGCAAATTGCGAGGTCCCGACTGCCGCTGTATCTCCACCTCCTCCCTCAGCTCCTGCTCCAGCTGCTGGCCGAAATAGAGCATCTTGCACCACAGGTTGTATTGCTGGCTCCAGCGCACAAACTCGGCTATCTCCTTCGTCCACTTGTAGCCCTGCGCCACATACAGCACCATCCCTTTCAGCCAGGCTATCACATTCGCTCGGTAGCTCAGCACGCGGTACGCCTCCGAGTCGTAGAGCCCTGCCGCCTCCTTGTTCTCCAGCTTCATCTCCAACGACAGCCGCTGCGCCTGCGAACATTCTATCAATCCGTTGGCGGACTCCAGCCGCTCGATATAGGGCTTCAGCTCCTGTGCGAAGGTGTGGTCGTAGATGCCCAGTATCGGCGCCTCGTCGTTGTCGTCGTTGCGGATGATGGTAGCCACATCCAGTCGGCTCACCGTACCGTCGTTCACCATCCTGCTGAAGAATTTGCGGGCGTTGGGAGGTGTGGTCGAGGCGTTGAAGTTCCAACGCAGCGGCGCAATGCCCGAAACACTATCCGCCCCAACTCTCTCCTGTCCGGCAAAGGCATTGTCGAAGGCTTTCCTTATCAGCAGCCCCACCTCGTCCGTCGTCCCTTTCGAGGTCACCTTCTTCAAGGCATCTATTTCGTCCACGATGGTGAAGAGGAAGCGCTCCCCGTTGTTGTGGGCATCCACGATGCGCTGGTTGAAGACGGCGTCCGTCAGGTTGTCTATCAGCATCTGGATGCAGATGTCCGTCGGCCTCGGGTCTTTCTTCTGTCGCGCGCCGGGGTTCTTCTGCTTCCACTCCGCCTCGCGCTGGCGGTTGGGGATGTCCCTCTGGCGGATGTCCTCCATGATGTACTCGATGGGCTTTTTAATCGTACCCTTGCCGATACTCTGCCTTCCGATAAGCACATGCATGAAGGTGGCCTCGTGGTCGACGTTGTCCCAATAGCGGAACTTCACCCCGTGCAGGTGTGCCGCCAGCGCGGGAAACACCGCTGCAGCCACCGCGGGCTTGTAGAACCACGGCACGTTCTTGGTCAGCAGCTTCACCAGCGGCGGCAGCTTCTTGGGCATCTCGGGCGGCGTGGTCAGCGTACCGCCGCAGGCCTTCACTCCCGCCGTCGACTTCAGCGCCAGCAACACCTGCTTCAGCCGGTAGGGCATCCCCTCGCTCTTGGCCTGCAGGGCGTTCTGTATCTTCTGGCGTTTCTCCTCCAGCGGGAATCCGTCGTAGCACGGAATCACCTGGTCGAGCCATTCGGCGTTCCTTCCGCAGATGTGCCGCAGGTCGCACGCCAACTGGTAGGTCAGCGTATCGCGGTCGCCCTCCTCCGGCTCCTTCCCGTCGTTGAACATCTCCCAGTACTTCCGCAGGATGTCTTTGTACGCAAACCCCTTATATTCCGTGGGGAATGTCTGAACTTCGGCATCTTCCTTCTTCCCTCTTCCATCATTCGAACTGCAACACTGCAACGCTGCAACGTCTTCGCCCTTCTCCACTGTGTCCAGCGGTTCCGCCGCTGCCTCTCCTAGTGTGTCCAGCGGTTTTCCCGCTGGCTCCATTCGAGTTAATTCGTTCAATTCGCCGTTTTCAAAAATTCCGTCGTCAAGATACAGCAGTTCCTCCTCGCTGTCCGTAGTCGTAAAGAACACCCGCGTGATGTCCTTGGCGCCGCTGTCGAACTCCACGCCCAGCAGCTCGCTGGCCCACTGCAGGTTCTCCTCCTGACTCAGTCCCGCCCTGCGGCGGAACACCAGGTGGTAACCCATTCCCCGGGCGCTCTTCTCCAGCATCAGCAGCCCCAGCTCCTCCTTCTTCTGGAGGATACGATCCTTCACCGCCTCCATCTCCTCGGCCGCGATGTGGTCGACGTCCATCCCCACGCTCGTGCTCATCCTCGTGCTCCCTTTCAGCGTCCCGTCGTCGTTGGGCAGGCAGCTATAGTTCATCTGCAGCAGCTTCATCTTCTGCTCCTCGTCACCGCCGCGCACAGACGCCAGCGTAGACTTCTGTTTCTTGCTTCCGCGCAGCTTCAGGTAGCTCTCGCGCGTCTCCACCGGGCGCATCATCTTCGCCCCATCCTTATAATATATCACATGTACACTCATAACTTTTAACTATTAACTATTAACTATTATCTATTATCTATTAACTATTATCTATTAACTATTATCTATTAACTATTATCTATTAACTATTATCTATTAACTATTATCTGTTATCTATTATCTATTAACTACTCTTGCTACCTTCTGCACTATCGATAGCGCTTGGTGTACCAGCTTGTCGGGGAGGGTTTTCACCTGTTCCTTGGGCATCGTGAAGACGAAGTAGTAGCGGCCGTCATGTCCCAGCGAGAACGTACAGTTGTCCTCGCGGAAAATCGGCGTGTTGCGCACACGCTTGGGCTTCTCGGTGATGTAGACGTTACCATCGCGCATCGCCTGCACCTTGCAGTCGGCGATGAAGGGTTCCATTTCCGCAAAGTCGGTGCTGCAGAAGTCGAGGATGTGCAGGTTGTTGTCGACGAGGCCGAAGGTCATCATGCCGTTGAGGGTTGTGGTTCTCTGAACCTGTGTTTTTTTGCTGTTGTGTTTCATTTTTTTTGAGTGTTGTGAGAAGAAGGTCGGATTGTTTGGCCATTTACTCGAGAACATCCTCCTCACTTCCGCTCGGGGTGAATAAAATTTGTTCGCTCGGTTTCTTGTTGAAATCCGATGCAAAAGTACACCCTTTGAAACAGAAAAACCTCCCACGATGGACTATCGTAGGAGGTTAAACAACAAAGTGTCAGTCCGATGCTATGCGAACAAATTGTCTATCTCACATTCTCTCACAAGCTTGGTTTTACATTGTTTATAGTCGTTGAAAGCCGTTCTGAGGTCATTCAATCCAAACAAAGCCTCGAACGGAATCCAGGAAACAGCCGTTTTACCATTGATTTTCCGCTTCGAAAGGTTGAACCTCTCGTTCGCCAGCGATGCGAAATAGGCGGCCTCCACCTTCACCTTCCAACGGTACTGCCACCCGTCCTGCTGGCAGAACCCCTGCTCCACAGCTTTCTGCATAATCGCCATAAACTCCGCGTTCTCCGTCAGCACCTCCGCCCTGCTCTCCGCATCGTCCGTCAGACATCTTCCGTCCGACATCCTCACCTCTGCTTTGTCGATATTCAGATTCACCACCTCGTTATCATGCACATCCACATAATTCCCTTGCACATATACTGTATTTCCCGCCATAACTATAATCTATTAACTATAATCTATTAACTATTATCTATTATCTATCCCCACTGTGCCCAGCGGTTTCCCCGCTGGGAATCATCCCTCCACCTTCACCTCCTTATTCTCGTGTATATCGACATAGTTCCCGTTCACCGTCACCGTCTTCGGCTCCGATTGCTCGTCGTCGAGGCAGTCAATGGTGACCGACAGCTCCTCCGGCAGCGAAAGTCCGTTCACGCTGACAAACTCCAAAATCATATTCTTGATATACGCCCGCTTGTCCGCCGTCTTACGTTTCGAACGATTCACGTAGGTGTTCAACGCCTTCACCACCCCGTCCTCCGACGACTTTTTAGCCACACCCGCCGTCAGTTTGTTCAGTTCCGCCAGTTTCATCTCCAGTTCCGCCCTCTGCCGCTTCTCCTCCCCAAACTGCTGCCGCAGCGACTCTATCTCCTCCTGCTGCTTGCGGTTTTCTTCCTGCTGCTTGCGGTTCTCCTCCAGCACCTCGTCCATCACGCCCAGCAGCTTCTTGTAATTCTCCATCCGAGTCAACTTATCCATCAGCCTATCGGTCTCTTTCTCAAGCCCGTACCGCGCGCTCTGCGCCATCTCCATGTAGTCAATAATATTGCCTTTCATATCTTTTTGTGTTTTTATAGTGCGACAAACCGCATAAGACATTGAAAATGTCTATGCTTGGAAATAAATTTTATATTGCTTTTCAACCCGCAAAAGTACGTAGAAACCACCACCCGGACAAGAAAAAGATACTAACACCGCAGTTACGAGCCCCCTCCCTCTCTCCAAAATGAAGCCCAATAACACTTTCCCCTGTCGAAAAAAAAATTATCGGAAAAGTTATCCACAACCCCACCCACTGTGCCCGCCGGTTTCCCCGGCCGGGAAAGCTCCTCCCAAGAAACATTACGAAAATCTTCGTTACGAAAAATTTCGCAATTGTTATTGTATGATATTCAACAAAATAATCTGCATATTGATATAATACATGTTATTTCATTAGAATAGTTCGTCGATGGTCACAACATTCAGAATTCAGGGTCAAGTTCCTTCTTTGCGTGTCCCCCCAAATTCCCCATTGCCCGTAGGGCATCTCTTTCAATAGCACCACCCATCAAACCCATTAACCCCATTAGACCCATCCTCCCGTCCCCTCCCGGGAGGGGTGCCCAAAGGGCAGGGTGGGCTCCACCTCTCACCTCTCACCTTTCACCTTGCATTCCCCCTCCCTCTCCCCAAACTTCGCCTCAATAACACTTTCCCCTGTCGAAAAAAAAATTTATCGGAAAAGTTATCCACAGGGGGGCAGGAACACCCATTTTAATACAGCAACCCAAAGGTCCACAGCGGTATGCTGATTCCGTGGCCGTACTCTATGTCGTCCTTCACGATATGGCCGTTGTCGACTGTCTCTATCTGCTTCTTGCCTTTACGCTTGCCGCCCACCTCGAAGGTGTGGTCACCGATGACAAAATCCGACACGCTCGACGAGATGACGTCGCGCACCACTCTCGTTTGGTTAAAGAAGAAAGTCTCGCGCAGGTTGCCCTTGTTGGTGCTGTCCGCCTCGAGGACGTACATCATGTTGGTGTTGTCGAGATAGACCTTCTCCACCTTACCAAGGCTTCGCACCCCACCCGTCTCGTCGCGGAGCTGTCCTATCATCCCGGCGCGCTCCATGTAGAGAAGGTAGTCGGGCACCACGTTGCGGCTGACACCGAGGGCGTTGGCGATACTGGAGTAGTCGGGCTTGAAGGGGGCACTCTTAGCTACGATGCCCATCAGTCGGCGCAGCTTGCGCCCCGTGGAGACCGACAGCGAGGCATATTGCGGGATGTCGCTCTCCAAGGTCTGGGTGATGATCTGGTCGAGCCGCGACTGGAAGGCACCCTCCTTGCTGAAAGGATAGTAGCCATCCTGCAGGTACTGGCGGAAGAGGGGCAACGGATGCGGCAGAATTGTGTCGTCGACTTTGTTGGCGATGACCTCCTCCAGCATGTATTGCGGCATCTTGATGCCGTGGAACATCGTCAGGTATTCGCGGAACGAGAGCCCCTGCATGTGGTACATCACCGCGCGGCGGCTCAGGTCGGCCTGTCCCTTGAGCAGGTCGAGTACCGACGAGCCGGTGAAGAACACATTCAACTTTCCGTGGCCGTCGTAGATGTTCTTGATTTCGGTCGACCAGTTCTCGTATTTGTGTATCTCATCGATATACAGGTGTGTGCCGCCCTCCTTGATCCATTCCGACGCCACCTCGGCGAGGGTGTGGCTGGCGAAATAGCTGTGGTCGGCCGAGATATAGAGCGCTTTCTGGTTCTCTTTCTCAAAGATGATGTGCTGTTTCACGAGGGTCGACTTGCCCACGCCGCGGGGGCCTACAAGGCCGCACAGGCGCAGCGACCAATCGATTTTGGGATAGATATAGCGCACAAAATCAAGGCTTGTCATCGACAGCTGTTCGCGCATAAACTCGTATAAGACATCATCAATCATAGCGGTTTTGTATTATTGTTTCCGGCTGCAAAAATACGAAATATTTTTAATATGCACTAAAAAAAGTGCAAAAAATCGTCTCTCAAGCACAATTTTTAGTGCATCAATCCCCTCCTTCCGTCCTCTCTTTCGCTCCAGCGGAGAAAATACAAAATAAAAATGGGACAATTTCGGAATTCGGTGCGGGGTGTGTTTGCGTTTCTTCTCCAAAATGGCCGAAGAGGGGTGTTTTGTAGTATATTTATTTTCAGAATATTAATCCGTGTAAAATAATAAAATTTGCAAAGATGAAATTCTTTTCGTAAATTTGCAGTCGTTAATTATTAGTAGAATGCCTATGTAAAAACGATAATAGTTAGACTCATACAATAGCGATTCGTGCTATTCTTGACCTTCAAATTTTCCACTTTATCCCAGCTCGGGATACCACAATCAAGAATAGTCATTGAAACGCCGTTCATCGGCGTGGAATGACTTGTTAGATTGTGGAGGGCGTGGAAACCCTGAAGGTCAGACAAAGAAACGTTCCACGCTTTTTTTATACTCCACGCCCGATGAAATTGATAGATAATAACCCATTTCGAATACTCGGCATTCCGGTGAACGCCAGTGCCAAAGATCTTGCCGCCAACAAGGGCAAAATGAAATTGCTCGATATTGGCAAAGATGTAGCATTCCCATTGGATTTACCAGAACTCTTGTCTCCAATAAACCGATCAAAAGAGTCAGTCGCGATAGCGGAACGAGACATTAATCTGCCTCAAGACAAACTTCGACATGCGCTAATGTGGTTTGCTCAGCCAACGGATCCTCTTGGTAAATTGGCATATGACCATTTACTGCAAGGAAATATTGATACGGCCATTACTAACTTCAAACGTAGTACCTCATGGGAGTCAAGATTATGTTTGAGCACAATATGTCTCATCAAGAATGATATCCCAGAAGCTCTTTCGGCGATATGGTCTGTGATTGACCTGCATTGTAGCGAATTTGTGGCCAGTGTGGCTGGTCAGACCTTCTCGTATGATGCAAACGCAGTTCGAAGCGACTATCTTTCTGCTCTCGCTTCCATGGTGGATATTATGGATGTGTATCCACAACTATCACAATCTAATGTGCCGGATAATCTAATTAATGAATTGCGTACTGCTGCGTCTGCTGGTTTAGTTGCTATCATAGAAAAGGAAATAGCAAAAGCAAAGGCTGTTGATAAGGACAACGCACCTGCACAACTTGAAGCAGGCAAAACGTTGAGCAACAATACTCACCGTCAACGTATAAAACTGGAGAAGCTGCTCGGGAAGAATGATCCGCGTTATAGCCGACTTGTGGACAAACTGGCTAATCAGGTATTGCAAAGCTCCATCAACTACTTTAATAATATTGAGGGGGAAAACAGAGAGATTATCGATAATGCCTTGAAACTGGGAGAATACGCGCTCCGTATAGCAGTCGGTAAAATAGCGATAGATCATATACAACATAATGTTGAAATACTTCGTAAGAAAAAAGCCAACTTACCACCAGAGGAAGTTGAGGAACATGATGCTGCTATTAAAGCTAAAATATTAGAACTTATTGTTCTAAAGGGAGAGTCTATTGATAATGCAATACAACTAATGAAAGATTGCGCCCCTCATGTAGTAGCTATAAAAGAGCATCCGGAACTGCGGCAATACTATCTCAATATCTCCACACAGATTGTTAACGCTGCACTATCAAGCGTAATTGAAGAGCACAATAAAGTATCAAAGGATATCTCGACCAAAATAAATTCACAACTCTATCGGGATTCAGCCATCACAACATTGAAGAACATGTTGAAGAAAGCGTGGAGGGCTACTGTTATGATGGATAGATTTGATATAGAAGATGATTTCAAAAATGGTCGATACGCGGAGAACCGAAAGGCATTGAAAGAAATGTACGAGAACGTTTTTGGTTCGTATAGTTCAGGAACAATGTTTGTTAGCTTTGATGAATTTGATTTGCGTACAGAGGAGGAAATGTTTAAAGGATGTCGTGTGGCTGTGCAATATCAAGCGTACATAAAAAAATATCCTAATGGAAAATTTGTTGCGGAAGCTCGGGCTAGATATCAACATCTGCTTGTAGAAGAAGAGAAAAAACGCAAGGAAAAGGAAGAAAAAGAAAGAAAAGAAAGAATCGAGAGGGAGGCTGATGATAAGGCATATAATAGTTGTACATCTATAAGCGATTATGAAACTTACTTGCGCAACCACCCTAATGGTAGACATGCCCACGAAGCAAAACAGAAAATAAAATCCAAGAAGGAATCTCTAACAAATGTGTTGTCTGTTATATTGGTGGAGTTGGTGTGGCTGATTATAGGATTGATTTTTGATGATTACGACACAAATTGGTGGGCTGTCTTTTTGGGAGGTACAATAGGTGGATGGCTGTTCTATGTTAATATCCTTGCTTTTACATTTTTTAACTGGATAATTTCTAAAATAATTGATAATGAAAATTAATGTCTTTCTTTTATTGTTTGTTTGCTTTTCTCTCGGTAGGGGATACGCGCAAAGCAATGATTCTATACGCTTTGTAAATCATGAGAAACGTATTGTGTGTCTGGAGCAACAGAATAATGGCTTACAAAAACAAAACGCAATCCTGCAAGAAGAAATTGTCAAATTGGAAAAAAAGTACAAGGAAGTTTCCAATCAATTAGTAGCTACAGATTCTGCTATTGCGAGTGTAGACGAACGCTATGGTCTTCAACTGAAACAGACGGATAGCACAGTGCAGAACAATGAAACAAAACGGCAGAAGTCTGTATTGTGGGGGATCGTTATCGCGGTATTTTTGGCGGTGGTTTCGTTGATAGTTTATCTGTTACTCCGTATTCGTATTGCGAAGAAAGGAAATGATATTGAGCTGCTTCGCGCACGAGCAGATGATCTCAATCGCCAAATAGTTGAACGTATGGATAAGGAATTGGATGAGTTGCTAAAGATTGTATCACAAACTCCAACATCTGCCAATAATTCAGATGCAGAACCGGATCATACTCTAGTAAAGGCTTTGGCTGACCGTATCACGTATATGGAGGTGACACTTTCTAGAATGGACAATACCGTGAAAGGATATAAGAACCTCATAAGCAGTATTCGTCGAATGAAAGATAATTTACAAGCTAATGGATATGAAATGGTTGATATGCTCGGGAAGGAATATATTGATGGCACTAAGGCTGATATTACGTTTTTTGATGATGATACCCTTGAAAAAGGCAAACGTATTATCACAGGAATTACTAAACCCCAAATCAACTATAAGGGTCAAATGATACAGGCTGCACAAATTACTGTAAGTCAAAATATATAAATAGTTCAAGATATGGCAAAGTTAAAGATGAAATACGGAATTGACCTTGGTACAACCAATTCCGCCATTTGCAAGATGGAAAACGGGGAACCTGTCATCAAAAAAACAGATACTCTTAAAGATACCCTTCCGTCGTGTGTCTCGTTCACCCGTAAACGTCAAATACGTGTTGGCGACTCGGCAATGAACGACTTGAAACAAGACAAGGCTCGCTCCACCAAAACGATGCAAAGCGGGAATAGTAATGTCTTCATTGAGTTCAAGCGTACAATGGGTCTTGATACTGTGTACGAAAGTTCCAATATGGTGCGAGGATACAATAGTGAAGAACTGTCGGCCGAGGTGTTGAAAACATTGAAATCTTTTATTGGGGATGATGCTGTCGATGCTGCAGTTATCACCATCCCAGCAAAATTCAAAGCCCCTGAAATCGCTGCTACAATGCGTGCCGCAAAGTTGGCTGGTATTGAAAATTGCTCATTGCTCCAGGAACCAATTGCTGCTTCTATGGCCTATGGCTTGGCTACGGATAAAAAAGATGGATATTGGTTGGTCTTTGACTTCGGTGGTGGCACTTTTGATGCTGCATTACTCCATGTTGAAGATGGTATTATGCAGGTAAAGGATACGGAGGGAGACAACTATCTTGGTGGAAAGAACCTTGACTATGCCATAGTAGACCAGATAATCATTCCTTACTTAAAGGAGAACTACACTATCGACAGCATTCTGGCTGATAATCAAAAAAGGGAAATTCTACGCGATGCTGTAAAGTTCTATGCAGAACAGGCGAAGAATCAGTTGTCTTTCAAGCCGACTGTGGACATCATGAGTCAACTTGATGAGTTTGGTGAAGATGATGAGGGGGAGCCACTCGAATTGGACATGGTTGTTACCGCAGACCAGATGCAGCAGGTGTTGTCTCCTATTTTCCAAAAAGCGGTTGATATAGTTAAAGGATTATTGCAGCGTAACAATCTAAAGGGTTCTGAACTGGGTTCACTCATTCTTGTGGGTGGTCCTACTTATTCACCGGTATTACGTCAAATGCTGAAAGAACAGGTTACCTCCAATGTAGACACAAGCATTGACCCAATGACAGCTGTGGCCAAGGGTGCCGCCCTTTATGCTACCACTCAGGAATATGAAATTGGTGCGAAAGTTACTTCTGAAGAATTGTCTGTTGCAATCGAACTAGGATATGAATCAACTTCGGTGCAAGCGAGCGAATACGTTATTGTAAAACTTCTGCCTGGAGAAAGTAAGGGCGTTAATGGAAAGAGTCTGTCGTTTGAGGTGACAAGTGGCGATGCGTCCTGGAGTAGTGGAAAACTCGCACTGACAGCCACGGGTGATGCTGTAGAATGCCCACTTAAGGAAGGTCGAGCCAATGCGTTTAATGTATCCGTATATGATGAGACAGGGAATAAACTACCCTGCTTCCCCAACGAGTTTTTTATAACTGGTGGCTACTATGTGGGCAGTGCGACCTTGCCATATAATATCGGCATCGAAGCTTATGATAGTCTCAAAGAACGTAATGTTTTCGTTTCTCTCAAAGGATTGGAAAAGAACCAATGGTATCCAGCGGTTGGCGTAAAAAATGGGCTAAAAGTTCCTCACGCACTCAACCCGGGAAATATCAATGACAAAATGATTATTCCCATCTATCAGGGAGAGT
This sequence comes from uncultured Bacteroidota bacterium, assembly GCA_902800395.1. GTDB lineage: Bacteria > Bacteroidota > Bacteroidia > Bacteroidales > P3 > Colimorpha. The sequence continues at coordinate 7,951 of CADCEC010000008.1, read as the reverse complement.
ATAATAATGAGGGTAGTAGTGCCATCTATAATGACCACGTGTTTGATGTGGTGATTACGGGTGATGATGTACCCGCTCTTGTACCACAAAACAGCGAAATTGACATTACTTTGAAGGTGGATAATTCCCAAGGATATCATATCGAGGTTCTTTTCGTATCACTGGGAGAGAGCTTCGAGAAAGATATCACTATTGAATCCAGATCTGTTATTACTTATTATGACTGGTTGCGTCAGTTCAACGAAGCTCAGAATAAGCTCCGCAGAATGAAACGTAGTGGAAAGATTGATGCAAGTGAACTGGCAGAAGCAGAAAAAATGCTTACCGATTTAGATCAGAGAAAAGAAACGGAAAGTAGTAAGGATGACGATAGAAAACACCTGCTCGACGACTTACGACGTGTATTCCTAAAGTTGGAAGAAGTGGAGAAGAGTCATGAGTGGGATACGGTAGAAGCAGAACTGCGTGAAGAGTATGGAAAGTTGGAAAGAGCGAATAATGACTTCGGGAACAGGTTTGATGAACCTGTACGTGAATTGCATCGTTTGGCTGATGATGCGATTAATCGGCGAGATATTAAAATGGCAAGAGAAGTAAAACAAGATTGTCATAATTTATGGATTGAAGCAGCTATGCCTGGAATATTGGCAGCATATGTTGACCACTATGACAAGAACTTCGGACGCCTACCCTGGAGAGACAAAATGCAGGCACGTCAATTGATTAGTCAGGCTCAGCAATTAATGAATCTGAATGCCGATGTTGAAGAGGTGCGACAAGTTGTTATTAGAATTATGAACTTGTTGCCCGATAACGAAAGAACTTCTTCCGATTTACCTCAAATTTGATAATGATATGAGTAAAAAATTAGACTTTCAAATAGTATGCCCTGATTGCGAAAAACAATATCAGGCAACAGTATGGCGCACCTTATGGGGTGACGGCTGCAATGCAGATAACTTTACATCGCGATTGACTGACAATACTAATATGGTAACGTGTCCACATTGCGGTCACTCATTCCGTTCGCCGTTAGCATTGATGTATGTTGATGTAAAAGCTGGATTCGCCGTGTGGTATGAGCCTCAACCAGATCCGAATATTGAAAACGAGACCCAGCAGTATGCCGCCATGTTTGGAGCAGATAGCTATTATGCAAAAGCTCCACGTGTGAAAGATTGGGAAGAATTCAAACATACTATCCGTAAGTATTACACAGGAGAGTTAAAAGCCAATCCTGTCAATATCAAATTCAATTTTGACGCATTGAAACCAGCTTCTCAAAAGAAGAAAAGTGGTTGTATGGGAGTTTTATTACTATTATTGATTCCTGTAATTACATTGCTTATAATTTGAAATATTGCAATACTTAAAAATAGAGGGTTTAACAATGAAAAAAATTATTTATTTCATTCTGTCCTGTTTTATGCTATTAAGCATTACCTCATGCAACAAAGCAGAGAGGGATTACTATCGTATAATCGGTAATAAACAGGCTACAATGTCAGATTATACTAAGTATATTAAAAAATATCCGAATAGTAGTTTTGCATCAGCTATCGCAGATACTGCTGCGCTAAAAATTATTCGGAGTACGAACATTTATGATATAAGAGAGAGAGAATACTTCGGCTCCGATGTTTATGAAATATCGTCAAGAGTATCTCAATTGATTTCAGACGAATCTTCTTTATGGGAGATTGTGACTCAAAAAGATGATGCAAACTCTTATGATTATTTTTTAGAACAATTCCCCAATAGCTCTCATTATAATGAAGCGTACCGGTTATTAATAGAAAGAGATGTCGCTGAAGCTTTCGCTGGTAAACATGGAATAATGCCCGAAATGAATAAGGGAAGAAGAACGGGGAGGGCATATTCTACAATTGAGATAGAAAACAGAACGGAATACGTGCTTACTATTAGTTACTCAGGACCAGACTATAAGCGAATAAAGATCCAACCTCATAGTAATGCTATTGTAAATATTGGGAATGGCTACTATGATATTGCAGCCAGAGTAAAAGCCTCAAATGTAACACCCTATGTTGGACAAGAGACTTTAGATGGCAGTTATTATAGTTCATCGTACTATATTTCAACGACATCTTTCCGATATTGATACTAAATTATGGAAAAATTCAAAAACCTATTACAACGATTCTACGGGAATAAGCAATTATGGATTGTCTTCACTTGTGTGGGGGTATGGTTGATTGTGCTGCAAAATTTTGGTGTCTTTTCTAAATCATCCGGAGCGCAGAGTGTTTATGTTGTTGGAGGTGATATCGACGCAAATGTTAGTGGAAGTGTTGATGTAGACAACACCGTTCCTGTATATGTAGAAGGGGGAGATGTTGATGTTTCTGGATCAAACGTAAATGTAGAAGGAAATGTGTGGGTCAATGGAGGGTCAATAAGTACTTGGTAATATGTTTACACTATCAAAAAAACAACAAATAGGCCACTATACTGTGGTATTCCCTATCAAGGAGGGAAATTATGCAGAGACTTACCGCGTTAAAGATGCGGGAGGTAAAAACTATTTCCTCAAGTTGATTAACCTTTCAAAACTGAATGGTAAACAGTTTGATACTGACGGGAATGTGATTGAGGTGGAAATAGTAAAACAGCTTAACCATCCTAATGTTATGCACTTTGTGGAAACTGACGAGTTGGTGCTTAACGGAAATAGAATGTCATATCTCGTTAGTGATTTCATTAGTGGAGAAACTTTGGAGCAGCATACTCTTAGGATGGCCGGTTGTAACCCTTATTCCGTCCGCGAATGGCTGGTTGAAGTATTGTCAGGGGTACAATATCTGCATTCTTTACCCAATCCAATTGTTCACAACGAATTGACTCCTCAGAATATAATGATGGATTCGATTAATAAGAAGTTGGTAATTATTGATTTTGGACATGCAAGGAGAATGAGTGATGACCGTCGCACATTTGATAGGAAAGACCTTTCTCCATATTATTTGGCACCGGAGACCGCAGGAGGACTCTTTTCACCACATAGTGATATGTTTTCAGTAGGTGTTATGGGGTATCAATTGCTATTTGGTCGACTTCCGTGGCAGGTGTCGAAAGGAAACGACTTTGAGGACAAACTACAAGCACAGCGAGAAACACCACTAAAGATACTTGATTTAAGTGGTTTAGAAGTGCCTCAGGGGTTAGTGGAAACAATTGCAAAAGCAGTGTCAGTAGACCCTGTTGGTCGTTTCCAAACGGTAGAAGAAATGATAAAAGCCCTGAAGGGTGAATCTAAAATCTTTGCGCCACCTGTAGATAAGGTTAGTGAAGGAAAGTCCACACAGAGAAAATCTTCCAACACTCAGAAGAAATCTGTCAAACAGATCAAGAAAAAGGGCAATGGTTTCGCAGATGTTGCTGGGATGGATGATTTGAAGGCAAAACTTCAAAGGGATATTATCAAGGTTTTGAAGGATCCTGAGGGCGCGAAACGTTTTGGTATTACTATTCCAAACGGCATATTATTATACGGACCTCCAGGGTGTGGAAAGACTTTCTTTGCAGAAAAATTGGCAGAGGAAATAGGGAGTACCTATATGTATGTGAAATGCTCCGATGTAGCATCTCCTTACATTCATGGGGGACAAGGAAAAATTGCAGCCATCTTCAATGAAGCAAGAGAGAACGCACCTACGTTGTTGTTCTTGGATGAAGTGGAGGCGATGATTACAGACAGAAGTAGGCATAATAACGTAAGTGAATCGGGCGAGGTGAATGAATTTCTTGCCCAACTAAACAACTGTGGCGAAGACAGGGTTACTGTTATTGGCGCCACAAATAAGCCAGACTTAATAGATGAGGCGGCACTTCGTTCAGGTAGATTAGCATTGCATTATTATATCCCACAACCAAACTATGAAGCCAGGAAGCAGTTGTTTGAGATAAACTTGAAGAACCGAGCAGTTGATTTCGGTATAGATTACGACAAACTAGCAAAGATGACGGAGAACTACAGTTGTGCCGACATCAAGGAAATTGTGGACAATGCAGGACGCAGCGCTTTTGGTGGAGATAGTAAAAACATCTCACAAGCATTATTGGAAAAAGCTGTAACAGGATTAACATCACATCTAACCCTTGATGTTATAAAAAAACACGAGGAAATTAGAAACAAATTTGAGCAGGGGAATAATGAACCCGAAGACTGGAAAAAGAACAGAACGATGATAGGTTTTAAAAGCCACTAAAATGATGAATAATAATTTGTATTTAAAAACAGCTTTTTGCTGTATGGCTTGCGATGGTGACATCGCCACGGAAGAGTTAGATGTTATAAAGGGGTTGTCGGACTTTCAGGGAATTGATCTGAAGCCGATACTGGATGGCTATATTAGGCAATTGAAAGAAGAGGGTGGGAAGTATCTTAAGAACTATCTGGACGAGGTAAGGGATTCTTCTTTATCTGAAAAGGAGGAATGTGAACTTGCACGTATTGCCATTAAGACTATAGAGGCAGATCAATCTGTCGAGTATAACGAGGTCGCTTTCTTCAAGAAAATCCGTAAGCGTCTAAAAGTTTCTGACGAAAGACTGCTGGAAGTTATACCCGAAGATTCTATAATGCCTGACCGAGAGGATTACCTCATGCCGGATATCTCCGATGAGAACGACTTCTCGTTGTGGGCAGACTCTTTCAACAATATTGCACTAGAGAATAATTAATCGTTCATAAATATCTTACGAGGAGTTTATTCCATCGTCTTTCTCATGCTGTTATGCAAAGACTCAAATTAGAAATAATTTGAAAAAAAATCAAAAACAATAGACATGATAAAGGATATACTATTAGGCGTAATTATTTTTATTTCCAATATTGTCATTGTCCCATTTGTTCTCTTGTTCAGGCTTCCTTGGATAATTAAAGCCTATAGACGCTATACTCATGATGTCAAAGACAAGAGCCTTTATACTTTTTCCGAATATCTTACTGATGTAAGACACAGGAGCAAGTCGTTTAATAAGCGTTGGCGAGAAATGGCATCCAAAGGAATATATTTGGATTAACCGTTGCAAAATATAACTAAAAGTTGCGCCCAAAGATACTCCAGTTACCTCCGGAAATTGGCATTTTGTACACCAACGGACACACTTCATACAAATTCCTCAAATAACATCTGATAGTCACCTTTTTATTTGTACTTTTGCATCATGAAACGATTGATACTCATAGTAGGAATATTGCTGCTGGCTTCGTGCCATCAACCCTCTGGAGAGGATGTTCGGGATACAACGGATGCCATCACGGAAAGCACCATTTGCCAGAAGGACTATCACATGGAACCCGTCATTTATGACACCATTTTCGGACATTTCATCACGCCGAAACACACAGACACTCTCATACTCAAGTATTACTCTGCTATAACCAACAGATTGGTAGACAGCATTGCCGTGGGGAATCGCACAGATATGGATGCCTCACCGTGGTTCTATGCACAAGGTATAGGCATCAGAGTGTATCTTCCCGATGGCACACTGGTTCATACCCAGCCTAATGCCACAGGACTGATTTGCGCTATTCCACTCAACAATCTGTTGCCCAAGACCGACGCACTGGCTATCGTCTGGTATCCAAGACAAGAATCTGGTATTATGCCATGCCGTATTGTCTCCATAGAAAATGGCCAATGGACAGAATTGGGTTCTTTTATGGTGAACACCAATTTCTTTCCCGACACTCTAACCGATGGAATGATTGATGATTTCCTAGAGAAACATAACGGTATTTGGATGTATCGGGATTATGATGAACAAATGCGATGGTACGAAGAACATGAGGGGAAATGCCCGATGAAACCGTTACGAAACATTCTTGACACCAAGTCAAAAGTGTATAATTTCCAAGAGAACCTCGACTACCTCTGCTTCTTGGGTTTTTATGAATATGAATGGGCATTTGAACATTACGCCGTTGATTCTGCCGATGTTGATTCTGTTGCCAATCAAGCAAGAAAGATGAATCTACAGATGTCTCCATACAAAACGCTATCAGAGATAAAGCAGGAATTCAATCAGATATCCGACAGGTGGTTCTCAACTTACGATTACTACCAGCAAAACCCATGGGAGAATATCCTGCGCACCCGTATGCAATTTCATTTCTCCAACCCAATAACCTATCGCTATTGGAAACCAACCAGCCGCTGCAATCCATTAGAGGTGGCGGTATCGCCTGACGGGAAATTCAAATTCTACACTACATGGGATATTTGTAGCGGAACTATGGGATTATGGATTACTTTCTACCAATACATTGATTCCAATGGAAAACTTGTATGCAAAGAGTGGCAGGAAGACCGTCGCTTTGACTGTAAGAGCAACCCCACAAAGGTGTGGCAGTTCACGTACCATGATTCAACGTTCTATGTTTTGAAAAGTTTTAGGCGTGCTTATTCTGTGGCATGGGGCTATAGTATGGAAATCGTCACATTCGATAACGGCGAGCCGACATATCACATCCACTTCTTCCCCGACATGAAGGACTACAGAGAAATCAAGAAATTGTGGTTTAAGAACGGACAATGGGAAGAAAGTGACTGGGTGAAAGAGGACGGTTCTTACTTCGTGTGTTTTACCGATCACTGTCTCAGTGTGAACTACGATTTCAATCCCAAAACATTAACTGTCATCGCAACGACACAAGCCGATACCGGAGATGCTGTCATAACCAAAAAATGGAAACTCAAAACCTATTAATTTTTGCAATATGAAATAACTAGCACCGGTTAGACAAACATATTTGAACTGTCCCAACTGTCCCAACTGTCCCAGAGAACTGTCTTTTCTATTCTTTTCATTCTGATTGAGCCTTAATAAAACCAATCCATCGCACGCAGTCAGCGATACCTTAGAAAAATTCGAGTAATTCGCCGGCAATTGACCTGCGCCAGCTTCGCGTAATTCGCGTAATTCGCCGTTCTTTTCCGTTCTTTTCATTCTGATTGAGTTTCTTATTCAGGAAAAGACACATGGTTTTGGGACAGTGGGACAGTTGGGACAGTTACTTTTCTGACTATACTATGCCTAAAATACTCTTTATATCTATATATTTATATATATAAATATATAGATATAAAATTTTCCTTTGAGTTTTGCATACCCATATTTTGAACTGTCCCAACTGTCCCAACTGTCCCACAAGTGGTGGAATCTTACGGCTAATTATACGGTAATTAGTGTCTTACGAAAAATAGAAATTTTTTTTTCGTCATTATTCGTAGACCGCAATCCCGCGGTTATATCTTTGCATCGTGATTTCAAGGCGAGAAACCCGCGGAAACCCTCACCAAGAATCACAAAAAGAGCTCTTTGACATCCTGCCCCCCCACTCAAATAACCCACCACCCTCACCCCAACTATTATCTGTTATCTATCATCTATAAACTAACCACCAAACCCTATCAACTTAACACCAACTTAACCCCCACTAGTCCCCAACCAAACCCTTAAACCAAAAAACAGCGACAACAAATGCATTTGTCTTTAACTTCTTTAACTTCTTTAATTCTTTAACTCCAAAAATTAACCAACCAAAAACCAAAAAATTATGAAGGTAAAACTTTCAAAAGCCCAGATCCAGCGCATTGTGGACGACCCGCAGGCCGCCGAGGAAGCCAAAATCAAGGTCGGCGACCCCTGGTGGCTCATCGTCATCAAAGTCATCGGCTACATCTGCGGCCTCATCGCCGGCGGCGTCATCACAGTCAGCTGCTCCCACATCGTCGGCCTCATCTAAAAAAAGCAGTCAAGTAGTCAGTAGTTAAGCGGTTAAGACAATCCCACTACTATCAAAAATTGGCGCCAACAAGAACATTTGTCTTTAACTTCTTTAATTCTTTAACTTCTTTAACTCCTCAAAAACAAAAATTCTTTAACCTTTAACCTTTATCACCAACAAATGCATTTGTCT
>CADCEC010000007.1 GCA_902800395.1 uncultured Bacteroidota bacterium | reverse complement strand
AACTTGCGCCCCGCCACATGCGGGTCGCTTTGACGCGGCAGCCTGGCTCAACACTTGTTGTGTTGAGCGTGTTGTCTCTGTTGTCTCTGTTGTCGTTAAATAATAACATCGTATTTATTGTTTTTTCACAAAATGTTTATCCCTAAAAACCGGGAGAAAACTCCATGGGGGGGGTAAAAATGAAAAATCCCGCCCCGTTGAGGGGCGGGAAAGGATGTGAAGCGTATAAATGGCTGGCTACCATTGTCTTGCCCATAAATGGGCAACGGGACCGCGCGTGCCCGTGCTTTTTTTCGTTAACCGTTAACCGTTAACCGTTAACCATTCACCTGTTCGCGGTAGTAGGAGGGGGTGATTTCGTATTTGGCTTTGAAAGCGCGGTTGAAGGCGACGGGGCTTCCGTAGCCGCAGGTGGCGGCTATCTCGCTGATACTCATGTCGGGGCACTCGGTGAGCAGCTGGCAGGCGTACTCGAGACGCAGCTCGCGGGAGAAGTCGGCGATGGAGGCATACGGGCTGCCCTTGGAGAAGGCGGCACCGACTTGGCGCTCGGAGAGGTGGAAACGGGCCATGATGAAATCGCGTCCGAAGTTGTTGTCTAAGAAGAGCTTCTCGGCGCGGATGGTCTCCGCCAGGTGGTCGAAGAGCTGTTCGTCAGACAACGCGTTAATGTCTGACGGTGTGAATGCGTTAATGTCTGACGGTTCTGGTAGGGGCGTACCCCCGTGTACGCCCGACGCGTCGTTTTCGGGCGTACACGGGGGTACGCCCCTACGGGTGATGTTGGCCAGCTGTTCAGCCAACACCTTGTTCTTGCGGTCGATAGACTTGCGCAGGAAGAGCAGCTGTATGATGAGTCCGATGGCTATCAGGGCAAAGATGGTGAGTCCTATAATCATCCTCCTTCCGCTTTCCACTTTCCGCTTTTCACTTTCCACTTTCATCTTCTCCTCTTGCAGGTGGTAGCGAGCGGCATACTCGTGGGCGCGGCTCTCAAGGAGCTGTTTGTTAAGGGTTTCCTTCAGGTTGTTGTAACGCTTCCCGTAGTTGTTGGCGGCGTAGTAGTTGCCTGCGGCCTCGGCCATGATGGCGCGTCCACGGAGGATGAGGGCGTAGTCGCTGTTGAGGGTGTCGGCTCCCATGCAGGCCTCTATCTCGTCGTAGAGGGGCTTCAGCTTGTTGTATTGGCCGAGCCGGAGGTAGGCGGGGGCAAGCATCATCTTGCCTACCAGTGTCTTGGAATAGTCGCTGCGCTCGAAGAGGGATAGATAGTACCTTGACGAGTCGAGGGAGCCGAGGTCGCCATAGGCAATCATCAGGAAACCGTAGGCCTGGGAGGTGTAGAAGTTGCAGTAGTCCAAACGTTTATCTTCGTTGGAAGGCAGGCGGAAGGAACCGTCGTCATAGTCATCGGGATGCTCGCGATAGTCGTTGATTTTCTCGACAATACGCTTGGCGAGGGGGATCACCTCGTCGTAACGGTCGATGTCGCAGAGGACATAAATCCTGCGTTTGAGGGCGATGATGCAGGCGTCCATCTCGTTGAAGTGGCGCTGCTTGTCGAGTGCGCCTATCACGCCGTCGAGCTTGGAGAGCCCCTTCTCCACCTCCCCCATGCTGGTGAGGATGGCGCCGATCTCGGCCTCGGTGCGAAGGGCTTCGGTCTCCTCACCCCGTTGGTGGCAGAAGTCGGCCTTCTCGGTAGCCCAGCGCAGGTAGGCGACGTTGTCGCCGCGGCGGCGCGAGACATAGACAAGCAGGTCGAGGACAGCCTGACGGTTGTCGGGGTCCTTTTGAGCGAAATCGCTCTCCAGCAGTCCTTCAAGCATCTGGTTTACAGTATCGAGGGGCCATTCATCGGGCGAATAGCAATAGACTCTGGCACGCAGCAGCGTGGCTTGCTCCTCGTCGAGGGTGCCCACCAGGAGGCCGGAGTCTATCATCGTGAGCGCCCGCTGGGGGTCGCTGCCGTAGATATTCAGTATTGCCTTTTCGGTGTAGACAGTGTCGTTGCCGACGGGGGCGTTGCCGTTCTCAGGGCCCGAGCAGGCGACGGCGGCAACGGCTAAAAGACATATAATATATAGGTTTACAACTACTTTCTTCATCGTTTAATATTGCCGGCCTGTTTTTCCGGCTCTCTCCGCACATCCCAAAAGTCGACAATCTCGATACGGTCGTCCGTGATGCGGTAGACCATCTTGTTTTGTCTGGCCACCACAATGCTACGGTAGGTCGTCGCCCTGTCGGCCAGCAGCGGCTCGATGGGGCCAAGGTAGGGGTTGTGGCGAAGCAGTCGTTTCACCTCGCGTACCTTTTGCATGAAATCGACTCGATACTGCTTGCCAAACTCCCGTTGGATGTAACCAGCCGTTTCTTGGATTCGCTGTAGTGCTATATCAGAAGTATGAACCTTCATACCGCTTCTGCCATTTCCAATTCTTCATCCAGTTCTTTCTCGATCATATCCATAGCCTCATCGAAATCCATTCCCCCGCCGTTGGCAAGCTCCTCTTCCGCCTGGTCGATTCGCGCGTTGATTTCCTCCATGGTGTAGGGCTTAAGGTTCTCCCTGCTGCGGATTTCAACCAAATCGGCGATTCTCACATCCACCAGCCGCTGGACCCAGCGTGTAATGGCGCCGAGGTCCTTCAGATTAGGATTGATCTTATGAATCTGATTTTCATTGATTTTCAGCGTAACTTCACACATAAATGAATGTATTTTACGTTGCAAAGATACAAAAATTTTTTTGAAAAAACTTTTTTTTGTTTTCCCGCTCCTCAGTTTCTGTCTCGGTTAATCTTGTCGCCGGCGTAGAGTACGAGGGAGAAACCGGGGTGCAGGTACGCTTTTTTTTGGATTATGATGAATTTTTTTGAAAATTTCGGGTATATGTTGTATCTTTGCATTTTGCCAAGCGCCCCGTTGTCAGCCTCTCGCCGGTGAAGGTTATTCTGTAAAGGTTAACGTTTAACGTTTAACGGTTAACGAGGCTACGCAGGCGAATTGTCGTCAACGTGTTGCGGCAGTTTTTCTTTAACCTTTCTGCCTGCCCCTTGGGGCACGGCCTGCGACGCAAGCAGAGGATGTGTAAGGGGCTGGAGCAAACCTTTAACCTTTAACCGTTATCAAACCCACTTTTCAACCGAGCAAACGTTTGACTGGCAAAGGAGGCACCCGCATGGGTGCCTCCTTGTTGATAACTCGTCGCTGCGGTTTGCGTTTTTCTGTCTATTTTTGCAGGACAAAAATAAAGACACGAACTATGCAAGGCGATTTGTTTTCAGCAGTTGAGCCCGTGAAGGCCCCTAAAGAATATAAGCAATACACCCCCGAGGAGATTATGAAGTCGTCGGTGGATTATTTCCATGGCGACGAGTTGGCCGCCAATGTGTGGATGAACAAATATGCCTTGCGCGACGAGAATAAGGTTTACGAGCTGAATCCCGACATGATGCACCGCCGCCTGGCCGCGGAGTATGCCCGCATCGAGGAGAAATACCAGAATCCCATGAGCGAGGAGGAGATCTACCAGTTGCTCAAGGACTTCAAGTATATCGTCCCGCAGGGCAGCCCGATGAGTGGCATCGGCAACGGCTTCCAGGTGGTGAGCCTGAGCAACTGCTTCGTCATCGGCAACCAAGGCAACAGCGACAGCTATGGCGGCATCATGAAGATTGACCAGGAGCAGGTGCAGCTGATGAAACGCCGCGGTGGCGTAGGCCACGACCTGAGCCATATCCGCCCGGGTGGCAGTCCCGTGAAAAACAGCGCCTTGACCTCCACAGGCATCGTACCTTTCATGGTGCGCTACTCCAACACCACCCGCGAGGTGGCGCAGGGGGGGCGCCGAGGCGCCCTGATGCTGAGTATCAGCATCAAGCATCCCGATGCCGAGCAGTTCATCGACGCCAAGCTCGAGCAGGGCAAGATTACCGGTGCCAACGTGAGTGTGAAGATTACCGATGAGTTCATGGAGTGTGTGAAGAGCGGCAAGCCCTTTGTGCAGCAGTACCCCATCGACTCGCCCAATCCCATCTATACCAAGGAGATTGACGCCCGCGCGCTGTGGAACAAGATTATCGCCAATGCCTGGAGCAGTGCCGAGCCCGGCGTGCTCTACTGGGACACCATCCTGCGCGAGAGCGTGCCCGACTGCTATGCCGACTTCGGCTACCGCACCGTGAGCACCAACCCCTGCGGCGAGATACCGCTGTGTCCCTACGACAGCTGCCGTCTGCAGGCCATCAACCTCTACAGTTACGTCGAAAAACCCTTCACCAAGGAGGCGCGCTTCAACTTCGACCTCTTCAAGGAGCATGTCGGCAAGGGGCAGCGTCTGATGGACGACCTCATCGACCTGGAACTCGAGAAGGTGGACCAGATACTGAAGAAGATTGAGACAGACCCCGAGAGTGACGAAATCAAGCAGGTGGAGCACAACCTGTGGCTGAACATCAAGATGAAGTGCCTGGAGGGCCGTCGCAGCGGCTTCGGCATCACCGCCGAGGGCGACATGCTGGCTGCCCTGGGACTGCAATACGGCTCGGAGGAGGCCACGGCCTTCGCCGTCAAGGTGCAGCAGACGCTCTGCTGCGCCGCCTATGCCTCGAGTGTGCAGCTCGCCAAGGAGCGTGGATGCTTCCCCATCTACGACGCCCGCCGCGAGGAGAAGAACCCCCTCATCAGCCGCATACGCGAGGCCGACCCCGAGCTCTACAAAGAGATGGTGAAACACGGCCGCCGCAACATCGCCCTGCTGACCATCGCCCCCACGGGCACCGTGAGCATCTGCACCCAGACGACCAGCGGCATCGAGCCCGTCTTCCTCGTCAGCTACAAGCGCAGGAAGAAAATCAACCGGCCGGATGACTCAAGCAATCAGGCAATCAAGCAATCAAACAATCATAATATCATCAAGGACGAGAACGGCGACTACTTCGAAGAGTACAACGTGTTCCATCCCAAGTTCCTCGACTGGGCGAAGGTCAACGGCTACGACGTCGACGAGGTGATGCACATGAATGACGCCGACCTGCAGAAAGTCATCGAGCAGAGCCCCTACTTCCACGCCACGAGTGCCGACATCGACTGGGTGGCCAAGGTGAAGATGCAGGGCGCCATCCAGAAATGGGTGGACCACTCCATCTCCGTCACCGTCAACATTCCCAAGGAGACCACCAAGGAAATCGTCAGCAAGATTTACGAGACCGCCTGGGAGAGTGGCTGCAAGGGCTGCACCATCTACCGCGACGGCTCGCGCACCGGTGTGCTCGTCAGCACCAACGAGGGCAAGAAAGACGAGAATCACGGCTTCGGCGAGAACAAAGCCCCCAAGCGTCCCAAGAAACTCGAGGCCGAGGTGGTGCGCTTCAAGAACGAGAAAGAAGACTGGATTGCCGTCGTCGGCATGTATGAAGGTCGCCCCTACGAGATATTCACCGGTCGCGCCGAGAACTTCCTGCTGCCCAAATGGGTGGAGAAAGGCTGGGTCATCCGTGTGAAGGAGAAAGACCAGGAGCATGCCCGCTACGACTTCCAGTTCCTCGACCAGGACGGCTACCACATCACCATGGAAGGACTCTCGCGCATGTTCCGCAAGGAGTACTGGAACTACGCCAAGCTCATCTCCGGCATCCTGCGCCACGGTATGCCCATCCCCAATGTGGTGGAGCTCATCGGCAAGCTCACCTTCGACACCGACAGCATCACCACGTGGAGCAACGGCGTGGCCCGCGCGCTGAAGCGCTACATCAAAGATGGCACCGAGACCGGCGAGACCTGTCCCGACTGTGGCAGCAAGCTCATCTACAGCGGTGGCTGCAAGAGCTGCCCGCAGTGCGGCTGGAGCAAATGCTCGTGATAAAGTTTAAAGTTTAAAGTTTAAAGGTTAACGTTTAAAGGTTAAAGAATTATAGCAAGCACATATAGGGTCAGGAGCCTTGCGTCATTGTCGTGAGGCTCCATGGTTTTTAGTGGATAAACTTGTAGCCGATGCCGAAGAGGATGACTCCGCGTTGGCCGCCCTCGTTGACGATGTGGTCGCTGAAATCCCCGCTAAAGAGTTTCAGGGCGATGTCATCGTGGAGATTGAGGCTGAGGAAGAAGTTCTCGTTGAAGAAGTATTTGGCCTGCAGCATGGTGCTCACACCTGTGGCGAAACTGAAGGAGGAAACTTTATCGGATTGACGGCTATTGGCAATTTCGTTGCCGGCGGCATTGGTCTCGTAGTGCTCGCCGGAGTAGCCGAAGAAGGGGCCGAGGTAGACACCCGCAGCAAGCTGGAGTTCGATGTTGTCGTTAATCCAGTAGGCCAGCGACAGACGCAGGTCGACCTGGAGGTCCCACCAGGTCAGGTCTTCGTGCTTGAGGGTTCCGTTATAGGTGGTCTCTTCGTATTTGAAGCCTTGTTTCAGGTAGCTGACTTCGAACTGGTGGCCCCAGGTGAAGCGTTCGTTGATGTTTTTGTCGCCTTCGTAGCGGAAGGAGAGAGCGAGGCCGGGGGTGGAGGAAATGTTGTTGGAATTTTCTCCGAAGTTGCGCGGCGTGATGCTGAAGTCGGTACCCACATTGAGGATGTAGGACTTATTGCCGTCCCACGGGGCGCCGCCGGTTCTGTAGTAGTGATAGATTTGAGCGTTGCCTGGGAGGGCGACGGCGATGAGTGCCAGAATAAAAAATGCAGACTTTTTCATTATTGATTTTGTATTAAATTCTTCTTTATGATAGGTTTGTATTTTTCTGCTCTTTTGTTTGAGTATTGCAAATATACAAAAAAAGTGCTACATTAGAAATTTTTTCGTATTTTTGCATCCTATTGTAAAAATTGTAAAAAAGATATGTAAGATGAAAAGGAACGTGAAATGTATGCTGATGGCAATACTGTTGCCGTGTGCCACGGTGTCGGCCCAGGTGGCCAGTGTGGAGTTTTTCCCACAAGGGAAAGCGTTGGCGAAGACCTACGAGCCCATGTTTATAGGCTGTGACGGAGGGCAGGCCATCTTCGTGCAGATGTCGGGTCGGTTGCGCAACAAGATGGATTTGGTGAGCTATGACATGGAGCAGAACGAGCTGGTACGAATGCCGGTGACCGAAGACAAGGAGTTGGTGTGCTATGGCGGCTATATCAATGGTGACAGCGTGGACCTGCTGATGGCAGGATGGCAGAATGAGGGCATGAGGGTGTACCGCGACCGCCGAGATGCCAAATCCCTGCAGCCATCCGGAGAGGGTTTGACGTTGGCCGACTACAAAGGGACTCAAGGCGACAAGATGGGTTTTTCGCTAGGAGTGTCGCCCAACCAACAGCTGTTGGCGGGCATCTATCTAATAGGCCGTGAAAATCAACGAGGGGAGATGCAGGTGGGGCTCTACAGTCGCGAGCTGGAGGAGTATTGGAAAATGGATTCGCGCTGCCGGGGTTTCAATATGGTGTATGTGACCGACAGCGGAGAGGTCCTGCTGGGCTACCAGTCGGGAGGAAAATATACCTTGCATATATTGGATGGAGAACGAGAGGATGAGTATAGTTTCGAGGGCGATGAGAATGTTGCGGAGGTGAGGATAGCGCGTTATGCGGACGGTAAGGTCTACTTGGTGTTCACACACTCGGACAAGACCGACTGGGGAGGGAGCGGCACGATGGTGGACTATGTGGGGGCGATTTGTTTTGACACTCGAACCAAGAGCGTCAAAGTGGAAAGGCATAATATAGACAAAGTGGAGTATAACCGGCTGAACAACGAGAAGGACGATGCGAGAGTGAGGAATGACGACTACAGGGTGGTGTACATGTCGTTGAATCAGACTCTGGAGGACAAGGACGGCTGCTATGCGATGCTGGACCAGTCGTGGAGGGTCACCCTTGACGGGGTGCCCACCGAGTTTCACCGGATGGGCATGATGGTATGTCGAATCGGCCAGGACGGCCGATTCGAGTGGGAGAAGACCTTCCGTGTGTCGAACGTGACTTCATGGGAGGCGCAGTCGTTGGCGAGCTATCGGTGGGTGAATACGGAGAAAGGCCCTGTGCTGGTGTGGGTGGAAAGTAAGAGCACGTATGACGAACCTGAGGAGAAAACAGTGAAAGACTATAAGATGCTGAACAGTGCAGGTATACTTTCGGCCATGCGTCTTGGGAAGGACGGAAGTGCGACACGCCAGCATTATGAGATATCTTCGAAGCAGTCGCTTTTGGGCGCACCGCACTTGATGGACAACGGAGACTACCTGCTGTTGGTGCGAGGAGGAAGCCGTGGCTATTTTGCAAAAATGAAACTTGAAAAATAGAAAATGTATGAATAAGAAGGCGAGGGTCTTGGCTGTGTTGCTTGCTGTGGCCGCCACCGGTCAGTGCCAGCTGAAAAGTGTGGGTGAGGTGCCGGCTGACCTGAAGAAGAGCATGAACGAACTCTACGAGGCTGACCTGCAAAGGGCCGAGACCTATGCGGGAGGACGTGTGAAAGACAAGAATTCTTTGAAGGAGGCCTCCTACCGTGTGGGGAAGATGATGGCCAGCGGACGCATCGTCTATGGCGACCCCATCAGCCGGTTAGCAAGCCGTATCGCCGACACGTTGCTCAAGGATTATCCCGCACTGCGGTCGGAGTTGCGCTTCTACACGGTGAAAAGCCCCGAGGTGAACGCTTTCGCTACGGGTCAGGGCATGGTGTTCGTTAACGCGGGCCTTATGGCTCAGGTGGAAGACGAAGCCCAGCTGGCCTTCATACTGAGCCACGAAATCATACACTATTTCCGCAGCCATGTCATGGAGGAACTTGTGGGTGGCAAAGGCAAAAAGAAACACGACACCGACAAGGAACGTGATGAAATGAATGAATTTCTGCGGCATCACAGCCGTAGCCGCGAAATGGAGAGTGAAGCCGACTCACTTGGCATCGCTATGTTCTATGCGAATAGTCCTTATGACAAGGAGGTGACTGAGGGAGTGTTCGATGTGTTGCAATACAGTGCATTGCCGTTTGACGATGTACCGTTCGACACCACCTATTTCAACACACCGTATTATAAGTTGACGGGGTGCTGGTTAGGGCAGGTGGCTCCCATCAGCAGTCGTGACGACTACGACGACAGCCGAAGCACGCATCCCAACATCCTGTCTCGCCGTCGCCACTGCGCCGCTGCCTTAGACGGTCGCTTCGGCGGGGCTCACTTTGTGGTCAGCACACAAGAGGAATTCGAACAAATACGTCACATGGCCCGTTTGGAGTGTATCCGCCAAGAGCTGGTCTACGGCGAGTATTCCAGGGCTTTCTACAACAGCTGGGTTCTGTTGCGGGACCACTCCGACGATGCACTGCTGAACCGCTATATGGCACAGGCTATTTATGGCATCGCTATGTCGAAGATTTACAACGGGACCAATGCCTTTGCCGGTGATTACAACAAGATAGAAGGAGAAAGCCAGCAGGTGTATTATGCCATGCGGCAGATGAACGGCAGGGATGCCGTGTTGGCGGCCTTGCGAATCCTCTGGCAGCAGCGTCACCGTTTCCCGATAGAAGAGGCCTATCCCGCGATGTGTAACGATTTGATGGAGGCACTTCATGGACAGTTGAAGTTGGGATATGCTGACTTCCTGTCCACACCGCCGTCGGCCGACACCGCTGGCAATGTTGTTGCCGTGGAGGACAAGCCAATGACAAAGTACGAGCGCATCAAACAAAAACGCCAGTCGAAGGGTGGCAGGGATTCTTTTGCCTACGCTTTGACGGATCTGCTGATGACCGACAGTCTCTTCGCTTCCGAATTTAAGAGTTGGATGGGGAAAGACCGCGGGGAGGAAACACAGCATGAAGTGCCTGAAGGCGACTCTCTCGGTGCGGTCATCCTCTACAGTCCTTCCTATTGGGTGGTGGACAATCGGGACGACAAATTGGAAGTAGACCGAAGCGATAGGATGGAACGCAGCCTCACTTCTCGCATGAAGAAGATGGTCAACCGATTCGGTTGTAAAAGCATAGATTTCTCGGACGAGGGGTTGCATGCGATGACCAATGCTGAACAGTATAACGATTTTGTTGTCCTTAACGAGTGGGTGAACGAATTCTGGCAGAATAAAGGCCAGTACAAGACAGTCCGCCTGATGCAGCCTGAGATGAACGATGTGCTGGGACGCTATGGAGCCAGTACAATTAGTATGACGGCAGTGTTGAACATGGAGCATCTTTATAATGGATTGTCATCTGCCTTCGGTATCATACTCCTTCCATTGGCGCCTGTGGCTTTATACAGTTCTTTTGCCAATACTCAGAGTACGGTGATGGAGAATATCGTCGCCGATGCCCGTGAGGGGGAAATAGTGACGCGGCAGGATTACAACTACAATGTGTCCGACCAGGAGGCACTCCTCGACGGTATGATTTATGATTCGTATGTTAGAGCATGGGGGGGAGAGAGCAATCCCGTGGGGTTAACGGGACTCCGTTTTGCATTCTCTGCCGGCGCCAACCTGGCTTTCTCCGGCAAGCAGCCTTTTAAGATTGGAAAAGCCGTCTCGATCACCCCTTGGGTGAATCTTGAATATGCTTTGTCTCGCAGATTTACCCTTGCGGCAGGATGGGCCCGACAAGGAGGCTTCGAGGAACTGAACAGAACCACCGCGGATTTGTCAAAAGATATGACTACTTGGAATCTCACGGCCCGTTTCTACAGCAACACAGACTTTGCTCCGCTGGGGCCATATTTCGGTGTGGGTATTCATTGGGTGCATTTCACCAATATGAGCGATGGCAGCAGTGGTGGCAACACTTTTGGTCTACATTTGAGTCTTGGGCGCAATTATGTGTTCCTCCAACGTCTGCTCCTAAATATTGAGGCCCGCTACTCCTATACTTACGGTTTATTGGACTTTATGAAGTCTTTAGCCAATCTTGACAGTCGGCTCCACATGGCCGATGCGGTGGTGGCCAACGTGATGATGTTACGGATAGGCCTTGGCGTGTTGCCATTTTAGTCTTTTTCAAGAAGCTGGCTAGCGAGTTCCTTTATCTCGTAGAGTCTCGGGAGACGGAAAGCGGCAGGTGGCAGGTGGAAGAGGCGGATGGCCAGCAGGAGCTGGGCCAGGGCCATGAAGGTCTGGGCGGTGAGGGAGGCCCAGGCGGAGCCTGCGGCACCGAACCGGGGGATGAGGATGAGGTTGACGACGATATTGAGGAGCAGGCTGGAGGCGGCGAAGATATTGAGCTGCTTCAGGTGTCCGCCGGCGGTGAGGAGAGTGCCGAAGATATAGGTGACGGCGATGGGGATGAGGCCGAAGATGACCACGCGGAAGGCCGGCACATAAAGGGCGCCGCGGCCGGGATAGAGGAGGTCCATCAGGGGCTCGGCGCATATCGCGCAAACCACAGAAACTCCCACAGCAAATATCATCAAGGGCCAGAAGACAAGACGCAAGGCGTCTTGTAGTTGAAAGTTGAAAGTTGAAAGTTGAAAGTTTGTTGGCGCGGATTTTTGTTCTTTACAGAGTTTGGAGAAGATGGGGAGGAGTGGGACGCTGACGAGGTAGCATATCATGGTGAGGGCGTCGAGGAGGCGGAAGGCGCCGGCATAGATGCCGGCGTCGGCGTCGGAGGCCAGCGCACGCAGCAGGATGGGGTCGATGCGGTTATAGGAGGCCATCAAGAGCACCAGCAAGGCGAAGGGGGCACTCTTGCGGAGGATGACAAGCATAAATGGGAGTGAAAGGGAGTGAAAGGGAGTGAAAGGGAGTGAAAGGTGGGTTTTGCGGAGGATGACGACGAGGGCGGTGAGGGCGGTGAGGAGGTAGGCGGCGACTTGAGCGTAGACGAAGTGGTAAATGGAGAATTGGGAATTGAAAATGGAGAATTTCGGACCCCACAACAGGCAGCCGCAGATGAGAATCATCAACACCCGGTCCATCACCGAGAAGAGGCTGTCCCAGCGGAAGAGCAGGAGTCCTTGGAGGTTGCTGCGGAGGTAGAGGATGAGTGAGTTGAGGAATTGTGCCACGGTGAGCCACGCCAGCAGGCGGAACTCGTCACTGCCGTAGCCCATGAGGGCTCCCACGGTGAAGGTCACGACGAGGTAGAGGACGAAGAGCAGCAGTTTGATGGAGAGGATGCCCGGGAGGTGCTTGGTGATGAGTTGCGGGTGCTGGGCGATATTACGGGTGTTGAAGTTGGTGATGCCGAGGTCGAGGAGGATATTGAAGATATAGGCAAGGTTGAAGATGGCGAAGTAAAAGCCGTAAGCGCTGTTGCCCACGGCGTTTTGTGCGCCGACTTCGATGCCAAGAATCCAGAGGGGCTTGACGATGAGGTTGGCCAGCAGCAGCCAGAAGAGTCCGGAGAGAAGTTTCTTCTGCATGGGCTACTGTTTGGGTTCAAATATCTTTTTTCCGCCTTTTGGGGTATCAAGGCTTCTGATGGGCACCCTCTCCAATTCCATCGGTGCGGATTTGCGGATTATCCATTGCTCTTCCATCTCCCATTTCTCGCGGAGGGAGAGTGTCTTCTTGAAGAAGATGGCCTGCTCGGGTTGGCGGTTCAGGAAATAGTCGCCGGGAGTCCAGCGGCCGTCGCCGTTGGCGTCGAGGATGGCGCGCAGGCGGTAGTCGCCGGCAGGAAGGCGTAGGAAGTTTAGAGTTAAGAGTTTAGAGTTAAGAGTTTGGGATTGGACGACGGTGTCGCGCTTGTCGAGGACCTCGATGACCAGCGGAAGGTCGGTGAGGTTTTCGATATGGAGGGTGAGGGTGCCATAGTCCTTGGGGGTGAGGTCGAAATCGAGGCTGTCGCTGGTGCGACCATAGAGGTCGGTGAAGAGGCTGTCGCGCAGGTGGACATGGTATTTCTCGCCCGACTTGAGGGTGGTTAGCAGACGTGCGGTGAGGCCAGTGCTGTCGAGTGCTATCGGGCAACGGGTGACGCTGCTGTCCTTGAGGTACTTGATTTCGGCCTGTGCGCTGTCGCGCAGGGCAACAATGGGATTTTCGAAGGCCAGTCGCAGGTCGTCATAGAATGCTTTGTTGCCGTCGCAGAGGGTTTTCATCAGGGGAACCTTCTGCTCTTTCTCTCCTGCTTTGTGGCGCGAGCCCTTTTTCTTCTTCTCGGTATAGCGCAGTTTGAGGGTGTCTTGGATGCCCGAGGGGTCGCTGACGATGAAGCGTGCGGAATCGAGTTTGGCATCGAGGCACCAGAGCGTCATCGTGTCTTTGCGGCTGTTGAGACGCCATTCTGCTCGTAGACCTTCAACAGAGGGCTGCTGCATGGGCAGTTGGGAGACGAGCTGGATACGTCCTTTGGCGGTGAACTCGCTCTTGGTGATGCGCTGACGTTGTATTTCGGGCTGCGAGATGTAGAGAGTGATTGCTTGATTGCCTGATTGTCTGATTGCCTGAATGCTGTCGGGAGCGGGATGAGCTTTGAAGGCGGTGGTGTCCCATGCTACGGCATCGCTTGCGTCGACGCGCAAGTTGCGATTCTTGTCCTCGAGGGCTACAATGCGATAGACAGTATCGGGGATAAAATGGAAGGCAAAATAGCCCTCTTTGTCACAACGGGTCACAAAGTCGGGTTGTGCGTAGGAGGCTATGGTATCGTCGAGAGCGATAACATCGCTTTTGATATCCTTATAAGCCATCACAGTCACCGTCTCTTTCCATGGTTTGCCGGTGCGGGGGTCGAGGACGCGACCTTCGAGCATGAGGGAGTCCATGGCGTCGCCGGTGGAGAAGACATACTCGAAGCTGGGCAACAGGTTGCCCTCGTTGAAGTCGGCGATGGCCTCCTTGAACTGGAAGAGGTAGGTGGTGTTCTCCTGCAGCGTGTCCTTGATTCTCACCAGGATGCCCTTCCCTTTGGTGGTGTATTCGGGCTGCTGTTTCATGGGCGGCGACACCAAAATGTTGTCGGTGGGGTTTTTGAGCACCACATATTCGTCGAACTGGATGTAGAACTCGTCCTTGGCGAAGTGGCGGCTACCGTTGTCGGGCTTGCAGCCGAGGGCCACAGGAGCTTCTTCGTCCTTATGGCCGCCGGTGGGGTAGCCCTGACGGGCGCAACCGGCGGTGAAGAGTAGTAGAAGGAGTGAAAGGGAGTGAAAAGGAGTGAAAGGGAGTGAGAAGACAAATGATGTTTGTCGTGACGCTTTTCTCTGTTTTTTGTTATATCTTTTTCTTTGCATTTGTTGTATGCTTGTTGTAGGCCGGAACTATTGTCCTTTCACTCCTCGTCACTCCCTCTCACTCCCTTTCACTCCTTTAGTTTAGAAGAGTTCGTTGATTTCTTTGTGCAGTATCTCGAGGGCGCGGTCGGTGGGGCGTTGTTGTGCCGCCGAGGCGAAGATGGAGGCTGCCAGACGTGTGGGATCGTCGGTGTCGGTGAGGGTGACGGCGGAGGAGTTGACGAGGTTGATCATCTCGTCTTTGGCCTCGCGGATGTGGGCCCAGGTGGCGGTGTCGATATAGACCTGCTGGGAGAGGTTGTGCTCCCACTCGTCGCGGATGTTCTTGGTCATCACGCCCTGTAAGAGCTTGAGGTCCATGCCAGGCTGCCAGCAGCGCAGCACGAGGCTGTCGGGCGAGATGCGCTCGAGGAAGAGCGCCATGCGCTCGTAGGCCTGCAGACGGATGGGGGTGACTACCTTGAGGGTCTCGCGGCGCTCGTCGATTTTCATCTGCAACAGACGTTCTTTCTGCTGGTTGTCGAAATAGCGTTTCACCAGCAGGTAGAGAATCCATCCGGTGATGGCGACAGCGCTCAGTGTGGTGACCACGAGAAGGATGAGTAAGGCTATTGTTTTCATGTTTAATCTTTCATTAATTGTTCAACCAGTTGTGTGACGCCTTTGGTAGCGATCTCTTTGATGAAGGTGACGGGGCGGCTGACGGGCACCTCTTTGGGGTCGACGACATAGCAGGGGACGCCGCGCTGCACGTAGTGGATGAGTCCGGCGGCGGGGTAGACGGCCATGGAGGTGCCGACGACGATGAAGATGTCGGCCTCTTCGCAGAGTGCTGCGGCGGGTTCGATGTTGGGCACTGCCTCGCCGAACCAGACGATGTGGGGGCGCAGCTGGGTGCCGTCGGGGGCTTTGTCGCCGAGGACGATGTCCTTGTCGCCCACCTCGACGATGAGGTCGGGGTTGCGGTCGGAGCGTCCTTTGGTGAGTTCTCCGTGGAGGTGCAGCACATGGCTGCTGCCGGCGCGTTCATGCAGGTCGTCGATGTTCTGTGTGACGATGCGCACGTCGTATTTCTCCTCAAGCCGCACCAGCTGGCGGTGAGCCTCGTTGGGCTGCGCCTGGAAGAGCTGGCGACGGCGCTCGTTGTAGAAGTTGAGCACTAGCTCGGGGTTGCGCACGTAGGCCTCGTGGGTAGCCACATCTTCCACGCGGTAGTGCTCCCACAGTCCGTCGCTGTCGCGGAAGGTGGAGATACCGCTCTCGGCGCTGATGCCTGCACCGGTCAATACTACGATTTTTTTCATATCAGTTTCTTTTTTGCGATGTCGGGGGTGATGATGAAGGTGGAGCCTTTGGCCTGTGACGGGAGGTCGAACATGAGGTCGGTCATGATGCTCTCCATGATGGAGCGCAGGCCGCGGGCGCCGAGGTGGTACTTCACGGCTCGGTCGACGATGAGGTCGAGGGTCTCGGGGGCGAACTCGAGGGTGACGTCGTCCATGCGGAAGAGTTCCTGGTACTGCTTGACGAGTGCGTTCTTAGGTTCGACGAGGATGCGGCGCAGGGCGTCGCGGTCGAGGGGCTGCAGGGCCGTGAGCACGGGGAAGCGGCCCACCAGTTCGGGGATGAGGCCGAACTTCTTGATGTCCATAGGCTGGACATACTGCAGCATGTTGTCGCGGTCGAGTTCGGCGCGTGTCTCGTCGCCCTTGAAGCCGATGACATTGCTGTTGAGGCGCGAGGCGATGGTGCGCTCGATGCCGTCGAAGGCGCCGCCGCAGATGAAGAGGATATTGCGGGTGTCGATGGTGATGAGCTTCTGCTCGGGGTGTTTGCGGCCCCCTTCGGGGGGGACGGACACGAGGGCACCCTCGAGGAGTTTCAGCAGGGCCTGCTGCACACCCTCGCCGCTGACATCGCGGGTGATGGAGGTGTTCTCGCTCTTGCGCGCTATCTTGTCGATTTCGTCGATGAAGACGATGCCGCGCTGGCAGGCCTCCACGTTGTAGTCGGCGGCCTGGAGGAGACGCACGAGGACGTTCTCCACGTCGTCGCCTACATAGCCGGCTTCCGTCAGCGTGGTGGCATCGGCGATGCAGAAAGGCACCTTGAGGAGGCGCGCGATGGTGCGGGCCAGAAGGGTCTTGCCGGTGCCGGTCTCGCCGACGAGGATGATGTTAGACTTCTCAATCTCCACATCGTTCTTGTCGCCGTGCTCAGAATTGTATTTCAGACGTTTGTAGTGGTTGTATACGGCCACGGAGAGGACGCGCTTGGCGGCCTCCTGGCCTATGACATACTGGTCGAGGAAGGCCTTGATGTCGGCTGGGACGGGGATGTCGGAATTCTGGATTTCGAATTTTGAGTTTTGAACTTGGGAGCCCTGCTCTTTGAAGATCTTCTCGGCCTGGGCGGAGCAGTCTTGGCAGATGTAGCCGTTGAGGCCAGCAAGGAGCATGCCGGCCTGTGAGGCAGGACGGCCGCAGAAAGAGCAGTGTTCTTCGTTTTGGGGTTTCTTGGACATTATTTTTTACTATAGGAGTTGGTTCTTTGAGGCGTCCTGGCGGATGAAGATAAAGAGGAGGATGGTGAAAGCCAGCAGTGAGGAGCCGCCGTAGCTGAAGTAGGGCAGGGGAATGCCGATGACGGGGACGAGTCCCAGCACCATGCCGACATTGACGAAGAGGTGGATGAAGAGGATGCTGGCCACGGAATATCCGTAGACACGCGCGAAGGTGGAGCGTTGTCGCTCGGCCATGACGATGAGACGCTGCAGCAGCAGGGTGTAGAGTACGAGAAGTACCACACATCCGAGGAATCCCCATTCCTCGCCCACGGTACAGAAGATGAAGTCGGTCTCCTGCTCCGGGACGAAATCGGCTTTGGTGAGGGTGCCGTTAAGGAATCCCTTTCCGAACAGCCCGCCGGAGCCGATGGCTATCTTCGACTGGTTGACGTTGTAGCCGGAACCCTGCAGGTCTTCACTCTTGCCCAGCAACACATCGATACGCTCGCGCTGATGGGGCTCGAGGATGGAATTGAAGACGAAGTCGACAGAAAAAACGAATGCGGCGCAGCACACCGCGATGATGATGGTGCGCCAATAGTCGTGCGAGGTGCGTTTGTTGAGCCACACGAAGAGGTAGAGCGCTGCGATGGCTGCGATGGCAGCGAGAAGGATGAACTTGTCTACAAGGAGTGCCAGAACGAAAAGGATGATGGCGGTGACACCGATGACGAGGATGTTGCCGGAGAGTCCCTCGCGGTAGAGGGGGAAGATGAAGCCGAGGAAGACGAGTGCCGAGCCGGTGTCGTGCTGCAGGAAGATGAGTGCCGCGGGAATGACGACAAGTGCCGCCACTACCATCTTGGTGCGCATATTCTTCATATCGATGTCGATGGCCGACATATATTTGGCTACCACCAAGGCTGTGGCGAACTTGGCGAATTCTGAGGGCTGGAACTTGAAGGCCCCGAAATCTATCCACGACTTGCCACCCTTGGTTACTGTGGCGATGAAGAGTGTGACCACCAGTAGGGCGATGACGATGCCATAGATGGCGTAGGCGGTATTGGAGAAGACCCGTGGTTCGGTGAGCACTATCACGGCGGCGAGGAAGAGGGCGATGGCTATCCAAATAATCTGTTTGCCATGCTGCACCGAGAAGTCGAACAGGCCGGTATGGCCCTCGCTGTAGCCCGCCGCATAGATGTTAATCCATCCGAAGAGCATGATGGCGAAGTAGAGCCCGATGGTGAGCCAGTCGTATTTCAGTTTCTCTTGGTACATCATTTTTTCTTTTTAACCCTTCTGGTGAGCGGTAGTTTCTGACAGGGATTGATTTCGCGGTACATCTTCTCCACGTCCTTGCGCTTCACCTCGCCGTTGAGGTATTTCTCGATGATGAGTCCTGCGATAGGGGCTGCCCAGCTGCCGCCGCCACCCTGGGCGTTCTCCACGTAGACGGCGAGGGCTATCTTGGGATTGTTCTTGGGGGCGAAAGCGATGAAGACGGAGTGGTCGTTGCCGTAGTTCTCGGCGGTGCCGGTCTTGCCGCAGATGTCGAGTCCGTCGACACGGGCGCGCCGTGCGGTACCACCGGCCACATGCACCACGTCGTACATGCCGTCGGCGGCGATGTCGAAATACTCTTTCTTGATGCCCGTCTCGTGGCGTATTTTGTATTTCTCGTCCTGGATGGAGTCGTTTCCGTAGAAACGCACCACATGGGGCGTGATGTACCAGCCGTGGTTGGCCACGATGGCGGCGAGGTTGGCCATCTGGATGGGTACCACCGTCACCTCGCCCTGACCGATGGAGTTGGAGTAGATGGTCGAGAAGGCCCAGCGTTCCTTGCCATACCAGCGGTTGTAGTAGGCGGTGTCGGGAATGTTGCCGGTGGACATGCCCGTCTTGGGCAGGTCGATGTCCAGCTTCTGGCCGAAGCCGAAGCGCAGCATGTAGTCGTGCCACACGGTGAGGCCGTACTGTGAGTCCTTGTAGATGTTTTTGTATTTGCCTTGTTGGATGACGCGGCGGTAGACTTGGTAGAAATAGGGGTTGCAGCTCATCTTGATGGCCTCGCGCACCGAGCGTGCCGACGGGTGGTTGTGGCAGCCGGGGTGTTTGTCGCACACGAAGCCTGTGTTGGGAGTGATGACGCCCAGGTCGAGGGCCGTCATGGCCTGAGCCACCTTGAAGATGGAGCCCGGAGGGTACTGCCCCATCAGGGCGCGGTTGAGCATGGGCTTGGCGATGTCGGTGTTGAGCATCACGTAGTTCTTGCCGCGGATGCGGCCCACCAAGAGGTTGGGGTCATAGGTGGGAGCCGACACCATGGCCAGCACCTCGCCAGTGGAAGGCTCGATGGCCACCACACAGCCGCGCTTGTTGGCCATCAGGTCCTCGGCATAGGCCTGCAGGTCGGCATCGAGGGTGGTGTAGAGGTTGCTGCCTTCGATGGGGAGGGTGTCGAAAGCCCCGTTGCGATAGGGGCCGATCTCGCGGCTGTGGACGTCGACATGCATCACTTTCTTGCCCTTGACACCGCGCAGCACCTCCTCATAACTCTTCTCGATGCCGCTTTTGCCGATATAGTCACCCATGCGATAGTAGGAGTCGCGCTTTAGGTCGGCATCGTTCACCTCACCGACATAGCCCAGCACCTGTGCGGCGATGGGCCGGTCGTAGATCCTCAGGGTGCGCTGCGAGATATAGAACCCTTTGAAGCGATACATCTTGTTCTCGAATCTCGCATATTCTTCTTTCGAGATTTGCTTGATGAAGATGGAGCTCGAATAGGGTGAGTATTTACGGGCTTTGAGCATGCGCTCGTCGAAGTCGTCGCGCGTGATGCCCAGACTTTTGCAGAAGAGATTGGTGTCGAGGTCTTTCACCATGCGGGGGATGACCATCAGGTCGTAGACGGCCTCGTTGTGGACAAGTAGCTTGCCGTTGCGGTCATAGATGAAACCGCGGGCAGGATACTGCGTGATGTTGCGCAGCGACTGCTGTTCGGCCTTCTCCTTGTACTCGGAACTGAACAACTGCAGCATCGCCAGTCGCCCCACAAAAAGGGCAAAGACGACGATGAAGATAACCCTCACCACACGGCTGCGGTCTGCATACTTGTTCGACATTAAATCATTAAACGCGGGCGTGCGTGAATTATTGTGATGAGCATTCTGTTTTTTTCTATTTTTGCCTCCGTCATAATAATTTGGTACAAATAGCGTTAATGTCTCAATTACGAATGCAATAATAACATTAAAATAAACATAGACATGAAAAAAACGCTCAAACTGATGACCATGTTGCTGTTTGTGGCAGCCATGGGGACCATGATGTCCTGCAAGGACGATGACAACGACGAGGCTTCGTCGGCCGAGGCCCGCGCCTATGCCGCCGCCGCCGTGGGTACATACGACGGCTATCTTGTCATCGCCTACACCTTCAACGGCGAGGAGTATAACAATCGCTATGAGGGTAACAATATCTCGCTCACCAATCCCGGCGGACAGCGGATAGCCATCACGGTGCCCGAGGTGAACGGCATGCCTGTGACGGTGACCGGCAAGTTCAACAACGACGGCACCATTACACCGGACAAGATTACCCTTGCCGAGCAGAGCTTCGAGGCCACTATCCAGAGCAGTACCTTGCGTTACAACAAGGAGACCCAGGTACTCTCGGGCGACGTCTCCATGGTGATGAAGGATATCAACGAGAACGTTACCACTACCGCTGTGGCCACCATCTATGGCCAGAAGCGATAACGCGTCTGTTGGTCTTAAAAAAAGCGCGTCCAGCATTGCTGGACGCGCTTCATTTTGGATATGCGTAAGGCTTAGGCACCAAGTTCGAGGCGCTTGAAACCGGTG
Source organism: uncultured Bacteroidota bacterium (assembly GCA_902800395.1). Taxonomy (GTDB): domain Bacteria; phylum Bacteroidota; class Bacteroidia; order Bacteroidales; family P3; genus Colimorpha. Next base: position 85,857 of record CADCEC010000007.1, on the reverse strand, counting down.
CACTTCAGATCCTTGTCGGCCTTGGCGATGAAGTCTTTGACCTTCACCTTGGCTTCCATGATGTACTCCTGCTCCATGAGGGTGTTCTCCTGGAAGTACTTGTTCAGACGGCCGTTGGCAATCTGGTTGATCTGCTGCTCGCTGAGCTGGGCAGCCTTCTCGGCAGCGACCTTCTCCTTGATTTCGCGGGCCTGGTTGACCTGCTCCTCGGTGATCCAGCCTTTGCCCATGTTGGAGGCCATGTGCTCCTCGCTGTCGACGTGGGCGGGGTTGATGCCAGCTTTCTTCAGAGCGGCGTCGACGGCCTTGCCGATGAGCTCCTCTTTGGTCTTCTCGACGGCCACGCGGAACTCCTGGTCCTTAATCTCCTGGGGCACGCTCTCAGCGTCGAGGGCGACGGGGCGCATGGCGACGACCTGCATGGCGATGTCGTGACCGACCTGGTCGTAACCGGCCTTGTTCAGTCCGACGATGGAAGCCATGCGGTTGCCCGGGTGGATGTAGGAGTAGACCTTCTCGGCCTCGATGGTCTCGAAGTGAGCAAGCTCAATCTTCTCGCCGATCTTGGCAATCTGATCGGTGATGGCGTCAGCAACCTTGCTGCCGTTGAGGTCCATGTCCATAACCTGCTCTTTGGTGGTGAGGTGCTTGGCCATGGCTGCGTCAAGGATGCTGGTGGTGAACTCGACAAAGCCGGCGTTGGTGGCCACGAAGTCGGTCTCGCAGCTCACCATGATGATGGCGCCGAAGTTGCCGGTGGTCTTAGCGAGGACGCAGCCTTCGTTGGCGTCGCGGTCGGCGCGTTTGGCGGCCATCTTCTGACCCTTCTGGCGGAGCAGCTCGATAGCTTTCTGCATGTCGCCGTCGGTCTCGACGAGGGCTTTCTTGCAGTCCATCATGCCGACACCGGTGAGTTGGCGGAGTTCATTAACCTGTGAAGCGGTAATTGCCATATTGTGTTCCTTTCTTTTCTTTAAATTAATTATTCAGCTTTGGGAGCTTCTTCGGCCTCGGCCTTGGGAGCCTCCTCGCTCTTGCGGGGACGGCGGGCGCGGGTCTTCTTCTCGACGGGCTTCTCCTCGGTGTTCTCCACGGGAGCCTCTTCCTCGGCCTGGGCGTCTTTGTCGAGCATGCGCTCGTTCAGACCTTCCTGGATGGCCTCGCACATGTGCTTGAGGATGGCGGCAATCGACTTCGACGCATCATCGTTAGCGGGAATCGGGAAGTCGATAAGCTCGGGGTTGGTGTTGGTGTCCACGAGGGCGAAGGTGGGGATGTTCAGGCGACGTGCTTCGGCGACGGCAATGTGCTCCTTGTTGATGTCGATGACAAACAGGGCGCTGGGCAGACGGGTAAGGTCGGCGATAGAACCGAGGTTCTTGTCGAGTTTGGCACGCTCGCGCTGCACCTGGAGGCGCTCACGCTTGCTGATATTGTTGAAATCCTTGTCGTGCATCAGCTGGTCGAGGCTGTTCATCTTCTTGACAGCCTTGCGGATGGTCTGGAAGTTGGTGAGCATACCGCCCGGCCAACGCTCGGTCACGAAGGGCATATCCACGCTCTTAGCCATCTCGGCGACCACTTCCTTGGCCTGTTTTTTGGTGGCCACGAAGAGGACCTTCTTGCCACTCTTGGCCATCTGCTTCAGGGCAGCGGCGGCTTCGTCGGCTTTGGCGATGGTCTTCTGGAGGTCGATGACGTGAATGCCGTTGTGCTCCTTGAAGATATAAGGAGCCATTTTGGGATTCCATTTACGCTTGAGGTGGCCAAAGTGGCAACCAGCCTCGAGCAGTTCTTCGAATTTGAGTTCGTTCATGTTTGTTTACTTTCCTTTTTTGTTGTTAAACTTTTGCCAACCCTTGGGGGGTCCATCAGGCCGCGTTTTTCGGCTTTTCTACGCAGCGCGAACTGTCAGCGCGGCGGAGCATCCCACGGGTTTGGATACTAAACTTTCTTTTTTCTAGCTAGTATGACTAGTCCTACTAGTTTTACTAGTTCTACTAGCCTCTCTACTAGTCTCTCTAGATTAACGCTTGCTGAACTGGAAGCGCTTACGGGCCTTGGGCTGACCAGCTTTCTTACGCTCGACCATACGCGGGTCACGCATCAGGAAGCCTTCCTTCTTCAGGGCGGGACGATCCTCGATGTTGTTCTCGCAGAGGGCGCGGGCGATAGCCATACGCAGGGCCTGGGCCTGGCCGGTGATGCCGCCACCGTCGAGGTTGGCTTTGACATCCCATTTGCCTTCGGCGTTAGCCACGGCGAAAGCCTGGTTCACGATGTACTGCAGCGGACCGGTGGGGAAATACTCCTTGTAGTCGCGGCCGTTGACTTTGATTTCGCCATTGCCGAGGGTCATATAGACGCGGGCCACGGCGGTCTTTCTTCTACCAATGGTGTTGATAACTTCTGCCATATCTTATTCTTATCTTTTAATACAATATTTGCTCCCTAAAGTCGCAATTATCTAACTTCGTTGATATTGATGGCTTTGGGGTTCTGACCCTGATGGGGATGCTCGCTGCCGGCATAGATGTAGAGGTTGCGGTAGAGAGCAGCACCGAGGCGGGTCTTCGGAAGCATGCCCTTGATGGCGTGCTCGAGGATACGCTCAGGGTGGATGGCGCGCACCTTGGCAGGGGTGGTCTCACGCTGGCCGCCGGGATAACCGGTGTAGCGCTGATAAATTTTGTCAGTCTCCTTGTTGCCGCTGAAGACAACCTTCTCGGCATTGATGATGATGACATTGTCGCCGCAGTCGACGTGCGGGGTGTAGCAGGGCTTGGTCTTGCCGCGCAGAATGTTGGCCACGCGGGTAGCCAGGCGACCTACGGTCTGTCCTTCGGCATCAACCAGCACCCATTCCTTCTGGACGGTCTGCTTGTTGGCTGATACGGTTTTGTAACTTAACGTACTCATTTTTTATTTTACTAACGATGATATTTTTGTTCAAAACTATTCTTTTCTCCTCCGATTGCATCACATTTTGACCGCTGACGGATAATTGGTCTCCATGCTTATCAACCTGAGAAAGTGCAACTTGAACGGGTAGACAAGGTGCAACTTCCCCATTTTTGGAGAGTGCAAAGTTACGAACAATTTTTCAACTGGCAAAAAAAATTTTCACAATTTTGCAAGAAACCCCTTTTTCGAGGTACCTATGGTGGTCGCGATGACGAACTTCTCGCCGCCCTCTTTCAGCCCTAACTGCTTCTGTAATGACGCTGCCTCCATGGGGTAGTTCCTCGTCACCACATGGGCTCTGCCCTCCGGGATGACGGCGGACACTTCTTTCTTGCTGAGTTTCAGCTCCTGCAGCACCTCGAACACCCGGCCAGGGAAGTCGTCAAGCCTTTGGCCCGAGGTGTAGAGGTGGGTGTTGCGTCCCAGCTGCTCCAAGCCGTAACGCTGGGCTATCAGCCTGAAGGGGCCGCCCTTCATCAGTGTGGCGTCGGGCTCATAGAGGTAGCGTCCCACCTGCAGGCAGTAGCGGCCTTCGGCCTCCGCCTCCTCGCTGCGCGAGAAAGCAAAGACATTAAGGTCCTTAAGGTCCCTACACACTATCCGCGGCTCGCCTTGCGGCTCGCCGCAGACAAACAGCACCTCCTTGCACTCCCCCTTCACTCCCACAATATGCACTTCCGACACATCGCCCAACTGGCGGCAGGCGAGGTCGATGTCAATCATCGGACTGGCCTTGACCATGAGGTGTTGACAGTGCGAGCGTAGCAACTCCGCATGCTCCAAGATGTTGGGCGTACAGTCCTCGAAGGCCGCCACCTTGCGACCCGCGGCCGACCGACGTGCTGGGTCTATATATATTATTGTAGGGGCGTACCCCTGTGTACGCCCAAACCACTCCATGCTGTCGGCGCAATGGACGGCGACGTTGGTTATACCAAGGGCTTTGAGGTTATGCTCCATTAACTCACACAGTTCTGCATTGCACTCTACATAATCCACATGTTCTGCTACCCTGGCAAACGCCAGCGTATCCACCCCCATGCCGCCCGTGAGGTCGGCGATAGTTGGATTTATAGATTTCGCGAGCGGAGCGAGCAGGAGATGGGTTTTATATCTCGCTGTCACCTCTGACGATGCCTGCTCACGGTTGAGTCGTGGTGGGTAGACGAAATCGGTGTACTCCAGCAGCGAAGGCCACTTCTCCCTCGCCGTCCTCAACCCCTCGATCTGCTGCACCGCCGCAGCCATATCAATAGCAGGATACCGCGCGGCACTCAGCATCAGCCTCGCGGTATCCTCGTCCTTGTGGGCGTTTACGAAATCAATAAACTCCCTGGTCATGAAGTTTCTGCAGGCGGGCGACGACCATGGGGCGGTCTTCCTTGTAGGTGACGCCGAACCACTGCGCTGTGGTCTTGAGGACCGTCATCGTGGCGTAGCCGCTATGGATGAAGGTGTTCACCGCGAAGGGGATGTAGTATTCACTCTTGAGCTCGTTGCCGTGCTCCTTGAGGAAGTCCACGAAGAGCTCCTCGCTCTTCTCGAAATAGTCGGGCGTGAAGCCGAAGAGGTTCATGCTCACGGTAGCGTCGGCGGCCAGCGGGTGCATGCTGCCGTCGGTGTCCTTGTATTCGATGCCGTTCGCGGTGCGGCCGATGGAGGTGCGCTCCGTCATGCCGACAAGCAGGCCGTCGGCCGAGGTCTCGCAGACGCCGCGGCTCACCGTGCCGTTCTCGCTCAGGGTGTTCTCCAGGCGGTAGCCCACCATGCAGTACTTACCCTTGGCCGAGCCGAGGGTTTCCAGGTGTCGGGCCATCACCTCGAAGGCATCGCGGCCGTAGAAGTCGTCGGCGTTGATGATGGCGAAGGGCTCGTGGATGACCTCCTTGGCCATGAGGATGGCGTGGTTGGTGCCCCAAGGTTTCTCGCGTCCTTCGGGGACCTTGAAGCCCGCCGGCAGTTTGTCGAGCTCCTGGAAGACATACTCCACCGCGATGCGGTTGCCGAAGTGGTCGGCATTGATGTGCTTCTTGAACTCCTCTTCGAACGAGTGGCGGATGACGAAGACCACCTTGCCGAAGCCGGCGCGGATGGCATCCTCGATGCTGTAGTCCATGATGATTTCGCCGTGGGGGCCTACGCCGTCCATCTGTTTCAATCCTCCGTAGCGGCTACCCATACCGGCAGCAAGAACAAGTAGTGTAGGTTTCATAATAATATTGTTTTTGTTATCTTTTCTTCCTGAAAAACTCTTTCACCAGCTCGCCGCACTCTTCTCCCCTCACGCCGGCGGTGACTTCTGTCTTGGGGTGCAGCATCGAGCGCCCCAGCCGTTCGAAGCCCCGCTTCTCGTCGCTGGCGCCGTAGACGATGCGTCCCACCTGAGCCCATCCCAAGGCTCCTGCGCACATCACGCAGGGCTCCAGGGTGACATAAAGGGTGCAGTCCGTGAGGTACTTCGCCCCCAGGTTCTCCGTGGCGGCGCTGATGGCCAGTATCTCGGCGTGAGCCGTCACGTCGTGCAGCAGCTCCGTCTGGTTGTGGGCGCGTCCGATGATGTCGTCGCCCGCCACCACCACAGCGCCCACGGGAATCTCGTCGGCATCCGCGGCCTTGCGGGCCTCGCGGAGGGCCTCGCCCATATAGTATTCGTCGTCGCGCTCCAGTATGCCCATGACTTATTCGCGGTTGAAGATTCGGGGTCTCATATGCTCTATGTGCGCCGTGGTGCTGAGGATGGTCAGCTTCCCGTCGCGTTGGAAACTCTCCAGCGACGGCACCAGGTGGGTGCTCACCGGCAGGTATTCGTGGATGCTCTTCCATTCCACATGGCTCTCTTTCATCGGCGCATGGGTGGTGCTGTAGTTCTCGCTCTCCACTATCAGCGTCAGCAGGCCGCTGCCGGGATCGAACATGTAGAAGCGGTCGTACATGCCTGGCCGCGACACCTTGACCACCTGCATCGGGTGGCCGTCGAGTTCGGTGAGACCGTTCCAGGTGAGTGAGGAACCGTTCCAGCGCCACAGATACAATGGTCCGCGGAAGTCGTAGCCCGACACCTGGGTGAGGAATTCCTGCTCCTCAAGCTCCTTCCACTGGTGCTCCTGGGCATCGTAGTGGAGGAAGACATCCTCGTTGTTGCCTATCAGCCCCTCGATGAGGGTGCCCTTGTGCCACAACTCGACGCGGTGCTTTCTCGGCGGCGAGAACCAGCGGTACATCCACAGCGTGTCGTCCGACCCGTAGACCGTCACCGCGGTCTCCATCACCAGCATGCTGTCTGTCGAGTAGCCCTCGAAATTCATCAGCTGGAGGTAGCGGTCCACCACCATCGCCGAGGTGTCGTCGCCCGTGCCCGGCGTGCGTTGCCCGAAGGCCAGTGCCGGCAGCAGCAGAAGTATGGCTATGACTGTGCGTTTCATCTTTCGTGGATATTATTTGTTGAACGGGAAGGTGAGACTTGTCACGCGTTCGCGCTTCTTGATGCGCACCTTGACATCGTGGCCCATGCGTTGCGCCAGGCGGCGTATCTCCTCCTCGGCGTTGTCGCTCAGCACGATGGCCTGCAACTCGGCGAAGCTGGTGCTCACGCCCGTCAGGCGTTTCACCATCCCGTAGTCGCCGGCATGGTTGTTCCCCAGCAGGGGGATGCGCACCCACACCGAGTCCGGTGTCGCCAGGGCGCGGCCCAGGTCGATGATTTTACTGAAGTTGCACCAGATGACGCTGTCCTTAGCCATGCGCAACTGGCCGCTGAAGCCGATGCCGTCGGCCTCGCCGCTGAAGTTCATCGTGTAGTACTCCCGTGCTGTGGAGGACGGCGCGGCGAGATTCTCCGTGCTTCGGCACCCCGTCATCAGCACCGCCGCCGCCACCATCATCAACCCTATGATAAACGATTTCTTCATATCTATAGTTATTGTCCCTTTCACTCTCCCTTAATCGCCTTGTAATGCTCCTGCAGCGTGTCGCTTGTGGGGTCGAGTTTCACGGCCTTCTCCATATAGGGCAATGCCTCGCGGTCGCGCCCCAGCAGGTGCAGAATCCACGCGTAGGTGTCCAGGCTGTTGGCGTTGGCATCCTCGCCCTCGATGGTGCGGCGGCTCATCTCCAGGGCCTTCTCGAGGTTGAGCCCCTGCTCGGCGAGGTAGTAGGCGTAGTTGTTCAGCGTCTCGATGTCGTTGGGATACTTGGCGAGGATTTTCTCGAAGGTGGCCCAGGTCTTGTCGTAGTGGCCGGCGCGGTAGTGGCACTCCGCCGTCAGCGCATAGCTCTCGGACTCGAGGTAGCCCTTGCTGAAGCCCCACTTCATGATGTCGTCCAGATGTTTCAGGGCGTCGTCGTAGCGCTTCTCGTTGTAGCAGTGCAGCGCAAGCAGGTAGTGCGGCAGCGTGTGCATGGGGAACAGGCGTGCGGCGCGTGCGGCATAGTCCGCCATCGTCGCCTCGCTCTTCTTGTCGGCGTTGAGGCATATCAGCGCCGCCTCCCACAAGTCGTACTCGCTGCTGTCCTTCTGCAGCGCCAGCATGAACTGGCGCGCCGCCTCGGCGTACTTCTCCTGCCGCATCAGCACGTCGCCGTAGAACACGGCGTACTCCGTGCTGTCCTCGCATCCCTTCATGGCCATATCCATCAGGCGGAAGGCCGTCGTGCGGCGTGTGTTGTAGAACTCCTCCTCGCTGTAGAACGACCCCAGCAGCTGCAGCTTCGTGCGGCTCGACAGCGCCGGGTGGGCGAAAGCCTGCACCATCTCGCTGTCGGCTTCCGCGGGATTCCCCGTGGCTTTGTAGTATTCCGCCAACTGGATGTGGATATAGGGGTCGTCGGGATTCTGCTTCAGGATGCGGTCGTAGTGGACCTTGGCCTTGCTGTATTTCTTCTGCTCCATGTAGGTCTGGGCGAGGATGGAGCTGTAGCGTGTTTCGCCCGGGTAGGCGTCGGCCAGCGCCTCCACCTCCTTCAGGGCTTTGTCGGGCTTGCCGGCGGCGGCCCATAATTTCTGCTTCTGCAGCGACACCTCCTCGCTGACGCCTATCATCTTCTCCACGCGGTTCAGCACCTCGATGGCTTTCCCCAGGTCGCCGACGGTGATGTAAGCGTTCGACAGTTCGTAGTAGTTCTCCAGCACCGTGGGCTGCACCTTAACGATGCGCTCCCAGGTCTGCGTCAGAGCCTTGCCGTTGCCGCTCTGCTCCTCGTTCTGCGCCAGTGCCTTGAGGTACCACACATTCTCCGGCTGCAGCTTCACGGCGCGCTGCAGGCAACGCTCCGCGCTGTCGGCCCAGTGGCGTACCATCATGTGGCGTCCCAGCTCGTACCATGCTGCCGCACAGGAGGGGTCGTCCTTGGCCAGCCGGGCGTAGGCTCCCACAGCCTCGTCCACTCTGCCGCTCTCCTGCAGCGCCAGGGCGTCGATGAGGCGTCCGTCGTTCTTCAGCTGCTCCTCGCTCACCTCCCGCAGCGGCGGCCGCTCGTAGCGTCCCTTGGCGTCGGGGGTCGCCGCCTTGCGGCTCCCGCAGCCCGCCACAGCGCTTATTATTATAATGAATAGAATTTTTCTGATGAGGGTCATTCTTCTCTGTTTTCAGCATACAACGCCCTGCGGCCGTTTTTATTGTGTCGAAACAATTTTTTTAAGTTGCTATGCCGACTTGAAGCCAGCGCCACAAATAACTAGTTGTCATATAGATGTATTGTTATTGTTCAGTATTTGTTCAGTGAATCACTGAACAAATACTGAACAAATACTGAACAAATACTGAACAAATACTGGAGAAATGAGCTTCCGGAGGCTATGCGGAAGGGGGTGAGGAAATCATAAAAAAACAAAAAAATGATGTCAATAGTTGGTGTGTAAAAAAAAATGCTTATATTTGCATCGTAAAACATATTGTGGAAAAGTGCCCCTCGGGGGTGCATGTTTTTGGTACTGAAAAGGTTGGATTTTAGGTAATGCAGGCGAAATTGAATTGAAGACAAAGAAAAAGATTGAAAAAACAAAATATTAACATCAAACAACAATCAAAATGAAAAAAGTATTAATGGTTATGGGTTTTGCACTGTGCGCTTCCGTCGCCTTTGCACAGACCTCGCGCATTTCCATCAAAGATGATGTGCGCAAAGAGAAGGCTCCTACCGCTCCTACCAAGGCAGCTGTGGACTACAAGGCCTCCATCTTCAGCAAGGCCAATGGTCACGACACCATTCATGTCTTCAAGATTGACGTTGCCAGCGACTACACCATCGGTGTGGTCGGGGCTAGCGACCGAATCAACGACACCGTCGTTGGTAACGGCAACAAACACTCTATCAATGGTGACAAGAACAAATGGCAGCGTGTTGCCAGTTGTGAAAGTTTCACTCAAAACATCACTTCCATTGTTCCCGGTCTCGCCGATTGGTTGACATGGGATGTTCAGGGTGTGCCCACGTGCCATCCGGAGTACATCACTGAGGATATCGAGCCCTCTGTGAGTCCTCGCGAGCCAAATGATGATGGTTTCATGTTCCTTTCCTACATGGAAACCAGCGCCACCCGTGGTATTTTCAACACCTACTTCACCATCCCGCAGGTGGCTCGTCCTTCCAACGCCCAGATGATTGAGGTTTCCCTCACCCAGTGCTATCGTAAATACTACGACAAGTGCTACATCGACTATAAGGTCAATGGCCAGTGGTGGGCCCGCGAAATCAACATCACCGGTATCGACATAAGCGTCAACAGCTGGGGTGCCAACAAGGTTCGCTATGTCATGCCCCACAGTCTCAACACTGAGAGCACTGTTGAACTCCGTATCCGTGCTTGGTCCAACGGCCGTGGCTCTGCTTTCGGCTACTTCTGGGCTGTCGACAATGTGGCCGTGATGGCTCTTACCCTCAGCGAGTACTGGGCTCTCAACAGCCCCTCCCGTATCGACGGTATCTATGGCATGATGCCTCAGGGCATGAACATTCCTATGACTTGGGGTGTCAACGCTCAGAACCTCAGCTCCGCTAACATCAGCAATGCCAAGGTTACCCTCAATGCTGGCTCTGACCGCGATGCTATCAGTCAGATTTTCCAGGGTACTGGTGTCACCGTTCCTCAGGGCAACATCGACACCTCTTACGCTGTGGCTATCGACGAGCGTGGCTTCTTCAACACTGAATATCTGGCCAACTCTGGCATGCAGAGCTGGATCAACCACTCCGCCAACTTCGAGAACACCACCGGTACCCTCGTTGGTGGCTATCAGGGACGTGGTCTTCCTGTGACCACCGAGGGCAAGAACTTCTATAGTTTCGGTGTCACTGGTGGCAACCTCAGCCGCGTCTACGACACCGTTCTCTACTATGTCTCTCCCGAGATGACCTTCGGCGCCGGTTCCACCCGCGAGGGCGGCTACCGCTGGGGCTTCGACAATGGTATCATCCCCTCGGGTGCTTCTTTCCAGACCGCTTTCACCGATCCCGATCCTCGTTACGATGGTGCTCAGTTTGTGACCAACGAAGGTTCTGATCCTGCTAATGGTGGCCACGTTAGCATGGCCGGCTACGCTGTCCATGGCCGTTTCGTCACCGGTAACGACATCCCCGAGGGCTGGGTCTTCCGTGGCCTCGAGCTTATCGCTGCCACCGACCGTGATGCTACCGACCTTGAAGGTGCTTCCATTGTCCCCGTGACCTACAAAGAGAGCTATGAAGAGACCGAGGATGGTTCCTCCCTCTACTTCAACTCTCTCCCCTGCGGTATCGACGGTATGGCTTTCGAAGTCGACGCTAACGACATCAACGGCCAGCTCTACACCAACGGTGGCTATCTTCTTCCCAATTCTGGTTATAAGGCCATCAATATCCAATTCATCGAGCAGCCCGCTCTTGAGCCCAACACCTCCTACCGTTTCGGCTATCGTCTGAACGATGACGCTAACTTCGCCATCGCTGGTACCCGCAGCACCTTCAGATTTATCAATGATACTGGAGCTACTGTCAATGTGGGCTTTGGCTACAACGGAGAGGAAGCCCAGTATGCCGCGGCTGCTGCCGAATCCCGCGACTATCGTTATGTCCCTGCTCCCGGCGAAGCCAACTATCTCGAGGTTATCGTTTACGACCCCGAAGGTCCCGCTTCCGGCAAGAACATCACCGCTTATAACATTGACAACTATCCTATGATTCGCCCCATCGTCGGACCCGCCCGTCCCGTTGAGTACGCTCAGCTGGGTGCTATCTGCATGACCACCGACTCCACCGAGGTCTCCGTTACCCGTAACGATGATGAGCTCTGCGGCACTCCTATCCAGGTTGTTGCTGGTTCCCAGCAGCGCATCGACATTGTCCCCACCAGCGACCACGCTGTTCTCGACCGCGTCGAGCTCAATGGTGAGCTGCTGCAGCCCCTCAATGAGGAAACTGGCGAAGGTGACTACTATGTTCAGGAATACAATGTTGTTGACAGTAACGACGTTACCCTTCTCGAGCGTAGCTACTGGGTGCTCTATATGAACGAGTTCGAGGCCAACCAGGAGTACGACCTCACCGTCTACACCCGTTGGGAGCCCTTCAACGTGGGCATCGACCCCGTTGCTCCTGAGGCTATCCTCAGCGTCGCCCCGAATCCTGCCACTTCCACTGTGAAGCTGAACATGAAGGGTGTCACTGGCATGGTCAACTGCAGCATCCTCGACATGAGCGGCCGCGTGATCTACAATGCCAACATCAATGCTGAGAGCGAGCACATGATTAACGTCAGCAACATCCCCGCCGGCGCTTACTTCGTGCGTGTCACCAACGACACCTTCAGCAAGATCGAGAAACTCATCATCAAATAAGACGAGTAACTCATAAAAAAAAGGCTCCCGAACGGGAGCCTTTTTTTTTATTGTGTGTTTTTTATAACACGTTGCCTAGTTGCTCCTTGATTTTCTCCAGTTCGTCTTTCATCTCGACGACGATTTTCTGTATCTCGGCGTGGTTGGCTTTGGAACCTGTGGTGTTGATTTCGCGCCCCATCTCCTGTGCCACGAAGGCCAGCTTCTTGCCGCAGGAGGGTTCGTTGGCCATCGTCTGGCGGAAATAGTCGATGTGTTTCTGCAGGCGCACCTTCTCCTCGGTGATGTCGAGCTTCTCGAGGTAGTAGATGAGTTCCTGCTCGAAGCGGTTCTCGTCGACTTCCTTGACGGCGGCTTCGGCCATATAGCGGCGGATGCGTTCCTTGGCGGTGTCGATGCGCTCGCCCTCGAGGGCGGGAATGGCGCGGAGCTTCTCCTCGATGAGGTCGACATGCTTGTGGAAGTCCTTCTCCAGCACGTCGCCTTCATGGGCGCGGAACTGGTCGCAGAGGTCGATGGCGCGTTGGAGATCGGCGCTGACGACGCTCCATTCGTCGTCGGTAATCTCGCTGTCGGAGGCACTGTTCCAGATGTCAGGCATGGTGGCGAGGTGGCTGTAGAGATTGTCGACAGGGGCGCCGATTTTGTTGGCGAGCCCCCACAAGGCGGAGTAACGCGCCGCCAGCAGGTCGCTGTTGAAGGAGGCTGCCGCGGTGGCGGTGCTTTCTTCACTTAAGATGCATTCCACCTTGCCGCGTTCGAGCTGGCCCAGCATGGCGCGGATGTCGAGTTCCTTGGCGCGGTAGGCGGCGGGGACTTTGACGATGAGGTCGAGCTGCTTGCTGTTGAGGGTCTTGATTTCGATGTTCAGTTTCTTGTCGCCAAAGGTGGACTGCACCTTGGCGTAACCGGTCATAGATTTCATATGATTACTTTTTTATTATCATTCGTTCAAATCCTGGGGTGGCGTAGGTGGCCAGGGTGCCGCAGGAGTCGTAGATGAAGAAGACCGCTTGGGTGCCGGGGCCGTTGGGATGGGCGGAGATGAAGGCTTTGCCTTTCTCCAGTCCCATGACCATGTAGGCCGTGGCCATAGCGTCGGCGAGCCAGCATTCCTTCTCCACAACGGAGGTGCTGAGGAGAGTGTGACCCACCGGGCGCCCCGTGGCGGGGTCGATGGTGTGGGAATAGCGGGCTCCGTCTTTCTCATAATATTTGCGATAGCTGCCTGAGGTGACAACGGACTGGTCGTGGAGAGCTATGCGGGTGTGTACTATGGGACTGCTGTAGCGGTCCTCGGAAGGTTGCTCGATACCTGCTACCCAAGGTCTGCCGTCGGGTTTGGCGCCGTGGCTGATGACTTCGCCGCCGATGTTGACGATGTAGGAGCTGATGCCTTGACTCTCGAGGTATTGTGCCAGGAGGTCGGAGGCGTAGCCTTGGGCGATGGCGTTGAAGTCGAGCTCGGTGGCGGCGTTTTCCTTGCGGAGGAGGAGGGCGCCGTCGACGGTGTCGACGGCTACGGTGGCGCGTGCAGCGTGGAGGAGGCTGTCGAGGGTGCTGCCGTCGAGCTCTTCGCGCTGGCGGAAGCTGAAGCCCCAGGCCTGTACGAGACGGCCGATGCGGCAGTCGAAGGCTCCGTCGGTGTAGCGGTTGATGTAGAGTGACTGCTGCAGGAGGTCGGCGAGAAGTGGGTTGAGGGTGTCGGTGAGGTTGGCGTTGAGACGGCGCAGGAGCGAGCTGTCGACCCAGAGGGAGGCTGTGAGGTCGAAGTCGTCGAGGAGGGAGTCTATCTGCGGCTGCAGGTTACGCTGCAGGCTATCGTAGTAGAGGATGGAATAGTAGGTGCCCTGGGCTTCGCCGCTGAGGCGCACAGGCTCGTTCGCGTTGTGACGAACGGGGGTGTGGCAGGCGGTGAGGATGGCCGAGGCGAGGAGGGCTATCAAAAAGCGTCCGGCACGGGGGTGCCAGACGCTTCTGTTTTTACAATATATATTCATTATTTATTGACAATGAATTTGCGTGTGGCACGGTCGCCGTTGGCGGAGAGGATGGCCATGGTGTAGGTACCGGTGGCGAGGTTGCCGAGGTCAAGCTGTGTGGCGTTGGCGTCGACGGTGCGGGCGATGACCTGCTGGCCGATGATGTTGTAGACAATCACCTGGCTGATGGCGTCGGCACTCTCGATGTTGATGAAGCGGCTGGCGGGGTTGGGGTAGATGTTGACCTGGAGGTTCTCGACCTCGTCGATGCCCACATGGAAGGTGACGGTAATCCAGTTGTTGGTGACGCAGCCCTTGTTGCTGGTGGACTCGAGGCGGATGTCGGTGTTGGTGCTCTCGGTGACATTGAGGGAGTCGGCTTTACCACCCTGGCTGGCGGGAATGGCTACCTCGTTCTTGTACCACTGGAAGGTGGGATGGTCGGAGGTCTTGTAGACTGCCTTGAGGTGAGCGGTCTCGCCGGGGTTGACGTGCCAGTCGCCTTCGATATGCACATCGGGGTTCTTGTTGATGGTGAGGCGGAGGCGGCAGATGGAGTCGCAGTTCTCACCGACGGTGCGGATGGAGAGGCGGACGGAATCGACGGTGGAGGAGGTGTAGGTGACGCCGTTGGCCTCCCAGGTGAAGCTTTCGCAAACTTTGGCGATGGTGTCGTTGTAGTGCTTGTGGTTCACCACGACGATGAAGTGGGCGAGGGAGTCGTAGCAGGAGTTGAGGTTCTGGTGGGCACCGGAACTTCTCAGGACGGTGTCGACAGACTCGTAGAAGTACATGAGGTTGCCTTCAAAGTCGTTGAAGGAGAAGGTATATTTGTCGCACACCATGGTGTCGACGGTGTAGTCGCGGACTCTGTCTTCAATCTCGATAACGTTAAGGACGAGGGTCTTGTAGGAGCGGCAGTAGGCGTAGCGGTCGTATTTCATGAGGGTGTCGCCGTTGGGGGCATTGTTGTAGGTGCCGTCGACGGTGAAGGTGGCGGTGCGGTTCTCGTAGGTGCCGTTGGGTTTGAGGGCGGAATAGGCGAGGGAGTAGGAGCCGCAGCGCTCGTTTTCGGAGACGATGGTCTCGTGTTCGATGCTGTCGAAGGCGACGATGTGGATACCCACGACGCTGTCGCAGCCGTTGACGGTGCCGATATTGGCGTAGTAGGTGTTGCCGACGCTGGTGTAGCCATAGGTGACGCCGCCCCAGACAATCTTACAACCACCGATGGTGTCGACCACTGTGGTGTCGCTGACGCCATGGGCGATGACGATGTGGAGGGAGGTGTTGATGGCGCAGGTGGCGGTGGTGCCGTGGACGACCAGCGTGGTGTCGGAGGTGATGGTGTCTTCGCCGGAGATGAAGCTCTCGCAAGCCACGATGGTGGTGTCGATGTTGAGGACACCGGAGAGGATGACATTGATGGCGACGACGCTGTCGCAGCCTTCCTCGACGGTGGTGAGGGAGCGGGTGTAGATACCGGCCTCGGTAATGACCTCATCGTCCCAGAGGTAGGAGCAGTCGCCGTAGACGGTGGAGAGGGTGGTGTCGGGGTGGGCGATGGTGAGGTTGACATTGACTTTCACGATGGTGTCGCAGGAGCCGGCGACATGGATGGTGTCGAAATAGGTGCCGTTGGCGACATAACGTTTGTTGTTCCAGTTGGCGTAGCAGTAGCCGGTGAGGTCGTAGGCGACAGCGGTGTCGTAGGTGGCGCCGCCCGTGGAGAGGTGGAGCACGTAGGTGGTGGAAGCAGTCGTGTAGACGACGGTGGTGTCCCTGGTGTAGGTGACGTTGTTAATGTCCCATGTGAAAGAGCCACAAACAGAGGTGTCGGTGACGACCAGGTCGCCAGCTTTGGTCTGGCTGAAAGCAGCAGGCATGCAAGCGATGGCCCAAAGCAGACTCAAAAATACTTTTTTCATCATGTCAGTTTGTATTTTTATTTATTATTATTCTATGTTAAATATATATATTCCTTTAAAATATAGGGTGTTGCATCGATGCGGGCGTTTTGTTTACCGCAGGGAACAACATGCAAAGATAACACTTTTTTTGGAAATGTGTGTTACCTTATTGAAAAAAATGAATTTTTTCAGTTTTTTAACATCAGTTCGGCGATGTTTTCGACGTGCTGAGTGTGGGGGAACATGTCGACGGGCTGGATGCGACGGACCTCGTAGCGTTCGGCAAGGAGCTGCAGGTCGCGGGCCTGGGTGGCGGGGTTGCAGCTGACGTAGACGATTTTGCGTGGTGCCGTGGCGAGGAGTTGGGCGACCACTTTCTCGTGCATGCCGGCGCGCGGGGGGTCGGTGACCACCACGTCGGGGCGGCCGTTGGCGGCGATGAATTCGGGGGTGAGGACCTGCGCCATATCGCCAGCATAAAAACGGGTGTTGTCGAATCCGTTGAGGCGCGCGTTGACTTTGGCGTCGGCAATGGCCTCCTCAACATACTCGATGCCTACCACTCGACGGCATTTATCGGCGAGGAAGAGGGCGATGGTGCCGGTGCCGGTGTAGAGGTCGTAGAGGGTGTCGGTGGGCTGTAACTCAGCGAGTTCGGCCACGAAACTGTAGAGACGTTGCGCTTGGGCGGAGTTGGTCTGGTAGAACGACTTGGGGTTGATGATGAAATGCAGCGGACGGCTACCGTTGTAGCCTTCCATCTGCTCCTCGATGTGGTCGGCGCCGCGGTAGGTGATGACCTGCAGGTCGCCGTAGGAGTCGTTGAATTTGGTGTTGACGATATATTGGAGCGAGGTGATTTGCGGGAAGCGTTCGGCCAGCATGTCGAGTAGGGGGAAGAGTTGCGAGGGGTTGTCCTGGGCCACGATGACGATAACCATCCAGTGGCCGGTGGAGGTGTTGCGGATGACGAGGTTGCGGAGGAATCCCGTATGGTTGCGTATGTCGTAGTATTCCAAGTTGTTGTCTTCTGCAAAACGGCTCACGGCGAGGCGGATGTCGTTGCTGGGGTCGGCCTGTAGGGCGCAGTGCTCGATGGGAAGCACTTTGTCGAAGAGTTGGGGGATGTGAAATCCGAGGGCACCACGGGAAGGCAATGGCTCGCCGGAGGCTATCTGCTCGGGAGTGCGCCAGGTTTTGGTGGAGAAGGTGAATTCCAGCTTGTTGCGGTAGTAGTAGATGTTGTCGGAGCCGCAGATGGGCCGCATCCCGGAGCAGTCGACATTACCGAGACGCTCGAGGTTGTCGCGCACCTGACGCTGCTTGGCGTCGAGCTGTGCGGCATAGTTCAGTGTCTGCCATTTGCATCCGCCGCAGACCCCGAAATGGGGACAACGGGGTTCGACGCGAGCCTCGGAGTAGTGGTGGAAGCGGACGGCGCGTCCTTCGGCGTAGCTCTTTTTCTTCTTGAGCAGCTGGATGTCCACCACATCTCCCGGGACGACGAAGGGTACAAACACAACAAGGCCGTTGACTTTAGCAACGGCCTTTCCTTCTGCGCCCGCATCGGCGATGGTCACCTGCTCAAGCAGGGGTAACTCTTTCTTTTTCGCCATGCTAGGGTAGCACTTGCTATCTCTCGTCGGAGACAGTCAGTCTTTTTCTGCCTTTTCTGCGACGTGCAGCCAGCACTTTTCTACCGTTGGCGGTAGACATTCTCTTGCGGAAACCGTGCTTGTTGACTCTTTTCCTCGTTGACGGTTGGAATGTTCTTTTCATTTTTTAGCTATATTTTTGTTTCTTTTCTTGTCAAAATTGAAGTGCAAAAGTACGAATTATTTTTGAATTGTTGATAAAAAATTATTCCCGAAAAAACTTTTTTGTACATAATTATCACAAATACAGATATATAATATTGTAAAATAAATTCTTTTTTT
The DNA here is from genome assembly GCA_902800395.1 of uncultured Bacteroidota bacterium. GTDB lineage: Bacteria > Bacteroidota > Bacteroidia > Bacteroidales > P3 > Colimorpha. Next base: position 68,254 of record CADCEC010000007.1, on the reverse strand, counting down.
GCTGTTAGAAAATTTTTTTGTACATTTGCAAATCCAATTTTGAGTGTAAAAATTTGTTAAAATGGACAAGAGACAGTTTGCCGATAGGGTGTCGAATCCGGTGGAGTTCACTTCGCAGGATCGGGGATGGCTGAAGGCCATGTTCTCGAAGTATCCCTATTCATCGGTTGTGGGGACGCTGGCGTTGCTGGCGGACCATGCGCATGGCTTTGAGACACCGGAAGAGCGCCGTGCAGTGGCTTTGTCGGTGTGCAATCCCGCGGTGCTTGACGCATTGTTGGCTGGAGCGGCTATCGGCACCGGTGTGGTTGACGAGGCGCCTGCCGTGAAGGAGGAACAGATGCAAAAGGTAATGCCGAAAGTGGAGCAGCCGAAAATGGAGCAACCCAAAGAGGAGCAGCCGTTCGATGTACTGAACGAAATCAACACCTTCCAAGAGGTGTCGTTCAAGACGGCTCCCAAGAGTGTCATTTTATCGAATTTTCTGCCTAACGAGGCTTCGGAAAGGGGAGATTCGGAGGGTCAGGAGGGCGAAAAACGCAATTATAACGACAAAAAAAGTTTAACGGCAGATGTTTCGTTAGGAACTGAAACTCTTGCTATTATACTTAAAAACCAAGGGCGTTACGACAAGGCGCTGGCAATTTATAAGAATTTATTGGCGAATAATCCCGAAAAAAGTAGTATTTTTGCACCCCGAATTCAGGAATTGGAATCATTAATAAATAGTAAATAAATAATATAATAATATGTATACGTTTATCGTCATCCTCTGTATTATTGTCTGCATTCTGCTTGGACTGATTGTGCTTGTTCAGAACTCGAAAGGCGGTGGTCTTGCTGCCAATTTCTCGGCTCCCACCCAGGTGATGGGTGTGCGCCAGACGGCTGATTTCCTTGAGAAAGCCAGCTGGTGGCTGGCAGGCATCCTCGTGGTGCTCTGCCTGATGGCTCCCATTGTCAACCACAACCAGAACGGCAAACCCAAGAGAACCGAACAGGTCCAGCAGCAGAACAACGCCCAGCAGCAGAACAACGCCCAGCAGCAGGGTGGTAATACTACCGCTGAATACTAAGAATAGAAGGCAAAAGTGACAACGTCAGGCTACGGTCCGACAGTTCAACGACTTATCCTATCCCGCTTTCCACACGAACCCACCGGTGGACAGCGGGATGCCTGCGCTTCTATGTCCCGTTTCCTTTATGACGGCGATCCGCGCTCGGTCTTTCTGCTGAAAGGATATGCCGGCACAGGCAAGACCTCCTTGGTGTCGGCCCTGATACAGACATTGCCGCAGTTGCGTGTGGACACGCTTCTGCTGGCTCCCACGGGACGTGCCGCCAAGGTGATTGCCAACTATTCGGGTCGTCCGGCTTACACGATTCACAAGAAAATCTACATGACTGTGACCGATGCCGGTGGGGTGGTACGCACGGTCAGGGCCATTAACAAACACGCCTATACATTGTTTATTGTCGACGAGGCGTCGATGATTGGTCTGGAACCCACCACGTCGCGACATAGCTTGCTGGAGGATTTGATAGACTATGTCTACGATGGCGACCACTGCCGTCTGATGCTGATAGGCGATACCGCGCAGTTGCCGCCAGTGGGGCAGAGTGAGAGTCCGGCCCTCGATGAGCGTTATCTCTCCGCGGCTTTCGGACTGAATGTTATCGTTTCGGAACTCACGGAGGTGGTGCGTCAGCAGCAGTTGTCGGGTATTCTCGCTAACGCCACGGCGTTGAGGAACCAGATTGCAGTTCTCGGTGACGGCGAGGAGGCTTCGCTGCCGTTGTTCACGCCTAACGACACCGATGTTGTCAGGCTGGCTGGCGAGGATTTGATGGAGACCCTCTATCGAGAATACGGTGATTACGCGCTCGAGCAGGTGGCAATCATCTGCCGTTCCAACAAGCGTGCCAACCTGTTCAACCAAGGGGTGCGCAACAGTGTGCTCTTCCGTGAGGAGGAGGTGAATGCCGGCGATTACCTGATGGTGGTGAAGAACAACTACTTCTGGCTCGACGAGGAGAGCACGATAGGATTCATCGCCAACGGCGATATTGTGGAGGTGCTCAGTGTGCGCAACATGCAGGAGCTCTATGGGTTTCGTTTTGCGGATGCCACGCTCCGCTTTGTCGACTATCCCGATGAAGAGCCGCGTGACTGCAAACTGTTGCTCAGCACGCTCTATTCTGAGTCGCCGTCGCTCACTGCCGAGGAATCGGAGCGCTTTTTCAATGCTGTCATGGAGGATTATGCGGACCTGCCGCATAAGGCCGACCGGTTGCGCGAGATGCGTCAGAATCCTTACTACAACGCTTTGCAGGTAAAATTTGCCTATGCGCTGACCTGCCATAAGACGCAGGGTGGACAATGGCGCACGGTGATTGTGGACCAGGGGTTTCTGCCGCCAGACATGTCGCTTGACCGCGACTACCTGAGGTGGTTATACACGGCTTTCACCCGTGCTACAGACAAGGTGTATCTGCTGAATTTCGAGAAAAGATTTTTCGAATAGTTTTATTTCTTCCGTGCGGAGACGACGGGGTTGGCGTACATCTCGAGGAAGATGCGCTGGGGTTCGCCTTCGGGGAGTTGGCTCATGCGCTGTAGGAATTTGTTTTTCACGTCGACGGTGTAGCGTTGGCGGTGTTGGTTGGTATTGTTGAGCATGTCGTATGCCAGATAGTTGGTGGGCATGAGGTGGTAGAGGCGTTGGATGCGGCGGTCGAGAACGTTGGCGACATGGTCGGCGAAATCTTTCCCGTCTTTTGGTGTCAGTTCGCTGGTGGTCAGTGGTTTGCCGATAGATAGGTGGATGTGTCCCTTGGAGCCCACGATGCCGGTGGCGACGCTATTGGTGTCTTCTCCTTCGACCTTATGATATTCGCCGTGGGCTTTCTGATAGAGCTCGTTGACTTTCATCAAGTCGCAGGGGTCCCATTCGTAGGAGACGGAAAGGGGGACGATGTGTAGGTCGGCCAGGGTTTGTGTGGCCGGGGTGTCGGCTCCGAGGGTGAGCATCTTGATGATGGCGGGGGCCGTGGAGTCTATGCCGTCCTTGCTGCGGCCATTTTTCTGGGCAATCCAGACGGATTGGTTCTGGTCGACGATGAGGTGGTGGATGTATTGCGAGAGATGTTGCAGGCTGCGGTAGAAGGCCATGGGGTTGCCGCCGCGTTCCATCTGGACGAGTTTGTTGCTGAAGTAGAGGTCGCGCATCAGGGGTGTCTCCAGCAGGTTGTTGCCGAAGATGATATAGGAGGTGTCGCGTTGGCGATCGATGAAGACCATCTGCAGGAGGAAAGCGTCGAGTGTGATGTCGCGGTGGTTGGAGATGAAAAGGTAGGACTGGCCGCGCTTGATGTGTTCGTAGCCAGTGCACTCAAAGCCGTCGGAGGTTGTGGTGACGATGCGGTGGATGGCGTCGACCATGAAAGTGGTCTGCAGTTCTTTGACGGTTTTCACCGCGCGCAGCCGCTCCATGGTGTCGTTGACTTTCTCTTTAGGGTAGATGAAACGCAGGATTTGGGGGATGAGTTCCCATTGTGCGATTCGTTCGATGGCGGCCGGGATTTCGCTATCGTAGTAGGGTCGTATGTCGTCGAAAGTATCAGGTGTCATTAGAATGCGTTGTCTATCAAAGCGTTGATTTCTTCTTTCGGGTTGGCATCTTCGTAGAGGATGCGGTAGACGGCTTCGGCGATTGGCATTTCGTCCACTTTACCGGTCATCAATCCGAGTTCATGGAGGTTTTTGGCGGAGTAGTAGCCTTCGGCCACCATGCCCATTTCGTCGAAGATGTCTTTCAGGGGTTTGCCTTGGGCGATGGCTTCGCCGAGGCGGCGGTTGCGGCTGTGATGCGACCAGCAGGTGACCATGAGGTCGCCGAGGTAGCAGTTTTCAAAGAAGTTGGCAGCCGAGGGGCTGAGACTTCGTGTGTGTTTGTTGAGTTCGCGGACGGCGGCGCTGACCATGACGGCGTTGAGGTTGTCACCGTAGCCCAGTCCTTGGCAGATGCCGGCGCAGATGGCGTAGATGTTTTTCAGCAGGCCGACACGTTCGAGGAACCAGATGTCGGTGGTGTGGGTGGTGTGGAGGTAGCTACAGCGCATCATCTGCTCCACTTCGACAGCGAGGGTAGGGCTACTGGAGGCCATGGTGAGGAAGGTGGGCATGCAACGGCTGGCCTCTTCGGCGTGGGTGGGGCCGCTGATGACACAGATGTCGTTGCGCTTGACTTTCAGCATGTTTTCCAGATAGACTGAGACGGAGACCCTTTTGTCGGGGATGACGCCTTTGATGGCTGAGATGAATTTCTTGCCTTTGTATGCGATGCGGGGGAGTTGTTCGAGTGTGCTGGCGACGTAGGCCGAAGGGATAACGAGGAAGAGGTATTTGCTTTCAGCGACAATTTGTGCCAAATTGCCGCTAAGGTTCAGTCGGCTAGCGTCGAGCTGAACAGAGGGAAGGTATTTGGGGTTGCGACCATCGCGTTGCAATCCTTCGCGGACGGCATCGTTTCTGACCCACCAGTTGACTTTTCGTCCCTCCTCTTCCAATAGTATTTTGACAATTGCAGTGGCCCAGGTGCCACTTCCAATCACTCCTATCATTTATATATACTATATATATAGTTAGTTATCAATGGTTACACGATTGTGTCGTGTGTGTATTTAAAATGCAAAGATACTAATCTTTTTTCACATTTTATAACACTATTCTGTTAAATTCTGTTAATACACTTTTTGTGAAAAAAAAGACGAACCTTTTGGCTCGTCTTTTTTCTAATGGTGGAACTCTTCTTATTTGAGGAGCTTGCTGCCAGCTTTGAATTTGGCCACTTTCTTGGCGGGCACTTTGACGGCTTTGCCGGTGCGGGGGTTCTTGGCGGTGCGAGCTTTGCGCTTCACCACGCTGAAGGTACCGAAACCGATGAGGGTCACCTTCTCGCCTTTTTTCAGCTGCTCCTGGATGGTGTCGAAGCAAGCGGTCATAGCCTTTTTGGCAGCGACTTTGGTCATGCCGGCCTTGTCGGCCATGGCGTTAACAAGTTCAGTTTTGTTCATAATGATAATGTTTAAAAGGTTAATAATTATTGACTTTCTTTTTCGCTGCAAATGTAGGAATATTTTTCAATATATTCCAAAATTTTTTTTGATTTTTTTTCAAAAAAATTATTAAAAAAATCTAAATATCTAATTTCCAGTCAATTAATTTATTTCCCCGCAAAAAATCTTCTGTGTTATTTTTTCGTTTTCCGCTCATTTGAAGAGTCAAAATCTGTAAAAATCCGTCGGTTACACCAATTTTTAACACCTTTTTTTGGTCACAAATCAGTGCTCCGGGAGTGGCTGAAGGGTCAGGAATAGCGATGGCATCAAAGACTTTGAAGAGGATTTTTTCGCCTTGAGGTGAGATGAGGGTGAGGAGGGCAGCAGGGTAGGGGGAGAGTCCGCGGACAAAGTTGGCCGCTTGCCGGCAGGTGAGGTCAAAATGAATGCGACAGTCGTCTTTGAAGATTTTAGGCGCTAACGTCGGTATTCCCTGCTGAGGCATGGGGGAGAGTGTGCCGTCTTCTATGCCGTCGAGGGTGCGGACGACTAGGGTGCGGCCCATGACAGCCAGTCGGTCGTGAAGGGAGCCTGCATTGTCGTCGGGTTTGATGGGGGTACGTTCCTGAAGGAGAATCTGCCCCTCGTCGATGTTATGATTGAGTAGGAACGTGGTTACTCCAGTCTCGGTGTCGCCGTTGATGATGGCGTGATTGATGGGTGCTGCTCCACGGTAGCGAGGCAGGAGGGAGGCATGAAGGTTGAAAGTGCCGTGAGGCGGCATGTTCCACACCGACTCGGGCAGCATGCGGAAGGCTACAACGACGAACATGTCGGCTTGGAAAGCCGCCAGTTGGCGAAGGAAGTCCTCGTCCCTCAGTTTTTCGGGTTGTAGCAGCGGGAGGCTGTGCGCAAGGGCATATTCCTTGACAGGGCTGAATACCACTTTCTGCCCCCGTCCGGCCTGACGGTCGGGAACGGTGACAACGGCCGCTACTTCATGGCGGCTCTGCATGATGGCGTCGAGGCTCTCGACGGCGAAATCGGGGGTTCCGAAGTAGACGATTTTCATAAGTTAGGCGACAGATTCCTTGAAAGCGAGCATCTTGAGGGCTGTGATGGCTCCTTCGACACCTTTGTTGCCGTGTTTTCCTCCGGCGCGGTCGAGGGCCTGCTGCATGGTGTCGGTGGTGAGGACGCTGAAGATGACGGGGCACTCGTGTTTGATGGCCACATTGGTGAGTCCTTGCGACACGGCCTGGCAGATGAACTCGAAGTGGCGGGTCTCGCCTTGGATAACACAGCCGATGCAGATGACGGCATCGGGGTATTGTGAATCGAGCATGATATCGGCAGCCGAAGAGAGCTCGAAGGTGCCTGGGACGCGGCGCACGATGAGGTGTTCTTCTTTGACACCGTGTTCGAGGAGGGTGTCGACGGCACCTTTGAGGAGTGCGTCGGTGACTTCGGGGTTCCATTCAGCGGCGATGATGCCGATACGGTATTCTCCTCCGTTGGGGACGGTGGAAGGGTTGTAATCGGAGAGATTGGTCTTTTTCATTAGGGTCTATAAAATCTAAAAATCTTTTATATTGAAGGTGGGAGCGGAAGAGGCGTTCCTTTTCTTCCCTTTTTTGGTTTCTTTGATGATGCTGTTGTCGGCTTTATAGTCGAGGGGTTTCCCTTTTCGGGGCTGATGGATTCCGAAATAGCTCTTGTCGAGGTGTAGCCGACGAGTGCGGAGGGTGTAGTTGGTGAAGTCGAGAATCCATTCGGGATCGAAGGTCTGGTAAAGGAACCGGCATTCGAAATGGAGGTGCGGCCCTGTGGAATTGCCGGTGTTGCCACCGAGGCCTATCACTTCGCCCACTTCGACTTGCTGGTCGGGTTTGACGTTGATTTTGGAGAGGTGGCCGTAGAGGGTCTCGAGGCCGTTGGGATGGCGGACGACGATACAGTTTCCGTAACCGCCCATTCGGGTGGCTACTCGGACGATGCCACTGAAAGCGCAGTGGACGGGCTCCCCCACAGGGAGGCCGATGTCCACTCCGTGGTGACCGCGCTCCCAACGCCAGCCATAGTTGGAGGTTTTGGGCCGTTTCACGGGGAAGCAGAAATCGTTGCTGTCCGAGACGAGTTTGAGGACGATTTCGTCGGGCAGCAGATCTATATGGGTGCGTCCCATCGGATTGACGCGATTGTGTGGAAATCCCGTGTACCACAGCGGTACCATCGGGGCCGAGAGTCCAGCGTCAGGAGTGGGAAGGTTGACGCTTTCGGAACTGCGGCTGGGGCGTTCGTAAGATTGCTTCTGCTGATTCGTCGCTTTTTCGCGGGAGGCCTTTTGTTGCTCTCTTTTCTCCAGCTGGGCATTCTTCCGCTGTGCTGCTTCGAGCCGGACGGAAATCAGCGAGTCGTAGTAGGAGGATTGGGCGGAAAGCGGAAAATAGAAAGTGGAAAGAAGGATGATTGCCAGCATCAGGACCCGACGCAGTCGCGCCACCGGGATGCCTAGTTGCTCCCGATATTTCGCCACTGTGCGGCGAGCCAGCGGAAATCCTTGGCTGTTGAGCTGTTTGGTGAGGGCGTCGTCCGAGAGAGGCGAGCGTTTGTCCTCTTTGCCGATAATGTCGGAGAGACGTTGCTTGATGATTTCCACCGATATCTCTTCTCCGGATTCGTTGGAGATGCCTTTCGAGAAACAATCTTTGAGAGGAATGGTCCCGAAGTCGGTCTGCAGGTATTTGCTGTTGGCCATTCGAGAGACGGTGGAGATGTCGAGGCCTGTGGCGTCGGCCACTTCCCGTTGCCGCAAGGGCTGCATGAGGTCGGGGTCGCCGGTGAGGAGGAACTGGCGCTGGTGGCGGACGATATATCGCATCACCCGTTCGATGGTATCGCGCCGCTGCCCAAGCAGGTCGATGAAGCCTTGTGCGTCGTTTTGTTTGGTGCGGAGGAAGTTGATAGTCTCCTTGTCGGCTGCCGACGCACCACGGCGCGCCCCTGCAGACTCCATCTCGGCCAGCATGTCGGTGTAGTAGGTGTTGAGCGAGAGACGCGGCAGATTGCCGTCGTTGAGGTAGAAACTCAGCTCCCCTTCATGTTGCTGCAGGATGATGTCGGGAGTGATGACGGCTGCCGACAGCTCACTCTCTGCATCCGAACTGCCGGGTTTGGGGTTGAGACGGCGAATGACGGAGGCGGCTTCGTCGAGCTGAGCCTGACTGATGCCGAGAGCGGTACAGATGCGCTCGTAGCGGTGATTGGCGAAGTCGTCGAAGTGGTCGCGTACAATGGCGAGAGCCATTGCGGTCGACGGTTCCTCCGTCGACATCCTCTCCAACTGCAGCAACAGGCACTCCTGCAGGCTGCGGGCACCGATGCCGGCGGGTTCAAGACTCTGGATGATGCGGAGCACTTCGAGGACCTCTTCGCGAGAAGCGTCGATTCCTTGCCGGAAGGCGAGGTCGTTGGTCACCAGGTCGAGGTCGCGGCTGAGGTAACCCGCCTCGTCGAGGGTTCCTATCAGCTCGCCTGCTATCAGGCGCTGCCGATCGGTGAGGGGGTGTGTGATGAGCTGGTCGGACAGCTGGTCGGAGAAAGAGGGCCTGTCGGAGACGACGAACTCGCGCCGTCCGGCGTTGGGGTCGCTCTCCAGATGCTCGTGGTAGTCGTAGCCGAACTCCTCCTCGTCGCTGTCCCAGTCGGAGGAGTCGTTGCCTCCCGTGTCGATGGTGTCGAAGCTTTCCTCGTTGGCGGGAGCCTCCGCCTCCAGCAGAGGGTTTTTCTCTATTTCCTCTTTAATGGCCAGCTCGAGGTCAGTGACGGGCAACTGCAGCAGCCGCATCAGTTGTATCTGTTGCGGTGAGAGTTTCTGCTGCAGTTGCTGTCGCTGAACCTGTTTCATTATCTGACAATATCCATCTCGGCGATGAGGTTCTTGGCACCGGCGTAGACGTCGATGACCCAGAGCATGTAGCGGCTATCGAGGCAGATGCAGCGCTGCAGGTTCTCCTCGAAGTCGATGTCGCCGCTCATGGCCTCGCTGTTGCCGTCGAAGGCCAGTCCGATGAGGACACCCTTGCCGTTGATGACGGGTGAGCCGGAGTTGCCGCCAGTGATGTCGTTGTTGGTGATGAAGCAGGTGGGCAGTTCTCCGCGCTTGTTGGCGTAGCTGCCGAACTCCTTCTTGGCATAGAGCTCTTTCAGTCGGGTGGGGACGTTGAACTCGGCGTTGTCCGGGTCTTCCTTCTCGATGACACCCTTCATGGTGGTGTAGTAGTGGTAGGAGACACCGTCGCGCGGGTCGTAGCTCATTACGTTGCCGTAAGTCAGGCGGATGGTCGAGTTGGCATCGGGCGACATGAGTTTGCGGCCGTCGTTAATCTGCAGGATGCCGTCGGTGAAGTCGCGGATGCCGCGCTCCAGGTTCTCCTGCTCTTCCTGCGGAACGATGCTGTTCACCTCCTGATATTTCTCGAAGGTCTCCTTGCCAGCCTTGTAGATGGGGTCTTTGGCCAGTTTCTTCAGCGAAGGCTTCTGCATGAACTTCATGAAGCTCTCCTCAGTGGCGAAGATGCTCTCCTCGAACATCTCAGCCACATATTTCGTAAAGTCGCCGTCTTTCTTTTTGCCGGCTTTCACAAGGAATTCGGGCATATACTGTTCGTTCATGTTCTTGTAGACATGGGCGAAGAGGCCGGTCATCACGCGCATCTCCGTCTCCATGTTGTAGTCCTTGTAGAAATCGGCGGCTTTGGCCGTCATGCCCTCGAGGATATTGTCGCGGTAGGCAGCATAGTCGGGGTTCTCGGCGGCTTCGAGGGTGTTGTAGATGCGCACAGCCTGCAGCAGCAGCTCGGGACCGGTCAGCAGACCTTCCACAAGGTACATGTTGGCCTCTTCGGCAACGGCACGGGCGGCATAGCCTTTCTGGATGAGGTCGAGGGCACGCACATACTTCGGGTTCGTCTGCTTACGGGCCCAGTCCAGATACTCTTTCTCCACCTCTTTCTTCACACCCATGGTGTTGAGGTTCTTCAGGGCCTTGTTCTGCTCGTAGCTGTATTTCCAGTAGTTGGAGCAGCTGGCATACTTGGAGGCGTATTTGATGCGGGTGGCCTGGCTGGCGGCCATCTCCTCGCGGAGGATGTTGATTTTCACGGTGCGGATTTCGTAGCGCAGCTTGTTGGTGATATTCATCGTCTCCTCCAAGCCGTAGCTGGTCAGGAAATGGTCGGTGGTGCCGGGGAAGCCCATCACCATCGCAAAGTCGCCGTCGTTAATCTCGCCGGCGCTCACGGGGAGATGGTGCTTGGGTTCCAGGGGGATGTTGTCCTTGCTGTAGTCGGCGGGGCTGCCGTCGGGGGCGGTGTAGATGCGGAACATGGAGAAGTCGCAGGTGTGGCGCGGCCAGCTCCAGTTGTCGGTGTCGCCGCCGAACTTGCCCATTGACGAGGGGGGAGCGCCCACGAGGCGGACATCCTTGTAGATGATATGCACGAAGAGGAAGTACTGGTTGTCGTTGAACATCGGGATGACTTTAGCGTCATACACCGTTCCCTCGACAGCCTTCTCGGCAATCTGCTCGGAGATTTTCTTCACCGCTTCGGCGCGGTCGCCCTCGTTCATCTCGTCGGTAATAGCCTTCTTCACTTGGTCGGTGACATCTTCCATGCGGACAAGGATAGAGGCAGTGAGGCCGGGGTTGGGGAGTTCCTGGTCCATCGAGTAGGCCCAGAAGCCGTCGCGCAGGTAGTCATGTTCCACGGTGGAGTGCTCCTGCAGCTTTCCGTAGCCACAGTGGTGGTTGGTGGAGACGAGACCCTTGGAGGAGATGATTTCGCCGGTGCAGAAGTGCCAGAAGGGGCTGCCGGCATTGCCGAGTCCGACGATGGCGTCTTTGAGGCAGGCGTTGTTGACGTTGTAGATGTCCTCGGGCGTGAGCTTGAAGCCCTGGCGCTGCATGTCCTGATAGTTCTTGCCAATCAGGGAGAGGAGCCACATGCCTTCGTCGGCGCGGGCAATGTTGGGCATCACCAGCGAAAGGGCGAGGGCGATAACTAAGGTGCGAATTTTCATTGTTTTAAATGTTTTTAATTATTAATATTTAAAATGATTCAAGACTGCAAAGATACGAAAAAAATTGAAAATGTGAAATAAAAAATACGTTTTAGGCTCCCCCTCTGTAGATTGTCCCCTCGGGACAGGGGACGAGAGAGAAAAACATTAAAGGTGAGGAGGAAGGGTTTAGCGGAGGAGGGTGACGGTGCCGGTGCCGCTCCAGCGGTCCCCGTAGACATCCTTCAGGTACCAGCGGTAGGCGTAAGCCCCCTGCGACAAAGGCACCCCGTCACGTGTACCGTCCCAAAGGGCGAGGATGTCGGTGGTGTGGTAGACCAGCAGGCCCCAGCGGTTGTAGACGAAGAGCTCGAACTCCGCCACCTGACAGCTGGTGACAGCGCCGAAGCGATTGTTCTGCTCCCCGTCGGGAATGAAGACATTGGGGAACCAAACCGAACGAATCAAAGGGCGGAAACCAATGGTAGTATCAGCGCAGCAGCCGTAACGGTTGCACGAACGCAGCGTCACAGTGACGGTGTCGGGCAACGGATGCACAAACTGCCGGCGGGCACGCTCGCCATTAAGGGTGTATCCGTCGGAGAAAACCCACGTTGAAGAATAACGGTCCGGAGAACAGTCGTGGAGCGTCACCACAGGATGGTCGAAGTCAATGAAGTCGCGGTTCACCTCGACGCAGACCTCTATCTCGCAGTCCTGCACATGGAGTGTCACCGTCGAGTCGCAGCCCCCCACGGTGGTGTAGTGGAAAACCCAGGTGCCGGTGTCGGCGATGAGGGTGTCGGCGAAGGAGACGCTCTCGCCTGGCGGAAGGGAGACGTATACCTCTTCGCTGTAGGAAGGCAGCACGGTGAGCGTCAGGTGGATGTGATGCACCACAGTATCGTCCACCACCCAGTTGGACCATCGTTCGAGGGTGCCCGCTGTGGCTGTCTCAGCGGGGCGCACATAAATGAGCCCTTCAGGAGGGAAATAGGTTTCGCCGCCACAGACAATCTCGCTCGACAAGAGGTAAGCCTGCCCCATGCAGACGCTGTCGGAATAGGTTATTGTGTCGTGGTGTAACTGAGGAAGGCAGCGTTCCATTGTGTCCACCAGCATGTCGATGTTGTAAGCGAATCCCACCCATTGGCCCAGTCCGTAAGCACGTGCCGAGAAGGTGCCTGCGTCGCCGGCGTCGAGGGTGTGGGCACCATAGTCAATGTGCATCCGAGTGTGGCTGAAGGAGGTGCCTGCGATGGGGGAGAATTGGGAGGCAGGGATAACCGTTCCATCGAGGGCGAGGGTACCCACGGCGCTGTTTTCGGCAATGATGTTGATGTATGGGTTGGCGATGTAGTATTGGCTCGAAGGGTTGTTGTTGCACTGGTGCAACATGAAGTCACTATGGCAAACCCAACGGTTCACGGGGGGCAGTGTAGCGGCCCCCGGGTCGCCATTGGTTCCTCCATTGCGGTAACTGACGAGGTAGAGACAGGCGTAGGAGGGCTGAGAGGTGATAATATGGGCGGTGGTGCTGGAAGCAAGGGTGTGTTCGTAGCTTTGGCCGCGCATGAGGGTGGTGACGATGCTGCCGTTGATTTGCACAGTGCAGTTGTCGGCCCCAGCGGTGACCACCACGCGGTCGCCTTCGCTACGGTTGAGAGAGGCATCGGCCACAAATTCCGTGCCCCACATCGCAGGCGACAAAGCTTGCTCGAAGAAGTGGTCGCGACCTGAATTGGTGCCATTGTCACCCACGCGTCCTGCAGCGCAACCTTGGAAAAGGGCAAAGGGTTTGCAGTTCGAACTCACTTCCATACCAGAGAAGTCGCCACCTGGGTCGGCGCGTAGCAGCAAACTCTGCCCGGAATCAAGGGTCGCCGTGTATTGGCTTCCCGCGGGCAGACTGAGGCCCGTCACGGTACAAGGGAGTACCATTGAAAGGTTCGTTCCATTCTCGGTGGCCACAAAGGCCACGTTGGCGGGATGGTCGCTATTGTTGGGGTAGTTCTGCACTATGTAGTTGTCGTCAATGGCGAAAGTAGGAAATACTTGTGCGAAATCCCAAGACCCCCCTTTGAAATTACAAGAATAGAGTGTGACGGGTACCGTCGAGGTGATGTGGTACCCGATGTTGTGCGGTTGACCCGAAGGGATGGTGTTGGCGGTGGGGAGGTTGATTTGCACTTTCCCGCCTGCCGGCATGGATGCCGTTTGAGTCCATCCCGTCTCGGGGTTGGTCACCGTGACCGACGCCTGCTGTGCACCGGTAGCTATCAAAGAGAGGGCGCTGTTCTCGGGATCGTCGTCGTTGCACAGGAAAGTGGCCCAGAAATCACGCCCCTTGGAACTTCTGCCCATGCAGGAGGTCTCGATTGGCGTTTGTTGATTACAGAAGGATTGGCCTATAAGTGAGGCGTAGCCCGCATAGTTGCCCAAAGCGTAGTAGTCGGCCACGACAGGGCCAAGGGGACTTTCAAGCAGGTGGATGCCGGTTGAGACGGGGATTTGTGCGAAGCTGTAGGTGCTGTTGAGTTGGGTGAATTGGCTACTGATATTGTTTCCGTCGAGAGTGATGCTGCCGACATAGGAATTGCGGGCGACGATGTTGAGGTAATGGTTGCTGATGTCGGTGGCCGTCGGGACGTCGAATCGGAGGTGCTGCACGCCGAGGTCGACCGGGGGAATCATCACCGAGGCGGGGTCGCCGGGGTTGCCGGCCGACTGTGAGCCACGGAGATAGCGGCCTACGCAGACTTTCTTGTTGCTGCTATATTGATGGGCAGAGCCTGAAATGACGACTTCATAGGTGTCTCCTTTCTGGAGGGTTTGGAGGAAGGTGCCGTTGTCGTACACTTGGCAGTTGTCTTCGCTCGAGGTGATTCTTACGCGGTCGCCGCTGCGTCCGTAGGAAGGCACCACCACATGGGTGGTGCCCCAATAATCCACAGGTACGGCTTGCTCGTAGATTAGGTCGGCACCGCCGTACCCTGCGGGGATATGAGCCTCGCGGTTGCCCTGGAAGGCAGCGAAGGGTTTCCCGTTGGAGGTGACTTCCATGCCGGAGAAGGAATCCGAGGCGTTGGCGATGAGTTGATAGCTTTCGCCCTGCATGAGGTTGACGGTCAGGGTGTCGCCAGCGAGGGCGGAGTTGTTTGTCAGGTTGCAGGGGAGCACCATAGTCAGAGTTGTGTTGTCGAGGGTGGCCACGAAGCCTACTTCAGCTCCTGGTCCCGGCGACGAAGATTGAGACGGGTCTCCCGGATAGTCTTGCATGATGTATCGGGTGCCTAAAGCGTGGGAGGGGAGTATCAGGGTGAGGTCGTTGCATTTGAACTTGTAGTTCTTGGCGTAGAGCGAGATGGAGGAGGTGGAGGTGACGTGCAGGCCTACACGTTTGGTTTGTGGGGTGTTGGACTGTTCGCTGATGGAGGAGGCTATGGGAACGGAGATTTGGGTAGACTGGTTGGCGGTCAGGGAGGAGGTGGTGCTCCATCCTGTGGAGGGGTTGGAGACGGTGATGGAGGCGTTGCTGTCGCCGACGGCTGTGAGAAGGGTTTGGTGGGGCGTTTGGTCGCCACCGTTGGCGAGGAACATCACCCAGAAGTCGCGACCGAGGGAAGTGGGGCAGGAGGCGGTGGAGGTGTCGTCGGCGGGTATCCAGGCACGGATTTCGTCGAGGTAGAGTTCTTGGTGATAGTTGTTGATCAGTCGGATGGCGAAGCGGTGGGTGGTGCCGTGGATGGCGTAGTAGGGGTGCATGTCGCGTGTGGTGCGCTGCCACTGGTTGGAGACGGAGAGGGAGACGGTGTCGTAGGGGATGAAGAGGGCGCAGATATCGGAGGGGTCGGTGATTGTTGCGGTGTCGGGGATGAATCCGAACTCCACCTGGGCCGTGTGCCCACGGAGATTGGAGCCATAGATGTAGAAAGAGAAGGTGTCGGCTACTTGAGCCAGCCAAGGGGTGGCGACGGTGGTGCCGCTGCCCTCGGTAGTGCCGGTGGAGAGGAAGGCATGGAGGTTGGCGCGCTGGACAATGGATTGGTCGTTGATGCCGCTCTTGCAGAAGTACCATCCGTTGACGTAGCGGTTGCTGGTTTGGCTGTAGGTGTCCCATTCTTCGTTGAGTAGCATGACGCGGTTACTCTGAGCAAAAAGAAGGGATTGCCACGGGAATAAAAAGCCCAGTAAGAACAAGAATTTATATAATCTTCTGTATGACATACTTTTGTGTTATTTTTTAGGTTCTTGTTTTGTGTACAAATATACAATAAAAGTCAATAGTTAATAGATAAAAGTTAATAGTTAGACAATATTTCGTCTATATATAAAGACGGCGAGGTGTCGATTTTGGGTCACACTTTTAACATTTTTTTTCAAGTTCGACAAAAAAAAACGCTCTGTCGGCAGCAAGGTAAAAAAGTTTTCAACAGGGGAGGGGATGGGAAGGTGAAGGGTGGAGAGTGGAAAGTGAAAAGTGGAAAGTGAGAGTGGGAAAGGATTGAGGAGGGGTAAAAATTTTTTTTGTGGAAAAGTGAAACAAAATTTTGAATTGTTCGTTTAGGGTTATGAACAACAAAAATTGGTTAAAAACAACAAATTTTGGAATTTTAAGGCAGAAATTGGAAAATTCTTCGTATTTTTACACCTTGAAAAAAATAGGTAAAAATGGCCTTAATACTTGGAAAAGAATATTGTAAGGTGGACTCGAATGGCCGCTTCAAGTTCCCAATTGCGCTGAAGAGGCAGTTGGAGACGGAGGACGGTCGTTTCGTTATCCGCGAGAGTGTCTATGCCGAGTGTTTGGAGCTATGGACGTATGCCAGTTTCAGGGAGGAAGTGGAGAAGTTGCAAGGGCTGCTGAATCCTTATCGCCGCGAAGATCGTGAGGTGCTTCGTAAGCTGACGGAGGGCAATGTTATCGAATTGGATTCGAACGACAGGCTTTTGGTGCCGGCGGAGCAGAAGCATATGATTGCGAAGGCGAAGGAGATTGTGTTGCAATCGACGGGCAAGTTCATCGAGCTGTGGGGCCGTGAGACCTACGAGAAGATGAACCAGTCGAGCAGGGATTTTGCCGAGAAGGCAGAGGCGCTGCTGGGCACAATGCCTGTCAAGAATGAGCAGTGAGTACCATATCCCAGTGATGTTGGATGAGGCTTTGGATGGCCTCGCATTGCATCCCGACGGTACGTATGTCGACGTGACTTTCGGGGGAGGTGGCCATTCGCGTGCCATTCTGGAACGATTGGGAGAGGGTGGGCGACTGTTGGCGTTCGATCAGGATGAGGATGCGAAAGTTGAAAGTGGAAAGTTGAAAGTTGAAAACGGTGCTCAGTTTGATTTCATCAATGAAAATTTTCGTTATTTGAAGAGTTTCCTGCGGTTGCATGGAGTGCGGCAGGTGGATGGTATATTGGCGGACTTAGGTGTGAGCAGTCATCAATTTGATGTGGCTGAGCGTGGTTTCTCGACCCGTTTCGACGGTGCCCTTGATTTGAGGATGGACCGTCGTGGCGAGGTGACGGCATCCGACTTGGTGAATAGTCTCGGGGAGGAGGAGTTGGCGCGGTTGTTGAAACTCTATGGCGAGTTGCCGAATGCGAGGCAGATGGCGAGGGCAATAGTGAAGTGGAAAGTGGAAAGTGGAGAGCGGAGAGAGATAAAGACGACAGGGGAGTTGAAGGAGGCGGTGCAGCGGCATCTGCCGAGGGGGATGGAGAACAAGTATCTGGCGATGCTGTTTCAGGCGCTGAGGATTGAGGTGAACGGTGAGTTGGAGGCGTTGAAGGAGATGTTGCAGCAGGCCAGCGAGGTGCTGAAGCCCGGCGGACGTCTGGTGGTTATCAGTTACCATTCGCTCGAGGACCGACTGGTGAAAAATTTCATGCGCAGCGGCAATTTTGAGGGTGAGGTGGAAAAGGATTTTTATGGCAACGTGCTGTCGCCGATGCGGATGGTGAGCCATGGGGCGGTGAAAGCTAGCGAGGAGGAGGTGGCGAGAAACAATCGTGCCCGTAGTGCGAGACTACGGGTGGGAGAGAGGGTGGTTAATAGTTAAGAGTTAATCGTTGAGAGTTAATAGTTAAGAATTAAGTATACATTAATAATATATGGGGAATAGGTTCAGGGAAAAGGCTGTGGAAGAGGGTCTCGAGGGCGATGTGGCTCGCGAGGCGATTGTTGGCAGGGTACAGAAGTTAGAGAGCGGAGAGAAGAGAAGAATCGGTAACCGCCGCCGTAAGCATGAGGAAGTGGAAACGGAGAAGATGAGTGAAAAGGAGGAGAAAAAAGTTGTTGAGCAGGAAACTCCGGTGGAAGAGGAAGTCGAAACAGTGGAACAACCTGTTGTTGACGAGGTGGAAGAGGGTGACGACACCCCAGAGGTTAGTGGCCGCGGAGGCCATGTGGCGAAGGGAGTGGCGAAGGTGCTGGGTGGTGATGTGCTGTCAGACAAACTGGTGTTGAAGCAGATTCCGTTGCTGCTGTTGTGTCTGGTGTATCTGCTTTTGGTGGTGGCCAACCGTTATCAGGTGGAGTCGTTGAGCCGAAAGAAGATGGTGGTGCAGGAGAGGGTGAACGAGTTGAGGGAGCAGCAGATACAACTGCAGAAGATGAACCAGAACACGGTGCGGATTTCCCAAATCAGGGATGATCTGGAGCGGGAGAAAGGTTTAGGGATAATGCCGACGCCGCCGGAAGTGATATGATAGTTAATAGATAATAGTTAATAGATAATAGTTAAGGGTTTGAAGAAGGATAAAAATACACGGATGGCCGGGGGCATGTTGGTGCTGTATCTGTTGCTTACGTTGGTGATGGGTACGGCGATTGTGGTGGGTATTGTGAAGACGCAGACCGCCGAGGTGGAGGGTAAGATGGCTGACGGCAGTGTGGTGCGTAAATCGTGGCGCGAATGGGGAGCCGGCAGGGAGACGAGGGTTAATCAGGTTGAGCCCGCCAAAAGGGGCGATATCTTGTCGAGCGATGGGAAGGTGCTGGCGACAACGGTGTCGGAGTGCGACCTTTATCTTGATTTGGGTAAGAAATATGACACTGACGCGAAGGGGAAAAAGAAATTCTCGGGTGCGGTCTCGGACAGCGTGCTGTTTGCGTCGTTGGACACGATGGCTTTGATGCTCAGCGAGTCGATGGGCAAACATGGGAGTGATTATTATGTGGAGATGGTAAAGAAAGAGCGCATGAAGGAGCGTCCCCGCCAGTGTTTCAGGGTGGAGCAGCATGTGCCCTATTCCGTTTGGCTTTCGATTGCGCGGTTGCCGGGATGGAAGAGGTGTGTGGTGAAGGAGGTGGACCGCAGGAGTGTGAAATATGAGGTAAGAGCCCATATATATAGCGAGATGGCATCGAATACGGTGGGGTTGGAGAATGGCCGAGGTACGGGTGATTTTACGGGTCTCGAAGGCACGTATGATTCGATTTTGAAGGGTAGGGATGGAGTCTTCAACAGTCGGCGCTTGACAAAAGGTGTCTGGCTGGCGGATATGCCCAACGAGGGTTCCTCGACGGAACACCGAACGGATGGCGACAGCGTGGAGAAGGTGGTGCTACAGAAGAGAATCGACGGTCAGAATATTGTATCGACGATAGACACGAGGATACAGGATGTGGCGGAGGACGCGTTGAGACAGACGCTTGCGAGGTTTGGCGGCAAGGCTGGTTGTGCCATCGTGATGGAGGTAGAGACGGGTTATGTGGTGGCATGTGCGAATCTGGCGCGTGCCGAAATGAGGACTTCTCCGACCGACGAAACGGACTGGGTGTATAATGAATTGAGAGACTGGAATACGGCTGTATCGAGCCGCTATGAGCCTGGGTCGACAATGAAGACGGTGGCTCTGATGGCCATGCTGAACGATCCGAAGATAAAGATAGATACGGCGATGAAAGTGCGAGTGGGTGTGGGAGTGTTCCCGAATGCCCGTGAGGTGAAGGACAGCCACAAGAAGAATGGTCGCGACTCCTTGAGTGTGAGGGAGGTGATAGAGGAATCGTCGAACGTGGGTATGTGCCAGCTGGGATGGAAATACTACCGCGATCGGCGCGACGACCTGGTGGCGCTGATGCGGCAGGTGTTCCCCTATGAGAAGCTGAACTTGGACGTGAAAGCTCCAGAACCGAAGACAAGTATCAATGATGTCAATGTCTCTGTCGACGACTTCCTCCGACTCACTTATGGTTATTCCACAGCAGTGACGCCGATGCAGATAATTACCTTCTATAACGCTGTGGCTGGTGATGGGCGGATGGTGAAGCCGTTGTTCTGTCGGGCCATCTACGACCGCTATGGGAGACGCACGGAGGTGAAACCCGTGGTGATGAGGGAGCATGCTTTCAGCAAAGAGAGCGCAAAGGTTGTGAGAGAGATGCTCGAGGGTGTGGTGGATCATGGAACGGCGAAGCGGATGAAGAGTGAGGTGTATCATTTCGCCGGAAAGACAGGTACGGCCGACTATTACGACCAGTCGACGAGAATGCACACGCAGGCCTATAACAACTCGTCGTTTGCGGGATTCTTCCCTGCCGAGCATCCGCGCTATACGTGCTATGTGATGCTGGAGCGGGTGCCGCACGAGGCATTCGGTACCCAGGCGGCACGTGTATTCAGGACCATTGCCGACTGTGTGATGGCTATCGACGAACGCTTGGGAGAGGATTTTGCGGCACTCACGCCGGTGGATAGTACCATCCTTGAGCGGGAACCCCTGCTCTTGCGCGGCAATCTGGGTGGGTTGCAGCAGGCGTGCCGCCTGATTCGGTGCACCAATGTCAAAATACTGCCCGAGAAACCTGTGCAGGGTCGTATGCCGAATTGCCGCCGGATGAGTGCGAAGGATGCCGTCGAGATGCTCCATTCGTTGGGGCTGAAGGTGCGGTTGACAGGTTACGGGAAAGTCTCGTCGCAGAGTCCACAGGCAGGGGCTGCGGTGAAGAAAGGGACGACGGTCGTGTTGAATTTGAAATAGATTAGAAAGATACGATAGATTAGATAGATTTTATAGATGAAACTAAAAGATATAATAAAGGGAATTGACTGCAAGGTGGACGGAGATATGGAGCTGGAGGTGAAGGATATCCAGTTCGACTCGCGAAAAGTTTCGCAGGGGACCCTCTTTGTGGCCCAACGGGGCACGAAGGTTGACGGGCACGACTTCATCGGCAAAGCCGTGGAGCAGGGTGCTGTCGCCGTGGTGTGTGAGAAAGTGGAGAGAGGAAAGTGGAGAGTGGAAAGTGAGAAGGTGACGTTTGTGGTGGTGAAGGACAGCAGCGAGGTGTTGGGCTTGATGGCGGACAATTTCTACGGACACCCGTCGAGCCAGCTGAAGCTGGTGGGTATCACCGGCACCAATGGGAAGACCACTACTGTCACCCTGCTGCACAGGATGTTCCGCCAGCTGGGACATCATGTGGGATTGGTATCCACCATTGTGAACAAGGTGGATGAAGAGGAGCTGCCTACGGGGCACACGACCCCCGATGCGCTGGAGCTGAACCAGCTGCTACGCAGGATGGTGGATAGGGGCTGCGACTACTGTTTCATGGAGGTCAGTTCCCATGCTGTGGTGCAGAAACGCATCGCCGGTGTGGTATTCGCCGGTGGCATCTTCAGCAACATTACTCATGACCATCTGGACTTCCACAAGACGATGGCGAACTATATTGCCGCGAAGAAGGGCTTTTTCGACGCGCTTCCGAAGGGGGCGTGGGCGCTGACGAATATCGACGACAGGAACGGTAGGGTGATGGTGCAGAACTGCGAAGCCAAAGTCTACACCTATGGATTGCAGCAGAAGGGCGACTTCCACTGCCGTGTGATAGAGGAGGGATTTGAAGGTATGCATCTTTCTCTGTGCGGCCGAGAGGTTTGGGTGAGACTGGTGGGTCGCTTCAATGCCTACAATCTGCTGGCCATCTATGGTGCCGCGGTGTTGAGCGGTGCCGAGCCGGATGAGGCCTTGAGGGTACTCTCCACCTTGGAGCCTGCCCCTGGGAGGTTCCAGTGTGTGAGTGGGAGTGGCATCACCGCCATTGTCGACTATGCCCATACGCCGGATGCGCTGCAGAATGTGATAGAGACAATTGCCGCCATCCGGAGACCGGAACAGCAGCTGATTACGGTGGTGGGTTGTGGTGGTGACCGCGACAAGACGAAGCGTCCGGAGATGGCGCAGATTGCCGCCGAGGGGAGTGACAAGTTGGTGCTGACCAGCGACAATCCCCGTACGGAGCAGCCTGAGAGCATCCTGGACGACATGGAGGCTGGCCTCACGGCGGAGCAACTGAGCCGCACGGTGCGTATCACCGACCGGCGGCAGGCTATTCGTACGGCCTGCATGATGGCCCGTGAGGGCGACATCATCCTTATCGCCGGCAAGGGTCACGAGACCTATCAGGAGGTGAACGGTGTGAGAAGCCACTTCGACGACGTGGAAGAAGCGGAGAAGGAACTAAGAGGTAAGAACTAAGAAGTAAGAGTTATGATATATCATTTGTTAGACTGGCTGAACGATATGGGAATTCATGTCCCTGGGGCGGGTGCTTTCATCGGCATCACTTTCAGGGCAGCGGCGGGCATGGTGACTTCGCTGCTGATTATGCTGCTTGCGGGCAAGCCTTTCATCCGCTGGATGAAGAATAAGATGGGCATGATGGACGAAGTGCGCACCGAGCTGGGGCTCGAAGGGGCGGCGCGAAAGGCCAACACCCCCACCATGGGTGGACTGCTTATCCTTACTGCTATCCTCATTCCCACGTTGCTCTTCGCCAAACTCGACAATATCTACGTGCTCATCATGGTGGGTACCACGGTGTGGCTGGGACTGTTGGGTTTTCTGGACGACTATCTGAAGAAGACACGCGGGAAGAAAGGTCTGGCGGGCAAGTACAAGATACTGGGGCAGGTATTGCTGGCGCTTGTGGTGGGACTGCTTATCGTGTACCACCCTGCGCTCAGTGGCGGCACCACGACGACGATACCTTTTGTGAAGAACAATGAGTTCGACTATGCCTGGCTGGTGACGTGGATGGGCGACTGGGCGCAGGATTTGGTGTGGGTGGTCTATGTGCTGGTCATCATCCTGATAGTTACTGCTGTGAGCAATGCGTCGAATCTCACCGACGGCATTGACGGCATCGCCACGGGTGTGGCGGCCGTGAATGGCGGCGCTTTGGCGCTGCTGGCATGGGTGAGCGGTAACGCCATCATGGCCACCTATTTCAACATCATGTACCTTCCCAATATCGGCGAGCTGGCTATTTTCAGCACTGCTTTTGTCGGTGCCACGATAGGTTTCCTGTGGTTCAACGGTCACCCTGCCGATATCTTCATGGGTGACACGGGCTCGCTCTCCATTGGCGGCATCATTGCGGTGTTTGCCGTGCTTATCAAGAAAGAGCTCCTGTTGCCTGTGCTCTGCGGCATCTATGTGGTGGAGAACCTCTCGGTGATTATCCAGACCACCTACTGCAAATACTACCGGCGGAAGCACAAGCTGCCGCCCAGCGAGATGGTGCCTGTGGAGAAGCGTCCCTTCCTGATGACGCCGCTGCATCACCACTACCAGAAGAAGGGCCAGGCGGAAGAGAAGGTGGTGGTGAGGTTCATTATCATCGCTATTTTGTTAGCAATCTTTACCCTCTCGACACTGAAACTACGATAACATATCAACATATCAATTTATCAACTTATCAATAATGACTATAGACACTCTGGTCAAGGAAGGCCGTGAAAGAACACACATCGGACTTGCGGGTATTGACACCCAGCGGTTGAAGGCTATACGCAACGCCTCGTTGAGGGCTTGCTTCAACCGTATGGAGGAGACGCGCTACCGCCTCGAATTCGTGGCTCGCGTGAGGGGACGCGTATACATCAACGATGCTGCCGCCCGTTCCGTTAACTCTACGTGGTATTCTCTGGAGAGCACTCCGGGGGGCTTGATATGGATTGCCGATGCACCCGCCACTCCCGCCGACTACAGCCGGCTGCTGCCTGCGGCGCTGCGCAAGGTGAGGATGCTGCTCATCGTGGGCGGCGAGGGGGAAGAGATGCGCAAGGCTTTCTCGGGTGTCGTCCCTACCATCGAAACTTGCCCCACGATGGCCGATGCCCTCCAGAAGGCTTACCGCTATGAGAGCGACGATGTGAAGGTGCTCTACTCACCGGCTTGCGAAAACGGTTCGGATGTCGTCGACCGCGGAGAGGAATTTCGCCAACAAGTCAATGAACTCTAGGAAAGGTTATAGGTTATCGGTCCAACTATTATCTCTTAACAATTATCTAAAATGAAGATGTCCAAGGTTTTCAAGGGAGATAAAACGCTCTGGGTGGTGTTTCTGCTGCTCAGCATCATCTCTCTTGTTGGGGTCTACAGCTCCATCGGACTGGAGGCCTATTCTCACGACAGCGCCGGAGGGCCCACAGGCCTCTTCTTGCGCCATCTGCTCATTGTCCTTGCGTCGTGGGGCATCGTCATCGTATGCAGCAAAATAAACTACCGCTTCTTCTCCCGTTTCGCAGTACTTGGACTCTGGGCGTCGGTGGTGCTGCTGGCCGTCACACTGATGATGGGCGGCCGCTGGATAAGGATTCCCGTGGTTAACCAGTTCCAGCCCTCCGAAGTAGCCAAAATTGCCCTCGTACTTTTCATCGCTCGCATGCTGACTTTGAAGAAAGACCAGGTGGCCGAGAAGGGCACTTTCTTCTCCCTGCTGGCCTATATCGTCCTGGTCGCCGCCTTCGTCCTCCCAGAGAATTTCTCCACCGCCGCACTGCTCTTCGTCTCCTGCTATCTCATGCTCTTCTTCGGCGGCGTGGACCGAAAATGGTGGTGGCGCATCATGATTGCCCTTGTGGCGCTGACAGCCATAGGCTTGGGTGTCGCCATGAATCGCTACAAGGCGGGCGAGCAGAGCGACAAAGGCGGACAGCCCAAGAGCGAGCAGGTGCTGGAACGCTCCAGCACGTGGGGCCACCGTCTCCATTCCTATTTCGACGACCCCGACCCCACCGTTATCACTCAGGAGAACGATGCCCGCATCGCCGTCGCCCGTGGCGGCGTCTTCGGGGTGGGACCCGGAAACACCCTCTATGCGCGACTGATGACGCAGTCGCACAACGACTTCATCTACGCTATCATCATCGAGGAAACGGGTCTCGTGGGCGGCGTGCTGGTGCTGCTGCTCTACAGTTTCTTCTACTTCCGATGCGTGCGCTTGGCTTGGAGGTGCAACGGACGCTTCGGCGCCCTCACCGTGGCCGGATTGGGCACCATGATTTACCTGCAGGCACTGGCCAACATGGGTGTGGCCGTCGGTGTCCTCCCGGTGACGGGTCAGACACTTCCTTTCATCAGCTATGGCGGCACAGCCTATCTCTTCCTCAGCCTCGGTATGGGAATCATCCAGTCGGTAGCGGCAGGAGTCTATGCCGACCCTAAACCCAGTGTGGACGGCGGCGAAAGCGCAGTTGCCGACACCACCCCCGACATCACCGCCGACGAAGAAATGCAAATAACAGACGATACAGAAAAACAATAAAGATATGAAAATCATCATCAGTGGAGGAGGCAGCGGCGGACACATCTTCCCCGCAGTGGCAATAGCCAACGCCGTGAAGGCCCGTTGGAGCGATGCCGACATCCTGTTTGTCGGTGCCGAAGGACGCATGGAGATGGAGAAGGTGCCTGCGGCAGGCTACAAGATAGTGGGACTGCCGATTGCAGGATTGCAGCGTAAACTGACACCCGCCAACATCATCAAAAACCTCCAGCTGCCATTCCGGATACTGAAAAGTCGCAGCAAGGTGAGAGGAGTTATCGGTGAGTTCAATCCCGACATCGTGGTGGGTGTCGGCGGTTTCGCCAGCGAGCCTACCCTCAAGGCTGCCGCCTCGATGGGCTACAAGACTCTCCTCCAGGAACAGAATTCCTACGCAGGTCTCACCAACAAGATGCTGGCCCGCAAGGCTTGTCGCATCTGCGTCGCCTACGACGGGATGGAGCGTTTCTTCCCCCGTGAGAAGATTGTCTTCACTGGCAATCCCGTGCGTGCCGACATCGAGCAGATGACGGCCACTGTCGCCGAAGGACGTGCCCATTTCGGTCTCGAGCCGGAGGGTCGTGTGCTCCTCTCCGTCGGGGGAAGTCTAGGGGCCCGTAGCATCAACGAGATGATAATGGGACATCTCCATTTCTTCCGTGAGAACAAGATACAACTCCTCTGGCAGACGGGCCGTTGGATGTACGACGAGGCAGTGGCCGCTGTCGAGCGTGCAGGAGTGGGACGGTGGGTCAAAGTACATCAGTTCATCTCCCGCATGGATATGGCCTACGCTGCCGCCGACATCGTGGTGTCGCGTGCTGGCGCTATCGCCATCAGCGAGCTTTGCCTTGTGGGCAAACCCGTGGTGCTCATCCCTTCTCCCAATGTGGCGGAGGACCATCAGACCAAAAACGCACTGGCCCTCGTCGACCGTGGAGCTGCCGTGATGGTGAAGGATGCCGACTGTGCGGGTCAGGGGCTTTCTACCGTGAAAGAGATATTTGAGTCGCCCAGCAGGCAGGCCAGCATGAGCGCCGCCATCTCGAAGATGGCCGTCCGTCATGCTGCCGACAAGATTGTTGACCAGATTTCCGAGCTGCTCTATGGCAAACCCGAGCAGAAGAAATCAGTCCCGCTCCCAAAGGAGCTCCAGCAACTTGAAGACCTTAAAAACCTATAGTGATGAACTACTACTTCTTGGGCATAGGAGGCATCGGGATGAGCGCACTGGCGCGCTATTTCCATCGTCGCGGCGACACCGTCAGCGGCTACGACCGCACACCCAGCCCCCTCACCGCCGAACTCGAGGCCGAAGGCATCTCCATCCACTACGACGACAATCCCGACTTCATTCCCTCTGCTCTCGACCTCGTGGTTTACACCCCTGCCGTCCCGACCGACACCCGTGAGTTCCAAGCCCTGCTGTCCCGAGGGGTCCGCATGGAGAAACGCTCCCAGATGCTCGGCGAACTCACTCGTGGCAAGAAGTGTATCGCTGTCGCCGGAAGCCACGGTAAAACCACCACCTCCACCCTCATTGCCCACCTGCTCTCCAAAGCCGAATGTGGCTGCAGCGCCTTCCTGGGCGGTATCAGCAAGAACTTCGAAAGCAATCTTGTGGTCGACAATAAGAGCGAATATGTCGTTGTCGAAGCCGACGAGTACGACCGCTCTTTCCTCCAGCTCCACCCGCATTTCTCCGTTATCACTGCCACCGACCCCGACCACCTGGACATCTATGGTACCCACGAACAGATGCTCGAGGCCTACCTCCAGTTCGCTAACCAGACCGATCCCGACGGACAACTCCTCCTCAAGGACGGCATCTTCCGCACCCTCGACGGCGAAGAATTCGTCGAATACGGCCACGAACACCACCACCATCATGACCACGATGCTAATGACCTTTCACTCCCTCTCACTCCCTCTCACTCCCTCTCACTCCCCAAGGTAAGCACCTATACCGCCCGAGGCATCGATGCCGACTACTACGCTATCAATGTCCGCAACTACGGTGGCAACCTCTTCTTCGATCTCCGTACCCCCGACGGTGTGCTCTACGACCTTGAACTCGACGGGGCGCCGCTCGTCAATGTCGAGAATGCCGTTGCCGCCTCTGCCGTTGCCCTTTCCTGTGGACTCGATCAATACCAGCTGCGTCACGGACTCAAGACCTTCGCCGGTGTGCGTCGCCGTTTCGATTATCGTATCCGCGAAAAGGAACTCATTTACATCGATGACTATGCCCACCACCCCCAGGAGATAGAACGCACCATCGAGGCTGTCCGCTTCCTCTATCCCGGCAAACGTGTTGTAGGCATCTTCCAGCCCCACCTCTACTCCCGTACCCGCGACCTCGCCGACGAGTTCGCCCGTGTTCTCCAGACACTCGACGAGGTCATCATGCTCCCCATCTATCCCGCCCGTGAGAAACCTATCCTTGGAGTCACCTCCTCGATGGTGCTCCGTAAAATGGATACCATGTCCAAATACCTCTGTACCCCCGACCAGGCACTGGAACTGGTTCCCGCGCTCTGTCCGGATATCGTCCTTACCCTCGGCGCCGGCGACATCGACCGCCTCGTCCCACGCCTCGAAACCACCCTCCGCGACCAACTATTAACAGATTGACACATTTATGAAACGCCCTCTCAAAATAACACTCATCGTCTCGAGCGTCCTCCTGCTGGCAATCCTAGTGCTGGTGGCCAACGTGACACGCTCACACATGCGTGTTCGTGGTATCGAGGTGGAGATAGACTACGGTAACACCCCCCAACTTGTCAACCAGAAGGTCGTTGCCGACACACTGATGGGCCGCATCCCTGACTTGATGCAGAAACAAGTGCGTCAGGTCGACTGCCGTCAGGTGGCCAAGGAAGCCCTCCATGTCCCCTTCCTTACCCATGTCTCGGCTTCCGTCAGCATCAGTGGCAAGATTGTCATCCATGCTGACCAGCGTCATCCCGTGGCCCGCCTCTTCTTTGGCAACTACGAGCGCTATATCGACCGCGAAGGACGTGTCATTCCCACCTCCGACATTGGCGATTGCAATGTCGTTGTCGCTTCGGGCGACTTCCTCGGACGCCTCACCTCCGACACCGTCAGCGCACAAATCAAAAACCTATGGCGTGTGGCACTCTTCCTCGACTCCCACGCCAACTACAAACCGCTCATCGACCAACTCTATGTCCAGCGCAACGGCGAGATACTTATGGTTCCAAAAGTGGGCGATCAAATCATCGAACTTGGCGATGCCTCCGATCTCGAAGGCAAGTTCGCCAACCTGGTGGCCTTCTATCACAACGGTATGCCTCGTGCCGGATGGGATGCCTACTCCAAGATAAGTCTCAAATTCAAAGGTCAGGTGGTCTGTACAAAAAGATAAAATAAACAAAAACAATATCATATTATGGAAAATGAAATCATTGTAGGTCTCGACATTGGAACCACCAAAATCGCTTGCTTCGTCGGCATGCGTGTCGAGTCAGGGAAAGTGAAAATCATGGGATTCGGAAAGACCGACTCCAAGGGCGTGGAACACGGTGTGGTGAAAAGCATCACCGACACCTCCGAGTCCATTCGCCGCGCCGTCAAGGATGCCGCAGACCAGGCCGATGTCGACATCGACGAAGTGTGGGTGGGTATCGCCGGCCAGCATATCCAGTCGCGTCCCAGTCACGGTAGCATCATGATTCCTGCCGACCACCGTCTCATCGAGCAGGAGGATGTCGACCGCATCATCAACGAACAGTACAACACCATGTTGCAGCCCGGTGAAGAGATTATCCATATCTTCCCCCAGCAGTACATCGTCGACCGTGAACCCCTCAGCCGTGAAATCTCCCCCGTAGGAGTGGTGGGAAAGATGCTCGAGGCTGACTTCCATATGGTTACAGCCAACGTACAGAACCTCCAATACATCAAGTATGCCGTCCAGGACGCCGGACTCCACATCAAGGGGGTTGTCCTCGAACCTATCGCTTCGGCCAAAGCTGTCCTCGACGACGCCGACCGCGACGCCGGCGTGGCGATGGTCGATATCGGTGGCGGCACTACCGACGTGGCTATCTTCTACGACGGCATTATTCGTCACACCGAAGTGCTGCCACTTGCTGGCAACGCTATCACCAACGACATCCGCGAGGGCTGCAATATCCTCAAAAAACAGGCCGAAAGCCTTAAAATCAAATTCGGTTCCTGCCTTGTCTCCGCGGTCTCCGAGAACGACGTCATCGCTATCCCTGGCATCCGCAGCCAGGCACCGCGCGAAATCTATGTCAAGACTCTCGCCGGCATCATCAGCGCCCGCACACGTATGATTCTCGAGCAGGTCGACTACTCCATCAAGGTCTCCAACTACCACAAGAAACTCATCGCCGGCATCGCCCTTACCGGCGGCGGCGCACAGCTGAAGAATATCAAGGAATTCTGCGAACTTATTACTGCTACTGACACCCGCATCGGCATCCCCAACGAACACCTCGACACCTCCAGCGTGGCTTTCGATGAATTGGCACACCCCATGTATGCCACCGGTATCGGCCTCGTCCTCTATGGCATCGAACAGTCTGAGCGCGAGCAGGAAGGACAGGAAGAGGAGTTCTTCGAGGAAGAGACTAAGCTCAAACCCGGCGAGGAGAAAAAAGCTAGAGATGGTCAGCATGTTGACATCTTCGAGGATATGGACGATGACGCTCCCTCATCCGACAAGTCTGACTCATCCGACAAGTCCGACTCGTCTGACAAGTCCGAAAAAACCAAAACCAAGAAACCTAAGGGCGGTAACTTCGACAAGACCCTCAAGGATTTCTTTGGAAAAGTTTTCGGCGAGTCAGGAATCGATGACTAATACAATAACACATTAACGCAATAACGCACTCAAAAAAGGCTGTGTATAACTTGTTGAAAACAAACCTGTAAAATGTACCTTTGTCCGGCGAATAATTAGTATTTTTATACTGCCTATTTTATATAGCATGTATTAATTAAGAAATTCTTATTCAGTAAGATAGAAATATACAAGCACATGGAGGACAATACCAATTTTGTAAATCAACCCGCCCAGCAGGCTCCTTTCTTCGCTTTCGACTCCCCTAAGGGACAGTCGTCCTATATCAAGGTCATAGGCGTCGGTGGCGGTGGCGGCAATGCAGTCAACCACATGTACCGTCAGGGTATCAAAGGCGTCGACTTCATCGTCTGCAACACCGATATGAAAGCCCTCAACGCTTCGCCCGTGCCCAACAAGATTCCACTGGGTGACCTCGGTCTTGGTGCCGGCAACAAACCCGAGCGCGCCAAAAAGGCCGCTGCCGACAAGACTGCCGACATCCAGGAGGCCTTGGCCCATAACACTCAGATGCTCTTCATCACCGCCGGTATGGGCGGTGGCACCGGCACCGGCGCCGCTCCCGTCATCGCCGAAATCGCTAAGAGTATCGACCTCGACAACGACGAGAACAAGAAAATCCTCGTTGTGGCCATCGTTACCCGTCCCTTCTCTTTTGAGGGTAAGAAGCGTCGCGACCAGGCCGAAGCCGGCATCGAGGAACTCCGCCAGCATGTCGACTCCATTATCGTTATCAACAACGATAAACTTCGTGCCTTCGGCGACCTCGATATCTCCGAAGCTTTTGGCCTCGCCGACGATGTCCTTCTCACCGCCGCCAAGGGTATTGCCGAAATCATCACCGGTAGCGGCAGCGTCAATATCGACTTCCAGGATGTCAATACCGTCATGGAACACTCTGGCACCGCCCTCATGGGCGCCGGCTCTGGCAAGGGCGAGAACCGCGCCATCGAGGCTATCACCGCTGCCTCCACCTCTGTGCTGCTCGACGACTCCGACATCCGTGGCGCCAAGAATGTCCTCCTCTACTTCTCTTACTCCTCCGACCATAAAATCAAGATGGACGAAATCGGTGATATCACCGACTTCATCCTCGACCGCACCGACGGCACCGCCGACGTCATCTGGGGCGCCGGTGTCGACGATAGCCTCGACGACGAACTCAAGGTGACCCTCATCGCCACCGGTTTCGAGCAGAAAAAGATGGAACCCGTTGTCCACAGCTTTAACACCGAGACCACCAAGCCCGTGGTCGAAAACCCGGTCGACGACGAGATGAAACTCATCACCAAGGAGAAGGATGAGGCTACCAAGGGTCCCCGCAATGTCTTCGTCCTCGAGGACGAGGCTCCCGCCAAAGCCGAAGTTCACCAGACTCCCGTGAAAGAACAAGTCGACACCCTCGTCGAGGACATCCAGATTGTCGCCCCTGAGCCCAAACCCGAAGCCAAGCCCTCCTTCGCGTTCCGCAACATGCCGGCTGAAGAGCCCGTTGCTGTGATGATTGAACCCGCCGCCAAACCTGAGCCCGCCAAAAAGTCCTTTGACCAGGAAGACAAGCTCTTCCGCAGTGCCTTCGAGAACCACAACGACGAGAACCTCACCCGCAGCCGCGCCGACCGCATCCGCCTTATCCACGACATGCTCCGCAACAACCCCAATGGTCCCGACCTCGTACAGAGCATGTCAGCACTCGAAAGCGCTGACGGCGAACTCTATGAGGGAAGCCACTCCAGCACCCGCGAGTCCGCCCCCTACTCCATGCGCGCCGACGGCACAATGGTCAAAAACGCCTACTTCGGTGACCAACCGGATTGATGAAGAATTCTAAGCTCATCATCGGACTGGTTTGTGCCATTGGTGCTGCCGTCTGCTACGGAACCAATCCGTTGGCCCGATTCCTATACGCCGAGGGGATGCAAGTCCCCTCGGTACTCTTTTACCGCTTCGGACTCGCCTGGGTCATCGTGGCCATCGTCATGATGTTCCGCCGCGAATCCCTCCGCGTCACTCGCCGCGAGTTCCTCACCCTCTCTTCTCTCGGCATCCTCTTCATCCTCTCCTCGACTACACTCTACACCTCCTTCCAGCTCATGCCTTCCGGCATTGCCTCCACCATTCTCTTCACCTATCCTGTGATGACGGCGGCTATCATGACCCTCTTCTTCCGCGAGCGCATCACCCTCACCACCGTCCTCTCCATCCTCCTCTCTCTCGCCGGTGTGGCACTCCTTTCCTTCAAGGACGAGGGTGGCACCTTCAACATACTGGGTATCGTCCTTGTCCTCATCTCGGCGCTTACCTACGCGCTCTATATCATTGTCGTCGATAAGAGTCCGCTGCAGATGTCGTCGTTCAAAATCAATTTCTACGTCCTCTTCTACTGTGCCCTCGGCAATGTCGTCTATGCTTTCCTCAGTGGACAGCCCCTCGCGCTGCCGCCCACTCCCACGGCTTGGCTGTGGGTATCCTGGCTCGCTGTTGTCCCCGCCATCATGGCGCTGGTGATGATGGTCTATGCCGCTAAATACTTGGGTTCTACGCCCACCGCCATCCTCGGAGCCCTCGAGCCCACCACCGCCGTCCTCATCGGCGTCTTCGTCTTCGCCGAGCCCTTCTCCTCGCGCCTCCTCCTCGGCATCGTCCTTGTCCTCGCCGCCGTCACCCTCGTGGTCCTCGGCAAGGCCCGCAAGAAAGGTATTTAACCCATTTATTTCTATATTATTTAATCATTGTTCTACCATAAAAATGGTTAAACAATGGTTAAACAATGGTTAAACAGAGGTTGAACTACCTAAGGATGTGGCGTTTGTAGGTGCGGGCGGCGAGGAGGGCGGCGGCGGCGAAGCATAGGAGCATCAGCAGGGCGGCGAGGGTGACGTCGGTGATGCCGATGCCGAAGGGCAGCCGCAGCAGTACCGTGGCGGGAGCCGTGAAGGGGATATAGGTGAGCAGGGTGGCCAGGGTGCCGCCCGTAGCATTGAGGAGCAACGGGATGAGTAGCAGTGTAAGCAACAGCGGCGACAATACCACCAATACCCACTGCAGGGCGTCGGCATCGCTGTCGAGACGGGCCGCCAGTGCGGCGAGGAGGGCGCCGTAGAGCAAGTATCCCAGCAGGAAGAACAAAAAGAATATCGAGGCCACCAGCGGCAGGTTGATGGCTGTGAGGCCCTGCACGGCTTCGTCAACGAGTTGCACGGGGCTGTTGTACTGCGCAGTGGCTTCCACCCCCTTGGTGGCGACGCTGAAGGCGGCCTCCTGTTGGGCGCGCGCTTGGGCGAAGAGGGCGGGGTTGCTCTTCTGGATGAGGCCTATGGCGGCGGCGGTGAGGAGGCCCCAGAGGACGAGTTGCGTGACGGCCGCCAGGGCGATGCCGACGAGTTTACCGGTGAGGAGATGCACGGCTTTCGCCGACGAGGCTACCACCTCGGCCACGCGTGTGGATTTCTCTTCCTGCACGCTACGCATCACCTGGATGCCGAAGGCCATGAGCGCCATCACCATGAGCACCGCCAGCACGGTGGCGGCGACGGTCTTCACGGTGGCGAAACTCTCGCGGCCGCTGTCGGCATCAAGGGTGTGGATGCGGATGCCGGTGTTCTCCACGGAGCGCCTCTGTGCAGGGTCGAGTTGGGCATAGGCGTCGGCGAGGATGGAGCGTCGCAGGAGGAGTTGTAGCTGGCTGTTGGCAGCGTTGACGACAGCCTGCGGCGGCCTGTTGTCGCGGTGGTAAAGGAAGGCGTCGCGCGGCACTTCGCCGTTCTGCCGCGCGGGGATGAAAAGGATGGCGGCGACGCTGTCGGCCTCTGTCATGCGTTGCCGCGCATGGTCGAGGTCGGGTTGCGGCTGGAAGGCCACTTCGTCGGTGCTCTGCAGGCTATGGAAGAGGCCCGTCTCGTCGACCACCAGCACGGTGGCGCGGTCGGAAGCCTGGCTGGCGGCAATGACGGGAATGGCATAGAGTGCTGCCAGCAGCAGTGGCACCAGCAGCGTCAGCACCCAGAAGGCGGGACGCCGCAGACGCATGCGGTATTCGCGGGAGATGATGACGAAGAGTTTTCTCATAGCTGTATCGTTTTGGTGCAGAGGTCGGAGGCGGCGTCGAGGTTGTGCGTGGAGAGGAGTATGGCGGTGCCATTGTTGCTGAGGCGACGAATTTCGTCGCGCAGCATCGCGGCATTGTCGCGGTCAAAGCCCGAGAAGGGCTCGTCGAGAATGAGCAGGCGCGGATGATGGACCACGGCGGCGATGAACTGTACCTTCTGCTGCATGCCCTTGCTGAGGCGGTTCACGGGACGGCGCCACCAGTCTTGCGCTCCAAGGCGGTCGAACCAATCATGTGCAGCATGCTCGGCATCGGCATGCGAAAGTCCTTTGAGCTGTGCGAAGTAGACGACCTGCTCGCCGGCACGCATGTGGCGGTAGAGGCCGCGCTCCTCGGGGAGGTAGCCTATCTGCGTGAGGTCGTCCTGCGCGAGGGGATGGCCGTCGAAGAGGAGGGTTCCACTGTCGGGCATGAGGAGACGGGTGACGAGGCGCAGGAGCGTCGTCTTGCCGGCCCCGTTGGCGCCGAGGATGCCCACCACCTCTCCGCTGTCGGCGGTGAAGCTGACGCCGTCGAGGACACGGTGGGAGCCGTAGGACTTTTCTATTTCTTGGACTTCGAGGAGCATAGGACTTAGGCTTTAGGGTCGTTAAAGTCCTTAGGGTCCTTAAGGTCTTTAAGGACTTTAGGGACTTTAAGGAGGAGGGTCTCCGCTAATAGGGCGGCGAGGGCGAGAAGGATGCACCAGTGCCAGAGGGGCGTGCCGTTG
This sequence comes from uncultured Bacteroidota bacterium, assembly GCA_902800395.1. Lineage (GTDB taxonomy): Bacteria > Bacteroidota > Bacteroidia > Bacteroidales > P3 > Colimorpha. The sequence continues at coordinate 33,898 of CADCEC010000007.1, read as the reverse complement.
CGGCGGGCGCGAATCTCGCGGTCGAGGGGTTTGGCGGCGTTGCGGACAACGTTGACACCCTCCATGCCGTCGATGGCATCGGCGATTTCCTGCGGGGTGAGGAACTGCAGCTGCGACTCGAGGCGGTCGTAGTTGAAGGCCAGGTATTCGTCGCCTAGCTTATAATGTCCGGCCTCGGTGAGCTCGCCGTGGGGTATCAGGGCGCTGCGGTTGCCCACACGCCGGATGTCGGGAAGGAAACTTGAAACCTGTGACTTGGAACCTGAAACCTCTACCATCTCGGGTGGCGTTCCCGCGGGGTCGTAGGCGTGTTGGAGGAAGATGGGGTCGGCGCCGCCGAGGGTATAGGCGGCCGGCGGCAGCGGCCGGCTGTAGAGGGCCATATTGTAGAGCGTGGGGACGAAGAGGGCCTGCGCCACGAAGTCGGTCCACTGCGCCGTGAGGGGCGTGGAGAAGAGGTAGAGACGGCCGGCACCGTGGGGTGTCGAAGCCAGCAGAAGGCTGCCGTCGGCAAGCGTGATGACGGGTTGGCTGAGGCTCTGCCCACTGTTCATCAGGTAGCGCCCCTGCACAGTGGGCATCTCCATCTCCTCCTTGGCGCTCCGACTGAAGACCTGGCGGTAGAGACTGCTCTGAAGGTCGACTTTCGAGGCGCGGACGGCACGGACGTTCCAGCTCTCGAGGCGCGGAGCGTTCAGCTGCGCCAGGAGGGCGTTGAGTTGCTCCACATGACCGTCGGCAGGAGGCACGACACAGAGGGTGCCGCCTTCTTCGACCCACGTGGCGAGGCTTTGCGCCTGGCCGGAAGGGAGCGATGAGAGCTCGTTGAGGAGAATGAAGGTAAGGTCGGGGGTGACGGCCAAGCCGTTAGCCGCAACAGTGCGGTAGAGGACGGCGCTGTCGTGGGCGAAGAGTTTTTCGAGGTTCTCGTTGCCTGCTCCCACCTGCAGCATCCCGATGCGCTGGCCGGCGAGGAGGGTGAAATAGTAGTTGTCGTCGAAGGTGACGGGGTAGTCGGCAATCTCTACACGACCGTTGAGCCATCCGGCACTGTCGATGGTGAAGCGCAGCGAGGTTTTGGCGGTGGTGGCGGCAGGGATATCGACGGTGGCAAGGGCTCGCTCGCGTCCGTTGACAAAGAGCTTTACGGGAAGTTTCTCCACATCGCGTGAACCGTCGTTGCGCAACGTGGCCTCGACGGTGACGCTGCCGCTCACGAAGTAGGCGGGGGCATCGAGGACGAGGGTGTCGATATAGAGGTTGTCGGTGGCGGTACCTTCGAGGGGAACGAGGGTGAAATTGAAAGTGGAAAGTGGAAAGTGGAAAGTGGAAAGCTTGGCGATAGAGGATTGGAAGTCGGAAACGAGGTAGGCGTGACGGTTGGCGGCACCGCTTTGATTGAGGAAGTCGGTCTGACGCTGTGCCACCTCGCTGAGGTGACGGCTGGCGGGGCTGATCTGGAGGGCGTCGACGGCATCGAGGAACTCCTCTCGGCTCAGCCAGCGGAACTCCTCGCCGGCGAAGGTATTGGAGAGCAGCTGGAAACGGTCGCCGGGACGGTAGGCGGCGGCAATCTCGCGGGCTTTCTGCTTGGCGGTCTCCAGCTGGCTGCCGTTGCTGCCACTGTTCTCCATACTGAAGGAGTTGTCTACATAGATGCTCACCACCGTGGTGCCCGACTGCAGCTGCTCGTTGCCGGGCAGCGTGGGCTGGGCGAAAGCCAGCACCAGTCCCACAATGGCCAGACAGCGCATCAGCAGCACCAGCCAGCGGCGCAGCGTACTGGTGCGGCGGGTCTCACTGCGGACGGCGCTGAGACGTTCCACATTGCTGAAGTAGACCTTGCGGTAGCGGCGGAAGTTGAAGAGGTGTACCGCAATGGGGATGAGCAGCGCCAACAGGCCCCAGAGGAATATCGGATTGGCAAAAATCATACGCTGCCTCCTTTCTCACAAGCAGGTTGATACGTTTTGCAGAGGTCAGTTAGAAAACATTTTTCGCATTTGGGCTTGCGGGCCTGGCAGACGTAGCGGCCGTGGAGGATAAGCCAGTGGTGGGCTTTGGGGAGGAGCTCGGAGGGGATATGCTCCACGAGGGTGCGCTCGGTCGCGAGAGGTGTCTTGGAATTACGCGTGAGGCCTATCCTGTTGGCCACACGGAAGACATGGGTGTCCACCGGCATCGCCGGCTGGTCGAAGACCACGGCGGCGATGACATTGGCGGTCTTGCGCCCCACACCGGGGAGGCACTGCAGGTCGTCGATATTGTCGGGGACCTCGCCGCCGAAATCGCTCACCAGCATGCGGGCCATGGACGCCAGATGCTGGCTCTTATTGTTTGGGTAGGAGACGGAGTGTATGTAGCGGAAGAGGTCGTCGGGCGTGGCCTGCGCCATCGTGGCAGCGTCGGGGTAGGCCTCGAAGAGGGCAGGGGTGACCATGTTCACCCGCTTGTCGGTACACTGTGCCGATAGGATGACTGCCACCAGCAGCTGGAACGGCGACTCATAGTGCAGCTCCGTCTCCGCCACCGGCATCGCCTGCTCAAAGCGCTCAATAACCTGATTATATCTATCCTGTAACTTCATTGTCATTTCTTAATTTCCAGGGCCACCAGCACGGGGTAGTGGTCCGAGATATCGCTCTTGATGCGGTGGTAACTCAGCGTCTCGAACTCCTTGCTGTGGAACACCATGTCGATGCGGAACTGCGGCAGCCAGTTGTGCCCGAAGGGCAGCAGGTTGCCGCTGCCGCCGGCGAAGGTGGTGCAGAACCCCGACCCCTCATCGCAGTAGGTGTCGTCGAGGTAGTCGGTGATTTGGCAGTAGAGCCACGAGCCCGGGATGTCGTTCATGTCGCCCGCCAAAAGCATTGGGACCTTGCTGCCTGTTACCACGGGACGTAGCAGCTCTTTCCACTCTTTCTCATGACAGAGCACCGTCTCCTTGGCTTTGGTGAGGGTGCGGCGCGACTTGGAGTCGAGCTTCCCATGGCGCATCTCGTCGATGTCGTCACGGTTGTCCAGCGTGAACTGGTAGCTGTCCATGTGGACGCAGCAGACACGGAACGTGCGTTTCCCCTTCTGTAGCTCCACAAGTATCTTTTGCTGGTCGATATTCTTCACGTAGGTGATGGGCAGCTTCGAGAAGACCACCGTGCCGGAGGGACTCTCGCTGCCCCCACGGGAACCGTAGCGGTGACTGTAGCCGCGGGCCTTCAGGCTGTCGGTGATGTCGCGCTTGGGTGCTCCAGCATATTCCTGCAGGCAGAGGATATCGGGCTGCCCGTTCTCGTCCAGCAGCTGGAGGAAAGCGTCGGCATGCTCCGCCGAGGAAACCCCCTCGAAGTCTTTGCCGCCGAAGTTGTGGAGGTTGTAGCTCAGCAGCGTCACCATGGCGGGATGCTCCTCGGCAGGAGGCACCTCCGAGGTGCCGCCAATCTGGAAGAAATAGCCCACATAAGAGATGCGCAACAGGATGATGCCGACGGAAATCAGGGCCTCCCAGCGCCCCATGCAGAGCCACACGATGACCAACAGGATGTTCAGCGCCAGCATCGGCAGGAAGCCGTAGACGGCGACGGACGGCAGGATGTTGTCCGACGGGGCGATGAGCCTCGCAAGGGTCGTCGCCACCAGCCCTAGCGCCGCAAGAATATTGAATACTAATAATATAATGCGAAATACCTTCATATATTAAATATGCAAAAATACAAAAAAATGAAGAATGAAGAATGAAGAATGAAGAATTTTTTGTATTTTTGCATTTCGAATGAAAAGATTCGCACTCATAGGGAAGAAGCTGGGACACTCGTATTCCCAGCGCTGGTTCGAGGAGCTGTTCGCCCGCGAGGGCTTGCAGGACTACAGCTACGAGCTGGTGGAGATGCCCTCCCTTGACGGCTTGCGCCACTGGGTGCAGCGCGAAGGTATCTGTGGCTTCAATGTCACCGTGCCCTACAAGCAGGCGATTATCCCGCAGCTCGACGAACTCGACGCCCCCGCCGCCGCCATCGGCGCTGTCAACTGCGTCACCGTCGAGGAAGGTCGGCTGGTGGGTCACAACACCGACGCCTCTGCCTTCCAACAGACGCTGGAAGAAATACTCCAACAATCAAACAATCAAGCAATCAAGCAATCATTTGTTCTCGGCACCGGCGGCGCCGCCCACGCTGTCGCCTATGCGCTGGCACAACTTGGCATCCCCCACACCTTCGTCTCCCGCACCCCTGAAAAACACGATAACGCCATCAGCTACGAACAACTCTCAAAACAACTCTTAACTATTAACTCTAAACTCTTAACTATCAATGCTACTCCCGCCGGTATGTACCCCGCTGTCGACGACACCCCGCTGGATTTGTCCACTTTCCACTTTCCTCTTTCCACTTTCCTCTTCTATGATTTAATCTACAACCCCTCTCCCACACGCCTCCTGCGCGAGGCTGCCGCGTTGGGGGCACAGACAAAAGACGGCCTGGAGATGCTCCACCGCCAGGCCGAATTAAGTTGGGAGTTCTTCCGCTGTGTTTAATCTAGTTGGATTCTGTCTTCGCGACGTCGGCAAAGGCCTGGGCGAGGGTGGGACTCTTGCGCGTGAGGCGCTTGACGCTGAGGGCGTCGGCTTTGTCGTTGGCTAGCCGCAGGTTGTTCTCCGAGCCGATGAGGCTGTCCTTGATTTTCTGCAGATGGGCGATGGATTTGTCAATTTCCTCGATGGCGGTCTTGAATTTCTCGCTGGCGAGACGGTAGTTGCGGCCAAAGGCATCCTTGAAGGCGTTGAGCTCGCCCTCGAAATTGCTGAGGTCGACGGTCTGGCTCTTGGCAACGGCCAGCTGCCGCTGCAGGTCGATGCTCTTACGCGAGGTCTGCACGAGGAGCGTGATGAGGGGGATGAAGAACTGGGGCCGGATGACGTACATCTTCTCGTGGCGGTGCGACTTGTCGACGATGCCGTTGTTGTAGAGCTCGTTGTCGAGCTCGAGCATAGAGACGAGGACGGCATATTCGCAGCCTTTCTTGCGACGGTCTTCGTCGAGTTTCTTCAGGAAGTCCTCATTCTTGTGCTTGGTGGCCGTCTCGTCCATCTCGTTTTTCATCTCGAACATGATGGAGAGGTATTCCTCGCCGTCGTCAGTGAAGTCGCGGAAGATGAAGTCGCCCTTGGAGCCTTCGGAGGCGTCGTTGTCTTTCTCGAAGGTGGCATGGGGCAGGAGGGTGCGGATGGTGCCCTCGAAGAGGGTGCTGCAGTGCTGCTCAAGGGTCTCGCCGACCATCTTGGTGGAGAGGCGCGTCTTCATGTCCTTGTAGCGCTCGATGGTCTCCTTGGCGTCCTTGAGGCGTGCCTCATAGCCACTCTTCTCTACCTCCATGCGGCTGCGGAGGTCGTTAATCTCTATGTTCTTGCCGTTAAGGGCCTCCTGCGCTTTGCTGCGCTCCTCGAGACGGGCGAGTTCCAGGTCACGCTGGTTGTTGGTGACGGTGACCTGCAGCTTGTCGAGCTCCGACTGCTTTTCGACGAGTTGCGACTTGAGCTTGTCGAGCTCGTCGTGGAGCTTGAGCTGGTAACTCTGCTGCTCGGCACGCCGCATCTCCTCTTCGCGCCGCTTCATCTCCTCCACGCGCTGCTTGTAGAGGAGGTCGCGCTCGTGCAGACGCTCCTGGAGCGAACGGTTGAACTCGTCGTTGCGTATCTGGCTGACGATGGACTCATAGTCGGAGTCGTTAACGGAGAAGGTGGTTCCGCAGTGAGGACACTTGATTTCTTTCATGGAAATGGTTATAGTTTATTGACTCTTTATAAAAAAAGAAGACTTTCGTCTTCTCTTCTGTGCCCGGAACAGGACTTGAACCTGCACTCCTTTCGGAACACGCACCTGAAACGTGCGCGTCTACCAATTCCGCCACCCGGGCTGGTAGAGATTAGTTAATAGATAAGAGTTTATAGATGATAGTTTAACTATGAACTATTAATTATTATCTCTTAACTTCATCAGTGCCCAGGACAAGACTTGAACTTGCACCGCCTATGGCGACTACCCCCTCAAAGTAGCGTGTCTACCAATTCCACCACCTGGGCTGCTTTTTTTTTCTCGAAAGCGGGTGCAAAATTACAACCATTTTTTTAATTGGCAAAATTTTTTTGAATTGAAAATCGAAAATTGAGAATTGAATATTGATTGTTAGATGATTGCGTAATAAATATTTTTTTGTGGAATAAAAAGCGGGAGGTGAAAATAGATTATTTTACCTCCCGTTTTTCCCTTTTTTTCAACCTAAGGTCGTTAACCATTAATCCTTATTCGTCGTCCTCTTCGGAGTGCGCGGAGCGGTTGAAGGAGTTGAGCCAGTTGGGGACATAGTTGGAGACGGTGCCTACATGATAGAGGAAGGTGCCGAGGCCCTCTTTCGAGATCTTGCGCTGCTCCAGCGGGACGGCTTTAATCTTGTCTTCCCAGATGCCTACGGAACTGTAGATGGTGAGGTCCTGCGCCTGGAAGTCGTAGTAGAAGAAATACCAGTGATCCTTGGCGGCTTCGACGTAGAACTTCATCTTCTGCGCGTTCTTGTCCATATAGAGCTGGGCTTTCACCTTGACGGTGACGCCGAGGGGTTTATTGTCGACACCCACGAGACCCGTCTTCCCTTCGCAGAAGAGGCCGAGGGCGTTGTTGTGCTGCCAACGGAGGTTGTCGAAGAGCAGAGTGGAGCGCATCGCCTCGGGAATCTTCTCCAACTCGCCGTCGGTGCTGTAGGAGGCATACTCCGCAGCACCTTTGTCTTCGCCAAAGAGGTTCATCAGGGCGTGGCGCATCTCGGCATTGGTGTTCATGCCGATGGGCTCGACGCGCAGCTCGTCCTTGAGGTTCTGATAGAGGGCGTCGACGACCTCGGCGGCCAGCGGGAAGGTGAAGCCGAAGACGGTGGTGAGGTGGTCCTCGTCATTGTTCTTGATGCCCAAAGAGGCGCTACCATAGGAGTAGAAGGAGGCCTGCGTCTTCTTGCGGGCGAAGTTCATGGGACCTTCGCCTTCCACCACACAGCCGTCGGTGGAGAGCGCCAGGTAGGGGTCAGCGATGTTGTCGGGATCGGCGACTTTCTCTTCGGAGGCTATCATGTATTCCTTGCTCTCGCCGAAGTAGGTCAGCACGCCGTGAGCGGCGAGGAGCTCCGTGGGCAGACTTGCGGGGTTCACCTCGTTGGTGGCCACCTTCTCCTTGGTGAGGAAGGCGGGACGCGGACGCAGAGTGCTCTTATCGAGGAGGATGGAAGCTGTGATGCGATGACCTTTCCAGTCTGTGGGCTCGGCGGGTACGGTGACATGGATGTGCTCGGGGTCGGTGTAGCCGGCATAGGCCAAGAGCGCCACCTGCTCCTGTGGGATGCAAGGCTGGATGAGGCGCACACCACCCTCGAAGAAGGGCCAGCGCTGGTTGCCCTCGATACGCACCTTGCCGGCGAAGCCGAAGGCAGGACTGAGGGTAAAGGAGGCGCTGTCGCTAATCTTGCCTTTGGCTATCGTGATGCTGTCGGCCACCGAGATGTCGTCGAGGAAGAGGCGCTGCCTCTTATCGGGGTGCCCGGTGAAGTCGTAGTAGCCCTTGCCAGTGTAGCTGTCGGAGGCTTTCACCAGAAGGTCGGCGTCGACCACCACGTGGTAGGCACTGTCGCGGTTGAAGACGAGCTGTGCCTTGTTGAGCACCCGCATCTCGCCGTCTTTGCAGACATGCACGGTGTCCTTGGCGGGAGCGATGGCGGCATCGGCCACATGGATGAGGTAGACCCCCTGACTGGAGAGCTCGCCGAGATCGTACTTATAGGTGCTGAGGAGCGCGTTGTAGGAGAGGCCCTTGCGCTTGGGGTCGGTGCTGGAGAAGCGCACACCCGGCAGATCGCCGCGCTTGTTGAGGCGCTGGCGGATATCCATGCCGTCAAGGCCCTCGGAGGTGCCTCGGGTGGAGTTGGCAATCTCCAGCTGCTTGCGGTCCATCTCCCAGGCGAAGCGGTCGGCGACGGCCTGGTAGCGCGCCAGCTGCAGGTCGGCAGGGATGGGACAGGTGATGGCCTGGAGCTCGGCGCGGCGGGTGTCGTAGTTGACGGAGGAGCGCACGCCGGAGGCACTGAAGGCCACGGCATTAAATTTCTTGCTGCGCAGCGTGAAGTCGCTGACATTGGCGTTCATCTCGCGCGCGGCGAGGGTGAAGTACTGCGAGACGAAGGTGCCCTCGCGCACTTCGGCGGTGCCGGCGGCAGAGGCGCCCTTGGGCATCAGCGCCACACGGCCGCGCAACGTGGACTCGCCGCGATACATCTTGAACGGACGGCCGTCAGCCAGCGTGGCCACGGCCATGGAGTCCTGATAGGGCAGCCAGTGCAGGTCGGCCTTGCCGTTGGCCATCTGCGGGAAACCCTGCTCCTCGCGGACGCTGAAGGTGTCGGTAACGGCCAGCGTGGAGTCGAGCAGGAAGAGGAAATCCTTGGCCTTGGTGGTGGAGGTGAGGTAGGTGAGCTCGCCGTTGCCACGCAGGCCCGTGTGGTCGAGCTTCACCTTCTTGGTGAACTGGCCCTTGCCGCCGTAGGCGGGGAAGCCGCCGGCAGGAGTCTCTATCTTGAAGCCCAGGTAGTAGTCTTTCTGCACACGCAGCGGCTCCTGGATGTCGGGGAAGATGCCGCCGGAATTGAGCACGCCGTTGAACTGAAGGCTGTCGGTGACGAAGTCGGTCATGCTGGCAATGGTGAAGGGCTGCAGGGTGTAGTAGAAGCGGTCGCGGACATAACGGCCCTCCTGGATGTCCTTGCCGTCATAGAAGACACTGCTGTTCTCCAGACTCTGGAAGATGGGGTATTCTTTGTTTTTGGTGAGGCCGCTGTGGTTGTCGGGCTTGTCGACGGCGAGGGTGCCCACGAGGTTGCTCAGCGGCGTGCGCACCAGCTGTTCGTATTTGTCGTCCTTGAAGTCGGGCACGTAGAATTCCAGCCGCTCGATGGTGGGCATATTGAAGCTGTAGTTCTCATAGCTGAAGTCGCAGTTCTTCACCGTGAGCATGAACCGGCGCACGTCGACGCGGCCGTCGAAATGCAAGGCGCGGTTGCGGCCCACGAGGACCTGGCCGCCCTTCAGCGAGTCGGGATAGACCACCACCGACTGGCTGTCGGAGACCACGAACTGGCTGACACCACGGATAAGCAGGTTGTTGTCGGCGAAGGTCAGCCGGGCATTGGCACCCTGAGTGGACGACTCGAGTGTGAGGGCGTCATAGTCGAAGCCCTTGCTGCGCGTGAAGGCTTTCTGGTAGTCCACCAGCTTGTCCTTCACCTTCACCTGGCCGCTGATTTCATTGTACGACACGAGGCCGTGCTTCGACAACGTGTGTATCATCAGCAGCGTCTGGCTCATGTCAAGTCCCACATGGTCGGAGAAGCTCTGCACCGGGAATTCGGAGCCGTTGGAGCGCATGAAATCGTAGACGCGCTCCACGGGGCTCACGTCCACGATGCCCTTGATGGCACGGTATTTATTGGCGGTATAGTAGCTCGACGACTCGAAGGTCGACGTGCTGACGGCGCCCGATGCGCCGAGGCTGGAGAAGATGAGGTCGCCGCTGGACATGCGCCAGAGGATGCTCTCGCTGTAGATGTCGAGCTCGTGGTAGGTGTCGATATAGGGGCTGTAGAAGTTGCGCTTGGGGTCGTTGAGGAGCACCACCTGCCCGTCGGCGGGCACATAGCGCACGTTGATGCCGGTGTTGGCGATGGAGTCCTCGTCGCCGAGGTAGATGCTGACGGCGGCATTCTCGGCCGTGAGCTTCTCGGGGGTGATGGTGAACTTCATCGAGGTGACGGCCAGCTGCGCCCGTCCGTCGTGGTTGAAGATGAGCTTGGCGGGGTGCTTGCTCGAGGCGGTGATGAATTTCGAGCCGTTCATCATGAAGCTGCCGCTATAGTCCACGCCCGGCATGATGTCCTTCATCACGAAGTCGCGCTGGTGCGAACGGAAGCGCGGGTAACTATATTTCTGCGGCTCCGAGGGGACGCTGAGCACCTCCTCGACGCGGCCACGGATGGGGGAGGAGAAATACTGCGTGTGGACGAAGCTCACGGAGTCGGCCTTAAACTTCGGGAATTTGGTCTCCGCCGTATAGCGGCTCAGATCGGCATAGCAGACGTCGGCGGCCAGGCCCGTGCGGGTCCAGTCGATGCGGCCACCCTCGCCGAGCCACTCGTTCTCCTTGTAGTTGTAGATGCCCGTGGTGCCGTGGATGACGCTCTGGTCTTTGGCAGAGGCATAGTGCAGGTCGGCGGGGGTTTCGAACCACACCAGCGGCACGCCCTCCTTCACGCCCAGGCGGAAGGGCGTCCCCTTGTCGAAGCGCCACTCGCAGCTGTTGGAGTGGTAGAGGATGCGGTCGGCGAAGAGGCCCTCACAGAAGTCCACATATTCGGTGACGGCCTTCGCTTTGGCGTTGCGCTTGGCGAAGGTCTCGAGCGACGAGACGAAGCCCTCGAGGTTGGGGGCGTTGGCATAGGCGTCGGCGAGGTCCTTGCCGCCCGCTGGCTTGGTGGCAATGGAGGTGAGCACACGCGTGAGGTTGCACATCTCGGGATTGCCCTTCATCTTCGCCTTCACGGCATAGCCATAGAATTCCACGAGGCGCTTCTGCAAACGGCTGTCGAAGCCGTTGTAGGCCGACTTGAACTCCTGCAGCACCTTGCCGTTCTCCTTTTGCTTGTCCTTGTCGGAGGTCGACTTATTCATATATTCCAGCAGCTCGTCGGGCAGCCCCTCGGCGGTGAACTCCACATTCTTGGGCTTCTGCGCTTGGACAGAATTGAAGATTGACAACTGGCAATTGAGAATCAGGCTGACGCAGGCGAGGATGATATATCTCTTCATAACAGTTATGTTTTTTGCTCTATTTGTATCCGTTTTCTTTTGTTTCTTTTAATTCTGATTGAAAAAAAGAGACAATAATTCAAATTGCAAAAATACAGCAAATCCGCCACATGAAAACCCACATGGCGGAAAAGTTATCAATAGTCAGATGTTTATTACTGGTTATCCCACCGACGCCTTCAACTTCTCAGCATTTTCGGCGAGCTGGAGGGCTTCGATGCAGTCCTCGATGTCGCCGTCCATGAAGGCGGGGAGGTTGTGCATCGACCAGCCGATGCGGTGGTCGGTGACGCGGCTCTGAGGGTAGTTGTAGGTACGCACCTTCTCGGAGCGGTCGCCCGTGGCTACCATGGTCTTGCGCTTGGAGGAGAGCTCCTCCATATATTTATTGTACTCGCGCTCGTACAAGCGCGTGCGCAGGATGGCGATGGCCTTCTCCTTGTTCTTAATCTGTGACTTCTGGTCCTGCATGGAGACCACGATGCCCGTGGGGATATGGGTCAGACGCACAGCCGAATAGGTGGTGTTGACGCACTGGCCGCCGGGGCCCGAGGCGCAGAAGGTGTCGATGCGCACGTCGCTCATGTTCAGCTCCACGTCGAACTCCTCGGCTTCGGGCAGCACCACGACACCTGCTGCGGAGGTGTGGATGCGGCCCTGGGTCTCGGTGGCGGGGACGCGCTGCACGCGGTGGACGCCCGACTCGTACTTCAGCAGGCCGTAGACGCCGTCGCCGGTGACGGTGAAGGAGATGTCCTTGTAGCCGCCCGAGGTGCCCTCGTTGAAGTCGTTGATTTCCACCTTCCAGTGTTTCTTCTCGCAAAAGCGGGTGTACATGCGGAAGAGGTCGCCGGCGAAGATGCAGGCCTCGTCGCCTCCGGTGCCACCGCGGATTTCGACCACGGCATTCTTCGAGTCTTGCGGGTCGGCGGGGATGAGGAGCAGGCGGATGTTCTCCTCCATGGGCTCGCGGCGCTCCTGGGCGGCGGTGAGTTCCTCCTTGGCCATCTCGCGCAGCTCGGGGTCTTTCTCGCTCTCGAGCAACTCCTTGCATTCGGCAATGGTGTCGAGGAGGGCCTTGTATTCGTGGTAGGCTTTGACTACGGGCTGGAGGTCCTTGTAGTCTTTGCTGAGTTTCACGTAGCGTTTCATGTCCGCGGTGACTTGCGGATCGTTCATCTGTTGTTCAATCTCGCGGTAGCGGGAGTAGATGGCTTCTAGTTTGTCTAGCATTTAATGTTTTTTTTAGGGGCTTTAGGTTTTTTAGAGGTTTTAGCGGAGCAGCATCACGGTGCCGTCGCCGGGGTGGCGGCGGTCGGGGTCTTGGGTGCAGGAGTAGACGTAGTGGTAGACGTAGGCGCCCTGCGGGCAGGCGTTGCCGTTCAGGTCGTTGCCGTCCCAAGGCTGGTTGATGTCGTTGCCGTGATACACCAGCAGGCCCTGACGGTTGTAAATCCAAATCTCGTAGTAGGTCATCTCCAGGGTGGTAAAGAAGGTGAAGTGGTCGTTAGGTTCGCGGTTGGGGGTGAAGGTGTTGGGAATCCAGAGGGCGTTGACCTGCACGGGGAGCGAGATGGCGGTGTCGGCGCAGCAGCGGCTCTCGTTGCAGGCATGCAGGGCTATCCATACGCTGTCGCCGGAGGTGCCGAAGTAGTGGTCGATGCTGGCACCCTCGTCGGTTTGGCCGTCGCTGAAGGTCCAGTGGGAGGAGGTGCTGTTGGGCGAGCGGTCCTCGATGTGGAGTTTCGGGTTGGTGAGTTCCAGTGCCGGTTTGCTGGTGTAGATGGTGGGGATGGGATAGGGGAGCACTATGATGGTGATGTCGGAGGCGTTCTGGATGCAGCGGCTGTCTCCCATAGGCACCACGGTGTAGGAGGTGGTGACCTGCGGAGCCACCGTGATGATGTTCTGTCCGTCGGAGCCCACAAGGGAGCTGTCGTAGGGGCTGGCGAGCCAGCGGGGGTCTTCGATGCCCAGGGCGCTGAGGGTCACGCTGTCGCCGGCACAGATAAGGGAGGCGTCGACATCGGAGGTGATGGTGCTGTTGCCGATGACCTTAAGACCGATGGTGGTGGTGGCGGGGCAGTGGCCCTCGTCGGTGGTGGTGAGGGAGATGACGTGGTTGCCGGCAGGAGGCTGGAAGGTGACGGTGTCGTAATGATGGATGGCATCGGAGCGGTAGTAGAGGCTGTCGTCGAGGCGCCATTCTTTCCCGTAGTTGTGGCCGCCCATGGCCCAGGCGGTGGCAATCTCGTCCTCGCAGATGGTGCTGTCGGACAGGGCGATGGCTATCTCGTGGGGCGCATAGACGCGGAACACCGTCTCCTTGATGCTGCTGCAGTCCTTGCCGAAAATCATCGTGCGCATCGCGACGCGGTAGAAACCGTCGGAGGGCAGCTGGTAGGAGGTGTCCCTGCCCCATAGGGTGTCGAGCACCACGGAGCCTGCGCTGTCGCCGTAGATAATCCAGCAGGTGGAGTCGGGGTCGATCTGGTCGGAGCCGAAGGTGACGCTGACATCCCTCAGATGGACATAACGGTCACAGTCGGTATGGAGCTCGGTGATGGCCGTGGGCTTTGCGTTCTCGAGGTTGGTGTAGACTTTCGACATGAAGGGTTTGGCGGGGTCAAGGGCGGAGACCATGGTACACATGAAGGTCTGGGTGCTCACGGTGTCGCCGGTATTGGGACCTTGGGTGAGGACGAAGTCCGCGAGGGTGGGGATGTAGAGGTTGCTCTCGGAAGGTTCCGTCAGCTGGCGGAAGGAGACGGTCTCCATGTGTTCGGCATCCATGATGTCCTCTTCGTGTCCCCGTGTGGTGACATACCAGGTGTACTGGGTGAGTCCCTCGGGGGCTGCCAGCGTGTCGATGGCGTCGGAGTGGGCGTCGGCGCAACCGGAGCTGTTGATGCGCATGGGCTGGTAGTCACCGCAGATATAGGCGTAGATGGGGTCGACGGCGTAGATGCAGTCGCTGTTGTACAGTTCGATGCGGACATTCTTGTAGAGGTACTGGCTGAGGCTGATGCCCACTTTGGTCCAGGGTTTGTAGACGTAGGCGCAGGTGGTGGAGCCGCAACTGCTGCCGGGTTTCCCCATCACCCAGGGCAGGTCGGGGACGCCGGAAGAGGGGATGGGGGGTGCCGAGATGCGGAACCACATGGAGTCGTTGATGGGGGCGTTGGGCCAGGTGCCGTCGTCGTTCTGCTTCACCACGCGAATCATGAACTCGCCGGCCTCGGCGGGCGTGTGGCTGTAGCAGCGGCCCACGACGGCGTAGTTGATGAAGAGCAGGGCGTTGTCGGGAGTCACCCTGAGGGTGTAGAAGAGGGCTTCTGCCGTTTTATTGGCTCCCGATGTCCAGGTGAAGCTCTGGGAGGTTCCGCCGCCGGAGTTCGGGTCGCCCAGGCGGATGCAGGAGGTATATCCCGGAGGGATGCGCTGCATGCTGTTGTTGCCGTTGATGGTGAACTGGTCGACGCCGGCATTGGAACTGCTGATAATCTGGAAACGGCTGTCGTTGGCATCCCAGATATTGCCGTAATTGCAGCAGGTGGTACCCCCGTCATTGGGGGACCCCGTGTTGTAGGTGCTCGAGGTGATGGTCTCGTGGCCCGTGATGTCGGGACAGTTGCTGGCGGCGCAGGTGCTGTAGATGGTGGTGCCCGACGAAGCGCCCGATGAGACGCGTTGTCCCACGCGTGCCGACCAGCCGCGGAAGGCGTCGGTGCCGGGAGTACCTATCGAGCCGAAGGCTGTGGGGTTCCTGAACCACGGACAGTCGGTGGTGCCCTGTCCCCAGGCGGGAAGGGAGGCCGAAAGCGTCAGTACTAGTAAGAGTCGTAAAAAGCGCATATTTAACCCATTTTAAGGGTTAAAACGCAATATTATTTGTTTTATTGTATATGGAGTGTTTTTTTTACAATTTCGTTCACCGTGGTCGACACCCGCCAGCCGTAGACGGCCACTGCCGCCAGTCCTCCTATCAGCATTGTTTTCAGTGCGGCGTCGAACAGCAGCCCCGCGATGCCGCCCATCACAGCTCCCGTTAATGGTGTCAGCCACAGGCTCCAAGCGTGGCCCAGCGCGAAGCAGAGGCCTATGACGGCCAGCACCTTCAGCTGTCCCACGGAGAACACACTCACCTTCACCCGCCACCACAGCATGCTCAGCAGCAGCACGTAATAGAGGAGGTAGGATATCAGTGTCGCCGACGCGGCGCCGTTGATGCCCCACACGTCTATCAGCTCCATATTCAGCCCGATGGCGCTGACGAGCAGCACCGCCGACAGTGGCAGGAGCCACAGGTAGCTCCGCGAGAAATTCATCACGTCGCTGCTTATCGACAGCGACGAGTTGATGACCTTCGCCATCCCTAGGATGAACACCACCCACTTGCCGTCCTTATAGTCGGCGCCGTTGGGAATCAGCTCGAAAAGTGCATCCAGGTTAATCCATATCACCAAGAAAATCAGCAGGCTCACCAATAGCTGGTGCAGGCTCACCTCACGGCTCAGCCGGTTCACTTCCGCCCAGTTGCCCTCTTTCACGGCGCCGGCAATCACGGGCCGCGAGATGGCGCCCAGCGAGCGGTAGGGCACCTCTACCACGTTGGCGATGAAGAAAGCTATCGTGTAGACACCCGTCACCCCCAGGCCGGTCTTCGCCCCGAGGAATAGCGAGCTCATCAGCGGCACATTGCCCATTAGCGCCATCATCGTCACGAAGAGGGTGAAGTACAGCATCTCTTTCCAGCGGCCGCCTTCCTTCAAGAAATGCCAGTCCACCTTGAACAGTTCCTTGAATTTGATGCCGCTGATGCGGTAGAAATAGAACACGTTCAGCAGCATCGCCAGCCCATAGCTGCCGCAGAAGAACCACACGAAGGTGTCGAGGTCTATCAGGTCATAGCCGTAGAGCAGGTAGGCTATCAGGTTGAACGCCCGGATACCCACCTCGCGCACCATCTTCGCCATCGTGATGCGCATCAGCACCGACGCGCAGGTCTCGAACATCGTCAGGTAGAGCGCGAAGAAGGTAAGCATGGGAATCAGGTAGAAGTAGTTCGTCAGCAGCGGCGACTCTTTCCCGTATACCTCGAGCAGCTGTCCGCGGAACAGCAAGAAAGCCAGCCCGAACAGCGTGAATCCCACCATCGGCAGTAGTACCGCCAAGCCGAAAACCCCATGAAACGGTATCTTTTGGGACTCCTCGGTGGCGCCGCCATCGGCGGAGAGGGGGGAGTGGGTCTTGAACCACGGGAAGAAGCGTACCAGCGAGGAACCGCATCCCAGCATGGCCAGCGACGAAAAAAGCGTCGCCGCATCCACCATCACGCGTGTAAGACCCACCTCTTCGGTGGTCAGGTAGCGTGTCACGACGAAGAACGTCGTCACAAACCCTATCGCCACCCCTAAGTAGTTGGCGAGGGCCCCTTTGATACTTTGTCGTGCTATCACTCCCATGATTTTCCATAACAGAAAAGAAGAAAAAATATTGTGTAATAAAAAAAATTCGTATCTTTGCCGTCTCGTTTCGTGTCTTCGGAACCCCTCCGGAGACGCGGAACTTCTTCACAATGAAAAAAATAAAAATAAATAAATAATAACAGTAACAATGAAAATTTATCAGACTCAGGACATCCGTAACATCGCCCTCGTGGGCGGCGCCAAATCGGGCAAGACTTCCATGGCTGAGGCTATGGCCTTCTGCGGCGGCCTCATCAACCGTCGTGGCAGCGTGGACAGCAAGAACACCATCAGCGACTATCGCGACATCGAGCACGACCGCGGCTATTCCGTGGAGAACACCCTCATGTACACCGAGTTCGGTGGCAAGAAGGTGAACATCCTCGATGTGCCCGGTTTCGCCGACTACCAGGGTGAGCTCGACAGCGCCCTCAACGTAGTCGAGGCCGCCGTCGTAGTGGTCAACGCCCAGAGCGGCGTCGAGGTCGGCACCGAAATCGCCAACCGCTACGCTGCCAAACTCGACACCCCGATGCTCTTCGTCGTCAACCACCTCGACGCCGAGAAGGCCAACTTCGACGACAGCGTCAACCAGCTGAAGGACTTCTTCGGTGGCAAGTGCACCGTGCTCCAGTTCCCCACCAACGCCGGTCTCGGTTTCAACCAGGTGGTCGACATCGTCGCCAACAAGATGTACACCTTCACCGACGGTAAATACACCGAGGCCGACATC
This sequence comes from uncultured Bacteroidota bacterium, assembly GCA_902800395.1. Taxonomy (GTDB): domain Bacteria; phylum Bacteroidota; class Bacteroidia; order Bacteroidales; family P3; genus Colimorpha. The sequence continues at coordinate 16,806 of CADCEC010000007.1, read as the reverse complement.
CCCGCCGAGTACGCCGACAAGGCCGAGGAGATGCGCATGGCCCTCGTCGAGGAAGCCGCCGCTGCCGACGACGCCCTCATGGAGAAATATTTCGAGAATGGCGACCTCACCGCCGAGGAACTCACCAAGGCCCTCAAGCTCGCCATCGACAAGCGCGACCTTTTCCCCATCCTTTGCACTAGCGCCAAAGAGAACTTCGGCGTCAACCGTCTGCTCGAGTTCATCTGCCAGAACGTCCCCGCCCCCTGCGAGGTGGCCGATGCCAAGAAGACCAAAGGTGGCAAGGAGCTGAAGTGCAACGGCGCCAACCCCACCGTGGCCTTCGCCTTCAAGAGCGCCAAGGATAAGAACCTCGGTGAGATCACCTACCTCCGCATCTACGACGGCGAGCTGGCCGAGGCCCAGGATGTGGTCAACGCCTGCAACCAGAGCAAGGAGCGCGTCAGCCAGGTCCTCGTCTGCAGCGGCAGCAACCGCCAGCGCGTCGAGAAAGCCTGCGCCGGTGACATCGTCTGCACCATCAAGCTGAAAGATGTCAAGATCAACCATACCCTCACCACCCCGAAGAACACCGACGACGCCGTCGAGGAAATTGTCTTCCCGACTCCCATCTACACCGTCGCCGTGAAGGCCGCCAACAGCAACGACGACGAGAAGGTCGGCGCTGCCCTGAAGGACCTCGTCACCTACGACCGCAGCCTCACGCTCGAGAACAGCCGCGAGCTGCGCCAGGTCATCCTTGGTTGCCAGGGTGAGCTCCACCTCAACACCGTGAAGTGGTACTTCGAGAACCAGTACAAGCTGGCCGTCAACTTCACCGCCCCCAACATCCCCTACCGCGAGACCATCACCAAGAGCGCCGAGGCCATGTACCGCCACAAGAAACAGTCCGGTGGTAGCGGCCAGTTCGGCGAGGTGCACATGCTCATCGAGCCCTACTACGACGGCATGCCCAACCAGACCAAGTACCCCATCCGCGACACCCAGGAGTATCCGCTGGAGTGGGGCGGCAAGCTGGTCTTCAACAACTGCATCGTGGGCGGCTCGATCGACGCCCGCTTCATGCCCGCCATCCTCAAGGGTATCATGGAGAAGATGGAGCAGGGGCCTCTCACCGGTTCCTACGCCCGCGACATCGTCGTCAACATCTACGACGGTAAGATGCACCCCGTCGATTCCAACGAAACGGCCTTCAAGATTGCCGGCCGTACCGCCTTCCGCGAGGCCTTCAAGCAGGCTGCCCCGAAGATCAAGGAGCCTATCTACGACATCGCCGTCACCGTGCCCACCGAGGCACAGGGTGGCGTTATGACCGACCTGCAGGGTCGCCGCGCCATCGTCATGGGCATGGATGCCGAAGGCAAGTACACCACCCTCAAGGCTAAGGCCCCCTTGGCCGAGATGAACCGCTACTGCACCGCCCTGAGCTCCCTCACCAGCGGCCGCGGTACCTTCACCATGACCTTCAGCAGCTACGAGCTCGTCCCCGCCGACGTCCAGCAGGCCCTCCTCAAGGCCTACGAGGAAGCCGCCGCCGAGGAAGAGTAACCGACGAGTGCCCTCGCTGGGCAATCAAGCTACGCAAACAATCCAAGGGTGTCCTTATCGGGCACCCTTTTATTACATCTTCATTCGGTGTACAGGATTTATGTCCGCCCCCAACGCCCTCCCTCCCTGCGACCGTCCGATGTTCCCTCGATGACCCATCGACAGAACCGTGCGAATTAGATAGAATGGCATACAAACCGCCAAAATCAGTATAAATTTGGCGGATGTAACCGAGAAAATTAATATAAATTTAGCGGTTATATTCGAAAAAGTTTGTATATTTGCAACGTAAAACAACCGCATTATGATACACCGAACAATTGAGCAACTGATTAAAAATGACTTTGGTAGAGGCAAAATAATTGCCTTGATGGGAGCTCGGCAAGTGGGGAAAACCACGCTGTTCGACAGTTTGACTCATGGGATGGAAGGGGTGTTGTCCATAAATTGCGACAATTATGACGACCGCGCCGACTTGGAAAACAAATCATCGACCGAGTTGCGCAACCTGATAGGCAATCACCGTGTGGTAATCATCGACGAGGCGCAGCGTGTGCATAATATAGGTCTGACTCTAAAGATGATGGCTGATCTCAAAGTCAATGCTCAAATACTGGTTACCGGTTCTTCCTCCTTCGTGCTTGCGAATGAAATAAACGAGCCAGCCACTGGTCGCATTATCGAGTATCAATTATTCCCACTGTCGCTCGGAGAACTGTTTTCCCATACCTCGCAACGCGAGGAGCATCGCCTGTTGGAGCAACGTATGCTCTACGGCATGTATCCCGATGTGGTAACACACCCCGAGGATGCCCGGCGAACGCTAACAGATCTCGCCAACAACTACCTCTACCGTGACTTGTTGGAATATCGCGGCGTGAAGAAACCCGAGGTGCTGCAAAAACTGGTACGGGCATTGGCCCTGCAGGTGGGCAGCGAGGTATCATACAATGAGCTGTCTCGCCTCATTGGTATCGACAAAGAGACCGTGGAGAGTTACATAGACTTGTTAGAGAAATGTTTCGTGGTGTTCCGTCTGCCCGCATACAGCCGCAATCTGCGTACGGAAATCAAGCGCGGCCGCAAGGTCTATTTCTACGACAACGGCATCCGCAATGCCCTAATATCCAACTTTGCCCCCTTAGAGATGAGAAACGACGTGGGTATGCTGTGGGAGAACCTGATGGTGAGCGAACGCGTCAAACGCAATGCATACTGCCGGAACTATGCCCAAATGTTTTTTTGGCGTACAACACAGCAACAGGAGATTGACCTCATCGAAGAGAAAGACGGCCAGCAGGAGGCTTATGAATTCAAATGGAAAAACAAGAATGTCAAACTACCAAAAACATTTGTCGAAAGCTACCCAGGTACGCCACTCAACGTAATTAACCCTGAGAGTTATACTGATTTCGTATCATTTTGATGGGGGTATGGGTAAACTAATACTATCCTTATTACCAAACCCGTATGAGTTTTTGCTGTTTCAGAAAAAGTTCGTATCTTTACAGTCGATAAACCTACTGAATATCATGAAGTAATCGACGAAGAGAGTGCAATATTTGCTTCAAAGGTGGTACAACCACCACATAAATAGGTGGTATATGCAATAAAAACAAAGAAAATGCGTTAGTAAGGTGGTATGAACCCCATATAATATAGTGGTACGCTTATGAAGATAGAAGAAATATACAACGACTGGAAGGCTCTTTTCCCGCTGTCGGAGAAGCATGTGGAACTGTTGCGTAACAAGTTTACGACCGAATACAACTACAACAGCAACCACATCGAGGGCAACACGCTGACCTATGGGCAGACGGAGTTGCTCCTGCTGTTTGGCAAGGTGAGCGGCGAAGGAGACCTGAAGGACTTTGTCGATATGAAAGCCAGCCAGGTTGGCGTTGAGATGGTGATGGAAGCCGTACGCGACAAAGGCATACCGCTGACACAGAACTTCATCCGTCAACTGCATAAAGTGCTTCTGCGCGAGGACTACACCGTCTATCGTGACCTCCCTGGAGGTGGACAGACGAGTTATACCGTCCATGCCGGACAGTATAAGACGCGCCCCAACAGCGTCATTACCCGATATGGCGACCGCTTCGAATATGCGTCGCCCGAAGAAACGGCCTCGCTGATGAGCGACCTTGTGAATTGGTACAACGCTGCCGAGCAGGAGGGCAAGCTGTTGCCTGTGGAGCTGGCTGCTTTGTTCCATTACCGCTACATCCGCATCCACCCCTTTGAAGACGGCAACGGACGCATCGCCCGTCTGATGGCGAACTACATCATGGCCCGTCACGGGTGGCCCATGATTGTCATCCGCAACCGCAAGAAAGCTGAATATCTTGAGGCCCTGCATCGTGCTGACCAGAAAATAGGCAAAGTGCCCTCCGACGGTGCTCACGCCACCATAGGCAAGATTGCTTCCTTCCTCGCCTTCTTCCGCCAGACGGTGTGCGAGGAGATGCAATGCGAGATAGACATCGTGAGGAATGCCGACAAGGACACTTGGTGGTACGACGGTCAGCGGATCCACTTCAGGAGTGGGAACGGCAGTCGGCTGCTTGCGCTCCTGCGCGACAAGCCCTTCGTCACCTTCTCCGAGATGGCGGACTATTTGTCGGTCAACCGTTCTGCTGTACAGAAGCAGATAGAGAGCTTCCGCAAGAAAGGCTATCTCGATCGCCGCGACGATGGAAGCTGGCATGTTTTGGCTCTGAGCTCAAACATCAAAAAGGCGTAGCCATATCACTCAACTATCGTATCTTTGCAGTTTCATAAAATTCCATTGATGCCCTTGCTGTAAATAATAATTATCGTTTTTTTTGCAGTTTCGATTTATTATCTGTTTCACACGCGCGAAACATTATTTTGTCAATCCAAAGATTATTCGTATCTTTGCAGCGTGAAAACAAAATAATAGCAATTAATAAATCAACATAAAATAAGAACGATAGAATAATGATAAATATTTAATATAAAGCGTTTTTGCTTTTCCGAGGAAAGACTGAAATCTCGACCGTTTCGTAAACCGAGTGCAGAGCCAAATTTGTTTGAGCCTTGCCGAGGTGAAGAAACGTGGTGCTAAGCACACCATTTCAAATATGCCACACTGGAAGCAGAACGTTCATGGCATCCGTGAGCTTTCTTGTCGCAGATATGGTTTTGCTGAACCTCAGTCTTAGACAAAAAGACCTCACGGATTCTATTTATTATATTGCAATCAACAATTGAAACAATAATAGAAAAAATAAGCGTCTTTGCTTTTCTAATGAAGGACCGAAGTCTCGACATTTTTTATATGCCACACAAGAAGGCAGGACGCTTATTTTAAAGGAATGAAAATACGATATATGGCAACTAAACAAGAACGCGCGGAACTGCATAAGACAATATGGAAGATAGCCAACGACCTGCGCGGAAGCGTGGACGGCTGGGAGTTCAAAGCCTATGTGCTGGGTTCCATTTTTTACCGATTTATCTCGGAGAATATCTGCGAATATATTCACGATATCATGAAGGAGGCTGGTCAGCCGAACTTCGACTATGCAGCTATCAGCGACAAGGAAGCAGAGAAGATTCGCAAGAAGATGGTGGAAGAGAAGGGTTACTTTATCCTGCCATCACAGTTGTTCCAGAATGTTGCCAAAAACTCAGAGAACGACGAGAACCTGAATGAACATCTTTCTGCTATCTTTCGTAGCATCGAAGCTTCAGCCAAAGGCACCCCTTCGGAGGATGATTTGCGTGGGTTGTTCAGCGACTTTGCTGTGGATAGCGCCCTTTTGGGTAGCACTGTCATCAAGCGGAACCAGTTGCTTGCCAAGGTACTAAAAACCGTAGCGGGGATGAATCTTGGCTCGAAATACAATGACACCGACAACGATACCATTGGCGACACCTACGAATACTTGATGCAGATGTATGCCTCGAATGCTGGTAAGAGCGGCGGTGAGTTTTTTACCCCACAGCAGGTGAGCGAACTGTTGGCACGACTGGCCAGTTGGCATAATCAAAATATCCAGAAAGTTTACGACCCTGCGTGCGGCTCGGGTTCATTGCTGTTGAAATTCTCAAAAACCGTAGGCAAAACCAACCCTAACTTGAAATACTATGGCCAAGAGGTGAACCCCACCACATACAACCTCTGCCGCATCAATATGTTCTTGCACAATGTGAACTTCGACAACTTCGATATTGCGTTGGAAGACACTTTGCTGAAGCCACAGCATAAAGAAGATGCCCCCTTCGATGCCATCGTAAGCAATCCTCCCTATTCCCTTAAGTGGGTGGGTAAGGACAACGCCATATTGATCAATGACGAGAGATACGCTCCCGCTGGAGTACTGGCACCCAAAGGTGCTGCCGATTTGGCCTTTGCAATGCATATGTTGTGGCATCTCAGCGAGCAGGGAACGGCTGCCATCGTCGAGTTTCCGGGAGTGCTCTATCGCACTGGAGCAGAACAGAAAATTCGTCAGTATCTTGTGCGAAACAACCGTGTGGATACCATTATCCAACTGCCTGCCAACCTATTCTTCGGCGATGTAACCATCTCCACCTGCATCATTGTGTTGAAGAAGAGTGCAAAGACAGATAGCAGTGTACTCTTTATCAATGCCAGCAAGCTCTATGGGAAGGGTGGTAATAAGAATGTCCTCCTGCCCGAGCATCAGGAGAAGATAATGGAACTCTATACTAATCGAAAAGATGAGCAGTATTTGGCCAAGTTGGTAAAGAATGATGAAATTTTGGCAAATGGGTGCAATCTTTCTGTTTCCACGTATGTGGAACAAGAGGATACTCGCGAGGAAATAATTATTGAGGAAGTCAATACTAAAATCGAAGCACTTGAGACAGAATACTACGAACTGAGCGAGCAAATCAGAGACATCATTAACGAGTTAGGAGGGAAATAATATGGTAGAATATGTGAGCATTGGTTCGTTGCTTACTCGGAAGAGAGATAAAGCGAAAAAAATAGGTGGCGAAGCACCTGTTTATGCTGTGACTAATGACAAAGGTTTTGTTCTATCTTCTGATTTGCATGATTTCACCATACATAGTGAGGATACTGCCAACTATATGGTTGTAGAGAAAAATGATTTTGCTTATAATCCATCAAGGCTTAATATTGGATCAATCGCATATTTCAAGAATGATGGAAAGGGGCTTATCAGCCCTATGTATGTTGTTTTTCACGCTGATGAGAAAAGAGTATTACCTGAATATCTTTTTGTTGCTATAAAGTCGGAAGCAATTAGGAATAAAATAGACTCATTGAAAGAAGAAGGAGCGCGATTCCGTTTTGACTTCAAACGATGGGATTTAATTCAGATCCCCATCCCCTCCCTCTCCGAGCAAACCCGGATAGTGGGTATTCTCGATACGTTCACTGCTGCGATAGAGAACATGAAACAACAAATTGCAGAGCGGAGGAAACAGTATGAGTATTACCGAAATGAATTGCTGGATTTGGAGTGGAAAGAAGGGGTAGAGACGAAGACGTTGAAAGAGGTTTTCGATACTCGTAATGGTTACACTCCATCTACTAAGAATGAATTATTTTGGGATAATGGAACAATACCATGGTTTAAGATGGAGGATATCCGTGATAATGGAAGAATATTGAAAGACTCGAACCTCCACATAACCCCTCAAGCAGTAAAAGGCAAAGGTCTATTTAAAGCAAACTCAATCATTCTGGCTACCTCTGCAACCATAGGCGAACACGCGTTGATAACTGTAGATTATTTATCGAATCAACGTTTCACGAATTTTTATCCAAAGAAAAACTATGAAAAACTATTGGATATGAAATTTGTTTATTACTATATGTTTGTCATAGATGAGTGGTGCAAGCAACATATCAATCAAGGAGGTTTTGCTTCTGTTGACATGAGCGGACTTTACAACTTGTCTTTCCCTATTCCTTCACTTGAAGAACAATCCCGCATCGTTTCCATCCTCGACACTTTTGAGGCGAGTATCGCCAACTTGGAGGCACAGCTGAAGGAACGCGAGAAGCAGTATGAGTATTACCGCAACAAATTATTAACCTTTGAATAAAACGGATATGGAAACCAGAATGGTCAATTTAGAACTGAAAACCAGTAGGCACACATTACTGCGTCAGAATGCATCCAAGTATCTCTTCTTTGCTTGGACGCTTGACCGTCTGGTTCAATATCAAGTATATCACAAGGCAGAACGAATTAACGTTGCGTATATCGACAAGAGCATCTACGACACAGGTTTGCTCAGGAAGTGCAAGAAATCGAAGGAGGATGTCAATCGCTGGCTTCAAGATATGATTCTGATGGGATTGATCAAACTCGAGCCCAATCAGCAGATAGATCAAGAACTGGTTTATATAACAGAAAAGGGGATTGACGCTTATAAGAGCCAGACCTACCATGTGATTGCCGCCCACCTAATGGAGGCAAACGCCAGTCGAAAACTGGCAAAGTGGGCTGTTGTGCTGGCGGTATTGTCGATAGTTATCACCATTGTTTTATCCATAACATTATAGAGACAAATGGACGACTATAAAATCATAGTAGAGCAAGAGCACTCGACGGTGATGGCCCGCTACGAGGTGGGGCAGAAACCGGATGGCGGCTACCAGAGCGAGGCAAAGCTGGAGGCCGAGTTTATCAAGCAGCTGCGAAGCCAAGGATATGAATATATTCAAGTAAAAGATGAGGCAGGGTTGCTTGTGAACCTTCGCCACCAACTGGAAATGCTTAACGAGGTTAAGCTCTCCGACTCGGAGTGGGAGCGCCTGCTGCCTATGATTTCGAACGAGCAGATGAGCATCCTCGACAAAACAGAGATGCTGCAGGGTAAAGGTTATATTCTTAACCTGAAACTGGATAATGGTCAGGATAAGAATATCAAGCTCATCGACAAAAGCAACGTCCACAACAACCGCCTCCAAGTCATCAACCAATATGTGGAGGAAAGCGGTGCACATAAATCGAGATACGATGTCACCATATTGGTGAACGGCTTGCCGATGGTTCATGTGGAGCTGAAACGCCGAGGGGTGGACATCAAAGAAGCTTTCAACCAAATCAACCGTTATCAACGCGACTCGTTCTGGGCAGGAAGGGCGATGTTCGACTTCGTGCAGATATTCGTCATCAGCAACGGCACCGAGACGAAATACTACAGCAACACCACCCGCTACGCCAAAGAGCAGGAATCTGCAGGAGGACCGCGTAAACACAAGACCGACGGCAACACCTTTGAGTTTACCTCCTATTGGAGCGACCAAGAGAACACCCTGCTGACCGACCTGAGAGACTTTACCTCCACCTTCTTCGCCAAACATACCATCCTCAATATCCTCACCAAATACTGTGTGTTCAATGTGGACAAACAGTTGCTGGTGATGCGTCCCTACCAGATTGCCGCCACCGAAAAGATTTTGCAACGCATACAGACGGCACTCTACAACAAGTGGCAGGGAAGCATCCGAGCCGGCGGCTACATCTGGCACACCACGGGTTCGGGAAAGACTTTGACCTCTTTCAAGACCGCCCAGCTGGCATCGAAGATGGATGGCATCAAGAAGGTGCTCTTCGTGGTGGACAGAAAAGACCTCGACTATCAGACGATGAAGGAGTACGACAACTTCGAGAAAGATTGCGCCAACTCCAACTCGTCGGCCAAGATATTGCAGAAACAGCTGAAAGACCCCGACTCGAAGATTATCATCACCACCATACAGAAGCTGTCGAACTTGATGAAGCCCAAGATCTACGACAGCGACGAAGCTCTGCGAGAGATACTGACGAAAGAGAACATAGTGCTGGTATTCGACGAATGCCACCGTTCGCAGTTTGGCGATATGCACAAGCTGATTGTGAAGCGGGTGAAGAAATACCTGATGTTCGGCTTTACTGGCACACCCATCTTTGCCGTCAACACCAGCGCAGGCAGCAAATACACCACAACGGCACAGCTGTTCGGTGGCGAGCCGGACAAAGACGGAAAGCCCACCAAAGCGCTGCATACCTACACCATCATCAACGCCATCCGCGACCACAATGTGTTGAAATTCCATGTGGATTACAACCGCACGATGCGGATGAAAGACGAGGTGGAATGTAAACAGGTGTGGGGCATCGACACCGAAGAGGCCTTGCACGACCCCAAACGTATCGAGATAGTCACGCGCTATATCATTGAACGCTTTGCCGAGAAAACCAAGCAGAGTGCCGACTCCTACTCGATGAGCAAGCTGCTGAATGTGCAGGAAGTGGTCAAGAAAGGCAGAAAGGTAGAGGAAGAGAAGGTTAAGATAAAGACCAAAGGATTCAACAGCATCTTTGCCGTAGATTCGGTGCAGGCAGCCATACTTTACTACAACGAGTTCAAGAAGCAGTTGGCAGAGCCAGGAGCACCCGATTTGCGTATCGCCACCATCTACACCTACAATGCCAACGAGGCAGAGGTGGACGAATGGGGTTTTGAAGGCGACGAGAACCCCGAAGATGTGGGTACCGCTCCCGATTTGCAGAGCCGCGATGCGCTGGAAAATGCCATCAAGGATTATAACCAGATGTGGACGCCCAATACCAGCTATTCCACCGATGGCGACTCGTTCCAGTCGTACTATAAGGATGTGTCGCTGCGAATGAAGAACAAGGAGATTGACATCTTGATTGTGGTGGGAATGTTCCTCACCGGTTTTGATGCAAAGACGTTGAACACACTTTGGGTGGACAAGAACCTGAAACTTCATGGCCTGCTGCAGGCCTATAGCCGCACCAACCGTATATTGAATGCCGTGAAGAATTGCGGCAATATCGTCTGCTTCCGCAATCTGGAAGAAGCCACCAACAAGAGCCTGGCCATCTTCGGCGACGAGAACGCATCGGGATTGGTGTTTCTGAAAACCTTCGAGGAATACTACAGCGAGGGTTATGTGGACGACCGAGGCAACCCACACGACCCATATACCAAACTAATAGCAGAACTGCTGCAGAAGTATCCCGTAGAGGGGATGGCCAACATAATGGACGAAGAGCAGAAGAAAGCCTTTATCAAACTGATGGGCGAGATACTGCGTCTGCGCAACATATTGGCGGCATTTGACGATTTCACTGAAGAAGCCAAGATAGTGGACGAAATGCGTTATCAGGACTACCTAGGTTGGTACAACAACTACTACGAGGAATTCCGGCCCAACACACCGAAGGGCGACAAGGAGGATATCTCGGACGATATCGTCTTCGAGATGGAACTGGTGAAGCAGGTGCAGATAAACATCCGCTACATCTTGATGCTTGTGCAGCAGTATCACGATTCGAACTGCGAGGACAAAGAAATTGTTGTGAAGATACGCAAGCAAATGGATGCAAGCCCCGATATGCGCGACAAACGCGAGCTGATAGAGAAATTCCTTGAGCGTATGACACCAGAGAAAGGTGCTGATGTGGGAGTAAAATGGGAACAGTATATTGAGAAGGAGAAGAAAGAACAGCTGGATGCCATCATTGAGGAAGAGCACCTGAAGCCTGCCGAGACAGAGGCATTCGTGCAGCGGGCATTTGCCGACGGCTACGTTACTGAAACCGGCACCGGCATCGCCAAGATACTGCCGCCATCGAACCCATTCCTGCCCAAAAGTGACGAGAAGAAACAAACCGTGATAGAGAAACTAAAAGCATACTTAACGAAATTCTTAAACACGAACGATTAAAGGATAATACGAAGGAGCCTATCCCTATAGGTAGGCAATAAAAGCGGGTCGCCAACAAGGTTGCAGCGTTCAGATCTAATCACTCCAAATTTGCCAAACACTAGATAAGACAGACGCAGACCTACAATGCGGCAAGTGGCGCTTGCGCTTAGGAAGAAAACCATAGCGTGAGCATCATTTGTGCGGTGTAAGTGTCTGTCAAGGTCGGCAAAGCCTGGAGTGATTTTGCATTGCCTTATGATGACTCACGCTTATTTTAAAGAAAAAAGACAATGTTGTACATCAACGAGGAAATAGAAGGCTTACACAGGTTCATCGAGAATCTAATCTACGATGATAGGAACGACTTGTTCAATCGTATGCAAGCCTGGAGTATACTCGCGGTGTTCAACAAGATAAACCATGAGTTGGAAACCATAAGTGCCCAACTCGACACATCCATTGACTTGGATGCAATACGGATTGATTTCGAGAAATACTGTGACCAAACCATCTGGTCACGTGAAAAACTATACGAATTAGTCAAGAGAAACAAAGAAGGCGATAATCACTTGTCAGAGATAAACCGGATGACCGACTATCTTCCGAATGAAGTAGAGGGTTATTTAGTTACGCCAGAAGTACTTGGTTCATTCAAAACATCAATGCATCAACTCTGTGACAATGAAAGGATAGGAACGCGAGCCCTATGGTATGCTTTAGATAAAGGACTTGATACAATGCAGCAATTGCTTTTCGACATACAAGAAAAGGTGATGTGCCCGAAGCCACATCTTTATGTAAAACTATGGGATGAGATATCGACAAACTATAATGATGAAGAATTCGATATCAAATACTTTGAATGGCTTGAGGATACTGGTACTCCTACCATTGATGAACTTAAGGCAAGGCAAAAACAGGCGATTTATGACCTCCTGAAAACTGGTTTCTTCCGCTATGCCAAAGCGCCCACAGGAGGAGAAGTAAAAAAACGTAAATTAGTAATTACGGAGGATGATTTGGAGGTTGGTTGCGAAGTCACAAAAGAATTTGAAATAGAATGTGCCAAGTTTGACCGTTTTATTGAGTGGAAAGAAGACAGTATATTGATAGTCAACTATGAGAAACTTGGCCAATATATATACAAGAACTATACAAAACTAACGGAGGACGATTTCTTTAACATCAAAGGGTTTGATTGGACGATAGATCAGATCCATGAAGCAATGGCTCATGTCAAGCCTAGTTTGGCACAGTATCTTAAGCGGTATCAGGAACGCCAAGACGAAGAACTGTTGGAAGACTGCAAGAAGATATTTAAGCCATTTAAAGAGTTTCTGAAAGAGGATATTAGGCCGACGCTGATTGACGAATATCTTGAGAAGTTACTGTTTGACTCGGAAGTAAAAGAGGAGGCGAAAAAGAAACTGAGTGGTCAATCAAGAAACACGTATTGTTGCTCTATTGTGATAGCCCTTAGTTTTGGTTATATCTTTAAACCCGAATATAACAACGCTGATTATGCGAAAGCATTACACATGGTTATCGATTCAGTAGAAAAGAAAAATCTTGAACGCTATCTAAAAGACAGTAAAATATCCAATAGTGCTCTTAACAGTTGGACAACCCACATAATGGATGACCTAAAAGCGACTCCATTTTCAAGGCCAGAAGCGGGATAATTCAGAAACATGATTCCAAAAAGCCCGTTTGAGGTAGTAACACGATTGTGCAAAACTTTACATCCCTTTGAAAGTCAAATCTTTCAAAGGGATAATTATTTTACATGACTTTTTTTTGTCGGTTTAAAAATCCCTTGCACCTTTGCATCGTCAAACAATTAAAACCCCGCTGAAAAGGCAGCGGCTGTCGAGTGAAGCAGAGGAAGTCTCGCGAGATTACTATATGTAAGGGTGGCCACCCTTCCGACACTCCCCTCGCTAAACTTCGACAAATATGAAGAAGTCAAACAAAAACCAGAACGTCTTCGTAGACAACCTCCGCATCGAAACCCAGACGGTCTTCAATGAGAACGGCAACATCAACATCTTCCCCTGCGCCTTCGAGGAGAACCACTTCATCGTGGCCGACGGCGACCACGCCAGCCAGAAAGGACGCATGGTAACCCTCAACGACGGAACCTCCAACTTCCGACCCTACGCCGTCGACTCCGGCAGCCGCTACAACTTCCTCTTCCACACCCTTCACGGCGAGGTCAAGGAAACCAACAAACACTTCATCTTCATCCTCCGCTTCCCCAAACACCTCGGCCTCAAACTCATCAACACTCTCCTCCGCTCCGAACAACAGGAACAATCCGCCTTCCTCAACTCCTACCGCCCCCCAAAATCACGTAAACGCCTCGTAGTGAATAAGTCTCATTAATTCCGTAAACCAAAATCTGACAACTGACAATTCTGACAATTAAAAAAAGGATACCTGACACCTATTTGTATACTATATAACTAATTAATAGATAGATATATACATATAGAAAATAGAATTGCATACCCTCAAAAAAATTTAATTGTCAGTTGTCAGTTGTCAGATATTAACCCATTATTTTCCACTAAAAAGCAAATAAACAATGAATTACGACATCACAAAACACACGGCTCCACAGATGCCAACCCTCGGAAACGGTACAGAATGTATCCGTCTACTCCTCTCACAGGCATCAAAAGATATGTACGAACCCCTCGTTCCGATGCTTTTCCCCGTCCTCGGAGCACACCTCAGCGGCGCGGAATTTCAGTATCCGGACCTCACTTGGAAGGAAACATGTGGCCAAATGGCCAATCTGGTATCCGATACGGGCGGCAACAAGGGCCAATTGTCACTACTTGTCGAAGCCATCTGTCGCGACTTCCGCGCACACGACGAAGAGGAGCTGAAAAAACTCGTCGAGTGGCAGAAGCAGGTGAAGACCAAGTCGGCCAACAAGGAGAAGCCTGCCCGCCCCGATGTGGCCTTCTGGTTCCCACCCTCCGACGTCACCTCCGCGGCCTTCCTCCAGAACGCGATGGCCTGCGAGAGCCTCGGTGGCCGCACCCAATACCTCAATATGCCCGAGGTCGAGATGGCCGACCGCATCTGTGGTGGACACAAGGCCGTGAGCCAGATGTTCCGCAACATCTACGACCGCCAGCGCGCCGGAGCCCTCCGCGCCACAGCCGACGGCGTCACAGGCAACCCCATCCTCCGCGCCAACCTCACCATCTCCTCCACACCCTTCGCCACACGCAACTTCTACAAGAACGACCTCTTCAACGGCACCTTCGGCCGCATGGTTTTCTCCTACAAGCCTCGCACCTCCCGCAGCGGCCGCATCCCAAGGCAAGGCAAGTATACCGACGAATTCTATCAAAAACTCGACGAATACCTCACCCGTCTTAGCATCTGCAAAGGGCGCTTCGTCATCAACCCATTGAACAAGCTGATCGACCAGCTGGCTACCGATATGGCTACGCTGGCCGACCTCACCGACGACGACACGCTGTGGGACGCCTCCAAGCGCTCGCTTGTCTCTGCTTGGAAAGCCGGCTGTGTGCTCTGGGCGCTCAACGGCCAAAGCTGGACAACCTCTATGGGCCATCTCGTGGAATGGCTCGTCTACCACGACCTCTGGAGCAAGATGCAAATCTTCGCCGACCTGCTGGGCAATGACGCCAACACCATGAGCGAGGCTCAGCGTCGCGGCCCCAAGATCATGCTCGACAGCCTCCCCAACACCTTCAACCAATCCCAACTTGAAGCACTGCGCACCCAGATGGGCAAGAGTAAAGAGGGTACCCGCGACCAGATCTACCAATGGAAATCCCGCGGCTTCATCGAGTACTCCGAGCAAACAGGACTTTACACCAAGACACAAACCTATTTAAATCGCTAATGATCATGGAAAAGTATGAACTTCAACAGCTTCGCGACCTCCCCATCGAGGGGGTCGCGGAGCGGCTGGGGATGGAAGTAGTGAGGCATAAGGCGCTCTGCCCCTTCCACGCCGACCATCACCCTTCACTCTCCTTCAACGTGCGAAAGAACTCCTACCGCTGCTTCGTCTGCGACGCCCACGGCGGCACCATCGACCTCGTCATGCACCTCCTCCACAAAACCTTCCCCGAAGCCTGCTCCTGGCTCTCCAACGGCACCACTGTGCCCGGCGGTTTCCCCGCCGCCCGCGTCAGCAGCTCTCCCCCTAACGTAGGGGGAGTCCCCCAAAGGGGGAAAGGAGTATGTGACACCAAGTCCTTCGACCCATCCCGCTACGCCCGCTTCTTCGCCCGCCCCTACCTCTCTCCCGCCGCCCGCCACTTCCTCTTCGACCAGCGCCGCCTCGACCCCCGCGTCATCCGCTGGTGCCGCCTCACCTCCTGGCACGACCGCAACGGCGTCGACTGGCTCCAAATCCCCTACTACGACCCCGACGGCTACCTCATCGGTATCCAAAACCGAAACCTCAACTACCAACGCCCCGACGCCGAAGGCCCGCTTTCCACTTTCCGCTTTCCACTTTCCACTTCCACCGCCCCTCGCTTCAAGTTCCCCAAGGGCTCCCACTGCTCCATCTACAACCTCCCGGTGCTGAATAAGCTCAAACCGGGCGAGCCCCTCTACATCGCCGAAGGCGCCTCCGACTGCTGGGCACTCCTCTCCGCCGGCCACAAAGCCATCGCCATTCCCTCCGCCACTTTGCTCTCGAAGAACGACAAAGAACAACTCTACACCCTACACACTACACTCTACACCGAATTCCACATGTACCCCGACCGCGACGCTCCTGGCGAGCGACTCTTCCTCCAGCTCAAAGACCTCCTCCCCAACCTCCAGCACCACCACCTCCCGCCCTCCTGCAAAGACTTCAGCGACTACTATGTAAAGTTTAAAGTTTAAAGTTTAAAGACATATGGAAAATTTCAAAATCAGATCTTATAGCAAGAAAGAACTCGCTTTGATGTTCTTCCCGGACAGCACGCCCCGGGTGGCGGTCAACCACTTGATGGCTCTCATACGTTGCAACGACATGTTGTGGGACGAACTGCAGAAAATAGGCTACAAAAACTCCAGCAAGGTCTTCACTCCCCGCCAAGTGCAAGCGATAATTGAATGGTTAGGGGCCCCGTAAACCCTATAATCGCACGCCATCGCACGTAATCGCACGCCATCGTCAACAATCGCACGAACCCCACGAAAAAGGGTTGTATCTTTGCATCAGATTTCGAAATCAAAAAGAGCTCTTTGACATCCTGCGTAACCATTCAAATAAGCAATCAGGCGCTATCAACTTAACATCAACTTAACCCCAACTAGTCCCCAACCTGACCCTTAAACCAAAAAACAGCGACAACAAATGCATTTGTCTTATCTCCTTATCTCCTAATCTCCTTATCTCCAAAATTCTTTAACCTTTAACCATTAACCTTTAACCTTTATCACCAACAAATGCATTTGTCTTTAACTTCTTTAATTCTTTAACTTCTTTAACTCCAAAAATTAACCAACCAAAAACCAAACAATTATGGGAAAAGTTCAGCAAGGAATCCTTGACGGATTCATCGGAAAAG
>CADCEC010000006.1 GCA_902800395.1 uncultured Bacteroidota bacterium | reverse complement strand
CGCTTCGACATCCCCGTCAGCGGCACCTACCTCGTCAAGATCGGCAACCACGCCGCCCGCCGCATCGTGATGATACGGTAAGCGCGTGACGCTTCAACAGAAAAGGGGCGCCCGAATGGGCGCCCCTTTTTTTGTTGGTAGCGGTTAATCTCATATATTTTCGTACCTTTGCAACCGGAACGGGAAATACACGGAATGTGTATTTCGTTAATAGATAACAATTAACAGATAATAGATGATAGTTATGAGAACACATTTGTCTCTCTCACTCCTTTTATTCTTTTCGTTTTTCATTCCGGCCAGTGCGCAGGATACCGCTGCCAAGGAGAACCGCCTTCCTGTGGTGCATCCCGCGCTGGGGACGACGCTAAAGCTCGACAGCATCACCGTGGAGCTGGTGGGACGCAAGCAGAACTACGCGCCGCATATCAAGGAGACCGCCGAGAAGGACATCCACTCGCCGAAGTCGGTGAACATCCATCCCTCGGGTGAGAAATACTACGTCAACTCGCTGGAAGGCGGCACCACGGTGGTGTTCGACTTCAAGACAGGCGAGAAGCTGAAGTCCATCCATCATCGCTTCTCGCAGAAGGACTCGGTCCTCTGGGCACCGCCGAGTGGACTGTTCCCCTTCACGCACTATACAAGGAATCTGAACACCTTCATGGGCAAGCCCGTGGAGAGCACTTTTTCACACGGGGGCCGCTACCTGTGGGTGCCCTACTACCGCCGCAGTTTCGACATCAACGCGCAGGATCCCTCGGCGGTGGCGGTGATTGACACCGAGAACGACAGTATCGTGCGCCTCTTCGAGACGGGGCCGCTGCCGAAGATGATTGCCACCTCGCCCGACAACCACTATATCGCTGTCACTCACTGGGGCGACAACACCGTGGGTGTCATCGACATCAGCGGCGAGAAGATGGAGGACTGGCACTACGTCTCCTGCCTCGTGGTGGACTATAAGATGAAGCTCAACTACAGCCTTTCGGAATCCGTGAACCGCGACTGCAACTGCGGCTACTGCCTGCGTGGTACCGTCTTCACGCCCGACAACAAATACCTGCTGGTGGGCTGCATGGGTGGCACCGGCGGCATCGCCGTCATCGACCTCGCCTCGGGCAAGTACCTGGGCCGCATCACAGGCATGAAGTCCAACCTGCGCCACCTGGTCATCCAGGATGAGTACCTCTACCTGAGCATCAACAATGCGGGCTATATCCAGCGCATGAAGCTGGCGGACTTCGTCGCCGCCATCCCCAACCTAGGGGAGAAGAAGAGCTACCGCCTCGGGGGCTGGGAGAGCTGCAAGGTACCTGCCGGTGCCCGCACCATCGTGCTCTCGCCCGATGGCCGCTACCTCTTCGCCGCCTGCAACTCGTCGAGCTGCATGGCGGTGGTCGACACCCGCACGATGAAGCTGCTGGGCACCATCGCCGCCGACTCCTACCCCGTGGGGCTCGACATCTCGGCCGACGGCCAGTACCTGTTCCTCACCTCGCAGGGCCGCAACGACCGCGGCGGCAACTCGGTGGACATCTTTAGAGTTAACAGATAATAGTTTCGTTGTCTTTTCCGCAGCCCGCGAGCAGCATTGTGCCCATCATCAGGGCGGCGAAGGATTTGATGATGTTTTTCTTCATTGTTGTTTATCTTTTTTGGATAGACATTTATGAATCACTATTTAGAGATTAACCAGTCCTGCAATGCTTTACATTCTTGCAGGAATACTTCTCGGCTAACTATTGTGTGTTTATACTTGCTATAGAGTTGTTGCAGGGTGGTGTTGACGGTCGAGGCGTCCTCTGAAGCTAGGCGGTAGGGGGCGGCATGGTAGATGGCAATGGATTCATCCTGCGACTCGACACTATGGATATCGGCGATTGGCAACGTTTTTTCGGCACGCTCCATCATCGCCTTGTAGTATTCTATCTGCTCCTCGTAGCCACGACCGCGGCTCTTAAGGTATTGCAGTTTGATGTACTCATTCAGGCTTTCGCTTAAAGCGTAGTCGCGATATTCGAAGAAGATGCCGTCGCCCCACCATTGATGCGCTACCTCGTGCGGAATCCACGAAAAGTCGGGTATCATAGTGTAAACATCATAGAAATAGTGCCCGAAGATAATCATATCGCGTAGCGACTGGCACATCACAAACTGCGGGTCGCCAATCTCCACGATATTCATCGGCTTTGATGACAAGGAATCGCCGAAAAAGGAGCAGTAGAAGTTGTAAGAATCCACGAACTCGTGGTAATAGGCATCGGAATACTGTGTTGTATCACTTGCAAGGCGATAGAAATGGAAGGGACGAATGGGCGAGTCAATCACCTTGCAAGCGTATTTGTCCTTCGGCAGGAGGACGAGGTGTATGTCGAACGACGGGAGCCATTCTGTGCCTCCGATGATATGGTAGTCATCTGCCTTGATGTGTACCTGTGCCGTCAGCAGCTCGCCGTTAATGTGCGGGTACCAGTTACCCTCGCGTCGCAGCACGATGGCACCATCGGACGTGCGGTAGTCGGCAAGCGGCAAGGAATAGGCGGTATCGACCTTGATGGGTTGTCCCGAATAGGTGGTGGTGTCGTAGGGGATGAGATAAAAGCCCGACACCCGCAGCGTGTCGCCCTCGATGCGGAGGTTGAGGCTGTATTGTCTGTAGTCGACTATCATTTGCAGCAGTTCCTCGGCGGTGAAGCTGCGGAAGAGGTACTTGTAGCCGATTTCCAGCGGGATGTCGGGCAGCACTCCGCGGGGGCCTGTGGTGCCAAGGTAGCGGTTCTGCTTGTCGGAGCAGTAGAACGTCAGCCCGGAGTTGGGCAGTTTGCGCTGGTTGAGACGGATGTAGGTGGTGGTGAGGCCGCCGGTCTCCTCGCCGATGAGGGTTCCGAGGCGGTATTGCTTGACGAGGTTGACCATGACAATGGAGGCGGAGTAGGTGAAATGCGACTGGATGAAGTACAGCTTGCCGCCGTACAAGGGGTGCTTGGGGGTGAATGACATTTTTACACGCTTCTCTTCCGGGTCCGCGACGGTACCCATCTCGGTGTCCGTCACATCCATAGCCGCCACCGTGTCGGGAAGGCCGTCGAGATGGCAAAGGAGGCGCTTGCAGAAAGCGTCGCTGCCTCCGCTGTTGTGCGAAATGTCCACAAAAAGATGCCGGATACCATAGTGGTTGACCGAGTCGATGCAGGCCGCCACAACGGAATCGAACTGCTCCAGCTTGTCATTTGGCCCGCAAGAGTTGAATTCAAACAAGGCAACGCCTTGTTCGGGGAAAATGCTGAAATGCCAAGGTATATCGCGCGGTCCCGTTCCGCCGATGTTACCCTTGTCGTCCACCTGTACCAGCCATTCATAAAGGATTCTCCTGTCCAGCACTACACTTCGCTTGCCGTCAGCGGTGCGGTAAACAATTGTCATCTGCGGGCTGTAGCCGTAAAAAAGATTGTAGTAATAATAGAGTGAGCGCAGGACAATGGTGTTCAGATGGGCCTCGCTCTCGTGGCTGATGTAGGGCAGGATGCTGTCGACAATCTCTGTCGCAGAATGCCCATCAATGGACGTTATCTCGCATCCCCGCAGGCTGTCGGGCATGCCGTCGTAAGTGCTGAAGCGGAGTTTCCCGTCGCAATACTGTACTATGCTGTACGGCGGGAAAGCCATCATGCCTTCCGGCATTCGCGGCGCCGACTGCGGGAACCCCACATGCGTGTGGCCGTCGAAGTGCTGGTTCCATCGAGCGATGATGCGCCAGAAGTCGAGCTGTGTCATCGGGTGGTCAAGCCGTGCCAGCGTCTGTCGCTTCAGCTCGTCGTACCGTTCCCTGCCGAGCGACCACGTCGGGTTCGGGTGGATGCGCTCGTACTGCTCCATCATATAGCTGAAGTCCTCCCGCATCTGCGCCACAGTGAGCGTGTCCTGCGCCGACACTTTGGCAATAGTGGCGAGAAGAAGGCTGACGGATAGCATGATGGTTCTCATGGTTTCTTTCATAATGAATAAGAGTTATACGGGTGTCCCCGGAAGGGGTGCCGATAAAACTAGTAGTTTCTATGCCTATGAAATTAGTAGTTTCTATGGGTAGGAAATTAGTAGTTTCCTCGGCACCCTTTTTAATAGTTTTGTTGGGAGCGTTTTTATCGTGCTGGTTTTCAGTGCTGTTTCCATATCAGTTTGTCACCCTCTCAGCGATACATTGTCACCCTCTCAGGGATACGTTGTCACCCTCTCAGCGATACATTGTTACCCTCTCAGCGTTACATTGTCACCCTCTCAGCGATACATTGTCACCTTCTCAGCGTTACAAACGGGGCTGTTTCCATCTGCGGGTTTTGATAGTTTGGTGTTGCACATTGGACGCGTTTTTGATGGTTTAAAATCGATATTTCCAGCCAAGGGTGAGTGTGGCGGGCAGGAAGTTGAGGTCGTCCACCTCGGTGTCAAGTCCGGTGATGTGGGCTTTTCCAACCTGTCCGACGCTGATGATATACTGAACATATAGACCGATGTCTTTACCGTTCTTCCCATGCCAGAAATTGATTGTCAGCGGCACTGCGAAATTCGCTGTGGAGAACGAATTGACGTAGTCGGCACCGCCACGCGAGCTGGAGAGGAAGATATCGCTGACGCAGACGCCAAAGCCCGCCGCGGGTTCGAGGGTATAGTTCTTGCCGAGGTCGAAACGGTAGCCGAGGTCGATGTGGTAAAGATTGTCTTGCTTTTTGACAAGTTGGTTCTTCACAGAGAAGATGTTGTCAGCCATGCCGCCCAGGTGCAAGCCGAGGGTGAATCGGCGGTATTCCACGCCGACGCCAACGCCGAGTTGCACTGCCGCGCTGTAGGCGCTGCGGTAGTCGAGCGTTGGGTGATAGGTCTGCATGTGGTCGTTGAAGCCGTTGCTTCCGTTGAGGAAGCTTATACCGAGGTTGAATTCAATCCAGGGTTTGATCTTCTGTTTTCCAGCCTCGATTTCCTGGGCCGAGGCCGTTCCGATTAGCATCGCGCCCAAGGTGAGGATGGCGAGGGATTTGATGAAGTGATGTGTCATGTTGGATGTGTTTTTGATGATTGAAAATTATCGTGAGAAGATGTCCGATTGTTTCAGCAGGCGGACGGTGTGGGTCTTGCCGTCGGCGGAGGTGAGGATGAGAAAATAGGCACCCTGAGGCAGGTGGTGGAGATCCATTGTGATTGCTTGAGTGTTTGATTGCTTAATTGTTTGAGTGTAGACACTGCGGCCCATCATATCGGTGACGGTGACGGAAGCAAGTGGGTCGGGGCTCGTGACGGTGACTTTGCCGTGGGTGGGGTTGGGGTAAACGTTGACAAGTTGACAGGTTGATACGTTGTCGATACCG
The DNA here is from genome assembly GCA_902800395.1 of uncultured Bacteroidota bacterium. Taxonomy (GTDB): domain Bacteria; phylum Bacteroidota; class Bacteroidia; order Bacteroidales; family P3; genus Colimorpha. The sequence continues at coordinate 113,859 of CADCEC010000006.1, read as the reverse complement.
ATGGGGCCGGAGCCGGTGGTGGTGACATTCACAGAGCTCCAGTCGGAATAGCCGAAGTCGGCAGCGGTGCAGTTCTGCCGCAGCGACACCCTATAGCTGGTGGCGGGCTGGAGGCTTGTAAAGGTATAGCTGTTGTCTTGGGTGGATATCGTGCCCAAGCCTTGGCTGTCGGGCGAAATGGTAAGTTGGTAGTCATTGCCGGTACCGTGCCACACGAGGGTTACACTCGTGCTGTCGGCCGTGACAGAGTCGATTACAGGTGCTTCGCAGAGCGCCGTCCCGCAGAGGTTGCCAATGAGGCGGAGGTCTCCCGTCGCGAAGGTCCCGTAGCCACTATAGTAAGGGCCGGTGTAGCTGCCTGCGCTGTCGATGTCGATGGGGTAGTAGCCTGCAATCTGGTAGGAACGGTAGACGGTGTCCATCAAATCGCGATGGCGGAAGTGGCAGGAGTAATGCGTCACGACTGAGGTGTCGCCGCCATCCTCGCGCAGGGCGGCGACCAGCAGGGTGCTGTGTCCGTCCCAGAGGAAGGGACGGTCGAAGCGCAGGGTCTGCCATTCCGTCGTCGCCGTATGGCAGAAGTTGCCGGAGTCGATGACCTTGATGAAGCGATGGTCGGCATCAGGCAGGATGGGGCCGTCGTTGAGGGCGGTGTCGGCCACATTGGCCAGCCAGACGGTGACGTTGCTCATGTGGGAGCCCTCCACATAGGTCGCCGGACGGAAAGCCAATGCCGTGAGTCCTTCCTCGAGACCGGCGAGGTGTTCGGGCGATACGAGCGTCTGCACATAGCTGTAGCCGACGCCGTTGTAGCCGACGGGACCCACGGAGGTGAGGTTGTACTGCATGGTGGAGTCGTAATTGTCGCGGAAGAGGGCATCGCTGCAGGGCGCGGTGTTGAAGATGCCGCGCACCCAGTTGCCGGTGTCGCCCTCACCGCAGAGGCTACGGACATGCACCTCGAGGCGGTCGAGGCTGGAGAGACCGGTGATGACAATGTTATTGTTGGTGGTCGTCAACAGGGTGCCCGCAAAGAAGTCCACCGGGCCGTACTCCACCTCGTAGGACGAAGCGCCGTTGCACTCCCAGGTGAGGGCCAGGGTGCTGTCGGTGGCCGCCACCGCGGTGTCGAGCCGCAGCTGGTGGACGATGCAGGTGTCGGGGATGCAGTTGACCGACAGCTCGAAGCCATCATTATAATAGTTAAAGGACGTGTTGCCTTCAAAGGCGAGGGTGATGGGGCCTGTCTCGGAGACGACGGGGCCGAAGTCGACGGGCCACATGTTATTGACACTCTTGGTCCAGAGGACGGTTCCCGAGGTACCTACACCGTCGTAGATTGTCAGTGAGGAGACGCTCCCGATATCGCAATGGCCACCGATGCTGACGAGATGGCCCGGAGCGTCGGGCATGATGACCAGCGAGGAGTGCTGGGCGCTGAAGTGGTCCGCGGCACCGCCGTTGTCGTAGACTGTCACGCCGCACACGGTCAATGTGTCGTTCTTATTGACGCGCATATTCCACATGCCTGGCACCACCTGCAGAGGGCCTTCCCACTGGGAAGTGTCGTTTTTGAGGGTGCAGATGGCACGTACCCAGACATAGTAAGGTGTCCCGGTGGTGAGGTCGGTGAAGGAGCATTCGGGGTTGGTGAGGCGTGTGGTGTCGGCCTCGGGCGTGACGGTGGCGTCGGTGTCGATATAGGTCTGCCATACCACACCCTCAGGCTGGCCGTCCCAACGCACGGTGGCTGTGGTGGCGGTGAGGGCGGTGACAGTCAAGCCCGTCACATCCTGGCAGGCGGGCGACAGGTCGAGCAGGATGTCGTCCAGAAAAGCTCTCCATTGCTCCCTCGTGCCGATACCTTGGCAGCTCCTGATGGCGATGTAATTACCCGTCCCGCTGAGCGGCACATCGTAGCGGTACCAGTCGTCGCCGAGGATGACGATGGTGTCGATGGGTTGGAAGGTGCTGTCGACAGTGGGGTCGGTCATGACACCCACCACCAGGCGGGCGGTGTCATACATGTGATAGATATTCTCCGTGTTCTTGGCCCAGAAAGAGAGTTGCAGGGTGTTGAGCGGCAGGAGGTCTGTGTTGATGGCCGGCAGGACAGCAGTCTGGACCGCAGCGTCGTAGCTGCTCCAATCCCAACGTAGCGCCCTGTTTCCCGAATGGCCGCCGCCGGCGGGATTCACCACACAGGTGTTCATATCCACATGCCCGCGCCAACAGGGAAGGTTGGAGGCCTGGGGATAGCCCGTGTAGCTGTCGAAATCCTCAGTGTAGGGCAGCGTGTCGAGCAGGCTGCAGAAGGTGCGGAACGAGTGCACCGGCGACCAGTTGGTGTAGGAATTTCCGCAGTAGGAACGGACATAGACATCGTAGACTGTATACGGCAACAAGCTATTCAGCAGCAGGCTGTCTGCGTGGATGCCGGTGACGATATGGGTGGAATCGATGGCGAAGCCCGAAGGACCGTAAGCCACCTCATAGTAGATACCAGTGGTATCCACCCAATGTACCATAGCGGAAATGTCGGAGATTTGGTCGACAGTGACTGCCATGATGGTCTGGCAAGGAGTGATGCGGTGAAGCTCGATATCATCGATATAGAAATAAGTCATACGAGGATTGGCCGTCCGGATGGCAATCTGTCCCGCGATGCCGGGATGGCCGTCGAAACGAACTACGACAGGAATCCAACTTTGAGGTACGGTAATAGTGTCGACGGGGACGAAGGTGGCGGGGTCGAGGGGGTCGGAGACGACGCCCACGTAGAGGTTGAGCGTGGCATTGACGGTGCCGTTCTGGGCCCAGAAGGAGAGCTCGAGACTGTCGGTAGGCACATCGAAAGAGGGCAGAACCAACGTGCCGCCATTGAGTTTTACACCACAGATGCCGCTGTGGCTGTGACTCCAGTCCAATTCCGGAGTGTCGCCGACACTGCCCGGCGTGGAGCGCATACAATCAGGCATAAAGTACAACCCCTCAAAGTCTTCGACGTAGGGCACGGTGTCAGGGACACAGTTGGTGAGGATATGCTTGAACGTGGTGGAGAAGGTGTCGGTGCAATAGTTTGTGATGCGGAAGGTGTAATGGGTGTTGGGGGTGAGACCCGTCATAGTGTAGGTGGTGTCGCTCGTTCCGTAGCCTCCCGTCTGCCAAGCTCCGTCACCGTCGGTGATACACTCCACAGTCCACAAGAGGTTGCTGCCGCCGGGAATCCGTACATTCACCTCTGTGGAGCCCACGGCATCCACCAGCACCGAGGGTGCAGGACAGGTGGAAACAGGGGCGGGGACAGGCTGAGTATGCAGCCGCATAATGTTTCGATAGGTAGTGACAGTGGTGGGGAAGGTGGGGGTAAGATAGGTCAGATTGATGCCTGCATACCTCGAAATAGTCTGCGAATAATCACAATAATAGTCGCCACCGCCCATGGCCCATGGGCTGTCGAACGCCACCACGAGGTTGCCAAACCCTGTATAATAAAACGGAGTGCTGAACTCGAAGTGGTTCCATCCATCTTCCTGGCCGAGGGTGTCCACGACCACCTGCTGGAACATCGCGCCGTAAGGGACAAAAGAGTCCAGCCGCGACAGGTAGGTGTTGGCCAGATAGATGGTACACTGGCGGCCTATGCCGCCGTTGCCGCAGTAGAGGTCGAGGCCGGTAATCATGGCTGGACCGTTCAGCTCGCTGGCTAACACCATTTCTTGGGTGTAGGAACTGGAGAATGACTGATAAGGCAGGTTGGTGCCTCCCATCACCATGTTCGTGGTGTCACCAATAAGGATGGTGTCGGTGGACTGTGCTTTTACATTACTGACCATTAGCAACATCAGGGTCGCTAGAAAGAGGATGGCAGACTTTTTCATTGTTTTATATTTTAATGGTTAACAACTCCTTTTTTACCCCGATAGACGGCATTTTATGTGGAAACGCTGCCTCGGTTGAAATTTTTCCTTTTCACTATAAAGACGAAAAGGTGCCGTTTTTGGGTCAAATTTTAACATTTTTTAATTCTGTATGTCGGAAGGGTTTCGTATTTTTGCCACCGAAATGAAGCGTGCAACGAACATATTTCTCTCCGTCATCATGCTGACAATGATACTCTTGGGAACATCTGGAGTGTCGTTGGAGAAATGTTCGTGCACAGGGAAAATCTCGTTGGCATTGCCGACCGACGGCACCTGCTGCCCCGATGAGGGCGGCTGCATGACGGTGAAATCGATGCAACTGTCTGACTATGTGCCGACGATGACCGCCAGCCTCGACCTGCCTGTGCTGCCGGTGCTGTTTGCGGTGATTCCTCCGACGGCTCCCTCTATTGATAGTGACTATAGTGGCTATAGTTACTGTAGTTCTGCTTTGGCCCCTCCAGGAGGACTGGCGCAGACGGTGGCCGTGTTGAGGGTTTGATTGGAAGTTATTATGGTTATAGTGATTATAGTAACTATAGTGACTATTTTAATAACTTTCAAACTTTTAAACCCTTAATCCATGATAAAAAGATTTTTTGCTGCCAGCCTTATGGTGCTGGTAGCCGCAAATGTCGGAGCGCAGTCCGACACCTCACAGAACAAGACCAAAACGCTGGAGGAGGTCTCCATCCAGCAGCGTAAGAGTGAAGGCGTGTCGCGTCTCGGCGGTGCCGTCAACGGCCTTGAGATAGGGCAGGACGAGCTTTTCCGTGCCGCCTGCTGCAACCTCGGCGAGAGTTTTATCACCAATCCCTCGGTCGACGTGAACTACAATGATGCGGCTGTCGGAGCCCGTCAAATCAAACTGCTGGGTCTCAGCGGCCAATACGTCCAGATGCTGCTGGAGAACCTGCCTGTCACCCTCGGTGCCGCGATGCCCTACCAACTGGGCTATGTGCCGGGAGCCTGGATGAAGAGCATCTCGGTGAGCAAGGGCGCTTCGAGCGTCAAGAACGGCCCACAGAGCATCACCGGCCAAATCAACGTTGAATACCTCAAGCCCGAGGACGACCCCGCCCTGCAGGTCAACGTCTATGGCGACAGCCGCCTCAAGGCCGAGGCCAACGTGATGGGCAACGTCCACCTCAACCATCACCTCAGCACCGAGGTGCTGGCGCATTTCGAGAAGGATTTCATGCACATGGATGAGGACGGCGACGGCTGGCAGGATGCGCCGGCGGTAGAGCAGTGGCATGTGCAGAACCGCTGGAAATACCAGAAGGGACGCTACATCATGCATGCCGGCTTCGGCTATCTCCACGAGAACCGTGAGGGCGGTCAGATGGACGACACTTCTGCCAATCCCTACATGGTGATGACCGAGGCCAACCGTCTGGATGCCTATATGAAGCATGCCCTCCTCCTCGACCGCGACCACAACACCAATCTTGCCTTCTTGGCCACCGGCAGCCTCTATAATTTCGACGGCACCTTCGGCATCAAGGAATATGGCGACAAGCAGGGCAGCCTCAACGCCCAGCTGGTGCTGGAACACGACTTCAACGACATCCACAACCTCTCCACCGGTCTCAGCTTCAACCTCGACCGCCTCGATGAAAAACTATTATCTATTAACTCTAATCTATTAACTGAATATACGCCAGGGGCGTATGCTCAATACACCTTCAAGCCCAGCTATCACCTCACCGTGATGGCGGGTCTGCGTGCCGACCACAGCACGCTCTACGACCGCACCTACCTCACGCCCCGCATGCATGTAAAATGGGTGCCCTTCGACTGGATGTCGCTGCGTGCCTCCGTCGGCAAAGGCTACCGCACACCCCATGCCCTCGCCGAGAACCACTACCTCCTCACTTCTGGCCGCACCCTCACCCTCGGCGACCTCAGGCAGGAGGAAGCCTGGAACAGCGGCGCCAGCCTCTCCTTCTATATCCCTGTGAGTGACCGCACGCTGACCCTCAACGCCGAATACTACTACACCGACTTCATCAACCAAGCTGTGGTCGACTACGACAGCGACCCCACCAAGATTATCATTGATAACCTTAACGGCAGCTCCTACTCACACACCCTTCAGGTCGACGCCAACTACGACCTCACCGAAGACCTCAACCTCCTAGCTGCTTTCCGTTACAACTATGTGCGCTGCACTTATGGCGGCGTGTTGATGGAGAAGCCGCTGCAGAGCCGCTACAAAGGACTCATCACGCTGAGTTGGAAGCCCATGCTGGCTCTCTGGCAGGTGGACCTCACGCTGCAGCTCAACGGCGGTGGCCGCATCCCCGACTACCTCGACGAGAACGGCGCGCTGGTCTCTGGCGAGGAGTTCCCCGCCTACCCGCAGGTCAACCTGCAGCTGACGCGCGAGTTCCGCCACTTCTCCCTCTATGTCGGCGGTGAGAACCTCACCAATTACCGTCAGAAGAATCCCGTCGTCAACGCCGCCAACCCCTGGTCGTCGACCTTCGACCCCACCCTCGTTTGGGGCCCCGTCCACGGCATCATGGGCTACGCCGGCATCCGGCTGAACCTTTAAAAAAGAATAATAACAGAAAAAAATAAGCAGATTATGAAACAGACCCTTTTAATCCTCCTCTCCAGCCTCCTACTGCTGGCTGGTTCAAAAGACCTCCGCGTGCTCGTCATGACCCCCACACCGCAGATGCACTGCGAGAGCTGCGAGAACAAAATCAAGAAGAACCTCCGCTTCGAAAGCGGCGTCAAGAAAATCGAGACCAGCATCAAGGAGCAGACCGTCACGGTGACCTACGACGGCACGAAGACCGACGTGAAGAAACTCCAAGCCGCCATGAAGGAAATCGGTTACGACACCAAGGTCGTCTCCGACAAGCCGAAAGAAAAGGAGAAGAAATGAAAGAAGGCGTCTCGAAAGACGCCTTCATTTTTTATTTCAAGTGGAGTTTGTGCCCCATGCGATCCTGCTTGGTTTTGAGGTACCGCTCGTTGTATTTGTTGGGCTCGATGACGATGGGGACAATCTCGGTGACTTCGAGACCGTAGCCTTCGAGGCCGGTGCGCTTCACGGGGTTGTTGGTGATGAGGCGCATCTTGGTGACCTTCTGGTCGCGCAATATCTGGGCGCCGATGCCGTAGTCGCGCTCGTCGGCCTTAAAGCCCAGCTTGAGGTTGGCGTCGACGGTGTCGAGACCCATCTCCTGCAGGTGGTAGGCTTTCAGCTTGTTGACCAAGCCGATGCCGCGACCCTCCTGGCTCATGTAGGCGATGAGTCCTTTGCCCTCTTTCTCGATCATCTCCATGGCGTGGTGCAGCTGGTCGCCGCAGTCGCACTTGCAGCTGCCGAAGATGTCGCCTGTGGCGCAACTGGAGTGGACACGCACCAGGATGGGCTCGCCCTCCTCCCACTCGCCCTTTTTGAGCACCATGTGGGTGGTGCCGTTATCGAGCTGGGTGTAGGCGATAAGCTGGAAGTTGCCCCACTGCGTGGGCAGGAACACCTCCTGCTCTTTGCGGATGAGGGTCTCGTGGGCGATGCGGTAGGCGATGAGGTCTTTGATGGTGACGATTTTGAGGCCGAAGCGCTTGGCCACCTCCTGCAGCTGTGGCATGCGGGCCATGGTGCCGTCGTCGTTGATAATCTCAATGAGTGCGCCGGCAGGATAGAGACCGGCGAGGCGTGCCAGGTCGACAGCCGCCTCGGTGTGGCCGGCACGCACGAGCACGCCGCCGTTGCGGGCGCGCAGGGGGTTGATATGGCCGGGACGTCCCAGCTGGTCGGCCTTGGTCTTGGGGTCGGCGAGGGCGCGGATAGTGCTGGCGCGGTCGTGCATGCTGACGCCCGTGGTGCAGCCGTCTTCCAGATTATCAACGGTAACGGTGAAGGGGGTGCCGAGGAGCGAGGTGTTGTCGTGCACCTGCATGTCGAGCTGCAGCTCGTGGCAGCGCTGCTCGGTGATGGGGGCGCAGAGCACGCCGCGGCCGTTCTTCAGCATGAAGTTGACATGCTCAGGAGTTATCTTCTCGGCAGCCATGATGAAGTCGCCCTCATTCTCGCGGTCCTCGTCGTCGACGACAATCACAAACTTACCCTCGCGGAAGTCTTCGATAGCCTCTTCTATAGTGTTGAGTTTAAATTCCATAGCAGTATATCGTCAGTTTTTTCTCGGTGCAAAGATACGAAAAAAATTAAGAATTAATAAAAGAATAAATTTGGTCGTTCCCGAAAAAGTGCGTATCTTTGCAGTTTCTTTTTGAAAAGAGATCGATATGAAGATAGCACTGATAGGATACGGTAAGATGGGTCACGCCATCGAGGCGCTGGCCGCTGAGCGGGGGCATGAGGTCACCATGAAGATTGACAAGGACGACCCTTGGCCCATAGAAAGTGGAAAGTGGAAAGTGGAAAGTGGAAAGAGGCCGGATGTGGCCATTGAATTCACCACGCCGGCAACAGCGGTGGGCAATATGCTGCGCTGCTTTGAGACGGGACTGCCAGTAGTGTGCGGCACTACTGGATGGTATGCTGATTATGAAAAGGTTGTCGCCGAATGCAAAGCTCGCGGCGGACGCCTCTTCACGGCCACCAACTTCAGTATCGGCATGAACATCATGTTTGCCCTGAATGAGCGGCTAGCCAAGCTGATGTGTGGCCGGGAGGACTACAAGGTCTCCATCAGCGAGACCCACCATATCCACAAACTCGATGCCCCCAGCGGCACAGCTATCACGCTGCAGGAACAGATAGTGGAAAGCGGAAAGCGAAAAGTGGAAAGTGTGCCCATCACGTCGTACCGCGAGGGCGAGGTGCCGGGGACACATACCGTGGTCTACGACAGCGAGATAGATACCATCACCTTGACTCACGAGGCTCACAGCCGCAAGGGGCTGGCTCTGGGTGCTGTGCTGGCAGCCGAGTTTTTGGCGAAAGCTGAACCTGGAGTATACACCATGAAAGACATCCTCAGTTGAACCCTCAAAAACATATTCTGAACCCGTGGGTTGTGGTGGTGCTTGTAGTGCTGCTGCTGGCCACCATTGTGGGTAGCAGCCTTGTCGGTGCCGTCGATATCAACGCCGAGGATTTGTACAAGGAATTCAAATTGTGGGTTGGACAATGCTTTGGGAAGGAAAACATCGATACCGCCGAACTGCGAACCTTGTGGTTCTTCGTCCAGCTGCGACTGCCAAGGATACTCATGTGTGTGCTGGTGGGCGGCGTGCTGAGCGTATGTGGTGCGGCCTATCAGAGCATCTTCCGCAATCCGCTGACGGACCCCTATGTGCTGGGCGTCTCGAGTGGCGCCTCGCTGGGTGCTGCCGTGGCCATCCTGCTGGGATGGGGTGCCATCCAATGGGGCGTGAGCGGGCTGGCGCTGGCGACGGCGCTACTCACGGTGCTGCTCATCTACAAGATTGCCTCCATCGGCAACCGCATGCATACCACCACGTTGTTGCTGACAGGCGTCTGCTTCACCCTGCTCATCTCGGCCATCATCTCGTTCCTCATGGTGATGAACCACGAGAAGATGGACGACATCATCTTCTGGACCATGGGCAGCTTCGACCCCTCGAGAATCTCGTGGGAGGATGTGGAGGTAATGCTGCCGGTGGCGGCGGTGGGCATCGGCGTGGTGCTGTGGTACTCGCGCGACCTCAACCTCCTGCTGGCTGGCAGCGAGGCCGCTAAGAGCATGGGTGTGGAAGTGGAGAAGGTGAAGCGTGTGCTGCTGCTCTTCACCACCTTGATGGTGGCTTTTGCCGTGAGTTCCTGCGGCGTGATAGGTTTCGTAGGACTGATAGTGCCGCATGCCGTGAGGCTGGTGGTGGGGGCCGACAACCGCAAGGTGGTGCCCTACTCGATGCTCTGCGGCGCCCTCTTCGTGCTGGTGTGCGACACCCTGGCACGCACGGTGCTGCGTCCCGGCGAGTTGCCCGTGGGTAGCCTCACCTCGATGGTGGGAGCCCCGCTGTTCATCTACCTGTTGTACAAAAGCAAGAAAAAGTATTAGGAGATAAGGAGTCTGGAGATAAGGAGATAAGACGAATGATAACACTGCAACATATCACAGTACGTTTTGGCGACCGACGTATCCTCGACGACATCAGCGCCGAGGTGGCTCCGGCACGCATCACCGCGGTGATGGGGCCCAACGGCTGCGGTAAGACGACGCTGCTGCGCTGTATCGGTGGCCTGTTGGAGCCCAACGAGGGACAGGCACTCATCGACGGCCAGCCGGTGCTGGACTACTCCGCACGGGCGCTGGCGCAGAAGGTGGCCTTCGTGCGGCAGCAGACGCAGACGGACTTCGACTTTTCTGCTTTCGAGACGGTCCTCATGGGGCGTAATCCTTATCAGAAGCGACTGCAGAACGAGTCGCAGGCCGACTGGGACATCGTTGAGCAGTGCATGCGACAGACCAACACCTGGCATCTGCGCTTCTCCAAACCCCACCAGATGAGCGGCGGCGAACTCCAGCGCGTGATGATTGCACGCGCACTGGCGCAGCAGACCCCCGTGCTGCTTATGGACGAACCGGTGTCGAACCTCGACATCGCCCACCAACTCGAGATCATGCGCCTGCTGCGCAACGACAACGGGAAGACCATCCTTATTGTCATCCACGACCTCAACCTCGCCCTCCAGTTCTGTGACGACCTGATGCTGTTCCACTCAGGGAAGTTGCTCTACCAAGGGCCCGTAGCCGGCGGACTCACGCCACAGAATATACAGACCGTCTATGGTGTCTCCGCACACCTCGCCGACGGCAGAATTATTTATGACTATTGAAAATAAAGCATTATGAAAATAAAGAGATTTTTTGTTTTGGGTCTTATTGGCTTGATGGGTTTAATGGGTGGTATGGAACTGCAAGCGCAGAAACTCCACGCCATCGACCCCGACTCCGTCATCAACGAAGCCAAGAAATACATCGGCGTGCCTTATAAGTGGGGTGGCAAGACCCCCAAGGGATTCGACTGTGCCGGCTTCACCCGCTATATCTATGGCAAATTCGACGTGTCGCTGGCTCCTTCGGCGGCACCGCAATACAAGGTGGGTATCAAGGTGAAGAAAGATGAGCTCGAGCCGGCAGATTTGGTGTTCTACGGCGGCCGACGCCGTGGCAAGTCCATCGGCCATGTGGGTATTGTCACCTCCGTGGAACCCAACGGCACCTTCTATTTCATCCACGCCTCCAGCACCGGTATCCGCATCACCTCGTCGAAAGAACCCTACTATGCCAAACGCTATGTCGGTGCCTGCCGTCTCATCGACCGCGAGAGGGTGGTGGCGGCGAGCCTGCTCCAGGTGCCGCCGGTGGATATGGAGATTCCCGACGATTTCCACACCATCGCCATGGTGGGCGACATGATGCTCGGCACCCTCCATCCTAAGCCCCAGCTGCCCCCCAACGACGGCAAGAACCTCTTCGACGACGTAAAGGAGATTCTCGTCTCTGCCAACATCGCCGTGGGCAACTGCGAAGGGGTCTTCTGCGATGAGAAGATACGCTGTGCCAAAGGTACCGGCAAAAACTCCTACGCCTTCCGCATGCCCTCGGCCTACGCCAACCTCCTCAAGGAGGCAGGCTTCGACTTCGTCAGCCTGGCCAACAACCACAGCGAGGACTTCGGCACCGAAGGGGTGAAGAAAACCATGTCTATCCTCGATGCCGTCGGCATCCGCTATGCCGGCGTGAAAAAACTCTGCCGCACGGCCCTCATCCAGCGCGGCGACATCACTTATGGCTTTTGTGCCTTCGGCCACAACAGCTACACCTACCGCCATCAGGACACTTCTCAGGTTCGCTCCATCCTGCGCGACCTGCGCGACTCCTGCGACATCCTCGTCGTCTCCTTCCACGGCGGTGCCGAAGGCAAGGACAAGACACACCTGCCCAAGGGCACCGAGAAGTTCCTCGGCGAAGACCGCGGCAACCTGCGCTCCTTCGCGCACTTCTGCATCGACAACGGTGCCGACCTCGTCTACGGCCACGGACCCCATGTCTGCCGCGCCGTGGAGGTCTACAAAGGCCATTTCATCGCCTACAGTCTCGGCAACTTCTGCACCCCCGCAGGCATCAGTGTCTCAGGCATCAGCGGCTATGCGCCCGTCATCACTGTGCGGCTGGACAACGAGGGCAAGCTCGTGGACGGCAAAATACACTCCTTCATACAACCCTACCACACCGGCCCCCGTGTCGACAAAAACAACGCCGTTGCCAAAGCCATCCGCAACCTCACGCAGGAAGACTTCACCAATCCCCACATCCTCATCGACGACGACGGCTCGTTCCACCCCATTGAGTAAGACGACGATAGCGCTCAGTTAGTCATTTTTAAGACTAATTAATTTGGCGGGTAACAATATTTTGCGTATTTTTGCAAAGTTTTTACCCACCATATAGCGACTATTTATAATGAAATATACCGAACGTATCCTATTGTTACTGTCCCTGTTGGCCCTCCCCATGGTGGCCGCCGCGCAGAGCGACGACCCCAAGAACAAACCCCATAAATCGGAAATCAAGGTCAACAAACTGGACGTCATCTACGAGGACGAGGAATATAAGGGTGTGGTCACCGACGACCACAACAACAAAGAGACCGAGAACAACCTCTATCAGGCTCCCTACATCGTCGACCCTGTGGACGATGATGAGGAGGATGACGACGATCTGCCGACGGTGTTCACCCTCGACGACGAGGGCGTGGAGCGCGAGGACGACATCATCCTCGAGGGCTTCGACACCGCAGCCATCCACCTGCCCAAACTCGATGTCAACACCATCGCTTCGCCTATCATCATCCAACTGTGCGACCCCTCGCGCGGGGAGAAGTTCACCTGGCCTACTCCCTGGACCTCGCGACCCTCGTCGCACTATGGTCCCCGCCGCCGCCGTTTCCACTATGGACTCGATCTTGCACAGCCCACTGGTGAGCCCATTTATGCCGCCTTCGACGGTGTGGTGCGCATCTCCAAATACAACAAGAGTTACGGCAACCTGGTCATCCTTCATCATGCCAATGGTCTCGAGACCTACTACGCCCACATGTCGAAACGCCATGTCTCGGCTGGCCAGCAGGTGAAAAGCGGTGACGTCATAGGCCTCTGCGGCAACACCGGCCGCTCTTTCGGCAGCCACCTCCATTTCGAGGTTCGCTACATGGGCAACGCCCTCAATCCCGAAAATGTTATCGACTGCTCCACCCATGACCTCATCAGCAACCAATTGGAGATTACCTCCAGTTCATTCCGAAAGGTGGCCAAAGGCAGTAGTAAAGAGTGGTCGGCAGGCAGTAGTCAGTCGTCAACGGGCGACGGCTCTTGGTATCGCGTGCACCAGGGTGACAACCTCAGCAAAATAGCCCGCCGCAACGGCATCACTGTCAAACGCCTCTGCCAGCTCAACGGCATCAAAGAGACCAAGGTGCTGCATCCCGGCGACAAGCTGAGGGTTAGCGGCAGCGTGGCCAAGAAATCCGCCGTCTCCAAGAAAGCCGGGAAAGCCACCAAGAGCAAAAAAGGAAAGAAGGGCAAGAAGAGAAGAAAATAATCCCCCCAAAGTTTAACCCCATAACCTAAGACTCCCATGCGCCTCGACATCCTCACCTTGTTCCCGAACATGATGACCATGTTCTTCGAGGAGAGCATCCTCAAGAGGGCCCAGAAAAAGGGGCTCGTCGAGGTTCATTTCCACGACCTCCACGACTATTCGCTCACCAAATACGGTTCTGTCGACGACTACCCCTACGGTGGCGCTGCAGGAATGGTGATGGCTGTCGAACCTTTGGCCAACTGCATCGAAGAACTTCAAAAAGAGCGACACTATGACGAGGTAATATATACTGCCCCCGACGGCGAGATGCTCTCGCAGCCTATGGCTAACGAGCTGTCGCTGGCGAAGAACCTCATAATACTCTGCGGCCACTACAAAGGTGTCGACGAGCGCGTGCGCGAGCACTTCATCACTAAGGAAATCTCCATCGGCGACTATGTCCTCACCGGTGGCGAGCTGGCCACAGCTGTTATCTGCGACGCCGTCATCCGCCTGGTGCCGGGAGTCCTCGGTGACGAGCAGTCGGCTCTCGGCGACTCTTTCCAGGACGGCCTCGTGGCCCCACCCGAGTACACCCGTCCACCCGAATTCCGCGGATGGAAAGTGCCCGACATCCTCCTCAGCGGCAACCACGCCAAGATAGAGCAGTGGCGCATGGAGCAGGCCATCGCCCGAACCAAAGAACGCCGCCCCAACCTATTAAAAAGAAATCGTAATAACGATATAACGTAATAACGAAAAACAAAGAATATGACAGAATTTGAGAAATATGCCACCAAGCATCGTGGTATCAGCAGCACGACCTATGCAAAGTATACCTCGGCTATCAATAACTCGCTGACCCCCTATATCGTTGAGGAGCGGCAGCTCAATGTGGCCCAGATGGACGTCTTCAGCCGTCTGATGATGGACCGCATCATCTTCCTCGGCACCGCCATCGACGACTACACCGCCAACGTCATCCAAGCTCAGCTGCTCTTCCTCGAGAGCGTGGATCCCGAGAAGGATATCCAAATCTACCTCAACTCGCCGGGAGGTTCCGTCTATGCCGGCCTCGGCATCTACGACACCATGCAGTATATCCAGCCGAAGGTGAGCACCATCTGCACCGGCCTCGCCGCCTCGATGGCCAGCGTGCTGCTCTGCGCCGGCGAGAAAGGACGCCGCTGCGCCCTGCCGCATGCCCGCGTGATGATCCACCAGCCCATGGGCGGCGCCGACGGTCAGGCCACCGACATGGAGATCACCGTCCGCGAAATCCTCAAGCTCAAGAAGGAACTCTACGAGATCATCGCCAAGCACAGCGGCCAGCCCTTCGAGCAGGTGGAGAAAGACTCCGACCGCGACCACTGGTTCACCGCCGAAGAGGCCTTGGCCTACGGCATGATCGACGAAGTGCTGACTAAAAAGTAGTTAAGGAGTCAGGAGATAAGGAGATAAGACAATACCACGGCAGATGCTTTTGTCTTTAACTTCTAGCGAAGCGATAACTTCCTTTAACTTCTTTAACTCCCCAAATTATACAATTATGCAAATAAAAATAAGAAACACCTCCCACCACCCGCTGCCGAAGTACGAGACTTCGCAGTCGGCAGGCATGGACCTCCGCGCCTACCTCCCCGAGGGACCTATCACGCTGAAACCCATGGAGCGCGGCTTGGTGAAGACGGGCCTCTTCATGGAGCTGCCCGCAGGCTACGAGGCGCAGGTGCGTCCCCGCAGCGGCCTGGCGTTGAAGAAGGGCATCACGGTCCTCAACAGCCCTGGCACCATCGACGCCGACTACCGCGGCGAGATTTGCGTGATACTGATAAACCTCTCGCAGGAGGACTTCATCATCAACGACGGCGAGCGCATCGCCCAGATGGTCATCGCCCGCCACGAGCAGGCCGAGATCGTCCAGGTGGAAGAACTTACCGACACCGAACGCGGCACCGGCGGCTTCGGACACACTGGAAAGAATTGAAAAAAATAAATTCCCCACACAAGCCCCTCCCCTTCCGAGGGGCTTTTTTCTTGCCTTCAACTAGTGCATTTGTTCAGTATTTGTTCAGTATTTGTTCAGTGATTTACTGAACAAATACTGAACAAATACTGAACAACAAGCGTACAAATGATTAACCTGAAGGCTTTTATGGGGGAAATGATTTTCCTGGCCTAAGAACTAAGGTTATACAATAATCTGCGGCTCTTCGCGTTATTATCACCAATATGAAACTCTGTGTGCACATATTGCTGGTTTTGCTTGCTGCAGTGACGGTTTCCTGCCATGCGCAGCCCGCTGCTGTGAACCAAAAGACAAGCAGTCGTGTTATCACCGGCGCCGAGTATTTGTTGATGACCGAATTTCAACTTGGCCGTGCCGCTGTTGTGGCCAACCAGACCTCTGTGGTGGGTGACATCCATTTGGTGGATGCTTTGTTATCGCGGGGAGCCAACGTGGTCAAGATCTTCTGCCCGGAGCACGGTTTCCGAGGCACCGCAGCCGCCGGTGCGCACGTGGACAACAGCACCGACCCTAAGACGGGTCTCCCCATCATCTCGCTCTACGGCAAGAACAAGAAGCCCACGAAGGAGCAGCTGAAGGATGTGGATTGTGTGGTCTTCGACCTGCAGGACGTGGGCTGCCGCTTCTACACCTATATCTCCACACTGCATTATGTGATGGAGGCTTGCGCCGAGAACAATATACCTTTGCTTGTCCTAGACCGACCCAACCCCAATGGGCATTATGTCGACGGCCCCGTCCTCGACACCGCCCGCTATCGTTCCTTCGTTGGCATGCACCCTGTCCCCATTGTGTACGGGATGACGATAGGCGAGTACGCCCAGATGATTAACGGCGAGGGCTGGCTGAAGGGAGGCATCAAGTGCGACCTTACGGTGGGAATCATGCACCGCTATAAGCGCGACAGCGTGGGCTACGAGCTGCCCGTCCCCCCCTCCCCCAACCTGCGCAACGCACACGCCATTGCCCTCTACCCGAGCCTCTGCCTCTTCGAGGGCACCAACTGCGGTGTGGGACGCGGCACCGACTGGCCCTTCGAGATTGTCACCTATGGAAAAGACACCCTGAATCTTAGACAGGAAATCTGTGGAGGCCTTGGCTCCACTTCGGTCGCCGAGCCTGCCCCCGCAGCCTTCAGCCTCAAATACTTGATGACTATGTACAAGCGGGTGCCGAAAGGGAAATTCTTCCTAAGGAACAACTTCTTCGACAAACTAGCCGGCAACGGCGACCTTCGCAAGCAGTTGGAGAAAGGCATGAGCGAGGAGGAGATTCGCACCACCTGGCAGCCCGCCCTCGACGAATTTATGAAAATTAGAGAGAAATATTTAATTTACAAATAAATGAAAAAGACAATCCTTATTTTGGCAGCTGCCGCCATGCTGTTCGGTGCGTGCTGCGACAAACAAGAGGCCGCGACGGTCAACACCGCCGACGTGGTGATGCAGAACATCCTCAGCCGCAAAAGCGTGCGCTCCTACAACGGCGAGGCTATCCCCGACACCGTGATGCAGAACCTGCTGCGTGCCGCCATGTCGGCCCCCACAGGCATGGATATCCGTCCCTGGAGTTTTGTTGTGCTCACCGACAAAAGCCAGTACGAAACCATCTTCGAGGGCAACGGCAACATGAAGAAATTCATGGAGAGCGGTGCCATCGTCGTGGTGTGTGCCGACACCACCGTGACGCGTCCCACACGCGAGGATCCCGACGGTCCAGCTGTCACGCGTCCCAACCCCATGTGGCGCGACGATGTGGCTGCCGCCACGGAGAACCTGCTGCTGGCTGTGGAAGCCTATGGCCTCGGTGCCTGCTGGACAGCCTGCTACCCCTTCCCGAACACCATGGCTCCCGTAAAGAAAGCCCTCGGCCTGCCCGCCGAAGTGGTGCCCTATGCCGTGGTGCCCATCGGATACCACGACGGCACAGCGCAACCCAAGGACAAGTGGGCTCCCGCCCGCATCCACTATGGACGCTGGTAGTCAGTTTCGATGTCTTCGAGAATACCGAGATAGTTCTTGTAACGCTCTGCGCTTAGGAGGCCCTCATCGAGGGCCTCTTTCACTGCACAGCCAGGCTCATGGCGGTGGGTGCAGTTGGCGAAACGGCACTTGGGCAGCAGGGCGCGCATCTCGGGGAAGAAGTGCGAGAGCTCCTGTGCGTTGAAGTCCACCATACCAAACTCCTTGATGCCGGGAGTATCGATAAGATAAGTGTAAAACGGAAAGTGGAAAGAGGAAAGATTTCCGGGTGCGGCAGCATCGCTTTCCACTTTCCACTTTCCACTTTCCACTGGGAAAATTTCAGCAAAGGTGGTGGTGTGTTTGCCTTTGAGGCTCCAGTCGGAGATGTCGCCCACCTTGAGGGCGAGACCCGGGGAGAGGGCGTTGAGGAGGGCACTCTTGCCCACACCGCTGTGTCCACTGAAGAGGACGGTCTTGCCGGCGATGAGCTGTTTCACCTCGTCGAGTCTAGTGCCCTCGAGGGCAGAAATCTCGTAGACGGGGTAACCCGCGGCGGTGTAGATGGCCTTCACCTCGTTATGAATTTCCCACAGCTCCTCATCATAGAGATCCACCTTGTTGAAGAGGATGCAGGCGGGGATGTGATAGGCCTCGGCGGTGACCAGCAGTCGGTCGATGAAACCTGTGGAAGTGCGTGGCAGCCCGAGGGTGGCCACGATGCAGAGGAGGTCGATATTAGAGGCGATGACGTGCGTCTGCTTGGAGAGTTTGGTGGCGCGACGGACGATGTAATTCTTGCGGTCGGCCACATCGTGGATGACGCCGGTACCGTCGTCCTGAATTTCGAAGAAGACATGGTCGCCTACCGCCACAGGGTTGGTCTGTTTGTTGCCCCGCAGACGGTAGTTGCCCCGCAGACGGCAGTCGCGCTGACTGCCGTCAGCGAGTAGCACCCGGTACCAACTGCCTGTCGTCCTTATGACCAGTCCTTCTTCCATTTCTGGCTGCAAAAATACTAAAAAAAAGAAAAATGAAACGGACAATGCGTTTTTTTTTGTATTTTTGCATTTCATTTCCAGTTGACTCCCAAATGAAAAAGAAACGCATACTCATTGACCTCGGCATTCTCCGCCATCCCATGTGCGGATTGGGACAGATAGCCCTCAATTACGGCAGGTGGTACCAGCAACATGCACGTGAACTTGCCGACCGTCTCGACATCACACTTCTCGTACCCAAAAACTATATCGGTGCTTTTGGCGGCGACGTTCACTACATTCGCCGTAATCTTCTCCGCGAGGTATGTCCTTGGTTCATGCCCCACTTCGATATCTGGCATTCCATCAACCAAAAATGTTCCTGCCATCCCAAAAGTCGCTGTACACGCTTTATCCTCACCATCCACGACGTCAACTTCCTTTACGAGAAGACACCCAAAAAACAACGCAAATATGGTCGCAAGTTGCAGCGTAAATGCGACCGCGCCACCGAATTCGCCTTCATCTCCAACTTTGCCTGCGAGGATACCAAGCGCTTCATCGACCTCCACGACAAACCTGTCCATATCATCTATAACGGTGTTGAAGACCTCACCGTCGGGTCCCAGGAGCCTCTGGCGAGTGCACCTGCACCCTTCTTCCTTTTTATTGGCGAGATGCGACAGAAGAAGCAGGTGCACACCCTCCTTCCACTGATGGACCGTTTCCCCGACTACCACCTCATCATTGCCGGCAACGACAAAACAGACTACGCCGAATCTATTCGCACCCAGCTTCCCTCCCATCCCAATGTGCATGTCATTGGTTTCGTGACCGACGCCCAGCGGCGCTGGCTCTACGCCCACTGCACAGCCCTTTTCCTTCCTTCCATCGCTGAAGGATTCGGACTCCCCGTCATTGAAGCTATGCAATGGGGCAAACCTGTCTTCTGCTCCGACCGCACCTCGCTCCCCGAGATTGGCAGCGCCCACGCCCACTATTTCACTGACTTCAACCCCGATCGAATGGCAGCTCTTGTTTCCGATGGACTTGAAAACTTCAACGCCGACAAAGCGGCGCAGGAGCAAGCCTACGCCGCCACTTTCTCCTACGAAAAGCACATGCAGCAATATCTCGACCTTTTCCTCTCCGCCGACGCTTGAAAAGAAATATTTCCTGACATGTGAAAATATTTTCGTATTTTTGCATCGTTTTTTAGTAATGACGAAATGACCTTACTCATTATATTTCTGTTAGGTGCGATGTCGATATCGTTCCTCTGTTCTGTGTTGGAATCGGTATTGATGTCCACCCCGCTCAGTTATATCACCATGCGCGAGGACGAGGGCTACAAGGCCGCCCCCCTCTTCAAGAGATACAAGCAGGACAACGCCCGCGCCATCGCCGCCATATTGAGTCTCAACACCATCGCCAACACCATCGGTGCTGCCGGCGTGGGCTACCAAACCACCGAAGCTTTCGGCAACGAATGGTTCGGTCTCGTCTCCGCCATCACCACGGTGCTGATACTGGTGTTCAGTGAGATTATCCCCAAGACCATCGGCACCAGCCAGTGGCGTCATCTCATGGGTTTCACAGCCTACACCATCCGCTGTCTTATCTTCATCCTCTACCCCATCGTGGTGGCCGTGCAGTGGTTCACCCGCCTCATCGCCAAGAAGGACGACGAGGAAGCGGTGGTCTCCCGCGAGGAGGTGGCCGCTATGGCCGATATGGGTGAGGACGAGGGTGTCATCGACGAGGACGAGAACAAGATTATCCAGAACGTCATCAAGCTCAACGACATCAAAGCCTACGACGTGATGACGCCGCGTGTCGTCGCCGCCACGGCTCCCGAGAGCATGACGCTCAAGGACTTCTACCGCAACGACGAATATAGCCATTTCTCGCGCATCCCCGTCTATGCCGACGAGGAAGATTTCATCACCGGCTATGTGCTCCGCAGCGAGGCCCTCGAGGAACTGGCCGAAGACCACTTCAAGAAGACCCTCGGCGAAATCAAGCGCACGATACCCCTCTACAACGAGGAGATGTCGGTGGCTGACATCTGGGACAGTCTCTTGAAGCACAAAGAACAGATTGCCGGTATCATCGACGAGTTCGGCTCTTTCCAGGGTATTATCACGCTAGAGGACATCATCGAGACCATCTTTGGCCTTGAGATTATCGACGAGAGCGACGAGGTGGCCGACATGCAGCAGTATGCCCGCGAGCGCTGGCAGAAACGCCAGAGTCGCTTCAAGGAGATCAAGCTCCCGGAGTAAAATCCAGACGCATTATTTTTACCGGGCGGTCGCTGCCTAGTTGCAGACGGCTGCAGCGGTTGACCTTACCGGTGTCGCAGAAGCCGCAGTGCTCCATTACTTTGCCGCTGGCGGGGTTGTCGGGGAAGTAGTCGGCCCAGAGGGTGTGGAAGCCTTTTTCGTTAAAACAATAGTCTATCAACAGGCGAAGGGCCTCGGTGCAGATACCGCGGTTCCAGTAGGGGCGTGCTATCCAGTAACCCACCTCGGCGTCGTTCTCGCCGATGTCGATGTTGCTTTCGCCGTGGACCATATAGCCCATGCAGCCGATGGGCTCGCCGGTCTCTTTGAGTTCGATGGCCCACATGTGGTCGCTGTGGAAGATGGTGCGGATAATCTCAAGGCTCTCCTCAATGCTCTTGTGCGGCGGCCAGCCGGCGCGAGGCCCCACCTCAGAGTCGGAAGCGTATTTGTATAACGTTTCGGCATCATTGTCGCGCCAAGGGCGAAATAGTATTCGTTCGGTTTCCATATTAGTCATGATAATCAATTTCTTTCCATTCAAGTTTTACCGTTTCCGGAACCAGGTACCTGCCGATCTTGTAGTCGATGTTGGCTTTATGCGCTTGGCTGAGCTGATGGCAGCGGCGTACACGGTACATGCGGCCGTCCTTAATGAAATGGGCACCCGTCTGGTGGAAGCGGAAAGGGACATCCTTCGCAATGCACTGCCCACGGAGCGAGAGCACCCAGTCGTAGTCGCAGGGCCGCGCGTCGACGCCCGACTCGCCCCCTACCGATACCTCCTCTATCGTTTCGTCGAGCCACGGCGTGATGTCCATCGCCGTGAGCAGTGGCGATGCGATGATGGCCTTGTGGCGGATGGGCAGCGAGCGGAAGATGGGCAGGCGGTAGTCGGCCATCGCCTGGTTCTCGACAGTGCAACCCACGATGACGTTCTCGTAGCCGTCGCCCCAGTCGTCGGGCACGCATTGCATGAAACGGTCGATGCGCTTGGTGAAGAAGAAAAACCAGAGGTCGCTCCGCAGCCGCATCATCTCCCAGCATTCGGGGCGCCACGGGTCGGCATCCTCGAGCAGGAAGTCGGAGGTGAAGCAGGTGAAGACCATCTTTCCGCTCTCTATCTTCCACGACTTGTCGCGCTTTCTCTTTATCGGGAGGTTGAAGTTGCCCGTCTTGCGGCACACACTACTTGCCATCTCACTGCCATACATTTCATCCTGCCGGTAGACATAGCAGTACTTGCACCCAGGACTAATCTTGGTGCACCCGTGCCACGGGTTCCAGTCGGCGTATATCTCCCAGTGTTCAGACATGTCAGTTAGTTGTCGCTTTTATGGCTCCTTGGCAGTGGATGCGGACCACGCGGTTGGGGTCGGTTTCGGAGAGGATGCGCAGTTTTTCAACATATGGCTTTACGAACTCAGGCCTGCGCTTGCCGAGGACACGGAATATCTCAGGGGCTTCCATCCGTACGCGGTCGTCACTATCATTCAGCAGCTTGGCGAAGAACGGAAGGCGGTCGTGGTAGGGGTCGGGCGTGTTGGTGGCGATGTTCTCGGAAGCCCAGATGAAGGCCAGCCTGACGCTCGCCTCCATGTCGCCGGCAAGGCGGAAGAGGCTCTCCCAATAGGGCTCGACATACCGGAAACGACCCCGCCCGATACGGCCGAGGGCGTTGGCAGCGCGTTCCCGCAAAAGGGGTTCTGGACTGCCAATGAACGAGGCTACAGTCGCGACGCTGCCGCCGATGGTCTCAGGGAACGCCAGCCCCATCTCGCCTAGCAGCCACAGCGCTTTAGCCTTGATTTTAATGGTATTGTGCTCCAGCAGCGCCGCGACGCTGGGGATATTCTCCTTCCAGCGCTCCTTGTTCCTCGTCAGTACACCGAGTTCTTTGTATAACTCCTCTTCGGTCATTGATTACATCGTTTAAAGCTTTGTTATTCTAAATGTACAGCGGTCGCTCCCCCTGAGAATCGTATTCTCAATCCGAACATCGAATTGGCTGTCCGGTTCAAGTTGCGACAGGATATATAGAATGCTCTGTCGTGAGCACTCACACTGCTGTGGATGGTTTCTCAGCCCACATTTAACTTTAGGGCACGTACATTCCAGATAACTCAGTTCATAAATCTTTCCTGGCTCAATCACCCTACCCGTATAGGACTTGCTGTTGTACCCTTCCGTATATATCCTGTCAAAATCCCCATTATATTTGGCATATATTTGCTTGTGTATCTGGAGAACATGATCCTTTACACATTCGATGGCCTCTTCTCTATAGCACATATTCATTTGTATTCTAAAAGTTTCTTCACCTCACATCCTTTGTTTTCGTAGTAGGCGAGCATCTCGGGCAGCTTCTTCAGGTCGTAGCTGGTGATGCAGTCGGAGAGGACATGCACCGTGAAGCCGGCCTTGGCCATGTTGAAACAGGTCGATTTCACGCAGGCCGTAGCGTCAGCACCAGCCACGTAGAACTCCGTGATGCCGTTCGCCGCGATGAATGCAGAAAACGCCTCGCTGGTAAGGGCATTGCTTTTCGTCTTCACGAAGATGTTGTCCGACACGACCTTCATCTCAGGTGCCAACTCCTCGCCTTTAGTGCCTGGTTTGAATGTCCGCGTAGCAGCGGTGACGTTGTTATGCTTGATATAGACGATATGTATCCCCTCGGCCACAGCCCATTCGATGGCGGCGTTGATGTTGCCGACGATGTCGCGGTAGTGCTTGGTGATGTCGTTCTGTATGTCGATAACGACTAGTGCTTTGTTTTTCATTGCTTTCTCTGTCATGTTTTCAAAGTTCCTCAATGTTGGTTTTGTCATCCCCGCGAAGTTGCTTTTGTCAACTTCCGAAGTTGACGTTGTCAAGTGCCGAGGTTGACGTTGTCAACTGCCGAGGTTGACGCTGTCAACTTCCGAAGTTGACAAATGCCATCTCGGCAGTTGTCCCGGCACCCTCGATTTTTGCGTCTCAAAACCTGCGGGTGCGGCGGCGGTAGGCGTCGTATTCCTCGCCGAAGTCGCGGCTCAGGCGGCGCTCCTCGCTGACGACCTGCACCAGCATCACCGCCAGGAAGGCTACCCATACCGCTGCCGCCTGCCACGTCCACAGCCAGACGACCACGCCGGCGAGGTAGAGCAGCGTGCCGGTGAGCATGGGGTTGCGGTTCAGGCGGTAGGGGCCGTCGGTCATCAGGTGCTGCGTGCGCGGCGCCACCTCGTGGCCGAAGGCGTCCATCGGGTTGCCCTTGCCGCGGCGCTTCATATAGACGATGGTCCAGACACTTAGCGCCAGCCCGCCCATCATAAGCACCCCTGTGACGGAGGCCCTCAAGGCTCCGATATGCACAATGGGCGGCAACCCCGACGCCAGCCACATCACCGTCGGCATCAGTCCCACGAAGAGCACCCCGCCGAGGAGGTAGCCCAGTATTTCTCTAATCTGTTTCATTTCCTATAAAATTGCCATGTGTCGCTGTGGCCGTCGCGGTAGGTGAAGCTCCACTGCAGTTTCTCAGCGGTCAGAGTGTCAATAAGGAACTTGTATTCGTACTCGATGCTGCGGCGGTAGGTATCAGCAATCTTCTGCGCCAGTTCCATGTTTTCGTTTTGGTTTTCGTTTTCGTTATCAACCACTTCCATGCGGAAGCCCTCCTTAGTGCCGGCGAAGAAGAGGGTGTCGCCCTCCAACCGCCAGAGGCTGGGGCTGATGTAATTATACACCCACATCACCGTATCGCCGTCGGCCAGCGTTACATGGTACACCTGCCGCGCCGAGTCGAGCGCCGTACCATCGGCATAGAAATCCATCGTGCCGGTCTCACTTACGTCGAAGTGGTTGCCGGCCATATCGTAGTTGAACGAGTGCTCATAGGTGTAGTGTCCTTCGATACCTGCATTATAGCGTTCTACGAAGTCCGTCACTAGGCGGTAGAGCGGTTCGTATGTCTCGGTGCGGAAGGTCTCGTAGTTGTCGCGGAAGGTGTGGTAGTACTTGAAAGCGTCGCCCTCCTCGTTCTCGAAAAAGATGCAAGGCACATGACGCAGAGCAAAGGGGTAGTGGTCGCTGTTGCCGGCCAGATCGCCTCGGTTCAGTGCCTTGAAGTTGTGCTTCTCGCTGTTGAGCCGCTCAAACAGCGCGAAGCCGTTCATGCCCTCGTTGCTCACCTCGCAATACTGCACGGGATTGTTGTCGCCAATCATGTCGATGTTGAAGAGGTATTTGATCTGTGCAAGCGGCACAACGGGATGCTCGGCATAATACTCTGACCCGCGCAGGTTGGCATCCTCGCCAGAGAAGGCGATGAAGTACATATCGTACTCGGGGCGGTGCTTAGCATAGTAGGCGGCCATCGTGACGATGCAGGCGGTACCCGAAGCATTGTCGTTGGCTCCAGGGTAATAGATATCTTTGCCGAGATTGCCGAGGTGGTCGTAGTGCGCTGTAAAGACGTAGCAACTGTCGTGTCTGCGACCTTCAACCTTGGCGATGACGTTAAAACACTCGTAGCCTTCGAGGAAGCGGTTGTCGATGTCGGCGGTGATGCTGTGGGCATCTTTCGGGAAGTCGGCCGACACCCAGATGATGGGCTTGTCCACCACCTTCTCACCATAGGCTTTGTAGAACTTTAGCGGCTCCTTCCAGGTGTAGACCATGCCGGCATTCTGGCACTCGGTGCCTTCTTCCATCTTCTGGAAATCCTTCCGATGTTTGTATATAAACCAGAAATCACACACCACCATGCAGCCCTTGTTCTCGGGCTTCGCCAGGTCGCGGAAAATCTTTTCGGGGTTGTAATTCAGCGTGTCGACATGGTAGAGAGGGTAGGTGCCGTGCACTCCTGGCGAGTATTCGCGCATAACGAAGTCCACGCCCGCCGTCAGCTTCTTGCCGTCAACAGACAGCTCCATCTTCTCTGGGAAGGTGTTGATATCCAGCTTGAACGGCTGCAGCGTCACCTCGTCCACCCCCGCCTTGCGGAACTCCTGTTCCAAGTACTTGCCAGCCTTGTTGGCTCCGTCATATGCATACCCGCGACCCTGATACTTGGCGGAACTCAGTTCCTTGACAATCTGCTTGTAAAATCCCAAATCTTGGGAAAAACAGAATGTAATTGGAAACGTGAGAAATGAAATCAATGCCGCTATAAAGACTGCCTTTTTCATAATACTTATGTTTTAATTTTTTATGCTAATTCCTCCCATGAAGACGCTGGCAGTGACGTGGAGTGTCTTCACCTCTTGGCCGCTGCACTGACGGGTCTCGTTCTCCACACCACCACAGAAGCTGCGGCTGTTCACCACCACATTCACGTTCGACGGAACGATAATCTCAACACCGCTGCAGTTGGCGTGGATGTCGATAGCCTCGTCTTCGGTGATGATGGCTTCACGGAGGTCGAGCCGGATAGCACCGCAGAAAAGGTCGAGGCTGGCACCGTGGAAGGGCTCACCATGATAGACATACTCGTCGCCCCCGTAGCGGGTACGGCAGACGATGCGCTTGCCCTCGTCAATGCTGGGCACGGGGCGCTGCAGGAAGCGCTCATGCTCGTGCTTATGGTGATGGAAGATGAGGTGGTTGCCGATAAGAATCAGCGCCACCGGCGCGATGTAAGCCGTCCAGGGCTGCTGCCACAGCCAGTCGGCATTCCAGAGATTCCACATGTCGCCGAGTCCTAACACTCCTGCCGCGACGAAAGCAATTCCTAAAATGATACGTATTAACATAGTGATTTGTTTTTTTGATTTCGGATGCAAAAGTACGATGTTTCCTGAAACCCCACAAGCGAATGGGATAAACTGCGGCATTTTGTGACGAGTGACGAAAAGTTTTTGTCCCTAATTCATTAATATTTTGTATTTTTGCATCCGCAATGAAAATCAGTAGGGATAAACGGGATTCGCTGACTGTCCGCATCATAAGTGCCGCTTTTGTGGCGCTGGCACTGGCCATTTTCAAACCTTTCGGTCTCGATGCGATGCAGTGGCAGGCTTACCTCCATCTCTTTCTGATATGGGTGATAGGCGTGGGGGTATGTATCGTGACAGACAGCATATTAACATTTCTTTTCAGGATGCCCAGCACCACACAAAAAGGTGTCAGCTATATTATCCATCGAAACCTCTGGTTCCAACTTATCAACACACCACTCATCGCGCTGGCCATCTGCCTCTACCGCCATTTCGTGCTGAGCAACAGTGTGGAAGGCAACCTGCTCTCTTGGAGCAACTATCTTGAGACGTTGATTATCATCGCCTTCTGTTCCTTCGTTATCGGTCTCTATTGGCGCTTCCGTTTCCGCAGCTTGTATCTCGCCGCCGAACTGGAAGAGGTGCGGCAGCTGAACGAACAGCTTTCAAAGGTGAAAGAAGAGGGGAGTGAAGTGGAAGGCGGGGCGGTCACATTGGCTGGAACAACAAGTGAATCAATAACATTGTCTGTTGACGACCTGCTCTATATAGAATCCGTCGGCAACTACGTGAAAGTCTGTTATCTTGATGCTGGAAGGATGCCGGCGCTCCAGATGCTGCGTGCCACCTCGAAGCAGATGGAAGAGACCCTAAAGGAGTACCCCATGGTCGTCCGCTGCCACCGTGCCTTCCTCGTTAACCTCCAACAAGTAGAAAAGATTGTCTCCCAGTCGGGAACCATGCAACTGAAGATGAGACACACGGGCGACATCCTCCCCGTCTCCCGGAGCAACACCGCCCAAGTCAAAGCCGCTTTTCAATAATCATAAGCTCGGCATGCTTGTAGGATTCTTCATAATCGCTTGCTACCAGCGATTGTAGGTCGGACATCTGGTGATATACTGTAAAACCACGTTTTTAAGGGTATGTTAAGTAGAGAATTCATCGTTTTAACATTCTGCCTCGCGCAATAAAACCACCTTGAAGACGTTTTCATTAACATGAAACAGATTGAGGTTGTAGCGGCTATCATCCGCAAGGAGGGGCGCATTTTCGCCACGCAGCGGGGATATGGCGAGTGGAAAGACTGGTGGGAGTTTCCGGGCGGCAAGATGGAGGCTGGCGAGACGCCCGGGGAGGCGCTGCGCCGCGAGATTCGCGAGGAACTGTCGACAGAGATAAGCGTCGACGAGTTCTTCTGCACCGTGGAGTACGACTACCCGAAGTTTCACCTGACGATGCATTGTTACCTCTGCTCGCTGCTCACCGACGCCCTCCACCTGAACGAGCACGAAGCCGCCCGCTGGCTCACCCCCGCCGACCTCGACACCATCCGCTGGCTCCCGGCAGACGAATCAATTATTGAAAAGTTAAAAGTGAAAAGTTAATAGTTGAAAGTTGTGAAGCATATACAATATCCAACCCAAGGCACCTGCTCGCTGCTTATCGACGTAACGGCCGACGACAACGACATCATCCAGCAGGTCTCGTTCCTCGGCGGTTGCAACGGTAACCTGCAGGGCATCTGCCGCCTTGTCATCGGCCAGAAAATCGATGACGTAATCGCCAAACTCCGCGGCATCCGCTGCGGTGACAAACCCACCTCCTGCCCCGACCAACTCTGCCACGCACTCGAACAACTGAAGGAATTATAGTTCATTTTAAGAAAAAATATGCACTTTAATCATCGGTTTCTCTTGCTCGCTGGTCTCGCAATGGTCATGTCTTCTTGCGCAATTGTAAGGGGATTGAAAACCGATGGCAAGAACGGTCCTAATATCTTCAGTTTCGAGCAGCGCGAACACGACACGATAGCCTGCGGCGGGCAGACCTTCCAATTTCCTGTCGGCAAACGAGCCGATTGGATTGACACGCTGCGTTTCATCCAGCCACATTGCAAAAGCAAGCCCTTCGGGGAGGAGATGGAGTCGGCAAGTACCACGCAGGGATGGCTCATCATCCATAACGACAGCATCGTTTACGAAAAATACTTTGGCGATTTCTCTGCCGACCGCATGGCCACTATCTTCTCCGTCTCCAAGTCCATCACTTCACTCATGTGCGGCATCGCGGTCGATGACGGCTACATCCGCAGCATCGACGACCCCGTTACCGATTATCTGCCAGAGCTGAAGAAGAAAGACCCGATGTGGCAGAAACTGACCATCCGCCATCTGCTCGACATGAAGAGCGGACTGGATTTCGACGACGTATACGAATTCAACTGGAAAGAGTTGAAGTACCTTAACGCGATGGCCAAGCTGAATTACGGACACGACATTATGAAGCAGATAGAAGGGCTGAAATTCCGCTGCGAGCCAGGCACCCAGCGTCGCTATGAAAGCATGACGGCAGCCATTCTCGGTGTTGTCATCGAGCGGGCTTCGGGCAAGCGTTATGCCGACTATCTCAGCGAGAAAGTGTGGAGGCCGCTCGGCATGGAGCATCCCGCACTCATCAACATCGACAGTCGCGAACACGACGTGGCGCACACCTTTGGCGGCATAGCCACTACCATAAAGGACCTTGCCAAAATAGGCCGTCTGTATTTGCATAATGGTATGTGGGACGGCAAATGCATCGTGAGCGAGGATTGGATACGCCAGACCATCGACTTCGATTCCACCAACATCGGCTATCACTTCAACTGGTATAATGTGAACTACGAAGGCTACATACGTCCAGAGCATTCAGGCTATTATGCATTGGGCATCTGCAACCAAATACTATACGTCAACCCCGACAAAAACCTTGTCATGGTAAGAATCGGGAAGCACAACAACTGCTGCGCAAATATTCCGGTGCTCCTTGAGCAGTTGGCCATAATGTGGCAAGAATGAAAATTGAGGCATTCATTACCCTTTCTTTTTAATATTTATAATCGTATCACCGTTGCCGGTCTCCAATACTCCTCCCTCCAACTAGGGAAATACTTCGGAATATAGTATTCTCTAAACATGCGGTCATCATAGAGAATCCATATCATGCGATTGTGGATGATGTATACCATAGGCTTCATTTTATGTGTTTCTGCCTATAAAGTATGGGCATCTCAAAAAATGTTACAAAAAAAGTATTAAAGGGGGGCACATGTTTTTATCAGTGGCAAGGGCTTATTCCAGCAATATGCTGATATAAATACAATAATTTGTGAAAAAATTCGTTTATGCAGCAGAAAAATAGAATCGATATGTCTGACCAAGAATTGAATGCCTACCGCCTTACTTCGATGGAGGAACCCACCGACGAGATGCTTCACACCATCATGAAGGAGGCTGCCGAGGAGGCCTCCGCTTCCACAAACAAAGCGCTGGCTGACTACTTCAAAGAAATCAGCGCCATGATGCGACAAAAGGTTGCTGTGCTATGAGCAAC
Source organism: uncultured Bacteroidota bacterium (assembly GCA_902800395.1). Classification (GTDB taxonomy): domain Bacteria; phylum Bacteroidota; class Bacteroidia; order Bacteroidales; family P3; genus Colimorpha. Next base: position 83,846 of record CADCEC010000006.1, on the reverse strand, counting down.
CTAGTTCATCTAAGAAACTAGAAATCAACAAAAATAACTAATGGCGCTGCTGAGGTTTCACACACAACGGACTGATAACCGCACGCCGGAGGAGCGGCGCGAGGCGTTGGAGTTTGGTAAGATGGGGGAGCAGATGACGGCGAAGTACCTGACGGATAAAGGGTATATCATCCTGGAGCACAACTACCGCCGGGGACATCTGGAGATTGACCTTATCGCGCTAGACGAGGACGAGTTGGTGATCGTGGAGGTGAAAAGTCGCGCTTACGACAACATCCTGCAACCCGAAGATGCTGTGGACCATAAGAAACGGCTGGCGCTTATCCGTCTGGCCAATGAATACGTGAAAACCCATGGCCGCAAGGAGGACGTGCGGTTCGACGTCGTCACCGTCGTTTCAAAAGAAGGTGGTGCCGAGATAAAGCACCTCAAGAACGCCTACAACGTAATGAGTTTCTAATTTTTTCTTATGCTTTGTATTTTTCCGCCATCTTGCGGTAGAAGTCGCGCTGGGCAGCGTCGGTAGCGGGTTTGACGCCATCGAGTTTCTTGAGTATCTGCTGTATCTCACGGGTGGGATGGTAGCCGGAGGCTTTGCGGATGGCGACACATTTCTGCAGCTCGTAAGCAGCACGTGGCTTATCACAGTCCATGAGCAAACGGGCTAACGCGAGGCGGTAGCCGGTGCGGAACTTCTCCTGCCGCTGGTGCTGGATGGCCTGACAATAGAGTGCAACTTTCTGGCCGGGGTCGTCGGTCAACTCGGCCAACTCTGCATACAGGTAGCTGTCGTGAGCACGACGGAGCATTTGGCGGTAGGTGTCGATGGCTTTCTCCTTCTCGCCCAGGGTGCGATAGGCCACTGCTTGATAGCGCTGACAGTGTTTGTCGCGTGGGTTGCGCCGCAGGGCCTCTTGCAGCAGCGGCATCATCTTCTGTGCATTCTCGGGTGTAGAGTTCTCCTGCAGTTCATGGAAGGCATGGGTGAGCAGCTGACGCACGTCCGGAGGGATGGGGTGGCTGAGGGCGACACCTTCTGCAGTCTCCGTGATAGTCTTCCAGTCGTCGTCGGTGAACTGCTCCACCTTCAGCTGTCCCACATATTCCAGCACCGAGAAAGACTTGCTCTCCTTGCCAAGTACGAGGGCGTAGTGCAGCATGCTCTTGCGGGCACCGCCGTCTTTATCCTCGATGTTGGGCAGTATGCGCAGCAGGGCTTTGAAAATCTTCTCTGCCTCGTCGATACGTTTGGCCTGCAGGCGGAGCTTCAGTATGTCGTGAGCTGTCCAGAACATGCACAGCGTGGTATATTTGCCCTGATGCACGGCGTACATCGGACGTATGGCCTCATAGGCCTCCTCTATCTTGCCCTGCTTCCGCAGGTCGAAAACTTCTTTTACTGTCATTTTAGTGTGTTTTTCTTTTTGTAATGGTTTTTCGGGCATGTTGTAGCCAGCCTTTCTGGCTAGATATACAATGGTGCCAAGTGTAATCTGTCCATTAGTATGTGCATAGCAGTAGTCGAGCATCCGTCGGCAGGCCTCCTCATCATATTTTTCGGTATCCTGCTGGCTGAGTTGCAGGAAAAGCGAGAGACCCGTCTTAGGGGTAAAGGTGGCGGCAATAGCGTATGCCACCCGCATCCAGTTCTCGTATTCGTATGTGATGGAGCGCCCTGTATCCTGAAGGTAGTGGATGATGTCTTTGACGGTATCGATGTCCGATTGTCGACTGGCTTTCCTTGTACGTTTGAGCATCTCCAGAGATGAATTTCCTGCCAATATTCTTGGATCATTCTTGACAGGGAATTCCTTTTCCTCATTTACCTCAAACACCTTCGCCATCTCCTTGAGCACCAGTCCCTCGTCCCAGCAGGCATAGCAGAGGCGGGAATAGTCGGAGCCCGACTGGTCGATGTCGATAGAGTACTTCGTCTTGAAATAATCGGTCAGCTGGTGGAATGCCTGTAGGTGGTGGTCATCCAATCGCTTCTCGTCCCCGCTGCTAATACGCACCAAGCCTTTGAGACCTTGTCCCGAGGGCGACTTCCAGTAGGCGAAGACGTATTCATCCTGTTGCAGTTGCTGTGTGACGGTGGACAACGCCTCCTCCGACAGATGGTCGATGTCGATGATAACGATATTGTTGTAGTGGACGAGATTAGTTTTAGAATGTCCCCCTTCGAATACACCACAAAAGGCAACCACTGGTAGCATCGACTTGCAAGCCTTGTACATATCTGTATCGCCCTCCCGCAGGTACCCACGGGCCTCACGGACTGTCTTTGCATACCGCCGCGAAGCAAAATTCTTCAGCACGACGCCCAACGTGTACCGCTTATCCTCCTTGCTGAAAACACTAGGGAACAGCGACACCCCGCACCGCAGCATCTCCGAAACAACATATACGCCATTCATTGGCAAAAACTCTTAACTTTTTCAGGGAATAAATTCCCTGCCTGGAATCCCGTGCCCCTACGGGGCAATAGAACTATTAACTTTTAATTATTAACTATTAACTGGTTTTATCTTCCCCAACTGTCTCTGTCTAATGAACGATAGGTGATGGCTTCGCGAAGGTGGTCGGGGTTGATGTCGGGTGCGGCTTCAAGGTCGGCGATGGTGCGGGCAACGCGAAGGATGCGGTCGTAGGCGCGGGCACTGAGACCGAGGCGGTTCATCGCCATCTCCATGATGTTGCGGCATTCGTCGGTGAGGGCACAGTACTGGCGCGTCAGTTTGCTACCCATCTGGGCGTTGCAATGGACTCCGGGAGTATTGGCGAAGCGGGCCGTCTGTATGGCGCGGGCGGCGACAACCCGCTCCCTTATCGCGGCACTACTCTCGGCCTTCTCTTCCTTGTTCAGCTGACTGACAGGCACCGGCGTCACCTCGATGTGGATGTCAATGCGGTCCATCAGGGGGCCGCTGACCTTGTTGAGGTAGCGCTTCACGGCGCCGGCGGGGCAGGTACAGGGGATGGTGGGGTGGTTGTAGTAGCCGCAAGGGCAGGGATTCATGGCGGCGATAAGCATGAAGGAGGCGGGGTAGTCGATGGTCATCTTGGCTCTCGAGATGGTCACGCGGCGCTCTTCCATGGGTTGTCTAAGTACCTCTAACACAGTCCTCTTAAACTCAGGAAGCTCGTCGAGAAAGAGCACTCCATTATGTGCGAGGCTGATTTCACCTGGCTTCGGGTTGGTACCTCCACCCACCAAGGCAACGTCCGATATGGTATGGTGCGGAGCACGGAAAGGACGTACAGCTATCAGCGCATCCTCTTTGCGCATCAGGCCTGCCACAGAGTGTATCTGCGTGGTCTCAAGGCTCTCACTGAGGGTCAGCGGCGGCAGAATGCCCGGCATTCTCTTGGCCAACATAGTCTTACCACTCCCCGGAGGCCCTATCATGATGGCGTTGTGGCCGCCAGCGGCGGCAATCTCGAGGCAGCGCTTCACGGTGAGCTGCCCTTTGACGTCGGCAAAGTCATATTCGTAGTTGTTCAGCGAGCGGGCAAACTCAGCACGGGTGTCCATTACCGTCTGTTCGATGGTCCCCTCGCCATTGAGGAAATCGGCCACCTCCTTGAGGCTGGTGGCGCCGTAGACCTCCAAGTTGTTGACGATAGCCGCCTCACGGGCGTTCTCCGCCGGGACGATGATGCCTTTGTATTGCTGTTTGCGAGCCTCGATAGCGATGGGCAGCACCCCCTTGATGGGTCGCAAAGTGCCGTCCAATCCCAGCTCGCCCATGATGACATACCGTTCCATCTCGTCGGCTTTCACCACTCCGATGGCCCCCAGTACCCCGATGGCGATGGTAAGGTCGTAAGCGGTTCCTTCTTTCTTCAAGTCCGCGGGAGCTAGGTTCACGACGATGCGCTTGCCGGGGATGCGGAAGCCGCTCTCCTCGAAGGCAGACGAGATACGCTGGGCGCTTTCCTTCACGGCGTTATCGGGCAGACCCACCATAAAGAAGCCCACACCGTCGCCGACATTCACCTCCACGGTGACTGTCAGTGCGTTCACGCCAAGAATGGCGCTACCGTAAGTCTTAACTAACATAATGTGAATGCGTTAATTCGTTAACATGTTAGTGGCTTGCGCAAGTAGGACTCACGCAAGCACGCAATAACACAATCATGCAAGGGTTATAACCGATTTTCGATTATTGTCCAGTCGACAATCTGCCATAGGGCAGCAAGGTAGTCGGCGCGACGGTTCTGGTAGTCGAGGTAATAGGCGTGCTCCCACACGTCGAAGGTCAGCAGAGGCGTGAGACCCATGGTGACGGGATTTTCTGCATTCTTCTGCTGGGTGATGACTGGCTTGCCTTGGGCATCTGCCGAAAGCCACACCCAGCCGCTGCCAAACAGCGTGGCGCCTTTCTGCTCAAACTCCTTCTTGAAAGCCTCCACCGAGCCGAAGTCGCGCTCCAAAAGAGCTGCGAATTTCGGACTCATGGCCTTAGGCGTATTGCTAAACTGCTCGAAATACATCGCGTGGTTCAGGACTTGTCCAGCATTATTGAACATCCCTCCTTCAGACTTTCGAACCACTTCGCTCAACGGCAGATTCTCCAATCCGCTGCCAGGCAGCAGTTTGTTGAGGTTGTCCACGTAGGCTTTCAGGTGCTTCCCGTGGTGGAACGAGAGTGTATCCTTGCCGATAATAGTACCCAGCGCTTCATAAGGCAGTATGGGCATTTCGAACTTTCCGTTAATGGGCATCAGGTCTTGCATAGTCTTATTTTTTAATGTTTAACTGGGTGCAAAGATACACACTTTTTCCCATTCGGCAAAATTTATTTAAAAAGAATGACAAAATATTCTGTAACATTTCCATTTTACACTTACTCTAAAGATGGACCAGGATCTCGACACCCAGCCACCCCAAGTTACGGGAAAGCACCCCGACTGATACAATTTCTGTCGGGGTTTTCTTTATGAGCCTTGTTTTATGTCAAAATTTGCAATCATTTGTTTACTGTATTGCCAAAAAATTGTATCTTTGCACTTTGAAAACAGGCTTATTATGATAGATCAAATCGTATACTACAACAAGGAGTTCGTGGCCGCGAAGGGCTATGAGCAGTACCGCACCGACAAGTACCCCGACAAGAAGTTGGCAGTGCTGTCGTGTATGGACACACGCCTCACGGAGCTGCTACCGGCGGCGCTGGGGCTGAAGAACGGCGACGCCAAAATCATCAAGAATGCCGGAGGACTGGTCATCTCAGCTTTCGACTCGGCCATGCGCAGTCTTATCGTGGCTATCTACGAACTGGGCGTAAAGCATGTGATGGTGGTGGCGCACTCGCATTGCGGTGCCTGCCACATGAGCTACGACCACTTCCACGACGAGATGCTCGCCCGCGGCGTGACGGAAGAGACCCTCGACACCATCCGCAAGTGCGGCATCGACCTCAACCACTGGCTCGAAGGCTTCAAAGACACCCCCGAGAGCGTCCGCCGCACCGTGGAGACCATCCGCACTCACCCCCTAGTTCCAAAGGACATCGAGGTGCGCGGCTTCATCATCGACAGCGAGACAGGACTCCTAGAAGAGATAAAATAAACGATTATGATTATAGATTTCAACGAGATTCAAGAGGTCGCCAACCCGCAGTTCAAGGGCGGCGAGGGCGACACGATGTTCCGCACCTACAATGACGGACAAAACAAGATAATGCGCGGACGACTGGAACTAGGATGTTCCATAGGCTACCACAGCCACGAGACCAACAGCGAGATTATCTATATACTCAGTGGGGAGGCCCGATGTCTCTACGACGACGGCGAGGAACGCCTCGTCCCCGGACAGTGCCACTACTGCCCCAAGGGACACAGCCACTCCCTTATCAACGCCAGCGCCACCGAGCCGCTGACTTTTTTCGCCATCGTTCCTGAGCAAACGTCCAAATGACCTACCAGGCACAATACAATTCGCCCCTCGGGCTGTTGACGATGACCAGTGACGGTGAGTCATTGAAGGAGTTGTACTTCTCTGACAGGCCAGTAGAGGTGGCGTCACCAGCCATCTCGATATTGGAAGAGACTCGTTGTTGGCTCAACTGCTACTTCAACGGTGAGAAGCCAGACTTCACCCCACAGGTGACGCCCTCGGGTACCCTATTCCAACGGCAAGTATGGTCTGAACTTATGTCCATTCCGTATGGGGAGACGGTGACGTATGGTGACATCGCCCGTTGTATCAACTGCAAGTCGGCACAGGCGGTGGGTGGTGCTGTGGGATCCAATCCAATAGCCATCATCATCCCCTGTCACCGTGTCATCGGATCTGACGGCTCGCTGACAGGCTACGCCTACGGCCTCGAACGCAAGAGACTGCTGCTCCTGCGGGAACAATAAAAACACTTTAACCATTAACCTTTAACCTTTACATGGCAAGCAATCCTGATTTTGTACAATACATCGCCGATCAATGTTCTGGTGCGGGAAATATTGAAGCGAAGAAAATGTTTGGTGATTTTGGCATCTACTGCAACGGCAAGATCTTCGGTCTCATCTGCGACAACGGCTTTTATCTGAAGCCTACTGAGGCGGGCCGAAAACTGCTCCGCAACGAGGATATGCGTCCACCTTACGATGGCGCGAAGCCCTATTTCTACATTGAAGATGTCGACGACCAAGATTACCTCTCTGCCTTGGTGCACGCCACCTGCGCAGAACTCCCCACCCCAAAACTTAAAAAAACAAAAAATGAAATTTGAGGAAGTGGCTATTTCCGACTTCGTGGATATCATCCTCGAAGGCGGCGAGCGAGGTGATGAGGCGATGTACTATCTGCTGCACGAGCGGCTGGAGCGTCAGCTGAGGGGGAGGTTCGAGGTGTACCACAATCAGTTGCTAGACGATTTCGAAGATGTGATCGAGGACTTCTTCCTGTATCTGCGTGAGGGTAAGAGCGGCTGGAGTAAGACCCCATATCTCTCGCTACGACGCATCCGGAAAAAGGAAGCCCTCGAAGCTTGGATGCTCAACACCTTCCGCAACTACCTCACTGTGCGGGCTGACGCAGAGAAGCAGATGTCTTGTACAAGCCTCCATGAAGAAAATACAGTCGCTACCGATATATCTTCGTCTCTACTGACCGACGAGCGCAAACTCGCCGTCGCCTCCAACCTTATCGCTTATGCCCATCAAACGCTCTACCCTCGCGACCGCTTCATCTTCCTACGCACGCTGCTCACCCTCCTCAACAAGCAGCAGGCGCTTCCGAACGACGAGATGGCGCATGCCCTCGGCATGAGCGACATCGCCTATCGCGTCACTATCCACCGTTTGAAAGGGAAACTCTCGTACATCCGCACTTGCCTGTTGCGAAACGACCTGCTACCGCTCGACGACCTACACCGCCAGATGGCACAACATATCAACGACGACTTCACCCACCTCTACCCCACCATCGGCAGATACTATGTCCTCACCATCGACGACTTGAAACATGCTGATGCTGTCAAACGCCTCCGGCAAGAATATTACGAGACCACCGGAAAGATGCTTCACGAACCCGAATACGTTTATTCCCTCGCCCCAAGCATCTCCGCTTTCTGGACACACTTGTCGAAGTTCCTTTTAGTATAACGTTACTTGCCTATTATCAGGATAGTAACAATCAACTGCAGAAGTAGAATAGCGGGTACCCCGTAGCGGAACTTCTTGTGGAGGGTCTTGTGGCGGAAGAGGTACATGGACAGGAGGGCGGCGAGGGAGCCGCCGAGGGCAGCGAGGAGGAGCAGCGAAGCCTCGGGGATGCGACGGGAGAGGCGGTCGTTGTGTCGGGTTTTTGCACCACTTTTACGGCCGTTGTGGACGGCTTTCCATTTGTCGAGGCCATAGGCGAGGAAGGTCAGCAAATTGACCGCAAGGAGGTAATAGAGCAGGATGTTGTGGGGCATAGATGATTACTTGAATTAAAGGCCTCTGGTTTTGCGCGGGGCAGAGGATATCACAGAATTTCGCGAACGAACGCTATGATTGCTTGATTGTTTGACTGCGTGATTGCTTGAGTTATTGTTTGATGGCTTAGCTGTCTGATTGCTTGAGTGTTTCTTGGTGGGTTTGGCGCCGGTGGGTTTGGTGGTCGATGGTTTGGCGTCGGTGGCTACGGGTTCGGTGGTGGCGGGCCGCTCGTAGTCGGTGGGCGTATAGTTGCGGGTGCGCTTGTAGTTGGTCATCGAGTTGACCCGGCTGATGCGGGAGGAGAGGTTGTGGCCGCCGGTGGTGAGCAGGTCGTTGTAGGTGACGATGAGCGACGAAGTCTTCATGTAGCGACCGGAATATCCCGACAAACTTCCTGCATACCAGTTCTTCACATTGGCGAGGTCCATACCTATCAGGTCGAGGTTATTCTTCCCCACCTCGCGCATCAACTGGTTGACGCGACGTGCGCGCAAGTAGGTGTTGTAGCTGTCTTGATCTTTTATTGTCACTCCACGAGGATACGACAGATACCGCGCCAGTTTTTTGAACTGCTCCTCCGAAAGGCCATTCAGCATACCCTTCACCTCGTTAATGCTACGGCTGATACCGGCTTGGGTATTGCGATGCACATCCTGATAGATACGATCACGATTCTCGTCGCTGTAGGAGAAATTGTGCTGCTGCTCATTCTCCCGCAGCTGCTTGTCGACTTGCTCTCTCTGATAACTATGGAAGCTGCGCTGCGCGAGACTGTCGGCCAGCAGGGCTATCTCCTCACCACTGAGGTTGCGAATCTTGTTCAGCAGTTCCGTCGTGGGCTTGTAGAGCAGGAATGCCTTTTTGTTTGGCGACGAGTAGGTATTGCCTGAATAGCTGATGTTGTTGTCGATGAAGAGCTGGTAGAGGGCGGTGTACTGCACCACGCGGGCGAGGTCGGTGCAGCCGAGGGTGGCGAAATAATGGTAAGCCTGCGCCTCGTAGCGGTAGCCTATCGACTGACTCCTTTCCTGCGAATTGAAATAGCTCACAGGCAGCGAGCCGGTGCGGCCCAAAGTGTAAATAGTATATCCGTCTCTATCTATAGCGTACATGGCGCCGGCGGTGTTCCAGTTGTAGACCAACTCGTTGAGGCCCAGCTTACGGAACAAAGGCTTATCGAAGGGGTAGTAGCCGGGCTCGGGGTAGCGGTAGTAGCCCTCCTGTATCGTGCCGCGCTCCGACCAGTCTTTCAGCAGCACGTCGGTGATGGTCATCAGGTCGCCGAACTCAGTGTTCTCCAGCTCCCTGCTGAGGTAGGTGGGGCACCAGTCGCGGCCGTTCACCATCTTGCCCGCCATTAGGTCGTTGATGTCGAGACTCTGCGACAGCTCCTTCTCGGTGGTGGAAGCCAGCAGGAGGATGCTCTCCACCTGCAACGGTGGCAGCTCGTGCAGCGGCGACTGGCGCTCGCGACCGATGATGACCAGCGTGCCGCTGTCGGCAAGGGCACCCAAGATAAGGTCAGCATCCAATGTGAACTGACGAATATCGCCTACCTGCGGGGCGATATCGGTGTCTTTAGCCATTGCCCATGCCACGAAGCCCGGCTTCTGGCTGAAGTAGACGCCTCGCGCTTTCTGTGCGAAGAGCTCGGGGACAGTCAGCACCTTAGCGCTGTCTGTCTGGAGCGCCGGCATATTGCCGGCAGGTTGTATAAACCCCTCCCCTTCTTCCATGAACCAGGTGTTGAACTCCTCTAGCGTGATTTGGTAGTCGATGCTTTTCTCAGTGAAATACTGGCGTTTCTCCGTTGCCGGCAGCGTCATCACCGTGGGCTTGTAGTCGCTGAAGAAAAGCTCACGGTTCAGCCGTCGTATCAGGTTGTCGCAGTTCTCCTGCGTGGCATTGGCGAGCAGGATGACCACATCGGTCACATAGCCGTCGTAACCGATGGGGTGCTTGCGGAGCTCTGTCTTGTGTGTGAACTTGGCGAAGATAGGAGCGATGGAGTCTGTCTCGAAATGTGGCGGGATGTCGGAGAGCAGGATCATGCGGCTGCTATCGGCAAACGACGCCATGCCGAGGGTCTGGTAATGGAAGCGGAACTTCTTGCGGAAGTCCTTGTAGATGGAATCCGCCGCCATTGCCGCCTCCGTGCCTTCAATCGCCACATCCTGGTTGGGGATATACTCATAATCGAACAGCTTCGCGCTCTCCCGCTTTACCTCTTCCACCAAAGGGGTACGCCACACGATGAAGATGACAGCAACTGTGATTGCGACAATCACCACCGACCATTGTATAAGCCGCTTGCTGTTCATAGGATGCCGATTGTTTTCATCATCTCACGGTAGTAGGCGGCTTTTTCCTCCAGTTGCATGGGAAAGGCTCGAGAGGAGGAGGGCATGCGCCAGAGGCGCATCGGGCGGCCGGCGAGGATGAATTCATTATAGTTGCCCATGGCAGGGATGGGGACGCCGAAGTCGTCGGTGAGGACGGAGAAGCTTTTCTGGCCGGTGCAAACGATATCGTGACAGTGAGGTATCTGTGCTAGAAGGGCGGGGATGTCGGTCTTCTCGACAATCTCGAGGTCTTTGTCGGAGGCGTTGCCGCTCAAACGGCGGACGGCACAGGCGGTGTCGTAGATGGCCACTCCGCGTTCGGTTAATAATGCTTGAATGTCTGATTGCTTGAATGTGTGAGTGTCTTTGTCCAACAACCGGTCGGCATCATCGAAGAACACCAAGCCAAACACTTGCCACATTTGATTTGAGAAGTTGGGATAAAAAAAGTCGAAACTCCAACGATGCTTCGGTGGAGGAAAGCTGCCGAGCATCAGCAGCCGCGCCCCTTCGGGCAGGAAGGGGCGCAACGGATGCTGTTCAATGGGAATCATCATCAATACTTCGGCTCCACGCCCATGTTGAAAAAGATGAAGGAGAAGATGTCGACCACCTCGTTGATGGTCTTGTCGAGGGGCTTGCCGCCACCGTGGCCGGCGTTGCTCTCGATGCGGATGAGGTGCGGACGGTCGCCAATCTCGCTGTTCTGCAGCATGGCGGCATACTTGAACGAGTGGGCGGGCACCACACGGTCGTCGTGGTCGGCGGTGGTGACGAGGATGGCGGGGTATTCGACGCCACTCTTCACGGAGTGTACGGGCGAGTACTTGTAGAGGTACTCGAACATCTCCTTGCTGTCCTCGCTGGTGCCATAGTCGACGGCCCAGTAACGGCCGATGGTGAACTTATGGTAGCGTAGCATGTCCATCACGCCCACCTGCGGGATGGCCACAGCGAAGAGGTCGGGACGCTGGTTGACAACGGCACCCACCAGCAGGCCACCGTTGGAGCCGCCCTGCAGGGCCAGATAATTTGGCGAGGTGTATTTCTTTGCGATGAGGAACTCGGCAGCAGCGATGCAGTCGTCGAAGACGTTCTGCTTCTGCATCTTGGTGCCGGCCTTATGCCAGGTTTCGCCGTATTCTCCACCGCCACGCAGGCAGGCTACCGCCAGCACGCCGCCCTGCTCGAGCCAAGCTACTCGGGTGGCGCTGAAGCTGGGCGTGAGCGAGATATTGAATCCACCGTAGCCGTAGAGCAGCGTAGGGTTCTTACCGTTAAGCTTGATGCCTTTTTTGTGGGTGATGAAGAGCGGAACCTTCGTGCCGTCCTTCGAGGTGTAGAACTCCAGCTCCGTCTCGTAATCGTCGGCGTTGAACTTGATTTCGCTCTGCTTGTAGAGCGTCGACTTGTTGTTGGCCACGTCGTAGCGATAGATGGCGGCAGGAGTGGTGTAGGAGGTGACGCTGTAGAAGGTCTCCTGGTCGTCGGCCTCGCCGGCGAAACCACCGATACTGCCAATCATGTCGTTGTCGAGGTCGGCGAGCTTCTTGCCGCTGAGGTCGAAGATGCGCACCACCGAGTGGGCGTCCTTGGTGTAGTTGGCAATGAGACGGTGACCTACATGGCTGACACCTGAGAGCACTTCGGGAGCCTCCACGGGGATAAGGTCTTTCCAGTTCTCCTTGGCAGGATTGTCGGTGGGGATGGTGATGACCTTGTATTCGGGTGCGTCGAGGTTGGTCATCACGATGAACTTGCCGTCAACCTCGTCGATGACGCCGTAGTCGTTTTCGAAATTCTCCACCACCCTAACGAGCTTCGCCTTGGGGTTGTTGAGGTCTTTGAAATAAAACGAGTTGCCGGAAGTCGACTCGCTGCCGACGATGACCAGCCAGCGCTTGTTGACCACCTCGGCACCGAAACTGAGGTTGGGGTTTGAGGGGTCTTGATAGGCCAGTTGGTCGGCTTTCTGATCGGTGCCCACCTTGTGGTAGTAGAGCTTGCCGTTCTCGTTGACGCCCGAGAGCTGGTTCTTCGGCTCGGGAAAGCGGCTGTAGAAGAAGCCGTCGTCCTTCCAGGCAATGCCGCTGAACTTCACCCACACCAGGTGGTCGCTCAGCACCTCGCCAGTGGCGATATTCTTAACATAGATCTCCTGCCAGTCGCTACCGTTGCGCGAGATGGCGTAGCCGAGGTAGTTGCCGTCGTCCGAGATGTCGAGCGTCGAGAGCGCCACAGTGCCGTCGTCGGAGAGCTTGTTGGGGTCGAGCAATTCCACGGCCTCGCCGTCGAGGCTATTCTTGTAGTACAGCACGCTCTGGTTCTGCAGGCCGTCGTTGCGATAGAAGAACCAGCGGTCACCCTTCTTCCAGGGGGCACCCTCCTTGGGGTAGTTGAGAATCTCTTTCAGGTGATTCTTCATCTGCTCACGGTAGGGAATCTGCGACAGATAGCTGTTGGTCAGCGCGTTCTGGGCCTTCACCCAGTTGGCGGTCTCCTCCGAGTAGTCGTCCTCCAGCCAGCGGTAGGGGTCGGCCACCTGTGTGCCGAAATAGGTGTCGACAGTGTCGCACACTTTGGTTTCGGGATAGGTCACCGGCTCGCCGCCGGGACGCGATTGTTTGCACGATGTAAGCATGGCGATGGTGCTTAAAAGGATTGCACTTGCGTAAATACGTTTCATATGTTTATGGAGCGCCGGCTTCCCACCGGCATTGATAATTGTTTAATGACAATTTAAGAATTACCACCGCTGTCCGTCGAGGACAGATTGATAGACATCAAGATATGCGCGGGCCATCGGTTCAGCTCCAAAAAGGTCGACGGCGTACTCGTGACAGCGCTGCGGCGAGTAGTCGAGGCCTTCAGCGATGTGGCGCGCCAGCTCCTCCTCGTCGTTAGAGAGGAAGCCCACCTCGGGAGTTATAATCTCCGGCAGCGAGCCTCTCCGTGTGCCAAACACAGGGGCGCCAAAGTAGAGCGACTCAGTGAGGCAGAGACCGAAAGGCTCATCCCACAGCACGGGGAACACCAACCCCAACGAGTGGCTGATGTAGTCACACTTGGCGTTGTTGTCCACCATGCCATGAAAATGAATGCGAGGACTCGGCGTGAAGCGGAAGCCCATCTTGAAATTCAGGCGTGTGCCACCAAGCACATGCAGCTGTGCACCTGGCACCTGGCGGATGATGCGGATGGCTCCACGCACATTTTTCACATGCCACGCCGCCTTGCCCAGGAAATGGTAGCTGTCGCGACGCAAAGAGAGGTCTGCCTTCGGGTAGTCGTCCCAATCGAGGCCGTTGTATACAAAATGCTCCGAACCGTGCCGCTGCGCGTGGTTCCGTGACACGAACACCGCCATGGGCGGTGCCACTGCGCCGCTACCAAGGTTGCCATTGATGGTCACAATAAATGGATGTCCGTCGAAATCGTTCGGCACAGCATCGTTGAAGTGAACAATGTCTACTCCGGCAGGTATCTGTTCAGCCAAACTGCGCGAGGGGTCTATCGGCTGAATATGTGCAAAAGAAGCCGACGACCCTTCGCGACAGAGGAATGTCACCTCATGCCCGAGACGGCTTAAGGTGCGCCCCAACGCGTAAACAACACGCTCGGTGCCTCCATACAGCCGCGCAGGCAAGATGGCGTTATGCACTATTGCGATGTGCATTCACTCAGCCCTCAATCTCTTTGCGGACTTTCTTGAAGGCTTCGATGCACTTGTCGAGGTGCTCGTGCTCGTGGGCGGCGCTGATCTGGACGCGGATACGGGCCTGACCCTTCGGGACAACGGGATAGTAGAAGCCGGTGACGAAGATGCCTTCTTCCTGCATCTTGGCGGCATACTGCTGGCTCTTGGCGGCATCGTAGATCATGACGGCGCAGATGGCGCTCTCGGAGGGCTTGCAGTCGAAGCCTTCCTCCTTCATGCGGCGCAGGAAGTAGTCGGTGTTCTCGTGCAGCTTGTCCTGCAGGGCGTTGGTCTCGCTCATGAGCTCGAACATGCGGATGCCGGCGGCCACGAGGCCGGGAGCCATCGAGTTGGAGAACAGATAGGGACGGCTGCGCTGACGCAGCATGTCGATGATTTCCTTCTTACCGGTGGTGAAACCGCCCATAGCGCCGCCGAAGGCTTTGCCGAGGGTGCCGGTGAGGATCTCAATCTTGCCGCGCAGGTTGTAGCGCTCGGTGACACCGCGGCCGGTCTTGCCGACGACACCGGCGGAGTGGCTCTCGTCGACCATCACCATGGCGTCGTACTTGTTGGCGAGCTCGTAGATTTTGTCGAGCGGGCAGACGTTGCCGTCCATCGAGAAGACGCCGTCGGTGACGATGATGCGGAAGCGGTTCTTCTGAGCGGCTTTGAGCTGCTCCTCGAGGTCGGCCATGTCGGCGTTGGCGTAGCGGTAGCGCTGGGCCTTGCAGAGGCGGACACCGTCGATGATGGAAGCGTGGTTGAGGGCGTCGCTGATGATGGCGTCCTCTTCGGTGAGCAGGGGCTCGAAGACACCGCCGTTGGCGTCGAAGCAGGCAGCGTAGAGGATGGTGTCCTCGGTGCCGAAGAACTCAGCAATCTTCTTCTCGAGCTGCTTGTGGAGGTCCTGGCAGCCGCAGATGAAGCGGACGGAGGCCATACCGTAGCCGCGGGCATCCATACCCTTCTTGGCGGCCTCAATGAGCTCGGGGTTGTCAGCCAGACCGAGGTAGTTGTTGGCGCAGAAGTTGAGGCACTTCTTGCCCTTCACCATGATTTCGGCGCCCTGTGGGCTCTCGATGATACGTTCGTGTTTGTAAAGACCGGCGGCCTCGATGTCGGCCAGCTCTTTCTGCAGGTGCTGTTGAAACTTAGTGTACATGATTATTAATGTGTTAATTTGTTAATTCGTCATTTTTTAAATCAAAATGCAAAAATACAAAAAAAACTTGACGCTGCAAAATTTTTTTGTTCACATGCGGACCTCGGTACCCCACATGAGTTTGTCACGGATGGCGGAAAAGAAATTCTGTGAGCTGATGCGGATGAGCTTGACGGTGAATGGGGCTCGGGAGAGCTCGATGGTGGTGTCGCCCTGCAGGGTGTGGCGGTGAGAGTCGATGCCGAGGGAGAATTCGGGGCCTTGAAGGGAGAGAGTGATGTGGGCGGTGTCAGGGATGATGATGGGGCGGAGGGTGAGGGTGTGGGCGGAGATGGGAGTGATGGCGAAGCAGCGTGAGGTGGGGGTGAGGATGGGGCCGCCACAGGAGAGGGAGTAGGCCGTGGAGCCCGTGGGTGTAGCCACGATGACGCCGTCGCCGGCATAGGTGGCCACATAATCACCGTCGACAAAGACCTGAGTGCGGAGCAGCGAGGCCTCCTCGCGACGGTGGACGAAGACCTCGTTGAGGGCGAATTTTGAATTCTGAATTTGGAGGAGGGTGCGTTCTTCGACAGTGAAACGGTTCTCCAAAAGGTCGGCGACGAGGGTGGCGAGGTTTTCCTTGCCTGCGGTGGTGAGGAAGCCCAGGTGACCGAAATTGATGCCTACGATGGAGGGGAGAGAGCCGCTGGGAGGGAAAGGCGAGGTAAAAGAGAGGAGCTGGACAGCGCTGAGGAGGGTGCCGTCGCCACCGATGGAGAAAAGGTAGTCGAAATTATCGAGGGTGTCTCCATCCTTGATGATATGCGTGGAAACACCGGCGCGCTTTAGTTCGGCGCAAAGGTAATTGAAAGCCGGAAGGTCGGCGGGATCGATATGGCGGTAGTAGAGGGCTATTTTCATTTCTCTAGGGACTTTAAGGAATATTATTTCAATACTAGAATGGTACCGGTGTAGGTTTTGATGGTGTTGGTGTTGTAGCGGCAGCGGATGGCATAGGTGTAGACCCCTTGGGAGGTGGTGGCGGAGGGTGTCCAGCCAATGGTGGGGTCGGTGGTGCTGTAGACAAGGATTCCTTGCCGGTTATAGATATACATTTCGAAGAGGTCGCCCTTGAGTCCGCGGAACCACGGGAGGAAGGTGCCGTTGTCGGGGTTGCCAACGAGGACGGTGTTGGGGATGGCGACGGCGGGCGATGGCGGGTCGGGGGTGACGACACACTGAACGGCGGAGTATTTCTCGTTCATGTCGCAGGCATCGGTGACAGAAATACGATAGCAGTGGAGGGAGTCGAAGGGGTTGACGTCGTAGTCAGTGTAACTGTCGAGTGGGAGCGGCAAAGTGGTAATCGGAATCCAAGGGCTACCGTCGACGCTGCGCCAAAGGGTGTAGTGGTCGGGATGGTAGGAGGTGTCGGCGGAGAAGGTGAGATGGATGCTAGTGGTGGCACTGTCGTAGGTGACGGAGTTGACATACAGAAAAGCGGAGGAATCGACGGTGAGGCGCGCCACGGCGACAACATTGGACTGCGAGACAAGACGGCCACCGGTGATGGTGTCGGGAAAGCCCACGGCATGCACCTTGAGCCATACGCGTGTGACTCTATCGTCGATATCAAACTGGTAGGCCAATGTACCGGCGCTGTCGGTACCGTAGCGGAAGGAGAAAGTCTCCTCAAGGGGTTCGAGTTTGGCCCAAAGCTGGTAGGAGGAGACGCCACCGGGCATTCCTACATAAGGGGTCCAGGAGGCTGTGACCTCGGTGGAGCACTGTGGTACCGCAGCTGAGAGGACGATATTGCCGAAAGAGGGCGTTAGTGCGCTGACGTTGTAAGCACTGTCGAAGACATGGATGCGGTAGGTGTGCCGCTCGAGTGGGTTGTGGTCGAGGCAGATATAGTCACAACTTGTGCGGCCGAAGATGGTGTCGTAGTCGAGACAGGGGGTGCCGGTGCAGATATGGTAACCCATGACATTGGAGTCGGTGCTGGGAGTCCAGGAGAGGACAATCTGATTGTCGACGACGGTGGCGAGCCAGCGGGTGACGGGGGCGACAGTGTCCTGGGCAAAGAGGGGAATGAAGAGTGAAAAATGAAGAATGATGAATTGGCTGACGCCCCAAAAAAGCGCAAGCACATTCTTCATTTTTTTTTCTTCATTCTTCATTCTTTTAGAAACTTTGCAGGGCTACCAGTTCGGCATAACGGCCGTTATGTGCCATGAGTTCGGCGTGGGTGCCTTGTTCGACGATGCGGCCGTGGTCGAGGACCACAATATTGTCGGCTCCCACGATGGTGGAGAGGCGATGGGCGATGACGATGGCCGTGCGGTCGCGTAGCACTTCATTGAGGGTGGCCTGAAGAAGGCGTTCGTTCTCGGTGTCGAGTGCCGAGGTGGCCTCGTCGAGGATGAGGAGGTCGGGGTTGAGGAGCAGTGCGCGAGCAATGCTGATGCGCTGCCGCTGGCCACCGGAGAGGAGGCTGCCACCTTCGCCGAGGGAAGTCTGGTAGCCTTGTGGGAGGCCGAGGATGAAATCGTGCGCCTGTGCCGCCTTGGCGGCGTTTTCTATTTCTTCCTGCGTGGCATCGGGTCGTCCGAAGGCGATGTTGGCGGCCACAGTGTCGTTGAAAAGGAGGGTGTCCTGTGCCACCACACCGATGCGGCTGCGGAGGACAGAGAGGGGCAGGGTGCTAATGTCGGTGCCTTCGAGCAGTATCTGACCTTCGGTGCAGGGATAGAAGCGGCAGAGGAGGTCGGCGAGGGTTGACTTGCCGCTGCCGGAGGAGCCGACAAGCGCCAACGTTGTTCCACGTGGAACATCGATATTGATGTCATGAAGCACCTCTGTACCAGTGTTATAGGAGAAAGAGACGCGGCGGAGAGAGACCGCGGAAGCTGAATTTTTTTCTGGCGAAGACTCGTTTTCCACTTTCCACTTTCCACTTTCCACTTCCTCTTCGAGGAACTGCTCGATGCGGTCGGCGCAAGCACGGCCTTTCTTGATTTGGGAGAAAGCGGTGGAGAGGTCTTTGGCGGGTGGAATCATCAACACGAAGAGCATCACATAGGAGATGAAGAGCTCGGAAGTGAGGCCCTGGTCGCCATTGAAAACCAACCAAGCACCAAAGAGGAGGATGCCGATAACAATGACGTTACCCAAGAAATCGCTCACAGGAGACGCGGCATCGACACGACGGAACATGTGGAAGCGGCGACGTGTGTAATCGTGGTTGTACTCGCGGAAACGCTGGTTGGAAAAGTCGATGGCGGTGTAGGCCTTGATGACCTTGAGGCCGCCGATGGCCTCGTCGGTGAGCGAGATGAGATGGGCGTTCATCTCCTGCACCACTTTCGACGCCTGCTTGAGCTTGTGCGAGATGCCGGAGATGACAAACGCCACTATCGGCAGCATGCAGAGCACGAAGAGCGTGAGCTTGACATTGAGATAGAGGAGCATGGAGAGGTAGAGGAGCATGGAAATCGAGGAGGTGAGGAGCATCTGGATGGAATTGAGGATGCCCTCCTCGTACTCGACCATGTCGCTGCTGAAACGTGCCATCACATCGCCCTTGCGGTGACGGTCGTAATAGCTCATCGGCAGATGCAACGCCTTATGGAAAAGCTTTTTGCGCAGGTCTCGAATGACACTGCTGCGGATGACGGCAATCTGGATGGTGGAAAGGTAGGAAAAGACGTTCTTCAACGCATAGAGCACAAAGATGATTGCGGAGAAGAGATGGAGGGCGTTGACCTTGCCGAAGGAGATGAGCCAAGTGTAAAGTTTGTCGAGCCACTGGGCGATGAGGTTGCCGGAGGTGACCGCAGCGACGTCGCCAGTGCCGAAGAGGATGCGCAGGAAGTCGGCCACCGACAGCGCGGTGGCCATGGTGAACATCACACTGAGCACCACGAACAAACCATACAATGCACAGCGTGCACCGTAAGGCTTGAGTTGTCTCAGGGTGAAGTTCTTTCTCATGGGTTATAGTGAGTAGCCGATATAGTTGTGGGGGGTAAGTTTCTTAAGGCGCTCCTTGATGTCGGGGGCCACATCGAGAGTTTCGACGAAAGCGGCGATGGTCTCGGAGGTGACTTTTTCGTTGGTACGGGTGAGCTGCTTGAGGGCCTCATAGGGGTTGGGGTAGCCCACGGAGCGCAGGATGGTCTGGATGGCTTCGGCCACCACGGCCCAGTTGTTCTCCAAATCGCGGTAAAGGGCCTGTTCGTTGAGGAGCAGCTTGCCGAGACCTTTCTCCAGCGAAGCAATGGAAATCATGGTGTGGGCGATGGGGACGCCGATATTGCGGGAGACAGTGCTGTCGGTGAGGTCGCGCTGCATGCGGGAGATGGGGAGCTTGTGACTCAGGTGCTCGAAGATGGCGTTGGCTAGGCCGAGGTTGCCTTCGGCGTTCTCGAAGTCGATGGGGTTGACCTTGTGCGGCATGGCGCTGGAACCCACCTCGCCAGCTTTGATTTTCTGTTTGAAATATTCCATGGAGACATAGGTCCACACGTCGCGGCAGAGGTCGACGAGGATGACGTTGATGCGCTTGCAAGCGTCGAACCAAGCGGCCATCATATCGTAGTTCTCAATCTGGGTGGTGAGCTGCTGACGCTCAAGGCCGAGATGATTCTTCACGAAATCGTTGCCGAAGGCGCGCCAGTCGACCTCCGGGAAAGCCGCGAGATGGGCGTTGAAGTTGCCCGTGGCACCGCCGAACTTGGCAGTGAAGGGAATGCGCTCCAACTCTTCGATTTGGCGGCGCAGACGGTAGGCGAAAACGCCCCACTCCTTGCCCAGTGTGGTGGGCGAGGCGGGCTGGCCGTGGGTGTGAGCCAGCATGGGGATGTCCTTCCACTCTTCGGCGCGCTCGTCGAGAAGGGCGAGGATTTTCTTGTAGGCCGGCAGCAGCACCTCATCATGGCATTCTTTCATGGAAAGGGGCACGGAGGTGTTGTTGATGTCCTGCGAGGTGAGGCCGAAGTGGATGAACTCCTTGAGGTCAGCCATCCCCATCTCGTCGAACTTTCCTTTGAGGAAATATTCCACGGCTTTTACGTCGTGGTTGGTCACCTTCTCGATGTCCTTGATGGCCTGAGCGTCGGCATCGGTGAAATTGCGGTAGATGTTGCGCAGCGCTTCGGCGTTGTTAGCCACCCGCTTCCCGTTTTCCACTTTCCACTTTCCACTTTCCACTAATTGCTCGCTCAGAGCAATAAAATACTCCACTTCGACGCGGACACGATATTTAATCAGAGCCCCTTCGGAAAAATACTTGGCTAGAGGCTCGCATTTGGAACGATAGCGCCCATCAATGGGTGAAACGGCATTGAGACTATTCATAGGGTTTTATTTAAGAATTCGTATTTGTTGAGGATTTTTTCCACCTTGCGGTCGTTGCTGAGGTCAACGAGGGCTTGGGCATACATGGTGTTGTGGGTGTCGGTGCCCATAAACTCCACCCATCCGCGCTCTAGCATCTGGTAGGCGCGACGTTTAGGCTCTTCGCCGTAGAAGCCGCCAAGCGAGAGGGCATTGATTTGGAAGAAGACACCTTGGTTCTTCAGCTGCTCCATACGGGAGCCCAGGACATTGAGGTAAGGATAGCGTTCGGGATGCGCCAGAATGATGTCGTAGCCTTTCATCTGCAGGTCAAAGATCATCTCGTCGCATCCCATCATCTGCTGGTGCAGCGAGAATTCAACGAGGACATACTTGCCTGCCACCTGAAGAAAACGAGGGTTCTCCAAACGGTTCTTGAAGCCACTGTCGATACGGTACTCACCGGCGACGCCAGCCATCTCGATATCCACAGCGGCTTCGACTGCACGCAACTTCATTTCCTGATAGCGACGACGGATGTCCTCTTCGTCGTTATCGAAACGGGGATGCTGGAAGTGGGGGGTGATGTACACCTTGTTGAATCCCACTGCCTTCAACGTTTTAAGACATTCGACACTTTCCTCAAAGCATTTGGAGCCGTCGTCGACCTGTGGCACCAAGTGACAGTGCATGTCGGTGCCCAAGGCTTCGAAGATGGGACGGGGAGTGTATTTTCTTCTGAAGAAGTTGAACATAATCATACCTTTAGTCTACGCGACGGATTTCAGCACCCAGTTTGACCAGGCGCTTGTCGATGAACTGGTATCCGCGGTCAATCTGCTCGATGTTGTCGATGCGACTCTTCCCTTCAGCGCTGAGGGCGGCGATGAGCAGCGCCACACCTGCACGGATGTCGGGCGAGGTCATACGTACTCCGCGTAGCTTGTGCTCACGGTCGAGTCCGATGACGGTGGCGCGGTGGGGGTCGCAGAGGATAATCTGGGCTCCCATGTCGATAAGCTTATCGACAAAGAACAGGCGGCTCTCGAACATCTTCTGGTGGATGAGCACACTTCCTTTGGCCTGCGTGGCCACCACGAGGGCAATAGAGATGAGGTCGGGTGTGAATCCTGGCCACGGGGCATCGGCGACAGTCATGATTGAGCCGTCCATGAAGCGTTCAATCTCATAGTGCTCCTGCGCGGGGACATAGAGGTCATCGCCTTTCTGCCACACCTCGATACCCAGCCGGCGGAACACCTGCGGGATGAGGCCCAGATGTTGCACCTGTGCATTCTTGATGGTGATATCGCCTTCGGTCATTGCAGCCATACCGATGAACGAGCCTACCTCAATCATATCGGGCAGCAAGCGATGGGTGCATCCGTGAAGCTCTTTCACTCCGCGAATGGTGAGCAGGTTG
Organism: uncultured Bacteroidota bacterium; assembly: GCA_902800395.1. Classification (GTDB taxonomy): domain Bacteria; phylum Bacteroidota; class Bacteroidia; order Bacteroidales; family P3; genus Colimorpha. The sequence continues at coordinate 61,974 of CADCEC010000006.1, read as the reverse complement.
CTCCCCACACCACTGATGCGGGCACCCATGCTGTTGAGCATATTACAGAGCTGATAGACATAAGGCTCGCAGGCGGCATTCATGATAGTGGTGGTACCACGGGCCAAGACTGCAGTCATGATGATATTGGCGGTACCGGTGACGGAGGCCTCGTCGAGCAGCATATAGCAACCCTTAAGCTTCTTGGCATTGACCAAATAGGCACCACGTTTGTACTCTACGGTGGCGCCGAGACGTTCCATGCCGATGAAATGGGTGTCTAAACGGCGGCGGCCAATTTTGTCGCCACCAGGTTGCGGAACGACGGCTTGTCCATAGCGCGACAGCAGCGGACCCACAAGCATGATGCTGCCACGAAGGGCTCCGGCCTGCTCGCGGAACTGCGGACTCTGCAGCACCTCGAGGTTCACCTGGTCGGCCTGGAACTCGAAGGTGCGGCCACTCTCGCAGGCCGACGGCACATCCTCGCGCACATTGACGCCGAGGAGTTTCAGCAGGTCGATGAGCTTGTTGACATCACGAATGTCGGGCACATGCTCGATGCGTACCTTCTCGGAGGTCAGCAGCACGGCACAGAGCACCTGCAGGGCCTCGTTCTTGGCACCCTGCGGCACAATCTCGCCCTTCAGCTTGTGGCCTCCTATGATTTCGAAACTGCTCATTTTTTCTTCTTTTTCTTTTTCTTTGCGTTGCTCTCCTTCTTGGCGGCAACAGCAGCCATTGCGTCGATGTATATCTTCGAGTCGCGGAACTGGAAGTCGGCCGGCAGCGTGATACGGCCGCCAGAAAGTTCGTTGAGTTGCTCACGGATAAGGTCGTCGTCCACCGAGTCGCGGTTCCACTGCAGGTACTGCCGCTTCATGGTGTGCGCTATCTGCTGTACCAGCACTTTCTTCTCTTCGCCCTCCGGCATCTCAGCGACAGCGCGGATCATGTCTTCCAGCGCACGGCCATAATGACGGTAGCGAATCTCGCTGTCGCTGTATTTCATGGGCTGGGGCTTGAGTGCCTCGGTCTCCCCGCGGACGATGGTATAGGGGCAGTCCACGTCGAGATCGAAGTCGGCCATAACCATCAGGTGGTCCCACAAGATGCGGCGGTAGTCGGTGCGCTCCTTCACCTTGGGGTTCACCAAGGCCATCGCGTCAATGATGAGGTTGGCCATCTGTGTGCGCTCGGCACGGTCCTCTATGGTTTTGGCGTAGTCTATCATCTTGCAGACATTACGCCCGTAATCGTTAATCTTCAGAGTTTCTCGTTGTGTATTGTATTCCACGTTTATTTAATGTTCTGTGTTTAATGTCCAGTGTCTATAACCTTTCTCAATAAGGCCATGGGCCGTGGTAGAGTTCCCAGTTGGGAACTCCCCATCCGTAATAGGGGTGACCCAGCAGGCCAAGGGCGTCGTTGCCATAGTGGTCATGCACGATATTAAAGTGCATCTCGAAAAGTGAGTGGTCGCTCAGCTCGTAGGCAAAGCCGCCGCTAAAGGCCGTGAGGCCTACGTTGAAGCTCTCACCTTGCGGTGTCCACAGCGGCTCATGCCAGCCTCCCACATGTTGCAGCGAAGCCCAAATGTTCAGCCGGTCGTTGACACGGTAGCGCACAGAGGCAAACCCTGCGAGCAGACGTGTCCCTTGGCGGCGCGGCGCATAACTCGCCACAGGCATCCGTAATTCATAACCCGGCAGCAGGGAGCCCACCGCAGCGAAACCACCACGAAGTGTTAGGCGGTCGTTGGCGCGGTACTCCACACGCGGCGCTGTCCACATCAGCGCGTCGGTCTTGCCCCAGCCAGTGCCTACGGTGACACCCGTCGAGAGGTGGAAATCCCATCGCGACGTGTCGCTCACTTCCTTCCTCTGTGCCGGAAGGGAGAGACTGAGCATCAGCAGGGCTATGACAAAGATGACCTTTTTATGCATAACCTACTTCTAACGCGGAATAATAGATATTATTGCGCGAAACGTAAAAATAATTTCAGAGCTCCATGAGCTTGAGGAAACTGGCGGGGATGGGGGTCTCGAACTTGAGACGCTTGCCGGTAACGGGATGCGTGAAACAGAGTCGGAATGCGTGAAGGCAGAGACGGTTCACGGGCGACACATCGTCCTTGTAGCCATACATGGGGTCATGTACCACGGGGTGCTTGAGGTCGCGCAGGTGGACGCGAATCTGGTTGCGACGGCCGGTATCAAGCTTCAGCTCCACGAGACTATAGCGACGCGAAAGCTCCTTCACCTCGTAGTGAGTGACAGCCAGTTTGCCCCCGTTGTCGGTAGGCGACGAGAGAACACAGTACTCGCCGTCGGTGAACCATGAGCGAACCTCTCCCCTACTCTGCTCCAGATGTCCCCAGGCGACGGCCACATAGCGGCGGTCGAAGACCATTCCCTTCCAATCTTCCTCGAATTTCTGGGAGACCTCTTTGCTTTTGCTGACGACCATGAGGCCGGAAGTGTCGCGGTCAAGTCGATGGACGATATGGGCGTGGCAGCGCTGATGGCAGGCTTCGAGGTACTGGTTGAGGACCGTGATGACGGTCTTGTCGGCGGGATTCTTACTGTAACTGAGCAGACCCTCATGCTTGTTGACCACGAAGAGATGCTGATCCTCATAGACAATATCAAGGTCTCGCGGCCGCAGGCGGTCCTTGCCGGTGGCTTTCTCTATCGAGACCTTCATCCCCTTCTGCAGTGGAAAATTGAATTGCGAAGTGCGGCGTCCGTCGACATAAACATTGTGTGCCAGCAGTTCTTTTACCTTGCTTTTCGAGGTCTCAGGGAACACTTCAAAGAGGAACTCCAACAACTCCTTCGGCTCTGAAACTATGATTTCGTTTTTCTTCATTTTCAACAGGCTTAATGTTTCACGTGAAACATTGATTTTACTACGTTATCAACAATTCGGGTCGTATAAATCAACAATCTCGTAAGGGTTGCCAATTTGTTCGATAAATTTCAACATTTCTTCGCGAGTTATCACCAGTGAGGCGCGGTTGTCGTTGGGATGGAAGCTCACCTTTTCGGCGTTGAGAAGGTTGCGGTCGACGAACAAGGTCACCTCGTGGTTCGCGTCGTTGACCAAGGTGAAGAGCGAAACACTTCCAGGCTTTACCCCGAGGTATTTCATCATCCTCTCAGGACTGGCGAAGCTTAGTTTTCCCTGGTGCAGGCGATGTTCCATATCGTGGATGTCCATGGGAAATCGCGAGTCCATGATGACAAGGTAGTGACGGTTGCCCTTATGGTTACGGAAGAAGAGATTCTTACAGAGTGTCGTCCCCTCGCCGCGGTAGAACTGAGCAGCAATCTCGATGGTCGGCGCCTCAGGGTGCTCGTAGTAGTCGAAAGAGATGCCCATCCTTTCAAGGGCATCATATACCTGTGGTTGTCCTATCATAGTTCACAAATCTGTTTTGTCATTCTGTTTAAAGTCAAACACATTGCGCGGGTCAGCGGCATCTGTTCGTTCTGGTGTTCCCAAGGGGCGAGTATCAGGAAACGGCCTTCGCTGCAGGCCTCGAAATACTGGTGGCCAGGCTTGCTGAACTTGTTGAAACCCAAAGGGGTAAGGAAGATGAGCGGCAGGTGCTCATCGAGGGTGGCACGCATGACGGCTTGTTCTCCTTCGGAGATGGTCGGCGACACAAGGATGGCACCTTGACGGGCCAAAGACAAGTAGTGCTGCACCTTCTCAACTATCTGTCCGGAAGTGAGGCTGCGCGAGAGCTGCACTTGCACCTTCTCAGGATGCTGGAGGAGGAAACGGTTGCCGATGGCAGCGTAGCTTTGTCCCGCCACCTCGATGCCGAAACGGACACGGAAGAAATCGGGATGGGCGCGACGGATGGCCAGGCGGCGGGGGTTATCGTTGATATAGGCCGTCAAGCGGGGGAGCATATCATAACCTTTGGCGATAAGGTCGTTGTAGCCACGCTCGAAGAGGAGGCCGTGGGAGCGATCGTCTTTCTTCAGGCGACACTGGGAGGGCAACGGAAGCGGCGATGCCGCTTCATACGCATAGGCATAGGGGTCCTGCGCCTCTGTTGGCGTAAGGTGAGGCACCGCCTCGCCCATAACCCCTCTATAGGCCTTGTTGCACCCCGCCTTGAACCCACTGACCACCTGCCCCAGGTGTTCCTCCATCTCCTCACGGACAAACAAGAGGCCATGCAGATGGTCGGGCATCAGCTGAAACCCCAGCAATTTCAGCTCAGGATGAAACTTCGGGATGACCGCCCAACACCTGACAACCTCTTTCCCAAGAGGTGTAGGGATAATCCTTGCTGTTTTTTCGTCTCCTTCCAACTTTCCCAATAAGGGGCGACGACCCTCAACCGTCAACGTAAGCATATAGATATGCCTGCCGTAGTAGTTGTTGATTTCACTCCGGCGCTTCATCGACGGTTTTTTTTCGCCGGCGAAACGTTTCTTCTCTTCTATTTTCCACGCGTCCATCACTCTGCTTTCCGATGGTAGACATAGCAGCCAGGCAAGGTGGGATGATCGTAAATCAGCGTGTCGGCAGGTTCATTATGGATGGCCTTTACAATCATCAGGTCGCCTGTAGCCGCTCCAATAAAAATTCCTCCCACCAACATCCATAGAAGACTTCCTGTAACAATACCTGACACCCACGGAACCAATCCCACCAGCAACAACGGCATCAAGGCACTTATGACATAGGGCTTCTTTGCCATCGGCACATCAATATGGCAGTAGAACCCTCCCCCGGCCATAAGGCCGAAGGAAAGATGGCTGAAACCTTTGTGCAACAGAAGAAGCCAAGTAAAACCATGCACCAGTTCATGAACCACAATACCTAACAGCATCAAAATACAAAACCACATACAGTTCTTGGCCATCAGCATTGGGTCGTCCATATCGAAGGAAAAAGAGGGGTATAATCCTGTTAAAGCAAACCATCCAACCACTATAGCAACCACCATTAAAAGCACCGCCCATAGGTTGGCAGCAAGCATACCGATGGTTTTCTGTTCCGGTTCGTAACCCTCAAACTGTGGAAGCGGCTCTTCTTTCTTCTTTTTTTTCATCTATTCGCTATTTGATGATGCCTAGCTGGCGGCTCATGTCGAGCATACGGACGATGGGACGCTTGGCAGCCTCAATCTTCTCGGGGCTCATAAGAATCTCGGGCTGCTCGTCGCGGAGGCATCGGTAGAGTTTCTCGAGCGTGTTGAGCTTCATGTAGGCGCAGTCGTCACAGGCGCAGCTCTTGTTGTCGCGCAAAGTGATGAACTCCTTGCCGGGGTTTTCCTTCTTCATCTCGTAGAGGATGCCCGTCTCGGTGGCCACGATGAATTTCTTGGCGTCGCTGGCCTTGATGTAGTTGAGCATGGCCTTGGTAGATCCCACGAAGTCGGCTACGTTGAGGAGCGCAGGGTTGCATTCAGGATGGGCAATGACGGGAGCGTCGGGATGCTCGGCCTTGAGCTGTATCACAGCCTCGGCCTGCATGGCATCGTGGACAGTGCAGACGCCGTTCCAGAGCACCATCTGGCGTCCTGTGACCTGGTTGATATAACCGCCGAGGTTCTTGTCGGGAGCGAAGATTATTTTCTGGTCCTCAGGCAGCGATCGCACCAATTTCTCGGCATTTCCGGAAGTGCAGATGAGGTCACTGAGGGCCTTGATCTCGGCTGAACAGTTGACATAACTGATGACCATGTGGTCGGGATGCTCGGCCTTGAATTTGGCAAAGTCCTCACCCTTACAGCTCTCGGCTAGCGAGCAACTGGCCTCCATGTCTGGCAACAGCACCTTACGACTGGGATTGAGGATTTTTGCCGTTTCTGCCATGAAATGAACACCGCAGAAGACAATAATGTCGGCAGTTGCTTCCTGTGCTTTCTGTGCCAGTGCCAAACTGTCTCCCACATAGTCGGAGAGTTCCTGTATCTCGTGCCGCTGATAGTAATGTCCCAAAATGACGGCGTTCTTTTCTTTCTTCAGTCGCAGGATTTCCTGCTTGAGTTCAGTATCGTTCATATATCAACCTATATTTGATAAATCACCTAAAATAAAGGCAAATAAAGCTGTAAAAATTAATAAGAAACTAACCATCTCTTATTTTTTAGGTTTTAAATCAATTTGCAAAAATACACAAAAAATTCCATAAATCAGGCTCCATTAAAAAATTTCTTCTTTTCTTTATTTTAATTTTTATTTTTTCTTTTGCTTGTTCATTTGGTGAATAACTTTGTAAGTGTCTTTTTGACATAGAAGTTATTATTTTTCTTTGCACAGGTTTTACACATCTTTTTTCCTTACAGAATAATGAAATTGGTGATTTTTAAACAGTCTGTTGATATTCTGTTTGAACAGCTTTTTGTTTAGAAACTTGATTTCATTTAGGATGAGAAATAGGTGTTGAAAAAGGATTGAAAAATGAGGGTTTTTCAACATTTCAGACAACAGAAATTTTTTTCAACATTGTAATTCTCCACAATTAACATCGATTTTAACTTTTCTTTGTTGATATTTTGTTCCTCTCTGATACTCTTATTTTTGCCATAATCGGTAATAAAATGTTGATAATTTACATCCGTTCATTCACAGCGACTTCTGTTTTTGTCGTATTTTTGCAGTCAGAAAAAAATATAAACAACGACGAAAATGCAAGAAATTATTCCTATAGCCTGCGACCATGCTGGCTATGAATTAAAGTTGAAAGTCATTGAACATCTGAAAGAAAAAGGCTTTCAGGTGAAGGATTTCGGAACCCATAGCACCGACAGTTGTGACTATCCCGATTTCGCCCATCAGGTAGGATCGGCCCTCGAGAAGGGTGAATACAAACGTGGCATCGTGATTTGTGGCAGTGGCAACGGTGTGCAGATGACGGTAAACAAATATCCCCATGTGCGCTGCGCCCTCTGCTGGACACCCGAGATCGCCCACTTAGGCCGCCAGCACAACGACTGCAACTGCATCTCCATGCCCGCCCGCTTCATCAGCGAGGAGACGGCCATGCAGATTGTCGACGAATATCTTGGCACGGAATTTGAGGGAGGCCGTCATACCCGCCGTGTGGAAAAGATAAGCCAACTGCTGTGATGGATAAGGAACTGGCACGTAGGGTGTTCTCGTGTATCGACAACACCACCCTCAACGGTACCGACAACGAGGCACATGTGGCAACCTTCTGTAAGCATACGATGGAGATGGGACATGTGGCAGCCGTGTGCGTCTATCCGCGTTTTGTATCTGTAGCGAGGAAAACCCTTGCCGGCAGCGAAATCAAGGTGGCTTCGGTGGCAGGTGCCTTTCCCCATGGGCAGCTGCCTATCGCGCTGAAAGTAGAGGAGGTGAAGTATGCCATTGGAGAAGGTGCCGACGAGATTGACATGGTGCTCAGCCGCGGGGCTTTGCTGGCAGGCGAGGACACCCTCGTTCGCAACGAAGTGGCCCTGATGAAAGAGGCCTGCCAGGGACGCACCCTGAAGGTCATCCTGGAAACGGGAGAACTCCCCTCCCCCACCCTGATAGCAAAAGCATCACAGCTGGCTATCGATGGCGGTGCCGACTTCATCAAGACTTCCACCGGCAAGATTGGCGTAGGTGCCACCCTCGAGGTGGCGGAGATTATGTTAACGGTCATTAACGAAAACGTTAAAAAAGGTAAAAATTGGGTCGGCTTTAAGGCCGCAGGAGGCATCTCCACCCCCGAAGAGGCCCTCGCGTATGCAGAAATGGCAAAAAAAATTATGGGGGATGATTACGTTAAAAATCAGACTTTTAGAATAGGTGCAAGCCGCTTGACAGACCGCATGCATGCAATTTTAACATAAAATTATTTTAATATTTAAGAAATTTTGTGTTATTTTGCACTTTAAAATTATATATTTTTTAGTTTATGAAGCCGTTACAAGCAAAGTTAGCGCAATACAGAGCCCCGCAGGATGCCAAAGCTGCAGGGATTTATCCTTATTTTACTCCCATCACTTCTGAGCAGAACACCGAAGTCTACGTGCAAGGACGTGAGGGAAAGGTACTTATGTTCGGTTCCAATTCCTACCTCGGTCTCACAAACGATCCCCGTCTGAAGGAGGCTGCCAAGCGTGCCATCGACAAATATGGTACCGGTTGTGCTGGTTCCCCCTTCCTCAACGGCACCCTCGACATCCATATCCAACTGCAGGACGAACTGGCCGAGTTCCTTGGCAAGGAAGGAGTCATGCTCTTCTCCGCAGGCTTCCTGGCCAACAGCGGCGTCATCCCCGATGTGGTCTCCCGTGGCGACTATCTCTTCTATGACGAGCGCGTCCACGCTTCCATCATGGAAGGTAAACTCATCACCTACGCCAACACCCAGAAATATAAACATAATGACATGGCCGATTTGGAGCGTGTGCTGCAGAAAGTACCCCTTGAGGCCTGCAAGCTCGTCGTCACCGACGGCGTCTTCTCTATGGAAGGCGACGTGGCACATGTCGACAAGATGGTGGACATCTGCAACAAGTACAACGCTACTCTGATGGTCGACGAGGCCCACGGCCTCGGCGTCTTCGGCCGCGAAGGCCGCGGTACCTGCGACCACTTCGGCAAGCTCAAGGATGTGGAACTCGTCATGGGCACCTTCTCCAAGAGCCTCGCCTCCGTGGGCGGATTCATCGCCTCCGATAAGGAGACCATCAACTGGATGAAACACTCCGTGCGGCCTTATATCTTCACTGCTTCCATCACTCCCGCCAGCACCGCCTCGGTACTCGAAGCCCTCCACATCATGCGCAGCGAGCCCGAACGCAATGCCGCCCTCTGGGACAATCAGCGCTATGCCTTCAAGTCCTTCAAGGACCTCGGATTCGAAATCGGCAACACCTCCACCCCCATCATCCCCCTCTTCATCCGCGACGATCCCAAGACCTTCGCCATCACCCACGACCTGCTGGAGAACGGCGTCTTCGTGACTCCCGTTATCGCTCCCGCTGTGCCTGGCGATGAGACCCTCATCCGCGTCGCCCTGATGGCTACCCATACCCATGAGCAGATTGACATCGCCGTGGATAAGATCTACAAATCCTTCAAGAAATATCAGGTTTTATAGTAGTTAAGACAAGAGTACATGTCTGAAATCGTTGTCAAAAAGGTAGAGAAACGCGGCGACCTCAGGAAGTTCATTGCTTTCCCCAACAAGCTCTTCAAAGACGTCCCCACCTATATCCCCGCGCTGAACAGCGACGAATACAAGCTCCTCACCGACAAGAACCCGTCGTTGGAGCACTGCTCGCGCGAGCTCTACCTCGCCTACCGTGACGGAAAGATTGTAGGCCGCGTTGCCGCCATCATCAACCGCAGCGTCAACGAACATTGGAACAAGAAAGCCGTGCGCTTTGGATGGTTTGACTTCATCGAGGACTACGCCGTCTTCACCGCCCTACTCAATAAGGTGGTGGAATACGGCAAGCGCAACGGGATGACCGAGATAGAGGGTCCCTTCGGCTTCACCGACATGGACAAGGAGTGCTGGGCCATCGACAATTTCGACGCCCGACAGAACATCTCCACCCTCTACAACCCCGAATACTACATCAAGTTTATTGAGCGTGCCGGATACGAGATCAAGTGCAGATGGCAGCAGTACAAGATGCCGGCCAACCAGCCTGTCCCCGACAAGGTGGCACGTCTCAACAAGCTCATCATGGAGAAATACCATCTTCGTCTCGTCCGCACAAAACATCGCAAGGAACTTATCCCCTACGCCTGGCAGTTCTTCCACGCCATCAACGAGAGTTTCGAGGGCCTCTACGATTTTGTCCCCATGACGGAGAAGGAAATCGACGTCTATATCAAGGAATACTTCCCCTTCGTCAATATGGACTTCGTGCAGTTTGTCGTCGACGAAAACGACAAGCTTGTCGGCTTCGGCCTCTCCATCCCCGACCTCAACGGGGCCTACAAGAAAGCCAACGGTCGCCTCTTCCCCTTCGGATGGTACCACATCCTCAAGGCTTTCCGCCACTTCGACACCATCGACCTCCTCCTCAACGGAGTCCTCCCCGAATGGCAGAAACGCGGTGTCCACAGCATCTACTACTGCGACATGAACGAGGCCGCCATCCGCTACGATGTCCACACCGCCTACACCAATCCCCAAATCATCGGCAACGAGGCCGTCAAAATCTGGGAGACGCAGTACAACACCACCCCCCTGATGCAGCGCGCCGTCTTCGGCAAGAGCCTATAATAGAATGTATTTATATAATATAATGAGCCAATCGCCACCGGTTGGCTCTTATTGTTTTTAATATCAATGTAAAATCCTATTTGTTAATGTATTATAGTGCTGTTCCACGATTGTTCTACGATTGTTCCACGATTGTATTACGATATTTTATCGTGGAACTATCGTTGAAGTAACGTGAAAATATTGTGGAAATGATTAAGTAAATGCTTTATTACAAGATAAAGTAAAAAAAATTTATCCTTGATGTCAGATTTCGACTAAAATGTGGGTATTATATTGGTAGATGGACCGACAAAGTAGATACACCGAATTGTTGAAGCGTCACCTCCCGATGGTGTGGCGTGGGTGCTGGGTACGGGCGCGGGGCAACTACGAGCGCTGCCGCGACCTGGTGCAGGAGGTCTCCATCGCCCTCTGGCTGCATCTCGACCAGCTGCGCACGGACGTCTCCCCCAAAGAGGAGAAGGCCTGGGTGTGGTGGATGACACGCACCACCCTCGACCACCTGCACCGCAGCCAGCGGCCGCCGATGGTGGCTTTGACGGAGGTGATGGCCGAGACCATCCCCGATGCCGACAATAGCGCTGTGGAGGAGGATATTGAAGAACTGATGGCGGCCCTCAGCCCCGAGGAGCAGCAGCTGATGCGGCTGCATATCGAGGGCTACCGTGCCGACGAGATAGCGGAAACCTTGGGTCTCCGGCGCGACACTGTCTATCAGCGCATGCACCGCGCCTTGGGGAAGGCCCGCAAAGCGTTGCTGGTGTTGTTTTTGTTGCTTGTGGCCAGCACTGTCGCCATCGCTGTGGTGCCACAGTGGCGCCAGCGGGTCTTCGGCGGCGGCGAGCCGGCGGTGGAGGATACGCTCCCTGTCAGTGTCCCCGCCGCCCTCTCCCCTGCCCCTTCTGTTGTCGGCGACAGCATAGGGGACACCGTCGTTACACGCCGCACATGGATCCCGCCGGAGCCCCTTTCCCATCTCGTCCCTGTTGCCGACACGGTGTTGCCTATCCCTGTGCCGGGCATTACTGGACCTTGCGGGTGCCCCGACAGCGCTCGCGGTGGCGGGCAGCGTGCCGACTGCGTTCCCTTCGACGACACCGACGAGGAGCTGCAGGAAGAGGAAGCCGATGTGACCATCCGGGTGGTGGGGAACAACATCGTGGTGGAAGGCGTTAGGGACGAACGTGTCGATGTCTTCGATTCTCGAGGGCGCCTGGTGGCCACAGCGCGGTGCAACGACCATTGCATGCTCACCATAGGGATGCAGGACCATTCCTATTCCCCAACCACTACTTCAGGAACCAACGCCTTCTGGGTACAAGTGGGAGACCGCCCGCGGCAGCAGGTCTTCATCAAGCAACTCCCCCGAGGGAATCCGACACATCCTATCCCTGCTTCGACCCAGCGGATACGCATGTTCTAAACGATATCATCTAAATCTTTTTTCTCATCCGATGTCAAATTTTGGGTGTTAGGGGTGTATTATATTTGTAGAAGAGCTGAAATGATTAACAACAAAATCATACAAATCATGAAACATCGTATCATTAAATTCATCGCTTTCACCGCCCTTCTGTTGCCTGCAATGGCAAAGGCGCAGTATTTCGAATCGGACGGTATCGTCTACGGCATCACATCCGGGCAGACCGTCGAAGTGTTGTCGAACTATTATCTGCACAACACCCCCTACAGCGGCTCCATTGTCATTCCACAGACGGTGGAATATGACGGCAACACCTACACAGTGACGGCACTGGCTGAAACTGCTTTCGAGAGTTGCACCACCATGACCAGCCTCACGCTTCCGCCAACCATTCGTAGCATCGGGTCGCATTGTTTCTACAACTGCACATTCACGACGCTGCAGCTGCCCGACTCGTTGCGCCGCATCGACGACCACGCCTTCCTCTACTCCAGCATCTCGTCGTTGCACCTGCCTGCCTGTTTTGAAGAGTATGACGAGTGCTCTTTCTGGGCACGGAACCTGACCAGCATCACGGTGGACGAGGGCAATCCCCGCTACCGTTCCATCGACGGCTGGCTCTACAGCAAGGACAGCCTGACGCTCTGCATCGTGCCCAGTGGTGAGACGGGAGCCGTCGCGGTGCCACAATTCGTGCAGCATCTTGGCAAGATGGCTTTCGGCTTTTGCAGCCACATCACCTCGGTCACACTGCCCGAAGGATTGGTTTCCATCGGCGACTTCGCATTCAACTGCTGCTCGACGGTCGACGGTATTGTCGTCCCCTCTACGGTGACACATATCGGCGTCAACCCCTTCTCCTACTGTCCGCAGATGAGCAACCTCTCCATCGCCAGCGGCAACACACATTATGTGATGGACGGCCTGATGGTATACAGCAGCGACTACGACACGCTGGTCTCGTGCCACAAGTCGGGCGCCACGGTGACTCTCAATCCCAACCTGAAGGTCTTGGGCGGCTTCGAGAACAACACTTGGGTGCGGAATATCACCATCCCCGAGAGTGTGACCGACATCACCGAAAACTGCTTCAACGGCTGCAAGATTACTAGCATCACACTGCCGACGCACATGAAGTCGATAGGCCGGAAAGCTTTCTCGGAGAACGACCGGCTGGCCAGCGTCACCATGCCGCAGACGCTGCTCTCGATGGGACAGGGTGCGTTCGAGCACTGCTATGCGCTGACCTCCATCGTCATCCCCGACTCGCTGCGCATCATCCCCAAAGAGGCCTTCAACTCATGCATAAAACTCAGCTCCGTCACCTGGAACAACGACGTTGAGGAGATTGGCGACTATGCTTTCTGGGCATTGTCGCAAATGAGTCAATCGCATGTTACCAATCTTGACCTCCCGGCATCGCTGAGGAAGGTTGGCGATTGTGCTTTCGGTGCGTGCACCAACAATCTGCGCTCGGTGACCTTCCACGGACAGGTGGACACCCTGGGCACCGCTGTTTTCGAGAGCGCCAACATCCAAAAGATACGCTTCACCGGCGGTTTGCCCCCTGCCATCAAGGGCGAAGGGCCCCTCTACATGATAGGCCGGATAGATACCATCGCCATTTGTGGCAACCTCGATGCCTGGCTGTCCGACAGCTACTGGCAAGAATTTGCCGACCGCTATGTCGAGGACTGCAGCGTGGGCATCGGCGACCCCGACGTGGAGAGCATCAACATCTATACCCTCGGTGACCGCATCATCGTCGAGGGAGCCGATGGCGAGACCGTCCGCATCTATGACATCACCGGCCGCCTCATTCAGACATTCAAGCAATCAAGCAATCAGGCAATCCCCTCGGGGGTCTATATAGTGAAGGTCGGCGACCGCCCGGCGCGGAAAATCGTAGTAATGAAGTAAGCATTAGAAGGGCATGTGAAACGATACGAGGTATCGACCACCATACGATACGAGGTATCGATACCCATACGATACGAGGTAATGATTACCATACGATACGAGGTATCGATTGGCATACGATACGAGGTATCGTTTTAAGATTGAAAACACACTCTTTAAAACAGATTCAATATGACACACAACATCATCAAATCCCTCGCCGTCCTCGCCCTGGGCGCAATGCTGCTGACGGGCTGCGAGAAAGACAAAAACATCGATGAGCCGACCCAGACAGAGACGACAGACCCCTTCGATGCCAACGGTGCCAGCAAGGCGCTCTTCTCGGTGGCGGCGAACAGGCAGGTGCGCATCTCGCGGGGCAACCTGCAGTATCAGGCCTCGACCGACACCTGGCGTTTCGCCGCGAAGCAGTATGAGGTGATGGGTGCGGCCAACACCCAAATCTCTCCAAGCAACGAAGGCTGGATTGACTGTTTCGGCTGGGGTACCAGCGGATGGGAGAGCGGTGCCAACGCCTACCAGCCGTGGTCTGTCAGTATCGACGATGCCGACTACCAGCCCGGCGGCAGCTGGCAGAACAGCCTTACGGGCGATTACGCCAATGCCGACTGGGGCGTGTACAACTCCATCGCGAATGGCGGCAACCAGACGGGCATGTGGCGTACGCTTACCAATGTGGAGTGGGCCTATCTCTTCGGTGGCGGCAATCGCCCCAGCAAATGGGGCCGTGCCACCATCGATGACCGCTACAAGGGTCTCATCCTCCTGCCCGACGAGTGGACGGCTCCCGACGGCATCAGCTTCACTCCTGCCCATAGTGGCTTCAACTCCAACGTATACACCATGGAGCAGTGGGAACGCCTGGAGGCTGCCGGAGCCATCTTCCTGCCTGCGGCGGGATACCGGCAGTACACCTTCTTCAACTATGAGAACCAGTACGGGGTCTATTGGTCAGTGTCACCATACGGTGCCGAATATCCCGATTGTGCCCTTGGCCTCCTCTTCAACGACAACATGCTTTATCCCAGCGACGGCGAGGGCCGCAGCAACGCCTTCTCGCTGCGCCTGGTGCAGGACAAATAGAAATTTTTTTCATATTTTTGCACCTCCGATGTCAGATTTAGGGTGTCGGAGGTGTATTAGTTAGTGTATGAGCCGTCATAGTGCATATACCGAACTGCTGGAGCGCCACCGGAGGATGGTGTGGGCCTTGTGCTGGAAGTCCGCCCGCGGCAACAGGAGCCGCTGCAAGGACCTGCTGCAGGAGGTCTCCATCACGCTGTGGATTCACTTCGACGAGTTGCGGCCCGACGCGGTGCTCCAGGAGGAGAAGGCCTGGGTCCGCTGGTGGACACGCTCGGTGCTCGACCTGCAGCGGCGCAAGGAGCGCCCGTCGCTGCTGCCGCTGACGGCCATGGTGGCCGACACGGTGGCTGCCGACGACCTGCTGGCGCAGAAAGAGGAGATGGAGCACCTGATGGCCGCCCTCAGCCCCGCGGAACAGGAGTTGGTGCGCCTTCACATCGAGGGCTATCGCCCCAAGGAGATAGCCTCGATTATGGGCCTTAGCCGCGAGGTTGTCTACCAGCGCCTGCACCGTGCCCTGGGGAAGGCTCGCAAGGCATTGCTGGCGTTGTTTCTGTTGCTTGTGGCCAGCACTGTCGCCATCGCCGTGGTGCCGCAGTGGCGCCAGCGGGTTTTCGGCAGCGGGTTTTCGGCAGCGGAGGACACGGTCCCTGTCAGTGTCCCCGCGCCGGTCTCCCCAGCCCTCCCCTCGGCGACCGACAGCGTCAGCGAGGAAAAGCAGGATCCCGACGTGGTGGTGAACTGGGAGTATGTGGGCGTGGGGATGGAGGGCTGGTCCGTCACCTGGTGCCGCAACGACAGCTCCATCACCTACACCCGCAACTCCGGCAACTACGCCGTCACGGCCACGGGACACTTCCCGCAGGCCTTCGTGGAGAACGACACCCTAAAAATCGACAGTATGAATATTTCATTGAAACGGACCGCTACGACAGCGGCATTGTTGGCCTTGGTCACCGCCACACAGGCACAGGTGGCCTACGATTTCCAAAGCGTCACCCCGCAGGGCGACACGCTCCTCTGCACCATCGTCGACTCGGCGCAGCACCACGTCAGCGTGCGTGGCGACGCTTGGTCATACAACACGCACTATATCCATTACAACGCCGACCTTGTGCTGCCCGACAGCGTGGAACATGAGGGCGTGAGATACGCTGTCACGGAAGTGGCCGAGGAAGCCTTTCAAAGCCATCTGGAGATTGAGACGGTAACCGTCCCCGACGGGGTTACTGTCATTGGCGACAAGGCTTTCTCGCTGGTCCCCAATGTTATCTATCACGGCTCCGCCACCGGTAGCCCTTGGGGCGCCAACACGGT
This sequence comes from uncultured Bacteroidota bacterium, assembly GCA_902800395.1. Taxonomy (GTDB): domain Bacteria; phylum Bacteroidota; class Bacteroidia; order Bacteroidales; family P3; genus Colimorpha. Next base: position 46,016 of record CADCEC010000006.1, on the reverse strand, counting down.
GAACGGCTACGAGGAGGACAGCCTTTTCTATTCCGACAACAGCAAGACCCGCCTCACTGCCAGCCGTCACATCACCTCGGCGGTGGTGCCTGCAACTGTTCGTGTTATCGGGACACGAGCCTTCTACTACAAATCATCGTTGACCTCCGTCACGCTCCCCGAAGGGCTCGACACCATTGGAAATCAGGCTTTCGGAGTATGCGACGGGTTGGAGGGAATTACCATTCCTTCGACGGTAAAACATATAGGCAAGTCGGCGTTCTATTCGGCCTTTTTGCCAAGTGCCACTGTAACCATCGACGATGCCGAGTTGTCTATCGGCAATGGTGCTTTCTACTATAGCAACATGAAGAAGATTGAACTCGGCAGCCGCGTGACATTCATTGACAATGGGGCTTTCAATTCATGCACTCATCTTGACTCAATAATTGTACCCAACTCGGTGCAGTATATCGGACGTATGGCTTTCTGCTACAACTATTCTGGAAGCATCAAGAAGATAAGGCTTCCCGAAGGACTTGACACTATTCGTTTCCAAACCTTCTTCGGCTGCACAGGCTTGGAGGAGGTGAATATCCCCTCTTCGGTGGTATATATCGACACAGCGGCGTTCCACGAGTGTTGGGAGTTGACGAAACTCACGCTGCCTGCAGGTCTCACTCATATTGGCGAGGCCGCCTTCTTCCAGTGCCGCAACATAGACACCCTTGTCTCCCTTGCCCCAGAGCCACCCGTGGCTTTCGCCAACACCTTTAAGCAGATGAACCGCAACCTTGTCCTCATTGTCCCCTGTGGCAGCGTCGCGGCTTACCGCAACGCCCCTTACTGGAACTATTTTGCGAATATCCAAGACGACTGCGATGCGGTGCCCGAGGTGGAGCAGCCTGCGGTGTCCATCAGTACAGGGTATAGGTGCATCGTTGTCGAAGGTGTCTTCGGCGAGGCGGTGACGGTCTTTGACCAGGAGGGCCGCCAGGTGGTTGAGGAAATAGGCCGTGGTCGCTGCAACCTGAGGGTTCCCGCCCCGGGTGTCTACCTGGTCAAAGTCGACACCCGCCCGCTGCAGAAAGTGATAGTGATAAGGTAGAGAAAAAGATTTTTTTCGTATTTTTGCACATCCAATGTCAGATTTTCGGCGTTGGATGTGTATTATATTTATAGAGATGGACAGACAGAGTGCATATACCGAGCTGCTGGAGCGCTACCGCCCGTTGGTGTGGCGCATGTGCTGGTTCAGGGCCAGAGGCAACTGGGACCGCTGCAACGACCTGGTGCAGGAGGTCTCCATCGCCCTGTGGCTCCATTTCGACGCTCTGCGGCCCGACGCCACTCCCGCCGAGAAACGCGCATGGATCTACTGGCAGTGCCGCTCCACCCTCGACCTCCAGCGCCGTCTCCAGAAGCCTTCCATGCAGCCGCTGACCACCCTGTTGGAGGAGACTGTGGCCGACGAGGACACTAGGCATAGGCAGGAGGAGATAGAGCATCTGATGGCCGCACTCAGCCCCGAGGAGCAACGCCTGGTGGGCCTTTACCTCGATGGCTATAAAACCAGGGAGATTGCCGACCTGATGAATCTCAGCCACGACACCGTCTACCAGCGCATGCATCGTGTGGTGGGGAAGGCTCGCAAGGCGATGTTGCTGACGCTTTTGTTGCTTGTGGCCAGCACTGTCGCCGTCGCCGTGGTGCCGCAGTGGCGCCATCGGGTCTTCAATGGCGGCGAGCCGGCGGCGGAGGATACAGTCCCTGTCAGTGTCTCCGCGCCGGTCTCCGCCGTGGTGAAAGAGGATGTGGACAGTGTGCCGTCTTTGGAGGTAGTCGCTGCGCCCGAGGCAAGGGAGGTGCAGCCCCCCGTCGAGCATATCCACTTCTCGACAGAACCACTGGTCAGCTTCGACGAGGCCCCTATCCTGCCCTCCGACAGGCAGCTGCGTCCAGCGACAATCGCCATCACGGGCACCATCCTCACCGTCAGCGGCCTGGATGGCGAATGGGTGGTCTTCTACGACAAGTACGGCCGCGTGGTCTCTTCGAAGTGTTGCCGCGGGATGTGTACCTTCGAAATCCCCTCCAAATTAGGCCGCTTCTACGGCGTCTACCAATACAACCTCGCGGTGGGCGACACCCTGTGGATAAAGATGAGAATATAGAAATACCATTATGAAGTCACGTTTTCTTATAGCCTTGATAGCGCTGACGGTTGCGGTCGCTGCCCGTTCGCAGGCCGACAGCCTGACGGTGGAGGGTGTTGTCGTCAACACCGTCGACGGCCGGGTGCTTCCCATGTGCCATGTGCAACTGCTGCAGGGTGGGCGCAGCATGGGTATCGCCCTCACCGACTACGATGGATACTTCGAACTGCCGCCCCTGCCGGCGGGCAGCTACACCCTGCTGGTCACTCAGTTCGGTGACACCATGATGTGCTACAAGAACCTACGTCTGACACGCGACAGCTGGCTTCGCAGCATCGTTGCTCCGCCTACGGGCGCCGCCGCCCGCGTCCCCATGCTTGCCGAGCATCCCGACATGGTGTGGCTGAACACCGTAAGCGTCTATGCAAAGCGGAACATGCTCTACAAGATGGGCCTCCTCATCACCAGCCCCAACGACCCGCGGTTGTGGAACTTCAGCAGACGAGAAGAACTCATTGACATTGGTCCTGCCAACGTTGACCTTTCGTGGCCTACACCGACAGGAAGAAACCCATATCGTCGTACCATGCTCCGCACTCCACCGATATGGATATTATTCAACGAACCCTGGAACCCCGTGCCCGTCGCCCAAAAAGAATCTGAGAAATCTGAAGATAATAATGAAGAGCGGTCTCAAGAGGACAATAATTAATGCTATTGTCCTTTCACTCCCTCTCACTCCTTTTCACTCCCTCTCACTCCTCAAGATTTATAGTATCCTCTCAGAATTCCCACCATCTGGTTGCCCGTCAGCACGCGCTTGATGACCACGGAGAGCTTTTGCTCGAGGTTAGCCACCACTTTGCGCAGTGGCGGGTTCTTCTGTTCCACCATCTTGGTGATGCGTCGCGCCAGCACCTCGGGCTGCAGGCCACCGTTCTCCTCCTTCTCGATGATGGAGAGCGAGCGGCGAAAGATGGGGCCGTAGTCGGGATCGTCGAGGGTGGCCTGGCTGTTCTTGCGGCTGCCGGTGAAGCCTGTGGCGAAGTCGCCAGGCTCCACCATGGAGACCTTGATGCCGAAGCCTCGCACCTCGGCGCTGAGGGCCTCGGTGAAGCCCTCGATGGCGAACTTCGAGGCGGAATAGAAACCCTGGTAGGGCAATCCCATCACACCGCCGATGGAGCTGAGGTTGATAATCTTCCCCTTGCGCGCTTTGCGCATATAGGGCAGCACAGCCTGGCACATGTTCACACAACCCATGAAGTTGGTGCCCATCTGGAGGTCTATCTCCTCCTCTGTGGCCAGCTCCAGGGCACCACCGATGCCCATACCGGCATTGTTCACCAGCACGTCCACCCTACCCTGCTTCTTGACGATTTCCGCCACCACAGTGGCTATCTGCGCGCGGTTGCGCACGTCGCATTGGCGGTAATGGATGGAGGGATGCTCCATCTCGCGGCGGCAGAGGCCGTAGACGATATGCCCTTTCTGGGCCAAGAGTTCGGCCGTAGCCTTCCCGAAACCCGACGAAGCGCCGGTGATGATGATAACCTGTTGCATAATTTCTCATAACGACGAAAAATTTTTTTTATTGTATGCTAAAAACAGAGTGTTTGTTATCAACGGTTTAAGAAAATGTGTAAAAAAATTTTCACCCCTATGGCCAATTTTTGCCAAAAAAGGGGGTATTTATATATAGAATATTTTATTTTTGCACCTCGAAAGGTTGCCACCCATGAAGAACGAGGACATCAGGAAACTCTCTCGTGAGGAGTTGTTGCAGATGCAGCATCTCTATGAGGCTGTGGTGCGCCGTCACGCCAAGCTGATACGCTATGTGTGTGCGGGTCGGTCGGGAGGCGACGAGGAGCTCTGCAAAGAACTGATACAGGAAGTCTCCATAGGGTTGTGGCTACATCTTGACAGCTACCGTCCCGGCAGGCTGGAGGGTACATGGGTCTACTGGCGGGCACGGAAGGTCATCAACGACTTCTTCCACCAGCGGATTCCGTCACCCGAGCGGCTAAGCAGCGAGATAGTCGACACTTTGGTCGAGGAGACCTACGAGGGACGCGAGCAGCTGGAGGAGATTATGGTTCGTCTCACCCCCAACGAGCGGCGCCTAATGGAGATGCAACTCGAGGAGATGGATGTCGACGAGATGGCTGCAAAACTCCAATGTTCCACCAATGCCGTATACAAGAGGCTTCGCCGAGTCATGACAAAAGCCCGCATTATAAACGAAAAACTGAACAAACGATGAAAAATAACGACAAAGAAACGCTATTGACGACGCTGCGGTGCCAGCATTCTTTGGCCAAAGAGCTGCGACAAGGACAGCTGCGTCTTGCGACAACGCTCACCGACGAGCCCGTCGGCCCTCTGATGCGGCGCGAACGGCACGGTTTTGCCTTCCGCCTCTCCTGTCTGGCGGCCTTCGTCGTCCTGGTCACCTATTCCTGCTCTCCGGCGGCCGACAACACCGCCATGCGCCTTGAGCGCTATGCCTCTCGCGAGCAGGCTTTCAACGACACCTTCAACCTCCTCCATCGCCAATGAACAAACGTAGAGTCATATCGGTAGCGGTCTGTCTGGTGGTGGCGGCGTTGGTGCTGGTGGTGAAATACCATCCGCGCACGGTGCCCGTCGAGGAGTGCAGCCAAATCTACCGCGACTATGCCGACAACCCCCATATCGCCGTAGCCTTCATCAAGGACTTCCCCGTCAACGATACCCTCGCCGTCGATGTCACCACCCTCCAGGCCACCACCGACTCCGCATGGTGTGCGCTGCTGCTCGATTTTGGTATGCCGGAAGAGTTTATTGAGTTATATAAGTCAAACAAAGAATCATTCGTAGGAGATGCGCTCAGTTCCATCGTGGCATTTTCCATTGACAAGAACAATCCCCAAAAACACTTGCCCAAAGACGATCCGGATAGCCGTTTGTTGGTAGGATCCCATGCAAAAAAGACATTATGTATTTTCATGGCAGAAGAGAAAAAAGACAAAGAATCAATTTTATTAACAGAAACAAACAAACTTTAAAATGAAGAAAACTTTCAAAAATGTAGCGCTCCTCACAGCGCTGAGTTTGGTAGCAGTCAGTTGCCAAAAAGAAGATGTGTTACCGATTATTGGTACCGAACAGACAGCAGATTCTATCTATGTGGTTTATTCCATCAATGGTGAGGTGTATCATGCCACGCTCAGCGAATCGGAATGGGACGCATTTATGGAAAGGATGCTCGCCCTTGCTCGTGATGGATATGAAGTCACCTTCTCCAAAAACCGCACTTCCCTGACTTCTCAGAGCAAGGAGAAAGTCACCTTTGTCACCAATAGCAAAGAAGAAGCCTATTCTTGGTCTAGTGCAATGATAGACCAAGGCTATACTGTCTCAATTACCTATAATCAATCCACAGGCGAATACACCTGCATAGCTATCAAATAGAGTGTCTAACCCCCAAACAATGAAAGGACCCATGAAAATCATCTATTTTTGTCCCTGCCGATAGAGGTGCGCCGTTCGCAGGGACAAGAAAGGGTGCCCGCAGGAAGAGTGCCATGAATACGTTTTGGAAAAACACTCTTCCCTGCCACCCGGCACCCAAGGCATAGAGCGGAACCCTATACGTAAAGAATAACGTGTATCGCCCGACTTTATTGTGTTGCATCGGAGAAAAACTGCCGTCCATCACACAGCACCTGTTTTGGCAGTGAAAAAAAACTAAAAGAAAACAACTAAAAAAACAAGAATATGAAAAAAGTATTATCCATATTTTTCTGTGCGATGGTCGTGCTGACGGTCTCCGCGCAACAAAACTTCGGAGTGATAGGCTTCGTGTCGGGGAATGTGGCCTACAGCATCACAGGGCCGAACACTGTCGAGGTAATATCGCTTCAAGAACTGGCCACTTGTTCCTGGTATTCTGGTGCGGTGGTCGTTCCCTCAACAGTGGAATGCAATGGGACGACCTACACGGTAACCCGCATTGGTGAAAAAGCCTTTGACGGCTGTGCCGTCACGAGAGTGTCGTTGCCCTCCACCATCGAAGAAATAGGACGTGATGCCTTCTCATCAACCCGACTCCAGAGCATAGCGCTCCCCTCGTCCCTGCAGTCCATTGGCATCGGGGCCTTTGCCTTTTGCAGCCGTCTGAATACCATACATCTGCCGGCTTCTGTCAGTCACATCGGATCCTGTGCCTTTCATTCTTCAGGCATCACATCCTTCACGGTCGACAGCGCCAACAGCCACTACCGTGTTGTTGACGGGTTCCTCTGCAATGCAGACACTACAGTCCTCATATCCACACCTCCCGGAAAGAGGGTTGACACGGTGTTTCTGCCCGCAACCCTGCAGCGCCTCGAGTCATGGTCCATCGGAAGAAGAACCCCCATCGCCGTCATCATGCCCCCGAACCTCAAGGAGATTGGCGAGGGTGCCATTCCCACCTCCATCAGCACCCTGTATCTTCCGGCATCGGTCTGTCGCATCGAGGGCAACCCCGTGGGGGAGTATCCTCCTGAATGGCTCTCGGTGGTTGTCGATTCGGCCAACAGCCACTACACCTTTGCCGACGGTCGCCTGACGAGTGTCGACGGCGACACCCTGCTTTTAGTCACCAATGCCAGTGGTAACTACAGCGTCCCCGAAGGTGTCAAAGTATTGTCCAACGAACTTTTCTCCGGCAACACGGACCTTATCTCGGTCACCCTGCCCGAAGGGCTCACCGACATCGGCGAGGGGGCATTCTTTGGCACCCGTTGCAATGTCAACCTCCCTTCCACTCTGCGGGTCATTGGCCTGCAGGCCTTTATGCGTAATACAGGCATTAGCGAGGTGGTCGTTCCTGCAGGTGTGCGTGAAATTTCCTGGCAGGCTTTCGCCGAAAGCAGCATCACCTCCATCGTCCTCCCCGATTCACTGAAGATTATTGGGAAGGAAGCCTTCTATGCGTGCCAGTCGCTCACCGACTTGCAGTGGGGTTCCATGCTGGAGGAGATACACCCCAAAGCCTTTCGTATTACCTCCCTGGACACCTTACCACCGATGCCGGCATCGCTCAAGACAGTTGGAACACAGGCATTCGACGGAGTAAATGGCGCTGATTATGTAGAGTTTCTCGGTTCCCCCGACACCATCGGGAAGTCGGCATACAACATGAGTGAGGTGCGCTTCCGCGGCGAGCAGCCCCCCGTGATATTCGAAGAGGCTTTCTGGCATGCTTCTCTGGTGTATGTACCCTGTGGATGCAGTGCTGCCTATCAGGCCCAGCCGGGACTGACCAATATACAAATCGAAGAAGATTGTGACGGCATTGACGGGGTGGCCGATGAAGAGACCGCTGTGATGCCCAATCCGGCGACGAACAAGGTCAGGGTGACCTCCAGCTTCGGACTCACCCGCATTGAGACCTATGACGCCAAGGGCCGCCTCGTCCAGACCCTCCCCGCCTCGGGCCTCAAGGCCGACCTCGACATCAGCACCTGGCCCCGCGGCACCTACCTCCTCCGCATCTTCACCCCCGCCGGCCCCACCACCAAAAAACTGCTCATACAGTGACGCTGACATAAACATGAGTTACCATGAATTAACCATATATTAATTATCGGTCAATTGATGATAATTTCTGTTTAAAACACCACTCCGTTTTTAACATTTCACCACGGCCCAAAAGTCGTGGTTTTTTTGTTTTCCTTCAAATCTGCGTTTAACATTCTTTAACAAATTATATCATTGAAAATCAGTGATTTGGGCGTTAGGTAGAACATTGGTACTTAAACAACTGATAATCAATATATAGAAGCTATCCTCTTCTTATCCTCTTCTTACCCTCTTCTACCCCTCTTCTTACCCTTATTTTCTTGAGTAGAATTTAACAAGAATTTAACATAAATGGAGTAGAATTTTAACATTTCAGATTCTGCTTTTCCCACTCTGCCCAAAGGGGGGAAATTCATGATAATTTGCGTTTAATAAAGAGTTTTTTTTGGTCATATCGGCGAAAATGTGTATCTTTGCATTTTATTAGGTAAAGGAAAAAAATAATAATTCATTAGAAACCAATTTATTAACATTAAAAACAACAAAATGAAAAAGATTTTTTCTTTCTTCGCAATGATTGCCCTCGTGGGTATGATGGTTGCTTGCAACGGCGATGACAAACCCGGTAAAGACGGTGTTACCAGCAAAAACGAAATCAAAGAGGGCGACAGCGACGCTCTGAAGATGGTCAAAATCACCGACCAGCTCATCAACATCATGGAGCAGGAGCCCAGTGCTGAGGGTTACGAGATGATGATGAACACCACCATGAAGATGATGTCCCTCAACATGGACAACATCTCCGAGGAAGAGATCAACAAAGTGGCTGCCGAGTTCGACAGCAAGTATGCCGACGAGAAAGCCATGGAAGAGAAGATGAAATCTCTCCAGGGCAAATGGGACAAGTGGGCTGAGGAGCATCAGGAAGAGGCTCAGGCTATCGCTCTGAAGGCTTTTGGTGCCATGATGGCTGCCATGCCCCAGGATGAGGCCACCGAGGAGACCACCGAGGCTGCTGCTGAGGAGACCACCGAGGCTGCTGCTGAATAATCCACTTGAGTTTTTCACACTTACGAGGGCGCACAAGAGTGCGCTCTCGTTATTTTTAATGGTATAGTATAATAAAAAGAGCCTTGCCGCGTTCTATGCTTTATTGATGAAACAGCAGACGGATATATTGCAAGCCCTCGACGCCTTCATCAGGAAGTACTACAAGAACCTCCTGCTGAGAGGTCTTTTATATGCCGTAGGCATCGTGCTGACACTGTTTCTGGCTGTGGTGCTTCTGGAGCATTTCGGTTGGCTGTCGCCAACGGCGAGAGCCTTGCTTTTCTGGGGCGGAATGGCCGTGGTGGTGGCTGTGGTGGCATGGTTTGTGGTACGTCCACTGCTGAAGATGAACGGTCTCGGCAAACGTATTGACCACCCTCAGGCCGCCCGCATCATCGGCCACCATTTCCCCGAGGTGAGCGACAAGTTGTTGAACCTCCTGCAGCTGATGTCCGACCAGTCTGACGGGTCCGACCAGTCTGACCAGTCAGACCTTCTTTTTGCTGCTATCGAGCAGAAGACCGCTGCTTTGCGTCCCATCCCCTTCCTTAATGCCATCAACTTGAAAGCCAACCGCAGGTACCTGCGTTATGCGCTGCCGCCGCTGGCGGTGATTGTGCTATTGTTGTTGCTGGCACCTACGGTTATCACCGAGCCGGTGAAACGCATCGCTGACTATAACACCGTCTACGAGCGTCCGGCGCCGTTCCGTTTCGTGGTGGCCACTGATTCTTTGCAGGTGATGTCGGGCGCTGATTACGAGCTGGAGGTGGAAATCGAAGGCAGCGCGTTGCCCAACGAGGTGGTCGTTGTTATTGACGGCCAACGCCATCGGATGACCAAGCTCTCAAAAGAGCGCTTTGGCTATATCTTCAAACAGGTGCGCCATTCGATGGATTTCCACATGGAGGGTGGCGGTGTGACCTCGCCGGAATATCGTTTGGAGATGCTTCCCAACCCTACGGTGGTCTCGTTCCGCATGCTCCTCTCCTACCCTGCCTACACGGGACGTATGCCCGAGACGGTGGTGAATCTGGGCGACGCCGCTGTGCCCGAAGGCACAATGGTGAAATGGCTCTTCCAGACGCAGGATGCCCAGCAGCTGACATTTATTATTGACAGCACGGCAAAATGGCTCGAGACAGACCCCTCAGGGCGTGTGGAGACAAGCCTCCGTGTGATGCACACGGTCAACTATGCCTTCTCTGTGAGTAACGGTTCCGCCGTTGCGGACACATTGAAATATAGCCTTTCGGCTATCGCTGACGCGGTACCCATGATTGCCGTTGAGGAGATAGTGGACTCGCTGCATCCTGACCGTCGCCTCTTCCGCGGCCGCATCAAGGACGATTACGGCTTCTCTGGCCTCGTTTTTGTGCACAAGGTGACGAATCCCTCGGATGCCTCCAGAAGCGCCTCTAATGAGGCAAAAATAGCCCTCAATGGCGAATCTTCGCAGGAGTTCTTCTTTAGTTTTAATACCGCCGAACTCACGCTGGCCCCGGGCGACGAGTTGACCTACTATTTCGAGGTGGCCGACAACGATGCCATCCACGGTCCGAAGAAGGCTCGCTCGCAGATGTTCGAAATCAAGATTCCCTCTGCCGAAGAGCTCGACCAACTGCTTGACCGCAGCAGCAACGAGGTGCGCGAAAGCGCCGAGACACAGATGAGTGAGCTGCAGAAACTGCAGGAGGAAATCAACGAGATGATGCGCCGACTGGTGGATAAGAAAGAGCTTAACTGGCAGGATAAGAAGGATTTGCAAGAGATTCAGAAGAAGCAGCAACAGGTGCGTGAGATGATGCAGCAGATGCAGCAACAAATCCAGGAGAACAACCGTCTGGAGCAGAAATACCGCGAACAGAGCGAGCAGCTGATGGAGAAACAGCGCGAGCTAGACCGCCTGATGAATGAAGTGATGGACGAGAAGATGAAAGAAACGATGGCGGAGATTGACCGCATGATGCAAGAACTCGACAAGAAGAAGGTGCAGCAGGAGCTGGAACAGCTGAAGCTCGACAACGCCGAATTGGAGAAGCAGCTGGATCAGAATATCGAGCTGATGAAGCGTCTGGAAATCGAAAAGAAGGTGGAACAGACCATCCAGAAGATGGACAAACTGGCCGAGGAGCAGCGCAATGTTTCGCGTGAAACGGAACAGTCTAAAGGTAAGGAAAACGAGCAGTTACAGCAAAAACAGCAGCAGTTGAACGACCGTTTCCAGCAACTGAAGAAGGACATCAATCAGATTAAAGAGGATTACAAGAGTCTCGACCCCTCGACCGATTTCAAGGTGCCCACAGAGCTTGAAAAGCAGGTGGAACAGCACCAAAAAGAGGCCCAGCAGAGCCTCCAGAAGGGCAAGAATAAGGATGCCGGAAAGCAGCAGAAAGAGGCAGCTGACGATATGGAGAAACTCAGCGAGGCGCTTGCAGAAGCGCAGATGGAGGCTGAGCAGGAGGACCTCGCAGAGGATGCCGAGCAGGTGCGCCAACTGCTGAAGAATCTCGTGCAACTGTCGTTTAATCAGGAGGAACTGATAGGAGACCTTAATACTATATATATTCAGGATCCGAAGTATCAGACCATCATCACCCGTCAGAATCGTATCAAGGACGACTTCCGCAATGTGGAGGATTCTCTCCGTTCGATGGCTCGTCGACAAATCAATGTGGCATCGGCTATCACGAAGGAAGTGGCATCGGTGAATAATAATATAAGTGCCTCGATGCGAGGACTTCTGGAGATGAATCAGTCGTTCTATGGCTCCTACAAGAACACACAAGCTTCACAGTCGATGCAGTATAGCATGACGTCGTTGAACAATCTGGCTTTGGTGCTTGCCGAGAGTCTCGACCAGATGCAGAACCAGATGCGACAGAACAGCCAGAAGCAGAAAAACGGACAGTGCAAAAACAAGGGAAAGAGCCAGTCGCAGTGCTCAAATCCCGGTAAGGGCAAGCCCTCTCCCAAGTCGATGCGGCAGATGCAGCAAGAACTCAATAAGCAGATGGAGGCTCTCAAGAAACAGCTTGATAAACAAGGTAATAAGCAAGGAGGCCGCCATCAGTTGGGTCAAGGTCAGACGATGAGCGAGGAGTTCGCCAAGATGGCTGCTCAGCAGGAAATGATACGTCGCATGATGCAGGAATATGGCAAGGAAATGAAGTCTTCCAGCGGTGGTGATCCCAAGCTGGCGCGCGAGATAGACCAGATGATGAGACAGATGGAGCAGACGGAGACAGACCTTGTGAACCGCACCATCACTCAGCAGACCATCAAACGGCAGCAGCAGATTATGACGCGTCTTCTCGAGCATGAGAAGGCCGAGATGCAGCGTGAGAAAGAGGAACGTCGCGAGAGCCATGAGGCAGGAGATCTCTACAGTCAGCCGTCGCCTGCCGAACTTGAGAAATACAACAAGCAGCTCAAACCTGCCTCCGACCAGCTTCGCACGGTGCCCCCTACCCTATCTCCGTACTACCGCGAAAAGGTTAATGACTACTTCTACAGATAGTTAGCATTTTTCTCGTTCTTTTTCCTGATGGTTATAAATATTTTTGTATATTTGTATCCATTTAAGACCCAAGGAAGAATGACGGAATCGTTTGTTATACAGTCGGATATTGCGAATCTGCCACAGGTGGAGGAGCGTTTGTTTCATTTCTGCCACGAGAACAATATTGGCAACTACTATTCCGCTGTGTCGGTAGCTGTGATGCAGGCGGTGGAGAATTCTATCGTCCACGGCAACGAGTCCGATTCGTCTAAAAAGGTGTCATTGATGTTCGACACCTGCAGGGGAGGTATCTGTGCCGAGGTGAGTGACGAGGGTAGGGGATTCGACTTCCGCCAGTATGGCAATCTGCCATCGGGTGAGTCGACCCAGGGAGAAGGTATCTTTATTATGAAGTCGCTCGCCGACCGGATGACTTTTTCCGACGAGGGTCGCAAGGTGCGACTCGAATTCGACGTGGCTGGTATCGACCCCTCCGATGCCCTCGAACGTGCTTCTGTCCTTCAGGCTTATTTTTCACTCGTGGCAGCATAATGATTCGTCTTTTTCCTTCGCATGGGGTGTATAATTATACTGCCTATGAGAAAATATCGCAAGGATTTTAAGGAAAGAGTGTGTGAATTTGCAATTAATTATCAGAAAATCAACCAAGTACAGAAATATATGTCAATCCGATTTGCTTCTCAGGATATAGATTTCGAGCTCCAGAAGGCCGAAAAAGTGAAAAATTGGATCTCTCGAGTGATTCAACTGAGAGGAAAGCGGGTCGGCAACATTTCTTACCTCTTCTGCGACGACGAACACCTTCTTGGAGTCAACCAGCAGTACCTGAATCATGACACTTATACCGACATCATCACTTTCGACTATGTGGCAGCTGACCTTATCTCGGGCGACATCATGATTAGTGTCGATAGGGTAGGGGAGAATGCAAAGAACTTTGGTGTGCCGTTTGAGCAGGAGCTGTATCGCGTCATCATTCATGGAGTCCTCCACCTCCTCGGACAAGGTGACAAGACCGACCCTGAGGCGGCAGAGATGCGTCGACAAGAAGAGGAGGCTCTCTCGTTGTGGAACACAATGTTTCCCGTGGAACAAATAGGCTAAATATCATATTCTATGACATTTGAAGCATACGATATCGTTGTGGTGGGTGCCGGACATGCGGGAGCGGAAGCTGCCGCTGCCGCTGCCAAACTGGGCTCCAAAGTACTTCTGGTGACCCAGATGCTCGACAATATCTGTCAGATGTCATGCAACCCCGCCATGGGTGGTGTTGCCAAGGGACAAATCGTCCGTGAGATAGATGCCCTCGGTGGCTGGTCGGGAATTGTTACCGATCGCTCGGCCCTCCAGTTCCGCATGCTCAACCTTTCTAAGGGTCCCGCCATGTGGAGTCCCCGCGCACAGTGTGACCGTATGCTGTTCTCCCGCAACTGGCGTCAGGTGCTGGAGAGCATTCCTAATCTATCGCTCTGGCAGGACGAGGTGGTGTCGCTCACTTTCGACGGCCATGTGGTATCGGGTGTCGTCACCCGTATGGGTCACATCATCCCCGCACGGGCGGTGGTGCTCACCAGCGGCACTTTCCTTAACGGAAAAATATATATCGGAGAAGATTCCTGGAATGGCGGCAGGGTAGGGGAGGCCCCGGCAGTAGGACTGTCGGATCAGCTGCGTGATTTGGGGTTCGAGGTGATGCGTTTGAAGACGGGTACCCCTGTCCGCATTGATGGTCGCACCATCGACTTCTCCCGTCTGCAGGTGCAGCCGGGTGACGAGCATCCTGCCAAATTCTCCTTCTCTGATACCAAGCCTCTTACCGAGCAGAAACCCTGCTATATTGCCAATACCAACCTTCGCACCCACGATATCCTGCGTACGGGATTCTCCCGTTCGCCGATGTTCACTGGTCGCATTCAGGGGCGTGGCCCCCGTTACTGTCCTTCCATCGAGGACAAGATTGACCGCTTCGCCGACAAGGACCACCACCAGCTTTTTGTCGAGCCCGAAGGGTGGCAGTCGCAGAGCTATTACCTCAATGGCTTCTCCTCGTCGCTGCCTCTCGAGGTGCAGCTCGAAGCACTCCATAGCATTGAGGGTTTCGAGCAGGCACGTATCTTCAAACCGGGGTACGCCATCGAGTATGACTATTTTCCGCCGACACAGTTGGTCTATACCCTTGAGACCAAGAAAGTAGAGAACCTCTATTTTGCTGGACAGATTAATGGCACCACGGGCTACGAGGAGGCCGCCTGTCAGGGTCTTGTGGCGGGTACCAATGCCGCTCTTAAACTCCAAGGTCGTGCACCCTTCATCCTCGGTCGTTCGCAGGCATATATAGGTGTGCTGATTGACGACTTGGTGATCAAAGGTGTCGACGAGCCTTACCGTATGTTCACCTCTCGGGCCGAATACCGCATCTTGTTACGGCAAGATAATGCCGACCAACGCCTCACTCCTCTCGCCTACGCCCTTGGCCTTGCCGATGATGCCCGTATGCGTAGGGTAGAGGAGAAGCAGCGTCTTTCAGCGGACTTAAAGGAATCCATCGAACAGACGTCTGTTATTCCGTCGGAGGTGAATGAATGGCTCGAAGCGCATCAGTCGGCACCGCTCAGTCAGCGCGTCCGCCTTTCGTCGCTGCTTTTGCGCCCGGAGTTGTCGCTCGATATGCTGCTCTCCCTCTCCACAGAATTGGGTGCTGAGGTGAAGAAAATGCCCGAAGACTTACGGGAAGAGGTGAAGCAGGAGGTGGAAACCCAGATAAAATACCAGCGTTATATCGAGAAGGAACAGGAGGTGGCCAACCGGATTCTGAAGTTTGAAGACATCTCTTTGCCGGCGGATTTCGACTATTTCTCCCTCACGGCACTCAGCTATGAGTGTCGCGAGAAGCTCAACCGCTACCGTCCTGTCACCATCGGTCAGGCCTCCCGTATCAGTGGTATTTCTCCTGCCGACATCTCCGTTCTTCTGCTAACATTTGCTCGTTAATAGTGTGTGAAAAAGTCTGCTGTTTCGCGTGGAACAACAGACCTATTTTGCATATTCTATGATACTTATGATATTCTTTTCAGGTAATCTTTTGCCTCGGGACCGAGATTCATCAGTAGGTCGATGATGCTCAGATTGGGGGTGAAAGGAAGGCGGTCGGAGAACACCTGATAGTAACTTTCCATCCCCTCGGTAGGGTAGGGGTGTTTGGGTGAAAAGGTGTTGCGGAAGTCTTCTTCGTACATTTTTTGGTAGTCTTCCGTCCGCTGCAACCGGCAGTCGGCTTTCAGCAACCGTAGTATCCATTTCAACATCGCTTCGTTCAGCTCCATCAGCTTCTCATAACGCTTCGTCAGCAGCGCCTCCAGGTCATCTTTGTAATAAAGGTAATAGGGAGATGCACTATAGGCGGCCGCCAAGGTGCGCAGGTGGATGATGTTCCAGCGTTCTTTGTAGTCTATACCCACCTCCTCGGTACGCGAATGGTTGTCACGAATCACGGGCACCGTCAGTGTCCGTACGCCTCCGGCGGTCATAATTTCCGCCCGGTTGCGGTAGGTCTGTTTGGGAAAGGTCTCTTTGGATTCTATCAACAATTCCGTATATTGCAACGCTTTTGCAACATACACAATAGGAG
The DNA here is from genome assembly GCA_902800395.1 of uncultured Bacteroidota bacterium. Lineage (GTDB taxonomy): Bacteria > Bacteroidota > Bacteroidia > Bacteroidales > P3 > Colimorpha. The sequence continues at coordinate 30,124 of CADCEC010000006.1, read as the reverse complement.
GTAGATAGGCGGTACTGAAGACGGGTGTCATGCGCCCAAGATGATGGAAATCAGTTCCTCGTTATCGTAGTAGAAATCGATGTTCCCTTCGTTGAAGGTGATGCGGCGCTCGCCCCAATCCTCGTCGTCAACATCTTGCTCGGTGATGTTGTTCTTCACCATCAGGTTGACCAGCGCCCGTTCGTCGAGGTCGAAGACCTTCTCTCCGAACAGGGTGCAGTCCTCGTTAGCGATATCGATGCAGGCTAGGATGGGGTTTTCTCCTTCACAGAAGAGCGTCAGGCCTTCGTCGTTGTATCTCAGGACAGTAGTGCTCTCGTCGGCGGCATTGTCAATGTTCTCCACCTCGTCGGCGGTACCTAGCATTTTGACGATATCCTCCACCGGCATCCCGAATTTTATTTCCCCTAGACCTTCCTTCAATTTTATAGTTAAGTCCATGATTTATATTGTTTTATGGTGTATCTATACTGTTGTTTGAATTCTACAAATATACAACTTAATTTTAACATGACAAATTTTTTCTTCTTTCTTATCACTTTTTCATGCCAAAAATGCCCAAGAATGGGCGCTGTTCAGCTTTTTTTTCTTTGAAAAGAACGAGTTATCTAATATTTTCATTTGCATGTATATTATTGATAATCATCATATTGTGCCAAAATGAATCTTTTGGTACAGAAAATATTTTGCTCTTTTATAAAAAAGTTGTACTTTTGCAAATTCAAATCGCGAGAAAAACGCCTTTTGTTGACTCAGTAGCTCAGTAGGTAGAGCACAACACTTTTAATGTTGGGGTCCTGGGTTCGAGCCCCAGCTGGGTCACCGATAATGAGGTGAGTGACTGACTCAGTAGCTCAGCAGGTAGAGCACAACACTTTTAATGTTGGGGTCCTGGGTTCGAGCCCCAGCTGGGTCACCAACCAACACAAGGACCGGAGCGTTGACTTCCGGTTTTTTTGTATGAAAAAGATAGGCAAGATACTGGTATTCTGCTTCCTGTCGGCGCTCATGCCGATGGGTCCCGCCGCTGCGCAGCAGTCGCAGGAGCAGACGGCTGCCTATTACTACGACAACGGCGAGTTCGAGCAGGCCGCACAACTCTATGAGTCGCTCTATAAGAACTACCCTAACAAATATTACTATCAGCGACTTTACAACTCTTATCTCAAACTTGGCGAGTTCAAGGATGCCATCCGGCTGGTCGAGAAAAGGCGTAAAACGGCCCCCAAAGAGCTCGCTCTCTATGTCGACGAGGGGAATGTCCAGCTCCTCCAGAAAAACGAAAAGAAGGCCGTGAAATGCTTCGATAAGGCCATCGAGGCCATCACCCCCGACCTCGCGCCCGTTCCGGATCTCGCTATGGCCTTCGTCAACATCGGCCGCTACGATTATGCTGTCCGTACCTACCTGACAGCCAGGGAAAAGACCCGCAGTCAGCAACTCTACTTCAGCGAGTTGGTGGGGGTCTACCAAGCGATGGGTGACTATCAGGCGATGACGCACGAGTATTTCAACCTCCTCGACAAGCAACCCGGCATGAAGAACTCTGTGCAGCTTAATATGCAGAAAGCCATGCTGGAAGCGCCCGACAGCCGTCTTGCCGACGGCATCCGTCAGGCATTGGTCGATCGTGTGCGCGAACATCCTGATAACCAGGTCTATCTCGAGATGATGATTTGGTTCGCCATCCAACAGAAGGACTTCCAGTTTTCGTTGATGCAAGCCGAAGCTGTCGACGCCCGTTTTCCTGATAAAGGAGGCGAGCAGGTGCTGCGCGTGGCCGCGATAGCCTTTGATAACGAGGACTATGACGTGGCTTCCGAAGCCTACCGCTACCTGCAGCGCAAAGGGCAGGAAAGCCCCTATTATTTCGACAGCAGGGTAGGGGAGCTCAAGGTCGATTTCGCCCGCATCAACCACCACTACGCCATCGATGCCGACAGCTTGACGCTACTCCGTCAGAAATACGAATCCGCTATTGCCGAGTTGGGGAAGAACGAACGTACCATACCGCTCATGCGCAACTACGCCCAGCTGATGGCCTATCACGCCAATGAGGCCCAGGCGGCTGTCAGCATGCTCGACGATGTGCTTGAGATTCCGCGCATCAAGTCAAATATCCGCAACGAGGTAAAGCTTGAACTGGGTGATATCCTGCTCTTTGCAGGTTCCGTCTGGGATGCCTCACTGCTCTATATGCAGGTCGAGAAGGAGAACAAGAACGACATCCTCGGGGCACAAGCCAAGTTCAAGAATGCACGCCTCTCTTACTTCAACCACGACTTCGAATGGGCCAACTCACAGCTCAAGGTGCTGAGAGCCTCCACTTCCAAACTCATCGCCAACGACGCCATGGAGCTCTCGCTCTTAATCTCTGATAACATGGAGGATGACAGCACCTACACCATGCTCTCGCTCTTCGCCGATGCCGACCTGCTGCTCTACCGCAACCAGCTCGATTCCGCCTGGGAGGGCTTTGACAACGTGACGCGTCAGATGCTCTCCCATCCCCTCTTTGACGAGGTGCTTATGCGCAAGGCGCAAATACGCATGAAACAAGCACGTTACGCTGAGGCCGACTCACTATTGCAGCGCCTCGTAGACTTCTACCCCACCGATATCACGGCCGACGATGCCCTCTTCCTGATGGCCCAACTCAATGAGGATCACCTTGGTAACCCCACTAAAGCCCTCGAATGCTACGAAAAACTCCTTGTCGACTACCCCACCTCCCTCTATGTCGACCGCGCCCGCAAACGTTATAACATATTGAAAGTAAGGTAATGAATGAAGTAAAAGCAAAGAAATTCCTTGGCCAGCATTTCCTCACCGACGAGGGCATTGCCCAACGCATCGTCGAGAGCCTCTCCGGCCGCACCCCCAATCTCATCGAGATTGGTCCGGGAATGGGCGTGCTTACCAAATACCTGATACAGAAGCCTGGGCTGAACTTCCACGTCATCGAGATCGACCGCGAGTCGGTAGCCTGGCTCCACGAGCACTACCCCACGCTCCGCGTCATCGAGGGTGACTTCCTCAAACTCGACCTAAACACCTTGTTCCATGATTCTTTCGCCGTCATCGGCAACTTCCCTTACAACATCTCGTCGCAGATACTCTTCCGTGTCTTCGAGTGTCGCAACCAGACTGTCGAGGTAGTCGGCATGTTCCAGAAAGAGGTGGCTGAGCGGGTGGCCGCGGGTCCTGGAAACAAGACCTACGGAATCCTATCTGTCTTGCTATCAGCATTCTATAACATAGAATATCTCTTCACTGTCCATGAGCATGTCTTCAACCCACCTCCCAAGGTCAAGTCGGCCGTTATCCGACTCACTCGCAACGACGTAACTTCTTTGGAATGTGATGAAACACTCTTCGTTAGGGTGGTAAAAGCGGGCTTCAATCAGCGTCGGAAAACCCTCCGCAACGCCCTCCGCTCTGCCAACCTCCCCATCGAGGCCGTCGACGAGACCCTCCTCTCCAAACGTGCAGAGCAACTCGCTGTTTCAGAATTTATTACCCTCACCAAAACCATACAATTATCAAGCAACATATAGTCGTTAACCATTAACCGTTCTGCCTGCTTGCAGGCTTTGAGCACCGCTGAATCATTTTTTAATCTAGCGAAAAACCTTTACAATCATGTACATCATCTTCTTCATCGTACTCTCTTTGGCACTTGGAATCAGTGTTTTCCTGCTTATGCACCGTTGTGCCGACGCCCGTCCTATACCGCTGTCATCCGGCGTGCTCGTCTCCTTCGCCACCGCGGTGATGCATGTGGCGTTGTTCTGTCTGGGAATCTTTTTGGGCAATAAATTCTGTTTTATGGAGAACGGCGACCCGTTAGTCTATGCTAAGCAGAATGCATTGGTGCTCTTGGGATTGTCTATCTTTGTCGCCCTCAAGCAGTTGCTGCCTTATATGGGTCGTCGAACCAAGCCTGCATCCTATGACCTCATTGCTGGTGTCCTGCAGGTGTTCCTCTTCACCATCGCCACGGGCACCAACGGATTTCTGCTTGGCTTCGGTGTCGGCTTTGTAGCCATACTGGGAGAGTGCCTCCATGCCGCCCTCTGGCCTCTCTTTGTGATGACCTTCCTTTTCTCTGTGCTCGGCATCATGTTCGGCCGTCAGCACGTGCCCCTGCGCCCTCGCCGCTGGATGGCCCTCTCCTCCCTCCTCCTCTTCGTCACCGCCTTTTGCGTGGTCATCTTCTGACAATCGTCAACCCCCTCATCCTAAGTCATTTTGCCCTCTGTTCTTTCAATGTTCTCCCATTGTTCTTTCATTAAAATGGTTAAACAATGGTCGAACAGAGGTAGTTGGTGGTAACTATCCGTGAGTATTACATTATGAAATTTTCTTTGTAGATGAGCATCTGGCAGTTGCGGCAGTCGAACTGGAGGCGGAAGCGGCGGTCGTTGTTCCTTAATAGCAGGGAGGTGGTGGGTTTGATGTCGAGTTGCGGTTTGCTGCTGTTTTTACCCTGCAGGCAGCAGCCTAGCTCGTAACGCAGGCAGTATTTGGTGGTCATCAAGGCCTTGCCGTCATAGTCCTCGGTCTGCTCCAGTCCGCGTTCTATCTCTTTCGCTCCATGACGTCTGTAGAACGCTTCTGCCTTGTCGTTGATGACGTTGGCGCGGTAGTCAAAAGTGGGGGAGAGAATGCTTGATTGCTTTTTCGCTTGATTTGATTTTATTTCAGCGGTGCTCAAGGCCGTTCCCTTGCGGTCAGGCAGGATTGTTTGATTGTTTGAGTTGCTATGGGGGCTGTCGGCGGGACGGTGGTGGGCGATGCGCAGCGCGACGAGTTGCTCCACGGCCTCACGGCGTAGCTGGTTGAGGGTGCCGGCGGGCAGGAAATAGCGTCCCTGGGTCTCGTCGACAATGGCGGTGGCCATGAAGGGGGTGTTGCCCAGCTTACTGAGTTGTTTGACGATGGGGTTGTCGAGAAGATTGCCTGATTGCCAGATTGCTTGATTGCTTGAGTTATTGCGGGCCTCCTGTTGCTCGGCGGCCACGCTGTGGGTCACGGTGAGGCCCTCCTCGTCGGTGAGCCGCAGCGCGAAGCCGTCGGGGGTGGCGTTGAAAAGCATCTCCACGCCTATCTTTCGCTCGGCGCTCTTGCCCTGCAGCAGTTTCTCGAACCGCTGGTCCTGGTTGCGCCAGAGGGTGGTACCTACCTTGATATCAGGCATCTGGTTGGGGGTGACGGCACGTCCCTGCACGCCGTTGACGAGGAAGCCCTGCAGGCGGCCGTCGGCATCGTAGTAGCAGAGTCCGTCGCCGTTGGCGAGAGGCTCGGTACCACTGATAGTAAGACTGTTGCGGCCCACGGCGGTCACCTTGCCGATAAGCTTGCCGAGCGACTTCTGGGTGGCGAAATTGGCCATAGGCTGACGCTCGCGGAGGAAGTAGTCGGTATATCCGCGGTTGAAGGTGCGGTCAGGGTCGGGGGTGAAGGTATAGGTACAGCTCCCAGAAGAGACTTTCTCGTGCCCTTCCATCATGCTGTCAAGCAGTTGGCGGTAGTAGGCGGTGATGTTCTTCACATAGCTGAGGTCTTTCAGGCGCCCTTCTATCTTGAACGAGGAGATGCCGGCAGCTATCATGTTCTCAAGCTGTTGGCTGGCGTTGAAATCGCGGAGCGACAGCAGGTGCTTCTCCTTGAGGAGCAGGCGCCCCTCGCCGTCGTAGAGGTCGTAGGTGGAGCGGCAGGGCTGTGAGCAGCATCCGCGGTTGCCGCTGCGGTTGTTGAGGTACTGACTCATGTAGCACTGACCGCTGTAGCTCACACAGAGGGCGCCGTGGACGAAGGCCTCGAGGTCGAGACGGGTGGCCTGTCGGATCTCCTGCATCTGCTCCAGGGATGTCTCGCGGGCCAGCACCACGCGACGGAAACCTGCTTGTTCCAAGAACTTTATGCGTTCCACGGAGGCGTTGTGGCACTGGGTGCTGGCGTGCAGCTCGATGGGTGGCAGGTCGCACTCCAGCAGTCCCAAGTCCTGGATGAGCAGGGCGTCGACACCGATATTGTAGAGTTGGTGTATCAGCTTTACGGCGGGTTCGATTTCGTGGTCGAAGAGCAGCGTGTTGACAGTTACAAAGACCTTGGAACCATAGAGATGGGCGTAGTTCACCAGCGCCTCGATGTCTTCGAGGGTGTTGGTGGCGGCGGCGCGGGCGCCGTAGGCGGGCGCGCCGATATAAAGGGCGTCGGCGCCGTGATTGATGGCCTCGCGGCCGAAGTCCAAGTTCTTGGCGGGAGAGAGCAGTTCCAATTTCATGCAATAAATAACGTATCAGCACGTTCATTATTGCATGACTATGAAATCGAAGATACTGTATGGTGGCCTGCAGGCCCTGGGGCGAGAGTTGGCCAAAGAGGAATGGCGGGATGCGAAATACACCATTCTGTTGGACGAGAACACCTTCCAGCATTGTCTGCCACTGCTTATCTCGCAGGTGGAGGCCTTGCAGGAGGCCGAGTTCATCGAGGTGCCTGTGGGAGAGGAGTGCAAGAGCCTGGAGGTGGCGGCGCAGGTGTGGCAGACCCTTATGGAGGGCGAGGCCGACCGCAACGCCGTGGTTGTCAACCTCGGGGGCGGCTGTGTGTGTGACCTTGGTGGCTATGTGGCGGCGGGTTACAAGCGCGGTATCCGTTATATCAATGTGCCAACCTCCTTGTTGTCAATGGTTGACGCCGCCATTGGTGGCAAGACGGCCATTAACTTCGGCGGGGTGAAAAACAGTATTGGCCATTTCTATCCGTCGGCTTTAACGGTCATAGATCCAGCCTTTTTAGACTCTCTTCCGCAGGAGGAGCTCCTCAATGGCCGGATGGAGATGGTGAAGACCGCCGCCGTCACCAACCCCGAGTTGTTTCAGCAACTGCTTACCGATAACCGTTTACCGCTTACTGCTATCAAAGAGGTGGCGAGAATCAAAGCCTGTGTGGTGAAATCCGACCCCTATGACCATAGTATCAGAAAAATACTCAATTTCGGCCATACCTTCGGCCACGCCATCGAGGTCTACCGTGGATTGCCCCATGGTATCGCCGTCGGCATAGGCATGCAGGCCGCCATGTACCTCTCCGTGAAGAAGACGGGGCTCCCGGAGGAGATATATAACGCATACTCGCGGTGGCTAAAGAAACAACTATTATCTATTAACTATCAACTCTTAACTTTCAATCTCAAGGAGATTGAATCGATGCTTCCTTTGATGCGGCAGGACAAGAAGAACGCATCAGGAGCCATCCGCTGCGTTCTGCTGCAAGATCTTGGGGCCGCCGTCATCGATGTCGAGGTCTCCGACAACGAGATTCGCGATGCGCTGATGAGGCTGACTATTGAGTAGTCCCAGTTGTCGTATCGAAAAAAACCGCGGTGTTGGAACCGCGGTGAGAATGTTAATAAACATTAACAGTGAAATTTCTTTTCGCCGTCGAAATGGGCGAAGTTATCTGAGCAGTGTGACGGTGCCATAGCGCGAGTGCCACTCCTTGGGGTGGAGGTTGTTGCGGTAGCGGATGCGGTAGACGTAGGCGCCTTGTGGACAGGGTTTTCCGGAGGGGTCGGTGCCATCCCATGAGGAGTTGATGTCGTGGGTTTCGTAGACCAGCAGGCCACTGCGGTTGTAGATGTACATCTCGAACTCGATGATTCCCTTCATGCCGATATAGAAGCGGTTGTTGGAGGATTCGCTAGGTGTAAAGATGTTGGGGATGAACATGTTGTCGTTGCGCATGAGGACATACTGGCTGACGGTGTCGGCACAGAGGCCGTTGTCGGCCACGAGGGTAACGAGGATGGAGTCGGCATCGTAGGGGAGTGTGTATTCGGTGCTGACGCCGTCGGAGTAGTGCTCACCGTCAATGTACCAGACGAAGTTGTCGGCCCAGCGGCTCTCGGAGGCGGTGAGGGTGGCGGTCGGGTTCTCCGGGGTGACGAGGAGTGACGACACATGGATGGCGGCCTCGGGCTTCACGAGGTGGCGGAGGCTGACTTCAGCGGTGCTGGGGCAGGTGGGTTCGGGGTAGTAGTCGCCATAGAGGATGAGGAGCGTGGCACTGTCGGGGTTGAGCCACAGCTCGGTGCCGTGGGGGCCGCCCCAGAGGGGATCCCAGTCGAAGCCGGCAAGGGTCCACTCGAGATATGGCACGTCGGCGGTAGCCACGACGTGGTAGAGGAGCGTCTCGCAGTCATGCTCGAAAGAGATGGAGAGCGAGGGGGCCGCCAGACCCGTGAGGTCGAGGTGGACGAGGCTGTCGCAGTGGTCGACGGTGAAGAGGGAGTCGACATAGAGGCCTCCGGTGGTGAGTTCATAGGAGCCGAAGAGGTAGGTGGAGCCCAGACAGAAGGTGTCCACCAGGAAGGTCTCTGTGGGGCTGCGCATCTGCAGGTCGAGGGTGACGAGGCTGTCACAGCCGTGGACGGTGTGCAGCAGGAAGGTGGCGGAGTCGTGGTGCTGATGGACGATGCCGTCAATCCAGAGGTAGGGTTCGCAGGCTATCACGGTGTCGATGGTGGCAGCGGCATAGTAGACGGTGAGCAGCAGTCTATGGGTGCTGTCGCAGCCGTGGATGGAGAGGTGGTGGCGCTGGAAGAGCCCGCTGGCCGAGCCGGTAGGTGCGGTGGTGAAGGTGGTGTCGCGCCAGGTGTAGGGGAAGTCCTGCTGGCATCGGCCGACGGTGTCGGTGACCAGATAGGTGGGGTGTACCGTAAGAACCATCGTCAAAATGCTGTCGGCGCCGGTATGGGCCGGTAGGGTGTCGAACTGCGTGAAGACCCCGCCGACGAAGTCGGCGGGCACAGTGGCGAAGGTGCCATGGTTCCACTGGAGGGGCAGCTGGTTGTCGCAAACGGTATCGTATAGGGTGACGAAGACGTTGCGGTGGACGAAGAGACTGTAGGAGAGGATGCTGTCGCAGCCGGCGACGTTGAGGATATGGAGGGTGTCGGTGACCGAATCGCCAATTATAGCGGCGAAGGTGCGGTGGTAGAAGGTGTAGGGCAACTGGTTCTCGACGATGGTGTCGCGGTAGGTGCCGTAGGTGGTGGGAATTACCGTCAGGTGCATCGTCACCGTGCTGTCGGCTCCGAAGCGGTCGGTGAAGGTGTCGACGGTCGAAGTGTCGACCGCAATGGCGAAGGTATGACCATTCCAAGTATAGGGAATCGTGCTCTCGCAGACGGTATCATATAAGGTAGTGTCGACATTGCGGTGGACCACCAAAGTGTAGGAGAGAATGCTGTCGCAGCCTTTCGAATTGAGAATTGAGAATTGAAAATTGATAACTGAGTCTGTAAAGGTGGTGTCGAGGAAGGTGTGGGGCAGGCTGTTTTCGACGATGCTCTCCGAATAGGTGCCGTAGGTGGTGGGGATTACTGTGAGCTGAAGAATTATCACGCTGTCGGCGCCATGTTGGTTCAGGAGGGTGTCGTAAGCGATGAGGAGGCCTGGGGTGGAATCGCCGGGCACAGCGGTGAAGGTGTGGCCGTTCCAGGTGTAGGGCAGCGCACCCTCGCAGACGGTGTCGAAGAGGGTGGTATCGACGTTGCGGTGGACAAAGAGACTGTAGGAGAGGATGCTGTCGCAGCCGGCGGCATTGAGTATATGGAGGGTGTCGGCGACAGAATCACCGATTACGGTGGCGAAGGTGCGGTGGTAGAAAGTGTAGGGCAGCTGGTTCTCGACGATGGTGTCGTGGTAGGTTCCGTAGGTGGTGGGGATTACCGCCAGATGCATGGTGATGGTGCTGTCGGCACCGAAATGATTGAGGATGGTGGTCACGTTACTGCCAGCAGCGGAGAAGATGCTATCATTCCACGTATACGGCAACACATGTTCGCAAATGGTATCATATAAGGTGGTGTCGACATTGAGATGGACCACCAGGGTGTAGGAGAGGATGCTGTCGCAGCCGGCGGCGTTGGTGAGCCTGAAGGTGGCAGTGGCCGAAGCGCTGGACGCTGTCCCGCCAACCGAGTCGACGGGCACTGTGGTAAAGGTGGTGTCGAGGAAAGTGTGGGGCAGGCTGTTCTCGACGATGGCTTCGGTGTAGGAAGCATAAGTGGTTGGGATTACCGTGAGTTGCATTGTCAAGATGCTGTCGGCGCCGTCGACGGTCTGCAGGGTGTCGAATTGGATGCCGGCAGCGTTGAAGGTGCGGCCGCCCCAGGTGTAGGGCAGTTCGCTCTCGCAGACGGTGTCGTAAAGCAGGGCCCCTACGTTCTCATACACTATCAAGGTGTAAGAGAGGATGCTATCGCAGCCAGCGGCATTGGTGAGCCTAAAGGTAGCAGTGGCTACAGTCCCGCCGACCGAGTCTGTGGGCACGGAGGTGAAGGATGTGTCGAGGAAGGTGTAGGGCAACTGGTTCTCCACGATGGTTTGTGTAAGGGAGCCGTAGGTGGTGGGTATCACCGTCAGCACCATGGTGAGGATGCTGTCGGCGCCGGTAGAGGCTGTGAGGGTGTCGAATTTAGTACCTGCTTCATTGAAAATAAGCCCATTCCATAGTAGTGGCAGTTCTGTTTCACACACGGTGTCGTAGAGCATCGTGCCGACGTTCTCGTAAACCTGTAGGAAGAAGGTGAGGATGCTGTCGCAACCGCCGGCATTGGTGAGCCTGAAGGTGGCGGAGGCTATAGCCCTGCCGGCCGAGTCGGCGGGCACGGAGGTGAAGGATGTGTCAAGGAAGGTGTAGGGCAGCTGGTTTTCTACGATGATCTGTGTGAGGGTGTCGTAGGTGGTAGGCTCCACGGTGAGGCGCATGGTGATGGTGCTGTCGCCACCATACCATGTCGGCAGCACCAGATGCTTGCTGCCCGCCCCGGTGAAGACACTGTCGTTCCATGTAAAGGGCAGTGCGCTTTCGCACACCGTAGAGTCGAACGTTACTTCCACGTCGAACAGTGCTGAGAGTTGGTAGTGTACTGCGCTGTCGCAGCCGTGGATGGAGAGGTAGTGGCGCAGGAAGGTGCCGCCGACCGAGTCGTTGGGCACGGAGGTGAAGGTGCTATCGTGCCAGGTGTAGGGGAAGTCGCCTTCGTAGACGGCGGTATCTTGTGTGACATCGTAGACGGGGTAGACGGTAGCGCTATGATAGAGTGTATCGGGGCAGCCGTTGCTGTCGGTCACCATGCAGCTCCAATTGGTCATTTCGCCCACGGGAACCACGATGCTGCTGTCCTCCTCACCGGTGCTCCAGAGGTAGCTTAACGCGTGTTCCACCGTCATAGCGATGCTGTCGCCCTCACAGGCAGTTTTCGTTCCTGTGATTACGGGCTGTATGGCATTCATCGTCAGGTTGATGGTGTACACTGCCGTATCCAGGCAGGCATCGCCGGCGATACCCGAGACGAGCGTCACCGTGTAGGTGCCCGGTGCATCGTAGACCCCTTGGGCGTTGTAGGTCGTCACTGTGTCGCCGTTGCCGAGGTCCCACCAAGCCGTCTCGCAGGGCTCTCCCGTGCCGATGGGAGTCACCCCGTCGGACGAGATGGTGCTGGTGTTCTTGAAGTCCACATGAATCTTGCAATCTTTCACGATCTGCACATATTCCATCTGCGCCAGCGGATAGCGTGTGCCAGCGAAGGCCGAGAGGGTGAAGTAGCAGTTCTCCTTGTCCACGAAGGCACAGTTGCAGTAGTAGGTGATGTCGTTGTTCGTCGGCACGACGATGCTCTGCTCGTGGCTGAATACCATGGGATTTTCGTTGGTGTACCAGCTGTAAGCGAAGCCCGAGGGAGCCGAGAAGCGGTTGGAGTCCACCTCACCGCAGCGTTCGCTGACCATAGTTTTCTGTAGGCAGTTGAGGGTGAAGTAGGCGTAGCCGTAGTGCGACCCTTCGTTGCAGTCGTAGGTGGTGAGACGCACATATATTGTCTGGCCGGCATAGGCGCTCACGTCGATGCCCACCGTCGTCCAGTCTTTCCAGAGGATATCCTCGCCATAGATGTTCCATCCGAGGTTTTGGTTGGCCACGAAGTCTGCCGTACCACACTGCGGGTCGATGAGGTTCATCGTCGAATCCAGCAGCTCCAGTCGGAAGCGTGGCTGGTCGGAGGCACCGTGCATGGGATCCTGCATCACAGCGGCATATTTCAGGATGAGCAGGTCGAACGACATGGTGTCGGGCACCAGTGCGTAGGTGATAGCCTCCGCCTGGGGGTCCGAGGCACCGCCGGTAGTCCAGTTGCCGAGACGCACACTTGCCGGAGCTCCCGGTGCCACCGTGCGCAGCTGTCCACCCGTCCGTGGGTCTCTCTCGTTGGCATCGTAGTGCACCGTGTGGCGGCTCGCCCCGCTCGCCGCCCCCGAGTCTATCGCACCCACCGCTCCATAGGGATTCCCATAGGTGCCGTAGGTACAGGTGGTGTATTCCGCCGTCAGGTTCGTCGGGTCTATACATCCTGTGCCGCCGGCAGGCGTGAAGAAATGCACCGTGTCCCTATAATCATTGGTGCAATAACCGTTACCGTTGTCGCATACTGCGCTGAATATCACCGTATAGCTCGTCAGCGCCTCCAGCCCCTCTATCACACATGGGCTCGTCGTCACTCCGGGTACTGTCCACGTCGTACCACCCATCGGCACCACCTCCACACTCAACGTCGGATTTCCCGTCTGACGCCATGTCAGCACCGCGCTCTCGCTCTCTATCTGCTTCACCTCCAAGCTGTGCGTTCCGCACTCAGAGAGGTAGATATCGTCCAGCCACACCCGTGTCGACCCCGAAGGTTCGCCGATGCGGAAAGCGATGAAATGGTGGCTCGCCGGCACATCGGCGAAATCAGCCCGCTCGCGGTGCCAGCTGCCGTCGAACACCGAGAAGGTCCTCACGGGCACAAAGGTCCTCGCATCCCAGGGGTCGCTCATCACGCCCACCGTCAGTGTACCCCGATTGCCGCTCTCACCCTTCATCCAGAACGACATTGTCACCCCGCTCAGCGAGTCAACAGCCAATCCTCCCAGCGTCAGGGTGTTCTGGTAATTCGAATATTTGTACATCGTCAGCGAGCGGCTCCCACTATGACTCTCTGTCGTCACCACACTCACTTCCCTGCTGTACGACGAGGAGTACTCCAGCGGCCAGTCTTCCGGCACCGAGGTCATACCCTCGAAATCGATACAGAGCGGCAGTGCCTGCGGCGATGCCAATGTCGTCACCCGGTACGGTTCGTTACAAGTAGCTCCCGAGTCGCACTTCACATAGAAGTCATACGTGCTGCTATAGTTCAATTCCATTTCGTACGGCGTCTGCTCCACCCTTACAAAAGTGCCGGTGCCTTGAGCGAATCCCTGCGGACCATATTCCACATAGAAGCCGCCTCCCGACTCGCCATCAATCACCACCACATTGCTTCTGTTCAGCGTGACCGTCGCACGCGTGTCGCACGAATCAACCACCAAGTTGTCTATGTAAACGTAATTGCTGCTGCCTGTGCGTTTGAATCCTATGTAATGGCCTCCGCCCGTATAGGGCTGCAAACTTGTATACACCGTTATCCATTCGCTGGTCCTCGTCACCCGCAGGGTGTCCACCTCCACGAATGTGTGCTCGTCGGCCGCATCTGTCAGTACCCCCACTATCAGGCGTGTGTTCGTGTCGTTCACCCTCATACTCAGCCTCATGGCCACTCCACGGACTTCCCCCATATCGGGTGTCACCATCATCTGCTCCCCGCTGCCCGAATACTCCAAATAGCTGTCGTCACTCCAACGATAGTTATATACTCTGGGATAGTTGCCTGTATTCTCCGTATGTCGAGTCCATCCTCTTGGCACAGTCCCCGAGGCATAAGCCGAGAAGTCGTCGCAGTAGGGCAACGTCACCTTGTGCGACGTGCTTATCTCTTTCCATTCCCAGCAACCTGTGGTGTCCTCGGTGGGTGTAGTCAGCAGACGGTAGGTGGTGTCGGGCAACAGATTCTCCAGCGCATAACTCGCTGCCGTCACATGCACCCGCGTCGTGTCTGAGTACGGATACACTGTATAATGCAACCAATAGTCAGGAGCGACGGCATATTGCCGGCAAGTAATCGTCGTCGCCTCCTCCAATTCCAGCTTCACCAGCGGTATCGGCCGTAGATACAGATGGCCGATATAGAGATAGTTTGTACAATACCGCTCCCCTTTCATCCTGATGGCCACATAACGGCCTTCACCAGTGTAGGACGAGAAATCCAACTCATCGGTATACCAGATATCCGTACCGCCTCTCAGCACTTGTAACGAGTCGAAAGACGACATGTCGTTGGGGTCACTCATCACACCCACCACAGCCTCACTCGAACAGTTTCTCCAGCGGTAGCATATCTGGCCCGATACCTCATGCAGACTCTCCACATCCACATCCGGCAGCACCGCCACCATCGGGCAGTCGTCATAGTAGCTCGAATACATCATCAACGCACTGTCGCCATAGTAATCTACCGTATGAATCTCGTCGTTGTTGCAGTCAATCATCCTGCCCCAACCCTCGGGATAGGATTCCGAGGTGCTCCCGTAAGCGCTGAACTCCTCACACAGCGGCAGCGTGATGAAGATACCCGTCGTCACCGTGTCGGGTGGGATGCATGAGTAGGAATAGGCATCGCACTGCGCAGAGAGCGTATACTCCGTCTGCGACCGCAGACCCGTGATAAAGAACGGTGTCTCCGTCACATGCAGGAGGCTGTCGAGACCATCGGAGGCGAGGTGAATCCAATAATCCACAGGAGTGTCGACATCTTGCTGGCAACTAATCATGTTATACCCCGCCAAGCTGAACTTCGGCATCGGGCACCCCTGCAGTCTTATGTAGTCAATATAAAGGGTGTTGTACTGCTGCGGATGCCCTTTCATCCTGATGGCCACGAAACGGCCAGGCAGTGTGCCGGCAAGATGCCCGCGTCCCATATTCACCTTTTGCGTGTACCACCTCTCCGTCCGCTCCCCCCGCAAGGTGTCGATAGGAACGAAAGACTCCCATTGTCCCGGCGATTCCACCAATCCTATCTCCACATCAAAAATATTGTCCTGAAAACGATAGCGCATCTGAAGGGAGAGGTCTGCGATATCCTCGATAGCCACATCGGGCATAGAGGCATAGAAAGAACTACTGTCGCTCCAGCTACTATAAAAACGCAAGGACCAATTATTTGACGATGTCGTATAGCAGTCGCAACTGGTATGCGAGAAAGTCCACGCTGTCGGCCGCTTGTCGCAGCCGCTGCCGTAGGTATCGAATTCCTCGCAGTGTGGCAGCAGGAGTCGCATGGGCATGGTGACACTGACCGCTGGCGCACAGGTATAACCGAGACTGTCGGCCCGGTGGTAGAAATCATAGGTGGCACCTGGAGTGAGGCCATCGATTATCAACGTGTCTCCCGTCGCACGGAACACACGTCCCATTCCCTGCGTCTGTCCAATGGCGCAGAGTTCCACATAAAGACCCTTGGCGCCAATCAAAATGACTTGCGAGGAGGAAATTGCTCGCACTGTCACTTCGGGTAGCGTGTCTAGCACCACGTTGTCCATGTGGATGGCGTTGTAATAGCAGAGGTAATGGAGGGCGATGTAGCGTCCGGTGCCCGTATAGTTGGCAAAAGAGGTGGTGTGACGGAAAGAGGTGGAAGTACCGCAGACCACGGTGTCGACAGGAATAAAGGTGGAGAAGTCGGTGGGATCCTCCATGACTCCTACCTCCATGCGGTTACGGTCTCCGAAGAAGTTGTAGAATGCCGAAAAGGTGAGGTTGTGCAGCGAAGGAATATCAGGTTCGGGGAGTATGAACACCTGCAGTCCGTCGCCGCAGAAGTCGAGGTCGTGGGTGTGGTCGTTGTAGATACGCGGATAGGTGCCACTGCCTATGCGCCGCCATCCTTCGGGTATGTGGTTCACCTCGCATTGCTCGAAATCTTCGCAATAAGGAATGGATACCGGCGTGGGTGTGGTGATGCGGATGGATTGGCAGGCGGCGGTGCCGTCGGGAGCCGTGAGGTACAAGTCATAGCTGGTACTGGGAGTAAGTCCCGTGAGCGCCAACTTGCACGAGTCGGTAGTTCCAGAAGATACGGAAGCGCCTGTGATTTCCGAGAGTTGATAACTATAGTGGGCCGCAAGGGTGTCCGTATTCCAGGTCAGCACAACATTCGTCGAATTCAAAAGGAGTAGAGAGAACTCTGTAGCGGTAGGCAGGGGTGTGCGTGAGATGACCAAGTCGTCGATGTCGAAGGTATAGCTGCCCGAGGTAGACACCGCCCGTATCGCCAGACGTGTGGCTGAGGAATTGGGTAACTGCACGCGGTGGAATTCCTCCACTGACGTGTTGCTAATTGATGTCAAGGGGACAAACGACGACACTGCATTGGTGTCTGTCATGTAACCAAGCTCAAGGGATGTAGTGTTATAGGTATATTGGTTATTGGCATTGTACGTCAGTTGCACCCACAGACCTCCGAGGGTGTCGCCGGCGGCCAACGGAGGCAGGAGGTAGACATCGGGAGTGCTCGAACTCATGTAGAACTGCATCGCACCACCGATGACACCATTGGAGGAGGAACTGCTATAAATCTGTTTTGCGCTCCAGCCCTCGGGATAATTCTCGACGACACCGTCGAAATCCTCGCAGTAGGGCAATGTCATCACGTGGTTTACAACGAGAGGTACCAGGTGGCAGTCCAACTGCGTGTCCTGCGTGCTGAAGGCACGGAGAGTCAGTCGGTGGTACTCGTTCCCATTCAGTCCGGGAACTGTGAATGGGGAAGAGGTGGCGATATATTGGGCACCGTCCTCCTTTTCCACAATGACACCCGTGGCATTGCCGAGGGTGGTATAGGTTACCTCCACAGATGAAGCCGTGGTGGCGACACTGGAGGAATTGACAACGCACGATCCGAGATACACATTGTCGATATAGTAGTGATAGGAATAAGAATAGGGTACAAAGCGGAAGGCAATATACTGGCCGGTACCCTCATAGCTGCTTAGGTCGACATACACCTGCTGCCATTTGTTTTTCGAAGTGAGGCGAACGGTCTGAACGGAAGTAAAGGTCTCGGGGTGGTTGGGATCGGTCATCACACCGATGGTAAGAATATTGTAATACGAGGAGGTGTAGGTGGCTTCGTCATTGGGACAATAGGCCGAGAAAGAAAGCACTAGCTGCGAGGGGTTTGGTACGGGAGGCAGGATGGCGTGGTTGGAATAGCCGGTGGTAGTATAGAGGTCAAGAGCATAGGGGGAGCTACAAGCGGGGTCGTCGCTGAGTTTCGGATAGCCAGGGATGGAGCCGCTGCGGAAGAGCCATCCGTTAGGACGGGAAGAGGACTCGTCGAAGTCTTCACAATAAGGGGTGAGGACGGGGTCGGCATGGGTAACCACCTCGATGGGGTCGAATCCAGAGTGACTGCCCCAGATGTAACCACCGCCAGAGCCACCGCCTACATAATATACCACGCCCATGCCGTTCTCCTCTGGACACTGGCATTGGGTACGGAAAATGAAGTCATAGGTGGTGCTGGCATCGAGGCCGGTGATGGTATAGGGCGAGGAGGTCATCTCGACACTGGCACCGGTCCCTT
Organism: uncultured Bacteroidota bacterium; assembly: GCA_902800395.1. GTDB lineage: Bacteria > Bacteroidota > Bacteroidia > Bacteroidales > P3 > Colimorpha. Next base: position 12,546 of record CADCEC010000006.1, on the reverse strand, counting down.
GTGCAAATCCCTGAGGACCGTATTCGCAGATGAGAGCACTGGCACCGTGGCCCGTCCAGGTGACGGTGGCGGAGTGCTCGGTGAGGTCGGTGACAGCCACCTCGGCGGCGATGCAGGTCTCGATGCAGAGGTTGTCGATATAGGCCGCGCCCGTGAGTTCTTTTACAGCGATGCGGCCCGTATGGAGCACGGCGGTGGAGAGGGCCGTGGTGTGGTGCTGCCATTCGTTGGTAGCATCAAGGGTGTCGTAGGGGACGAAGGTATTGGTGTCCATCAGGTCGGTGACAATACCAACAGCGAGAGTGGAATTACTCCAGTCTCTTTTATACCAAAAGTTGACATAGAGGCTGTCGGTGCAAAGGGAACTGGGAAGGATGCGGGGAAGGATGGCCACGGGACGATAGGTAATGCCACCAGTGGTGTAGGTGGAAAGGCGGAGAGACTTGCTGTCCTCATGGCCAGTAGATGTATAGACATAGCAATTGGTATAGGAGGGATTCCAACGATCCCACTCAGCAGGATAGTTATTGTAGTAGTCGTAGTTCTCGAAATTGACACAATAGGGCGGGGCGACAGGAGGATAGAGGGTGGTGTATTCGAGGGTGCGGTAGTTGCAGGAGAATTCCTCGCCAGCCTCACATTGCGGCCACACATGGAAGGTGTAGGGTGTGGCTGTGAGGAGTCCTCCGATGGTGGTGGGACTCTCGGTGGCGAGCACCCGTGTGCCCGTGCCTGGCAGGAAGTCACTGCCCTGCTTGTACTCTATCCACACGGGAGTGGGGGTGTCCCAGCTGATACCGAGGGTGGTATCCTGAGGCTGTGAAATCCAGGCCGTGGGCATGGGGCAGGAGGTCAGTGAGAGGTTGTCGATATAGCCATAACCCGAGTTGTTGGTGGGGTCTGCCTGATAGCGGAAAGCAAGATAATGACCACCATAGCTGGCCAAAGAGAGGCTGACATAGGTGAGGTCGTTGTATTGGCGGAGTGTGTCGTGGGCAACAAAGGTGGCGGTATCGATAGGATCGGTCATCGTGCCGACAAGGAAATAGCTGCGGGAATAGCCATTTCGAATATAGAACTCAAGCCATGCGGAACTGATGTTGTCGTCGATATAAGGGCTGACAACCATAGAGCTGCGGTTATAACTGTAGTTCTCAGCATAAAACTCAAGAGAATTGCCGGTGGAGCCATAGCGATAAGAAGAAGAACGACGCGGGTAGTCGTTGCCATAGGGACGCGTCCAACCGTAGGGCATGTTGTTGCTGCTGCGCTCACGTGTGGTGTTGACATCGTCGAGCGTAAGACAGCTGGGTATCCTCAGCGGCGACGAGGGCAATTCCACATGCACCGTCTGCCACTGGCATTCAAGGGACATCTGTTGGCAGGTGGCCACCACGCGTACCTGCAATGAAGACGAGGTCCAGTCGGAGCGTTCGATGCGGCACTGTCCTGGAGTGGCATCGACAATAGTGTCGAAGAGGTCATCGACGACAATGCGCAGGGAGTCACCTGTACCCATCATCTGCCAGTGGAGGGTAAAGCCTTGTGGCGTTATCTCGGTGGCATGGAGGTGGGCGGGACGGCAGTGACTCAGACTCACATCGGTGAGGTAGGTGTAGATATCGCGTCCCTCGAGGCTCATAGCCTTGAAGGCGAAATAGCGAGAAGTGCCGGTGTAAGTGGACAGGTCGACAGTGTAATGGTCGAGATAGTTTGACGGCCGTACGGTGTCGAGGGCAATGAAGGTGGAGGCATCGGTGGGGTTCTCAATGACACCCACGACAAGGATAGCAGGCAATCGGTCGTCTGAACTGCTCTCCCAAGCACCGAAACTCAACACGAGGTTCGAAAGGGGCTCGGTGGCACGGGGACTGATGGCCATGGTGTAGGCATCGGCGGGATTCTGCGAACGCAGGCGGATGCTGTAATGGTAGTTCCCGTCATAATATTCAGAGTATTGATAGGGTGTACTCCCATTCTCCTGCAGGTAGCTCCAACCCCAAGGCATGGGATCCCAATTGCCTGAGGCATCCTCGCAGTAGCCGTCGCCCACATCGTGGTCGAGGGTGCTCACCGTGTATTCTTCTGTAGTACAACCTTCTCCGGCACTGATGGTGAGGGTGTAAAGGCGGAGGGTGTAGGTGCTATTGCGCGTGAGACCCGCCACCTGCCAGAGGCCCACTGCTGAGGTTACTGTGGTGTCGGCCACGGTGTCGTTGCCCTGTATGAGGAAGAGGGCGACGCTGTCGACAGAGCCCCAGATAGTCCATTCCACCTCTACCGTGGTGGCACCGGCGGAGATGGCGACGGCATCGAGGCCGCCACGCGAGAGGCGTAGGTCATCGATGTCGGTATAAGCGCCACACCCCGCGCAATTCGAAGTGTCGACATATCCGATAAATGCCACATGGTGGCCGTGGATTTCATGGCCGCTGAGGTCGAGGTCGTAGCGGCGCCATTGATTGTCACTGTCGGTGATGGTGTCGAGGGGTACAAATCCAATAGTGTCGCGCGGGTCGGAGAGGAGTCCCACGAGGGTGCGACTACGGCCGGAATTATTGTTGCCCTTGAGCCAGAACCGGAGATGGAGACCCGTGTAGTCGGTCTCTTCGATATAAGGGGTGACAGCCACACTGCGCTGCCCCCCATAGCTCTGAAGGTAATATCCGTAATTGCCGCTGTGGCGGTCTCCTCGACCGATACCATAGGCATAAGGATAGCTCCAGTTACGGAAGCGATAGTTGGAGTATTCTGTCTCGAAACCAAAGCACCAGTCGGCCTGCATGGGGCTGCTACAGGTGGTGAAGAATCCCGTAGCTGGCTGACAAGCTGCTGTCCCACTGGTGGACGTGACGATAATTTCGTAGCGGTAGTTGGTGCCGGGCTGGAGGCCGGAGACGTTGTAGGGACTGGAAATGCCGGCATAGGTGAGGGTGTCGGTGTCGGCAATTATACGCAGGGTGACATCGGAGACCGCGCCCACAGTCTCGAAAGAGAGTATGGTACCTGTACTCGAAGTACTGTAGACTTCCTGACTGCCGATGCCTGCGGTATGGAGAAGGAGGTTCTCAAGATAGCAGTAGCTGTAGCCGTTGCTGGAAGCAAGGCGTAGGGCGAGATGTCCTGAGGGTCCGTTGTAGGAGGCGAGGTTCACGGCATAGTGACCCCAGGAGCCTCCGACGGGCTGAACACTGTCGATGGGGATGAAAGTGGATGCATCGCTGGCATCGGTGACAACACCGACAACGAGCCACGAGGGGTTCCCTTCCCGCCAGGCGTGGAAACTGATGACAAGGTCGGAGATCGAGCCCCCATAAGTGAGAACTGGCAGTACAGCAGTGGAGTACTCGGAGGAACTGTTGGTATACATCTCCAAGATATAGTTCCCTGAAAGGGCATTGCTGCTGTAAGAGATGTGGGGATAGCCGCTGACCATCGAGGGACGTGTCCAGTCGGTCATAAATCCACCGCTGCCGTAAGTGTCGAAATTCTCGCAGAAGGGCACCGTGTAGTCGCGCAACAGAGTGCTGGCGGTGATGCGGTCGGGCTGACAGACGGCATCGCCACAAGGGTGCCAGACGGCCACATCGTAGGTGGTGGCGAGGGTAAGACCCGTAAGGGTGTAGCTGCAACGTCCGCCCTCCGTGGTGATAGCAGCGGAAGGCACCGTGACCTGAGTGCCCTCGCCTAGGGTGAAGTTCTCAGGACCGTATTCGATGATAACTCCGTCGGTGGCATCGGACGAAGTGGTGTTCCACGCCAAGGTGATGGAAGAACCTGTGACACTCTTCATGGTGAGACCCGACAGCAGGCAGTGACCGAGACGCAGGTTGTCGACATAGATATAGCAACTCCAGCCTCGCTTCTCGACAGCTTGCAGGGCCAAGTATCCACCACTACCGGTATAATTCGCGAGGGAGATAGTGAAAGTCTTCTGCTGACGTGTAATCAGTGTGTCGAGGGGGATGAAAGTGGTGGGTTCGAGAGCATAGTTCACCACACCCACGATGACACCGCCACTGTCTTGGTCGGTGGAGAGGTCGAACTGCAACGTCAATCCCGACAGGTTGTCGACTGTGCGTGGCAGCACAGCGGTGGAACGCTCGTTGCCGCTACACCGCAAAAGTAGTCTCCCCGACGAGAGGGTGGGAGCGTCACTGTAGATACCGGCCTTGTACCACTCCTGAGGCCATCCATTGTCGAAATCTTGGCAATAGGTGGCAGGAACTCGCAGGCTGTCGAGCGTGGAGATGGTGAGGGTTTTCACGGCACCGTAGGCGGCATCACAACGGGGCGTCAAAGAAAGGGTATAAGGGGTGGAAGGGGTGAGGCCCGTGAGAGTTTGGGGAGAGGTGACATTGGTGTAGACGCTACTGCTGCCACCACCCATGACGGTGAGGTCGACGGCGGGATTCCCCACGAGGGTCCAGTGCAGCGTTAGCGCGTCGGTGGCACGATGGCTCACCTGCAGGCTGTCGACACCACAGTCTTCCACCATCAGGTCGTCGAGGTAGAGGATGCTTCCGCTATACGACTGCATGCTCTGGGTCATACGGAAAGCAATACGACAGCCATTGCCGGAGTAGGAAGAGAGGTCGACAGTGTAGCTATTCCACTCGTTGGGATAACTGACATATATGGTATCGATAGGAATGAAACCGAAATAGTTATACTGGTTTCCCACCGTGTCGCAGACACCCACCTCAAGGTGTGTGTAGTAGTGGCTGCTGCGAAGGGAGAAGCGGAGGTTGAGGGTGTTGATGGGGGTGCTCATCTTTGGACCGATGACGATAGCATAGTGGTTGGGCTCCGACGTAGAACCGCTGCTAATGAGGAGCGATTTGTTGCCGCTGTGCGCTTGCGCCGAGGTCACTTTTGGTTGGTACTCAGGCAGATCGTGATTCGTGCGACTGTCCCAACAGGGAGGCATCACACCGACAGTGAGGTCGTCGAAACGTTCCACTAAGGGTGCCGCCATCAGACCGCAACCGGTGCGGAATGAGGTCTGTGCCACGCAACAAGGACTGCCCAGTTCACCCTCGCCATAAAGCATCACATTGTAGAGGGTACTGGGATTGAGGCCCGTGAGGGTGGTGGTGGAACCTGTAACGGTCTGTGGACCGTGGCCGTAGTCGAGAATCAGGGAGGAAGCAGCGGCCGTCCATGAGAGTGTCGCCGTTGTGGCGGTGATGGAGGTCACCTCGAAGGAGGTGATGCCCGAAGTACAAGTGTTGGTATAGCCTTGGTGTCCCCACTGTAGCGAGAATCCACTATTATTGACAGAACCGTCGGAATGAAACTGAATGGTCATTCGGCCACTGGTGGCGACAACATTGATGGAGCCCTCTCCTCCTGCCTCTACCAAGTGTGTACCGGTAGCAATATTACCATCCCAGACATTGATTTTGTCGCAGCAATTCTCTGTGGCATAATCCCCTGAAAGCGTGATATTCACTCCCGAAGGGGCTGTGATGACCACCCATCCGTCGAAGTTATTTATATAGTTGCCATTAGGACCTCCATTGTCATAAATGAAGCCACCGTCATGCTCGCAGACGCTGATAAAGAGGGTGTCGCCATTCACCATCGTCCATCCCTGTGCACTCACCATGGTAGACACCACCATCAGCACGAAAAATGATATATATTTGTGTATCAGTTTCATGTCGTAAGTTGTTATCTTTAATGTCGAAGTGCAAAGATAAATATTATTTTAAAAAAATGCAAAAAAAAATTGCAGGGCGCCCCGACGGGGCGCCCTGCCAAAGGACTTTTCATACGCTTTTAATCGGCCTCGTAGATGAGCAGGCGACCTTCGGCCCAGATGAAGAGCAGCGGGTCTTTGTCGCCGGGCTTCGAAATCCAGCAACCGCCGTTTTCCGGGTCTATCACCATGTTGCAGTATTTCTTGTTGATTTTCTGCTCCGCCAACAGGTGGTCGTTGTTGTCGTACACCTGCAGGTAGGTGTCGCCGTCGTCCTTCACGATGGCATACATGATGTCGCCACTGATGCCATAGGTCACGATGTCCACCTTGTAGGTGTCGCGCACATAGTCGCGCACCACGATGACATCCGTCACATGGTAGTCGTACCAGTAGCTGTTGCAATAGTGCCAGAATCCAGGCCAGTACCATGCACGCGGCACGATGGGATCCCAGTAGATGGGGTGGCAGTGCACCACATAGCCGTGCCAAGGATGGTAGAAGTAGGGCGCCGGATGGATGGGACGGTGGCTGGGGGGCAGCACACCCGGGTGACCCGGACGGGCATAGCCGGTGCCGGCACCGCCATGATGACCGGGGTTGCCAGGGGTGTTGTGTACGGGCGCGCCATGCGAACTGGTGCTGGGAGCACCGGCAGGGGCACCGGCACGGTCGGCAGGTTTGGCGGCAGGACGCCCGCTGGAGGCGGTACCGCGCGTGCCGCTATAGGATCCACGGGCGGGAGCACCATTGTAGGAGCCACGGGTGGCAGGAGTGCCGCTGTAGCTGCCTCGGGCGGGAGCGGGAGTGCCACTGTACGAACTGCGGCCGGAAGAGGCCGGAGCACTGTTCCTCACAGCACTGCTGCTAGGACTACTGGAATAGCTAGACCTGCTGGAAGTGCTGGGACTGCTGTAGGAACTGCTGCGACTCGACGAGCTGCTGCTGAAGCTGCTACCGCCGCCGCGGCTACTGCTCATGGAGGAGCTGTGGCTGCCGCCGCCGCGACTCATACCACCACCGCCACCGCGGCTGCCGCCACCGCCACGCTGTGCCAGTGCCGGCGTGAAACTCAGGGCTAAGCCCACCATTGCCATTACAATTAAATTTCTGGTTTTCATATCTTTACTCCTTTCTTATTTATTTTCGTTGTCTACTGTTTCTGCTGCAAAAATAGAAAGAAACTCCGAGGAAATTTCCCCGGAGTTAAAATATTTTTCCCAATTCGCTTAATTTGCCGACAAATAATCTTAGCCAACGTTGCAGCCGGGAGTGACGATATCGCTGGGCGTCAGCAACACCAGACGGCCGTCTTTGTCTTCGGCACTGAGAATCATTCCCTGGCTCTCCACGCCTTTCAGCTTCCTCGGCGGGAAGTTGGCGATGAAGCATACCTGCTTGCCCACCAGCGCCTGCGGGTCGGGATAGTATTTGGCAATGCCGCTGACGATGGTGCGGGTGCCCATACCGTCTTCAATCTTGAACTGCAGCAGCTTGTCGGCTTTCGGCACCTTCTGGCATTCCAATATGGTACCCACGCGTATATCCATCTTGCCGAAGTCGTCGATGGTCACAGGCGCCTTCACCTCAGCTGGTTGCCAAGCGTTGAGGGCGTTCTGCTCCTTGGTGGCCTGCAGTTTGTCGACCTGTGCCTGAATGGTCTCGTCACTAATCTGCTCGAAGAGTAGTTCGGGGGTGCCGATGGTGTGGCCCTCCATCAGGAGGTCGGCCTTTCCAGCATCTTGCCAGCCCTTGGCGGGGAGGTTGAGCATCAGGTGCATCTTGTCGGCCGTGAAAGGCAGGAAGGGGGCACAGAGAACGGCGAGGTTGGCGCAAATCTGCAGCGAGAGGTTCATTACCGTGGCGGTACGCTCGGGGTCGGTCTTGATGAGTTTCCAAGGCTCCGTGTCGGTGAGGTATTTGTTACCCAGACGGGCCAGATTCATCATCTCACTCAGCGCCTCGCGGAAGCGGTAGGTCTCAATCGAGCGGCCGATACGTTCGGGGAAGGTGGCGAGCTCTTTGACGACTTCGTCGTCGATTGCTTGATTGCCTGATTGCTTGATTGCTTGAGTACAGGCAGGTACCTTGCCGCCATAGAATTTGTGCGTCAGCACCAGTGTCCTATTGACGAAGTTACCCAAGATGGCCACCAACTCGCTGTTGTTTTTCAGCTGGAAGTCTTTCCAGGTAAAGTCGTTATCCTTGGTTTCGGGGGCGTTGCTGCAGAGGGTATAGCGCAGCACGTCCTGCTTGCCGGGGAATTCCTTCAGGTATTCGTGCAGCCATACGGCCCAGTTCCTTGAGGTCGAGATCTTGTCGCCCTCGAGGTTGAGGAACTCGTTGGCGGGCACGTTGGCGGGCAGGATATAGCTGCCGTCGGCATGGAGCATCGAGGGGAAGATGATGCAGTGGAAGACGATATTGTCCTTCCCGATGAAATGTACCAGCTTGGTGTCCTGGTCTTTCCACCATTTTTCCCAGTCATCGCCTTTCAGCTGCTTGGTGAAGCTGATATATCCGATGGGGGCGTCGAACCAGACATAGAGCACCTTGCCGTCGGAACCCTCTAAGGGCACCTTCACGCCCCAGTCGAGGTCGCGCGTGACAGCACGGGGCTGCAATCCGGCATCAATCCACGATTTGCACTGACCGTAGACATTGGTCTTCCAGTCGCCCTTGTGACCCTCCAGTATCCACTCGCGCAGCCACGGTTCGTCCTTATCCAGCGGAAGGAACCAATGCTTGGTGTCTTTCAACACCGGCTTCGAGCCGCTGAGGGCGCTCTTGGGATTGATGAGGTCGGTGGCGTTAAGACTCGTGCCGCAGGCTTCGCACTGGTCGCCATAGGCGTGCTCGTTTCCGCAGTGGGGGCAGGTGCCGGTGATGTAGCGGTCGGCCAGGAAGCACCCCGCCTCCTCGTCGTAGTACTGCTGCGACACCTTTTCTATGAACTTGCCTTCCTCATAGAGTTTTTTGAAGTAGGCCGCTGCCGTCTCATGGTGCTCCTTGCTGGAGGTGCGGCTGTAGATGTCGAACGAGATGCCCAACTCGGCAAACGAGTCCTTGATAATCTTGTGGTAGCGGTCGACGATGTCCTGCGGCGTGCAGCCCTCCTTGCGGGCCTTAATGGTGATGGGCACGCCGTGCTCGTCGCTGCCGCCGATGAACATCACCTCCTCGCCCTGGGCACGGAGGTAGCGCACATAGACGTCGGCAGGCACATAGACACCGGCCAGGTGGCCGATATGCACGGGGCCGTTGGCATAAGGCAGCGCCGAAGTGACGGTGTAACGGCGGTATTTCTTGTCTTTGTCAGTGTAAACCATAGTAATGGTTAAAGATTAACGTTTAACGTTTAAAGATTATTTCTCCTCTGCGGCCTCACTCTCAAGCTCGTCGAAAGTAATCTTGCCGGCGGCGGAGAGGATATTGTACCAGGCGAAGAGTTTCTTCATGTCGGAGGTGTGGACGCGGTCGCGGTCGTAGTCGGGCAGCACTGCTGCCAGCAGGTCGGCCAGTTCCTTGCTCTCGGCCTTCTTGGGCTCGAAAGTGGTGGGCTTGCCGTCGAGGTGCTTGTAGATGGCCTGCATCACCTCCTCCAAAGGACGCTCGTCGCTGTCGGTGAAGAGACGTATCTCGCCCAACGAGCTGATGCGGTCGTTCTTGAAGACAGGGTATTTCTGACCCGTGACGAGGTTCTTCACGATTGCGCCGCCTTTGGTCTGCGACACCAGTTCACTCAAATCCGGCTTACCGGAAATCACTAAGATGTTTGTCAAATCCATTTTAAAAGTTCAAAAGTTTAAAAGTTCAAAAAGTTTAAATTAAAATAACGTAACGGCATAAGTATTATTGTTTCTGTCGGCGAAATAATTTTCGCTTAATTCGCACAATTTGCCGATAAAGACTAATTTGCCGTGTGGTAGCGCCGCAGGCCGTCGATGGGGTCGGCCAGCACCTCCTTGATAACAAGTCCTTTGTCTTTGGCCACGGTGTCGAGCAGGGGCTTGATGCGCGCCGCAAAGCCACCGACGAGATACAGCCTGTCGCAGAACGACAACTTCTGAAGACCCTCCAGCTGGTAGCTGTACCATTCGTAGAGGCTGATGAGTATCTCCGACGAACAATAGTCATCGCCTATATGTTCCACCGCGAATCGTGCCAGCGACGCCAGGAAGCGGTTGGCATTGGGCTGGTGGTAGACAGCCTCCAGAAACTCTTCCTTGCTCTGCGGGTAAGCTTCATGGAACCTGCCACTTACATTCCTCGGCATCATCCCCGAGAGATAGTCCTGCAGCAGGCGGCGCCCCACATGGTTCGCCGACCCGTGGTCGCCGAGGATAAAGCCTGTGCTGACGGCCTGAAGGGCGATTCTGTCGCCGTCGTAGTAGCAGGCGTTGCTGCCAGTACCGAGGATGCCCACAAGTCCATTTTCCCTTCTACACACCGCGCGGCAGGCTCCCAGCATGTCGGTATTTACCTCTATATCGCTGGTTCCAAAAGCCTTATACAGCAATGAGGCCACACGTTCCCGTTGCGCCTCGCTCCCGCAGCCGGCACCGTAGAAGAAAAGTGGAAAGTGGAAAGAGGAAAGCGGAAAGTGCTGGCGGACGAGAGCGCAGGCGGCGAGGAACGCCTCGTCGCTGGTGAAATGGGGGTTGAGCCCTTCGGTAACCACCTTGTTACCCGTCTCCACCTCCATCCACGTCGTTTTCGTGCTCCCGCTGTCGGCAATCAGAATCATATAATTCCAATAATCTCGTTGATATCACTGATTCCATGCCTCTTGCAGTAGTCCTCCAGGCCGTCGACAATCTTCATCGTGACGGCGGGGTCAATGAAATTGGCCGTACCCACCTGTATGGCCTTTGCGCCGGCCATTAGAAACTCCAGCGCGTCGGCCGCCGAGGCGATGCCGCCGAGTCCGATGACGGGAATCTGCACAGCATGAGCCACTTGCCACACCATCCGCACCGCCACGGGCTTCACCGCAGGACCACTCAATCCACCGGTGATGGTGCTCAGGTAGGGGCGCCGCTTCTCCACGTCGATGGCCATGCCCAGCATGGTGTTGATAAGGCTCACGCTGTCGGCTCCCGCCGCCTCCACCGCTTTTGCGATATCCACCACACTGGTGACATTGGGCGTCAGCTTCACTATCAGCGTCTTATGGTACACCTTGCGCACCTCCGCGACCACCTGCGCGGCCATCTCAGGGTTCGTGCCGAAGCCCATGCCGCCCTTCTTCACATTGGGGCACGAGATATTCAGTTCGATAGCGGGAATCTTCTCCAACTCGTCAATCTGTGATGCCACGTCGCAGTATTCCTCGATGCTCGAGCCACTGACATTGACGATGATATTGGTGTCTAAATGCTTGATTCTAAGATATACCTCTTTGCAGAACTTCTCCACGCCGCCGTTCTGGAGACCTACGGCGTTGAGCATGCCCGAGGGGGTCTCCGCCATGCGGGGATAGGGGTTGCCTTCGCGGTGCGAGCCGGTGGTACCTTTGACGATGAAGCCGCCCAGACGCTCCAGATCCACGAAGTCGGCGAACTCCTCGCCGTAACCGAACGTCCCGCTGGCCGTCATCACCGGATTCTTCAAACTGAGATTATGTACTTTAACTGCTAACATATTCATTTTTCTTGGGGAGTTATAGAAGTTAAAGAAGATAAAGGAGTTAAAGACAATAGCATCGTCTGTCACTTTTTTCTTTAACTTCTAGCGCGTAGCGCGATAACTTCTTTAATTCTTTAACTTCCATTATTACTTGTACCATTTCTTCATCGTGCTGATGTCGAACACGGGGCCGTCTTTGCACACGCAGCGGTGCCCTTCGTCGGTGTCGGTGACACAGCAGAGGCAGGCGCCCACGCCGCAGGCCATCATGTTCTCCAGGCTCACCTCGCAGCGGATGCCGCGCTCGGCGGCGCTGCGGGCCACCGCCTTCATCATCGGCGTGGGACCGCAGGTGTAAATCATGTCGTAAGGCTCCGCAAAGGCGGGATGTTCCACCACAAGACCTTTATGGCCCAGCGAACCGTCGTCGGTGGCGATACAGAGACGGCCGTAGGGCTCGAACTCGTCGCGCACAGGGATAAGCTCCGCCGTGCGGCCACCCAGCAGGATGGTACAACTCACACCCTTCGCTTTCAGCACCTTGCTCAGGTGAAGCAGCGGCGCGATGCCCGCTCCGCCACCCACCAGGAGAGTGGAAAGTGGAGAGTGGAAAGTGGAAAGTGGGAGACTGAACCCATGGCCAAGGGGGTAGACCATGTTGAGCTTGTCGCCCGCCTGCAGTTCGGCAAGCTTGCGGGTGCCGTTGCCTACAATCTGGATAAGCAGCGTCAGCGTTCCGCGCTCCTCGTCCACGTCGTGCACCGAGATGGGACGCCGCAGCATCACCTCGCGCGAGCCCTCCACCAGCACCTCCACAAACTGTCCGGGAACCACGGGCTGCATCCGTCCGCCGTGCTCCAGCACCAGCGCGAAGTAGCGGCTACCCAGCTGCCGACGCTCTAAAACCTTGAAATCGTGTATCTCTTTCATATTTTATCGCACTGAATTAACGCTGCAAATTTACATAAAAAACCCGAATTACACATTGTTACATGAAAAAAACGGCCGTTTTTATTCTCCCGCTGCGCGAAATCCATAAATCTTGTAAAATAATTCCGTCTGTAAATATTAAATTTTGTTAAATTCCTATCCACTTTTTACCCTCTTTTACCCTCGTAAAAGTTGATTAAAATCGGAATAGAATTTGATTAAAACTTGATAAGAAGAGGGTCCCTCTTTGACACTGATTTACAGCCGTTTAGCCTATCATGTTT
>CADCEC010000005.1 GCA_902800395.1 uncultured Bacteroidota bacterium | reverse complement strand
GCTTTCGACGGCCGTGCCGTCCCAAACGAGGGTGTAGGTATTGGCGCTGGAGCCAACGGTGGTCTGGCTGCCCGTCACCGTGAAGGTGGCTGTCTCCTGAGCGCCACCCGTCGGGGTAACAAAACCGCTGATGCTGCCTGTGGCCGTCAGCGCATCTCCGTCATAGACCTTGCTGGCTGTGCCGGTGGTCACGGCCAGGGTGGCCGTCGTGACGGAGAGCGAGCCTTGCGTTGTCGTCTTGTTGCTGTACTGGTCGCTGTTTTCCACCGTCCAACTGAAGGCGTTGGTCACATCGCCCTCTGCCACATGGGTGATGGTCGCCGTGACGGCAGGTGTAATCGTCACCACATCGCCGGTGGAGAGCGTCGCCGTGCCGGTGGTGGCAGGTGCGGTGATGGTCACGGGATAACTCTCCGTGCCGTAGGTCACCGTGTATTCATACTGGGTGTGGGCATCGCCGTCGTAGGTCCAGCTGCCAGAGGAGGAGGTTACATTCAGCTCCGTCGTGCTGGCAGTGACCTCCAGTGTGCCTTCGTTCTTGGTAATAGTATAGTTGGATGCAGTGGTGTTATCGTTCAGCGTATAGCCGAAGGCGTTGGTGCATGAACCCACATACTGCTGGCTGGCTGTGAAGCTGAAGGCGGCGCCTTCGCCGTCCACCCAGCCCGTCTCTGTCGTCAGGCCGTGGGCGTTGATGCCCGACACCTCATTGTTCGTCAACGCAGTGCCGTTGTACTCACGGGTGGCGCTGCCGCTGGCAAGGGTCACCTCTTTCGGGGTGATGGTCAGCATGCCTGTGGCACTCGTGGTAATGTTCGAGAACTGGTCGGTCACATCCTCGTTCGCAGCGTTGAGAATTTTGAATTCCGTCACCGCGTTCACGGCTTTCTCGCCGGTACCGGGGACGACGTTCGTCACTGTGCCGTCGGCCGTGGCAGTCCAGGTGAAGCCAGTGGGAACGCCCGTCACCGTGAAGTCAGAGTGCGCCGTCTTGGTGAGCAAAGTACCGTCGTAGATCTTGCTGCCGCTGGCGGGCACCACCGTGATGGCGCTGGTGTTCGGCGTCATCTCCAAAGTGCCATTGGTGTAGATAATCTGGTAACAATCCGTGATGTCCAAGAGGGTGTCGTTCTTGATAACCGCATCGCTCGGCACATTGTTGCTGTTGCCGACCAACGTCTGGTCGCCGGTCAATGTCACACTCCAGATGGAATCACCCGCAACAAGAGCCGTGTGGGTGTACGTGTTTTTGGTCAAGGGTGTGCCGTCATACTCTTTGGTGGCGCCGTCCGCCGTGATGGTCAGGGGCTTCGGCGTCACCGTCAAAGTTCCGTTACGGTAAGTGATATTGTAACTTCCCGTTACAGGATCATTGTTATTATCTATGCGTGCACCCTCTGGCACGTTATCAGAAGATCCAGCCACCGTTTGACTGCCCATTATAATTATTGCATTGATAGCATCGCCCGGAACAAGTTCAGTGTGGGTATAAGATTTCTTTTTCAGGGGGGTTCCGTCATACACTTTGGTGTCACTATCCGCTGTGATGGTCAAATCCTTCTTGGTAACCGCCAATGTGCCATTCTGGCGTTCGATATCATAGCCGTTCGTCACAAGAGTATCCTTACCCGGAACAACAGTGCGATTATAGATCGTTATTTCGGTGATCACATTGGGAATCGTATCTGCATACCTCAGCACGCTTTCCATCTTAAAGGCGATGGAGTCGTTCCCGATAAGGCCTGTGCAGGTGTAAGTGTGGCAGGTGAGGTCGGTGCCGTCATAGACTTTGGTGGAATCGCCCGCCGTGAGGTACAGTTTTGTCGGGATGATCCTCAGGGTGCCGTTGACGTATGTGATGTCGTAACTATTCGTCACGATATCGCCCGCGGCATTTTTGATGACCGCATCACTCGGCACATTGCTGCTCTCCAAATACAACGCTTTGCCCTCAATAGTCACGCTCCAGAGGGAGTCGCCAGCGGAAAGGTTGGTGTGCGTGTAGGTGTTATTGGTCAAAAAACTGCCGTCATAGACTTTGGAAGAATCTCCCGCCGTGATAGTCAAGGGTTTCTGCGTCACCTTTAAGGTGCCGTTCTCGTAGGTGATGTCGTAGTTGGGAGTTGACAGTTGGTCGTTGGCAGTTTTGATAACGGCGTTGCTGGGTACATTGGCGCTGGTGCCGGCAATGGTCTGGCTGCCCGCCACGGTCACACTTTCTATTGTTTCTCCTTCCACAAGGTCGGTGTGCGTATAGCTACTGTTGGTCAGCGCTGTGCCGTCGTACACATTCGTGTCCGATGCCGCCGTGATGGTCAGCGGTTTCGGCGTAATCGTCAGCGTGCCTTTTGCGGTTATATCGATATTGGTGAAATATTCGGTTACATCGTTGCCTCCCGCATCGAAGATGTGGAAGGAAGTCACCTCGTTCACCGCCTTTTCGCCTGCGCCCGGCGTGACGTTCGTCACCGTGCCGTCGGCGGTGGCCGTCCAGGTGAGGCCATCGGGAACGCCCGTCACCGTGAAGTCCTCGTGCGCTGTCTTCGTCAGCGGCGAACCGTCGTAAACCTTGCTTGCGCTGCCGGGGATAACCTTGATGAGGGTGTCATTTACCGTTACCGTCAGATTCCCGTTAATGAAATCAATATCATAGTTGGAGGTCTTGTCGATGGTGGTGTCGTTCGGGGCGGTGATTTTCGCATTGCCGATGGTGTTTGTGCTTGAACCCACATTGGTCTGGCTGCCGCTGAAGAACAAGCGTGAAATAACGTCTTCATGGACGAGGGCAGGTTCGTTATCGTTCGTCGTACAGGTGTAGTTGTTCGAGGTCAGCGGGGTGCCGTCGTACTTCTTGGTGGCGGCGGTGGCGGTGATGACGATGGGTCTCCGTTCCACATTGATGCTAAAGGTGCTGTCAACAGAGCTGCAGCCCCATCCCAGGTGGCTGTTGGCCGTAACGAGAAACGTGGCGTTGACGGCGAATTCAGGATCGCCATACACTCTGTCATATTCATTATTATTCTGGTCTTTTTTATGTTCTACAGAGCATCCGAGCGAGTCCAATCCGATGCCGGACAAACCCGTTATGGAAAGGTCGGAGTACTGATGATATATCCGCACATTCGTGATGGCATCGCCGTAGATGATGTCTTGTTCGCGGTTGGTGATTCGAGTGATTTTCGGCAAAGGACGAACGTGGATGGAGATCGAATCGTAGGTGGTGTTGCCACAGGAGTCGGTCACGGTCCAGAGTTGCTTGTAGTGTCGCACGCCATTGTCAGATTCGCCTTGAGTTATTCTATACCCCCGAGGATGATCAAAATCAAAGCGGGAAGTGTCCATCGAGCTTTGGACACGGAAACTCTCCTGCAGTTTCGTGCAGTTGTCGTGCAGATTCGTAACCGTTATTTCGGCTGCGACACGGGTGACGGTGTTTTCGTAGTTGCCGTCGGGGTCAACGCACAGGGTCGTGTCATGGGGGACGATCTCGAAGGTAGGCCCTATCGTGTCTTGGATGAACTGCGCATGATAGATGGTCGTCGAGTTGCCGTAGGCATCGGCCACCACGTAGGCGATGATCACCGTGTAGTCGCAGTGTTCGCCGGTTTTCAGCGTTTTCGACGAACTCACTAAGCTGACATCCTCGCCGGAACAAGCGTCGCTGATACCGAAGATAGTCGTCAATTCCTCTATGTCATGGATAGTACGGATGCTGTCGCAGAGGCACTGGGCAGAATCGGCCCATAGGGTGTTGTTTTTAACCTCGGGGTTGCTAGCCACAGGGGGCGTCTGGTCGCGGCCGGAGACCTCGATGGTATCGTAAATGGTATGGCCGCAGGCATCCGTCACCACATACGAACGGCGGATCGTCCATCCGTAGTGGTCGTCGCCGGTGTTGGTGTCCTTGTGGGTGATGGTCATTTGGCTGCAGTCGTCGAAGAGATCCTGGTCTTTGGGGAAAAACAGGTCTATGTCGAAACTGGCCAAGCAGGCATCCTGATATAATATGCCATATTTCCAAAGATCGTTGATAGAGCGCACAGGAGCCGACTGGTCGCCACCGCTCACATAGATGACCCTGCTTGCCTGGTCGCAATAGTTAGGGTTGGAAATAGAGATGGTATAGGTGCGTGCCCACTTCCAGTCGTTGTTGTCAGCCAATATCGTCGAATCATTTGTCGTCACCGAGAAGTCTGTGGATTGCAGCGTGTCGTTGTTTGCCAGTATCAAATTCTTGATGCTGTCAGCGGAAGGCAGCGCGTCGGTATTGGATGGGGAATAGCATTCGTCCCGGTCTGTGATGTTGTCGGGCAAATTGTCCGTTCTAATCAAAAGATCACGGCATTTGATAGTAAGATCGCCTTCGTTGACAGAGACCTTATAGTTGGGGTTTGGCGTTGTACAGCTGGCTGTCAGAATGTCGGGGTAGTTGCCCACATTCTCCGAGTTGTCGTTCCTGAAGTAGTGGATTGTCCCGAGGCTGTCGCCGTCGACAAGTCCAGTGACTGTACCGGAGAAAACGGGGTCGGTGTCTCCGTAGGTTTTGCTGGTGTCATTGACGATGATGGTGGCGGGGCGCGGGGTGATGGAGAGAGTGCCGAAAATCGTATTGACATCGTAGTGACAGCTGTGGTCGATGCCGTTGGAGATGCTGTAGGTGAATTTGTTCTCGTATGTTCCGGCATTGACGGCGTTACTGTCGAACGTGACGCGCAGGGTGTCGCCGTTGGCGAGGATGGCGAAGCTGCCGGCGGGAAGGGTATCGGGTTCGAAGCCCTGCTCGGTCACCACATAGCGGTTGCCCGTGAGCGCTGTGCCGTCGTAGGTTTTGCTTGTGTCACAACTCTTGATGGTCAATTTTACCGTGTTAGATGAGGACAATTGTTGCGGACTTGTTTGTTCACAAGTCGGGAAAAGCGAATCGGTCACGGTCACTGAATAGTAGCCGGCCGGTATGTCGGTGAGGGCAGGTGTGTTGCCGATGCTGTCTCCCGTGAGGGAATTTGTCCACCGGTAGCGGAATCCGTTGCCAGGCCCCCCTGTCACCGATACAAGCACTGCGCCGTCAGGGATCGTCTCGCAAGTGCTATTGATAGGTGTTGAGGTGATTGTGACAGGAGTGATGGTAAGGTCCAAGGCCTGTTTATTAGCGCAAGTATCACAGGTGTAGAATCCCGTTTCGTTATAATACTGATTGTTCTTGTTCCACTTGTAGATGCTGCCGCATGTGTGCACGGTCTCCACCGTGGCCTCTTTTGCGGCTACCACAATCGGCACCAGGCGTTCGAAGCCATAGCCGGGGTGGCTCACTTTCAACGTGTCCACACCGCAACCGAGCAGCGTAATGCTGTCTTTGTCGGCCAGATGTATAGTGTCCACTGTTTCTGTTGCTGTCCCGTATCGCGACCACTCAACTTGGCTGTAAGGAGCATTCCCCGTGACGCCGCAGAAAGGCTGCACGATCTTGTCCACGGGCATATTGCCCGGGAGCAGCAACGGCTTCACCGAAATACGGAAATAGGTGCTGTCTTTTTTAGTCGTTTTGAGAGTGGGATATTCATTGTCGTGGTACGACCAGTAGTCCGTGCCGAGGGCATTTCGGAGGGCGGTGCCCGTCATCTTGAGCGTGTTGTAGCCGGAGGCATTGTCATCCTGCACCGTACACATTTGGCGGTCGTAAAAGCAATTGTATATTATGTTTTGTAAATCGATACTTCCACATACGGCTCCTTTGTTGTTGCCGGTGGCGGACACATGGCCGGCGTTGTAGCAGTGGTGGAGGTTGTCGCCATCGAGCTGGCCGCAGAGGCCGCCCACAAAGTCTTTGCCATCGACGATGCCGCTGTTGTAGCAATGTTTCACCTCGGCCGAGGTGAAGCCGGCAATGCCGCCCACGTGGCTGGTGTCGCCCGTGGCTCTGACCATGCCGTAGTTGTAGCAGCGGCTCACGTTGCCGCCATAAAGATCATATTTCATTGTGTCATAGCAGTTGTCGTTCTTGCACGATGCGAAGTCGCCCACAATGCCGCCCACGTATTGCTCGCCAACGATGTTGTTGCCGTTGAAGCAGTCCTGGATTTCCGAATAGCTGGCCATGCCGACCAGACCGCCGACATATTTCTCACCTTCCACCTTCTCGCGATAGGAATAGCAGTTCGAGATGGTGCCGTTGCAGTAGCCCGCGATAACGCCTACATAGTTGCGGCCGATGACGCTGCATTGAGTGAAATTGACGTTCTTGACGGTACCTTGCATATAGCCGAAGAATCCCTGGTAGTCATTTGATTCGTTGTAGATACCGAAATTGATGGTATGGTCTTGACCGTCGAAGGTACCGCGGAAAGGATGTTCGGGTGTACCGATGGGAATCCATCCATTATACAAGTTGAGGTCCCAATCCAGCACGATGACTATGCCTTCGTAGCTGTTGCTGCCATTGTTGACATTGTCGCGGATTAGTCTGAGATCATCCCCATTCTGTATTCTTATTATTGTATCGTATGGCAGAATCATCACGCTGGAGCAGCCTTCAAGCATCGTGGTGTCTTCGGCATAGCCGCAGACACCACCGCCCATGGCGGAGAAGTGTATGGTGTTTGCATAGTTGTGGCTGTTGCTACATCTGTTTCCCGTGGAACTTTTCAAATAGCCTACCAATCCACCCACCTGGGCGATGCCTCTCACAAGGCCGTTGTTAGTGCTCTCTTCGAACCAGGCGTCTTTTAGGATAAGGCCGGCCAAACCACCCACTTGGTTGAAACCGCTGACATCACCGTGGTTTGAGCAAAGGAAGAGGTTACTCTCCCCCATCAAGGCACCCGCAATGCCGCCCACATAGCTTGAGTCGGCTGCGACAGTGCCACTGTTGTCGCAATCGAAGAGGCTGGATTCTCCCACCACGGCACCCGCTATGCCGCCGGCATAGTAGCCCGAGTTATATTCGAAGTCTATGAGAGAACGTACCTCGCCCTGATTATTGCCTTCGTGCAGTTGGGCGCCACTCATAAGCCCCACAATGCCGCCCACATAGTCGTTGCCCGTCACCGAAGCGTTGTTTCCACAGGTATTACAGTAACTCTCGCCTCCTTCGCCGCAGAAGCGACCGCAGATACCGCCCACGGTGTCGGCGACAGCCAAAATGCGGCTGTTTTCCATGGTGGAGCATCGTTCGAGTTGGATGATGCGTCCTTGGCAGGAACCCACAATGCCGCCTATATTCATTATGCTTTTGGTGCTATCATTGTCCCCATGGGTGTAGGCGTTGATTATGGTCGAATCGCTGTTGCAATCACTAATGACAGAAGGAATATGGGCGTAGGTTTGTTCGTCCGTGTCTTTATCGGGATCGTAGCCGCTGAGACCGCAGATGCCGCCGATAAACTTGTGCGGCAGATTCATTTTGAGGGTGATCTGGCTGTTTCTTATGGTGTCAAACTGCAGCTGTCCATGGAAGTTCTTTCCGCAGATGCCACCCACACTCTGCAGTGCTCCTTGTTCCTGACGAGGATCGTTTATGGAGAGATGCTCTGCTATACAGCGGCTGACAACGCCACGGTCGTTGAGTGCGCAGACACCACCGATGTTGAAGAAGAGGGCTTCGCTTGACGAATCCGGGGCTATCTCACTGTTTTTCACCTGGCAGCTGTCGATGGTGCCGCCTTCGTTCTTGGCGCAGAGCAAGGCATGGTCGTGTCTTTCAAAGGCCTCGCCGTATTTGATGGTCAAGGTGCAGGAGTCGATTTCGCAATGGTAAAGGGTGCCGCCTTTGTTCACACTGCAGAGGAACGCGCTGCTGTTGCCCAACGTGGTGTCGCTTTGCGCGATGCGCAGGTTCTTCACCGTGCCGCCATCCACCGTGCCGAACAAGCCTTGGTGATGGTCGCAGAAATCCGTGGGATGAGAGTTGTCATACCGCTGGAACGTCAGATGTCTGATGGTGTAGCCGCCGCCGTCGAAAGTTCCCTTGAAGGGGTTGCCTTTATAAATGGCGCAGCAGTCGCCGGCGAATCCTCCGACGGAAATCCATCCTCTGACATGCCCCTCTTCCTTAATATCATTGATGTCGATGTCGGTGATGAGCTTGAAGAAACGTTCGTTGCCGCCGTCGTCAATGGCGACGAAGTCGGTAGAGTCGGCATTGGCAGGAATGTTTTTATGGAAAGTGCTGTCGCTGTAGTGGTAGTAGCCACCTTCGTTGATGACCATCCGCATGGTGTCGAACTGCGCGGCGTTTTTGATGACGAGGGCGTGTTTCTCGTCCATGTTGAACTTAAGCGTGACGAAACGGTAGGGGACGCTGTCGATGGTGGCGGCAAGTTCGATCACCCCCATGTCGCGATCAGTGGCGGTGACATGGCAACTGTCAACTGTTACACAGCCTTGGAGCTTTGTCCAAAAGTGATGTTCATCGCAGCCGCGGAGGGGAATACTGTCGTGGGCGGACATCCAGTTTTGGCCGGGACCCAGCACGACCGGCATGACGGAAACGCGAGATAGTTGGGCCCGTGGAGACGCGGCGTGCTGCGTCTCCACATCAGCGGATATTGCAAGCTGGGGATATAGTCCCGGGGTGAAGATCCAGTTTGCGGGGTCTCCCAACGAACTTTGAAGGGCAGAGCCCTGCATGCCGGTGGTTTCAAGACCAACAAGGGATCGTCCGGAAGCATCTTGTCCATTTTCGCCACCCAGGGGGGACATCTGCTTGTCGTAATAGCAATGTCGGGTATTGGGATTTTCAGTGCCCGCAATGCTGCCGAGATATTTGCCCCTGCCGGTTACCGTGTTGGTCATGTAGCAGTATCGCGGGGCACCATAGCCGACGATGCCACCGACTGGACTGCGGTCACTGCCATCGACGGTTCCGGCATTATAGCAGTACATGATGGTGCTGTCATATTCGTTCTTTCCCACCACGCCGCCGACGAAGTAGTCTATAGCTTGGGGAGCCTCTGCGATGGTGACGCGGCCGGTGTTGAAGCAGCGCAGGGCACTGGTCATATCGCCGCCGATGCCGCCGATGTAGCCGCATTCGCTGCCGCCGGAGATGTCGCCCGCATTGGCGCAGTCGATCACCACGCCGCCGTGACCGATAATGCCGCCGACACTATGGGAGGCGATGTTGGCGCCGCGGCCGACATGGGTGATGATGTCCGCATAGTTGACGCAGTTGCGGATGGTGTCGCGACAAAAGAAGTTGAAGTCTTGATCGCGAGTGGTCAGCGACGCGCCTGCCAGGCCGGCGGTGCCGCTGATGGCGTAGTTGTTGCTGGATCTGGAGGTCTCGATATGCCCCTTGACAATGCAGTTTTCGATGGTGGCGCCGTTCATCAGGGCGCAGACGGCTCCCGCCACTATGGTGGTGGAATCCGCATGAAGGTTGGTGAAGGTCAGGTCGCGCACCTCACCGCTCAGCATTCCGAAAAGACCGCCGACATTGGCATTCTTGTAGATATAAGGAGTGGCATCATCGAGACTGAGATTGTCGATGGTATGGCCGTCGCCGAGGAAATGACCCGCGAAGCGGCTGCCGCTGAAGACTGAGCCGATGGGCTTCCAAGGTCTCTCGCTCTGCATGTCGAGGTCGGTGGTCAGCTTGAAGGTGACCCCATCCGCGTAGCGAGGCACTACGTAGCTTTTGTAGGGGAAGGCTTTGCCGGTGTTGACACCGTCGCGCAGTGTCTTCAGGTCGCCGAGGTTATCAACGGTGAGGGTGTCGTGGGGCATGGCCACGCTGCGAAGCAAGGTGACGGTCTTGATGGTGTCGCCGTTCAGGGTAGCCGCCACAGTGACGAAATCGCCGCACAAGGGCTGCAATGCCGGTTGGATGGCGTTGTTGGAGCACGCTGTGTTGGCAAGCGTCGGGTCAACGAACAAACAGTTGCCCTCGGGGGCTTTCCACACCACGCCGCTGTCGCAGCCGGTCAGCTGGATGCCGTTTTTCACATGGTGGATGTCGGTGACGGTGTCGGCCAGGATGATGGGGGTGCAGGCCACTTTGGCGATGTCGCGGGCCCAATCGCAGGTGTCGGTCCACTTGAGTCGCGGGTAACGGCCATCCTCGTAAATCCAGTCGTCGCCGAGCGTCCACTTGGCAGAAGAGGACTTGCCGATGATTTTCGAGGTGGGGTAGAGGTTGCCGTCCTGTCCATCGACAGACATCTGGGCGTCGGAGAAACAATCTCCGATGATTATTCTGGCGATGTTGTGCGGGGAGAAAGTGTATTTGGGGTTGCGGTCATAGACGCAGGCGGCATTGAGACAGTAAGCCGCAGTGTCGCGGGCCACACCCGCCGCGCGTCCGTTTCTCTCCTCGTAGTTGTTGATTTCGCCCACGTTGAAGCAGTGCTCGGCGTTGCTGCCCACGCCGGCCACCCCCTGGTCGCCCCAGATGTTGAACTTCGGGTGCGGGTGCTTCGTCAATGTGATATTGCCGGTGTTGAAGCAGTAACGCGTCGGGGTCTTGCAGGGCGCCACCACACCGCCGAGGGAGAAGACATTGAGACTGGAGTCGGCATCGGTGTGTACGGACGAATCGTCAGAATACAACACGCACTCGCCGGTGATATTGCCGGTGTTGAAACAGTAGTCGATGGCGCATCGTGTGCTGTTGCTGATACCGGCTTCGTCGTTGAAAAAGCCGGCCACGCCGCCAAGGTATCCGCAGTGGGCGGTGATGTCGCCCCTGTTGTAGCAGTAGGTGATCTCAGACGGATAGTTGGGCAAAAGGCCTCTGCCGACCACACCGGCGAAGCAGAGTTCGTCGTTTTGGAACTTGGGCCTGTAGGTGGAAGTGATGTCGCCGGTGTTAAAGCAACGGGTCACCACGTAGTACCGCGCGTTGATGACCGCCACCACGCCGGCCACGGAGTTCTGGTCGTTTGCGTTCGATTGTTGGTATGTGGAGGTGATATGACAACGGTTGGAACAGTTGGAGATCCTGATACTATCAGCTTTGAAATAATCGGACAACTGACCTACCCAACCTATCAGGGCACCACAATCTTTGCCACTGAACACCAAGTCGTTGCCCGTGACATGACAGTTGTCGATGGTGCCGCCCATCACGTAGGTGGCTAATGCCCCGCCGTCGTTAAAAGTGCCGTTGAACACGGGGTTTTCGATGGTAAGGTCAGAAATGTGGCCTTTGGAGTGGCAAAAGAGTGCCCGATTGTCGGCCGTAAGCGTCAGATTCATGATCTTGTGTCCACCGCCTAAGTAAGTGCCTTCGAATCCTTTGTTTTGCTTGCCAATAGGAATGTTCCAATTGGCACTGTTCATGTCGATGTCGGCGGTCTGCTCGAAGTAGATGCCCGCGCCGCCCGCCGGGATGTTGCCGTCTATATCGAAGACGAACTTGCCGTTTTCGAATGCGAAAGGCTGATTGTTGTTGATGCATTGTGCAAAAGAGATGAGGGTGCTTATGTCACCGATGGGGTAAGGGTGCTCCCGGGTACCGTCCGGAGTCACGCTCTGAGCCATCAAACCGTTCGTCCACATCAATGTGGATAGGGTGAGTATCGTCACCAGTGTGGTTGTGATGCCGGGGTTTGATTTTTTCTTCTTGTGCAAAGGTCCGTTGTAGGGCCAATAGACCTCGTCATGGTGATTGTGGCGGTAACGCCAAGCACGGACAATCATCCCGGCGAGGATAGTCAGAACCACGGCGCCGAGGACTGTCAAAGCAATCAGTTTAAGTGTCATTGTATGAATATTTTATTTTATTTCACCTTTAAAAAAAAACGATTGCAAAGATAGTATTTTTTTTCATATTCCTCTTTCCTCTAGTGGAAATTTCCGCCAAAGAAAAGTGGAAAGCGGAAAGTGGAAATTTCTACTTTCAACTTTCAACTTTCAATTCAAATATATCGCTACCTGTAGCTGCTGGGGGTACCTTTGCCCTGGGACTTGAAAGCTTTGGCCATGGAGGCCTGGGAGGAGAAGCCGCACTGGTCGGAGATATCGGCGAGGAGCCTGTCGGGGTGCTGGTGGATGAGACTGATGGCGTGGCGCACACGGTGCTGGGAGATCATGTCGTAGAACGACTGATAGCCACTACGGTGGATGGCTTCGGCGAGGTATTTGCTGTTGGTGCCCAGCCGCGAGATGAAGAGGTCGCTGGTGATATGCGGCTCGGTGAAGATCTGCTCGTCGGAGAGGAGGAGTTCTAGGCGGCGCACGAGGTCGTCGAAGCGGGCGTCGGATGGATGGGCCTTCTCGTCGGACGGGTCAGAGAGGTCCGTCGTCTCGGACACCTTGCGCCATGGATTGAGGGTGAGGACGCAGAACCAGACGCTAGCAAAGATGAAGAGTATGTCGCGCCCGAACTTCACCCACGGGTTATCGGCATAGAAGTTGATGGCCAGAAGGATGAGGATGAGCGTGGGCACCCAGCGGATGATGTTGGCGAAGGCTACGGGGAAGTCGTCGCTGTCGGCGTAGCGCTCCTCGTTGGCGCGCTGCACGGCACGGCGGATGCGCAGGGCCATGCGGACCGACTGGAGGAAGTAGAGCAGGAAGAGGAGGCTCACGGCTCCCACCATCCACAGGCGCCAGCCGTCGGGCATGGCTATGATGTTGACGGCTTGCAGGAACAGCGGCAGCAGGACGACGACGGCCGGCAGGAAGAGCCATAGGTCGCGGTAACGTTTTCGCTGGCCCGGGAAGAAGTAGTCCTCGCACATGATGAGCATCTGGATGGAGAAGAAGAGCAGCGAGAAGGCGTTGACGTAGAGCAGGGCGTCGCAGTCGCCAATCTGCAGCAGGTAAGGCAGCTCGAAGATCTGCAGCAGGTAGATGACGCCCACCGAGCGCTGGGCGGGGAAGAGCTCGTGGAAATGTTCGCGGTAAGCCTCGGGGCGATAGAACCATTTGAGCAGCCAGCTGTAGAGGTGGGTGACGATAAATGCCAGATTGGCAGAGAATAGGATTAGGTATGTGGTTGTTGTCATGATTCCTTTTGCGATAGATGTGCATGAAATAGGAACTACAGCAGATCCAGGCATTGCTCGATGGGGATGCCGCGGCATTTGTCGGGCAGCGCCTGGTTGCGCTCGATGAGGCTGCTGACGACCTGCATGGCCGTGGCGGTGCTGTCGCGCAGGGTCTCGCCATTCATCAGGTGGCCGATGAGCACGGCGGAGAAGATGTCGCCCGTGCCGTGGAAGGCCACGGGGATCTCGTCGTAGTCGATACAGAAATAAGGCCCTTCCTTGCCGCGCTGGCGGAAGCCCTCCAGGGGCCAGTCGCTGCGGCGTCCGATGACGCAGTGGCGCACCTGTGAGGGGGAGGCCTCATCCTTCAGGCAGGCGCTGGTGACGACGGCGGCTTTGGCGCCCAGGGCCAGGAGGCCGTCGACCATGTCGCAGGCCTCGTCCCACGAGAGCCCCTCGGGGCGGTAGGGCGTGCCGGTGAGGTAGCAGGCCTCGGTGTAGTTGGGGAAGGTGAGGTCGGCGACGCCCACCATCTCCTTCATCAGCTGCACCTGCGTGTCGCTGATGCCGTTGTAAAGGCGGCCGCCGTCGCCCATGATGGGGTCGACGAATACCGTGGTGCCTTCGCGCTGCAGCTGACGGCAGTAGGAGGAGACCAGCGTGGCCTGCTCCTCGCTGAACATCAGACCTGTGCAGACGGCGTCGAAGCGGAAGCCCAGCTGGCGCCACACGGGGATGGTGCCCCGCATATAGTCGGTTGTCTCGAGGACGTTGAAATGGCCGTAGTCGAGGGTGTTGGAGACCAGGGCCGTGGGGAGGTTATAGGTGGTGTGGCCCATCTGCGTGAGGATAGGCAGCATGGCCACCATGCCCACATGGCTATACCCCACGACGTCGTTGATTAAGAGGATTTGTTTCATTATTTTCTTCTTTTTTGGGGGAAGATACGGGGAGATAAAGGGGAGATACGGGGAGATAATGGGACGAATGTGGTTTGTCGCTATTGTTTCTATTTTCTTAATCTTTAATACCGTTCTTGTTCACAACGCCTTTGATATAAGAGTTTAGGAAATAACTGGTGTTTTGGATTGATTCTACAATATTAGTAAATTTTCCCTCATCAATATAACCTAAGTCTTTAGCAAGCAAACAGTAATAACGGCATTCCTCCAAACTGCCTTGTGCAATATTAAAGAATCGTAGCTTATCTGCTTTACCAAGTTTCTTGTAGCCTTCGGCGATATTGGCAGGTATGGAAACGGCAGCACGTCTAAATTGTGAGCACAACCCAAATTGTTCATAGGAGGGAAACGTCGCTATAGTACTATATGCCAACACGACAAATTGATGCGCTTTCTGCCATGCCAGTAAATCTTCGTATGTTCGTGTCATCTTTTCCATTTGCTGATTCGCCACTATAATTGTTGTCAGTTATTGTATCATCCCTTTATCTCCTCTTTATCTCCTCTTTATCTCCCCATTATCTCCCCATTATCTCCCCTTCAATCTTCGCTATGTTTGCGGCTGCCGTCGATAGCCTCGCTGACGTTAATCACGTAGTCGCCGAGCTTCTCGTAGAGGGCGTAGAGGGAGGAGTAGGCGTTGCCGATGGCGTAGTCGTAGACGCCGAGCTTGAGGGCGTCGAGGTGCTGCTTGCGCAGACGGTCGCGGCAGGCGTTGATGGCGTGCTCGGCGGCATAGGCGGCGTCGAGGTCCACATGGTCGTAGTCGTGGAGGTTGCTGTCCATCACGTCGAGGGCTTTCTGCACTAGCGAACGCATCTCCTCGAGGTTGGCGTTGAGGCCGGCGTCGAAGTGGACGGCGTCCTCGCGCTTGCTCTGGCGCGTCATGGCGATCTGGTAGATGGTGTCGCCGATGGACTCGAGGTTGTCGATGATGCGCAGCATGGTGCTGATGCGCTCGGAGCCGTGCTCCGAGATGTCGCCCGACCCCACCTTGGTGAGGAACTTCGAGATCTCCATCTCCATGCGGTCGGTGATCTCCTCGTACTTGGCGATGCGTGCCATGATGGCGTCGAACTCCTCGTCCTCCTTGGCGGTGCGCAGGCCCGGCAGGAAGGTATACATGCGGAGCACACGCTTGCTGAATTCTTCGATTTCGCTCTTGGCGCTCTGGATGTTAAGCTCGGCGGTGGAGAGCAGGTTGGGCGTGAGGTAGGTGAGGCGGAACTCCTCCTCGCCCTCCTCCTTCTTGTCGGGCACCATCCAGGTGACGATCTTGACAATCTGCGGGATGAAGAAGGCCAGGATGACGGTGGTGACGACATTGAAGAGGGTATGGAACACCGTGATAGCCAGTGGGATGAGCGGTATGTTGGGGAGCAGCACGTCGAGCTTCTCGCTGATGGCCATGACGCCGTTGCAGATGGGGTAGAAGGGGATGAGGAAGATGATGGCACCGGCGACGTTGAAGACGAGGTGTGCGCGGGCGGTACGCTTGCCGGTGGTGCCGGTGGTCATGGCCACCACCTGTGCCGTCAGCGTGGTGCCGAGGTTCTGGCCGATGACCAGTGCCATCGACGTGGGGAAGTCTATCCATCCCTGGCTGGCCATCAGCAGGATGACTGCCGTCATGGCCGACGAGGTCTGGAGGATGATGCAGAGGATGGCGCCCACGACGATGAAGAGCAGCACGGACCAGTAGCCCCACTGTCCCAGGGAGGCGATGCTGTGGGCCACGTTCTCGTCCAGCGGCGGCACGGAGTCGCCCATGAGGCCGAGGCCGAGGATGAGCAGCGCCAGGCCCACGATGGTCTGGCCGAGGTACTGCATCTTATTCTTCTTGCTGAAGATGAAGAAGAGGCTGATGGCGGCGATAATCATCGGCATCAGAGGCACCTTGTCGGCGCTGTCGCCGCCGCCGAGGCCGAAGAGGGTGATGATCCAGGCCGTCACGGTGGTGCCGATGTTGGCGCCCATCACCACGGCGATGGCGCCACCGAGGGTCAACAGACCCGCTCCGGCGAAGCCCACGGTCATCACGGTGGTGGCCGTCGAGCTCTGGATGATGGCCGTCACGCCTGTGCCGGCGAGGATGCCGCTGAGCGGCTTACCAGTGATCTTGGTCAGGATGTGGCGCAGCTTCGAGCCCGCGTACTTCTGCAGACCCTCACTCATGAGTTTCATGGCGAAAAGGAACACCGCCAGGGCTCCCGCCAACTTCAAACATACCAGTACAATTTCCATAATATATTGATTTCTAATTTCTAATTTCTAATTTCTAATTTTGAAACCTGCTGCAAAAGTACGAAGAATCCCCCGACGAAATTGTTAAGTTTTTGTTACATTTTTCCTCCCGTCAACTTAATCCTTTATACAATTGACATTCAATTGTTGTTCGTTTGTTGTTCGATTAAAAAACG
Organism: uncultured Bacteroidota bacterium; assembly: GCA_902800395.1. Taxonomy (GTDB): domain Bacteria; phylum Bacteroidota; class Bacteroidia; order Bacteroidales; family P3; genus Colimorpha. Next base: position 152,796 of record CADCEC010000005.1, on the reverse strand, counting down.
AACAACAAACGAACAACAAACGAACAACAGACGAACAACAAATGAGCAAAAGGGCTACTTGGGATATATTTTTTTATTATTGTACAACAAAATAAATAAAACAGCGTTAAAGCAAGATACATTATGAAACAATATCTAGACCTACTGCAACATGTGCTGGACCACGGCACCGAGCGTCTGGACCGCACGGGTACAGGCACCGTGGGTGTGTTCGGCTATCAGATGCGCTTCGACCTCCAGAAGGGATTCCCTCTGCTGACCACCAAGAAGTTGCACCTGCGGAGCATCATCTACGAGCTGCTGTGGTTCCTGCGCGGCGAGACGAATATACAATACCTGCACGACCATAAGGTGAGCATCTGGGACGAGTGGGCCGACGAGAACGGCGACCTGGGTCCCGTCTACGGCTCGCAGTGGCGTTCGTGGCCCGACGGCAAAGGCGGCACGATAGACCAGATTGCCAACGTGGTGGAGCAGATAAAGACGAACCCCTTCAGCCGCCGCCTCCTGGTGACGGCCTGGAATCCCGCCGAAATCGAGGAGATGGCCCTCCCCCCCTGTCACTGCCTGTTCCAATTTTATGTTGATAACGGACGCCTTTCTTGTCAGCTTTACCAGCGTTCGGCCGACATCTTTCTCGGCGTGCCGTTCAATATCGCCAGCTACGCTTTGCTGACGATGATGATGGCGCAGGTCTGCGGCCTGGAGCCGGGCGACTTCGTCCACACCTTCGGCGACGCACATATCTACAAGAACCACCTGGAGCAGGTGCGCCTGCAGCTCTCGCGCGACCCGCGCCCGCTGCCCACCATGCGCATCAACCCCGAACGGAAGAGCATCTTCGACTTCGAGTACGAAGACTTCACCCTCGAAGGCTACGACCCGCACCCGCACATCCGCGGCGAAGTCTCGGTTTAATTAATCATCGGCGAATTAAACGAATTATGCGAAATATCAGACCCATATAGGAATTCGCCAAATTAGCAAAATTCGCCGACAAAATAAAAACAATTTGCAGAACAACGAACATATCTGGACAATCATCATGGCCGGGGGCCTCGGGAGCCGGTTCTGGCCGGTGAGCAGTGTGGACTGCCCGAAGCAGTTTGTCGACACCATGGGTGTGGGCCGCTCGATGCTGCAGCTCACCTTCGAGCGCATGGAGAAGCTCTGCCCGCGCGACCATATCATCGTGGTGACGGGTGAGCAGTATGCCGACCGTGTGCGCGAGCAGGTGCCCAACCTGCTGCCCTGGCAGGTATTGGGAGAGCCGCTGCGGAGGAACACGGCGCCCTGCATCGCCTATGCCGCCGCCGTCATCGCACAGATGGACCCCGAAGCCACCGTCATCGTGTCGCCTGCCGACCATGCCGTCTTCGGCCTCGACCGCTTCGTGAGCAACATGCAGCAGGCCATCGACTGCGTGCAGGAGAACGACTGGATCATCACCCTCGGCGCACAGCCCGTGAAGCCCGACACCAGCTACGGATACATACAATTTAAGGAGCCTGTGGCGGATTGCGAAAATCTCTATGAAGTGGTGACCTTCACCGAGAAGCCGCCGGTGGCGATGGCGCGTCAGATGATTGCCAGCGGCGAGTTCTTCTGGAACACCGGTCTGCTGGTGTGGCGTCTGCCGGTGCTGCAACAGGCCTACCGTCAGTTCCTGCCGGCCATCGCCGACACCTTCTTCAACCTGACGCTGAACACCAACCACGCCACGCTGGAGCAGGTCTACTCGCAATGCGAAGCCATCTCGGTGGACCACGGCATCATGGAGAAGGCCTCCAACGTGCATGTGCTCGCCGCCCGCTTTGGATGGAGCGACGTGGAGACGTGGGAATCGCTCTACGATGTGTTCCATCACGACAAGGCTGGCAACGCCATCGTCAACGGCCTGGCGGTGACCTACGACACCCGCAACTGCGTGGTCATCGTGCCTGCCGACAAGACGGTGGTGCTCGACGGACTGGACGGCTACATCGTGGCTGCCGACGAGGACACCCTCATGATTTGCCGTCGCAAGAACGAGGAAAAAATCTTCAAGTTCGCCAGCGACGTGGAGATGCAACAACTGCTGTATTCCAAGGTGAAATAACGGCGAAAACTTTTTATCATCGGCGAATTAATCGAATTGAACGAATTAAAAAACAATCATAAATGAAACGTTACGAGATTAAGTATCTTTTGAAAGAGGATGTGTCGGCCCTCATCGGCACATCGATTTGTGTCAAAGGCTGGGTGCGCACCAAGCGCGGCAACAAGAACGTGGCCTTCCTGGCCTTGAACGACGGCTCGATTATCCATAACATCCAGGTCGTCGCCGACCCCGCCAAGTTCGAAGAAGAGCTGAAGCGCATCACCACCGGTGCCTGCATCGGCGTGGAGGGCAAGCTCGTCGAGAGCCAGGGCTCGGGCCAGGCCGTCGAGGTGCAGGCCGAAAGTATCGTCGTCTACGGCGAAGCCGACCCCAACACCTACCCCCTCCAGAAGAAGGGCCACAGCATGGAGTTCCTGCGCGAGATAGGCCACCTACGCCTGCGCACCAACACCTTCGGCGCCGTCATGCGCCTGCGCCACAACATGGCCATGGCCATCCACACCTTCTTCCACGAGCGTGGCTTCTTCTACTTCCACACGCCGCTCATCACCGCCAGCGACTGCGAGGGTGCCGGCGAGATGTTCCATGTGAGCACCCTCGACCCCGAGAACCCGCCCCGCAAGGAGGACGGCACCATCGACTGGGAGCAGGACTTCTTCGGCAAGTTCACCGCCCTCACCGTCAGCGGCCAGCTCGAGGGTGAGCTGGGTGCCACCTCATTAGGAAAGATTTACACCTTCGGCCCTACCTTCCGTGCCGAGAATAGCAACACTCCGCGCCACCTGGCAGAGTTCTGGATGATCGAGCCCGAGATGGCCTTCTACCAGCTCGACGACCTCACCGCCCTCGAAGAGGAGTTCATCAAATACTGCGTCCGCTGGGCCCTCGACCACTGCATGGACGACCTTGAGTTCCTCAACAAGATGATCGACAACGGCCTCATCGAGCGCCTGAAGAGCGTCATCGACACCGACTTTGTCCGCCTGCCCTACACCGAGGGTATCAAGATACTGGAAGAGGCCGTCGCCAAGGGCCACAAGTTCGAGTTCCCCGTCAGCTGGGGCGTCGACCTGGCCTCGGAGCACGAGCGCTACCTCGTGGAGCAGCACTTCAAGAAACCCGTCATCATGATCGACTACCCGAAGGAGATTAAGGCCTTCTACATGAAGCTGAACGACGAGCCAGTCGAGGCTGGCAAGAAGCAGGGTTTCTCGGGCCTCACCGTGCAGGGCACCGACGTGCTCTTCCCGCAGATTGGCGAGATCATCGGTGGCTCGGTGCGCGAGGAGAACTACGACAAACTGATGACCCGCATCAACGAGCTCAACATCCCAATGAAAGACATGTGGTGGTACCTCGACACGCGCCGCTATGGCAGCTGCCCGCATGCCGGCTTCGGCCTGGGCTTCGAGCGCCTGATGCTCTTCGTCACCGGCATGGCCAACATCCGCGATGTCATCCCCTTCCCGAGAACCCCCAAGACCGCCGAATTCTAAACACTTGAACGACGACGAAAAATATATGCAGCGATGCCTGCAATTGGCTGCTAATGGGTTAGGTCGAGTCAGGCCTAACCCATTAGTTGGTTGCGTCGTCGTTCAGGATGGCAATATTATCTCTGAGGGATTCCATCAGGAATACGGTCACAATCACGCCGAACGCAACGCATTATTGCGCGTCAGCAATTCCTCCCCTAAGTTAGGGGAGGTGGCACACAGTGACGGAGGAGTATGTATCGGAGCTACGCTGTACGTCAACCTCGAGCCCTGCTCGCACTACGGCAAGACGCCGCCTTGCGCGGACCTTATCATCGAGAAGGGTGTCAAGCGGGTGGTCTGCTGTAACGACGACCCCAACCCACTGGTGGCGGGCGGCGGCTTCCGCAAACTGGAGGAGGCGGGCATCGAGGTGGTGCGTCATGTGCTGGAGGAGGAAGGACGCGAGCTGAACCGCCGTTTCTTCACCTTCATGGAGAAGCAGCGGCCGTATGTGATACTGAAGTGGGCCGAAAGTGCCGATGGATTCATGGCACCCGTCACGCCGGGTCCCTATTGGCTTAGCACGCAGCGGCAGAACCGCCTGAACCACCGCTGGCGCACGGAGGAGGCCGCCATACTGGTAGGCTCGGAGACCTACCTGCAGGACTCCCCTACCCTCACCCCACGCCACTACTTAGGTCCCGCACCGCAGCCCGTGGTGCTCGACCGCCGTGGAAGAGTGGAAAGTGGAAAGTGGAAAGTGGAAAGTAATCGCCTACAGCCACTCATCCTCAGTTGCCAGACCATCCCCGAGGTGCTGCACGAGCTCTATGAGCGCAAGCTGCAGAGCGTCATCGTCGAGGGTGGCCGCAAAGTGCTGGACGCCTTCATCGAGAGCGGCCTCTACGACGAGGTACGCATCCTCCGCAGCCCCCAGACCCTCGGCAACGGCCTGAAGGCCCCAAAGGTACCTAAAATCGTCCCCAACCGTCTAACTATTATTGACTAATGTTCGACGACACCTATAAAACCCTCGCCGCCCCATCGGAAGGACTCTACAAGGAGAAAGGCTCCAAGTTCCTGGCTTTCGCCTATCCAGTGCATAATCTGGATGAAATCAAAGCACACCTGGAGCAGCTGCGGAAAGACTACTTCGACGCCCGCCACCACTGCTACGCCTATATCCTCGGGCCCCGCAAGGACGCCTTCCGTGCCAATGACGACGGCGAGCCCAGCGGCACCGGCGGCCGTCCCATCCATGGCCAGCTCCTCTCGGCCGACCTCACCGACACCCTCATAGTGGTCGTCCGTTATTTCGGTGGTATCCTCCTCGGCGCCAGTGGCCTGGCCAACGCCTACAAGACCGCCGCCCGCGACGCCATCGACCACGCCACCATCATCGAGAAAACCATCGACGCCCGCTACCGTTTCCTCTTCGCCTACGAAGCCATGAACGACGTCATGCGTATCCTCAAGGAGTTCGACCTCAAGCCCGAAAACCAGCAGTTCGACCTCGACTGCAGCCTTGAGGTCTCCGTCCGCCAGAGCCTCTCAGTCCGCCTCTACGACCGCATCGCCGACCTACGAACCGTCAAAATAGAAGTATTATGAAAGTAATCCTCATTACCGGAGCCAGCAGTGGCATAGGCTATGAAGCCGCTCAACGTTTAGCCCGACGCGGATGCAAAGTATATGCCGCCGCGCGGCGTGTGGAACTCATGGAACCGCTCCGCAAGGAGGGCATCGTGCCTATGCGACTCGACGTCTGCGACGAGGAATCCATGCAGCAGTGCGTCGACACCATACTGCAGGCCGAAGGGCGCATCGACGTGCTCGTCAACAACGCCGGCTACGGCTACTTCGGCGCTGTGGAGAACGTCAGCGACGCAGAAGCCCGCCGCCAGCTGGAGGTCAACGTCTTTGGGTTGGCCGCCATGTGCCGCCTCGTCCTCCCCCATATGCGGAAGCAGGGTTCCGGCCGCATCGTCAACACCTCGTCCATCGCCGGCTTGGTGGTGCTGCCCTTCGGCGGCTGGTACCATGTCTCCAAATACTCCGTCGAAGCCCTCAGCGACGCCCTGCGCATGGAGTTGCGCCCCTTCGGCATCAAGGTGACAATGATAGAACCCGGCGGCATCAAGACCGACTGGGGCCTCATCGCCGCCGACAACCTGAAGAACTCCTCCATGGGCACCGCCTACGAGGCCGCCGCCCTGCCCGAGGCCGACCTCCTCCACAAAGTCTACAGCGGCAACATCCTAACGAAACCGACCAAGATTGCCCGCGCCATCGAACGCGCCGCCCTCAGCCGCCGGCCCCGCACACGTTACCGCCTCGGCCGATTCTCCTCCCTCGCCGTCTGGACCCACCACCTGCTCCCCGCCCGCTGGTGGGACGCCCTGCTGCTCCACTTCGCCAAGATAAAACTTTGACGAAATAAAGTTATAATTGTCCCCCTATTATTCGGAATTTCTTTGTATTTTTGCAGATTATTCCGAAAGCAAAGAAATGAGCGAACTACTTGACCAACTGAACGAACCCCAGCGCGAGGCGGCGGAATGCACCGTCGGGCCGGTGATGATTATCGCCGGCGCCGGCAGTGGCAAGACACGCACCCTCACCTACCGCATCGCCCACCTCATGGAACTGGGTGTGGATCCCTTCCATATTCTGGCGCTGACCTTCACCAACAAGGCCGCCAACGAGATGAAAGAGCGTATCATCAAGCTCGTCGGCGGCGAAGGCCGCAACCTCTGGATGGGCACCTTCCACTCCATCTTCGCACGCGTCCTCCGCGCTGAAGCCACCAAACTGGGCTACACCTCCTCCTTCACCATCTACGACACCGACGACTCCAAGGCCGCCATCAAGCAAATCGTCAAGCAGCTCAACCTCGACCCCAAGACCTACAAACCCTCCTTCGTCATCGGCCGCATCTCGATGGCCAAGAGCAACCTCCTCGGCCCCAAAGACTACCAAGAAAACCCCGAAATCTATCAGACCGACATCGACTCCAAGCGCCCTGCCATCGGCACCATCTACCAGATGTACGACCAGCGACTTCACAACAGCAATGCTATGGACTTCGACGACCTGCTGTTTAATATGAACATCCTCCTCCGCGACTTCCCCGACGTGCTCCTCAAATATCAGCAACGCTTCCAGTACATCATGGTCGACGAGTATCAGGACACCAACTACGCCCAATACCTCATCGTCAAGAAACTCGCCGCACGCAACCAGAACATTTGCGTCGTAGGCGACGACGCTCAGAGCATCTACGCCTTCCGCGGAGCCAACATACAGAACATCTTCAACTTCCGACGCGACTATCCCGACATGAAGCTCTTCAAGCTCGAGCAGAACTACCGCTCGACGAAGAACATCGTCAACGCCGCCAACAGCATCATCAGCCGCAACCGCGACCAGATACAGAAAGAGCTGTGGAGCGACAACACCGTGGGCAGCCGCATACGCCTCATCCGCGCCGTCGACGAGAAAGACGAGGGCAACCGCGTGGCCGACGCCATACAGAACTACCGCCTCGGCGAGGATGCCGACTACCGCGACTTCGCCATCCTCTACCGCCAGAACTCCCTCTCGCGCGCCGTCGAAGACTCGCTGCGACGGATGAACATCCCCTACCGCATCTACCAAGGGCTCTCGTTCTACGGGCGTCGCGAGGTGAAAGACGCCCTAGCCTACCTCCGCCTGGCCATCAACCCCCACGACGACGAGTCGCTGGTGCGCATCATCAACTATCCCACCCGCGGCATCGGCCAGACCACCATGGATAAAATCCGCGTGGCGGCGGCCGACAACGACGTGAGCATCTGGACGGTGCTGGAGAACATCCAGGATTTTGCCCTACCCATCCAGAGCGGCGCAGTGACGAAAATCACCGAGTTCGTCTACATGATGAAACGTTTCGAGGCCGAGGTGCCGACGAAAGATGCCTTCACGCTGGCGAAAGAAATCATTTACGCCAGCGGCATCGTCAAAGCCCTCCGAGACGAAGACGACCCCGAAAGTGCCGAGCGCATCGACAATATCGACGAGCTCCTCAACGGCGTGCAAGAATTCTGCGAAGAGGAGGAATCAGAATTCTCAGAAAACTCCGAAAAATCTGAAAACTCCGAGAAACCCATGCGCACACTTGACGAGTTCCTCCAGCAGGTGCTGCTCTACACCTCCGAGGACAAAGACAAGGACAAGGACGCCGACAAGGTCTCCCTGATGACCATCCATGCCGCCAAGGGCCTGGAGTTCCCCTACGTCTTCGTCGTCGGCATGGAAGAGCAGATCTTCCCGTCGTTCCTCGCCATGAGCCGTCCGGAACTCGAGGAGGAACGTCGCTTGTTCTATGTCGCCGTGACACGTGCCGAGAAGCAGGTCACGCTGAGCTACGCCCAGACGCGCTTCAACAACGGACAGCGCATGGGCGGCGAGGTGAGCCGTTTCGTCGAAGAGATAGACCCGCAGTATATCGAGATACCCGCGAAGCGGCGCAGCACTCCCGAACCGGGCACGCTGCCTCGCGCCTTCTTCAACGCCGGAAAACCCACTCAGTCACCCAGCCGCCCGGCCACCCAGCCACCCAAACCACGTACCGCCACCATTCCCAACACCCCCGCCCAGATAGGTGCCATCATGCCCGGCATGAATGTACATCATGAAAAATTCGGCTCCGGCAAGGTGCTGGGCATTGAAGGTTCCGGAGACTCGCGCAAAGCCACGGTCTTCTTCGAAGGTGTGGGTCAGAAACAGCTCATGCTCAAATTCGCCAAACTTTCAATAATTGAAAATTAAACAAGGAGTGAAAGGGAGTGACAAAGGAGTGAATGGGAGTGAAAGGACAATAGTATCGTTTTGCACATTTGTCCTCTCACTTCCTCTCACTTCTTCTCACTCCTTCTCACTCCTTCTCTTACTTTTCACCTTTCACCTCTCACCCTTCACCTCCTCCGCCCAGGCGGTCGTTTTCTCCCATCCCGGTGGCTTCTACGCCGACACCTTCTCCCTCTCCATGCGCATCGACTTCCTCCCTCACTCAGAACTCAGGACTCAGAACTCAGAACTCAGAATTCACTACACCTTCAACGGTGCCGAGCCCACAGAATGCGACCCCGAATACTGCGAGCCGCTGCCCATGACTCCCGTCCTCTATTCCCCTTCCAACCTCTACCGCGTGCAGGATGTCCCCGACGACCGCTGGTTCGTCCCCGACGAGGTGCAGCGCATCATTGTCGTGCGTGCCGCCGTGTTCGACAGCGCCGGCGAGCGCCGCTCTGTGGTGACCACCCACGCCTACCTCATCGACAGCCTCCTGGGCCGACGTATCAGCCTCCCCGTGGTGTCGCTCTGCACCGACTCCCTCTCCCTTTTCGACTTCGACACCGGCCTCTTCTCGCCAGGTTACTGCTTCGACCCTGACAACCCCTACAACTCCGGCAACTATTTCCAGAAAGGACGTCACTGGGAGCGCAACGCCTCCTTCGCCTACTACGACCCCGCCGGCGGCGACCTCGAGCAGGACTGCGGTCTCCGCATCCACGGCAACAGTCAGCGCGTGCTGGTGCAGAAAGGCCTTTCCCTCTATGCCCGCAAGGAGTATGGAGACAACCGCTTCCGCTACCCCTTCTTTGCGGATGAAAAGAATCAAGCATTCAGGCGTCTGGTCCTCCGTCCTTGGTCCACCTCGTGGACCGGCGCTGGCGTCGAAGACTGGCTCTGCCAGCATCTGGCGGAACCTCTGCGCTGCGACCACCTCGCCACACGCCCCGTCGTGCTCTTCCTCAACGGCGAATACTGGGGTGTCTATTTCCTCGAAGAGAAAGCCGACGAGCACTACATCGAGGAGCACTACCGCGTCCCCGACCAAGAAGTAGACCTCATTGCCTGTTGGGGGGAGGAAATCGAGAATGGCCACGCCGCCCGCTGGGACTCCCTCTACCGCTGGCTACAACAGGCCGACCTCAGCCGCGAGAAGGACTTCCGATACCTCGCCTCGCAGGTCGACATCGACGCGCTCATAGACTACATGCTGCTGCAGGTGCTCGTGCTCAACGACGACTGGCCCGTCAACAACGTGCGATTCTGGTCCACCGCGGGACGTTCCTGGCGCTGGATATTCTTCGACGGCGACGGCACCCTCGTGCCTTTCCCCGGCTGCATCAACGTCCTCGACCACATGACCTACAACATGCCCAGTCGCACCACACGCACCTCCCTACAATCCACACTCCTTTTCCGTCGACTCCTCGCCAACCAGCAGTTCCTGGAACGCACGCTGCGCCGTCTGAAAGAAATCGTCGACTCCCATTTCTCCTATGACAACACCGCCCCCCTACTGCACGACATCGTGGAACAGCTCCGTTCCGAAGTGCCCTACCAGCGTGACCGCTTTGCCAAGCCCTCCTCCATTGCCAGCTGGGAAGTTGCCGTCGCAGGTATCGACGATTTCCTGCGCATCGAGCCCCAGAACACCGTCGAGGAATACGCCCGCTACTTCGGCCTCAGCCACCCCGCCGGCGGCGGATTCCGCATTGTCGCGGGACAAATCCTCCTCGACGAAAGCGCAGCGGGAAGCAGGACCTTCGTCGTATACGACATCTGCGGACGGCAGATGGGCGAGGCCATCCTGCAGGATGGCGAGCAAACGGTCGAGTTGCCCAAACTGTCCCGTGGCGTCTACTTCGTCCAGCAGACGAACAATGGTGCCGTACAGAAATGGATAATAGAATAACCCATGGGTGATGCCGGCAAGATGCCGGCGCTCCACAAACATATAAGACCATGAGAATAGTAATCCAACGTGTCCTCTCCGCCTCCGTCGATATTGCAGGCCTCCGCAAGAGTGCCATTGGGAGCGGAATGCTCATCCTCGTCGGCATCTGCGACGAAGATACCGACGAAGACATCGAATATCTCTGCCAGAAAATCGTCAAGCTACGCATCTTCGACGATGCCGACGGCGTGATGAACCTATCCATCACCGACCTCCTTACCTCCTTATCTCCTGACTCCTTATCTCCTTCCCCTGGCATCCTCGTCGTCAGCCAGTTCACACTCATGGCCTCCACCCGCAAGGGCAACCGGCCCAGCTACGTCCATGCCTCGCGTCCCGACTTCGCCATCCCCATGTATGAGAAATTCGTCGCCCGCCTCAGCGCCCTCTTCGGCAAGCCCGTCCAGACAGGCACCTTCGGTGCCGACATGCAGGTTGCGCTTGTGAACGACGGTCCCGTCACCATCCTCCTCGACTCCCAGCTCCGCGACCGATTCTAATCCTCGGGACCGACAACAGAAAGACAAAGCCCCTGCCGGATGGCAGGGGCTTTGATGTGGAGTATATTCCGTATAGGGATTACTCAGCCTTGGGGGCCTCTTCGGCCACGGGAGCCTCGGCGACGGGAGCTTCGGCCACAGGGGCTTCAGCGGCCTTCTTCGAGCGGCTACGACGGGTGCTCTTAGCAGCCTTCTTAGTGGTGTCTTTGAGCATGTTCTCGTTGTAGTCGACGAGTTCGATGATGGCCATCTCGGAGTTGTCACCGTGACGGATGCCGGTCTTCAGGATGCGGGTGTAACCACCGGGGCGCTGGGCGACCTTCTGCGACACTTCGCGGAAGAGCTCGTTGACGGCCTCTTTGCTGTGGAGGTAGCTGAAGACGATACGGCGGTTGTGGGTGGAGTCCTCTTTCGAACGATTGATGAGGGGCTCGACATACACTCTCAGGGCTTTAGCCTTGGCCAGGGTGGTCTCGATGCGCTTGTGCATGATGAGAGAGGTGGCCATATTGGAGAGCATAGCCACGCGGTGGGCGTGGGTTCTTGACAGATGATTAACTTTGCAACCGTGTCTCATATTCTTTTCTTATTCTTTATCTAATTTATACTTTGTGATATTCATACCGAATTCGAGGTTCTTCGAAGCCACGAGGTTTTCGAGCTCGGTAAGGGATTTTTTGCCGAAGTTGCGGAACTTGAGCAGATCGGCTTTGTTGAAGGCCACCAGGTCTCCCAGTGTCTCGACTTCGGCGGCCTTGAGGCAGTTGAGTGCGCGGACCGAGAGGTCGAGGTCGATAAGCTTGGTCTTGAGGAGCTGGCGGGTGTGTGCCGTGGACTCATCGAATTCTTCCTGGACGGGCTTGGGTTCCACATCGAGGGTGATGCGCTCGTCGGAGAAGAGCATGAAGTGCTGGATGAGGATGGTGGCAGCCTCTTTGAGAGCCTCCTTGGGGTGGATGGAGCCGTCGGTCTCGATATCGAACGTCAGCTTCTCATAGTCGGTGCGCTGCTCGACGCGGTAGTCGTCGACGGCGTACATGACCTTCTTGATAGGCGTGTGGATGGAGTCGATAGCGATGACACCGATGGGGTCGGTGGCTTTCTTGTTCTCGTCGGCGGGGACGTAGCCACGGCCCTTGTCGATGGACAGGGTGATGTGGAGCTCGGTAGCAGCCTCCATGTGGCAGATTTCGAGGTCGGGGTTGAGGACCTGGAATCCGTTGAGGTTGCTGTTGAGGTCGCCGGCTTTGAAGACTGTCTGGTTCTTGACCGTGAAGGAGAGCTTCTCGTGGTCGTAGTCCTCCAGCTGCTGGCGGAAGCGGATCTGCTTGAGGCGCAGAATGATGTCGGTCATATCCTCGACCACTCCGGGGAGCGAAGAGAATTCATGGTCGACGCCATCAATCTGGACGGACGTGATAGCATAGCCTTCGAGCGAAGAGAGAAGGACGCGACGCAGAGCGTTGCCGATGGTTGTGCCGTAGCCGGGCTCCAGCGGACGGAATTCGAAAGTGCCGCGGAAGTCGTCAGCCTCGAGCATGACCACCTTGTCGGGTTTTTGGAATGATAATATTGCCATTTGTTATCCTTTCTTTCTTTTGTTGTTTTATGTCCGGACACCGTGTCCGAACGTTTTGTTGCCCTATAGGCTATTGCTTACTTGGAGTAGAGGTCAACGATGAGCTGCTCGTTGATGGTCTCGGGGATGTCGGAGCGCTGGGGGAAGTTGACGAACTTGCCGCTCATGCTGTTGCCGTCCCACTCGAGCCAAGGATAGTTGTTGGCGCGGGAGGCGAGGGCGTCGACGATCACCTCGAGGGATTTGCTGCGCTCGCGGACGGAGACGACATCACCCTCTTTCAGAGAATAAGAAGGAACATTGACGACATTGCCGTTGACGGCGATGTGACGATGGGAAACCAGCTGGCGGGCCTGAGCGCGGCTGCGGGCGATGCCGAGACGGTAGACCACGTTGTCGAGGCGGGCCTCGATGAGTTTCATGAGTTCTTCACCGGTAACGCCACCACGACGGGAAGCTTCGGCATAGAGTTTACGGAACTGGCGCTCGAGAATGCCATAGGTGTATTTGGCTTTCTGCTTCTCGTTGAGCTGGATACCATACTCGGAGGTCTTGCTGCGACGACGATTCTGGCCGTGCATGCCGGGAGCATAAGGTTTCTTCTCGTAGCTTTTATCCGGGCCATAGATAGGCTCGTGGAATTTTCTTGCGATTTTGGTCTTCGGACCTGTGTATCTTGCCATTGTTTACTTGTTCTTTTTAAGATTAATAATTACACACGACGACGTTTGGGGGGACGGCAACCATTGTGAGGCAGCGGGGTGATGTCGGTGATTTCCATAACCTCGATACCGCAGGTGTTGATTGCGCGGATTGCAGATTCACGTCCTTGACCAGGTCCTTTAACGAAGACCTTGACTTTTCTTAGGCCCAAATCATAAGCAACTTTGCCGCAATCTTCCGCAGCCATCTGAGCGGCGTACGGAGTGTTTTTCTTCGATCCGCGGAAGCCCATTTTTCCAGCAGACGACCAAGAAATCACTTGACCGGCGTTGTTCGTCAGCGAGACGATAACATTGTTGAAGGATGCAAAGATGCATGCTCTTCCTTGAGGTTCAACTTTTACGACTCTTTTTTTAGTCGGCTTTGAAGTTTTTGCCATTTCTTTTTTGCTTGATTTTCTTTGTTTCTTTACTACCAACCGCTCCTGAGGTCACATTCTAATCCGCGGCTGGGGCGCTACAACCATTACTTACTTGGTAGCTTTCTTCTTGTTAGCGATAGTTTTCTTCTTACCCTTGCGAGTGCGAGCGTTATTCTTGGTGCTCTGTCCACGGAGAGGAAGACCGAGACGGTGACGGATGCCGCGGTAGCAGCCGATATCCATCAGTCGCTTGATGTTCATCTGAACTTCGGAACGGAGGGCGCCTTCAACCTTGTACTCATCATTGATGATGTTACGGAGGGCGTTCTGCTCGTCGTCGGTCCAGTCCTGCACCTTCTTGCCCTCGTCGATACCGGCCTTGGCCAGGATCTCTTTGGCGGTGCTACGTCCGATTCCGTAGATATAGGTCAAGCCTATCTCTCCTCTTTTGTTCTTGGGTAAGTCAATACCTGCAATACGTGCCATAGATTCTTTTTATTGTTTTTTAATTATCCTTGTCTTTGTTTGAATTTAGGATTTTTCTTGTTGATAACATAGACCACCCCGTGGCGGCGCACCACTTTGCACTCGGGCGATCTTTTCTTGACTGAGACTCTTACTTTCATGTTGTGTAATTATTAATCTTGTTGTACTTTCTTTGTTTTCTTCTTGTTGTCGAAGGTCATCGTTAAACGTTAACCTTTATTTATGACGGTAAGTGATGCGGCCTTTGGAGAGGTCGTAGGGCGACATCTCAATCTGCACCTTGTCGCCGGGGAGGATTTTAATGTAGTGCATGCGCATCTTCCCGGAGATGTGGGCGATGATCTGGTGTCCATTTTCCAATTCCACGCGGAACATGGCGTTGCCGAGGGATTCGACGACGGTTCCGTCAAGTTGTATGGATGCTTGTTTTGCCATTCGTTTGTGTGTTACTTACCGTATTTTATTTGTTTTCTATAAAGTCGTGGGTAGTGAGAATGTCGGGACCGTTGGCGGTGATGGCCACGGTGTGCTCGTAGTGGGCTGCGGGCTTGCCGTCACGGGTGCGGCAGGTCCAGCCATCTTCCTTGGAGAACTTAACGTTCTTGGAACCCATGCACACCATCGGTTCGACGGCGATGACCATGCCTTCCTTCAGCAGCGGGCCGGTGCCTTTGACCCCGAAATTGGGGACGTTGGGCGACTCGTGCATCTTGAAGCCCACGCCGTGGCCGCAGAGCTCGCGGACGACGGAATAGCCGTTCTTCTCGCAATGCATCTGCACGGCATGGCTGATATCCCCTACCCTGTTTCCGGCTTTACACTTGTCGAGGCCAATATAGAGAGCCTCGCGGGTCACTTTCATCAGACGCTGCATCTCGGGGCTCACCTCGCCGACGGCGAAAGTGTAGGCCGAGTCGGCGACATAGCCGTTGAGTTCGATGACACAGTCAAGACTAACATTGTCGCCCTCCTGGATGAAGAGGTCGCCGGGGATGCCGTGGACCACCACATCGTTGACGGAGATACAGAATGCCGACGGGAAGCCCTCGTAGCCCTTGCAAAGGGGTTTAGCCCCATTGTCACGGATGTACTGCTCGCCAATCTGGTTGAGGAAGGCGGTGGTGACACCCGGACGGATGTGACGGCCAACCTCCGCGAGAGTTTTCCCGAGGAGGAGGCCGGCATCACGTATGAGCTCGATTTCTTCTTTTGTCTTGAGCAATATCATTCTTTCGTCTAAAGTGTTTTATGCCTGGATAGCCATGGAAGTGCGGCCCTTGATACGTCCGGTCTTGGTGAGGCCGTCGTAGTGGCGCATCAGGAGGTGGCTCTCGATCTGCTGGAGAGTGTCGAGGATGACACCCACGAGGATGAGCAGCGAGGTGCCGCCGTAGAACTGGGCGAACTGCGAGGTCACGCCGAAGAGGCGGATGATGGCGGGCAGGATAGCCACGATGGCGAGGAAGATGGAACCCGGGAGGGTGACCTTCGAGAGAATGCTCTCGAGATACTCAGCGGTCTTACGGCCAGGTTTGACACCGGGGATAAAGCCACCGTTCTTCTTCATGTCGTCGGCCATCTGGTTGGGGTTGATGGCAATGGCAGTGTAGAAGTAAGTGAAGACGACAACGAGGATAAAGAACACCAAGTTGTACCAGAAGCCGTTGTAGTCGGAGAAAGCGATTGCGAAACTGCTATCGGTATTGTCGGAGAATCCCATGAAAGTGATGGGCAGGAACATGATGGCCTGAGCGAAGATGATGGGCATGACGCCGGCAGCATTCACCTTGATGGGGATGTACTGACGGACGCCGCCATACTGCTTGTTGCCCACGATGCGCTTGGCATACTGCACGGGGATTCTGCGGGTACCCTGCACCAGCAGGATGACGAGCAGGATGACCACGAGGAGGACAATAATCTCGACGAGGAACATCACGAGGCTGCCGCTCTGGTTCATGCGGGTAGCAAATTCGCCGGAGAGGGCGAACGGCAGACGGGCGATAATACCAATCATAATCAGAAGTGAGATACCATTGCCGACACCTTTATCGGTGATGCGCTCGCCGAGCCACATCACGAAGAGGGTGCCGCTGATGAGGATGATGATGCTGCTGACCCAGAACAGGGCAGAGGGAGCCGCGCCGGTAAAGGGATGGAACGCTTCGGGGCTGGCACCCAGCTGGCTGGCCATATTGGTGATATAGGCGGGAGCCTGGGCAGCAGTAACAGCAACGGTAAGCCAACGAGTGATTTGATTCATCTTTCTACGGCCACTTTCACCTTCTCTCTGCATCTTCTGGAACTTGGGGACCACCATCACCAACAACTGGATGACAATCGAAGCCGTGATGTAAGGCATGATACCCAGAGCAAAGATGGAAGCATTGGAGAATGCACCACCCGAGAACATGTTGAGAAGGCCCATCAGTCCGCTGTCACCTTTATCTCTGAAGGCGGCAAGTTTTTCGGGATCAGGGTCAACACCCGGCAGCATGACGTAGCAACCAATGCGGTAAATCAGCACCAAACCGATGGTGTAAAGGATTCGTTTCCGCAGGTCCTCAATCGACCAGATGTTTTTAAGTGTCTGTATAAATCGCTTCATTGTGATAGTTTATTTTATTCGATTACGGTAGCCACACCACCTTTTTCCTCAATAGCCTTCTTGGCGGTAGCCGAGAAAGCGTGAGCGGTGACGTTGACAGCTTTGGCGAGTTCGCCGCGACCCAGAATCTTGATGCGGTCCTTGCCGGAGATGAGACCATTCTGCTGGAACACCTCAAGGTTGAAGTCGGTGATATTCTTAGCTTCAGCAAGAGCGTTGAGGGTGTCGATGTTGATGCCGACGTACTCAACACGGTTGATGTTCTTGAAGCCGAATTTCGGAACACGGCGATAGAGGGGCATCTGACCACCCTCGAAGCCAACTTTCTGATGGTAGCCGGAACGAGCCTTGGCACCCTTGTTACCACGTGTAGCAGTGCCGCCCTTGCCGGAGCCAGCGCCGCGACCGATACGTTTGGAGTGCTTGATAGAACCTTCAGCGGGTTTGAGATTACTTAAGTTCATTATATGTTTCCTTTCTTCTTTACAGATTAAATTTCTTCGACAGTGATGAGGTGCTTGACGTGCTCAATCATACCCATGATCTGAGGGGTAGCCTCCACCTCGCGGGTGTGGTTGATACGACGCAGACCGAGGGCTTCCATCGTGCGTTTCTGACGGGCGGGACGGCCAATGATACTTCTGACCTGTTTGATTCTAAGTTTCTTCATTTTCTTGACCTCCTATGATTAACCGTTAAACACTTTGTCGAGGGAAATACCACGCAACTGGGACACCGTGTAGGGGTCCTTCATCTGGAGAAGGGCGTTGATAGTAGCCTTCACCACGCTGTGGGGGTTCGAGGAGCCCTTGCACTTGGCAAGCACGTCCTTCACGCCCACGCTCTCGAGGACGGCGCGCATAGCACCGCCGGCGATGACACCGGTACCAGGGGCAGCGGGTTTCAGGAAGACTTTGGCGCCGCTGTACTTACCACACTGCTCGTGGGGGATGGTACCCTTCAGCACGGGAACGCGGATGAGGTTCTTTTTGGCGTCGTCGATACCTTTCTGGACGGCAGCCTGGACCTCCTTTGCTTTACCGAGGCCGTAACCTACAACACCGTTTTCATTTCCAATAACGACAATGGCAGCAAAGGTGAAAGTTCTACCACCCTTGGTGACCTTGGTGACGCGATTGATAGCGACAAGACGATCTTTGAATTCGATCTCGCTCGATTTTACTCTTTTAATGTTTACTTCTGCCATGACTTATTAGAATTTTAAACCACCTTCTCTGGCACCGTCGGCCAAGCTCTTCACGCGGCCGTGGTAGAGGTAACCATTACGGTCAAAAACAACGGTATTGATACCAGCGGCAATGGCGCGCTCGGCAACGGCTTTGCCTACCTTGGCGGCCACTTCGCTCTTTGTGCCACTCTTTTCAAAGCCTTTCTCGAGGGAAGAGGCTGCGGTCAGTGTCACACCTTTTACATCGTCAATCACCTGGGCATAGATTTCCTTGTTGCTTCTGAAAACCGACAGGCGAGGCATCTCAGCGGTTCCGCTGACTTTATGACGGATGCGGAATTTAATCTTTGTTCTTCTTATGTCTTTTTTTGTTGCCATAACAATTTTTCTTTTGGCTTTTTGGCAAATCTTTTTACCTTACTATTTATTTAGCAGCAGCTTTACCAGCTTTCTTACGAATCTCTTCGCCCTGGAAGCGGATACCTTTACCCTTGTAGGGTTCGGGCTTACGGAGCGAACGAATCTTGGCGGCTGCCAGTCCGAGGATCTGCTTGTCGCAGCAGGTCATGGTGATGATGGGGTTCTTACCTTTCTCGGTGACGGTCTCGACCTTGATTTCGGGAGCGAGCTCGAAGAAAATCTTGTGAGAGTAACCGAGGTCCATCTCCATGACGTTGCCGGTGGCCTGGACTTTGTAACCCACGCCGATGACTTCCTGGACGGTCTTGAAACCTTCGCTGACACCTTTCACCATGTTGGCGGCAAGGGCGCGATAGAGGCCGTGCTGGGCTTTGGTCTCACGCTCGTCGTTGGGACGGTTGAAGTGGAGCACGCCGTCTTCGACTTTCATCTCGATCATGGGGTTGACTTTCTGGCTGAGTTCTCCGAGGGGACCCTTGACGGTCAGCACGTTGTCATCAGAAATCTTCACTTCGACACCTTTGGGAAGGTGGATGGGCATTTTACCTATTCTTGACATTTCTTGTTTCTCCTCTCTTGATTAGCTGATGTAACATAAAACTTCACCGCCCACGTTGAGGGTGCGGGCTTCCTTGTCGGTCATCAGGCCTTTGGACGTAGAGACGATGGCGATACCGAGGCCATTGAGGACGCGGGGCATCTCGTCGACGCTGACGTACTTACGCAGACCGGGGCTGGAGATGCGCTTCAGCTCGGCGATGGCGGACTGTTTGGTGACGGGGTGATACTTGAGAGCAATCTTGATGCTCTGGTTGTGGGCGCCTTCGTTCTCGAACTTGTAGTTCAGAATATAGCCCTTCTCGAAGAGAATCTTGGTGATTTCCTTCTTCAGTTTGGAACCGGGGATTTCGACCACGCGATGCTTGGCGGCAATGGCGTTTCTCATGCGGGTCAGGTAATCTGCAATAGGATCTGTTACCATATTAATTTTTTGATTTTAAGTTTTGTAGTATTGGTGTTATGCCAACTTGCAAAGCTACCAATAAATTATTTTTTTACCAACTTGCTTTTTTCACGCCGGGGATGAGGCCGGAGACTGCCATCTCGCGGAAGTTGATGCGCGAGATACCGAACTGGCGCATGTAGCCTTTGGGGCGGCCAGTCAGCTGGCAGCGGTTATGCTGGCGGATGGGGCAAGCATTCTTCGGGAGTTTCTGAAGGGCGATGACGGCCTTCTCCACGTCCTCGGGTTCACCGGTGCGGACAATTTCTTTCAGGGCAGCGCGTTTGGCGGCGTACTTGGCGACCATTTTAGCTCTTTTGCGCTCTCTTGCTTTAATCGATTCTTTAGCCATTATGCTTATTTTTGTTGATTCTTGAAAGGTAAACCGAACTCTTTGAGCAGCGACATAGCCTCCTTATCGGTCTGAGCCGAGGTGACGAAGGTGATGTCCATACCCTGGATGCGGTCGATCTTGTCGATGTCGATCTCGGGGAAGATAATCTGCTCGGCGATGCCGAAGGTGTAGTTACCCTTGCCGTCGAATCCCTTGTCGTTGATGCCGCGGAAGTCACGGATACGGGGGATGGAGGCGGTCACGAGGCGCTCCAGGAACTCATACATGCGCTCGCCACGGAGGGTCACACGGACGCCGATGGGCATGCCGCGACGCAGTTTGAAGTTCGAGATATCTTTGCGCGACTTGGTGGCGACAGCCTTCTGACCGGTGATAGCGGTCATCTCCTCGATACCCTTGTCGATGACTTTCTTGTCGGCGATGGCAGCCTTGCCAAGACCCTGGTTCAGGGTGATTTTCTTCAGACGGGGAGCCTGCATAACGGTCTTGTAGCCGTACTCTTTCATCAAAGCAGGAAGAATCTCCTCTTTATATTTGGTCTTTAATGCGGGAATGTATGCCATTACTTAATCTCCTCTCCAGTTTTTTTAGAATAACGGACTATTTTGCCAGTCTTTTCGTCGACACGGCGGCCAATCTTGGTAGGGGTCTTGTCGACCACAACCATAAGGTTGGAAATGTGAATAGGAGCTTCCTGCTCGACGATACCTCCCTGGGTGTTCTTGGCGTTGGGTTTGGTATGTTTCTTATTCACGTTGACACCCTCGACGATGGCGCGGTTCTTTTCGGGATAGACTTTCAGGACCTTGGCGATCTTACCTTTGTCGTCGCCGGCGATGACCTGAACCATATCCCCTTTCTTAACGTGCAGTTTCATTGTTCTCTTTTTCTTTTATTGTTTACAATACTTCGGGAGCGAGAGAGACAATCTTCATAAACTGTTTCTCGCGCAGTTCACGACCCACGGGGCCGAAGATACGGGTGCCACGGAGCTCGTCGGCAGCGGTGAGCAATACACAGGCATTGTCGTCGAAGCGGATGTAGGAGCCATCATTGCGACGAATCTCTTTCTTGGTGCGCACCACGACTGCCTTGGAGACGCTACCTTTCTTCACGTTGCCGGAGGGCAGTGCATCTTTGATGGCCACCACGATGGTATCACCGATGGAAGCATAACGCTTCTTGGTGCCACCCAGGACGCGGATACACAGGGCGCTTTTGGCACCGCTGTTATCGGCAACTGTCATTCTGGTTTCTTGCTGTATCATTTCTTCTTGTTGTTTTTTCTGATAGGTGTTGTATTATTTTGCCTTCTCGACGATCTCGACCAGACGCCAGCATTTGTTCTTGCTCAGGGGACGGGTCTCCATGATGCGGACGGTGTCGCCCATGTTGGCTTCGTTCTTCTCGTCGTGGGCCATGAATTTGGTGGACTTCTTCACGAACTTGCCATACTTCGGGTGTTTCACCTTACGCTCGACAAGAATCACGATGGATTTGTCCATTTTGTTGCTGACCACAACACCGATTCTTTCTTTTCTTAAATTTCTTTCCATCTTAGAATTGGATTTAATTGCCATGCTTACTTGTTACCAGCGATTTCGCGGGCGCGGAGCTCTGTAAGGCAGCGGGCAATGTTTTTTCTACTTTCTTTAATTTTGTTGGGGTTCTCGAGGGGGGAGACAGCGTGGGTCAGGACCATTTTCTGATACTGGGCGCGCTCATTCTCGAGTTTCTCCTTCAATTCAGCAGTCGAGAGCTCTTTTAAAACGATTTCATTCTTCATGACTGTAGGGGCTTCTAATTATTCTTCGATATAGTCTCTTTTCACAACGAACTTGGTCGAGATGGGGAGTTTCTGTGCGGCGAGACGCAGAGCCTCTTTAGCCACATCCATGGGAACACCTTCGCACTCGAAGAGCATGGTGCCGGGCATGACGCGGGCAACGAAATACTCGGGAGCACCCTTACCTTTACCCATACGGACCTCATTGGGCTTCTTGGTGATGGGCTTGTCCGGGAAGATGCGGATCCAAATCTGACCTTCACGTTTCATGTGACGCGTTACAGCTTGACGAGCAGCCTCAATCTGACGGCCAGTGATGAAGCAAGTTTCGAGCGATTTGATACCGAAGGTACCGAATGCGAGTTCATGGCCACGGAAGGCATTACCTTTAATCTTGCCTTTTTGCTGCTTTCTATATCTTGTTTTCTTAGGTTGTAACATTTCTTCTTATTCTTTTATGGTTGGCGACTAACGATGAAGTTTCTTTAACCTTTAACCGTTAACCTTTAACCTTTACTTACTGTTGTTATTTCTGTTACCTTGACGACGGCGGGGAGCACCTTCGGGGCGACGGCCGGCACCCATAGCACCTGCGCGGTGGTCTTTCTGCTGACCGCCGACGGTGGAGGGAACGAGCTCGGGTCTGCCATAGACGACACCACGGCAAATCCACACCTTGATACCGATGCGGCCATAGGTGGTGTGAGCCTCAGCGTTGGCATAGTCGATGTCGGCACGGAGGGTGTGCAGCGGGGTGCGGCCCTCTTTGAAGTGCTCGCTACGGGCAATCTCGGCACCGCCGATACGGCCGGCGATGGAGACCTTGATACCCTCAGCTCCGGTTCGCATGGTGGAGGTGATGGCGTTCTTGATGGCGCGGCGATACTGGATGCGGCCTTCAATCTGCTTGGCGATGTTCTGGGCCACGAGGACGGCGTCCATCTCGGGGCGCTTCACCTCGCTGATGTTGATCTGGACATCCTTGCCGGTGAGTTTCTTGAGCTCCTCGCGCAGTTTGTCGACCTCGGAGCCGGCACGTCCGATGATGAGACCCGGACGGGCGGAGTTGATGGTGACGGTGAGCAGTTTGAGGGTACGCTCGATGTAAATCTTGGAGATGCTAGCCTTGGCAAGACGGGCGTTGAGATACTTACGGATTTTGTCGTCCTCAACGAGCTTCTGTTCAAATCTTCTTCCGCCAAACCAGTTAGAATCCCATCCGCGGATGATACCTAATCTGTTTCCAATTGGGTTAGTTTTTTGTCCCATTGTTGAGTTTCTTCTTATTAATTACTTATTTAGTTTCTTCTTTTTCAGCCTGTGCGACGGGGGCATCCTCGATGCGGCTGCCGAGAATCACGGTGATGTGGTTGCTGCGCTTGCGGATGCGGTAGCCACGGCCCTGGGGGGCGGTGCGCATGCGCTTCATGGTGCGGCCTTCGTCAACCTTGATTTGCTTGACATACAGCTGAGCGTCCTCCATGCGGGCACCCTCGTTCTTGGCCTGCCAGTTGGCGACAGCCGAGAGGATGAGCTTGCGCATTTTGGGAGCGGACTCGCGGGGGTTGTACTGGAGGATACCGAGAGCCTTCTCGACGTCGACACCACGGACGAGGTCAGCGACGAGACGGGTCTTCTGAGGCGAAGTAGGATTGTTCATCAACTTTGCCACATAAAGGGTCTTGTTGGCTTCTTTACGTGCTTCTGCACTATTATGTTTTCTACGTCCCATTTTCTTTTAATGTTTACTTTTTACCTTTATCTTTAGATCCTGCATGGCCGCGGAAGATGCGGGTGGGAGCGAACTCGCCGAGCTTGTGACCCACCATGTTCTCGGTGACGTACACGGGGATGAACTTATTGCCGTTATGCACGGCGATAGTCTGACCCACGAAGTCGGGCGAAATCATCGAAGCTCTCGACCATGTCTTGATGGTAACCTTCTTGTTGGACTGCTGTGCCTCGATTACACGTTTTTCCAGTTTGTGGAAAATATACGGACCTTTCTTTAATGAACGACTCATTGTTTCTTCTTTTTACTGAGTTACTTCTTTCTTCTTTCGACGATGTACTTGCTCGACTGCTTCTTGGGAGCGCGAGTCTTGTAGCCCTTGGCCGGGATACCCTTACGCGAACGGGGATGTCCGCCGGTCTGACGGCCTTCACCACCGCCCATCGGGTGGTCGACAGGGTTCATGACAACGCCACGGTTGCGCGGACGACGGCCGAGGTGACGGCTACGACCGGCTTTACCGCCCACCTCGAGGTTGTGCTCGGGGTTGCTGACGATACCGACGGTAGCGCGGCAGGCCTGGAGAATCATGCGCATCTCGCCGCTGGGCATTTTGATGATGGCGTACTTGTCGTCACGCGACATCAGCTGGGCATAGGCACCGGCCGAACGCACCATCTTGGCACCCTGGCCGGGACGGAGCTCGATATTGTGAATCAGCGTGCCGAAAGGAATCTCAGCAAGCAGAAGGGTGTTGCCCACTTCGGGGGCGACGCCTTTACCGGACATCACGGTCTGACCGACCTTGAGGCCCTGAGGGCAGAGGATGTAGCTCTTCTCGCCGTCGGCATAGCAGATGAGAGCGATGCGCGAACTGCGGTTGGGGTCGTACTCGATGGTCTTCACCACGGCGGGGATACCATCCTTGGTGCGCTTGAAGTCGACAAAACGGTAAAGCTGTTTGTGACCGCCGCCGATGTAGCGCATGGTCATCTTACCCTGATTGTTGCGGCCACCGCTCTTGCGGATACCGTAAACAAGGCTTTTCTCCGGTTTGGTAGCGGTGATATCGTCATTGGTGACGACCAGTTTGTGGCGCTGACCGGGGGTTGTAGGTTTAATTTTCTTTAAAGCCATTTCTTTGTTTTCTTATTGGTCTCTTATCAGTGGACCTTAACTATTATTAATTTGTTTTTTCTGATTTAGATGCTCGCATAGAAGTCGATAGCGTCGCCCTCGGCCAAGGTCACGATAGCCTTCTTGAAGGCATTGGTGCGACCGGTGAGGAAGCCGGCTTTCGTATAGCGCGATTTCACCTTGCCGGAGTAGTTCATCGTGTTCACGTCGATGACTTTCACATTGTAGAACTGCTCGACGGCATTCTTGATTTCAATCTTGTTGGCGCGTTTGTCAACAACGAAACCATAGCGGTTGTGAGCGGGAGCAACGGCAATGCCCTTATTGCGCTGGATGCGGGTCTGAATAGGATTGGCGGCAGCCTCGGAGAGGCGGGTCATCTTTTCACTAATCAGCGGTTTTACTATAATGTTCATCATTTGTTAAACTTTCTTAAATCGTTATACTCACAAGCCTTATTTTGTTGCCAAAACGCGGTTAATTTCGTTCAATGAACCCTCGCAAACGACAATATTGGAGGCGTTAACAATGTCGTAAGTATTTAACTGTGACACGTTTACAACCTTCACGTTTTTGAGGTTTCTAGCGGACAAAGATACGAAATTATTTTGATTCTCAAGCACAAAAAGTGACTTTTTGTCATTCAACTTCAAATTGTTGAGCACCTCAATCATCTTCTTGGTCTTGGGACCTTCGAAGGTGAAGTTCTCGACGACGGTCATAGCACTGTCCTTAGCCTTGTAGCTGAGGGCGCTGCGGCGGGCGAGACGTTTCACTTTAATGTTGAGTTTGAAGCGGTAGTCGCGGGGCTTGGGTCCGAAGATGGTACCGCCACCGACAAACACGGGGCTCTTCAAATCGCCCGAACGTGCACCGCCGGTGCCTTTCTGACGTTTCAGTTTGCGAGTGCTGTGGGCATTCTCGCTGCGCTCTTTGGCTTTGCTGGTACCCTGACGGTTGTCGGCCAGATACTGTTTGACATCCAGATAAATGGCGTGGTCGTTGGGCTCGATGGCGAAAATAGAATCCTCGAGGTTGATGGTTCTACCGGTTTCGCTTCCGTTGATGTTATAAACTTTAATCTCCATGTCTGATTAACTCCATCTTTCAAGTTTGACAATAGAACCTTTGGCACCGGGGACAGAACCTTTGACAATCATGAGGTTCTTCTCAGCGATGATCTTGATCACCTGGAGGTTCTGGACCTTCACGCGGTGGTTACCCGTCTGACCGGCCATGCGCATACCCTTGAAGATACGCGAGGGGTAGGACGAAGCACCAATCGAACCGGGGGCGCGCAGACGGTCGTGCTGACCGTGGGTCTTGTCACCGACACCGCCAAAACCGTGACGGGTGACGACGCCCTGGAAGCCTTTACCTTTCGAAGTGCCGACAACGTCGACGAACTCGCCTTCCTGGAACACCTCGACGGTGAGGACCTCACCGTGTTTCTTCTTGTGACCCTCCTCGAAGCGGCTGAACTCAGCGAGGTAGCGTTTGGGGGTGGTGTTGGCTTTGGCGAAGTGGCCTTTCATAGCCTTCGTGGTGTGGCTCTCTTTCTTCTCGCCAAAAGCGAGCTGGATAGCCTCATAGCCATCTTTCTCAATAGTTCTCACTTGTGTAACAACACAAGGACCAGCTTCAATAACAGTGCACGGAATCTGCTTTCCGTCGGCATCAAAAAGACTGGTCATTCCGATTTTCTTTCCGATTAATCCTGACATTTCTTAGTTTGGATTCTTTTAATAATTGTTAGACACTTCAGCTTGTCTGTCGTTGACATTGGCTGATTAATTTCACACTTTGATTTCGACTTCCACACCGCTGGGGAGCTCGAGCTTCATAAGGGCGTCGATGGTCTTGGTACGATCGTTGATCTCGATGTCCATCAGGCGCTTGTAGGTGCTCAGTTCGAACTGCTCACGGCTCTTCTTGTTGACGAAGGTCGAGCGGTTGACGGTGAAAATCTTTTTGTTGGTAGGCAGAGGTATGGGACCATTGACCACTGCGCCAGTCATCTTAACGGTCTTCACAATCTTCTCAGCCGATTTGTCGACGAGATTGTGGTCGTAAGATTTGAGCTTGATTCTGATTCTTTGACTCATTGTTATTTATTTTTTAATTATTTTTATTCTTTAGGATAGCATCCTGCAGGTCACGGCTTACCTCAGCGTAGTGCGAGAACTCCATGGTGGAGTTGGCGCGGCCGGAGGTGATGGTACGCAGCGAAGTGACGTAGCCGAACATCTGCTCCAGGGGCACTTTGGCGTGGACGGCCTGCACACCCACCTTAGCGGTGATGTTCTCCAGCACACCACGGCGGCGGTTCAGGTCGCCGGTCACGTCGCCCACATAGGCATCGGGGGTCAGCACCTCGAGTTTCATGATGGGCTCCAGCAGCACGGGGTTGGCTTTGCGGCAGGCGGCTTTGAAGCCTATCTTGGCGCAGAGCTCGAAACTCAGCTGGTCGCTGTCCACGGGGTGGAACGAGCCATCGATGACCGTCACCTTCATCGAGTCCATGGGGTAGCCGGCGAGGACGCCGTTCTGCATGGCCTCCCTGAAGCCTTTCTCGAGGGCAGGCATGAACTCCTTGGGGATGTTGCCGCCCTTGACCTCGTTGATGAACTGCAGACCCACGAAGCCTTCGTCGGCGGGGCCGATCTCGAAGAGCACATCGGCGAACTTACCCTTACCACCGGTCTGCTTCTTGTAAATCTCGTGGTGCTGCACGGTGGTGGTGATAGCCTCCTTGTAGGCCACCTCAGGACGACCCTGGTTCACGTCGACGCCGAACTCGCGACGCAGACGGTCCATGATGATGTCCAGATGGAGCTCGCCCATACCGCTGATGACGGTCTGTCCGCTCACCTCGTCGGTCTTCACGCGGAAGGTGGGGTCTTCCTCCACCAGCTTCATCAAAGCGTTGGTCATCTTGTCCATGTCGGCCTGCGTGTGGGGCTCCACGGCGATGCTGATGACGGGCTCGGGGAATTTCATCGACTCGAGGATGATGGGATGGTGCTCGTCGCAGAGCGTGTGTCCCGTCTTAATCTCCTTGAATCCGACAGCGGCTCCGATATCGCCGGCCTCGATGCGGTCGAGGGGGTTCTGCTTGTTGGAGTGCATCTGCATAATGCGCGAGATGCGCTCTTTCTTACCGGTGTTGGCGTTGTAGACATACGAGCCGCTCTCCAGCGAGCCGCTGTAGACGCGGAAGAAGCACAGACGTCCCACATAGGGATCGGTGGCAATCTTGAAGGCGAGAGCGCTGAAGGGGGCTTTGACGTCCACCTGACGGCTCTCTTCCTTCTCGGTCTTGGGGTTGATGCCGTCAATCTCCGGCATGTCCATCGGGCTGGGCAGGAATGCTGCAACAGCGTCAAGCAACGACTGGATGCCCTTATTCTTGAAGGCAGAACCGCACATCACTGGGACGATCTTGCGAGCCAAGGTAGCCTTGCGAATCTCGGCAATCATCTCCTCCTCGGTAATCGAGTTGGGGTCATCAAAGAACTTCATCATCAGTTCCTCGTTCTCCTCGGCGACACCCTCGACCAGTTTCTGGCGGTATTCAGCCACCGTATCCTTGAGGTCTTCGGGCATCTCCACCTCGAAGAACTTGGTGCCATTCGAATCTTCGTCCCAGATGAGGGCCTTGCCGGTGATGAGGTTCACCACGCCTTTGAAGAGGTCTTCCTGTCCGATGGGAATTTCCAGGGGGATGGGATTGGCACCCAGGCGCTCCTTGATTTGGTTCACCACTGAGAAGAAGTCAGCACCCGCGCGGTCCATCTTGTTGATGAAAGCGATGCGGGGCACCTCGTATTTGTCGGCCTGGCGCCACACAGTCTCCGACTGGGGCTCCACGCCGCCCACGGCGCAGAAGATAGCGATGGCACCGTCGAGCACACGCAGCGAACGTTCCACCTCCACGGTGAAGTCCACGTGACCCGGAGTGTCGATGATATTGTACTTGTAGCGGTTGTTATGCCATTCCCAGTACACGGTGGTGGCGGCTGAGGTAATGGTGATGCCGCGTTCCTGTTCCTGCACCATCCAGTCCATGGTGGCGCTACCCTCGTGCGTCTCACCGAGCTTGTAGTTCTTGCCGGTGTAGAAGAGGATACGCTCCGTCGTCGTCGTCTTGCCGGCGTCGATGTGGGCCATAATACCGATGTTGCGTGTGTATCTGAGATCGGACATATTGTTGCTTGTTGCTGTTTGTTATATTATATTAATGTATATCCTATATTAATATAATCACACTCTGAAGTGAGAGAAGGCCTTGTTGGCGTCGGCCATGCGGTGGATATCCTCCTTGCGCTTGAAGGCGGCACCCTCTTCCTTGTAAGCGGCCTGGATTTCGGCGGCCAACTTCAGGGCCATGGTCTTCTCGCTGCGCTTGCGGGAGAAGCCGATGAGGTTCTTCATGCCGATGCTCTGCTTACGCTCGGCACGGATCTCGGTAGGAATCTGGAAGGTAGCACCACCGATACGGCGGCTGCGCACCTCGACGCTCGGGGTCACGTTGGCCAGGGCTTTCTTCCACACCTCAAGGCCGTCCTCTTTGGTACGGTCAGCGACGACGTCGATAGCCTCGTAGAAGATCTTGTAGGCGATGGTCTTCTTACCACCCATCATCAGGTTGTTGACGAACTTGGTGACCAGGATGTCATTGTATTTGGGATCCGGGAGGATGATTCTTTTCTTGGGCTTAGCTTTTCTCATTGCTAGTTCTAACTTTAAACTTTAAACTCTAAACTTTAAACTTTATTTACCGGCCTGTTTCGGACGCTTGGCACCGTATTTCGAACGACGCTGGCGACGACCGTCCACTCCGCTGGTATCGAGAGCACCGCGGATGATATGATAACGCACACCGGGAAGGTCTTTCACACGACCGCCACGGATCATCACGATGGAGTGCTCCTGCAGGTTGTGACCCTCACCCGGGATGTAAGCGTTGACTTCCTTACCATTGGTCAAGCGGACACGAGCCACTTTACGCATGGCCGAGTTAGGTTTCTTAGGGGTGGTGGTGTACACGCGGGTGCAGACACCACGACGCTGCGGGCAGCTGTCGAGAGCGGGAGACTTGGATTTGTACTCCATCTGCTGACGTCCTTTGCGAACTAATTGCTGAATTGTTGGCATTTTCTTTTACTTGTTTTTTATTTATTATTATTGTTTTCTAGTCATTTACGGGCATAACTCGCCCAAAAAGGAATTGCAAAAGTACTACTTTTTTTTCACCCCACCAAGCTTCTCACATTCTACTTTCCGTTAAATAATCTTAAAATATTTTGTAGATGCTGATATACTGTATATTACAAAATTATTTTAACACAAAAAATTTGCATGTGAATGCAATTTATCAACAAAAACCGCGCTGCAAAACAGACCGTTTTCAACACGTTTTTCACAATTTCATCCATCCGCTTCACATACATTTTTTTTCATGAATACAGCAAATGATATTTTTTTTGTATTTTTGCATTTTTCAATAATAGAATTATGGAACAGCAGTTATTAATATACAATACTTTAAGTCGGCAGAAGGAACTCTTCCGACCGATTAATGAGGGCCATGTGGGCATGTATGTCTGCGGACCCACCGTCTATGGTGACGGCCATCTGGGTCACGCCCGTCCCGCCATCACCTTCGACGTGGTCTTCCGCTACCTGCGCCACCTCGGCTACAAGGTGCGTTATGTGCGCAACATCACCGACGTGGGACACCTCGAGCATGACGCCGACGAGGGTGAGGACAAGATTGCCAAGAAGGCCCGCCTCGAGCAGTTGGAACCCATGGAGGTGGCACAGTACTACACCAACCGCTACCATGCCGCCATGGAGCGCCTCAACGTGCTGCCCCCCAGCATTGAGCCTCACGCCAGCGGCCACATCATGGAGCAGATAGCCCTCGTGCAGCAGATTCTCGATGCTGGATACGCATATGTCTCGAATGGCAGCGTCTACTTCGATGTGCGCAAATACCAGGAGGACACCCATAAATATGGCCAGCTTAGCGGCCGCGTCATCGAAGAGATGCTGGCCACCACGCGCGAGCTCGACGGACAGGACGAGAAGCGCTTCAGTGGCGACTTCGCCTTGTGGAAGAAGGCCGCCCCCGAACATATCATGCGATGGCCTTCGCCCTGGAGCGACGGATTCCCCGGCTGGCATGCCGAATGCACGGCGATGGGCGCCAAATACCTGGGTTCGCCCTTCGACATCCACGGTGGCGGCATGGACCTCGTCTTCCCGCACCATGAGAGCGAGATAGCGCAGTGCGTAGCCTCCACAGGTCACGCTCCCTGCCGCTACTGGATGCACAACAACATGATTACCATCAATGGCCAGAAGATGGGCAAGTCGCTGGGCAACTTCATCACCCTCGACGAGTTCTTCACCGGCAGCCATAAGGACAAGGACGGCAAGGAGATGCTCGAGCAGCCCTACTCGCCTATGACCATCCGCTTCTTCATCCTCCAGGCCCACTACCGCAGCACTGTCGACTTCAGCAACGAGGCCCTGCAGGCCTCCGAGAAAGGTTTCGCTAAACTGATGGAAGCCTACAAGAAAGTGGAAAGTGGAAAACTGAAAGTGGAAAACGAAGCTGCCGCAAGCGGAGAACTTTCCACTTTACACTCTCAACTTTCCACTTTGCGAAGCAATTGCTACGAGGCTATGAACGACGACTTCAACACGCCTATCGTTATCAGCCACCTCTTCGACGCCGCCCGCATCATCAACCAGGCCAACGACGGCAAGATAAAACTCACGCAGGCCGACATCGACGAACTGAAGGGCATCTTCGATACCTTCCTCTTCGATATCATGGGTATGAAAGACGAAGCTGCAAGCGACAACACCGCCCTCATCGACGGCCTGATGCATATCATTCTCGATATCCGCGCCACCGCCAAAGCCAACAAGGACTGGGCCACCAGCGACAAGATTCGCGATGCTCTCAAGGAGGCCGGCGTCACCGTCAAGGACGGCAAAGACGGCGCGACGTGGCAGTTATAAGTTAAGAGTTAAAAGTTAAGAGTTATATGAAAAAAGGAGACTGGATACTTATTCTTTGCGTCATCGTTGTGTTGACGCCGTTCTTTATTCCCGCTACGGGCTTCTTTGAGTGGTTTGAGAAGATGTCAGGTCCTACCGGACATCCCTACATCATGGCCTTTTTTAAGTTCGCCATTCTTGCCACTCTCGGCGAATGCCTCGCCCTGCGCATCCGCAAGGGTGTCTATAACGAGAAGGGCTTCGGCGTGCTGCCTCGCATGATGGTGTGGGGATTCCTCGGCATGTGCATCGCCATGTCCATGACTATCTTTAAGGTCGGCGTCCCCGCCTTCCTTGGAGGTGTTTTTGATTGTGACCTTTCTGGTGTGCTCAAAGGAGACTTCACGTTGACGAAACTCGGTGTAGCCTTCGCTGTCAGTGTGCTGATGAACAGCATTTTCGCCCCAGTGATGATGACCTTCCACAAGTGCACCGACATCCATATCACCGACAACGGCGGCACTGTGCGTGGACTGCTGCGTCCGATGAAGATGCGTGAGATTATCAGCAAGAAGGTCAACTGGGATGTGCAGTGGAACCTCGTCATCAAGAAGACCATCCCGCTCTTCTGGTTCCCGATGCACACCATCACCTTCATTCTGCCCGCCACCTTCCAGGTGCTCTTTGCCGCGTTGTTGGGCGTGGCCCTGGGACTCATTCTCGCACTGGCCGGAGGAAGCAAGAAATGAAAAAGATAGGGAAGATGGTGGCTATAGTAGCTATAGTCACTATAGGTACCATAGGAACTATACGTGCTCAGGGCTTCAGCTTGGATTGGCACGGTTTCGTCAATCCCCACTATTACGCTGACAGCCGCTCGGTGGTAGGTGGACGCGAGGACATGATGCTCTTCTACCCCAAGCCCATCCTGCGCGACAGTCTCGGCAACGACATCAACGACGGCTGGCAGGCCGATATGTTGGCCATCACCGCCCGCCTGGGACTCCGCATCACGGGGCCCGAGATGCTGGGGGCTAAAACCTCCGCCTATATCGAGGGCGACTTCACCGGCTCGACCAACGCCACCATCAACGACCTGCGGTTGAGGCATGCTTACATTGACATGCTATGGGAAAACCGTCGCAAAATCTCAAAAGGCTCCCGCGAATATGATGTCCTCATCTCTAGCCACCGACTGCTGGCTGGCCAATACTGGTACCCCATGGTCATCCATGAGATTATGCCGATGACCAACCCGCTGAACATGGGTGCTCCCTTCCACTGCTATGCCCGTCAGCCGCAAGTGCGCTATGAGTATTACTTTCTCGGCATCGAGTTCGTGGCTGCTGCCTCCTGGCAGCTCGACAATATGAGCCAGGGACTCCTCAATGGCGCTCCCGCCTCCAGCACCCTCTTCACCCGCCACAGTCTTGTACCAGAGTTGAACGCCCAGCTGCGTTTCCGTGGAGAAGATATCTTCTTCGGTGCTGCCGTCAACCTCAAGACCATCCAGCCTCAAGTACAGACGGTTTACACCACCGAGCAACCCTCCACCGACCTCTACTCCTCCTTCTCTTGGTCTCTCTTCGGCAAAGCCAACATTGGTCCCGTTACCTTCAAAGCCCAGACCCTTCTCAACAACAGCCTCTACGAAGGCTGCTCCCTTGGCGGCTACTTGATGCTGGCCGACAGCACCTTCAAGGACTGGCATTTCAACACCGTCTGGCTCGATATCGAGCGTAACAACGGACATTGGCGACCAGGAATCTTCCTTGGCTTTGCCAAAAACCTCGACTATGGCAACGCCAACTTCGTCCACTGCTTCGGCCGCGGTCACGACATAGAGTACCTCTGGCGCATCCAGCCGCGACTGACCTATCTGACCGGTAACGGTCTCTCCTTCACCGGCGAGGCAGAATATACCCGCGCCGGATATGACGAACCTGTCGGGAACCTGCGCCTCTCACTCAGCATGACGTATGCCTTTTGAAGTAAGAGCTAAGAACTAAGATGACCAACTATCATACACACTCCTGTTACTGCGATGGCAAGGCCACGCCGCGCGAGATGGTGGAATTCGCCATCGCCCATGGGTTCACTGCCTTGGGATTCACTGGTCACTGTCCGCTGCCCTTCGAGAACACTTTCTCTATCACCGACTACGAAGGTTACTGCAACGAAATCCGTGCCCTCAAGACGGAATATGCCGACCGCATCAAAATCTATCTAGGCCTTGAAATGGACTATGTTCCCGGTATGCTCGAGGATTTTTCCTCACTGATAGAACAAGGCCAACTCGAGTACACCATTGGCAGCGTCCATCTCATCCCCGCCAGCAATACGCCGCAGGGGGACGAGAATTTGTGGTTCATCGACGGGCCTCGCTGGGAACGCTACGACGACGGCCTCTTCCGACTCTTCAACGGCGACATCCGCCGCGCTGTCCGTGCCTATTTCCACCAACAAAACGCCATGCTGGAGAAGAACCACCCCACCATCGTCGGTCATCCCGACAAGATTGTGATGCACAACCGCGACCGCTATTTTACTGAGGACGAAAAATGGTACCGCGACCTCGCCCTCGAGACCATCCACCTCATCAAAGATTTAGACCTCATCTGCGAGATTAACACTCGTGGTATTTACAAAGGCCGTCATGCCGACTATTACCCTGGCAAGTGGCTCATCCAAGAGATGAAATCCCTCCGCATCCCCGTCATCGTCAGCACCGACGCCCACGCTCCCGAAGACCTGCTGCGCACCGAAGGCGCCTATGAATACCTAAAAGAGATTAATTATCGCGATGTGTTACAATCGCTGTCCGTCTGACACAATCTGAGCGTGGTCGAAAGCCAGTTTAGGAAGCGCGTTAAGAGGCCACCAACGAACTTCGGCAGCATCATCGCCAGCCACGGGTTTTCCGATTTCTTCACTACATTTTTTTTCTTTTCCAAGGTGTTCAGTTCCCCTTCGGGGTGCTGATTCCCACTTTCTACTTACAGCATACGCCGCTGTCACCGTTCGGCCTCGCGGGTCGCGGTCGGGGGCACTGTAGACACCTATCAGGCGGATATCCTGCTCGTCGACCTTCAGACCCGTCTCTTCCTCGAGTTCACGGACAGCGCAATGCTCGAGGGTCTCGTCCATCTCCATAAAACCGCCCGGAAGTGCCCAACACCCTTTATAGGGGTCGTTGCCTCGCCGCACCAGTAGCACCTCGTTGCGGTCGTTTACCACCATGCAGTCGGCCGTCAGCATCGGCCGCGGATAATCATAAATGTATTTCCCTTCTGTTGCCATCTGTCTCCGGTTTTGAAATGCAAAAATACGATTTTTTTTCAAGGAACAATGTATTTATAAAAAAGTTTGTATATTTGCACTTCCCCATTTTATGATAGAATGGGGTATTGTTTTTTGATTCAATAGGTTACAATATGAACAAAGAGATAAAATTCAGTCTGGTGTACCGCGACATGTGGCAGTCGAGCGGAAAATACCAGCCCCGTGTGGACCAACTGGAGCGCATCGCTCCCGTGATTGTCGACATGGGTTGTTTCGACCGCATCGAGACCAATGGCGGTGCCTTCGAGCAGGTAAACCTGATGTACGGCGAGAACCCCAACAAGTCTGTCCGTGCCTGGACGAAAGCTTTCAACAAGGCCGGCATCCAGACCCATATGCTGGAGCGTGCTTTGAACGGCCTCCGCATGTACGGCGTGCCCAAGGATGTGCGCCAACTGATGGCTAAGGTGAAGAAAGCCCAGGGTGTCGACATCATGCGTTCATTCTGCGGATTGAACGACCCCCGCAACTTGGAGCTCAGCGTGAAGTACGCCAAGGAGGCCGGCATGATTTCGCAGGCCGCCCTCTCCATTACCCACTCACCCGTCCACACCGTGGAGTACTACATGGGTATCGTCGACAATCTCGTCGAGTTCGGTGCCGACGAGATTTGCCTGAAAGACATGGCCGGTGTGGGCCGTCCAGCCACCCTCGGCCGTCTGGTACACGAAATCAAGACCAAGTACCCCCACATCAAGGTGCAGTACCACGGCCATACGGGTCCCGGCCTCTCGATGGCCAGCACCCTCATGGTGGCTCAGGCCGGTGCCGACGTCATCGACTGCGCCATGGAACCCCTTTCGTGGGGCATGGTGCATCCCGACGTCATCAGCGTGCAGGCCATGCTCAAGGATGCAGGATTCCTGGTGAAGGATATCAACATGGACGCCTATATGGAGGCCCGCAAGCTGACGCAGGAATTCATCGACGACTTCCTGGGTCTCTACATCAATCCTGGCAACCGCGTGAGCACCTCACTGTTGGTGGGATGCGGCCTGCCTGGTGGCATGATGGGCTCTATGATGAGCGACCTCCGTGGTGTTCACGGTGCCATCAACATGGCCCTCAAGAAGAGCGGTAAGCCCGAAGTGAGTTTCGAGGAGTTGACGGTGCAGCTGTTCCAGGAAGTGGAGCACATCTGGCCTATGCTGGGTTATCCTCCCTTGGTAACTCCCTTCAGCCAATACACCAAGAATATCGCCGTGATGAACCTTCTCTCTATGGCTCAGGGGAAACCTCGTTTCAGTCAGATAGACAAGGACAGCTGGAGCATGATTCTCGGTCGTGCCGGCAAGCTGCCTGGCCCCTTGGCTCCCGAAATCATCGAGCTCGCCAAGCAGAACAACATGGAGTTCTATGACGGCAACCCGCAGGATGCCTACCCCGATGCACTGCCCGAATACATCAAGGAGATGGAGGAGAACGGCTGGGACCGCGGTGAGGACGACGAAGAACTCTTCGAGCTGGCTATGCACGACCGTCAGTACCGCGACTACAAGTCGGGCCTTGCCAAAGAGCGCTTCAACAAGGAGGTGGCACAACTGCGCGCCGAGAAAGACGCTCCCAAGGCTCCTGCTACCGCCGAGAGTATCGCCCTTAACTACATCACTCCCAAACATCCCAACGCCACTCCCATCGTGGCTGACGCTACGGGCCGCCTGCTGTGGGAGGTGAACTTCGACGACCAGAGCACCGCTCCCGCTCCCGGCACCACGGTGAAAGAAGGCGACACCATCGCCCATATCGAGGCTTCCTACGCCCTGATGCCCCTCGTGGCACTCAAGGGCGGAAAGATTATCGACACCTGCGCCAAACAAGGCCAGATGGTGAAGAAAGGCGATGTCCTGGGATGGGTGGAATAGTAACGTTTACTGGTTTGCTCAACGTTGGTCGCAGGCCGTGTTTCCTATGGATCTAGGCAGAACGTTTAACGCTTAAAGAAAAAAATTTTGGTCAGTTCAGAAAAAGTTCGTACTTTTGCAGTTCGAAATAGAGCAACTACATAATAACGAAATAACGAATTAAAAAATGAGTATCTCGATATTCGCCCTTATCATCGGAGCCATCTTCGTGAACAACGTAGTGCTGGCCCAGTTCCTCGGCATCTGCCCCTTCCTGGGTGTGTCGAAAGATGTGAAAAGTTCTGTCGGCATGGGTGGTGCCGTACTCTTCGTGATGCTGCTGGCCACCTTGGTGACCTACCTCATCATGCAGTATGTGCTGGTGCCCCTCAATCTGCAGTACATGCAGACCATTGCCTACATCCTCGTCATTGCCGCCCTGGTGCAGATGGTGGAGATTGTGCTCAAGAAAATCGCTCCGGCACTCTATCAGGCGCTGGGCGTCTTTCTGCCCCTGATTACCACCAACTGCGCTGTCCTCGGTGTGGCCATTCTGGTCATCCAGAAAGACATGAGTCTCATCCAGAGCATCATCTATGCCGCCAGCATCGCCGTGGGTTTCACCCTGGCATTGGTCATCTTCGCCGGCATCCGTGAACAGCTGGAGCTCACTGGCACCCCCAAGGGAATGAAAGGTGTGCCCATCGCCCTCGTCACCGCCGGCATCCTGGCAATGGCCTTCATGGGCTTCAGCAATCTGGTACCCCTGCCGTAAGCGAAGTGAATACATTATTAATAAATAAGTATAGAGGTCTCCCCAGGGACCTCTTTTATTATTCTGTTTTCACAATGTTCTTTCATTGTTTTACCATAAAAATGGTAGAACAATGGTAGAACAGAGGTCGAAATGACTAAGGATGTGTAGGTTGAAAAGAAGTAAAAAAGAGGTCCGATTTTACCCGTTTTAGCACCCCAAAAAACAGAAAAACGCACTCTAAATAGAAAAAATTTGCCTGAAAATGAAAATTTATAACATTGATTATTAGTTAATTGTATAAATTTTAACATTTATTTGAACTTTATTTTTTAACACTTTTGGAATTAGTTGTACTTTTGCACCCGTTTTCGAGGAAAAAACAGTTCCTGAAAACGCGAAAAAGAAAACAATTAAAAAATTATAAACAATTAAAAATTAAATCAAAAATGAAGAAAGTTATCTTTACTCTCGCTATCGCTAGCATGTTTGGTTTTGCCGCTTGCAGCACCAACACCACCAACCAGGATTCCATCGACTCCGCCGCTAAGGCCGACTCCATCGCTGCTGTCGAGGCCGCCGCTCAGGCTGAGGCCGAGGCCGCTGCTGCTGCCGACACCACCGCTGTCGAGGCTGCTGCTGAGGAGACTGCTACCGTTGCTGAATAATAGCGAAAGCAAAATCCTAAACGAAAAAAACCGCTCATTGAGCGGTTTTTTTCGTTTATCTAGTTTCTGTAACCAATCACTCTCCGCACTTCGGCAAGGGTTTTCTGCGCACTCTCGCGGGCTTTGTCGCGCCCGCGGTCGAAGATGCGCTGCAAAGACTCTTGGTCGGCACCTATTTCGAGGATGCGCTGACGCATGGGCTCGACGAAGTTCACCATATCCTCGGCGAGTTGTTTTTTCAGGTCGCCGTAGCGTATCTGGCAGCGATTGTAGAGGTCGTCGAAATACTCCACCGTATCAGGCGTGGAGACGGCTTTCAACAGCGAGAAAAGGTTTTCTATCTCTTCGGGCTTCTTCTGGTTCATCTCCGTGGGGCCGCTGTCGCTCTTAGCTTTCATAATCTTCTTGCGGATGACCGCGGGCTCGTCGGTGAGAAAGATGGTAGAGGCTTCGCCCTCACTCTTGCCCATCTTGCCAGCACCATTGAGGGCGGGAATCTTCACAAGTCCTGTGGCGGAACCAATGGCCTGCGGCAGGGGAAAGACTTCGCTGCCGTACATGTTGTTGAAGCGCTGTGCAAAGGTGCGGGTCATCTCGAGGTGCTGCTCCTGATCTTTGCCCACGGGCACCTTGGTAGCCTTATGGATGAGGATGTCGGCGGCCATCAGCGTGGGATAGGTGAGGAGTCCGGCATTGACGTTGTTGGGATTCTGGCGTACCTTGTCCTTGAAGGAGGTGACGCGCTCCAGTTCACCGAGGTAGGCGTTCATGTTGAAGAAGAGATATAGCTCGATGGTCTCGGGAAGGTCGCTCTGGAGGTAGATGGTGGCCTTCTCGGGGTCAAGTCCCGCGGCAAGGTAAGCGGCCATAATCTTGCTGGCGTCGCCATAGATGCTGCCAGGAGTGGGATGCGTGGTCAGCGAATGATAGTCGGCAATGAAGAAATAGCAGTCGTATTCATCCTGCATCTTCACGAAGTTGCGGAGGGCTCCGAAATAGTTGCCCAGATGGAGGTTGCCAGTGGGGCGAATGCCGCTGCAAACGATGTCTTTGCTCATATTGCTTGATTGTTTGATTGCTTGTTTGTTTGGGTTATTTATATACGGGCACGCCTGATGGTAAGTGATACCGACAGGGCGCTAATGGCCATCACGAGGAGGAAGGTGGTGAGGAAATCTACTGCCCGCATGGCTACGGGGAAAGCGCTGACGACGAAGTTGCCATCACCCATGCCGATGATGCCGAACTGCTGCTGGAGGAAGCAGATGATGAATCCTAATACCAATCCTGCGACAACGGCAATGGCACAGATGAGGAGACCCTCAAGAAGGAAGGCTCGACGTATGTTGCGCCGTTCCATCCCCATGCTGCGAAGCATGAAAATGTCATCATTTTTGTTGAGGATGAGCAGCGAGAGCGAGGCCACGAGACTAAGGGTGGAGATGAGGATAATGAGGGATAGGATGAGATAGATACCGAGACGCTCTGTACGGTAAATTTTGAAGTAGAGGGGTTGCTGGTCATAACGGTCCTTGACTACTAGAGGTGTTCCCCCGTGTATGCCAGAAAGGTAATCGCCAACGGCTTGCTTCACCTCGTCGAGGTCCGCATCGGGTTTAAGTTTGAGTGCCAAAGAGGTCACCTCGTCGGAATCATAGCGCATCAGCTGACGAACAAAGTCGATGTCGGTGATGACATACTGCCGGTCGATGTCCTGCTGGATGAAGAAGTTGGCCACAGGATAGGCATAACCGATATTGAAAGCTTCGTCAGTGGTGTGCCCGATAGCAGTGGTGCCTCGCTTGGGAATATGTATTGCTGCCGGCATGGTGGCAGGAATCGTCATTGCAAGGTCATGGAAGATTTGTCCACCGACAATGAGGGTTTGGGTTTGTGAATCGCCCAATGTGTAGTTTCCACGGAGGACAAGTGTGTCTATGCCTGTAACGGCTGCATACTGCTCGTCGACTCCACGGAGCTTGATGATGGCCTGGTTCTGCCCATGGGTAATCCAAGCAATCTCCTCCGTGAGGCAGGAAATCTTATCGATACCCTCGATGGTGCTGAACTCCTGAAGGTCGAGGGCTGAGGTATGGAAAGTCTTACCTTGGGAGGGCTCAATGGAGAGCTCGGGGTCGAAAGTGCCGAAGAGGTTCTTGGTAATGTCGCCAATACCGTTGTAGACGGAGAGAACGACAATGAGAGCCGTAGTACTCACCATCAGTCCCACAAGCGATATCCACGAGATGACATTGACCACCGACCGCTGCTTGCGGGAGAAAAGATAACGTACAGCGATGAGCCCTTCGATTCTCAATGCGTCAATGTGTTATTGTTTGAGTAGCCGTTCGATGTTCTCAATATAGTCGAGCGAGTCATCGAGGTAGAATTCCAGGTGTGGGATGATGCGCAATTGCTTGCCTTCCCGCAAGCCGAGTCGGCGACGCAGATCGGGGGTATTCTCGCGGATTAGCGCCAGGATGCCCTCCGGCGTTCCTTCGCCGATGACCATGATGGAGACATGGATACGGGCAATGGAGAGGTCGGGGGTGATGCGCACGCCGGTAACGGTGATGAGCGAAGGACCGAAGACAGACTTCATCTCGCGAAGGAAGATGTCGCCCATGTCCTGCTGTATCAGCCGGCAAATCTTATTCTGTCTAGTTGATTGCATAATCTTCAATTAGTTGTTAACCGACCGAAGTGGAGCAAACCGTTAACCGTTAACCATTAACCGTTTTTTACCAGCGCCAGCCGATACGAATGGGCAAAAAGACCGTCTGCTGCATGTAGGCCACACCCAGGGTGATGTAGAAACTGTGCCAGTTGCGGGCCATGTTACGCATACCGTGGAAGTGGTACCAATAGTACCAGTTCAATCCGGCATAGACTTCTGCCAGCGGCGAGATGAGCGTCTCATCGGCAAAGAGCATGCTACCACCCGCACGGACACCAAGCAGGGGGGCAAACTTGATGGAGGTAGGCTGGTAATCAACTCCCATGAGGGCTTTCCAGATGGGACGGAAGTCCATGTCGACGAAGACATTGGCACCCATATAGGATTCGGCGGTCTGCTGTTCGGGGCTGAGGAAATAGTTGAAACCTGCACCGCCACCGAGGAACCAGTCCTGACTGATGTTCACGCCGGCCATCACGTTGGCATTGGCCATACTATGGAACTTGTTGAGGTTGTAGCCGTTCTCCCCGGCTTCGCCTACATTGCCCATGAAGAAGCCATAGCCGGCTTCCACTTTGAGCATAAACTCATTATTGCTACCCAACTGTTGGGTGTACTGCGCCGTAGCGGTGAGCGAGAGACCCGCCAGCACGGCAAAAAAGAGGGTTCTTATCTTCATCATAACTGTATCAATTTCGATTGGATGGATATTTGTTTGTTTTCGATTGTCACAATATAAGTGCCCTTGGGGAGTTGCAAGTCGAGTTTCTGTCCGTTGTGGCAGCCGTCGCGGTGCCAGACGGTACGGCCGTCGGTGTCGACGATGGTGACGGTGAAGGGCATCTCGGTGCCGACCTCTATGGTTAAGGGTTGGCCTTTACTCAGCGGATTGGGGAAGAGGGTGGTGTTAAACGAGGGGTGAGGAGTGTCGATAGAGAGGTTTTCGAAGTCTACCACCGCCAGCGTATATTCGCCGGGCAGAATGTTCTGTGCCACCATCCATCCTTCGTTGGCGTCGCCTTCGCGTGTGCGCGAAACGAGGTGCCAGGAGTCGCTACCGTTCGCACGGTAGAAGAGTCCTAGCGAGTCGGCAGTGGCAGCCTTGGTGTAGAATCCGCGGTCGAGATTCGGATAGGAACTGCTAGAGGCGGCTCCTCGCACGAAGCGGAAATAGCCTTTCAGGCTGTCGTTCTCGGTCCAAGTGCCCCGCAGCATCCAGTAGCGGTTAGCGCGGCGCACAACACCCTCGGGCATCTCACCCATAGCAGGGGCCATGTGGTGCTCTGCATAGAACTTCTGGGACCTGATGTTATGGTCCATCCTCACCTTCATGTGCTCTGTCGGCAGCGTCTGGAGACCGGCATAGTCGGTGAGATCGAGGATGCCGAGGGTAGCGGCATCGGAGAACTCGCAATTGTAGTCGAGCACGCAGAAGGCCACATCGTACTGCACGTCGAGTGTGCTTGTTCCTTCCTGAAAGTATCCCTTCATCGTGGTGCCATCGGTGCCGAAGATGGTGACGGGCACCATGCTTCCGCGAGGTGTGGCCGTGGTGCCTACCGTTTGTTGGCGGATGTTGACAGCAGGGTGGTCGCCAGGAATGAGGTCCACATGGTAGTCGACAAATCCCGGGCTGAAGACATGGAAGTCGAAGAAGTCGGTAAGGTCTACGCCGGTGTAGAGGCTCAACGAGTCACGCAGACGGTAGGAGTCGATGTTTCCAAAGGCGCAGGAATTCATTAAGCGCTGGAGGGCGGAGTAGAAAACCTCCTCGCCGAGGTATCCGCGCAGCGAATGCCACACCATCCAGCCTTTCTTATAGACGGTGGAACCGTAGGTATAGTCGTGTGGCATCGGCGAGAGTGGACGGTAGCCGGCATCGGTGACATGCGTGGTGCGCAGCACCTCTTCGAGGGTGCGCTGGTAGTAGTCGTCGGAAGCCTCACGGCCCTTGACAGCCTCCATAGCCACCTCGCTGGTAAAGGAGGCGCCGCCCTCGTTAATCCACATGTCCTCCTCCGTCTCACAGGTCACCAGGTTTCCAAACCACGCATGCCCCAGCTCGTGGGCTATGGTGCTCTGGCCCGCTTCTGCCAAACTGATGGCCTGCTTGGCCAGGCCTATGTTGTTCACATGCTCCATGGAGCCTTTGTTGGTGGCGATATAGCCTATGCGGCCCCAGCGGTAGGGACCGAAGCAGCGCTCGAACATAGGTACCACAGAGTCCAATTCGGCAAAGGCCTGCCGCACACGTGTGCTATTGTAATGGAGGTATCCGTAGGTGGCGGGATAGGTATCGTAAAGCGAGGGAATGCTGTCGTAGATGCGTTTCCATGCTGCCTGGCTCACAGAGACCAGGTAAGTGGGTGTCTGCTGTGCAATGCGCCAGACGGAACTCTCGGTGCTGTCGGCATTGAGGATGCGGCTCTGCAGCATGCCGCCACATTCCGCCGTCCAGCCCGTTTTGGCTTTCACCCGGAGGGTGTAGGTAGCTTTGTCGGTGAAATTGTCGCGGCAAGGGAAGAAGGCGCGCCCCATGACGTGAGGGTCGGCGTCAAATCCCACACCGAGGTTGTAGCTCATGTCGCTGTCGAAATGCATGCCGCCCCAGCCACCACTCTCCACATAACCGTTGCAATGGTACCATACATGGACGTCGAACGACTGTCCGACGGCGATGCCGGAAGTTGGCAGCGCGCTGAGGGTGGGAGAAGCAAGACGGGTGCCATTGACCTCCACAGAATCAGCGGTACCCGCCAACTGGAGGCTGATATTCGCGCAAGGACGCATCAAATTCATTGTCACCACGGCTTCGCCCACGAACGGCTTGCCGGCACTCAGGTCGACAAAGATGTCGTAGTCGAGCACATCGACAGAATCCGCCACCTGGCCTTGTGCGCTGTAGCCACACAACACCAAGAGTATCACCACGCAAAGTATCTTCACACCCTTCATATTGAATCCAAAATAAAATGCAAATATACGAATAAAATTGAAAAATGAAAATCGAAAATCGAAAATTTCGCTTAATTCGAATAATTCACCAACAATAAAAACAC
Source organism: uncultured Bacteroidota bacterium (assembly GCA_902800395.1). Taxonomy (GTDB): domain Bacteria; phylum Bacteroidota; class Bacteroidia; order Bacteroidales; family P3; genus Colimorpha. The sequence goes on along the minus strand of CADCEC010000005.1, from coordinate 109,196 downwards.
GTTTTCGCCGTTTCATTCAGATATGAAGAAAAAAGTTTTACTCCGACTCATCATCCTCCTGTTCCTCGCCGGCGTGGCCTGCTCGGCCTGCAGCAGCGGTGTCAATATGCACAAACACAACCGCAGCGACTGCAACTGTCCCACCTTCTGACGGCTTTTCTCGTCGGCGAATTGTACGAATTTATGCAAATTAATGCTGAATGACAGCGGAGGAAAAGTATAGGACTATCCTAGGGAATCATCTGCCTGCTGTGGCAGTAGACAGAGTCTACGACTACCTCTTCCGCCACAAGGTTCACTTCCACATCACCCTCGAGCGCCGTACTAAACTCGGCGATTATCGACGCCCCACACCCGACCACAACTTCCATGAGATTTCCGTCAACGGCGACCTCAATCCCTACTTCTTCCTCTGGGTCTTCCTCCACGAAGCCGCCCATCTCGAAACCCACCTCAAATACCGCACAGCACAGCCCCACGGCCACGAGTGGCAAGAGGAGTACCGTCAGCTGCTTATCCTCAATGCCGACCTCTTCCCCTACGAACTCCAGCCCCTGCTGAAGAAATACACACGCCGCATCCCCCTCTCCCACCCTGTCGCCAAGCAGATTGAAAATTTGCTGCATCACTACGATGCCGACTACAACCCCGACGACCGCCCTCTCACCCTCGACGACCTACATCCTGGCGACCGATTCTCCTTGAAGAATCGGCCTCAGCAGCAATTCGAAGCCCTCGAACGCCGCCGCACCCGCTGGCTCTGCCGCGAACTGAGAACCCACCGTCAGTACCTCGTCAACGGTGCTGCCCAAATAATTAAAAACTGAATAAAAAATAATAAAAAAATTTGGCAGTTCCGTTTTTATTTTGTATCTTTGACACTTCAAATAAGTGCGGATAAAGCATTAATATAAATACAAATCAAATAGTTACAATAAAATGAAGATCTTAGTTTTAAACTGCGGAAGTTCATCGATCAAGTATCAGCTGGTCGACATGGCAAACAATGCTCAGGTGATGGCCAAGGGTCTGCTGGAGCGTATCGGTCTGGAAATGGGTGAGTTCACCCACAAGTGGAACGGTCAGAAGCACTACGAGCAGCTGCCTATCCCCAACCATACCGAGGGTATCAAGATTGTCCTCAAGGCCCTCACCGACGACAAGATCGGCGTCATCAAAGACCTGAAAGAGATTGGCGCTGTCGGCAACCGCGTGGCCCACGGCGGCGAAATCTTCAAGGAGAGCGCCCTGGTGACCGACAAGGTCATCGAGCAGATTAAGAGCCTCGAGCACCTCGCTCCGCTGCACACCCCCGGCAACCTCGCCGGTATCTACGCCATGCGCGAAGTGCTGCCCGGCGTGCCGCAGGCCGTCGTCTTCGACACCGCTTTCCACAGCACCCTGCCGCCCAAGACCTTCCTCTATGGTCTGCCCTATGAGATGTACGAGAAATATGGTATCCGCCGCTACGGCTTCCACGGCACCAGCCACAAGTTCGTTGCCGAGAAGGCCGCCAAGATGATCGGCAAGGACTGGAACGACCTGAAGATTATTTCCTGCCACCTTGGCAGCGGCGCCTCCATCGCCGCCATCGACCACGGCAAGAGTTTCGACACCACCATGGGTATGACCGCCCTCGAGGGCCTCATCATGGGCTCGCGTTGCGGCGATGTCGACCCCGGTGTGCTGCTCTATCTCATGGATCAGGGCTACGACAGCAAGGCCTTGACCAAACTGCTCTACAAGCAGAGCGGTCTCATCGGCATCAGCGGCGACAAGCAGGATATGCGCGACATCCGCGCTGGCCGCGATGCCGGAGACGAGCGTGCCACCTACGCCTTCGACATGTTCGCCCTCCGCGTGAAGCGCTACATCGGTGGCTATATGGCCGAGATGGGCGGCTGCGACCTGCTGCTGTTCACCGGCGGCATCGGCGAGAACGCCTGGTTCATGCGTCGTCCTATCCTCGAGGGTCTCGAGTGCCTCGGCATCAAGATTGACTTCTCGAAGAACGACAACGTGATGGGCGAGGATGTCATCCTCTCGACCCCCGACTCGAAAGTCGCCACCGTCGTCGTCACCACCGACGAGGAATACGTCATCGCCAGCGACACTTATAAGCTCGTTACCAAGTAACTCGCAATTTGTGGGTGATTAATAGTGGGTAGCATTCGGAACAAATGCTACCCACTTTTCACAAAAAAATAAACATATGGAAGACCGCGAAAAGAAGAGCCAACTCTGGAAGAACCTCCTCTACACCTTCCTTGGCACTACGCTCTCCATCGTCCTCACCTTCGGCACCAGCCAGTGGTTGGCACTGAAAAAGCAAAAGGAGGAACGTCAGCTCACCGCCCTGATGGTGATGGGCAACGTGGAGAAATTTGCCTCCACTCTTGAGCTAATATCCGATGAACTCACATGGCGCGACACGCTGGCCACCATGCTCCTCCAAATCCCGGTGGATTCTATCGATGCCCCGGAATACGCCGACATGGTTCAGGCCCTCCCCAATGTGCTGGCTTGCCCTGTGATTTCCTATGACCAGACGGTGGAGCAGATCTTCTCCAACTCCATCGAGACGTGGAAAAACATGGGTAATTTCCAGTTCATCAATATTGCCGGTCAATGCTTCTCCACGATGAAATTCGTCACCGACGAGTATATGGATTTCATCAAAGGCGGGGCGGGGATTATCGACATGATTCAAGAAAACCCCGACGCATACCCGGGCGGGACCATCTATTCCAAGGTGCTGAGAAGTAAAGAATTTCGCGATAAGATGGAAGAACTCCACAAGCGCACCACCTATTGCCTGTACATGGCCGAAGTGATACGTTACTACAATGCCATCAATATGCAGCTGATGGATGTCTCCGAGGAAGAGGTCCGGAAGTTTGTCAGCGAGCACGACGAGGAGGTGAAGATAAACCGTCCTCTTCCCGTGCAGCAAGACTATATCGCTCCCGACCTCAAGGCCGACAGCCTTCCCGACTTCCCGACCTGGATAAAGAATCATCGAGTGTAACCATTCCCCACTTCTGCAATTTTGCAGCCGAAACGGATACTAAAATGGTATGAGAAAAATAGTCATCGTCACCCTTTTCCTGCTGCCGCTGGCGGCGGTGGGGCAGAACGCCAAGAGCGAGCCGCTCTTCAACCAGGCGGTGGAGAAGAGCGTCGTGGGACAGTATGAGGAGGCCATCAAGCTGCTCCACAAGGCCCTCGATATCGACCCCGGCTACGCTGAAGCGTGGCTGCTGCTGGGCAACCAGCACATGGCCCTGCTGGATTACAAGACTGCCCGCGACAGCTATCAGCGCTGCCTCAACCTCAATCCCAAGAGCACCCGCTGGCAGCAGGAGGCCCGCGACGGCATCCGCACCGCCGAATGGCGTCAGCATGCCATCGAGCACCCTGTGCCGTTCCGCCCCATCAACCTGGGTCCCAACGTCAACACCTCGGCCGACGAGTACCTGCCGGCCCTTACGGCCGACTACCGCACCCTCGTCTTCACCCGCCGCAGTCCTCGCAACGCCCTCACCGAGCGCGGCCTGCCGCAAGAAGAAGACTTCTATATCTCGCTCTACGACACCATGGAACTCATTTTCGGCCCCGCCGAGCGCATGCCCGAACCCCTCAACAGTCACGGCAACGAGGGGGCTCAGACCATCTCGCACGACGGCCGCATCGTCATCTTCACCGCCTGCGGCCGCCTTGCGCGCTTCGGCTGCGACCTCTATATGAGTGTTCGCCACGGCGACCGCTGGAGCAAGCCCCACAACCTCGGAGAACCTGTCAACTCGCCCTACTGGGAGTCGTTCCCCTCGCTCTCCATCGACGGCTATACGCTATACTTCGCCTCTAACCGCCCGGGCGGCTACGGGGGTACCGACATCTGGTACTGCACCCTCGAGGAGGGTCGCTGGAGCAAGCCGAAAAACATGGGACCCACGGTGAACACCAAAGGTAATGAGACGGCACCCTACATCCATTTCGACGACAAGACACTTTATTTCGCCTCCGACGGCCACCTCGGCATGGGCGGCATCGACCTATATATGGTGAAGCGCACCAGCGACAGCACCTGGGGCGAGGCGAAAAACCTCGGCTACCCCATCAATACCCCCGGCGACGAGAACAACCTTATCGTGGCCCCCGATGGCCGCACGGCCCTCTTCTCCTCCGACCGTCCCGACGGCTACGGCCAGCAGGACCTCTACTCCTTCGTGATGCCGGCACCGGCACGTCCCGAGCGCATCACCTTCATCGACCCCATGCTGCAGGCAGAAAACCTGCTGACGCTAGGCGACACCGTGACGCTCAAGAATATCCACTTCCATACCGCCAGCGCCGAACTCTACGAAGCCTCGAAAGCGGGCCTCGACCGACTGGCGGAAGCGCTGCTGCGCCATCCGCGCCTGCGCCTCGAGGTGGGTGGACATACCGACAACGTGGGTAAGGACGAGGACAACATGGCGCTCTCCGAGCGCCGCGCGAAAGCCGTCTACGACTACCTTGTCGAACGCGGCGTCCCTGCCGACCGCCTGACATACAAGGGCTACGGCGAGACACGCCCCATCGCCACCAACGACACCCCCGAGGGCCGCGCCAAGAACCGCCGCACCACCCTCACCCCGTTGAGGTGATGTAATCCCCGGTTGCCGTGTAGTGTTTTTCGGAAAAAAATTTAACATTTGTTAACACCCCATCTATCTGATTACCAGATAGATGGTTTTTTGGACGTAGATGGTGTTTTAATGTATGTAAAGCACTAATAATCAGCAACCTCTAGGTATCATCACCGTATCAACACCGTACCAAGTCCGTATCAACATCGTCCCATCACCGACCATAGTCGGTGATGGGACGATGAAAGTACATTTTTTGAATGGGAAACACCTAGAAGAATTGCAGAAGGATCGCCGATGGAGCATAGAAGTGATAAAGAAGAAGCCCCGCAGGGGTTTGCGGCGATGCCGGGAGGTCTCGCCCTCGGATTTTTAATGGTTTGGGGGTGCGGTTGGGTCAGGGTTCCTCGCTGACGTTTATTTGATTCAGCGGTGCTGACTCGCAGAATTTAATAATCTCATAGGTGCTCGCGACCTGCGGTTCGGTTCCCTTTATTCACCATAATGTCTGTATTTTTCAAGGTGTTCATCACCTCTTCGAGGGTCAGGGTTCGCCGAGGAAGGAGAAGAGGATTTGGAGTTGGCGGGGGGAGAGGCGTTTTTGGGCGGGGCGGTTCTTCGCTTCAATTGATTTTTTTCAGCGGTGCTCAGCTCCCCTTCAGGGTTGCCGGTGGGGCGGAGGGCGTCGAGGAGGCCGGGGGTGAGGTTGATTTCGCGGGCGAGGAGGCGACTCGCGGTCTTCTTGCTACAGCCGTCGAAATAGGCCATGGCAAGGTCTTGCTTGAATTGGTAATGCATAGATTTGAAATTTTTTGTTAAACATTTTGGCTGTAAGGCCGTTGTTTGTTTGGAAATTTCAAACTATGCAGTGAGGAAAGAAAAAGAGAAAAAGGCCGCGACAGGCGCGGGTGCGCCTGTCGCAGGAATGAGCCAGATTATTTACTGAAATTTATAACATTGCGGCGAGGGATTTGATGATGTGGTGTGTCATTTTGGAGGTGTTTTTGATGATTGAAAATTACCGTGAAAAGATGTCCGATTGTTTCTTACGGAAGAGGTGAGAATTGTTCTGCCGTGATAGTAAATGTGTGGTTGGTATAAGTCTGCCCGCTCTCTGTGTACAAATAAAACGGCGAATTGAAATTATATGGGCTGTTGTTAGTCAGCGTGTCCGATGAATGATATGTGTAGCGATAAGTCCCATCGACAATGAATGTAAGACTATCCCCAAAAAACCACTTGACTATTTCCTTTTCAGAATCCTCTTTCCCTGTATAACCATTATCTTCTGCTGAAAATACGACAACTGAAGAATCTGTAGGGATAATATCAGTCCAACCTAATTCAAAACCCCCAATGGAATGTGGGCGCATAACTGTTGCATATTCTATCACAACATTATGCCCACTTTGGTTGTTGATAGTTAGCTCATCCGTGTGAATCTTTTCGCATCCGGGCATCAGCTCGATGCCGCACATCACGGCGAGTGTCAACATTGCTTTCTTCATATATTAATGATATTAATGTCCGAAAATGTCCGATTGTTTCTGTACACCTTGACGGCGTTCTCCCTGATATCCATTGTCTGCCTATTTTACTGTTTTATTACTATAGAGGGCATGTATAATTGCCTCTATAATAGGTTCTATTATTTCTGCCAAAGTTTCTGCCAGTTCTTGTACTTACGGTCTTTCCAGGCGCCGTTGTGGAAATCAGAACTTAATTTCTGTTGGTATCTTTATTTATCAAAGCACAGCTGCCACACGTCGTATTGAAGCCAACCGACAAGCAAAGGCATTATTCCTACGTGCATTGATGAGGTCGTAGCGGATCTGCATAGCCAACAAAGGCTCTGGGTCAATATCAAGTGCGGCAGCAATAAGCATGGCCATCTCTGTATTAAGGCTACGCTTACCGTTGAGCACCTCATTAAGTTGACTATACGACACACCAAGTTGCATAGCCAACGAACGCTGCGACATTCCACGATACTCAATCTCATCTTTAACGACCTCCCCAGGATGTGTGGGAGTGAACGGTTCTATCTTATTCATCTTATTATTGATAATGGTTACTCAATTCAGTTATATTGCATATCGTTGCAACAGTTTCCCCCTCTTTAACATGCTCTTCAAACTCTATTCTATATTGGTCATTCACTCGCAAAGACGATAATCCCGCCTTATCCCCTATCAGTCTCTCATAATGAAGTGAATTATACTTTGCAAGCGACAGAGTATTCGGTGAGCAAAACATCAAATCAACAACTTTCACATACTTTTTAACCACTTGTGGCTGGTAACGATGCTTTTTATCATTGCATTTCCCGCGCTCATATAATTGTCTAAGATATTCTTTATCAAAGAGAACTTCCATCTCTCAACAAATTATTACCATTGCAAATATACAAACAAAAAACAATATATTCACAAAAAAGTGAACATATTGTTTTTTTAACATATTTATTTCATCATCTAAACAGCTAAATGCTAAAAGCAGTGGTTATAGCATTTTTTGCAGTTGCTCCTCAATGGACTCTTCCAGCGATGGGTGGTAGCCTCTCTGCACCTTGGCAATCTTGCCGTCGCGGTCGATGAAGAAGAGGGTTGGGTAGGCGACGATGCGGTAGGTCTGGGAGAGTTGGCGTTCGGAGAAGAGGACGGTGTAGGTGATGCCGCGCTTGGCAAGGAAGTCGGTCATCTCGTCTTTCGCCGGGTCGTCGATGGGGTCGACGCCGAGGAGCACAACGCCTTGGTCTTTGTATTTCTTGTGGAGATTTTGCAGGAACGGCAACGCGGCACAACAGGGGGCGCAATGCTTGTAGAAGAAATCGAGGAGGACCACCTTGCCCCGCAGGTCGGCGAGGCGGACGGTGTCGCCGGCGAGCGTGGGCAGCGCCCAGTCGGGTGCCGGAGTACCCTCGGCGAGGGGTTCGGGCGGCGTATAGGGGACATAGTCTCTCCTTGGAAGATTGGCTGGGATGGACTTCATGGTCAGTTTGAGCTTGTCGACTTTAGGTGAGAACTCCAACAGTCGGCACACCTCGAACTGCGTCATGGTGTCGCTATTCTCCTCGTTGAGGAAAAACACGTTATACTGTATCGGAAAGTAGTCCCGCTTGTCAATCCAGATGCATACCTCGTAGAGCAGGGTATTGATGCCGTAGACGGTATCAGGCTCATAGTCCGTCTTGCGGTAGCGTGCCAGATGGCAGGGTCGTCCGTCCAGCTCCGCATCCCAAAGCGAGTAGCTGTAGCTGCTGTCGGCCAGATGCTCCTCGTCGGGAATCGGGTAGCAGCTCTTGTTGGTCAAGGCAGTGTAGAACTTTTGGTTGTGCCGTCCGGCGATAATCTTGTCTGCCCATTGGTCGCACGACTGGATAACCGCCGCGGTGTCGGAAATCCAGACTTTCTCGTGCCCTGTATAGAGTATGTGACCTTTCCAGTTCGCCTTCTCGTCCAACGGCTCGAAGAGCATGTTGAAAGCTTTCCCATAGATGGTGTCGTCGGGCAGCTTGCGGAAGTCGCAGGTGTGGCGCTCGGCGGTCGTGTCCTTGTCGGACATAAACTTCATCTTGCGCACCATCACGTAATGCCCCTGCTGGATGGATTGGCATTTCTCACGCGAGAGACGGAGGACGCTCTTCGCCTCGTCCGAATTGTTGTTTTGCGCCATTGTGCTTCCTATAGCCAGCACACAGGCCAGTAACATGATTGGCTTCTTCATTTTGTTATTCGTTAAGTAAACGGACGGTATGCAGTTTCCCGTCGGCGGTGATGACGGTGAGGAGATAAGTGGCTTGCGGGTGGACGTTAAGGTCGAGAGTGTAGCGGCCTGTTCCCTCTGCTGTGAGGCGTACCTGCTCGCGGCGACCCATGAGGTCGGTAATGTAGGCGGCGGTGATGGTCTCATTGCATTGAATGGTCACCCTTTGATGGAAAGGATTGGGATAGGCCACGATGGCGTTGCCTTCTTCGGGTACAAGTATGCTCACATTACTGGTGTCGATGGGAGGCTCAACATAGACGTAGGTGGTCATAAAAGCGGTATCGACGTATCGGGCGATGGCGGAGAAGTTGGCGTCGCCGTGGAGGGTGATGTCGCCGAAGGTGGCATCGTCGTCGTATAACAGCATGCCGAGGTATAGGATGCTGTCGCGCAGGGCGATGGGCCCCGGTTTGCTATTTGGCGAGATGGTCCGATAAGGCATGCCGCCAACCACATGGCCTGCGTAGTCGAAGACCGTCAAACCGTGGCCAACTTGATAAATGCTGTTGCCAAGAAACTCGTTGCCAGGGATGCGAAGGTCGCCATAGTAGCGGCTTTGGAGGAAAATCCGGTTGCCCTGACAGACGAGATTGCCGATGGAGTATCCACTAATATCGGATTGGGAGGCAGCAGGGACGATGCCGTAGGAGCGGAGCACGGGCCTGGAGCCTGTCTGCTCGAAGATAAGGACGACACTGCTGTTGCGCATATGGATGGGTGTGCCGTCGACCATCGGGATGGAGTAGAAGTTCAGCGTGTCGCAAAAAAAGCCACGAATGCTGGTCAGGCTCAGGAATATCAGGTTGCTGTCGTAGTCAAAGGCTACGTCGTGGAAGAAAGAGAGCGAAGGAGCATTCAAGTTAGGGTTGATGATGCTGTCGTCCAACGTGACCAGCCAATCGGGGGTAAGGTCGGAGTCGAAACGCACCATCACGCCTTTTTCCGATACGGCGGACGGAAATGAGAACTCAAGTCTCTGTATGGAGTCGACAACGATTGTCTCGATGGAGTCGCGGCCAAGTCCACTGATATATATCGTACTGAGGCAGTATACCTTCGAGTCCCGGTCTACCTTGGTATAGGTGGAGTTGATTTCGCATGCGTAGTTGTCGTTGCGGTCGAAGAGGTAACGGGCGGCGAGGAGGGTGTCGAAGTGGGGCGCGAACTTGAGCAGCTGTGGCGACCAGCGTGGATGGTAACCCGTGTTCTCATACACTGTGCCTACACATCGGTGATCAACCCAGAGCCGCACACCCATAAGTGTGCCGGCCTCCACCGAGGTCTCATCGTCAAAATAGTCTTCAGCCTGCCGCGAGAGGTAGATATTGCCTTCCGCATCAAGGTCGAACGAGGGATTAATCAGATTGTCTTTGAAAAAATCGCTGCCGGTGCTGTCGATATACGACACCTGGAGAAAATGCTGCTCCAGCAGGTTGCCCGAGAAGTCGAACACTTGGTAAGCGGTGAAGTGTGCTAAAATAAAGGATGATGTTTCGATGGGTATGGGGTAGTCGCTCCAGCCGTGGAGCATGGTATCGAGATAGTAACAGTAGTTGTTGTATGGTGTCGACAGCTCTACATTCACTAGGCAGGCAAAGGCCGTGTCGCCCAGCGGCTTGATGTCGTAGGGGATATTATTTGCATAGTTGCCCGTGTGAAACGCCTTTCTCCATAGCATCTCGCCGTCGGGAGAGATTTTGGCAATCACGGTGCCAATAGGCATGAGGTCATGGCTAATCGGCATCAGGGTCGTGTCGCCCCATGACGGAAAGCCCGAGAAGGCGCCGAGGATGTAGAGGTTGCCCACGCTATCGGTTACTGTGCCTTTGATGTAGCCATTCTCTCCGGTCGAGGAATAGCCTTTGGCCCAGTCAAAATGCTGTGCGCGGACGGTGAATGCGGTCAGCGCCAGGAGCGATAGAATCAATGTGCCTTTCTTCATGATATGTGATGTGTTTAAGGTTTAACGTTTAAGGTTTAACGTTTGGTTATCGTTTTCGTTTTCATTGCTGCGTCGATAGAATCCACCTTGTCCCAAGCGACATCCATCAGGGCATCGCGATTGCTCTTCACGTTACCGGTCTCGAATATGCAGACGACGCGGAGCAGTGGATAGATATATACCTGGACATCGTCGGGACGTGGGTCATCGAACCCAATTGACTTCTCCGGCGTCTCGCGGTGGGCAGTCCTGACACTCACCCCTGCGGCCTCTTTGTCTCTGAATGTTTCTTTCACATCGTCGGGTATGTCGGGATTGTTAAGCAGTGCATCCAAATTCCTCGATATTCCATATAGGCTGTCAATCTGCTGCCAGCCGCGATCCGTCTCGGCTTCGAGCTCGGTGACCGGGAGTCGCAGAGTGTCGTTGATTACCTTGTCCTGTACGTATGTGACGCGCACCCCCTCCAGCCGCATGTCGGCAAAGTGGCGGTAGACGTCGCTGCACTCGTCGTGGCTCAGCGTGTGCGGAATGAACTTCCACGCCGCCGCGCCGCCCACAAGAAGCAGGGCCAAGAGTGCTATTATCGTACGGGTTTTCATAGACTGGCAAAGAGGGTTTGGTCGATATTGTTAAGGGTTTCTGTGCGGGCTTGGGCGTCGCTGATGTAATGGCCGTCTGCATCGGGCAGGGTGGTAATGACTACGAAGGCTATCACAGATGCGGCTATGACGGCATCGGTCACGAGGCGGTGGCGGCGACGACGATAGGCACACCAGTCTGGTAGGTCGGTGTTGTGCTCGGCGGCGAGACGTAGGACTCGGTCGCTGTCGGTCTCCGGGCGAGTTATCAGTTGGAGTATTTCTTTCTCGGTCATAGTTTATTGATTGTTTGAATGCTTGAATGTTTGATTGTATGTGTGCTGGCGTAATTTTTCTATTATTGCACGCTGCTTTTCGCGGACGGTGCGAGTTTTGAGGCCAAGCCGCTCGGCTATCTCAAGGTCGGTGAGGTCTTGCCGCATAAGGGCGAAGAGGCGTTGCTCGTCGGGCGTAAGGAGGGTGGCTAACTCATCGAGGGTCTCGGCGACATCCCTGGGAGCGCGGACATCATCATCTGCAATATTAAACATCATGCGGTCTATACGGATATGTGTGCCCGCATTCCCAGGTTCTCTGTCGCGGTGAGAGAAGACGCTGCGGCACTGCCAGACGACCCATGCGACTTCCTGCAGTTTCGCCACATCTGGACGCAATGTGCCGTAATGTTCCCACATGGCAAGATAACACTCCTGCACGAGGTCGTCGCACAAACTCTCGTCCCCTGACGAACGCCACCAGCAGAGCCTGCGTATCAGCCCGCGGTGCCGCCCAACCAGCAGCTCGAAGTTGTTGTATGTCGTCCTGTCATCTGCCATGCAAGATGCTTTTTGCCCACATAATAACCACAATTTTTGGAATAGGGTAGTTGAGATATGCGAATTTATGTTTTTTTAACAAAAGAGGGTGGTACTGGGGATGTTTTATTATAAAAGGAAACCCCGCAGGGTTTGGGGCTACAGTGCCGTCCCTGCGGGGCCATGTTTTATGTTTAATTCTACCGAAAACTGTAAACCTTACTTCTGGAACAGTTTCTGCCAGTTTTTGTACTCACGGTCTTTCCAGGCGCCGTTGTGGTAGGCGTAGCTGACGATGGCGGGGATGACGGTGGTGCCTTCGGCATAGACCATCTGTTGCAGTTCCTCGCTCACCTTGCCCCAGCTTCCGGCCTCAAGCAGGGTGCTCGAGGAGCAGGCGCCGTCGCGGACGTCGGCCACGGTGATCTGGATGGCATATTTGTGCATGGGAACCTCCTTGCCAAGGATTTCGGCGCAGACGACGGTGTCCTGGGCGAAGTTCTTGGGGGTGCCGCCGCCGACCATGAAGAGGCCGCTCTCGGGGCAGGCCATCTTGATCTCGGTGAGCTCAAGGAAGTCGGCCACGCTGTCGATGCTGACATAGGGCTTGCCCTCGTGACGGCGGATCCACTGGTGCTTGCCGATGCCGAAGCCGGCGCTGCTGTCGCTGAAGGCGGGGCAGAAGATGGGCACGCCGCACTCGTAGCAGGTCTGGATGAGGCTGTCCTTCTTCACACCGTGACCGTTGGCAAGCCATTTGCCCACCTCATAGAGGAACTCGCGGCTGCTGTAGGGACGCGGCTCGAGGAGGTCGGCGACGTCGCAGGTGGCCTGGTCGCAGGCCTGCAACTCCTCTTCGTCGATGAAGGTGTCGTAGATGCGGTCGATGTAGAGCTCGCGGAGCTGGGTGTCGGGGATGACATTCTCCTTGGTGCCGATGTAGTGTTTGTAACCCAGGGCCTCGAAGAGGTCCATGTCGATGATGCTGGCACCAGTGCTGACGACGGCGTCGACCATCTTGTTGCGCACCATGTCGACGTACACCTGCATGCAGCCGGCGGCGGAGGTGGAGCCGGCGATGGTGAGGATGTTGGTGCAGTCCTTCTCGGCGATCATTTGGCAGAGGATGTCGGCGGCGCGGGCGGTGTCGCGGCTGGTGAAACTCATGTGACGCATGGCGTCGATAAGCTCGGTGCTGTCGTACTTCTTGATGTCAATGTGCTTGACGGTTTCTTTCAGGAGGTCTTTCTTTTCCATTGTATAGATGTCTTTATTATTTATTTCAAATAATAAAACAACGTGAGAAAAAAAGATTTATTGTGTGGAGATTAAAAGAAAACTTTTACTCGTTGGCACGCTGTAGGGTGACTTGAATTTCTCTTATCCCTGTCTGGTTGTAGAATTCAACGTCTTGGAACGATACATTGACATCTTGGTGCTCATAACTGCCATTCAGTTCGCCATCTATGTCCCAGAAATCAACCTTGACGGAAGATACATCGGGGAAATCGAAGAAAGTCACGTCGAAGCGGCCCTCTGCATCAGTGGTGTCATGGTATTCAATGCCAGGCATTACCACTCTGTTTTCAGAGGTGCTCATATCCCGACTACCCACACCGATACCGGGAATGGGTTGTCTCTCCTCATTCACTACAGAACCTTTCACATTGTAGCCAATACAAGGGCATCCGTACATGTCCTTGGGTTCCTTGCCACACCCCAGTTGCAGGCCTAGCAATCCTGCCAGCGAGACGAGCAGCCAGTTTTTCAGTTTCAGATATTTGATTTTCATGGGGCTCGTTTTTTTCAACGTGAATTATCAGTAATTATTGAACGTGAATTATCAGTAATTATTGTATGAAAAAGACGGCCTCTTTGACAATTGACTTCTTTTTATTCCTCCAGCGTAAATTCAAGGAATTTCCGGTTCTGGTCGTAGTAGATTCTCATGCGGCCGCCATAGTCGAAGAAGTTGCAGATGGTGGCGCCGTTAAGGGCGGCAAGGAGGCTCTCCTCCCAGCCCGATGGGTCGTAGATCTCGGTTGTGTTTCCGATAAGGATATTGATGTGGTCGTTGAGGACAGAATAGTTGCCCCATAGATGGTTGATGCCGCCGCCTTGAACTACGCCGTTCTCGTAGAACTGGAGCCAAAAGGGGATGGACCCGTTACTATTCTCGGGGCTCTCTTTCGTCCAGGGGCTAGTCGTGCGGTCGACGAAATACTTTAGGTGCCATTTTTTGTTGGTAAGGGTGGGGACGGTGTCGGGATAGTTGCAGTAGATGATGCGCACACTGGAGGGGTCGATGTTGTAGGTGATGCCTGCGATGCCACCCAGCATGCTTATCTCGTGGCCCTCGCAGTCCACTAGCGTGGACATCCCGTCGTCGCAGTGCACACAGGGGTTGATGATGAAACCCTGCTTGACGGAGTCGAAGGTACACACGGCTATTGACGCATCTTGTTTTCCGCGCCATGACTCAAACAGGAGCACATTCTGATGGAGCCATTCCAGATCGTCGAGCGGATTGTCAACACCGCAATGACAAGGACCGTTGTAGGGGAAATGGGTGCTGTCCGCATTCTTTGTGCAGGAGGCCAATGTTGCGGCAGCCAGCACCGCGAACAGCAAAAAGACAAGATGTTTTTTCATGATAATATGTATTTTGATTCACCTATATAACGGAAAATAATGAAAAAAATCACACCCTAAAGGCAACTTTTTTTCAGAACAGATGTGATATTTTGCCATTTTGTACGTTATAAAGGTAGATTAAAGTTTAAAAAGATGAAGAAAACATTTTTTACCTTAGCTGTTGCGGTGGGAGTCGTTGCCGCGGCTTTTTGGGGATGCGATAAGCAGAATGTCGCTATCCCTGGAATCAGCAATGTCAGTGTCTCCGACTGTCATTTTCCCGACCCAGACGGGCTTTCCAAAAGCAGCGACGAAGATTCCATTGCGGTCTCGTGGGTTATAGGCATTCCGAACTCGATGATAATCACTCATTACAATATGGATTTGGACTGCGGATCGGACAATCGTATCGTGACCACGGTGGAAATGGCGGGCGATGTCGTCACCGTCACTGAACATGTGGGAGAACAAGGAATGACCGACTGCTTTTGTTTCTACGACAACACGTTCCAGATTGACAACTTGCCTCGGACGCCCTTCACGCTGGTTGTCCAGGTAGAAAGCGTCTTTATGGATAATCTCCCTGAAACAGCAATTGTGTATCAACAACAATTCTAACATGAAACGAATTCTTTTCTCTATCGTGCTAGTGCTGACCATGGTTGCGTGTGAGCGCTCTGAAGACTTCTCCGCTAGCGGGAGTCCCTTCAACGGCAAAAGCCTGACGGGACGCCCCATCGTCCAGATACAGTACGACCTTCATGAAGAGGGCGTGGAGGCCTCCATCGACTCCCTGACCTACTTCGATGTCTGGCACTGGAATAGCCAAGGGCAGTTGGCCTCCGTGGACTACGATACGGCTGGGATTCAACATGCCCTCTATACCCCATTCCGCGATACCTACCATTATGATGGTCAAGGCCGTCTGGAATCCATCGACTATTATGGCTACACTAATCGCACCTGCCGTTTCAACTACAACAATGGACTGCTGAGCCAAATCACCTATCCCTTCGGGGACAGCGGCTACCAGTACCAGACCGAGTTCTGTTATCACTCTGGAAGCCATTATCCCTACGCTGTGATTTTCATCCATCCGCAGGAAAGTTTCATGGTAGATCGCCTTGGCGATACCTTGGTGCAAACGTGGACGCTGGAATGGAGCGGTGGCAATCTGGTGCGGGCCACGGCGGACTCGATGGCATGGTACTGTACCGGTATTTCGTGGATAGACTACTACTACGACAATCACCCCAACAGTCTTCAGGGTCTGTTTTTCGCCTCACAAATCTTTGATGGCAGTTTCGTGGACGAGCCCACCAGCCTGTGCCGCAATAATCTGGTGCGTCGTGTGATACACTGCACCAACCACGACGAGATTAGCAGCATTGAGAGCCTCTGGAAGTACACCTATGGCCCCGATGGTTACCCCACTAGTGTCAGCTACTCCTACAGTACCATGTATTGGACCACCATCTACGTCACAAACCATATCACCTACGGAGTTTTTTAATGGGTTATGGGTTATAGGTTATGGGTTATAGACAATTGCGTAACAATGAAGTTCGGAAGCCGTCTCTAAACCATAACCCATAATCTCTAACCTTAATAATGGATACAGAACGGTTTATAAGCGACGTTGTCTCGCTACAGCCCATGATGCAACGTGTGGCGGTGAGATTCCTGCATGACGACGACCTGGCTGCCGACGCCGTGCAGGAAGCGCTTATCCAGCTTTGGCATAAGAGGTGGCGCTTAGGCATGATGAAAGATTGTCGCAGCTACTGTATGCGGACGCTCCGCAACCGATGCATCGACATCCTGAGGCAACATAGCCACGACAGCATCCCCTTGGAGGAGGCCGACCGCTTCCCACTGCAAGATGACGACGCAGAGGCTACCGAGGAACGTTACCAACTGTTAGAGGAGGCCATTGCCACCTTGCCCCCTCAGCAGCAGCAACTGATAGAACTGAAATATGTGAAAGGACATAGCATCCACGAGATGGCGGAAATAACAGGTCTCAGCGAGACCAATGTGACCACGCTGATGAGCCGTGCCTACCTCACACTCCGGAAAAAAATGGAAAATGGAATACAATGACGACATAGAAAAACTTTTGCAGCAATATGGCCGGCAGAAGCAGATTGCTTCGCATGTGCGGCATCTGGCACACGTGCAGGCACGGCGGCGCACATGGGTGGCGTGTACGCTGTTGGTGCTTCTGGGGTCGGTGGGGATTGTCCGGATGCTTTCGACATCGCAAACTTCAGAGCAAACCCTTGTCGCCCAACAGGTGCGGCCCACTGCCGGCAATACAGTTCCAGCTGTTGATGTGGCCACCGTAAATGTCGAACCCCGATTGATGACTGCCACGACGAGGCATTATGACAATCAAACCGCTATGATAGAGATTCCCGATTCGCCCCTGCCATCAACCGTCGAAGAGTCACCATTGGTAGCGAAATTACCGCAGGAAGACACCGCTGTACACGCCCCCGATGTTCTTTCTGAACCCATTCCGGAGACAACCCTTGTGGACGTTTTTTACCCTGAGATAGGTATGCCCTCCAAACCAATCATCCAACCATCCAATCAAGCAATAAAGCACTCAAACAATCTCCACTTCATCTCCTCCGTCACGGCTTCGGCCACCCCGTCTTACGGCACTGGATACGCTGGTGATGCCTCAGCCAATACCGAAAGTACGACCTCCCTTGCCCTCACACCCCGCTGCACCTTCACGGCCGATGTGGGTGCGGCTTTCACCATTGCGGGCAACGAACGGCGGCATTTCGACATAGGCCTCTCCCTCGGTGGCCACTACCAGCAGGGAGAGTTATTGAATGTAGTCCATAACCAGATGATGGGAGTTGATGGATCCCTATCTGATGTCATCATCACCCAGACAGAAGGCACCTATAGCACCTTTAGCCTTTATGCGAGCCTGCCGCTCACTTATAGCATTGCCCCTCGGGACAGCAAAAGTGTGGGGTGGAGCTTAAGCGTCACCCCTGCACGCAGTATAGCGCTGTCACATATGTTGGGAGGCATTGAACTCAACCCCTGGCGACTGACCTTGGGTGTAGGTATACTATTCCCAAAGAAATACCTCCATCGGGTTAGCCTTGTCGCTAATCTGCTGCCGCTTTACATCTCGTATCCCATACATGAGATAGGTATTGAGATAGGCTTCTGATTTTTATAGGTTGAAAAGAGATTTGGCGCTGGCAGTGGTGATGTCAGCCACCTCGCCGAGGGTGATACTGCGGAGGTCGGCAATTTTTTGCGCTATGAGGGGAATATAGGCGGGTTCGTTGCGTTGTCCGCGGTGCGGGACGGGTGAGAGATAAGGGGCGTCGGTCTCGAGCACCAAACTCTCGAGGGGAACGGTGGCAGCAATGGTGCCGAGAACAGCATTTTTGAAGGTGGCCACACCTCCCACACCCAGATGGAAACCCATTTCGATGGCTTTGTAGGCCTCCTGCAGGCTGCCGCCGAAACAATGCATGACCCCTTGGTAGCGGGGACGGTTGAGCCGTTTGAGGAGACCAAAAAGTTCGTTGTAGGCTTTGCGCACATGAAGACAGACGGGCAGCTGCAGTTCTTCGGCCCACTGCATCTGGTGCAAGAGGACCTCCCGCTGCTGCTCGAGGTAGGTGGTGTCCCAGTAGAAATCGAGGCCTATTTCACCTACGGCGACGTATTCTGTGGGCGAATTATGCGAATGGAAGAGTTTATCGTGAATGATATCGAGTTCCTGCTCGAAGTCTTCTTTCACCGACGTAGGATGGAGTCCCATCATCTGCCGGAAGCATTCGGGATGCTGCGCTGCCAGAAGTTCCTGCCGTTCATGACTTTGGCTGTCGATAGCGGGAAGCAGCAGGGTGGTGACACCTGCATCGAGGGCGCGCTGCAAGACTTCGTCGCGGTCGCCGTCGAAAGCTTCGTCATAGAGGTGGCAGTGAGTATCGACAAACTGCATGATATTTAGGGTTTTCTAGGATGTCCTAGGAAGACCTAGGCTTTTTCTTGAATTATTTCCGTGAGAAGGTCGTAGAGTTGGAGGAGCTGGGGGTTGTCGGCGAGGAGGCGTCGCTGAGTGTCGAGGGTCTTCTGGTCGTGGCGACGGGCGGGGCCTGTCTGCTGCGGCCAGAGGGGGCCATAGTCCATCTTGCGCACGGTGCCTTCGGCCAGCGGCCGCAGGATGGAGAAATCGATGCCGTGCTGTTCGAGGGCCTCTTGTGCAAGGGCGTTGATGGCGTTGCCAAAGTTGCTCACCATCACGGCGGCGAGGTGTGCCCAGCGGCGCTGCTCGAAGTCGAGGTGGTGGATATGGGCCGTCACGGGAGCGAAGAGGTCTTCTATCTCTTGCAGCACTTGGGGCGTGGAGCCTTCGATGCAGAGGGGCAGGCGGGAGTAGTCCATCGCGATGTCGCGCACGAAGGTCTGGGGCGACCAGACGACACCGTAGCGGCGTGAGATAGGTTTGAGGACGGTGGCGGGGGTGCTGCCGGAGGTGTGGAGCACCAAGGCGTTAGGGAGCCGCAGGTCAAGAGCCAAGTCATAGAGGGCGTCGTCGTTGACGGCCAGCAGGTAGACATCCGACTTGTCGTCGAGCAGTGAGCTTTTATTGATAGGTTGGGCTCCTACGCGGGAAGCCAATAAATCGGCGTGGTCGAACTCGCGTGCGAGGACCTGCCGGAGGGTGTGGCCAGTGTTGTGGAGGGCGAGGGCGAGGTGGGTGGCCACGTTGCCGGCGCCGATGATAGAGATGCTATTAATATTCGTCTTCTTCAAAGAAAAAGTCTTCCTTGGTGGGGTAGTCGGGCCAGATATCTTCGATGCTTTCATATTGATCGCCTTCATCTTCTATTTCCTGAAGGTTTTCGACAACTTCCATAGGGGCGCCGGTGCGCTGGGCATAGTCAATGAGTTCCTCCTTGGTGGCGGGCCAGGGGGCGTCTTCCAGTTTCGATGCTAATTCTAGAGTCCAATACATACTATATTCTTTCCTTCAAATTTTTCTGCAAAACGCAATAAAAAATGTTTTAGTATTTACCCTGAAAAATTTTTTCAAACATACAAATTCTCCTCCTTGCCATCCATCACGACAGCTAGGCGTGCTAGGACAAAGAGGTAGTCCGACAGACGGTTAAGGTAGCGTAAGATGACATCATCAACCTTTGTTTCGCGGGCAAGGGTGACAACTCGCCGCTCGGCTCGGCGACAAACGGTGCGGGCCACATGACTCTGGGCACCGGCAAGGTTGCCTCCCGCAATGACGAAGTTCTGCAACTTGGGCAGACGGTCCGTGATGAGGTCTATCTGCCGCTCCAGCATATCGACTTCCTCCTCCGCCAACTGCGGCAGACGGGCATAGATGGTCTCGTCCTCGGTGGCCAAAAGGGTCTGCAACGTGAAGAGGTTGTGCTGTACGGCCTTCAGCTCGTCGTAGTAGCCTCCCCCAAGGGGACGCATCATCTCGGCAAGAAGCCCGATATGCGAATTGAGCTCGTCGACAGTGCCGTAGGCTTCAACACGGTGGTCGTCTTTGTTCACACGGCTACCACCCACAAGGGAGGTGGTTCCGCGGTCACCAGTCTTAGTGTAGATCATGTAACGGTTTTTCGCTATATTTAATTAACTTTCAAGGTGCTCAAGGCCTGCAGAGCAGGCAGAAGGTTTAAATCTTCTCCACCGATTTTACTTCGGGAATAACACGTTTCAGGGCCTGCTCGATACCCTGCTTCAGGGTCTGCATGGCGTGAGGACAGGATCCGCAATGCCCCTTGAGGCGCACAATGACAACGCCTTCGGCGGTCATGTCGACATATTCCACATCGCCACCGTCCTGCTGGAGGTAGGGACGTATCTGGGCAAGGGCGTTCTTTACTTTTTGCTCGATGGCGGGTTTCTCTTGGTCGGTCATTTTGAATTGAATAAAGTTTAACGTTTAAAGTTTATTTGGTGACGTGGAGCTTGCAGATTTCACGGATGGTGTTCTGTGCGAGGGCGTCAAAGGCCTCGCGGACAGGGTCTTTGGTATTGGCGGGGTCGAAGAGTGCCGCGGGCTTTCCGCTGTCGCCACTCTCGGCAATGCTCTGCACCAGAGGTATCTCGCCCAGCAGCGGGATGTTCATCTCATCGGCCAGTTTGCGGCAGCCGCCGTTGCCGAAGATAAAGTATTTGTTGTTTGGCAACTCGGCAGGAGTGAACCAGGCCATATTCTCGACGAATCCGAGGACAGGGATGTTGACGGATTCATTGCGGAAGAGCTCGACACCGCGGACGACGTCGGCTAGAGCTACCTGCTGCGGGGTGCTGACGATGATAGCTCCCGTGACGGGGATGGTCTGTGCGAGGGTGAGCTGGATGTCGCCGGTTCCCGGGGGCATGTCGACGACCATATAGTCAATCTCATCCCACCAGGTCTCGGTGAGTATCTGCTTGAGGGCGCCGCTGGCCATAGGTCCGCGCCAGGCAAGGGCCTTGGTGGCATCGACAAAGAAGCCGACACTCATCAGCTTAATACCGTAACGCTCGATGGGTAGCATATAGGTCTTCTCCCCCACCTTGTGCCCATAGACCTCCTCTTCGGTGATGCCGAACATTATCGGGATGGAGGGTCCATAGATGTCGGCGTCGACGAGTGCCACTTTGGCACCCGTTTTGGCAAGGGAGACTGCCAAATTGGCAGCCACCGTGCTCTTACCTACTCCGCCCTTGCCGGAGGCTACGGCGATGATATGGTGGATGTTCTTGAAGACCTCCTTGAACTCCTCCTTGGGGTCAGGCTGCGGACGCGAAGTAAGATTTATCTCCACTTCGGCATTGCGGTCCACCAGCTCGTGGATGGCGTTGATGCAGTCGTCGCTCATCTTTTTCTTCATGGGGCAAGCCGGGGTGGTGAGGACGAGGTCGAAGGAGACCTTCATCCCGTCGACCTTGATATTCTCAATCATGCCGAGGGAGGTGAGACTCTGCCCGAGGTCGGGGTCGTTGACGTGGCCCAGGGCCATTTCTATCTGGGTGGTAGTAATCATTTATTGAATATTTCTTTCAGTTTCTGTTCCAATTGTTGTCCCCGCAAATTCCGTGCCAAAATCTTGCCGTCGGGTCCAACAAGCACTGTGGAGGGGATGGAGGAGATGCCGTAAAGCTTACCTCCTGCGGAGGACCACCCACGCAAGTCGCTGACATGGTTGGGCCATGTCAGATGGTCGTCGGCAATGGCTTTCAGCCAGGCACTGCGATCCTTGTCGAGCGAGACACTGAAGACCTCGAAGCCGCGTTCGTGATACATATTGTAGATACGGACGACATTAGGGTTCTCCGCGCGGCAGGGACGGCACCATGAAGCCCAGAAGTCGATGAGGACCACCTTGCCGCGAAGGTCGCTGAGCTTGCGCAGCTTCCCTTCGGGGTCGGGAAGCTCGATGTCGGGAGCCTCCGTGCCGGGCAGGATGACCGACTTCAGGCGGCTGTCGAGGTGCTTCACGAAGTCTTCGTTGGGATACTGCCCAATGAGGGCGTCGCGGATTTTCTTGTACAGCCCCACATGCTGCTCGAACGACTGCTCGAAATAGGTGACAAGGAAAGCACTCATCAGCACCCCGGGGTTGGCATCAAGGAGATCCTCAATGCGGCTGTCGATGAGGTTGGTCTGCTGGTTCTGCACCAACTCGGTAAGCAGGTTCGTGTATCCCTTGTAGAGCGTCATGTTGTCCGAGCCCTTCACCGAGGTGATGTTGAAATGGTTGATGCTCGGCATAAAATCCACCTCGAGGGTAACAGTCTCCTTGGGCAGCAGGATGACATGGAGAACAGGACCATTGGTGGACGGCAGCAGCGAGAGCCCGAGGAACTGGGGGGTGTAGGCGTAACGCGAAAGGGAGATACGTCCCTTCTTGTCGGGAGTCAGAGTATCGACGGGAATAAGGCGTCCGCCATGGGGTTCGCTGACTACAATACGTGCGCTTTTCTCCAAACCACTAAAGGTGCAGGAGAGGTCGCTTTTCTGTGCAGAAGCAGCAATAGATGCCGCAAGAACTGTTATGATAATAAAGAGTCGTTTCATGGTGTTATTGTTATCTTTTTGTACTCTTAGGTTCTTTTTTATTGCATTTTTCTTACATGCTTGAGGTCTTCGTCTTCGGGAAGATAGATGCGGTAGAAGGCCTGCTGTCCGAAGAGGGCTTCGCCGATATAGGCTTTGATGAGGGTACACATAAGATGCCGCTGGGCCGCGAGGCTTGCTCTGTCGACAGGGATGCCGAACTCCTCGCCGAGGGCGACAACTTGCTGGATGAGAGCGTCGGACACAGTGAATCCACTGCAAAAGAGGTCCAGCGTCGGGTACCGATTCAGCCACTCTCCAGCATGTCGACGCACCTGAGCAAAAGCCACCTTCATAAGGAGACCTCGTGACGAAAGCTTGTTATAATAGGCAAAGGTAGGATCTTTCCGGTAGGGAATGAGGTGGTCTGGGAAAATGCCTCCTCCGCCGTAGACAATACGGCCAGAAGTGGTGTAGTAGGGAGTGGAGTCGGTGACATGCAGCGTGGGATTGTCAGCATAGGACTCCTCCAGCAGCTGCTCCAGATAGTCGCGATAGTATTCGTCCGTACCCTGGTCGTAGGGGCGCTGGATGGAGCGGCCGGATGGCGTATAGTAGCGGGCAATGGTAAGGAGCATAGAGGAGCCATCCTGCAGTTGGAATTCGCGCTGGACAAGTCCCTTGCCGAAGGTGCGCCGCCCCACAATGGTGGCGCGGTCGTTGTCCTGCAGGGCTCCGCTGACAACCTCGCTGGCCGATGCGGAGCTTTCATCGACAAGCACCGTGACCTTACCCTCGGTGAAGAGCCCTCCGCGGCGGGCTACGATATCTTCCCGCTCCTTATGGGCCCCCTGAGTGTAGACAATAAGGCTGCCTTGGGGGAGGAACTCACCTGCGATGCCGACGGCCGATTCGAGTGAGCCGCCAGTATTGCCGCGCAAGTCGAGGATAAGACTCTTCATGCCCCGTTTCAGCAACGCCTTGAGAGCAGTGTGGAATTCCTCATGGCTGGTGGTGGAGAACGAGGCAAGAACGATACAACCTGTGGTACGGTCAATCATGTCGCTGTAGACAACTGTCTTGTGCTGCACAAGACCGCGACGCACGGTGAAGCTGAGATTGCTTGATTGCCGCCTCACCTCGATGGTCACTTTCGTGCGACTAGGACCTCGGAGGCGCGCTACAACGGAGTCGGCGGGCATGCCAGTAACCTGCACACCATCGACAGATACAATCATATCGCCAGGCAGCAGCCCCGAATTCGCCGAGGGACCGTCGTCGAACACCTGTCCAATGAATGTGGTGTCACCCTCGCGGTGCAGCGCCAACCCTACACCCTCGAAATTGCCCCGCATAAGTTCGGAAGTGCGCTCGGCATCACGGACGGATAGGTAGACACTGTGGGGATCGAGCTCGCCCAATATAGCTGCAATCATACGCTCGCCCACAGAGTCGACATTAATAGTGTCGACATAATTATTCTGTACGAGGGTGAGCACCTCGCTCATCTTCTCGTTCAGGCTGGCATATTCCTTCTTGGGCTGGAGATGGGAAGCAGACATCACACCGATGATGCCACCCAGCACCATCGCGATGAGGATAAGAAGACGGTTGACGGTATTTGTATTTTTCTGCTCGGATTCCATAGAATTATTTTTGTACCGCTGCGCGGCTCTGGTTGACGACCCAGACGCCAGTGAAGACGAGGAGGGCGGCGACGAGTTTGGTGAGGGTGATGCGGTCGAGACCAGTCCAGATGGCAGCTGCAATGGCGATGATAGGCTGCAGGTAGCCATACATGCTCACCAGCGTGGGACGTATGCGCTGCTGGGCGGCGGGGATAAGGTAGTAGGCAATGAAGGTGGAGAAAATAATCATAAAACCTATCTCCCACCACACCTGGGTGGAGACAAGGGCGAACTCAGTGGCCGGCAGCTTAGGAATACTGAAGGGTAGCGAGACGAGGAAGGAGACGAGGAACATCCACTTCATGGAGGTGACGACGGAATAGCGGGCGATGAGGTTGCGGCAGGTGCCGAGGTAGAGGGCGAAGACGATATAGTTGGCGAAGCAGAACATGATGCCGATGGGTTCCGTTTCGGAAGGACCGTGTCCGCCGAAGGTGCTCTGCAGGATAAGCCAGAGGATGCCACCAAAGCTGAGGGCCACACCGAGGGCTTTCTTCCAGGTGATGGGCTCTTTGAGGAAGATGGCTGCGACGAACATGGTGAAGATGGGGGTCGTAGTGCTCATCACCGAGAGGTCGACAGGCGTAGTGTGGGCAATGGCGTGAAGGAAGGTGAGCTGGGGAAGGAAAAGTCCGATGATGCCGGCACCGAAGAGCTTCAGCAGGTCTTTGGGCGGCACATGCTCTTTGGGGGAGAAGAAAGAGAGGAGCCAGAAGAGTGCGCCAGCCACGAGAGCGCGCATAGAGAAGAGCACGATGGGTTCCACATGGCCTTCAATGGCGATATCGCGGCATACCACTACGTTGATGCCGAAGATGACATAGGCGGCTGCCGCCGCCAAATGTCCGATAGCTATGTTCCTGTTGACTCTCAAGATTCCTGCATCAGTTTGAGGAGGTCTTGTCCAATATCGCGGCGGTAGTACTTACCGTTCCACTCAATGGCTTGGGATCGGTTATAACTCTTGAGCAGCGCCTCGGGAAGGCTGGGAGCCAGCGAAGTGGCGCAGATGACGCGGCCGCCGTTGGTGAGCAGGCGTCCTTCTCCGTCACGCTTGGTGCCGCAGTGGAAGATGAGGGTGTCGTCGTCGTCGCCGAGGTTGATAACGTCACCTTTTTTGTAGCTCTCGGGGTATCCGCCGGCCACCATCATCACGCAAGCCGCTGTGCGTGGGTCAATCTCGATGGTACAGCCATCGAGATTGCCATGGGCGGCATTTTCGAAGAGGGACACGATGTCGCTCTTGATGCGGGGGAAGACACTCTCGGTCTCAGGATCACCCATGCGGACATTGTACTCGATGACATAGGGATCACCAGAGGTGGGATCGGTGGGATTGATATTGCTGCACATGAGTCCGATGAAAATGAAACCACAGTAGGGTATCTTCTCGTCGCGGAGGCCACGGACGGTGGGCTTCACGATGCGGTCCTCGACCTTTTTCATGAAAGCTTTGCCAGCGAAAGGCACGGGGCTCACTGAGCCCATACCACCGGTGTTGAGGCCGGTGTCGCCCTCGCCGATACGTTTGTAGTCCTTGGCGGAAGGCAGCATGAGGTAGTGGGTACCGTCGGTGAGCACGAAGACGCTCATCTCGATGCCGGAGAGGTATTCCTCTATCACCACACTAGCGGAGGCATCGCCGAACTTATGGTCGCAGAGCATCTCTCGCAGATTCTTCTTTGCGGTGGCGAGGTCGGGCTCGATGAGAACGCCCTTGCCGGCCGCCAGGCCATCGGCCTTGAGGACGTAAGGAGGCTGCAGGGTTTCAAGGAAACGCTCGCCGTCGGCCAATGTGTCGGCGGTGAAGGTCTGGTAGCGGGCCGTGGGAATATTGTGTCGCTGCATGAAAGCTTTCGCGTAGTCTTTACTGCCCTCGAGCATGGCTCCCTGTCGGGAGGGTCCGATAACGAGGATATGTTTCAGCGAGGGTTGCTCGGCGAAGTAATCGGCGATACCGGCTACCAGCGGAGCCTCGGGACCTACCACCAGCATCTCGATACGGTGGCTGACGGCGAACTGGCCAACAGCCTCAAAGTCGGTGATATCCAAACTGACATTCTCGCCCACGGCAGCGGTGCCGGCATTGCCGGGAGCAATGTAGAATTGACCGCATTGCTCGCTCTGAGAAATCTTATAGGCAATGGCGTGCTCGCGTCCGCCGGAACCCAGTAGCAATATATTCATCTCGTTACGTTGTTTTTGTTTTTACAATTAAAATGCAAAAATACAAAAACATCGCGACATGACAAAATATTTTTTACAGAGGCTTTGGGTCGTAGGTCTGGAAAACGAGGAGGGGACCGTCGGAAGAGAGGGTGAAGGAGTCGGAAAGTACAGAGTTGAGCGTACCCTGCCACCAAGGGGCGAGAGTGGCGTCATTAAGGGGCCACTGGAGGCCGGTGGCGGTGACGCGAGTACGGGGGTCGAGGGTGAAGAGGGAGACTTGCTGGCGGGGGAAGCTTTTGTAATTTTGAATTTTGAATGGTGAATTCTGAATGGTGAAGCGGCCGTAGTCGGTAAGCATCTCGAGGTCGATGCCGGGGTACTCCTCGGAGAAGGTGGCCAGATAGGAGATGTTGCCGAGGGTGTGGTCCTCGCGTTTGCCGGAGGCTCCTAAAATTGAAAAATGAGAATTGAAAATTGACAATTTTTCGGTAGCCCAGCACATGGCTTTGTGGAGGTCGTTGTAGTCCTGCTCGGCGACATGAATCCAGCGGTCGCCGAGGGCGGTTTTGTCTTGTTCAGACAACGAATCCCCATCTCCTACCACCACATAATTCCTAATTCCTAATTCCTCATTCCTAATTGCCTCATAGGCACTGTCGCAGCAGACTACGAAGTCGGCCTCCTGCAAGGCTCTGAGGGGGATGGGGTGCGTAGGGAAGTCGCCGGCGGCAAGGATGACAATGTTCATTGCTTGATTGTTTGATTGTCTGATTGCTTGAGGGCTTCTTTCCTCCATTTTATTACACCAAGTATGCAAAAGACTTCGAAGACAGCGTAGAGAGCTGCGGAGGCGTAGTTGCCGGTGAGCCAGAAGATGACTATCATCAAGGGTTCCACAATCATCCAGCAGAACCACTGCTGCCACCATTTGTGCGCCAGCATGAGCATGCCGACGATGGTGAGTGCCGATGAGATGCCGTCGAGGAGCGAGAGGTTGATGGTGCGTCCGCTAGGCAGCGTGTAGATGCTCTGATTGAGGAATCCCAGCTGCCAGGTGAGCAGCACGCTGAGCGCCACGATGACGGTGATGATCTGCCACCAGTAGGCACGAGGACAGGAGGAGATATGACGCTCGCCGCCCTGGTCTTCCTTGCGTTTCTGGATGATACCGCGCCAGACGAGGATGCCGTAGATGGACATCACGAAATTGTAGACGCAGATGGCGCCATTGGCATAGATGCCTGAGGCGAAGTCGATGACGGCATAAAAGGCCGACATCAGCAGCGAGAGCGGCCAGAACCACCGGTCCGCCCTATATTCGCTGACAATATAGAACAGACCGATGACTGCGCCGATGATTTCAAAAATTGAAAATTCCATTAGAATCTATAAATTACTCTGGCCATGAAGTTTATGCCGGGCTGCTGGAGCCAAGCACGGTCGTGGTAGTAGTAAGCTGCCGCAGGACCGCTCCAGTCATCAACCCAGTCACCCACCCATGCACTGAGGCGATAGTGGTGGTCGAGGAGGTTGTTGACAAGCAGCTGGGCTTCGATTTCGTTGGTTCCTTTGAGTTTCCATGTGTAGGAAGCTTTGACGTTGAGGAGGAAGTAGGGGTCGATGGCGTAGCACTCGCGACTGGTGTTGTCGGCATATTGTTTGCCAACATATTTCCCGATGAGTTGCAGTTTTCCGTTCTTTATGGGGACGAAGGTGGCGATGGCGGCGCCCACGATATTGGGCGAGAGAGCCAGGTCGGTGGTGCGGGTGACGAGGTTGGGGTCGGCGTCGCCGTCGGCGAAGTCGGCGAAAGTGTAGTCGAGCACCTTGTTCTGGCTGAGCGTGAGGTTGGCGTCCATGCGGAACCAGTCGGTGAACATGTATCCGCCCTCGAGTTCGATACCGATGCGGTAGCTCTTGTCGACATTCTCCATGAGGGCGTAGCCGCTGCTGCTGAGGTCACCGCTGGGGGTGAGCTGGTCTTTGTAGAACATGCCGTAGAGGTTCACGTTGAAGGCCCAGCGGTTGTAAGCCAGCTGGTAGCCCAGCTCGAGGTCGAGCATGGTCTCGGCCTTCACGGTGTCGTTGCGGCCGATGGCGTCCTTGATGTCGCTCTTGGTAGGCTCGCGGTTGGAGATGCCGGCCACGAAGTAGGTGCGCTGGTTGCCGTTGATGCGGTAGTTGATGCCGGCCTTGGGATTGAAGAAGAGGTAGTCCTGGTCGAAGTCCATGGTGAAGAGGTCGTCGGCGTCGCCGCGGAGCTTGTAGTTCACCGTGCGAAGCTGGAGGTCGGCGTAAGCGTTGAAGTCGTCGGAGAAGTCGTAGGCGGCTTTGGCGTAAACGGCGTTGTCGACCTTGGTGCCGTTGTAGCGGTACCACTCATAGTCTTTGATATGGGCGGCAGTGTCGCGGCACCATAGGACGTTGCCGAAGTGGTAGCCGTCGAAGTAGAGCAGGTGGTCGCCAAGCGAGAAGGAGAGCTTCTCGCCGTCATAGTGCAAGGCGAGATTACCGGTGAGGGCGTCGTTGTCCATCTCCTTGCGGGTGATGAAGTCGCTCTTGCCGCTGAGGGAGAGGCCATACTTGCTGAACTTCTTGTTGGCTTTGTACTGCTCGTAGTAGCCGTCGCCGTGGGTGTAGTCGAGGGCGCCGTGGATGCTCCACTGGTCGGTAAGCAGGTGCGAGATATAGAGCTGGTAGTGGCGCTGCCAGTAATTGTCGGTCTCGTTGGGGTAGTACATGGTGTTTCCGTCCATGGTGTACTCGCCGCTGGGGTTGTAGGTGGGGTCTTCGTCGAGCTGGTAGTCGTAGGCGCCGTCCCAGGTGATGCCGGTGGTCTGGCTGCCGATGATGGTGAGGAGTTTTATAAAGGTCTTCTTGCCGTACCAGCTGGCGCTGCCGAAGAAGCTCTGCTGGTCGGTGCCCCAACTGCGGATATAGCCGTCGGAGGTGAGGCCGCTGTAGGCGAAGTCGAAGGAAAGTCCGCTCTTCATGATACCCGTACCGGCGCTGACGCTGTACTGGCGTGTGTTCCAGCTGCCGAAGCCGAGGTCGGCCTCGCCGTAGGCGCGATCGCGGGCGTTGAGGGTCTGCAGGTTGATGGCGGCGCCGAAGGCGGGGCTGCCGCCTGTGGAGGCTCCCACGCCGCGCTGTATCTGCAGGCTCTGGGCCATGCCGCCGAGGTTGGGGATGTTGTACCAATAGACCTGCTGGCTCTCGGGGTCGTTGAGCGTGATGCCGTTAATATTAACATTGATACGCGAGGCGTCGACACCGCGGATGCGGATGTAGGCGGCACCCACGCCGCCGTTCTCGCCACTGGCCACCACGGAGGTCTGCGTCTCGAGCATGTAGGGCATGCTGATGCTGGCACGGGCGTCGTCGAGTTCCTTCAGGTCGAGGGTGCTGGTAGTTAGCGGTGTCTTGTTGTTGACACGCACGTCCTGGATAATCACCTCGTCGAGACGGCGGACGGTATCCTGAGCGGAAAGTGGAAAGTGAAAAGTGAAAAGTGAAATACCAAAAACGCAGCAGGCTATCATCTGCTTGCGGCTAATCCTGGTGGCCTTATAAAGGAGATAGCGGCCACAGCTATAAAAGTTGTGTTTCATAATTCAATTCCTTACGCCGGCATTATCCGGATCAAGTTTTTAGGGTATGTTCTCAGCTTCTTTGTGCTCATTCCGAGCAACATAAGAGCACCCCTATGCTCTCTTTGACGGTGCAAAGGTACAAATAATTTGAAAATTGAGAATTAAAATTGAAAATTTTTTATCTTAGGAGGGTGACGGTGCCGATGGCTTTGTTCCAGTCGGTGGGTCGGTCGACGGTACGATAGCGGAAGTGCCAGACATAGGCGCCCTGCGGGCAGGGAGTGCCGTTGTGGGTACCATCCCAGCCCTGCTCTAGGTCGGCGGTGGAATAGACGAAGAGCCCCTGACGGTTGTAGAGGGTGAGTTCGGCTTCGACGGCACCGTTGCAGACGACGGTGAATCGGTTGTTGGTGCTAGCATCGGGGGTGAAGACATTAGGGGCGAAGAGGGCGTAGCGCACAATGGGAAGGGTTTGACTGGCGGTATCGTGACAAAACTCGTTGCCCACGACGAGGATGACGGTAGCACTGTCGTAGTCGTTGATGGGGACAAGATAGGCGATGCGCTGCAGGGTGTCGGGCAGGGGGATGCTGTCGTCGGAGGCTCCATGAAGCTCGACGGCCCACTGGCGACGGTTGTATTTGTTGCTGTGGTCGAAAGCATAGAGGGTGGGCCTCTCGTAGGTGAGGGCAGCGGGAGTCACCTCAAGTTCGGCCCTCGGAAAGGACGGGGGCGCAAGTTCCCTGGCTGTGGTGGTGGGACAGAAGAGGGAGTCGCCGTAATAGGAGGTGAGGGTGTAAGTGATGGCACTGTCGGGGAACACCCATAGCTCGCGGTCGGTCTCGTGGCCGTCGAGAGCGGGGTCGTGGGGGGTGGAGCCCCATTGCCAGAAAGGTTTGTCGGTATCAGCGGTGAGGCGATAGAGACCCAATCCACAGTCGGCCTGCACCTTGATACCCAGACGGTCGGCAGAGAACTGGAGCAGGTGGAGGTGCAGCACGGAGTCGCATCCGTTGGCCGCCACGAGGGTGTCGGTGAGGTGGTGGAAGAGGCTGTCGAAAGGCGAAGGACTCACCGGCACCACCTGTCCTCGCCAGTAGTAGCGGCTGTTGAAGCAGAAGGTGTCGTCGGGGAAAGTGTAGTGGCTGGAGGGCAGGGTGGCGAGGTGGAGAGTATAGATGGTGTCGCAGCTCTCAGGATAGGCCACACGGGCGGTAGGGCCGACGGTATCGCGGGAGTACCACAGGCTGTCGAGCCAGAGGAGGGAGTCACAGCAGAAGAGGTGTTGGTCGGAGGGTGCCCATGCGTCGGGAGCCACGATAAAGAAATGGGTGGTGTCGGTACATTCGCCGCCAGCAAGCTTTGCTATCATGGTCACGGAATAAGGACCCGGACGCCGGTAGGTGTGGGTGGGGGCATACTGGCTGCTGATATAGCCGTCGCCAAAGACCCACAAGGCCGACTCGCAGGGCGGAGTACCAGGCAGCGGGATGCTGTCGTCGCCGAGGATGGTGCTGCGGTTGGCGAAATGCACCTCATAGCCGTCGCAACCACGGTCGACGGTGAAGAAGGTGTCGATGGTAGCCGATGGCCAGAAGTTGGTGACGTAGGTGCTCAGGGTAAGGTGGCAGGAGGGATTCTCGATGAACGAGAGCTGGCAGTGGATGGTACCCTCAGCGGAGGAGTAGGTGTAGCTCTGCGTGGTGGCGACGGGGTTGGAGGGGGAGTCGTAGTACCAGAGGTAAGTGAAACCACCCGGAGCCGTAAGGGTGTTGGTGTCGACGGTGCCACAATGCTCCGAAGTGACAGCAGGCTGCTGGCATTCGGCGTAGAAATAGGCATAGCCGTAGTGGGCTCCCATGCTACAGTCGCGGGTAGAGAACTTTAGCTTCACATCCTGTCCGTGATAGGGTGTCAGGCTGATGCCTATGGTCGTCCAGTCCTTCCACAGCGTGCCGTCGTAGTTGTTCCATCCCAGCGTCGAATCGGCCGCAAAGTCGGCGGCACCGCATACCGGGTCAATAACCTCGTCTTCCTGGTCGAGAATCTGCATGGTAAAATGAGGCTGTGCAGCGGGATTGTGACCCGGATCCTGGAGGACGACAGCGTAGTGGAGCATTATCATCGAGTAGAGGGTGGTGTCGACATGGAGGTAGTAGACGATGGACTCACTCCCTCCGGCCTCACTCACGTTGCCCGGTACCACGTTGCCCAGCCGGACAGCCCCCGGAAGTCCGGGACCTACGGTATGCAGTTGGTTGTCGGTAGCCCTGTCGGTCTCGTTGGGGTTGGTATGTACGGTGTGCTGACTGTAATCGTTTCCCGGCCCGTAGTCCCGGAGGCCGATACTGCCGTTGTGGAAGCAGCGCACATAGTTGGAACGCAAGTTCAGTACATTGGGGCACCCGTGGTGTGTCTCTGGCTCGGTATAGAACGCCTTTTTGGAGCGGCAGCAGGGCGACTCCTGCTGCCCCACGGGAACGGCAGTGACCAGATAGTTTGTGTTCGGATTCAGTCCCGAAAGAACGAGCCTCCCGTTGTGGGCCACATAGGTACGGCCGTCGATAGTGACAACCAGCGTGAGATTGGCAGGCGTATAATGCATCACGGCACCGGTGGAACTGATGCTGTCGAACGTAATCCCTCCGATTGTCTGGGAACAAGGACTGGTGCCGGGCGACACAGGCGTCAAGGGATCACTTGGACTCCATCTTAATGTGAATTGACGTTTATTGAAAAAAATGGTGTCGAGCGAATAGGCATCGTAGTGCAGGTGGAAAGTAACGTGGTCGCCCGTATAGGACAACACCCGCATATTCACCAACGAATCGGTAAAATGAATCAGCAACGAGTCTCCCGGGTCGCCGTCCCAGATGTCTATATAGCCACACACGGGAACCCTTCTGCTCCCGCTGCTGTTCATGAACGTCAACATCAGCTGCATCGAGGTATCGAAACCCGTAATCACGCCCCAACTGTCGAAGGACTCATCCCCACCATATTGATGATAGACGTACCCCACCGACGAGCTTACACAATAGTAGGTGGTGTCGTTGTTGTATTGGCGGTTTTCAAATGCCTGTGCACATACATATCCTGTCCCCATTGCCACCGTCAGCAGCAACAGCGCCAGCAGTCTATGTGCTCGTATCCCCACTTCCCCATTTCTTTAACCGTTAACCATTAACCGTTATTAGTGCCCGTAGTCCGCCATAAATTTGATTCGCATCAGGCGGATTTCCTCCTCGGTGTAGTCGGGATCATCCTGATATTCCTCGTAGGCCTCCTCCAGCGAGGCGGTCTCCGAACCACGCCAGTATTCCAACAGCTCCTCCTGATGGTCGGGCTCAATCATCTCATTAATATAGTAATCTATATTTAATTTAGTACCGCTGGAGATGATATGCTCCATCTCCGTCATCAGTTCATCCATCGAGAGGCCCTTTCCGGCGGCGATATCCTCGAGGCTCTTGCGGCGGTCGATGCTTTGGATGATATAGACCTTGTTGGCCGACTTGTTGGCCGCCGAACGCACCACGATATCCTGCGGACGCTCGATGTCGTTGTCCTCCACATACTGCTTGATGAGGTCGATGAAAGGCTGGCCGTATTTCTGCGCTTTGGCGATACCTACGCCGACACAGTGGCTCAACTCCTCCACATTGCAGGGATACTGCAGGGTCATATCCTTCAGTGACGACTCCTCGAAGATGACATAGGCAGGGAGCTTCTCGCGCGAAGCAATGCTCTTGCGCAGGCTCTTCAGCTGCACATAGAGGGCCTCGTCGCCGGCGGCGCTTGCGCCGCCGCCGCTGACAGCCACCAGATCCTCCTCGTCCTCGCCCGTTTCACCCGAATAGTCGTGGTCCGTGGTGACATAAATGCTGTAGGGCTTCTTGATGAACTTGTACCCCGCAGGGGTGAGCTTCAGCACACCATACTGCTCTATTTCCTTCTGCAGCAGTCCCTCGAACTGCGCCTGCCTGAGGACCGCCTTCCAGAAGAGGTCGGCAGGACCGCCGCCGGTATTCACGTCGACTCCACCGCCGAACTGTTCCAGCTTGTCAAGATGGTAGGTCTTCGTGTTGGTATTCTTACGGCCCATGATGACATCCACAATGTCCTTGGGCTTGAAGGCCTGCTTCATGGCCTGGATGGTCTCGAGAGCGTAAGCCATCTCCTCCTGGGCCTCCACACGCGGCTTGGGGTGCGTGCAGTTATCACAGTTGCCGCAGTAGGGCTCGTTGTAGTCCTCGCCAAAGTATTTCAAGATATTCAGTCTCCGGCAGGCCGAACTCTCGGCATAGCTCACCATCTCCTGCACCAACTGCTTTGCCATTTCCTGCTCAGTCACATTCTTGTCGGTGAAGAACTTGTAGAGCTTCTCCACATCCTGCTCGCTGTAGAAGGCAATGCAACGTCCCTCACCGCCATCGCGGCCAGCACGTCCCGTCTCCTGATAGTAGCCTTCAATGCTCTTGGGGATATCATAGTGGATGACGAAACGCACGTCGGGTTTGTCAATGCCCATGCCGAAAGCAATGGTGGCCACGATGACGTCCACATCCTCCATCAGGAACTTGTCCTGGTTTTCCGTCCTCACCTTGTTGTCCAATCCCGCATGGTAAGGGAGTGCCTTGATGCCATTGATGACCAGCAGCTCCGCCAGTTCCTCCACACGCTTGCGGGTGAGGCAGTAGATGATACCGCTCTTCCCGGGGTTGTCCTTAATGAAACGGATAATCTCCTTGTGCAGCAGCATGGGGTCGCTAGGTTTGGGTCGCACCTCGTAATAAAGGTTCGGACGGTTGAAGCTCGATATGAAGGTCTTCGCCTTTTCCATCCCCAGGTTCTTGATGATGTCCTGCTGCACCTTCGGCGTGGCGCTTGCCGTGAGCGTCAGGATGGGCACCTTGGTGTTAATCTGCTTGATAGCTTCGCGCAGGCGACGGTATTCGGGGCGGAAATCATGTCCCCATTCCGAGATACAATGCGCCTCGTCGATGGCGAAGAAGGATATCTTCATCTGCCGGAGGAACTCTATAGTTTCCTCTTTCGAAAGTGTCTCGGGAGCCACATAGAGCAACTTCGTGTCACCCTTCATCAGATCCTCCTTCACCTCCGTCACCTGTGCACGGTTCAGCGACGAATTGAGGAAGTGGGCCACACAATGGCTACCGGAGGTGTAGCGCACCGCATCCACCTGGTTTTTCATCAGCGCTATCAGCGGCGATACCACAATGGCCAATCCCTTGCTGATGATGGCCGGCAGCTGGTAGCAGAGGCTCTTGCCGCCTCCCGTGGGCATGATGACGAAAGTATCGTTGCCGTCCAACAGGCTCTGGATGATGGCCTCCTGGTCGCCTTTGAACTGGTCAAAACCGAAAATCTCTTTCAGATATTTATGTAAGTCTTTCATAAAACACTCTTTTTCATTTGTCCTTTGACTTCGTCTACGCTCCTTCATCTCGGCAAAGTCCAAACAAGTTTGACTCTGCTCTCGACTTTCAGAACTTTCACTCCCTCTCACTCCTTTTCATATCCTTCTGCACAATAAAAAAAAATCTTTCTCGTTTACAAAGATAAAAAAAAATATTGAACTGCAAAAAAAAAATTGAATGTGAAGAGTTCTGAAGAGATAAAACATATTGCTATTCAGGTAATTGAGGACGAGAAAAAAGCTGTCGAAAATCTCAAAAATCACATCGGCGACAGCTTTTCGAAAGCCGTCGAAATCATATTTTCGGCCTCCGGTCGCGTCGTCGTCACAGGTATCGGAAAAAGTGCTAACATCGCCCAGAAAATTGTCTCTACACTGAATTCTACAGGCACACCAGCGCTTTTCCTCCATGCCGCCGATGCCATTCACGGCGACCTCGGTATGGTGCGTCCCGGCGATGTCGTCATCTGCATCTCCAAGTCGGGCAACACACCAGAAATCAAAGTATTGGTACCCCTGATAAAGAACTTCGGCAACACCCTCATCGCCATCGTGGGCAACACCGACTCCTTCCTGGCCCATGAGGCCGACATCGTCCTCGACACCACCGTGGAGCACGAAGCCTGCCCCAACAACCTGGCCCCCACCTCCAGCACCACCGCACAACTGGTGATGGGCGACGCCCTCGCGGTGGCCCTCATCGAATGCCGCAACTTCACTGCCCGCGACTTCGCCCGCTTCCACCCTGGTGGCGCACTCGGCAAGCAACTCTACCTCCGCGTCGCCGACCTCTACATCCAGAACGAACGTCCCGAGGTCACCCCCTCCACCCCCATCTCCGACGTCATCATCGAGATGACCTCCAAACGTCTCGGCTGCGCCGTGGTCACCGAAAACGAAGCTATCCTCGGCATCATCACCGACGGCGACCTCCGCCGCATGATGCAGACAAGCCACACGCCGAAGTGCGCCTCCGACATTATGCACCCCAACCCCCGCACCATCCTCGACACCGAATACGCCGTCAACGCCCTGCAGATGATGCGGCAGAACTCCATCACTCAGCTCATCGTCACCGATGCCGACCACCGCTACCTCGGCATCATCCACATCCACGACATTCTCCGCGAAGGAATCATTTAGAAGTATGAACTAAGAGCTAAGAGCTAAGAACTAAGAACTCCATTCTCCGTTAACCTTTAACCGTTATGCGTCTCTACACCGACAACGTCGTCAAGAAATACCGCTCACGCACCGTCGTCAAGGGTGCCTCCGTCGAAGTCCGCCAAGGTGAAATTGTAGGTCTCCTCGGTCCCAACGGCGCTGGGAAGACCACCACATTCTACATGGTCGTGGGCATCATTAAGCCCTTCTCCGGCAAGGTCTACCTCGCCCCCGAGACCGACCGCGGCGAGACAGGCGAGACCATCGAACTCACCCAGTTCCCCATGTACAAACGCTCGCAGATGGGCGTGGGCTACCTCGCGCAGGAAGCCTCCGTCTTCCGCCATATGACCGTCGAAGACAACATAATGTCCATACTCGAGTTCCGCAAGGACCTCAACAAAGAGCAGCGCAAAGAAAAACTCGACTCCCTGATAGAGGAATTCCACCTCGGCCATATCCGCAAGAGCAAGGGCATCCAGCTCTCCGGCGGCGAACGCCGCCGTACCGAGATAGCCCGTGCGCTGGCCAACGACCCCATGTTTCTCCTCCTCGACGAGCCCTTCGCCGGCGTCGACCCCATTGCCGTACAGGACATCCAGGACATCGTCCTTGAGCTCAAAAAGCGCAATATAGGTATCCTTATCACCGACCACAACGTCCGCGAGACGCTGCATATCACCAACCGCGCCTACCTCCTCTACGAGGGCGCCATCCTCCAGCAAGGAACCCCTGAGGACCTCGCCAACGACCCCGACGTAAGGGAGAAATACCTAGGACGTGATTTCGTACTGAAAGAGCGCGCTCAATGAGCGCGCTCTTTCAGTTGAGGAAGAGTCGAATCTTCAGCCCTCCTGCCTCCACATTCTGGCAGCAACGGGCGAAACTCATGATGTTCTGGAGCGTCTGCTCCGAGGGTTGTATGGTTGTGCTTGCAGAAGTCGGAAATGTGTCCGCTTGGGTAAATTCGTATTCCTGCATCATACGCGCCTTTATTAAGTTGAACAATCATTATTGCCGGCCGAAAGCCGGCGTTCCTTTTTTTACCTATAATAACTACTACCTTGAAAAAAAATTGTGCTATAAGGAAAATTTAACATTTGTTTTTCCTTCGCAGAAAAATCTTTTTTGGCGGTTCCAATTTTTTTCGTATTTTTGCACTTTCAAAAACACTTGGGCAGCAGGTGTAGTACCTACGTACAATATAACGATATAAAGAAATTACAAAAATAAACATCATCATGAAGAAAACCAGACTTTTCTCCGCAATCCTCCTCGGCGCCGCCATGCTTGTCGGCTCGACCTCTGAGGCTTGCACCAATTTCCTCTTCACCAAGGGTGCCACCAAAGACGGCAGCACCATGATTACCTACGCCGCCGACAGCCACACGCTCTACGGCGAACTCTACTACCGTCCCGCCGCCGACTACCCCGCCGGCGCGATGATGCAAGTCGTCGACTGGGATTCCGGCAAGAAACTCATCATGATTCCCCAGGTGCGTCACACCTACAGCGTCGTGGGCAACATGAACGAGTGGCAGCTCACCATCGGCGAGACCACCTACGGCGGCCGCGAGGAACTAGCCAACGAGATTGAAGGCGGCATCGACTACGGCAGCTACATCTACCTCACCCTCCAGCGCGCTAAGAACGCCCGTGAGGCTATTGCCGTTCTCGCCGGATTCATGAGCCAGTACCCCTACCACAGCGAGGGCGAGAGTTTCTCCATTGCCGACCCCAATGAGGTGTGGATTCTCGAACTCATCGGCAAGCGTCCCAACACCGTGAAGCCCGAACTCGCTAAGAAACTGAAATACAACTACACCGACGGAGCCGTGTGGGTAGCCCGCCGCATCCCCGACGGCTACGTCAGCGGCCACGCCAACCAGGCCCGCATCACCACCTTCCCCCAGGAAGGCAAGTTCGACAAAGCCAAGGGCAAAGGTCTCCATAAGGTCATCTCGAGCAAGCACCTCGACTACCTCTACGAGCCTGAGGTGGAGTGCGTCTACTGCGACGAGGTCATCACCTACGCCCGCGCCTGCGGCTGGTACGACGGCAAGGATGCCGACTTTTCCTTCTGCGACACCTACGCTCCCCTGACCTTCAGCGGCCTCCGCGGCTGCGAAGCCCGTGTCTACGCCATGTTCCACCGCGTGGCCTCCGGCATGGAGAAATACGAGAAATACGCCATGGGCGACGCCAAAGCTGAGCGCATGCCCCTCTGGATCAAGCCCGACCACAAAGTCGACGTCCACGAGGTGATGAACCTCATGCGCGACCACTATGAGGGCACCTCCATGGACATGACCAACGACCTCGGCGCCGGCCCCTTCAAATGCCCCTACCGCTGGCGTCCCATGGGTTTCGAGATGAACGGCTGGAACTACGTCCACGAACGCGCCACCTCCACCCAGCAGACAGGCTTCAGCTTCGTGGCCCAGTGCCGCAGCTGGCTCCCCGCCAAAGTCGGCGGCATCCTCTGGTTCGGCGTCGACGACACCTACAGCACCGTCTACTGCCCCATGTACTGCGGCATCACCGATATCCCCGAGTGTTTCCGTCAGGGCAACGGCGACATGGTGACCTACAGCGAGACCGCAGCCTTCTGGCTTTTCAACCGCGTCACCAATTTCGTCTACAGCCGCTACTGCGACATGATTGTCGACCTGCAGAAAGTGCAGAACAGCCTTGAGGAAGGTTATATCGCCGACGTGCAGAAGTTCGACGCCCGCGCCAAGCAGAGCGACGGCGAGGCCCTCACCAAGCAGCTCAACGACTTCTCCGGCCGCGCCGCCGAGAAGATGATGACCGAGTGGAACAAACTCGACAAATACCTGCTCGTCAAATATATGGACGGCAACATCAAGAAAGAGAAAGACGGTAAGTTCGAGCGCACCGAGACCGGCAACGCCGTGTTCCCCAAGCAGCCCCACTACCGCTCCGAATGGCAGCGCATGATTGTCAACGACCACGGCGACGTCATCCGCGAGAAATAATCCCCCACTCCCCCACAAAAAAGGCGCAGAAAACTGCGCCTTTTTTATTATGCTCAAATTGGCACAGGGTTTACCATTTGTGCGTTTGTTGTCCAGTTGTTGTTCAGTTGTTGTTCAGTGATTCACTGAACAACAACTGAACAAATAGTGTAGAAATATTGGATAATAGAGCAATTAGACAGTAACTATTCGGGAATAGGAGTGACTTTTTTTATAATATTAGGGACTCTAATTGTAAAAAAGTTGTATCTTTGCAGTTTAAAATAAATGTGATGAGCCTTCTCGGGAAGATTATATCATATTGTAAAAGAGAAGATTGCAAAGAATCAATAGAAGAGCCTGTGAGCAAATTTCTCATAGTGGGACTGGGCAATGTGGGTGCCGAATACGAAGGCACGCGCCACAATGCGGGCTTCATGGTGGTCGACGCGCTGGCCAAAGAGGCCGAGGCGCGCTGGAGCCTAGAGCGCCACGCCTACCGCACCGAGATACGCCACAAGGGTCGCATCCTGGTGCTCATCAAACCCACCACCTACATGAACCTCAGCGGCAAAGCCGTGAAATACTGGCTGCAGGCCGAGAAGATAGAACTTGCGAACCTCATGGTCATCGTCGACGACCTGGCCCTCGACCCCGGCATTGTGCGCATCAAGAAACAGGGCGGTGCCGGCGGCCACAACGGCCTCACGGACATCGAGGCTCTGCTAGGCACGCAGAACTACAACCGCCTGCGCATGGGTGTGGGAAGCAGCTTCGGCCGTGGTCACCAAGTGGATTATGTGCTGGGGCGCATCGAGGGTGAGGACCTGGCGAAGATGGAGGAAGCCGTAAAGACAGCCGGCGACGCCATCAAATGTTTCGTCACCCAGGGCATCGACCGCACGATGAATCTGTATAACAAGAAGGGCAACGCACATGCAGAGGGAGATAAGGAGACAGGAGATAAGGAGATAAGGAGTTTATGAATTTGACGCTGGACATAGGGAACACCGCCGTGAAATGGGCCACCTTCGAAGGGAGGTCCTTAGTGGAAAGTGGAAAGTGGAAAGTGGAAAACGAGGCTACCGAAAACATCGGTGGCACGCAGACCACTAACTGCCTGCCACCGGCCACTAATATTGACAGAGCAATGGTGTGTGCCAGCGGAGAGAATCCGGAGGTGGTATCTATGCTTTCCACTTTCCGCTTTCCGTTTTCCACTTTGACCTCATCCACTCCGCTGCCAATAAAGTTGGATTACAAGACCCCTGAGACGCTGGGGGCCGACCGCATCGCCGATGCTTGCGGGGCGGTGAGCCTGCACCCCGGCGAGGCCTGCCTCGTCATCGATGCCGGCACCTGCATCACTGTGGACTTCGTCGACGCTGCGGGTGTGTATCACGGCGGCGCCATCATGCCGGGTCTGCAGATGAACCTGCAGGCGCTGCATACTTTCACGGCCAAGCTGCCGTTGATAGACCTTGAAGGGGTAGAAAAAGCTCCCGTGTTGGGACGTTCGACAGAGGAAAGTATCCTCGCCGGCACGCTGGGTGCGACACTTTTGGCGCTGGCGGGATTTGTGACCCTCTACAAAGAAAAATCCCCAGATTTGCGGGTGATTCTCACCGGCGGCGACGCTGAGCGCCTGATGGCCTCAGGTGCTGGCGGCTGGGAGCATATGCCGCAC
Organism: uncultured Bacteroidota bacterium; assembly: GCA_902800395.1. Classification (GTDB taxonomy): domain Bacteria; phylum Bacteroidota; class Bacteroidia; order Bacteroidales; family P3; genus Colimorpha. Next base: position 68,047 of record CADCEC010000005.1, on the reverse strand, counting down.
CTAACATTGATTGGATTGAACGAGATACTGATATACAATGAGAAATAAGAGTTTTTTGATAGGATTAATGAGTTTAATGGGCATTATGGGATTACTGGGTAATGCTCAGGCGCAGAACGGCTTCAACATGCCCTATTCGCAATTCGGCATCGGCATCAGCGACCTGCCTTATACCATCCCTATGACCAGCCGTACGGGCGGCGTGGTCTACACCCTTTCGGGCGACAACTTCATCAATCCTTTTAACCCCGCTTCCTACGGGAGCATCGGCACGGAAAGTTTTGTGTTCGACATGGGTGCCAACATCCAGATGACACGTCTGCAAAACAACGACAAGAGCGTGAAGGATGCCGACGGCAACATCAGCCACATCACCTTCGGCCTGCCCATCACCAGCTGGTGGAAACTGGGAGGCGGACTGCTGAACTACACCTCGGTGGATTATGCTTCGACATCGCAGGGCATGTACTTGGACAGCAGCATCGTGAAGACCGTCTATGACGGCACTGGCGGCGTGAATATTGCCTTCGTGGGCAGTGCCTTCAACCTTCTGGGCGAAGACAAGGAGGAACGTCGTCTACAGCTGGGATTCAACGTCAATTATCACACCGGCCGCGTACAGCACGCTATCACCTATTCCTTTGTAAGTATCGACTCGACACACTACAAGCCCTCACGACGCTACAAGGAGACCAAGGTAGGCAATGTGACCTTCGACCTCGGCCTCCAGTACTGGGAACCGCTGGGCGAAAACTACACCCTCGGCGTAGGCCTCGTCTACAAGCCCTATCGCAAGATGAACGTCACCGACATTGCCCTCATCTATACTTTCTACCCCAGCGACCAATCGATAGCCGACACGATATTCCCCGCCTCAGGCGAGTCGCCGGAGTTCACAAGCACCCTTGAGCAAGACCACACCTTCGGCATCGGCCTGAGCTTCGAGCGCAACGACAGTTGGCGTGTGTCCGCCGACGCCACCTTCACGGGTTGGGCCGGTATGAAATACACCGAGGGTGTGAACCCTCCCATCATGGGAGAGAGCGCGATAACCTACGGACCCTACAGCCGCTACGTATTGGGATTCGAAAAGATTGGCGTGATGGATGCTTCCACCTACTGGGGCCGTATCAGTTGGAGCGTTGGCTTCAACACCGACCAAGGACTTATGCGTCTGATGATTGGCGGAGAAGAGCAGGTGATTGACGCCTGGGGTTTCGGTCTCGGGGCCACGCTGCCCATGCGCAAGGGACGCTCGCTACTGACCCTCAGCGTAGGCTACCGCAGCCTGGGAAACAAAGACCTCCTGCAGCGCAACAGTCTCACCATCGGCATCTCGGTGAGCACCTGTGAACGCTGGTTTGTGAAGAGGAGGTATAACTAGGTGGTCCTGGGAAGTCCTAGGTTTTCCTAGGGTAGTTTACAAGAAAAAAATATTAAACGATACTAAATAGCAAAACAGAGAACAAAAACAATAAAAAATAGAATCACAATGAAAACGATCAAAACACTGACGATTGGACTCTTCATGGCAGCCATGGGCTCCACCGCAATGGCTCAGTACCCCGACTGGGGCTGCTCCGAAGAGGTGCAGCAGCAGATGCTCGAACCCGTGTCCCTCTATCAGGACGCTATCGCACAATTCAAATCCACCAAAGACTCCCGCTGGCTGGAAGAAGCCTACCCCTACTGGAAACAAATTGTGGCCAACTGCCCCAAGCAGAGCAAAAACCTCTACAACAACGGCGCAAACATCATGCGCGTGATGATTGCCAAAGCAAAAGACCAGGCCGAGCGCGACGCTTATGTCGATGAACTCATGCACATGTACGACGTACGTATTGCCACTTACGGCGAGGGACCCAAATGGACCGCCAAAAAGGCTATGGACCTGCAGGAAATCCTGAAAAACGACGGCCTTGAGCGCTACTACACCCTCTATGACCAAGCCGTCAAGATGGAAGGCGACCTCGAAGCCGGATACTTGGTGAAATACATGGAAGCCACCATCGACTATGTGCGCTCCGGTAAAGCCGAACCCACATTGGTGGTCGACAACTACGACATCGCCAGCGAGAAACTCGACGCCGAACTGGAGAAGAACATCGACGACAGCGTGAAAGCCGCCACCATCCGTGGCTACATCGCCGGCGTTGAAGCTGCCTTCTCGCCCTACGCCACCTGCGACCAGCTGGTGGAAATCTACGGCAAAAAGTTCGAGGCCGACCCCGAAAACATCGACCTGCTGAAGAAAATCACCGGCATCCTGAAAAAGAAACGCTGCATCGACCAGCCCCTCTTCTTCTCCGCCACCGAAAACCTCTACCGCCTCGAGCCTAATCCCGCCACCGCTATGCTGATGGGCCAGATGTGCCTCTCGAAGAAACAGTACAACGACGCCATCTCCTACCTCCGCGATGCCGCCAAAGAACTCTCCGGCAAGGATAAATACATGGCCTACCTCTACCTCGGACACTGCTACAACAGCACCAACAGCTACTCTGCAGCCCGCTCGGCCTACCTCTCCGCCGCCGAAGCCGACCGCACCAAGGGTGAGCCCTACCGCTACATCGCCCAGCTCTATGCCGCCACCGCCTCCAGCGCCTCTGAAGACAACATGAATGGCTGCAGCGCCTACTGGGCCGCCGTTGACAAACTCCAAAAATCCAAATCCATCGACCCCTCGGAAGAAAACGTACAGGCCTGCAACGCCCTCATCGGACGCTATAGCTCCCACTACCCCAAGACCGCTCAGGCCTTCATGCTTAACCTCGAGAACGGCAAGAGCTTCCGCGTCCCCGGATGGATTGGCGAAACAACCACCGTCAGAACACGATAAGAAAGGTGAAAGTGGAAAGTGGAAAGTGGAAAGTGGAGAGACTACCCAAGGCGGTAGCCTCTCTTTCCACTTTACTCTTTACTCTTTCCTCTTTGTTCTCCTGCGGCTACGACATGAAGGACATCGAGCGCTTCGAGCGCAAAAAGCCCCCCGACCAGGAAGTCACAGACGCCCACGTCTGGCGCACCGAGGAAGGGAAACCGCAACTCGAACTCGACGCCCCCACCATCGTTCAGTACCGCCAGCCCGACACACGCACCCTCTATCCAAAAGGCGTGGAGCTGCGTTTCTACGACGAGAACCGTCACCTGCAGACGCTGATACGGGCCAATAAAGCCACCTCCTACGACGACAAAAACATCCTCACTGCCACCGACAGCGTCGTCGTCATCGACTATAGCACCCACGACACTGTCTACCTGAAGGACATCACGTGGGAGTCGGACAACGACATCATCTACTCCCACAACCCCGTCCGCGCCGTCAACGGCAGCCGCGTCACCTATGGCGACGGCTTCACCAGCGACGGCAACATGACCAACCTCCGTATCACCCGCCAACGCGGAACCATAGAATTTGAAGAATAAAAGTATGCAATACACAGCCAAAGAAATAGCCAACCTCATCAAAGGCACCGTCGAGGGCGACGAGAACACCCGCGTGTGGAAACCCTGCATCATCGAAGAGGGCGAAGAGGGCGGCATCACCTTTCTGGGCAATCCCAAATACACCCACTATATCTACGAAAAGCAGGCCTCGATAGTCATTGTGCGGCGTGACTTTGTCCCCGAACAGGAGATTCGGTCCACCCTCATCCGCGTCGACAACCCCTATATGGCGGTAGCCAAGCTGCTCCACGCCTTCAACAAGCGCAGCAAACCACCCAAAGGACGCTCGTGGAGAAGCAGCGTGGGACGCGGTACGAAAATCGGCAAGGAGTGCTACCTCGGTCCCTACGCCGTCGTCGGCCGCCACTGCCGTATCGGCAACAACGTGAAAATCTATCCTAACGCCACCATCGGCAACAACGTCGTCATCGGCGACGACACCATCATCTACGCCGGTGCCAAAATCTACGAAGGTGTCGAGATCGGCCGCCGCTGCATCCTCCATGCCGGCTGTGTCGTCGGTTCCGACGGCTTCGGTTTTGCACCCGACGACAATGGCGGTTGGAACAAGATTGACCAGATTGGCAACGTCATCCTTGAGGACGACGTGGAGGTGGGCGCCAACACTTGCATCGACCGTGCCGCCATGAAGTCCACCATCCTCCATCAGGGAGTCAAGGTCGACAACCTCTGCCAGATAGCCCACAACGTCGTCATCGGCCGCAACACCGCAATGGCTTCACAGGTAGGTATCGCCGGCAGTTGCAAGGTAGGCGAGGAATGCATCATCGCTGGTCAGGCCGGCCTCGTCGGACACATCACCGTGGGCGACCACGTGACCATCGGTGCCCAAAGCGGCGTGACCCATTCGGTTCCCGGCAACCAGACCATCTTCGGCAGTCCCGCTATGGAATCCTCCAAACGCCGCAAAGTGGAGGTGCTAGTACGTAATATCGAGAAACTGGCTCAACGCATCGAGAATCTGGAGAAGAAATGAGCGCTTGGAAAATCACCACCGTCTTCGCCAGCATCGTCGCCTGTTTGACGGTCGTCAGTATGGGATTCCCCAGTGAGGGCATCACCCTCGGCGACCATACCTATTACCTGCCCACCATCCAGGACCTCACCGAAGCCAATACCACAGGTTCCGCAAATATCGGGAACACCAAAAACATCAAGATTCCCAAGGAAATTACAGCCCTGAGCGATTCCATCAACTACCTGCAGAGCTCTTTCGACCAAAGCGACCTCCGGTTGTGGCTACCTAACGAGAGCTACCTCGACGACTTCTGGACCACAGCCGAGAATGCAGTCTCTGACAACCGCGTGGTGCGCATCCTGCACTATGGCGACTCGCAAATCGAGATGGACCGCATCAGCTACCAACTGCGTGCCTACATGCAGCAGCACTTCGGCGGCGGCGGACCGGGTATGCTTCCCTTCCGCACCATCATCGCCTCCACGTCGGTATCGCAGAGTGCCAGCGGCAACCTTACACACCTGGCCTCCTTCGGCGACAGCACAGTGGTGCGCTCACGCGGCAACTACGGCCCCATGATGCAATGCTTCCGTATGGCAGGCAACGCCTCCACCTCCATCAAAGCCTCCTCTAACTCCAAGACCGACAGCCGCCTGAAGCTCTTCTCCCGCATACGTCTGGTCTACAACAACCGCAGCGGCAACCTCAAGGCCACACTCTCGGAGAAGAAAAAGCGACACAAAGAATCATTTACCTCAAAAAAGAAGGGTGTCGGCAGCATGCTGTGGACCCTCAATTCCGCTACCGCTTCCTTCAACATTAACACCACTGGGGACGCCGACCTCTACTGCGTCACTGTCGACAACGGCCCCGGAGTGGCTGTCGACAACATCCCTATGCGCGGGTGCTCCGGTTCGCAGTTCACCTCCGTCGACAAAGAACTGCTCAAACAAGCCTATGCCCAACTCGACGTAGCGATGATCATCCTCCAGTTCGGCGGAAACTCCGTACCCTACATCAAAAGCAAAAAAGCCATCTCCACCTATTGCTCCACCATGGGCAAACAAATCGACTACCTCCACCAGTGTTGCCCCCAAGCCAAGATACTCTTCGTCGGGCCCTCCGACATGAGCACCAGCGAACGTGGCAAACTGCAGACCTACCCCATGCTCCCTGCTCTTGTCGACAGCCTGCGGGTCACCGCCAACCGTCACGGAGCAGCCTTCTGGAGCATCTACCACGCCATGGGGGGCAGGAACTCCATGCTAAGCTGGAAGAAGCAAGGTCTATCTGGCAGCGACTATGTCCACTTCACCCCCAAGGGTGCCGTCATGATGGGCGAACGACTCTCCACAGCCTTCGACAACAGCTACCGCCTATACACTATGAAACGTCGACTTAAAGCCATCAAGAAATGAAAGGCAAACTCTTCCTCATACTGACCCTCATCTCCTGCTGTGCCTGCGGCCAGCCGAAGAACAACAAGGTCTACGGCCCACTGCATGTCGACGTGCCGGAATACACATTCATCAACTACGACGGCAACAACCTCCGCTACGACACCGCCTCACCGTCGATGAGAGCCTTCTTCGACAAATGGTATCGTGTGGCCACCACAGGACAGGGAAATCTCAACATCGTCCATATTGGCGGCTCACATGTGCAGGCCGGCACCATGAGCAACACCATCCGCTGCAACCTCATGCACGCCTATCCCACCCTTGTGGGCAACCGCGGCATGATATTCCCCTACTCTGCCGCTGCCAAATGCAACAACCCGCGCGACTACCGCGTCCACTGCCTCCAGAAGGTCTCCCTCTCACGCAACGTGCAGAAGGAGTTCCCCTACCCTCTCGGACTCTGCGGTATCAGCATCACCGCCGCCGACACCCTCACCGAGGTGGCCGTTGTGATGAACGAACCCTCCGTCGACTATGCCACTACGAAGGTTGTCGTCTTCGGACACTCCGACGAAAATGTGATACCCCTCCTAAATGTGGGATATCTCGAGGTGAGCCCCTCCTATATCGACACCGTCTCCGAACGCTATGTCTTCAATCTGGGGCTTCCCGTCGACTCCTTTGCCGTCATCCTGCCTTGTCAGGCGGGTGAGAGTTTTACACTCACAGGCATCTTCCTCGGCAACCGTCGGCCAGGCTTCTCGTTCCACTCCATCGGTGTCAACGGCGCCGCATTACCCAGCTACCTGCGTTGCGAACACTTCACCCGCGACCTCCGCATGCTGCATCCCGACATGGTTGTTTTCGGTATCGGTATCAACGATGCTGCCGCTCCCGATTTCGACACCGTTGCTTTCCGCACCAACTACCTCAGCCTCATCGATTCTATACGCTCCGTCAACCCCGACTGCGCCTTCATCTTTCTCACCAACAACGACAGCTTCCGCGCCATACGGCGCAAACGCCGCACCCATTACGAAGTAAACCGGAACGGCCTCCTCGCCCGCGAGGTGTTCTACCGCCTCGCCACCGACTGTGGCGGTGCCGTGTGGGACCAGTTCGAAGTGATGGGAGGACTAAAATCCATGGATACCTGGTACAAGGAAAGTCTGGCTCAGAAAGACCGCATCCACTTTACTACTGCCGGCTACCAACTCATCGGTAACCTCTTCTCCAACGCCCTCTTCGATGCCTATAAGATGGAGGCAGCGCGACAGATTACCACAAAAGCTAAGAAAAACTCCAGTAAGAAGAAATGAACGACATCCTAGCATACCTTGCCAGCCTCTTCGCTTTCAACGACGACCACCCTTTGCTCTTCACCCAGATTCATTTCTGGGTCCTCTTCTTCATCATCTATGTCTTTTTCGCCGCCATCGTCTCCTATAAAAAATACTCCTCTCCCACCTCCCGTCGTGTGATCCGCAACGGCTACCTCTTCTTTTTCAGTCTCTTCTTCTACTACAAAACTTCCGGCCTCTTTGTCCTTCTGCTCATCTTCTCCACCCTGCTGGGCTGGATGCTCGGCATCGGGATGGACCATTCCCTCTCCACCGCTCGCCGCAAACTCCTGCGCAACATCGGAGTAGTCGTCAACCTCGGCGTCCTCTGCTTCTTCAAATATGCCTACTTCTTCACCGACATATTCAACGCCACCTTCAACACCGAATACAGCATCGCCATCAAGATAATCCTCCCCGTTGGCATCTCCTTCTTCACCTTCCAGAACATCAGCTACATCGTCGATGTCTACAAACGCAAGATTCCTCACGTCTCCAACATCCTCGATTTCGGCTTCTACACCGCCTTCTTCCCCCAGCTCGTCGCCGGCCCCATCCTCCGTGCCGACCAGTTCGTCCCGCAACTCTACAAACCCTTCTTCCTATCCCGTCGCCAGTTCGGCATCGCCATCTTCTGGATTGTCAATGGTCTCATCAAGAAACTTGTCCTTGCCGACTATCTGGCCGCTTGCTTCGTCGACCGCATCTTCGAGAATCCCAACCTCTTCACGCCCTTCGAGAACTTCTCCGGCCTGATGCTCTACTCACTGCAGGTCTATGCCGACTTCTCTGGCTACACCGATATCGCCATCGGCGTGGCCATGCTGATGGGATTTTATCTGCCCGTCAACTTCAACTCACCCTACAAAGCACAGAACCCCACCGACTTCTGGCGCCGCTGGCACATGTCGCTCTCTCGCTGGCTGCGCGACTACCTCTACATCCCCCTCGGCGGCAATCGCACCTCCGGTGTTACTTCCTACAGCATCCTCTTCGCCATTCTGCTCATCGCCGCCTTCCGGCTGAAGATAACAGGCTTCACCATTGCCGTCATTGTCATCATCGCTCTCATCCTGCTCCTCTACTTCTTCCGCCCCTCGCACCGCAAGACCCTCGGCACCAACGTCAACAACATGGACACCATGCTCCTTGGCGGACTTTGGCACGGTTCCTCCTTCAACTTCATCACCTGGGGTGGACTCAACGGACTCGGCATTCTCGTCTACAAATGGTGGAAAGGCTGCCGCTGGAGCCTGCGTTTCCTCGTCCTTATCCTCGTCACCGCCGCCCTCGGCATCGCCAGCCACACCACAGACCTTCCTCTTCTCAACCTCCTATACTATTGCTCTTTCGCGCTCCTCGCCGGATTCTCTTTAGTCTACTTCCTCAACCGCGTCAGCAAATTCTCAACTTTCAATTATCATTTTTCCACTGGCTGGGCTGTGGCCATTACCTTCATTTTCATCTCCTTCACCCGCCTCTTCTTCCGCTCCGGCTCCAATCTCGACCCCGCAGAAGCCAACGAACAAGCCTGGCAGACAGCCTCCATGATGGTCCATCAAATCGGCTCCCACTGGGAACTCTCGCAAATCCCCGCCATCCTCGCCAACTATTGGAATGTCTTCCTCGTCTTCGCACTAGGCATGATTGTCCACTGGCTACCCACACGCTTCAAACGCCGCTACCGCCTCTGGTTCGCCTCCATGCCTCTCTGGCTCATCGCCGCCGCATGTGTCCTCACCGCAGTGGTGCTTTACCAATTCGTTACCGCAGGTCCTCAACCCTTTATCTATTTCCAATTCTAAAGTATGAAAAAAATATTCTTTCCTCGTATAGGCGCGTTCCCATTCAATAACCTCCTCGCCGTCCTCATCAACCTCGCTATAGCGTATGTTGTCTACATGATTGCACGCATAGCCTTCGTCCTCGAGAACTGGGATCTTTATTCTGCCGGCTGGGACACACTGTCGACTTCCGACCTGCTGTCCGGTAGCCTGCGCTTCGACACCTCCGCAATCCTCTACACCAACGCCCTCTGGATTATCCTCATGCTGCTACCCCTCCACATCAAGGAACGCCCCTGGTGGCACACTATGTGCAAGTACATTTTCATCGTCTTCAACTCCCTCGCTCTCTTCCTCAACCTCTCCGACGCCGTCTACTCCCGCTTCACAGGTCGCCGCACCACTGCTACCTTCTTCTCCGAATTCTCTAACGAAGGCAACCTTAGTGACATCCTCTTCACCGAGATTCTCAACCACTGGTACCTCCTTCTCCTCTTCCTCGTCCTTATAGCTCTCCTTGTCCTTTTCTACGTCAAACCCAAGAACACCCCCATCAACTCCCAGAATTCCCATATCTCCCATCATAAAACCAAATACTACCTCACCAACTCCCTCGCCCTCCTCATCGCCATTCCCCTCTCCATCGGCGGCATGCGGGGAGGCTTCACCACCGCCATTCGCCCCATCACCATCAGCAACGCCAACCAGTACGTCAACAGTCCTACCGAAGCAGCCATCGTACTCAACACCCCCTTCTCCCTCATCCGCACCATCGGCAAGAAACCCTTCGTCGTCCCCGACTACATGCCCGACTCCCAAATGGATGCCCTCTATACACCCCTCCACTCAAGCAATAACGCAATCCTGCAATCGGGCAATAAAAACGTCGTCATCCTCATCGTCGAAAGCTTCGGCCGCGAATACACGGGCTTCTTCAACCCCGGACAGCCCTCCCTCACCCCCTTCTTCGACTCCCTCGCTGCCCACTCCCTCACTTTCCAATACTCCTTTGCCAACGGCCGCAAAAGCATCGACGGCATGCCCTCCATCCTCTCCTCCATACCCATGTTCGTCGAACCCTTCATCACCACTTCCTCTTCCCTCAACGATATCAGCGGCATCGCTGGCCTCCTCGCCCCCAAAGGCTACTCTTCAGCCTTCTACCACGGTGCCGAGAATGGGTCCATGGGATTCCAGGCTTTCGCACGCACCACAGGATTCCAGCATTACCTCGGCCGCAACGAATACGGAGCCGACAGCCGCTTCAACGGCGACAACGACTTCGACGGCACCTGGGCCATCTGGGACGAGCCCTTCCTCCAATTCTTCGCCCTCTCCTTGAACGACCTCTCGGAACCCTTCGTCTCCGCTCTCTTCACAGCCTCCTCCCACCACCCTTTCAACATTCCTGACAAATACCGCAGCCGCTTCCCCGAAGGTGACCTCCCCATCCATAAATGCATCCGCTACACCGACTACGCCCTCCAACGCTTCTTCCACACCGCCAGCCAGCAACCTTGGTACAACAACACCATCTTCGTCATCACAGCCGACCACACCAATGCCTCCTCCCACGACCAATACCGCACCTCCCTCGGGGTCTTCTCCGTACCCGTCGTCTTTTTTGACCCCTCTGGTTCCCTCCCCCGCGGCATGCAAAACACCGTCGCCCAGCAAATCGACATCCTCCCCACGCTCCTTTCTCTCCTCGGCTACGACCAACCCTACATCGCCTTCGGCAAAAACCTCCTTGCAGATGAAAACTGGGCCGTCAACTACTGCAACGACATCTACCAGTATGTCGAGGACAGCCTCCTCCTCCTCTTCGACGGACAACAACCCGTCGCCCTCTACAACTACCTCTCCGACCCCCTCCAGAAAAACAATCTCCTTGACAATTCAGAATTCAAGATTCAGAATTCAGAAATCATAGACCACCTCACACTTCGCCTCAAAGCCATCATCCAGTCCTACATGCAGCGCATGGTCCACAACCAACTCGTCGTCCGCCCTGAAAAAAAATAACATTATTAAAAAAATTTCGTATTTTTGCACTTCAAATCCGAACGCAAATGAGCCACAAGACTGCTATAAAACTTTATGAGATAGCTTCCTACGTCATCATCCTCGGTGCCACCGCCGTCTACTTTCTCATGACCGACAACACCCGCAAGCTCTCCCTCACCATGCTCCTCGTCGCCCTGGCCCTCTTCGCCCGCTGGATGATGGAACGGCACCGCTGCAAGGCTGCCGACGAAGAGAACGACCAACTCAAGGCCGACCTCCGCCGTCTCACACAACTCCTCGCTGAAGAAAAAAAGAAGAATAATAATCAATAATAATACATTACATTTTATGGCAACAACCACCGATATCAAGAACGGACTTTGCATCAATTTCAACAACGACATCTACACCATCGTTGAATTCCTCCACGTGAAACCCGGCAAGGGTGCCGCCTTCGTGCGTACCAAGATGCGCAACGTGAAGACCGGCCGCATGCTCGAGAACACCTTCCCCAGCGGTGCCAAAATCGACATCGTGCGCGTCGAGCGTCGCCCCTACACCTACCTCTACAAGGAGGGCGACATGCACGTCTTCATGCACACCGAGACCTACGAGCAAATCTACATCCCCGAGGCCATCATCAACGCTCCCCAGTTCCTCAAGGACGGCCAGTATGTTGAAATCACCGTCGAGGCCGACACCGAGACCCCGCTCATCTGCGAGTTGCCTCCCTTCATCGAGACCGTCGTCACCTACACCGAGCCCGGTTTCGCCGGCAACACCGCCACCAACGCCATGAAAGACGCCACCGTCGAGCCCGGCGTCCAGGTCCGCGTGCCACTCTTCATCAAAGAAGGCGAGCGCATCAAAGTCGACACCCGCACCGGCGAATACGCCGAACGCATCAAATAAACGAGATGAAAAAAACATTCCTCTTAACAGCAGCAGCCTGTCTGCTGCTGTTTTTCGCTTGCAAAAACAGCACCGGCGGCAGCGACTCCGCAGCGTCGACGCCGTCAACGGATTACTCCTCCGTCGCCACTCCCGAATTCTCCGCCGATTCGGCCTACGCCTATGTCGAGCGTCAGCTCTCCTTCGGCAACCGCATCCCCGGCAGCAAAGGGTGGGAACGCTGTGCCACATGGCTCACCGCGCAGATGGGCCGTTCCTGCGACACCGTCATCGTACAGGACTTCCGCGCCGTGCTCTGGGACGGCTCCGCAGTACCGGGCAAGAACATCATAGGCCTCCTCAATCCACAGGCCGACCGTCGCATCATCCTCGCCGCCCACTGGGACAGCCGCTCCTGGGCCGACCACGACCCCTCTGAGAGCAACCACCGCAGCCCCGTGCCCGGTGCCAACGACGGCGCCTCCGGCGCCGCTGTCCTCCTCGAGATGGCACGCGTCATGCGCACCATGCCCCCCTCTGTGGGTGTCGACTTCATCCTCTTCGATGTCGAAGACCAGGGTGCTCCCGAATGGGCCGCCAACCACGACGAGACCAACTGGTGCCTCGGTTCCCAACACTGGGCCAACAGCCGCCACATGCCCTATGCACACTACGTCTACGGCATCCTCTTCGACATGGTAGGCACCACCCACCCGCGCTTCACGCAGGAAGGCATCAGCCGCTACTTCGCCCCCGGCCTCACCGACAACCTCTGGAACGCCGCCAAAGCCCTTGGCCACAGCAACATCTTCGTCAGCGAGTCCACCCCTGAAATTCTTGACGACCACTACTTCGTCAACACCATCGCCCATATCCCCATGGTCGATATCGTACAGAACAGCGGCACCACCAGTTTCTTCGAACACTGGCATACCGTCTCCGACGACCTCAACTCCGTGAGCCCCGAAACCCTACGCATCGTCGCCGAGGTGACCATGAAAACCCTATATGCCGATTTCCCGCATCAAAAATAGTCTAGTGTTAGCCATCTGCATGCTGCTGACCGCAGCATGCAGTCGCGACACCGTTTGCGACACCCCTTTCGGTGCCGGTGGTGCCATCAACATCTACCAACCCGACTTTGCGGCCCTGATGACCGTCGGTGGCACCGTCACCATCAACCGAGGATACAAAGGCATCTTCGTCCGGCGTGTCTCCTACACCGAATTCGCCGCCTTTGAGTGTGCCTGTCCCTATTGCCATGAGGTACGCCTAGAACCTTTGGCAGGATGGGACGGCACCGTGTTGCGCTGTCCCGACTGCCATTCCCAGTTCGAGACCATCTATGGCAACCCCCTCGAGGGCTCCCTCACCGGCTGCCCTCTCTACGAGTACCGTACCCTCTTCGACGGCACCATCCTCGAAATCTACTAATCCCCCAAATAGACAGCCCGCATCGCGGGCGGCAGAGTTTAGCCGTGGGCTGACGCCCTCGGCTAAAGAATATCGCCCGTAAACGGGCTAAGATTTACCTTTTTAACACTTGTTATGAAAGTTTAACCATCTTTTACCGAAGTAGAGTTTGATAAAAAGTATATTAGAATTTGATAAGAACTTGATAAGAAGATGATATCTTTTATCTACTGATTGACAGCATTTTAACCGATCATGTTCTACTTTTTAATCAAACTACTGGTTTCTAGTGATTTATATTTCTTAAAATTTGTTAAATCGGAAAAATGGCCAAAAAGGTGAAAGGTCGAGTTGAGAGGGGGTGTTTAACACCCATTAACATTTGAGCAATTAGAGTAATTCGCCGTTTTTTTTTCGTGCGCGTGGATGCAATTCGGGATTTTTATGTATATTTGCATCTTGTGAAACTGGTATGGGTGGGGTATAATATAAGAATAAACCTCTATATATCAATATTTAATAATCAGTAATATGCGCGTTATTATTGCTAAAGACTACGACGAAATGTCGGTCTGGGCGGCCAACTATGTGGCCAAGAGAATCCTCGATTTTAAACCCACGGCAGAGCACCCGTTTGTCCTCGGATGCCCTACCGGTAGTTCCCCCCTCGGACTCTACCAGCACCTGGTGAAACTGAACAAGTGCGGAGTGCTCAGTTTCCAGAATGTGGTGACTTTCAACATGGACGAGTATGTGGGTCTCGACGTGAACCACCCCGAGAGCTACCACAGCTTTATGTGGAACAACTTCTTCAACCATATCGACATCAAGAAGGAGAATGTCCACATCCTCGATGGCAACGCCAAAGACCTGAAGGCGGAGTGCGAGCACTATGAGGAGATGATTGCCGCTGCCGGCGGCGTGGAACTCTTCATGGGCGGCGTGGGGCCCGACGGCCATATCGCTTTCAACGAGCCGGGGTCGTCGCTGGCCAGCCGTACCCGCATCAAGACCCTCACCACCAACACCATCCAGGCCAACTGCCGTTTCTTCGACAACGACGAGAGCAAGGTGCCAAAACAGGCCCTCACCGTCGGTGTGGGTACCGTGATGGATGCCCGCGAGGTGCTTATCCTCTGCAACGGTCCCAAAAAGGCCCGTGCATTGCACCACCTGATTGAGACGGGTGTCAACCATATGTGGACCTCCAGCATGCTGCAGATGCACCCCCATGCCGTTATCGTCTGCGACGAAGAGGCCGCGGTGGAGCTTAAGATGAGCACCTACGACTACTTCAAGGATAAGCAACGTATCGAAGGTAGCATCGAAGAGTATGTCAACCTCTACAAATAAAGGCTCATGACACAACAATATCGCAATCTTACTCCGGCTGAAATAGAGCAACTGGAGCGGCAAGGTAACTACTCCGACGATTGGTCCACCGTGCGGGTGGCCGACCCGTTCTGTATCAAGAATGTGAGGAACACTACCTTCCGCAACTGCGTCCTCGGCGCCAATGCCACCATCCGCGACGTGCGCCTGCTCTCCGACTATACGCTGGGCGACAACGTGACATTGTTCAATATCGGCGAGATGACAGGCGGCGGAACGTCCAAACCCCTCGAGGTGATGAACGAGAATGGGGGCCGTGCCATACTCCCCTTTGCCGGGATGACCATCGGAGAGGCCTATATGTGGGCCCGCTATCGTGGCCGCAAGAAGTTCATGGAGCGTCTGGAGCAGATGACCCATGATGTCCTCGCCACCGATGATGGACAGCGTGGCCGTGTGGGCGACTGCTGCACCATCAAGAACACCAACTGCATCCGCAACACCAGCATCCTCTCGCGCAGCGATGACCCGACCACCATCGACGGGGCGCTTGCGCTGTGTGACGGCGTGGTGGGATACGGCTGCACCGTGGAACACGGCGTCATCGCCGAGCGTTTCCTGCTGGGCGAGCATGTGCACCTGGAGTTCGGCTTGAGACTCAACGATACCGTGGTGGGCGACAACTCGACCCTGGCGCGCTGCGAGGTGGGCAATAGCATCATCTTCCCCGCCCACGAGCAGCACCACAACAACTCGTTCCTCATCGCCGGCCTTATCATGGGCCAGAGCAATATCGCCGCCGGCGGCACCATAGGCTCCAACCACAACAGCCGCACGGCCGACAACGAGATTGCCGCCGGCCGTGGTTTCTGGCCGGGCCTCTGCTGCTCGTTCAAACACAGCAGCCGCTTCGCCTCCTACTGCCTGCTGGCTAAGGGCGACTACCCTGCCGAATTGGACATCACGCTGCCCTTCGCGCTGGTGAACAACAACGTGAGCAAGGATCAGCTGGAAATTATGCCTGCCTACTGGTGGATGTACAACATGTACGCTATGGACCGCAACAGCAAGAAGTTCGCCAAGCGCGACAAGCGCGTGGTGAAGGCCCAGCATATCGAGTTCGACAATCTGGCTCCCGACACCACCGAGGAGATATTCCATGGCATAATGCAGTTACGCGCCTGGATGGCGGCCTCCACTACCGACACCGTCTATGCCCAGGGTCAGGAGAAAAGCAAACGCCCCACGGTGGTGCTCAAAGCCGCCGAAGGCCTCAAGGCCTACGAGGATATGCTTGTTTTCTACGCCATGAAGAACCTAGAGAGTGGAAAGTGGCACCCCGAAGGGGAACTGAACACCTTGAAGAAGAAAAAGAATGCAGTGAAGAAAGTGGAAAGTGGAAAGCGTGAAACCGAATGGGTCAACATTGGCGGACAACTCATTGCCAAACAAGACATGGAACAGTTGATTGCCGATGTGGAGAGTGGCAAGTTGGGAGACTGGACGGCTATCAGGGCGCGCTTCGATACTCTCTGGGAGGCCTATCCTACTCAGCGTGAGGCCCACGCCTACAGCGTTCTCTGCCGTATAGCAGGAGTGGACAAACTCACCGACGACCTCTGGCAGCAATACCAGCAGCGTTATGCCGAGATACAGAAATATATCGAGGAGCAGAAGGTGGCCAGCCGCCACAAGGACGAGGTCAACCCCTTCCGTAATATGACCTACTGGGACGACGACGAACGAGCTGCAGTCCTGGGATAGGTCCTTTCTCTGGCAAAACAAAAACCGCCCCTTTTCAGGAGCGGTTTTGTTTTCTTAGAAGGATTCGCAATTACATAGCGTTGACCTGACGCATGCATTTCGACTTGAGGTTGGCAGCTTTATTCTTGTGGATAACACTGCGTTTGGCCAGCTTGTCGATGATGCTGATCATCTTGGGCAGACGCTCGGTAGCCACGGCCTTGTCTTCCAGAGCACGGAAGTCGCGCAGGGCGTTGCGCATGGTTCTGGCGTAGTATCTGTTCTCAACTCTTCTTTTTTCGCTCGAGCGAATTCTCTTTTTTGCAGACTTGTGGTGTGCCATAAATTAATTGTTGTTCTTATTCTTTTATACTATATTATTTTGTACCGCGTGCGGGATTCGAACCCGCGATTTTGAGAATGAAAATCTCACGTCCTGGGCCTACTAGACGAACGCGGCATCACTCTTTTTGAGGCTTTTTTTTTCAATTTTTTCTCTCAAAAGCGGGTGCAAAAGTACGAACATTTTCCGACATGGCAAAATTTTTTTCAACGCCGCCGGTTGATATCTTTCAAAAAAAATTAGTTATCTGCCTGGAAACGAAAACCTAAGCGCTTGCCTGTGACCAGTAATTTTTTGTCAAAATTGGTCCTCATCTCACCCACCGAAACGAGCTTAACTTCATCGTATGGGGGGGTCAAAAGATCAAAATTGGTGGTGTATTCGATAGCCGATTCGACGACCCCCTGGACGGTCTCGGGAGTGACTATGGAGGTGTTGAAATTGGTGTAGATCATCCCCAGTTCGCGCTTGCCCTCGATGAAATAGTGCTTCTCGTTGTTGACGAACACGCGTCCAATCATATAGCCCAAATCGTTGTCACGCTGATATATAATACTGTCGGCCAAGAAGTTATATATATGAATTACGCCGCAGTAAGAGCGTTTGGGGTCTTCCCTCACATAGGGAGTCTTCATCACCTGGTGGTCGCGCGAGAACTCAAAGACATTGGTGTGCATCATGAAAAGCAGAACGTCGCCTGCGAACGTCACCTCGAACTCGAAATCGCCACGGTCGGTGAATTCGAAAGTAATCTGCTTTCCCTCTTCGACGCAGCGGGCACGGAAGAGTTTGATGAGTTCACGCGTCTGGGTGCGGAAAAGTTCGAAAGTCTCCTTGGTGGCATCGAAGACGTTGCGTTTGAGTTCACTCTTGTTGAAAACCAGCTCTTTGAGAGATTCTTTCAGTTCCATGGGCATAAGATTATCGGTGTTGTCGGTAACGCAGAAAGAACAATTTTAGTATGTGGAAGATGGCATGGAATGCGAAATTTTTGAAAAAAAATATTTGCATATTAAAAAAAAGTTGTATTTTTGCACCCGAATTAAAGTAGAACCAACAGGTATTGAATGAAGCAACCGTATCAGTTTTAACCCCCTAAAATTAGAGGAATATGACGGACGTAAAAACGAGACAGCTGTCAGACAATGAACTGATTGTACGCTACCAAGAAGGCGACGCATCCTGTTTTGAGGTGCTCCTTGAGCGCTACCAAAGCAAGGTGTACGGTTACATTTTTTCGGTGGTCAAAGAGAAGGAAACGGCAGATGACATCTTCCAGGACACCTTCTACAAGGTCATTGTGACCATCAATTCGGGCCTGTACAAGGACGAGAACAAGTTCGTGCATTGGGTGATGCGTATTGCGCACAACCTCATTGTCGACCATTTCCGCCGCAACAACAAGATGCCGTTGGTGCCCAACAAGCCCGAAGGTGATGTGGTGGACAACCTCAAGATTCAGGACGAGAACGTCGAGCACGCCATCATGAAGAAGCAGACGAGCCAGAACATCCGCAAGCTGGTGAAGATGCTGCCTCCCGAGCAGCGTCGTGTGGTCATTCTGCGTCATTATGGCAAGTGCGACTTCAAGGACATCGCCGCCCGCACCGGCGTGAGCATCAACACCGCCCTTGGCCGCATGCGCTACGCCATCATCAACCTGCGCCGCCTGGCACAGGAGAACAATATGTATATTGAACTTTAAGGAGTTCAAGAAGTCCAAGAAGTTAAGGAAGTTAAGGAGATTGATTAGTAAAAATAAACTCAAGGAATTGGCCGCCTACCGCCTGCAGAAACGTTGCGACGAGGAGGCGGTTTTTGTTGTCGAGGGTCCCAAAATGGCCGCCGAGGTGCTGGCGTCGGGATTCACGGTGCGGGTGGTGTGTGCTTCGGAAGAGTGGCTGTCGACTTATGCCGACAGCATGGTGGCGACAAAGACCTACGAGGTGAGTCCGGCAGAGCTCGAGCGGCTCTCCAATTTCAAGACCCCCAACCAGGTGTGGATGCTGGTGGAACGGGACTCTAAAGACCCTAAGGACCTTAAAGACCCTAAGGGCCTTATCCTGGCCCTTGACCACATCCAGGATCCCGGCAACATGGGCACCATGCTGCGCACGGCCGACTGGTTCGGTATCCGCCGGGTGGTCTGCAGCCGCGACACCGTGTCTTGCTACAACCCCAAAGTGGTGCAGGCCTCCATGGGTGCTGTGCTCCGCACACAGGTGGACTATGTCGACCTGCCCGAGTGGCTCGCCACCTGCGGCATGCCCGTCTACGGGGCTTCGTTGCAAGGAGAACCTATTGCCGGCAAGGATGCCGGCGCTCCAAGAGAGGCGGTATTGCTCATCGGCAACGAGAGCCGCGGCATCAGTCCCGAGGCAATGGCACATGTGACGCACCCCGTGCTCATCCCCAACATCGGAGGCACCGCCGAGAGCCTCAACGCCAGCGTGGCAGCGGGGATATTGATGAATTATTTATTATGGAACAGTTACAATATCAAGAAGGAAGAACTGAAATAAGCCACTATGGCAAGGTGGCGCTCATCGACCGCCTCACCGAAGGCAGCGGCTGTCAGTATGACGACTGCGCCGTGCTCGGGGAAGGCCCCAAGCGTACCCTCGTCACCACCCAGACGATGGTGGAGGGGGTGGACTTCGACATGATGTACACGCCTCTCAAGCACTTGGGTTACAAGTCTGTAGCCATCGCCATCAGCAATATCGCCGCCATGAACGGCACCCCGCGGCAGGCGCTGGTCTCCGTGGCCGTGAGCAACCGCTACTCGGTGGAGGCCATGGACGAACTCTACGCCGGCATCCGTCTCTGCTGCGAGCGCTATGACGTGAGCCTCGTGGGTGGCGACACCGCCAGCACGCGTGCCGGCATGGTGATTACCGTCACCGTCGTCGGAGAGGTTGAAGAGGAAAAAATCACCCACCGCCGCGGTGCCCAGCACAACGACCTTATCTGTGTCAGCGGCGACCTCGGCAGCGCCTACGCCGGCCTCCTGGTCCTCGAGCGCGAAAAGGTGACCTACCAGGCCAACCCTGACTTCCAGCCCGACCTCGCCGGCTTCGACTATGTCCTCGAACGTTTCCTCAAGCCAGAACCCCGCATGGACATCGTCAAAAGCCTTGCCGAGCGCGAGGTGGTGCCCACCGCGATGACCGATGTCAGCGAAGGGTTGGCAGACAGCCTACTGCACCTCTGCCGCGCCTCGGGCTGCGGTTGCGAGGTCTATGAAGAAAGACTGCCCATCGACTACCAGTGCTCACGCGTCTGCTCCGAGATGAGCAAGAACATGTTGCCCGTGAGTTGCGCCCTCAACGGCGGCAAGGACTACGAGCTGCTCTTCACTGTCAGTCAGAAGGACTACGAGAAAATCAAGGAGATGGAGGGTATCCACATTATCGGCTATGTCACCGAAAGCGGCATGCCTGCCGTCATGGTGACACCGCAGAACACGACCATCGAACTCAAGGCGCAAGGGTTTACTGCACAATGACACGACAAGACACATTCAAACATAAAGGTCTCCGCGAGCAACTCGTTGCGCAATTACGCGACAGCGGCATCAGTGACGAGGCGGTGCTGAAGGCAATAGGCGAAGTGCAACGCCACTGGTTCCTCGACAGCGCCCTCGACACGATGGCCTACGAGGACCGTGCCCTCAAAATCGGCTGCGACCAGACCATCTCGCGACCCTCCACCGTGGCCATGCAGAGCCAGCTGCTCTGTGTGCAGCCCGGCATGAAAGTACTGGAGATTGGTACCGGCAGCGGCTACCAGGCTGCAGTGCTCTGCAAGATGGGCGCCAAGGTCTTCTCCGTCGAGCGACAGAAAGGTCTCTTCGACCAAACGCGCAAGCTGCTTGCGGAACTAGGATATCGTGTAAGATGTTTTCTCGGCGACGGTTACCAAGGACTTACGGAAGTGAACTACGGCCCCTATGACCGCATCATCGTCACCTGCGGAGCCCCGGAGATTCCCGCGCCGCTGATGGAGCAGTTAAAGGTGGGCGGTATCATGGTGATACCGTTGGGAGAGGAGGAGCAGGAGATGCTGCGCATCACCAAGGAGGGAGAAAAGAAAGAGGAGTGGAAGGTAGAAAAATTCGGCACCTACAGCTTTGTGCCGATGCTCGATGGAAGAAATATGGGGTCCTAGGAAGACCTGGGGAAACCTAGCGCAGGATAAAATGCTGTTTGGAGAGACGAGTGTTGGCTATGGCGATGCCCACAGTGAAGAGGTCGAGCGTAACCTGCCACTCGGGACTGTTGATGAGTTCACGCCAATGTCTTTCGTCGCGGTGGGGATGGTCGACAACGAGGAAAAGTCCGTCGGGAGTGGAAAGTGGAAAATGGGAAGTGGGATGCGGGAGGCCGTAATACTCTTCGAGGCGCCAGAGGATATCGGCGGCGGAACGCCCGCGACCGGGACAATGCGAGGTCAGCACCTCGGTGTAGAGCCGGTAGACAAAAGGCGAATGCAGGCTGAACTGCGTCTTCGCACGTAGTAGATAAGAGAGAAAATTCATGCTGCAAAGGTACGAAAGTTGAGCGATGTGGCAAAATTTTTTTTTGACATATCCGAAATGAAGTACCGACGTGAGCGGAGCGAATCAAAGATACGAAATAAAGTTTAAAGTTTAGAGTTTAAAGTTTAAAGTTAATGAGAATCAAGAATATAGTGATAGGAATTCTGGCGGCGATATTGCTGTCGGCCTGCGGCGATGGCGAGGTGCCACAGCCCAAGCCGAAGGCATATCTGCGCGTCGACATGCCGGAACAAGCGTATGTGACGGTAGACACGGTGAGGGTTCCCGACAGCCTCGGAGGAACCATGTTTCCTGCACCCTTTCTCTTCGAGATGAACCGTCACGCCCTCATCTCCCAGGCCAAAAGCAGCCGACGTGGCGCCACCCTCGAACTCTGCTACCCTCAGTGGAGCGGCTATGTAGAGCTGATGTATAAGCCCCTCGCCGGACGCGACGACCTGCAGGCCCAAGTCGACACCGCCATGCGCATGCTCCAGTACCACTACAAGGTGGCGACGGGTATCGAGGAAAACCTTATTCAGGTGCCCGAAAACCAAGTCTATGCCACCATTTGGCGCATCCAGGGGCGCGACGTAGCCTCTACCTGCCAATTCGTCGTCACCGACAGCAACGCCCATTTCCTCCATGGCGAGGTCATCATCGACCAAGCCCCTAACAACGACTCGCTGGCTCCCGTGCTCAACTATATGCAAGCCGACGTCGACCACCTGATAGAAACCCTCCGCTGGAAATAAAAAACGCATTTGTCCCGAACTCCTTGAACTCCCTGAACTCCCTAAAAAAAAGAACCATGTCCAAGAAGCAGAAATACTACGTCGTCTGGCAGGGCAAACAGCCCGGCATCTACACCGACTGGGACACCTGCAAGGAGCAGGTCCACGGCGTTGTAGGGGCGCAGTACAAGAGTTTCGACACCCTACAGGAGGCCGAAGCGGCCATCAAGCTGCCCTATAGCAGCGTGGTGGCCTCTAGTGATACTAGTTCTACTAGAAAAACTAGTTCAACTAGCATCCTCTTCGTCGACGAGAATGGCATGACTGCCATCCGGCCCGATGCCGAGAACCCACCCATCCTCGACGCCCTCGCCGTCGATGCCGCCTGCAGCGGCAACCCCGGCATGATGGAGTATCAGGGCATCTATATCCCCACACGCACGCGCATTTTCCACTATCAGGCACCCAAAGGCACCAACAACATCGGCGAGTTCCTCGCCATCGTCCACGGTCTCAGCTACCTGAAGAAACACCGCCTCAACCAGATTATCTATTCCGACTCCGTCAACGCCATCTCGTGGGTGCGGCAGAAACAGTGCAAGAGCAAACTGGCGCTGGACGCCTCCACCGCCGAGTTGTGGGACTATGTCCACCGTGCCGAAAACTGGCTGAAAACAAACACCTACACCACCGAGATTCGCAAGTGGGACACCGACCGCTGGGGTGAGATACCGGCAGACTTCGGACGCAAGTAATCTCCCGCCTGCGGCGTAATCCATAAATCCAATGAACACACGTAATCTTCGCTTCCGTTCCAATCGTGTTCGCGACATCATGTCCCTCTTTCATGAGGAACTGGACGGACTTTATGGCTCTGGCGAGGTGGGCGTGTATGTCGACATGCTTTTTGAGGCCTTTCTCGGGTGGGATAAAGTGCGGCTGCTGACCTCCAAGGAACAGACCATCGACCAGAGCGACCTGCTGCGTTTCCACTGGGCCCTCGAGGACCTCAAACACTACCGGCCCATCCAGCACATCATCGGCCACACCGACTTCTGTGGCTGCCGCATCGAAGTGGGTCCCGACGTCCTCATCCCCCGCCCCGAAACCGAAGAACTCGTCAATAGCCTCATCTCCAGCCCCTCTCTGCACGAAGAGGGGAGTAAAATCCTCGACCTTTGCACCGGCAGCGGCTGCATCGACATCGCGCTGAAGAAAGCCTTTCCGCAGGCCGAGGTGATTGCTGTCGATATCTCGGAAAATGCCCTCGCCATTGCCCGCCGAAATGCTGCCATCAACGACACCGAGATAACCTTCCTGCAAGCCGACGTACTCTCAGAAACTTTCCACTTTCCACTTTCCACTTTCCACTTAATCATCTCCAATCCTCCCTACGTTCGGGAATGCGAGCGGGCGCAGATGCAGCGCAACGTCCTTGATTTCGACCCTGCTCTTGCCCTCTTCGTCCCCGACGACGACCCACTGCGCTTCTACCACGCCATCGCAGCCATCGCCAAAAAACATCTTGCAAAGGACGGTCTCATGGTGACGGAAATCAACGAATCCTTAGCTGACGAAGTCTGTACTTTATTCCGTGAGCAGGGGTTTTCGCCCACTGTCCACACCGACTTCCGTGGCAAAAACCGTTGGGTGACTGCAAATTAAAAAATATTTTTCTCCAATTGAAAAATTGTTAGTATCTTTGCACCCTCAAAAATTTGGGGTAGTAGCTCATCTGGTAGAGCATTTGGTTCGCAATCAAAAGGTAGTGGGTTCGAGTCCCATCTACTCCACAAAATTCAACAAGCCCCGAAAGTTTTTCAACTTTCGGGGCTTGTTATTACTTGTGTACAACCTCGGGTTATTCTTTCAATTTCACGGCGAGGTTTACTTTTTGAGGAATTTGAAGTCCTTGCCAAGATAGTAGGCCTGGTCGCCGAGGCTCTCCTCGATGCGCATCAGCTGGTTGTACTTGCAGATGCGGTCGGTACGGGAAGCCGAGCCGGTCTTGATAAGGCCTGCGTTCATGGCCACCACGAGGTCGGCGATGGTGGTGTCCTCGGTCTCGCCAGAGCGGTGGCTGATGATGGCGGTGTACTGGTTACGCATGGCAAGGTTGACGGCGTCGATAGTCTCGGTGAGGGTGCCAATCTGGTTGAGCTTGATGAGGATGGAGTTGGCCACCTTCTTCTCAAGGCCCATCTTGAGGCGCGAGACGTTGGTGACGAAGAGGTCGTCACCGACAAGCTGGCAGCGGTCACCGATGCTGTCGGTGTGGAGGCGCCAGCCGTCCCAGTCGTCCTCGGCCATACCATCTTCGATGGAGATGATGGGGTAGCGGTTCACCCAGTCTTTCCAGAAGTCGCTCATCTGGGCGGGTGTGAGCTTCTCGCCGGTGCTCCATTTCAGCTCGTACATATTCTCTTCGGCGTTGTAGAACTCCGAGGCGGCGGCATCGAGGGCGATGAAGACATCCTCGCCGGGACGGTAGCCGGCCTTCTCGATGGCCGAGAGGATGCAGGTGAGGGCCTCCTCGTTGGAGCCGAGGTTGGGAGCGAAGCCGCCCTCGTCACCGACGTTGGTGCTCATACCTTTGCTCTTGAGGACCTGACGCAGGTTGTGGAACACTTCGGCACCCATGCGGAGCGCCTCGCTGAAAGTGGGGGCACCCACGGGCATAATCATAAACTCCTGGAAGTCGATGCTGTTGTCGGCATGCGAACCACCGTTGAGGATATTCATCATGGGGATGGGCAGGGTGTAGCCGCCCACGCCGCCGAGGTAGCGGTAGAGCTCCTGGTTGGTCTCCATGGCTGCTGCTTTGGCGCAGGCCAACGAGACGCCGAGGATGGCGTTGGCGCCCAGACGGCTCTTGTTCTCCGTGCCGTCAAGCTCAATCATCTTCATGTCGAGGGCTTTCTGCTCGCTGACGAACATGCCCTGCAACTCGTCGTTCAGTACGGTGTTCACGTTGTTCACGGCCTGCATCACGCTCTTGCCGAGGAACTGGCTCTTGTCGCCGTCGCGAAGCTCGCAGGCTTCGTGTACGCCCGTGGAGGCACCGCTGGGAACAGCGGCGCGGCCCATGGCGCCCTGGTCGGTATACACATCGACTTCAACTGTGGGGTTTCCGCGACTGTCGAGAATCTGACGGCCCTTGATACCTATAATCTGACTCATAACTGTTTAGATTAATTTGTTTAATATTTTATTTCCAAATTCGAAGTTGCAAAAATACAAAAAAAAGTTATATCTCACCGAAAAAAGAACCACACCCATCGCGCCCAAGGTTAAAAAATAGCAAAAGTCGCACCCCTCCCCCAAAAAAACTTTTGGGGCGCTTTTTGCGTTATTATATATAAGGATCCCTATCGTAAATAGTAATTGAAAAGTATACCACCGTCCCCTCATCTGTTTTCTGCGGGGCCGGAGCCTTCTTGTTGTGAAGTATAAATTGAATCCAAGCCCGCAACGCGGGCGCCAGATCTTAGCCGGGGGCGCCAGCCCCCGGTACACAAACGCCCCCTCTCCCCCCTTGAGCCCCTGCGGGGCGACACCCACCCACCAGTGGTTATCCCACATAATCAATCTTATGGCAGAGGATTGTTCCCATGGCCCAATGAAAAATAACGCCATTTCTTGAAAATACATAATATGCCGCTTTACCGATGAAAAGAATTCACTATATTACCTGATTACCTGAAAAAATTGGGGCAGCCTGGTATGCCCATGAGCACCGCTGAAATAAATCAAATGCAGCGAATAACTCGTGGCCGCCTCGCTTCACATTAAAAAATAGGGTTCTTCACTACATTTATTTTAATTCAGAGGTGTTCAGTTCCCCTACGGGTAGTATGAAAAACCTTTGGGTCGATATGCTATTTATACGGTGTCTCGTCTTCTGCTGCTTTTAGCATTTCGCCCTTTTCGTCCTCTACAATATATGGAATGATTTTATGATAGGATGGAACTGCCGTTCCTTCATAATCCTGCTCCTCATTCTCCTTGAAATTCTCCACTTGATCCATTACTTCTCTGAACACCTCTGGTGTGTATTGCGGGGGATAGCCGTTCTTCACAAGGCATATCTTGATGTCTTGTTTCAGTTGGTTACGGACATTCTGGTTGTTTAGCCAGTCGGCAAAGGATGATTTGGCATCGATGATTTCACGAATCTTGCAAGCAAGACTCTTACATTTGTCATTTACAACAATTCCATCTACGGTCTTGTCTTCACCATATACGAAATTGTGTTTATCGCGCAACTGAATCAGGATATCATAGAAAGCCTTTTCCTCAAACGTCAATCCCAGTTTGCGGAAGCTCTCGCGGTCGGCTTGCATGCCTTTCAAAATCTCCAAAGCCTGTTCGGTTGCACTTTGCAGGATGCTTTCGGCTGTTGCTTCTTGAGTAGCACCAGCTTCCTGCTCAGAGAGGAACTTGCGGCGTTCGTGATATTGTTTGATGGTCGCCTCCAGCATCTCTTGGAATTTTTTCGATGCCACTTGGTTGGTTTTTCCGTATTCCGTAATCTGTTTGCGCAAAAGCTTAATCAGCACTTCCAACTTCGTTGCTGGCATCTTGATATCTTCAAGCCTTTCTGTAAATTCAGGACCAAAAATGTCCATTTCGTCTCCTTCTTCAAGAACACTCTCAACATTGTTGTATCTCAAAGCTTCTTCAACCATCTTCGACACGTGGCGGTTCATGGTATCGGTATCTGGTGCGTCCGTGCCGCTCATCTTGTAAACCATACCGGCTATTGCCATAAAGCATTGTGCTAGTGCCGATTCTTCCTCTCCAAGCTCGCCCGATGGCTGACAGAGGTCGTAGGCTTTGCGCATTCTCTTCACCACCTGCAGGAAGTAGGTCTTAAACGACACCTTCTTAACCTTCTTACCATCGGTACTGACTGAGTTCAATTCATCGGTCGATTGGAACACATATTCGGCAGCTTTGGCCAGCAGCTTGAATCTCAAAGCAGGATCTGACTCAGCATTGAGGAATGGTGTGAGGTCGTAATTCTTAAACAGGTTCTTCAGCATTTCCAGATATTCACGGAATATCATTGTTGCCTGTTCTATGTCATCTGGTGTTGGAGCCACCGAGCCACCCTCTCCTCCATACACTTTGATGGCTTCCATCATGTGGTCGCGAATGCCAATATAGTCAACAATCAAGCCATAGTTCTTGCCTGGATATTTGCGGTTGACACGGCTGATGGTTTGGATGAGCGAGTGCTTTTGCAACGGTTTGTCGTTGTACATATAGGTAAGGCACTCGACATCAAAACCTGTTATCCACATATCCACCACAATCACTATCCTGAAATTGGAGTGCTCCTGTTTAAAGGCTACATCCATCTGATCTGAACGCTGGTCGTTCTTAACTCCACCGAGATAGTTGTACATATCAGGCTCGTCGTTGCTTCCCACACTTGACACCATCGCAATGGTTGGCATTTCCTTTAGCTTCTTCAATTCTGACTCCGATACCACGACGCCTTCTGGTGTTTTCTTCTCAACGAACCATTCGGGATAATGCTCCTTGAATTTCATCAACAGATTATAGGCAATCTTCCTGTTGGCGCATACAATCATAGCCTTCTGAACCCTATCCGGGTCAACTGCTGTTGCTGCCACATAATGGTCGTGAATATCAATTGCTAATTTGTCCAATCGGTCAGGATCGCCCAAAATAACTTCGAGCGAGCTCATTGCCTTCTTGCTCTTGAGGATGTCTTCTTTTGTCGAACCTTCATCGGCACACTTCGAATAATAAGCCTCGATGTCTTTTACCTTGTTTTGGTTGAGAAGCACCTTGGCTATTCTCGGGTGATATTTGATAGGAACAGTAATACCATCGGCCACCGACTGATCCATTGTGTAACGGTCAATTTCTTCACCGAAAGTTTGATAGGTTTCGGCTATAGGAGTACCGGTAAAGCCAACAAAGGTAGCATTCGGCAAAGCTTCGCGCAACACCTTAGCGTATGGCTTCGATATCATGGCCTTCATGTTGGCATCGGCATCTTCGCTGAATTGGATTCTGCGTGAGCCTTCTATCTGTGTTCTGTGGGCTTCGTCACTAAAGCAAATAATGTTTGCACGTTCGTTGATGAGACCTATTTTATCCTCTTGTCTGTCGCAGAACTTCTGAATGGTGCAGATGTAGAAACCGCCACTCTGGCGTGCTGCCAGTTCCTGTCGGAGTATTCTTCTGCTTGGAACAACTTTTACTTCACCTAAACCTAAAAACTCCGTACTCTTGGTAAATAACTGTGAACCTTGCTTCTGTAAATCGTCACGGTCAACAATCATCAATATGGTGGGCGAGCCTATTTCTTCCGTGCAACGCATCGATAACTGACGGGCAAGAAATGCCATTGTGAAAGTCTTTCCGCAACCTGTGGCGCCAAAGTATGTTCCACCTTTTCCGCTACGGTTTCTTACCGATTTGATAACACTTTCGCGAAGCAATCGTGTGGCGAAAAACTGTGGGTATCGGCACACTATTTCCACTTCATCATGATCATAAATCTTATCACGGAAATAGATGTAATCTCTAAATATTTCCAAGAATCGCTCTGGCCGATAAACACCCTTCACCATGGTTTCCAGCTCATCATACGGCATGGTTGAAATCTTGTCGCCATCATTCACCCTGCGCCAGGCATAAAAATGCTCGTAGGGTGTTCTTACTGTTCCTAATCTAGTGTTCACTCCATCGCTGATGCAGGCAAGCGGACAATAGTGCAGCAGATGTGGAATATCTCTCCAATAGCGGATATTGATCTGTTCCCAAGCGTCGTGAACTGTAGCATTGGCATCAGCCGGATTCTTAAGCTCGATAATACAAACCGGCATTCCGTTCACATAAAGCAGCACATCAGGACGACGCGTCTTTGTCAAGCCGTTGTTGATGTATTCAACGCTGAATTGGTTGACAACTCTGAAGATATTGTTGTCAGTATTCTCAAAATCGATTAGCGAAACCATCTTGGCCTCACCCTTTTTTGAGATAAACTGAACACCATCGACCATCCAACCATAAACCTTGTGCAATGTGGCAAAGTCCGACTCGGCTCCCACCAAGCGGACGTTGTCGGCTATCTTTTGAACATCATCGTCGTCCAGTTCAGGATTGCTCTGCTTCAGAAACTGCAGCAGGTCGTCCATATAAAGGACTTCCTTTTTGTTGGCTCGTGGTATGTTATCGCCATAAACGTATTGCCAATCTTCATTCTCAAGGAAAGAGATGAGCGCGTTTTCATAGTCGCTCTCCACAAAGTGGCCGTTGATGTTCTTAAGCTTTGCCATGATTACAGAATATTAGTTGGGTTGGAGTGAGCCTTTAATCAATATCGGGCAGAGATTGTTCAGTTGCTCTTTCAGTTGGGCAGCTATCTTTTGTCGTTGAATATAGCAACTGTAAATGTTGGCTATATTTTTTTGAATAGTAATATCTGGTATCGGAAATTTCAATTTACACAATTCTTCAAATGGAAAAACATCTCTGGTTGTTCCATATGACCTATATCCACATTGACGATGTGTCTCAGAACGAGATAGCCACAACATTAAATATTCAGGATAAAGCTTATCCTTATCTATCACTTCAAATACCTCATAAGAACTGGAAATAACACAATCAGGACCTTCACGTAATGCTATCGGTAACTTTGTACCATTGCTTTTTACAACTTTATTAAATGCAAATTGTCCGGTTCTAACTATTTTTGTTCCTTCTTGATCTTCTGCCTCTCTTTTTGCAGATATGAACTGCATATTAACATCTACACCTTGAGTTAATGTTATGGATAATCCTTCATTTTTTTCATCAACACATCTGATGTATGGTTCTATTTCTTCCGGGGTTATTCTCTTCCTCAAATCTTCAATATACCCATCGCAAACCAGCTTCAAATCCTCCACTTTACTTTGGTAAGCGGCAAGATTGTTTTGCAGAGCCAGATAAACATCAACATATTTGCGCTGGACATCGATATCCGGAAGGGTGATATCAAAATCAATGAATCTTTCCCAATCTAAGTTTGAGCGAATGCTACCATCACTACAGAAAGCTCCATAACGATCTTTTTCATGTGACAAGAATAGCATGAAGAAATAATCAGGTATAACAAGATCCTCACGCGAAACCTCAAATGTTGTATATGCTGGAGAAACAATAATTGGTTCTTTACCAGTGTACATACTGATTCTGATACATTCGTCTCGTCCTGTTTGCATACCACTAAATACGAACTTCTTGTTGCGGACAACCTTGTATTTTGATTCGTCCAAACCTTCGGTATTTGCAACAGTTGGCATAAACTCCTTGTTGATATTCAGCCCATAGAAATTCGTCAGGCCTAACGAGTTACGCTCATCACAAACCGTAATCAGTTCGCCCAGTTTATACTTAGTCAATCCCATAGCCAATACCTTTAAATGCCTCTTCGAGTTTCTTCTGCGAGTTTTTTTCCTGCTGCATCAGGGCTTTCATTTCTTTCTGGATGCGAGCCATCTCCTTGGGATAGTCAATCTCCAAGTCGTGGTCGATAAACTCGATGTATTTGCTCGGAACCAGCGTCCAGTTGTTCTTTTCAATCTCATCTATTCCGACACTCTTATACAACTCAGGAACCGCATAATTTTTACCATCTGTTCCTTCAGATTGCCACTTATGATAGATATCAGCCACACGCTGAATCTGTTCTGCCGTCAGCAACACTTTCTTTTTTTGTTCGCCCTTAACCGGGTTCTCCGTCCACTGGCGCAAATCCATAAAGAGAATCTCTTTCTCGCGGTTGCGCAGCTGGCGTCCGTGGTACTTGCCGCCTTTCTTGTTCTGGTTCAGAATCCAGAAAGTGACGCTGATATCGGTTGTGATGAATAGCTCTCTTGGAAGAATGATGATGGCTTCCACCTTATCATTCTCAATCAGTTTCTTGCGAATCTCAAGCGCATCGGTATCGCCCAATGCACCATTGGCCAGCAGGAAACCAGCCACGCCCGAAAGCGGTTTTAAGTGGGAAAGCATGTGAAGAATCCAGGCATAGTTGGCATTGCTCTCCGGTGGGGTAGCATAATCCGTCCAGCGAGGATCTCCTTCCAAATTATCGTCCCACCATCCTTTGAGATTGAACGGAGGATTGGCCATGATATAGTCGAAGTAAAGCCCTTTGTGCAAATCGTTCAGGAAAGACGAATCGCTCTCATCTCCCAGATTATGGCTTATACCACGCAAAGCGAGGTTCATCTTTGCCAGTCGGTAGGTGGCCGCCTCTTTCTCCTGTCCGTAAACATTGATAGTGCTGATATCGCCCTGTTTGGCTTTCACCAGTTCGGAACTCTGTATAAACATACCGCCCGAACCACAGCAAGGGTCGTAAAGCGTTCCATCGAAAGGCTCGATAACGGTAGCGATAAGCTGAACCACATCGTGCGGTGTATAGAATTCGCCCTCTTCCTTGGTGGCGTTAACGGCAAACTCCTTCAAGAAATACTCATAAACACGACCAATCAGGTCTTTCTCCTCACCGAAAGCCTTGTGGCTGATTTTATTCACCTCGTCAACCACCTTCTTGATATCGTTGGCACCCAGGTTACGCTGAGTAAATGTACCTTCAACAAAGCAGCCCTTCAGCTGCGGATTGGTCGAGCTGATGCCCTTCAAAGCCGTATCGAGAGCCACATTCAACTGAGGCGCAGGAGTGTTGATAATGGTATTCCACTGCGATTCTTTCGGAAGGTCGAAAGTGCCGTCAGCAAAGGTAGCATCCTCAAAGAATGCTTTAATGATATTCTCATCATCAGGATCTAAACCCTCTTTGATAAGCTTTTCGCGCAGCTTCGCCACGCCGTCTTCGTATTTCTCACCAATGAAACGCAGAAACACGAGCGTCAGCATCATGTCGCGCTTCTCGAAGAAAGAGCCCGAGTTCTTCGCATTTCTCAAAATATCCCTGCACTTGAATAGGATAGCATCAAGGTTGATGGTTTCTTCTTTTTTTGTAGTTCTTTTAGCCATAGTGATTATTTCAATTCGATGATCTGTTTATTCCTCTCTCAATTCTCCACGCCGATATGTTTCGAGAAGAAAATTGAAGACACATGCATTCATGTTGGTTAAAAAAGCATATCCTGCAAAAAGAGCATTGATAAGCTTTATAGAATCCGTCATTACCTTACTCTCAATAACATCTTCGCATCTTGAAGCATATAGTTTATCTGCGTCAAGGTGTGTTTCCAAATCGCGTTCATCCTTCCACCATGAAGAAGATTTGGATTGCTCCTCAAGCAAAGATGACAGTTCTTGGTATTGTTTTTGAATTTTTTCTGGGAAATATTTCAATATCGTGGCAAGTCTATTCCACTCTGATTTCTTGTGCGTTTTTTCGTCAAAACCATAAAGTTTCTTGAATCCCTCATTAAGAATAATCTTCATTTTGCCACGCGTAAAACGACGGTCATAATCCTTGTCGGCCATCATGAATAATTTACAGGCGACGATACAGTCAATCACTATTAAGAGTGTAAAGAGCATAACCGAGAGCAAGGTCCGATAGATTTCATGGTACTCATCGTGTAACTCTTTGGATCTTTCTAGTTGTGATGTAATCAAAGGCAACCCTCTAGAATAAGAGGCAATCACTTTCTCTGATGCAGCGAGAAACTCTTTTCGTTCAGTTTCTGTTAATGTCTTTCCGCTATACCTCACCTCACGAAACCACCGTTCGTATGGGTAGTTCTGTATCTGTGAATACTGGAATTGTTCTATGTCCGCGTCATTCTTCATCTGCTGCTCAGGTGATATCGTATTGTGTTTCTCAGTTCTGTTCGTTTCAATATATAATAAAAAAGGTCCGTGAACTTCTGTTCAAGACCGAGGTTCTGGACAACCTATCATTACGAACAAGAAAGCCCACGGATACCGTGAGCGTTTCCCTTTCTTGTGTAATGATAGTCGAAATGGTCCAGATTTCGGTCTTACAAAGAAAAGCAAAAACGCTTTAAATTATGTATTTACAATTACTCTATCTGTCTATAATAATCGGTTTTAGTTACTTTTTATCGTTTGATTTTCAATTTGCAAAGATACAACTTATTTCTGGATTAGCAAAAGAAAAAGAGCGGAGCCCATCGTGGAGCTCCGCTTGTGGGGCAAGATATGGATAATCAAGCGAACTGGGATTCGTCGCTGGCCAGAATCCACTCGCGGAAGAAGGGGTCTTCCATTTCGTAACTATTGGAATAAATCAGTAATATATAATACGAGTTTGTGAAACGTGAAACGTGTGTCGAAGGCTGCGAACATCTTGTAAATTGAGCGTAGCGAAGTAAATGGGAAGTGAGTCAAATGCAGAAGGATTTCACCCCTGTTGATAACTTTTCGTGAAATTTTTTTTTCAAATGAATTACAAATTGATTGTGTGAAAGGTGCATGTATCGGCCACGCTCGTAACTGCGCATGTTAATAAATAAACTCCTCCGGCTTGGTTTTTCTCCGTAATTTTGTACCCGAGAAAACAAAACAAGAGGGCGCTCTTGGTGCAAGGTTATCAGGACCTTGCGCTTTGTTTCTGACTCTCTTGAAAGCACAAACAACTGATTATTAAACATTTATACAAAAACACAGAAGGTTATGAAGAGTAAAATTACCGAAAGCAAGGAGAACGACCGACTGAGGGCGGAATGCGTAAAGCTAAAGTCGCAACTGAAGAAAGAAAAGATGGAAAGGAAGAGGCAGGAGATGATGGTTGGCGAGTTGAAACAGATGTTGAATTGTTTAGTGAAGGAGTGTTTGAAGCATGGAAGACTATGATAAAAGAATCAATAATCTGGAGCAGTGGAAAGCATCTCTGGAGAACGCCATTATTCAAGGCAGAGCTTTAGGGTATGCACCACCGCTGCTGAA
This sequence comes from uncultured Bacteroidota bacterium, assembly GCA_902800395.1. Lineage (GTDB taxonomy): Bacteria > Bacteroidota > Bacteroidia > Bacteroidales > P3 > Colimorpha. The sequence continues at coordinate 34,175 of CADCEC010000005.1, read as the reverse complement.
CCCGCCGGAGAAAGAGGTGGCCGCTTTGCTGCCAGTGGGGAATCTGCCGCACTTCCAACTGAGGCGGGATGACCGGGAGGTGCTGGCGGTGCTGCATGGGTTGAAGCACCTGGAGTGGAGTTTGCGGAAGGTAAAGCAGGAAGGGGTCTTTGTGGGGGAGGTGTCGGAGGAAGAGTGGCTTGCCGCTCTGAAGGGGCCGGAATATGCCAGAGTGCCGCTGACGCGAAGGATTCCGTGGAAGGCAAAATACCTAGTGAAATCGTTTGTGATGCAGTATCTTGGAAGTGAGTGTGAGTTGGCCGAGAAGGTGTTTTGTCTGGCAGGAGGGAAAGAGATTACGGGGCTGAGAAACACCAATATATCGAAGAACAAGGAGATGTGCGACGAGCAGACGGGGAAGATTGCCATAGTGATACGGAAAGCGATCAGATTTGCGGACTAATTGATGGACTTAGTCCATTGTTTTCGGACTAAGAAAGGCGAGAGCCGACAAAGGGTGTTCCTGTTGAGGGACACCCTTTTGCGTTTTCATAAGGAGGGTTTGCGGGAGGAGTTTGGGGGTAGTATGGACTTAAGTCCATTGAAGTCCATTGCAGGGTCGGAAAACCGCCCTACCTTTGCATCCGAAACGATTTATTAACCAGAGTTGAGGCGGAGGAAGTCTCGCGAGATTACGGGTGGCCACCCTTCCGACACTTCTCTCGCAATTCAACTTAAAATGAAAACCCATAGTAGAAAAATCCAAATCGAAAGAACCACAACCCTCAACGGCATGATGACCTTCGGAACCATCAACGACAACCAGCACCTTCTCGACTTCACCTCCACCGAATTCGCGGAAATGGACCCCTTCATCGCCGACTGCAAGGTGCAGGCCATGCGCGACGGCAACGTCTACATCACCGAGCGTCCCCGCCGCAAGAAGGGCACACCCCTCTTCCGCGAGGACAACAGCACCCTCACCCTCGGCCGCGACAACCGCTACTACTTCGTCTTCACCATGCCCAAGGATCAGCTCGACATCCTTCCCGACCGCCTCGTGCACCAGGCACTGGCGATAGCGCAGAAAGTGGATGCTATGGTCGCTGGCCGCGTAGGAAAGAAAGGCTCGAAAAAGTAAATGTCATTATCACAATCACAGTATCACAGTTAAAATAATGGATATCAATCACCCTTTTATATATTATATAACTAATTAATAATAAGTAATATATATAAAGAATAAGAAAACTGATACCCCTCAAAAAACGAACTGTGATACTGTGATTGTGATTCTCAAAAGCAAATTTATTCACCTAAAAAGCAAACACACAATGAAATACGATATCAGCAAACAATCGGCTCCCCAGATGCCAACCCTCGGAAAGGGGACAGAATGCATCAAAATCCTGCTCTCTCAGGTGTCAAAAGACATGTACGAACCCCTCGTTCCGATGCTTTTCCCCGTCCTCGGAGCACATCTGAGCGGTTCTGAATTTCAGTATCCGGACCTCAGTTGGAAGGAACTTTGTGGCCAAATGGCCAACCTCGTGGCCGAAAGTGGGGGTAACAAAGGCCAATTGTCGAACCTCGTGGAGGCCATCTGTCGCGACTTCCGCCAGCACGACGAGGAGGAACTCAAGAAACTCGTCGAGTGGCAGAAGCAGATGAAGACCAAATCGGCCAACAAGGAAAAGCCCGCCCGTCCCGACGTGGCCTTCTGGTTCCCGCCTTCGGACGTTACCTCGGCGGCTTTCTTGCAAAACGCAATGGCCTGCGAAGCCCTCGGCGGCCGTACCCAGTACCTTAATATGCCCGAGGTGGAAATGGCCGACCGCATGTGCGGAGGCCATAAGCAAATAAGCCAGATGTTGCGTAATATATATGATAAGCAACGCGCCGGCGCCCTGCGTGCCACCGCCGACGGCATCACGGGCAACCCCGTCCTTCGCGCCAACCTCACCATCTCTTCAACACCCTTCGCCACCCGCAAGTTCTATCGTAACGACCTCTTCAACGGCACCTTCGGCCGCATGGTCTTCTCCTACAAGGCCCGCACCAGTCGTGAAGGACGCATCCCCCGGCAGGGCCGCTACACAGAGGACTTCTACCGCAAGCTGGATGAGTTCTTGGTAAGACTCGACATCTGCAAAGGCCGCTTCGTCATCCAGCCGCTGAACAAGCTCACCGACCAACTGGCCGCCGATATGGCCTCACTGGCCGACCTCACCGACGACGACGTACTGTGGGATGCCTCAAAGCGAGCACTGGTGTCGGCCTGGAAGGCAGGCTGCGTATTGTGGGTGCTCAACAATCAGACCTGGACCAAATCGATGGGCGACGTGGTGGAATGGCTCGTCTACCACGACATCTGGAGCAAGATGCAAATCTTCAGCGACCTGCTGAAAGAGGGTGATACCAGCACGACAGAGGCCGGCAAGAGCGGCCCCAAGAACATGCTCGACGACCTGCCCGACACCTTCAACGAGGCACAGCTCGAGGCACTCCGCACCCAAATGGGCAAAAGCAAGGAAGGTGCTAAACACCAGTTAAGTCAATGGCTGTACCGCGGCTTCATCACGCGCAACGACGAAACCGGCCTCTACACCAAGACGGAACTTTATCTTAAAGGTAAGTAACTATGGAAAAGTTTGAATTACAGATGCTCCGCGACCTCCCCATTGAGGGGGTCGCGGAACGGATGGGGATGGAGGTCACGAGGCACAAGGCGCTCTGCCCGTTTCATGACGACCACCACGCGAGCCTTTCGTTCAACGTGAGGAAGAGCACCTACAGGTGCTTTGTGTGCGGGGCGCACGGAGGGACCATCGACCTCGTCATGCACCTCCTCCACAAGGACTTCAAAGAAGCCTGCTCCTGGCTCTCCAACGGCTCCTACGAAACCCCAACTATTATCTATAATCTATCATCTATAAACTCCACTCCCTCCTTCGATGCACAGCGGTACGAGAAGTTCTTTGAAAGACCGTGGCTTTCGCCAGAGGCACGGCAATTCCTCTTCGCGGAGCGCAAACTTGACCCGAGGGTCGTTGCTTGGTGCCGGTTGTCTTCGTGGCGCGACCGACAGGGCGTGAACTGGCTGCAGATTCCTTACTATGACCGCGAAGGGAACCTCACAGGCATCCAAAATCGCAACTTGCAGAAGGGGGCGCAGCCGCGCTTCCGCTTCCCACAAGGCTCCCAGTGTGGCATCTACAACCTCCCCGTCCTCAACCGCCTCCACAAGGGCGAACCCCTCTACATCACCGAAGGCTGCAGCGACTGCTGGGCCATGCTCTCCTCCGGCCACAAAGCCATCGCCATCCCCTCGGCCACCCTGCTGAAACGAAAAGACCTCGACCAGCTGTTATCGTTTTCGTCTTCGTTATCGTTGAGCTTCCACATGTTCCCCGACCGCGACGCTCCCGGCGAGCGACTCTTCCTCCAGCTCAAAGACCTCCTCCCCAACCTCCAGCACCACCACCTCCCGCCCTCCTGCAAAGACTTCTCCGACTACTACCTCCAACTTGCCAGCCGTGTTCGGCTGGCAGCCCCCTCCGCCGGCCCCGCCCACTTTAAACTTTAAACTTTAAACTTTACTTCCCCTCACTCCCTCTCACTCCCCCCAAAAACAACCGCCGGCACCGCCCCCCCTTTAAACTTTAAACTTTATCATGAACACTTTCACCATTAGAGCATATACAAAGAAAGAACTTGCCCTCCTCTTCTTCCCCGACAGCACCCCCGAAACCGCCGTCAAGCACCTCATGGCACTCATCCGCCGCAACGACATGCTCTGGGACGAGCTTCAATCCATCGGCTACTATCCCAAGTGCAAAACCTTCACCCCCCGCCAAGTCCAATCCATCGTCGACTGGCTCGGTGCCCCATAAGAGCGCCAGCCACCCAAAGCGCCAGCCGTTCTCGGCTGGCGCCCCACCCCCCACTGTGCCCGCCGGTTTCCCCGGCGGGCTCTCTTTCTCTCCCCCTCAAAAACCAAAAATTCATCCACCTCAGCGGCAATTTTGCCGCTGCTTCTTTAACCTTTAAACTTTAACCATTAACCTTTAAACGTTACAATCGGAAGTAATCGGCAGCCATCCCCCGCAATCGTCAGAAGCCCAATAAAAAAGGTCGTATCTTTGCATCAGAATTCAGAACCCCAAAGAGCTCTTTGACATCCTGCCCCCCATTCAAATAACCACCAACTATCCACCAACTACCCACCTCCTAAGCGTACGCTGCGGCACCGCCGCAGCCCTCCGCCTCCACCCTCTCCCCCCCCATCTCGCCGGCACCGCCCCCCTTTAAACTTTAAACCTTAAACTTTAAACTTTACTCCCTCTCACTCCCTTTAACCTATCAACCTATCAACTCTTAAACTCCTATCATCATGTCCAAAAACTCTCAGGGCTACATGGGCCCTCAAATCGGAAAACTCGGTCCCGCCATCGGCTACCTCTGGAAAGGCCGTCAGGTCTTCCGCGGCTACAACCCCTTCGTCAAGGACCGCAACTCGGAAAAGCAGCAGCTCGTCCGCACTCGCTTCAAGGCCGTCAACAGCCTCATGAACTCCATCGGCGCCGCCGTCAACCTCGGCTTCGGCCACCTCGCCGACACCCAGCGCACCCTCACCCGCAACCTCTTCCTCAAGGCCAACTGGGACTGCGTCCATGCCGACACCCCCGGTGCCGCCACCGTCGACTACACCGAGCTTCATATTGCCAGCGGCACCCTCGCCAACGTCTTCTTCGGCAACGCCTCCTTCGCCGAACCCCTCAGTGTCGAAGTCCCCATCACCGACCCCAACGACCAGAACACCCTCTGCGGCCGCAACGACAAGGTCATCCTCCTTGTCTACAGCCCCGAAGCCGGTGCCGGAGTCCTCAAGGAAGGCCACCGCGACGACCAATCGCTCACCGCCACCGTCCCTGCCTCCTGGAACGGCCACCGCGTCCACGTCTGGGGCTTCACCCTCAGCACCGAAGAGGAACCCTGGTACAACGAAGACTGCGCCTGCAACATCTACCCCCGCATGGCCTCCAACTCCCTCTACCTCGGCTCCGGCACCATCTCATAACCCTCCACCAGCCTCCCCGTCCCTAAGCGTACGCTGCGGCACCGCCGCAGCATCCATCTCGCCGCCCCCGCCCCCCCTTTAAACTTTAAACCTTAAACTTTAAACTTTACTCCCTCTCACTCCCTCTCACTCCCCCCAAAAACAACCGCCGGCACCGCCCCCTTTAAACTTTAAACCTTAAACTTTAAACTTTACTCCCTCTCACTCCCTGTCACTCCCCCCAAAAACAACCGCCGGCACCGCCCTCTTTAAACTTTAAACTTTAAACCTTAAACTTTAAACTTTAAACCTTTTTAACTAACCAAAAACTACAATCACTATGGGAAAAGTTCGTATGGGAATCCTCGATGGATTCTATGGAAAAGTCGGAACCGTCGTCGGTTCCTTTTGGAAAGGCAAACCCGTCATGCGCGCCTACGTGCGCCCCAAGGGTACCCACACCTCCTCTGAGGCACAAGCCCTCGTCCAAACCCGTTTCGGCGCCATCAACAGCCTCTCCGGCGCCTTCCTCTCCGCCATCCGCATCGGCCTCTTCGAGGTGGCACGTCGCAAGCGCACCACCGAAGGCAACATCTTCGTCCACGAAAACTGGGGCTGCGTCCACGCCGACACCCCAGGTGCCGCCACCGTCGACTACACCGAGCTCGTCATCGCCATGGGCCACCTCCCCGAGGCACAGTTCGGCGCCGCCCACCGCGTCCACGTCTGGGGCTTCGCCGTCGGCGCCGGCCCCGACAACGAAGGCGAAATCTCCAACTCCCGCTACCTCGGCTCCGGCACCATCAGCTAATAGGCCTCCACACCCGACGAGGAACACCAGCAAGGGCACTCCACCAAGAGTGCCCTTTGCTTTTTTCGTATCCAGCATTCCCCCCAAAAACATCATTTGTCTTATCTCCTTACCTCCTTATCTCCAAAACACATCGTTACAAGTATGAAAAACACATGTAATTCTCTGGTTATGTGCATTTTATTGCTTTAATAAACATACAACACACTGATAATCAGTAGCGAGAAGATATCAACACCGTATCAACACCGTACCATCTCCGTACCAACACCATACTATCTCCTACCCCCGTCGGAGATGATAGGTTGTCGGGACCGGCAACAACGACCTATCATCCCCAACTCCCGCCCCCTCGGTTCCTGCACCATCACTAACCGCCTGTTCCACTTTCGCCGGCACCATCCCCTTTCCGCCGGCACCATCCCCTTTCCGCCGGCACCATCCCCTTTCCGCCGGCACCGCCCCCCTTTAAACGTTAAACGTTAAACTTTAAACGTTACCCCTCCCCAACTTTTTTTTGGCTGTTTCGGAAAAAGTTCGTATTTTAGCAATTTGAATTAACGCATTGAACGGGACTCAAAACCCTTTTAATGAGTTGGTTTTGATATTGATACGTGTAAAAAAGAAATAGAAGTATATATATGAAAATGCTGAAAAAAGGTCTCCTACTGCTCCTTTTTGCCTTGGTAGCAAGCGTGGGAGCGAGCGCTCAGAAAAGTCTGGCCGCAAAAGCCGACGAACTCTTCGACCAGAACCGCTTCGTCGAGGCTGTGAAGGAATACGAGGCTGCCTACGAAAAAATCAAGGACAACAAGGCTGAGAAGAACCGCGTCTATTTCCAGATTGGCGAGTGCTACCGACTGACCTACAACTATCCCCGCGCCGAACGCATCTACAAGCGTCTGGCCGACGAGGAATACTACAAGCTCGAGCGCAAGCTCTATTTCAACCTCGCCGAGATGTGCCGTTTCCAGGAGAAGTTCGACGAGGCCGATATGTATTACACCAAGTATTTGGAGTTTGAGCCCTCGGATTCCTACGCCGTCAAGCGCAAGGAGTCGCTCATCTATGTGAACCATCTGTCGAACAACCGCACGCGCCACACCATCAAGAAGATGAGCGAGTGGTGCAGCAACTTCAACGATTTCGCGCCTCGTTTTGTGGGCGACGACACCACGAAGATTGTCTTCACCTCTTCCCGTTTCTCCGACGAGGAGGCCGTCAGCAAAGACCCCTGGACCGACCAAGCCTATTCCGATATCTATCAGGTCTTCATGGACCGCAACGGACAGTGGGTCTCCGAGCCCGAGCCGTGGGACAAGAGCGGCAAAATCAACACCGCCGTCAACGAAGGTGAGGCTTCGTTCACGCCCGACGGCAACACCATCTTCTTCTCGCGCTGCGACGTGCGAGAGAATGAGACGATGACCTGCCGCATCTACACCGCCACCAAAGCCGTCCAAACCCTCGACAAGAAGGGTAAGAAAGACGCCAAGAAGGACAGCAAGAAGAAGAAAAAATCGAAGAAACCCAAGAAAGGTCAAGAGGCCGAGACCGAGGAGCCTGTGCAAGAGAGTGGCGAGGAGGTGGCCCCCGGCGAGTGGTCGACACCCGTGTACGTACATCTGGGCGACACCGCCTACAGTTTCCTTTACCCCGCCATCAGCAGCGACGGTCTGACGCTCTATTTCTCGTCCGACATGCCGGGCGGCTTTGGAGAGTATGACCTCTGGAGAGCCACCCGTAAGTCCACCGCCGACGATTTCGGGCGTCCCGTGAACCTCTCTTCCATCATCAACACCCCCGGACGTGAGATTATGCCGGTGCTGCGCAACGACTCGCTGATGTACTTCTCCTCCGACGGCCATCCAGGCGTAGGCGGACAGGACCTCTTCAGCACCAAGCTCAACCCTAACGGCAAGTTCTCCACACCCGAGAATCTGGGCATCCCAATCAACTCGTCCTACGACGAGATGTCCATTGTCTTCTATCCCGACGACAGCAAGAACAACATCCTCGAGCGTGGCTATTTCTCGTCGAACCGTCCTTATGACGACCCCCACAACCGCAGCAAACAGAATGAAAACCGCAGCACTCAGAATCCTCCCATCAACGATAACCTGTTCTACTTTGAGCTTCCGGGCCTGAACTACGCTATCCAAGGCACCGTGCGCGACGAGAAGTCGATGCAGCTGATGAAGGACGTACGTGTGAAACTCGTGGGTTCCGACGGCACCAATATTGAGACCCGCACCGACAAGAAGGGCTTCTACAAGTTCGACAGCACCCTTGTGCGCCGCGATGTGGTGTACAAGCTGTACCTCTCGAAGCAGAGCTATTACAGCGTGGAGGGTTCCGCCAGCACCCGTGGCTATTTCACCAACAAGACCATCGTGCAGGACTTCCGCATGGACCCCGTACCGCGTCGTCCCATCGTGCTGCCGGAGATTCAGTTCGACCTGGCGAAATCCGACCTGCAGGCGCAGTTCATGGATTCCCTTATGGACCTCTACCTCGTCATGGAGAACAACCCCAACCTCGTGGTGGAGATTCGCTCCCATACCGACTGTCAGCCTTATATTGGAATGACCAACGACACCCTCTCGCAGCGTCGTGCCCAGAGCGTGGTGGACTACCTGGTGAACCGCGGCATCGACCGTGAGCGCCTGGTGGCCAAGGGTTACGCCGACCGTGTGCCGCGAGTGCTCGACAAGGATGTCACCGTGACCCTCAACGGGCAGAAGTATACCTTTTCCGCCGGCACGGTGATGGAATGCGACTATATCGCCACCCTCAAGGGCGACCAGCAGCAGGCGGCGCACTCGCTGAACCGCCGCATCGAGTTCCTCGTGCTGCGCGAAGACTATGTGCCGCGCAACATGGTGGAGAACCTCACCACCAAGAAGGACGGTGACGGTAAGGTGGTGGACCTCGTGCAGCGTCCTGAGGACGAAGAGGAGAAGCCTGAGCCGCAGACCACCATCGTCCACGACGAGAGCACCGTCTTCGTCACCATGATTAACTCCACACGTGGCGAGATGTCCTGCATCGCCAACGGCATAACAGTTCCCATGCTCATCGACGAGCGCTACGCCGAACCCATCGCCATCTCGTGGGAGGAGGCCATGAGCCTGCTCTATCAGCAGCGTCTCACCAAGGAAGACTTCCCCCTGCGCGACCTCTCCTTCGACCCCGAAGGCAACATCCTCGACCGTGCCACCATCATCTTTAAGACTATGCAGATTGGCGAGCAGCGCCGCGAGAATGTCGAGGTGGTGGTAGTGAAAGGCATCGATTACAAGTTCATCATCAACCGCGCGGGCCTGCTGGAGTTCGGCAAGTACGAGTTCGACAAGCAGCGCTCGAGGCTCATCTTCTTGGATGAATAGTTTGATAACTATTCTAGGGCCTACGGCCACCGGCAAGACGGCGCTGGCGGCCGAGGTAGCTTATCGTCTGGGTGGCGAGATTATCAGTGCCGACTCGCGGCAGGTATTCCGCGGGATGGACATCGGCACCGGCAAGGATCTCGCCGACTACGACCTTCACGGCACACATATCCCCTATCATATAATAGATATCTGCAACCCAGGCGAGGAGTACAGCGCCTACCGTTTCCTGCGCGACTTCAACGCGGCCTTTGCCGACATCGTCTCTCGCGACCGCCAACCTATCCTCTGTGGCGGCACCGGACTTTATATCGATGCCGTGGTGCGTGGCTACCGGCTGGCCGATGCGCCGGTAGATGAGAACTACCGCCGTTCGCTCGAGGCTTTCTCTGATGAGGAGCTGACAGAGAGGCTGGCTTCTTATATCAAGTTGCACAACCACACCGACACCGAGACGCGCGAACGCTTGGTGCGCGCCCTCGAGATACAGGAGTTTGCCCTCTCCCACCCCGAAGCCTGCACGCAGGCACCCGAGATGGAACATCGAATCTACGGACTCCTGCTGCCACGCGAAGTGGTCATCGAGCGCATCGAAGCCCGTCTCCGTTGCCGCATGGAGGAAGGAATGACCGACGAGGTGCAGCGACTGTTGGACGAGGGTGTGAAACCTGAGCGACTGATGCGTTACGGACTCGAGTACCGACACGTGACACGCTATCTGATGGGCGAGTGCACGAAAGAGGAACTCTTCCGCGACCTCTTCACCGACATCCGCCGTTTTGCCAAACGCCAGATGACCTGGTTCCGCCGCATGGAGCGCAACGGCGTCGCCATCCGCTGGATTGACGGCACGCTACCGCTCGAGGAAAAAGCGGAAATTATTGTCAAAGATTGTACTTCCCAAGCGGTACGTCCTTTCGATAGCCCATGCCGGTGAGGTGACAGATGAGACGGCCGTCCTGATTGGTGACACGCACCTCGACGGAGGGCAGTTTGCGGTGGTCGTTAATGCTGACGGCTTCTGCCCACAGTCGGTCGCCCTCTACGGCACTCGAGAGGAACATCACATTGCTGCTGATACCGAAAGTCAAGTTGCCTTGATGATTCATCAATGCGGCCATTGCCAAGTCGGCCAGCGTGAAGAGGGCACCTCCCTGACACACGCCGCCGGCGTTCAGATGCTCCTTCGTCACCGTCATCTCTGCCACCGCGTGCGTCGCATCCACTTCGGTAATCTGGCAGCCGGCATTCGCCGCGAAGCGGTCGGTGGTGTTCAGTATTTCTTGTATATTTGTCATAATGCTTGTTTTTTGAGTGTGGCGACCAACTCGTCGCTGATGTTGTTGCCCAGCTGGCGACAGACATCCTGGCTCCATTTCTGTGCCATACCGATACGGTTGTCGATGCCCTTGAGTTTGGCGTAGATGTAGCCGGCGTTGAAATTGTCGCCGGCGCCAACGGTGCTGACGGTCTCGATGGGCTCCACGGGGTAGCTCTCGCAGCCCTCGGGAGTGTAGAGGCGTATCGGACGCGCGCCGTCGGTAAGTATCAGCGTCGGGCAATAGCGGCGCACACGCTCGTAGATAGCCTCTCCGTCGTGGAGGCCAAAGAGGAAGCCGAAATCCTCCGTCGAGCCGCGCACCACGTCGGCCAGCCGCATATTCTCCTCGATGTTGGGCATCGTATCAGGTAGGTCGGCGATATGGTTCTTGCGGAAGTTGACGTCGTAGTAGAGCCAGGCACCCGCCTCGCGGGCCTCGCGCAGCAGCTTGCCCACCACGGGGCGTATCACAGGGTTGATGGCGAAGAAAGAGCCGAAAAGCACCACGTCGTCTTTACTGAACACGGGCAGCGGCCCGTCCAGCGATACCGACGCGTGGTCTTTGTAGAAGATATACTGCGCATCGTTGTGCTCGTCGAGGAAGGCCAGCGAGATGTGCGACTTGACGTTGGGGTGGCGGCAGACATATTCGTCCGACACGCCGTTGTCCTGCAGATAGCGGCAGATGATGTCGCCGATGTGGTCGCCGCCTACATCTGTCACCATAGCGCAGTTCACGCTTGCCCGGCCGAGCGACACGATGCTGTTGAACGTCGACCCGCCAGGCACGGCTTTTTGCGGCTGGTCGCCCTTGAAGAGAATGTCAAGGACCGTTTCTCCGATACCTATTACGCGTTGCTTAGTCGTTTCCATTTTCGATTTTTTATTGTTTCTACCGCTCGCGGCGGTCGATGACTTTCTCCAGGCGGTAGCGGTCGCCGGTGGCAGGAGCGACGGCATCGATGAACTGCTGGTCGTAACCCGGTGTGTCGTAGCCCCAGCGCTGGAAGTTGCCGTTCTCGTCCACCTTTCGCACCACCTGGTCGTTGTACTTCACGATAAGGTATTTTGCCAGCCTGTCCCACCGCTGCATCATGCGGTCGGCATAGGCGATGCTTTTCTTGTTCAGGAAGTCGCGCCGGTCGGCGGAGGTCATCTTGCTGACGGCGAGGAGCACGCTGTCCTGGTCGGCGAAATAGTAGTCCTCCAATTCGCGCTGCGCCGCCCGCAGGTCGCCAATCATCATCGAATAGCGCGGATAAACCATGTTGGCCACCCAGTTGTTCATCCAGAAGGCCGACTCGAAGCTGAACTCCGTGCGCGGGTTGTTCTCGGGGCGGAAACAGTCGGGCACCTGCGTGATGCAGCAGTAGAGCGGCACGTATGCCACCATATCGGCATCGTCACAGTTGAACCACGTGACGCCGCCCACGTCGTCGGGCAGCCACGAGCGCATCTGGCAGGTCATCGTGAAACCGCTCTGCTGCGTGGCGATGGGGCGCTCGCGGAAGAAGTCATTCCCCTGGCTGTCCTTGAAGTGCATGGGCAGCGGACGGATGGGCATCCCCCAGGGGCCGGCGGTCATGTCGGCAGTCATGTCGAGCGGTGTGCCCTCGAAGTGGTCGCGCATGTCGCGCTGCACGTCTTGCAGCGAGAGCGGCTCGTCGGGCTTCACCCACAGCGGCAGGTGGTCGCACTTGTCGAACTCACCGTTGATATACGGCAGATACTGGTCCATATCCGAGCGGTGGTGGCGGAAGAAGCTCCACACGCGGGCGTCGGCATAGCGCACATTCTCGAAGTCGATGGGGCAGTAGGCGTCGCGGAACGAGAACTCCTGGTCGGGACCGTTATAAAAGCCCTTCTCGCGGGCAAAGTCGACCACATCCCAGGCATAGACGCACTCCACCCGCCGATTGTCGATATTCTCCAGGTGCTTGCTGTTGATGCTCTTGCAGTACTGTAATTTCTTTACGTTCTGTGATTTTACCTTCCACTCGCCGTTTTCCACCTTCCACTCCCATCCCTCTTGCGGAAACTGCCGTATGCGGCTGAGGTTGGCGTGGGCGCAGATGCAGCTATCGGGGATGCGCAGCGCCACCCATACGGCGCCCTTGCGACCGGGCCCCTTGCCTACAATCTCCATAATCCATGCCTCGTCGGGGTCGCAGATGGTGATGCTCTCGCCCGTGCTGTTGTAGCCGTATTCCTCCACCAGCTCCGCCATGCAGCGGATGGCCTCGCGGGCAGTGGACGAACGTTGCAGCGCCAGCCGCATCAGGCTGAAATAGTCGAGCAGCCCTTCGCGGTTCTGCAGCTCTAGACGACCGTCGAAAGTGCTCTCTACGATGGTCACCTGCCGCTCGTTCATCAGCCCCACGACGCCCAAGGTATACTCCACCTGCTTCACGTATTGCCCCTCGTGCTGCGGTCCCCATCCGTGGATAGCCACCGGCTCGCCGGGAGTGTGGCGCCCTGCAGGGCTGTAGAACAGCGAGCCCGCGAAACCGAAGCCGTCGCAGTTGTAGCTGCACATCACGCTGCCGTCCTTCGAGGCCTTCTTGCCGATGATAAGGTTGGTGCAGGCGTTCGAGGTGAAAGGTGAGAGGTGAAAGCAGCAAAAGATGAGAGAAAAACAAACTAGTTTGCTTTTCCGAAGCCAAGCTGCGTTGACGAAGTCAAAGGTGAAAAGTGAAAGAATAAGGACTAATCGTTTCATTCGAAAATCAAATTTTATATTATGTAACCAGCTATATTCATCGGTGTTCAGGCCTTCATACGGAACAGGTACCTGCCCATTTGTTCCTCTTAACATATGAATATGTATCTTTTTCTGAATGCAAAGATACAAAATTATTGCGACTATTTACATGTTTGTCGTAATTTTTCTAACGATTTTTTATTGTTATGACGTAATTTTTCCAGCGACTTTTCGTAGTTCTGTCGCATTTTTTCAAACGAAAAAATACCTTTTCATCGCATTTTTTCAAACGAATTTTTTAGGAGCTTCAATACTCCGTTTCACCCTCTGCCGCCATCGGCAAAGGGGTCTCCTCCTCGGTACTGTAAGGGATGGGGGTGTGGTGCTTGTAGAGCGAGCGGAGGTTGTCATTGAGCAACTGCTCCACCTCGCGCATGGTGTGGTCGATGAGGGCGGGCTTGAGTTGGCACTCCCAGATGACGATCACCTGCCAGCCGTTCTCCTGCAACACTCGGTAGTTCTCTTGGTCGCGCTCCTGGTTGCGGCGTATCTTCCCGACCCAGAACTCCCTATTGGTATTTGGAATCTTGCAACACTCAGAACTAACCAATTCTAAACTATTAACTTTTATCTCTAAACTATTAACTGGTGGCTCCGCCACCCCGTGTCCGTGCCAGAAGCACCCGTTGACGAATATCGCTGTCCTGTAGGGCCGCATCACGATATCGGGCTTCCCCGGCACCGATTTCACGTTGAGCCGATAGCGGTACCCGTGGCTCCACAGCCACTGCCTCACCTTAAGCTCGGGCTTCGTGTCCTTGCTGCGGATGTGCGACATACAGCGATGCCGCTGCTCCGGTGTCATCCTGTCGGTCATTGTCAGTTAACTAATCCCTCCAAATCTACGTCGTAAATAACCTCACCGATGACATCCTTCTTCAGATATGCAATCATATATATGGGCAGGAAAACAATCTTTCCGCTCGTGCTTACGTTATCATTACAGAACACCAGGGCACGAGGAATTTCGTAGTCCTCATTGTCCATCACGTTGCTCAAGGCGTTGTGACGCTGATAGTCCTTGCCCGACTTCACCTCGATGGGCAGCGTATGGCCGTCCTTCTCGATGATGAAGTCTAGTTCGCCCTGCTTCTTGCTGTTGAAGTAGTAGAGTTCGAAGCCATGGGCCTGCAGTTCCTGGGCCACCACATTCTCGAAAATCGCGCCATAGTTGATACCCTTCTCGTCGTTGATGATACGCAACTGGATACCTTCGGCATACTGACATGCCAACAGTCCGATGTCGCTCTGGAACAACTTAAACAGGTTTCTGCTACGCGACAGTTTCAGCGGCACTACGGGCTCTTCAACGTTATACGTAGGTAGCGCCACGCCAGCATTCTTCAGCCACAGGAAACTGTTCTCATAGCGCGAGAATTTCAGGTTCTCGTTCAGGTCCTTCAGGATGAAGCGCTTGTTCTTCGCATTCAGTTCCGATGGTATCAGGTCGAAAATCTCGTCGATATAAAGTTTGTGGTTCTTGTCATATTTCGTAATGTCACGTTTATAGAGCCTGATGATGGCCTGCTGTTCTGCCATCACGTCCTGCAGATTATGCGTATCGATGTATTTCTGCACAGCCGCAGGCATGCCGCCCACGATGAGATAAAGCCTGAACAGCTCCATCATCTTCTTGTGAACAAATTCGTCCACAGGTTGCCTCTCTTCGAATGCCTTTTGCAGGCCGTCCGTCACCTGCCCCGACACACCCATCGCCATGAAGAACTCCTCTAGGTCCAGCGGATACATATCCTTCACGTCCATATAGCCCACAGGCTCTGAACGCAGGTCTTTCAGCTCCACGCCAAGCAACGAACCGCTCAGGATGTAGCGATAGCTGCCCTCGTCCACCAGAAACTTGATGGCTGTCACTATCTCAGGGCACTCCTGTACCTCGTCGAAGAACACGAGTGTCTTTCCTGCCACCAGCGGTGTGCTCGTCAGCAGCGACAGACGCACCAAAATGTCCTGACTGCTTTTCGCCCCCTTCAAAATATCTGCTGCATCGGGCTGTTCTATGAAGTTGATCTCTACAAAGTTTTCGTAGTGCGTCGTACCATATTGGCGTATCGAGAACGACTTACCCGTCTGCCGGGCCCCAGTCACTAGCAGTGCCTTGTTTGTTCGCTTGTAAAACTGTTCTATGTAACTATCAATCTTTCGTTTAAGCATACATTCGTCCGTTTTTCACAATGCAAAGATACACATTTTGTCCGTTTTTCCAAAATAAAATAGCATATTTTTGTCCGTTTTTCCAATATCCCATCTTACATCATACATCTTCCCTTGAGACAAGTGCCTGTCTCTTGTCGGTCATCGTGTGCTATGCTTTACAGCTCACCAACTCGGAGAATGGTACCGCCACTGCGCCTTTGTCGTGGCCGGCATGATCTTTACCAAATTTGTTCAGCAGCGCCTTGAGCTTCTCTCTGTCAAAACTCATTTTGGCAAAATCGCCCGATGTTATACTCTCTTCGATGGAAAAGACCAAATAATAATCGTGTCTCGGGTTCGTCGGGTATCCGCTCTTCGCCAACTCATCCTTACTCCACACATGCACTCCGCCAGGTTTCAGTCGGAACTTACACACCCCGTCCTTGCCGTATAGCAGGAAATATCTCGCAGCGCATACACTTGGCGTCAAATCGAGTGTTCCGCGGTCTTTGCCTGCGCGTACATTGTACAGATGCTTCTCCAGTATCCATTTGAGATGGTCTTCGTCTTTGTAATATCCGACAAGCACATAGTCATTGGTGCTAAATTGTAAGTTGGTGGCGGGGGGCAACTGCGGCTCATCTCCCAGTTTGTAATGCTCGTCAATATCGAAATCCGCCTTCATCATTTCTATCAACCCCGCTTGCTCCTGAGTCAACACCTTGTTGGGTGTATGCAGCGCTAGAGTGAGAATTTCGCGGTCTTGGAACGGGGTGAATACCTTGCCGTTCAGCTGGCGGAAATGCTCGGTCATATAGTCGTCAAGCACTACCCCTCGCGACCGCATCGGGAAGAAACTGTATTCCTCCGCCAACACCTGCCGTATCCGTTCCCTGAACTGCTTCCGCACCTCATTCTTCCACTCCGCTTTCTCCGACTGACGGTTGCGGGCGTAGAGCGAAACGACAAAGAGGAAATTCACGTTGTAGCGCGAGAGCAGCATGGTGTCACGGTCGAACAACCGGTCTTTGAACTGGAACTTGATTTCGGGATTCCTCTTGCCGGATACTTTGGTCAGCTTAATCTCGCGGTGGTTATAGCTATAATCGTCCTTCTCCATCGCGGCGCTGATGAAGAAGTTGGGTATCACGTTGTAGCCTTCGGTCACATCATCGCGCAACCGTACATCGGGCTTTTTATCACCCTCTTTTAAATCCATCCACAAGTCGATGTTGTACTGCACGATGTTACGGGCGTAGGTGTATTGCTTATAGATGGAGGTATCGCCCAGCTGCCCGCCAATCTTGTAGTATTTGCTGTCGCCTATGTAGTAGGTACGCTGTTCTTCGTCGGCCTCTATCAATCCCGGATAGGTGTAGAGGTGGTCGACCAGCTTGCCGTCTTTCTGTTCCTTGAAGTCTGGCGGAAGTTCGTCCTTGCTGTCACCTATCAACTCGTCGATGATGGCCTCAAACACCACATAGAAGTTCTTCACCAGCAGGTATTCTTTCAGCTCCGTGCTGGTGGTTATCTCGGTACTGTGGGCGAAGAAAGCGTAGCAGAGGTTCCACAATTCAAGCGATTTGTCGGAGAAGTATTTGTACTTGATCTGGCGCAGGCGCACCACCCCGCGGCCGTTCAGGTAGTTCTCGAACTGCGCCCCCTTTATCAGCGGGAAACCCATCATGATGTCCACGTGGAATCCGTAGGTGTCGCTGATATAGTTGAGGATACTGTAGTAGATAATCAGCAGTTCCTCGTCGAAGTTCACCTTCCGCTTCTTGTTGACGGGATTCAGGTAGATGGGGCTGTCGTCCTGCACTATCGCCTGCGAGTGACTGATGGTGCGCGTCCAGTTGATCTTGTTGTAACCCGAGTGGATGTTCTTCAGGACAAAGGTGATGTAGGAGCGGTTGTCTTTGTTGAACTGGATGAGCGACAACAGTATGTCGAGTAGCGTGTTGGTGCGTTTGCGCATCCCGCGACCCACCTGCGACAGTTTGCGGTGGTACACGATGTCGCTCTCAGGGTGCGAATGCTGGTACACATCCACCGCGCGGTAAATCCACACAGCGAACTCATAGAGGAATGCCCGTTCCTGGTTGTTGAGGCCGCTGGTATGGGGGTGAATAAGGCTTTCGGGCGTTTTGTTTCCGAATACCTTCCCACTCTCGTCCATCAGCACCTTGGGCAGTATGAACACCGTGTCGTTCAGCTTGGGGTTGTAGAAATAACCCACATAGCTCAGCGACACTTTGCCTTCCACGTTCTGCAGCGCATCGATGCCGTAAAGCACATCGCGCACAAGTGCGGCGTCATACTGGTATTCCTCTATTAGGATTTTCATTCGGCGCTTTCTACCGGTTTGTTGAGTTCAAGATTGATCAGCACTTGTTCGGCCATTGTTTCATCTATCTTGCCGCCCGCGAAGAAGTCTTTGAACGAGATGGCCTCCGTACTGTTCGGTTTGCGGAAAGCCTTCTGACTCTCATATTCGTAGTCTTTGAACACATCCGTCCAGAGGTAGAAATACACCTTGTTCACCAGCGTTTCGGCATCAATGACGTTGTTTTGAGCCTTTGCGAAGAAGTATCCCAGCTGCTTGTCCTCGCTATGGGTGAGGGTGAACACCTCCTTGTTGACGGCTTCGAGGAACTGGTACCAGTCATATTCGTTGTTATTGACCTTGATTCGCCAGTTTTTGCCGGCATTCTCGATGGGTATGTATTTCCAATCCCAGCGACGCTTGAAGGCGCTATCGATGGGGAAGAGGCTCTGGTCGCTGGTGTTCATCGTCGCCCAGATGTAGAGGTTGCTGGGGAGCACCAATTTCTTGCCCTCTTTCACTCCTTCTGGGAAGTCTGTACGTTGGCTGTTGACAAGTTCCTTGCGGATATGTTCTGCGAGGTCGCTGTCGGCATCCACAGGATATTCCGAGAAGCCGTCACTCCTGCGGTCGAGCAGCTGGAACAAATCACCGAATATCTGGGCGCAGTTGCCACGATTAATTTCCTCAATAATCAAATAGACATTCTCCTCGGTGTTCCACGCTTTCACATACGCATTGGTGAAGGCTTGTGGGGTGAAGGTATAGACGATTTTTCCGTCCTCATCTTTGTTAAGGTACTCTTGCCCAATAGCAACACCTTTGGAGACTTCCACGTTCATAGATTCCGTAAACCCACATGCTATCAATATCTGTTTGATGGTATCTACCGAAAGGTCCTTAAGTGACTTCCAATATTGAGCAGCAAACTTATGGCAAGGGTAGGTGACGCCCGAGTTCTTAATCTCTTTTAGTTTTACTGCCAATTCTTCTGCCGAATAAATCCGGTCAGCGGACTTCATTCCAGGCTTATAGCAACCCACAAATGTAGAGTAGTCGCTGTCGGGATGAAATGTGGTTCTGAAAACTCGACCTTCTTTTTCTGCTTGTTCAGTACTGTTTTTAATGGTGTTTGACTTACCAGTGCCAGGAGCACCATAGAAGATTTGCTGGAGAGATTGAGATATTAGGATATTTTCAGGATCAGTAACTATTTCTTCTCCCGTTCTCATAAAGAAAACGGAAGATGGGGAAATTGTTATCTCTCCCTTCTTGTAAAAATGAATATAAAAAGACTTCTTGGAACTGTTTTCTCGGCTCTCAATGCAAACGATGTCTTCTTCTTGGACATTATGAAGTTTAAATAACTCACCTAAACTTGGTATCCTTTTCTCTCTATTAGAGTTTATGAAATACACAAATCTAAGATTGACAGAATCATTATTAGAATTTGTTGTGTCAATAGCAGTGAAGTTGACTTCCAACACGGGTCCATTTTCTGTGGCAATATTGCCAAAGAATGCTTCGTAATCAAAATTATTTGGCAAACGAATGTAAATTTCATGTGTTCCAGTTTTGCCAACTTCAGCTGGAGTCAATTCTTTGTAGAAGAAGACGGACTTTATCATATATATTTTTTTATTATTGTTGCTATTTGTTTGGCCATCAATACTGGCACAGCATTACCTATCTGCATATAGGTTTTTAGATAAGCTCCAAGAAAGAGATAGTCATCTGGAAAAGACTGAACTCTTGCAGCTTCACGAGGTGTTAGACTTCTCACTTGATATGGATGAATGTGTGACAAGCAATCCATCTTCATGTGAGCAGTAATGGTTCTGCAAGGCTTGTCTGCATATAGTTTGAAATACTTATCCTTGAAAATCCCATTTCTGTGCGCATATGGCATAATGTCTGCTATTTTGGGATTTGTAGCATCTTCACCTTGTTCCAGACGTTTGAAGATTTCGTAGTTTACTTCGCTACAATAGCGAGCCTTGTGGTTGAATACATAAGGTAGTTTTCGTGCAGAGTTAATGTTTTTCAGATAAAGATTTCCACAGCTATCATAGTTGTTTATCCCAATTTTCATTCCAGTTTTTTCATCATCCACTTCCGTCTGACCTTTAATGCGAGGTGCATCAAGTGGTTTTATGAATTCAAGAGCTGACTGTAAATTATAGTGAGGATTCTCTTCACAAGCTTGTTCTATTTTTTGGAAAAGAAGCTCTGGAGTAATGTGCTTGGATTTAGTGATATCATTTCTGATGGCTACATAGATCAACCTCTCTCTGTTTTGAGACACTCCAAAGTTTACAGAATTAAACAAACGATAAGCAACATCGTAGGAATACTCTTTACCATCTTTTTGTATCAGGATGGATTTGTAGTCTTCAACAACCTGATTTGCGACAGAGAGCATCCCTCTAACATTTTCCATCACTACGAATTTAGGACAGATTCTCTTTATCGCTTCAATATAATATTTGTATAGTTCATTTCGCGGGTCATCAATAATGCGCTGTTGATTTGCACTACTGAAACCTTGGCAAGGAGGTCCTCCTACCACAATGTCAACATCTTCTGTCACATAGTTCTCAATGTTTGAAACAATCTTTCTAATGTCTTCTTTTAATACTTTGTCAGAAGGGAGTTCGGGGTGATTGTATCGATATGTTCTTACACAAACCTCTTCAAAATCGTTGGCAAAGCAAACTTTGAACCCTGCCTGAGTAAAGCCGCAACTAAGTCCTCCTGCTCCCGCAAAGAAATCAACCATCTTAGGCTTATGTGTTTTTGCCTCTTTTTTCTGGAGTTCTTTGCGTTTTTTGTTGTTCAATTTGTCGAGCTGATTGCCATACAACTGTTGGTGGGTCAAGTAAAAGGACAACGCAGACAAAAATCTATCATAAATGCCCGCAATAGTTTTCTTAAGTAGAGTGAGGTCTCCTTCCGAATATATTACTCCCATATCCTTCATTTCTTTAATCATATCAACAGAAGGAATGGATACTTGGGGTATACTGATATTCTGTCGCTCGGCCAATACTTCTACCAAACGGATATATACCAGAATCTTTTCAAGGAATTCTTCTTTATTAGTGATATGTCCAACATCCTCAAATATCATTACTCAATATCTTCTAAATTCTTTTTTACAGATTTTGCCAAAGCCTCTGCAAAAAGGGGAGGAACGGCATTCCCAATCTGTTTGTATTTTTCACCCCGAGAACCTTTAAACTCAAAGTCATCAGGGAAGGATTGTATTCTGGCAGCTTCCCGAACGGTAAAAGTACGCCTCTGTGCTTCATCAGGATGTATGAATTGAAAGCCATCCTTGTGAATATGGGCGAGAATTGTCTTGGACGGCAAATCCCACCACTGAACCACATAGCTGTTATCAAATACTCGTGCGTGTTCGTGCTCATATTGCGGCATTGCTCGTCTGAGCTGACCGAAAGACCAATGATTATGAATCATAACCTGAAATCTTTCTCTATCCAAGTCGTTATGTTTACGGGCAAAATGATCCATCAGGGGGTGAGTACCTTTCTTCCCTATTCTTTTCAAAAAATCATTATTGCAAGGATAGTTGTATTCTTCTGTTGATGCGTCATATCCGGGCTCAACGGGTGGCAAGTCACCTATTGCCTGTTTTACGTCAACAAAGTGTTTTCTGCCTTTTCTTTCGAATTCTGGAGTTTCTGGATTCCAATGAGTCTTTACAACATCTTGGTACAGTTGCAAAGGATCTTTGTCGACATCCTTCCGTACACCGATGATTATTACCCTTTTGCGCAGTTGGGGAACACCATAATCAGCAGTATTAAGAACAAGTATTTCGGGATTGCCAATCACCTTATACCTCTTACCCAAAGACTTAAGTACCTTTGGGAATATTGGAGCACCCTCAACTTGAGCAGAAAGAAGACCGGTTACATTCTCAAAAACAAAGAATTTCGGCTGATAATGTTCCAGAATCTTCACATAACTCTCAAAGAGATAATTGCGAGGATCGGTTGCCATTTTCTTGCCATCTCTAACTCTACCTGCTGTTGAATATGCCTGGCAAGGTGGACCTCCTATGATGATGTCAATAGTTCTTCCATCTACAGCATTGTCAATTCTTTCAAGGATGTCTTTTGATGTTATGTCGTGTTCAATTACTTCTTTCTCATACTCTTTATACCCATAATACTTCATCCTTGTCCGCAATGTTTCACAAGCCCAGTGGTCTATTTCCACATGAGCAAGAGCCTCGAATCCTTCTCGGTAGAATCCTTCCGATAGCCCTCCGCAGCCTGCGAATAAGTCTATGAATGTATATTTCTTTTTCGGCATAATCACCTCCCTTCCATCAAAATACCGACAATCCTCTTCCACTCTTCACCTGACAGTTTTGAATGTGCCGGAGTTAATGCATCCCAGTCACGCAAGGGCAAGTCACTGATGGTCTTGCGAAGCCTAACAAAAGAGTAGTTCGACACTTCATCTGTGATGGCTTGCGATAGACTCGGAGATAGGCTGCGAGGAATGCCTACCATGCGAAGAGCCAAGGCTTTCTTGTCGTCCACACCATAGTAAACGTACGACGGTACATAACTGTCTTTTACCTCGGTATTAACACCTTTGACAATGCCTTCCAATGCACTCAACCCCCACGATGCCTTGAACCGTGCACTGTTCATATAATTCACAAAACTTGTAATTTGGCTTGTGATGTCGTCATTCTGAAAACTGGGGTGTAGCGATGATATGCTGTTCAATTTGTCTCCATGTACCCAAGCAATCAACACCTTCGCAACTATCTCGGGGTTAAATTCAGACACTTTGGAATCCGTACCCAATCCAGTTTCGGGAAGTGCAGCAACCACACGAATCTTCTCGGTCAAGTTGGACGAGTCTCTCCTATTGAAAAGATTCTCCGGTTTCCAACTGTCAAGGTCGGATATTAACATGTTCTGTGATTTTTCCTTCATAATCTTCAGTACCGAAGGCACTGAGAATCCCGTCTTGTCGGCAAAGCTCAATAGACCTGTTTGCGAAGAATACTTGGCTTCAATAGTCTGATAAATCTTCTTGCACAAGTCAATGAAGTCAGCCTGCTCGGTGAGGCTCAGCTTGCTGTATATAAAGGTGTCCTTGAACAAATCTTCCACATCTTGAACATACTCGTTCTTCGACACATGCAACAGATGAATAAAATATTGGAACAGCGGGGCAAAGGAATCTGCATACTCATACGACAATTGATTTAGAGCATGGTCGTCGGTTTCCAGAGTGGTGATAATCCTTTGCCTGTCATCAAACAGCCGGGCCAAAACACTAGCAATCTCCTCGGTGCTTTTGTTGACAATACCCAACCCCAACTCCTTGTTCTGTTTTGTGTTGAAAGGCAAGATGATTTTTCCGAAATCATCCACCATGGTTCTTCCTGCACGACCCGCAATGTTCCAGAAGTCATTTGACGACAGAAGATTTTCTTTTCTGGACTGTCCTCGGTAATAGGAATCGAAATAGACTGAAGAAACAGGGAAATTAACGCCCTCGGCAACGGTGGTGGTAGCACATACGTACTGGATTTGCCTCTCACGGATAAGATGCTCAATCAGCAGTTTGGTTTCATCGGAAAGGCCCGCATGATGCACGGCAATCCTCTTTGAGAGCAATTGGGAGAAAAGGGTTGCACATCCCATTTCCTCCTCCAAATATTTTTGGACCAACTGAATATCAGCATCAAGGCTATTTGGTGCATCAACCCAATTGAAGATGTCTTTAGCCGTATTATTGGCGGAAGGCCTTCCTTGGCAGAGTATCAGTTGGGTTTTGCCTCTTTCCACAAAACGCTTACAGGTGTATTCAAGTATCCTTTCTTTGTCGGCAGTGGTTTGAAGAGGAATATCTATGGGTTCTTCTGAAGAGTATTCTTGTTGATAAGGAGCGGCGTATGGCGAGGGAACCATTTGCGTTTTCACCTTTTTTTCTGTAACCTTTACGCCAAACACAACTTTTTCGGAAGGTTTCCACTGGACTTCGATGGTGTTTCCTCCACCCAACCATTCCTGAATGGAAGTTTTGTCACCGGGGAGGAAGGGGGAAAGGAGCATGTACTTCGCATTGGGGCGTTCTCTCCTCAAGATGGCAATCAACAATTCCAATCGTGCTCCTCTTGCACCATTGCGAATGGTATGTGCCTCGTCCACGATGAACATCGAGACGTCGCGTACCGACGGGTGATCTCTTCTGACAAGCAAATCCAACTTCTCGGGAGTTGAAATCAACACATCTATTTCGTCAGCTTGCAGGAAAGCGTCTTCAGAGGGGTCCACTTCGTTCACTGAGGACGTTTTTTCAACAGAGAGACCCAACGATGACAAATCCGTCCTCAAATCGTGATATACCTGGTTGACCAAAGCCCTCGACGGTACAACATAGACCACCTTTGACTGCGGCAACAGGGATTTGGTGACAACGATATTGAATTCGGCCAACAAGGTTTTTCCGGCACTGGTGGGCATTTGGAGAACGATGGCATTGGCCGCAACGTCGAAAAGGTTCTTGCTCATAGCATCCCGTTGCGACGGAAGCAGTTCCAACATTCCTAACCCACTTTTTTGCTTGCATAACAATTTCACTTTCTCTTGGAATGTGGTCCCCGTCCAGATGGAATTGGCTATCAAGCTATATAGGTCAGACTCGATAATGTTCAGGATGCTTTTGAAGCGCTCGGCTTTGGTTAGTTTTCGGGCAATGTCGATGTGTTGACGGACAATGGTGTCGATTTTTCGACCTGGATAGCTGTACCCGTGCAGAATATACTGTGCTGTTTCTACAACCGCCTTGGAAGTATGATATAGGGCAACCAGCCATAATGCCTCCTCGGTTTGTCGACCGGCATTAAAGGCATTCAGATGGTTGGACTCGAACAAGGATTGTTCTTGTCGGAGCTTGTCTATCTGATTTATGGCCTTTCGGATATCGTTGAAACCCTCTTGTTTCCTAATTAGATAGAGCAATGAATGAATAGTCCCTGCAATCATTCGTTTCCCCCAATCGGATTCCTCGATTTGCGGCTCCACATAGTTGGACAAGGACAGTCGAGCCGATATGGTTTTGTTGGACAGCAAAGCAACGCTTGCAAGTAGGAAATGGTAAGGCAGATACTCATCACTTACCTGTAGATTTACCAAATCGTTCCACTCTATCCGTTGGGACATGTCTTCTATAGGGAAGGTTTTCAGTAATTTATATGCCAATTCAGCGACATCTTGTTTCTTTGGATTCTCGAAGGAAAACATGGTAAACAAGAAAGTTATTTTAGGCAATGACATTGATTCGGTAACGTTCCTGCCATCAGTTATGCCAATAGTAGATTCCCAATAAGTTCTTTCTTGCTTATCAAGTAGCGCCTGAATTTTTTCATCAGACAACAGACTTGCTATAATAGGATTGCTCGATTTCATTTTGTAAGCTCCTGAACTTTTTTATAAAACAAGTCTATCGTACTATCTATAGTCTCTTCTGTAAAAGACAAGATAGCAAAATGAATATTACCTGGAGCAAATTCATTTGCGTTGGATTGCATCTTGCCATAATCTTTTGTCTCATCAACACATGTATAGTCGCGTACTAGACCACAGCCATAGGTAATTTCACAATTGTTGGTTTTGTTTTCCAAACTAATTACAAAAAACATTATTGCAATTACATCTTTTGTGTCCAAATTTTTGGAAAACTCAACTAATCGTTGCTTCAATGTGTCGGGATTATCATGGTATTTTTTGTGGGTTTTGTATATGGAATCACCTGTTTGGTCAACAACAGCAGGAGGGTTCTGTTTTTGGCCAGAAACCTTAGCTTCAGCAATGAGTAATTCATACGTTCCATCTTCTTTGATGCGGTATCCAATGGCATCAATACCTCTCCCTGGCATATCATAACGTTCTCGGGTGCTAATGTTCTTTGCCGGGATGATATAACGTTGGCCATCGTCAAGCTTTTCTTCGAAATAATATGTTGTCAGTAATTCTCCTAAATCGCTACGATATATATCGTTGACGGGATCGGGTGTATCGCCTTTTTCTCTTATTGGGTCAATATATACAGCGTTTTGTTTAACAATTGATTTTATTTGAGATAAATCAAACCCAGTTCCAAGTCCTTCCGATACTTTTAACGCCTCTTCGATAACTGACGAAGATAATGCTGTGCGTTGCTCGATGTATTTTTCAGCAAATTTGTCTAGGAATTTGTCAAAAACCCTTACATCTATTTTCTTGAAGACATTATTCATAATCGCACATCCACTTTCTGTTAATACAATATTTGTTTCGCTACTTTCCCTGCCAACTCTGCAAAGAGTGGCGGTATGGCATTGCCGACTTGAGAGTAGCGTGGCACCTCAAGCTTGCGCATATCTCCCCCCGTGGTATATTTTGCTCTTATCTCGTACCAATCGGGGAACGACTGGATGCGGGCGCACTCCCGGACGGTCATAATGCGAGGTTCGGCATAATGCAGATAGTCGTCGGGCTGTCCTGTTATGGTTGGCGAAACGGCATTAGGGTCTAACACCGTTATTCCACGCTGCTTGATGCCCCAAGCCTCACGGGATTTGCCATCAATGCGTTTGCCTCTGGGTTGGTATTCGGACAGAAGGCGTTGGAATAAGGCCGTCTTGTCAGGTGAATGATGGGCAAAGCTATGACTGTCCGGAATGGTATGCGTCTTCGGATAATCCCCACGCATCACCTTTGCGTAATTGCTTATTCTTCCTTTGCCATATACCCCAGAATTGAAGCCTCTCCGGTCTGGCGTGGGAAGTTCCCCATTGCTGCGAAGCAAATCGGATATGACCTCCTGCAGAGTTGCTGTAGGCTTCAACCCTTTGCTTTTCAAGAAAGCATCACGATGAGCCGATAACTGCTGCTCGAAGTTGTCGGGGTTGCCCAATCCATTTTGGACGCCCACTAAAATGAAACGTTTGCGACGTTGGAGAACACCGTAGTTGGAGAAGTCAAAGACATATGGTTTGACTTTATACCCCAACTTCTGCAATCCACGAATCACCTTATGCGAGTAGGGCTCAGCATCGTTGTCCTTCTTTTTGTCGAATGCATAGGTGAATCCCTTGACATTCTCGAAGAGGAGCATACGGGGACGCACCAAATCGATGAAATTGATGTAGGAAAAGACCAATTGGTTGCGCCCATCGTCTTCGACACGTTTGCCAGCCATAGAGAACCCCTGACAAGGGGGACCTCCGGCCACCAAATCGACTTTGCCCCGCAAAGCTTTCAGCTGGTTCTGATATTTATCAAGTACATCATTAATGCCGTGATTGGTTTGAGGAAGCCAATCGGGCCAGTCGAAATGTTTTTTGTTGTCGACGAGGTTATGCTTAAGTGTCTCGAAAGGGAATGCGTTTTTTTCAATGGCAAAAAGACCTTGCCAACCAGCAAGGTACAAATCGAGGGAGAGACCCCCGCAGCCCGCAAACAAATCTATGCACGTCGGTTTTGCCATTTTTACCTTATTTTCGATAAGGTAAAACGCAAAAAAAAATTTTTTATTGTATACCTATATAATAATTATGTCGGATTTGCAAAAAACGGTATTTCCCAGATACCTTCTCCATTTGACGAACAAGGCTCCGTATGGTTTTGGATGCTATTGATTCACATATACTTCCACGGCAACAAAATCAGCAATTACAAATTTAACTCTATTGCCATCGGGCGAAACGCAGTATGCATACCTGCCTTCTTGGACGGTAATCCAAGGGGCGGTAAAATGTGTCTCATTATTGGCGTTGCCGAAAAGCAGAATGTGCTCCAGGCCATGACTGTTGACTTCAGGCAACAAGTCTCCGTTATATGGCTTAAAAAATGTTGCTCGCTGGAGTTCCGTCATCTCAGAAACCAACCACGTGGAAAACAGGAAAATGCTATCCCAAGTAAGATAATCGTTTTCAAATGCAAGATGTCCAAATGCCAACTTACGGACGACGTTCTTAAAGCGGTCTTTTTCGTAATCAAAAAAGTGATGCTCGCCATATTCTTTTATTTGAGACGCAATTCTTTCCTGTAGCTTTGGAGAGTGCAGGAGAGTATCACGGGTTTTAACTCTTTGTATTAGTGACGGGTCTGCCGTGCGGGCTTTCATACAGTCGATGTGGCAAGAAACATACTCTTCGTCTATTGAAAAGTCGTGATTGCATTTATGGCAGCAGGGTATGACCGGCAATTCAGGAGGGTAAGGCTTGTCAAGAAAGCACCGTGACGGGACATGGTCCTCGGTCTCTGCCGGCCCACCGCAAAATGCACAGAAATAATCTAGTCAGCTATCACCGTAATATTGCTTATTGGGTTTCATAGCATCTTGATTGTAAAACCGGTATACTACTATTGAACGGTTTTCTCTCCGGTAGCACTTTTGAGAATCTGCTGCAGACGCAATGCAAGTGGCTTGTATTTCATCATCTTGAAGTCGAAAGGGCCACCGGCCAGCACCTCCTGCATATGCGGCAGAAGTTGCCCTATGAAAGCAAGTTTGTCGGGTTGGTCTGTCCCAAACGGGAACAGTTCCATCATCTGTTTGACAAAAAGGTGCTGTATATCCTTGTCTGAATGGGATATGGCTTCCCACAGCTCATTGACAGGAAGAGATAGCAACTGCTCTATGTCAATACGGTTTGTATATTGCCGGTACTCGTCCGGGTCGCCCTTTCGGATAAGATTCAATAGTTCCCCATTTCTCTCTGCTTTTCGTCTTTCCCGGAAGTCGTTATTGATGTCGACAATATACTGTTCCAGTTTCTCATACCTGGAATCATAGGGGTTGTCTTTTTTCTCCCATTTATACAAATCACCATCAAACAACAGAGTCCAATTGCTCTTTTGCCTATCAATGGCGTCGAAGAAGACAGCATCGTCAATATCCAGGCAGCGGATATTGTTCATTTTCAACTCCAGGTATCGTGCATACAAAACAGAGATATCACAAGGGGTGTATCGGTCTTGCTTGAGAAAGTCTTCTACGCGAGAAAGCAGTTTATCGAGACCGGTGTCGTCAATTATCCTCCAATCCATCATTTTGAGGAGACACTGTCCGTAATCAGTTTTCCTCTTTTCAATATATTCTTCTTCCTCATTCTTCATTTCAGCCTCAAACACGGGTTTGTCGAGGTCTCCATGTTGGATATATCGGGCTATGGCTTTTGAAGAAAAAGATGTCCTCAGGTAATCGCCATACCGGGAGATTTTCTCAATGAAAGGATTTTTCTTTTCGTTGGGTTGCTCATATCCGCTTCGGGCAATATCGAAAATTGTGGCTGTAGTATATGGAGTGGTATGACAGGCCAACCAATCCAAATCACTTGCGCTGGCGCCGGACTTGTACTCTATCGAATAAATGCATGCAAACGAAAGATATCCTTTACGGAAGTCGTCGGCAAACTGACGATCCGATATCTCTTTGAAAATCTTTTCGAATATGTCGAGGATAAAGATAAGTGTCCTCAAGTTGGTGCATTCACCGAGTCGGAATATGTCCAAAATTAGGGTTTTATGGGACACGAGGAATGACTGATAAGCGGACGATCTGTTCTTGAACCATTCCTTGACTATACTGTCGAACTTCTCTTCCGTCGAGGGCGAATAGTGCAGGGTGTATCTTATTGTCTTCTCTTTGAATTGTTTGAATTCATTGTCATCTTTTGGTTCATTGCAAATCACGATGACCTTGCTCTTATCTCTTTCGGCAAACTGGTTGACAACACCCAAGACCTCTTTGGCAGACATCTTCGAGCGCTCCAAGTCATCGAAAATCAGCACAATGTTTTTGGGGATATTGATCAAATTGAATAAGGGAAGTAATCGCTTGCTGTCGACACCCCAAAAGTCTGCGAATCCACCTATGAGTGTAGAAATTACCGATTCTGTTTTCGAGGGATGGGATTTGTGGAATGTTTTCTTCTTTTTGTTATCGTGTTCGAGTGTGGAAAGTGCTATTTCCCGTCTGATGTCCAACAGGATCTTCTCAGCAGACTCAGCGCCGTATAAGCTATAGACAATCGGGATGTATTTCTTGGTTGGCTCAATATATGGACAGTCAATGTTCCGTATAGAGCAAGCCAAATCATTCTCAACAAAAAAGGATTTCCCACAACCCCATACACCATCAATCATTATGGCATAATCGGTGAGCTCCTTATCTAGATACTCTTCAACAACTCCTTTTATCGCATTTCCGTCCATATGGCTGATTGGTTATGATTCTTATTACGTTATTCGTTTCTTCCTTCTTACTATCTTCCTTCTATCCCTCTTCTTGGAGTCTTCTTATCCTCTTCTTTGCCTACTGAACGCCTACGCTACGCCCTTACTACCCCCTTGCTACTCCCTTCCTTCCAACAGTCCTCTCACTTCTTTGTCGAAGTCGGAGTCGATTTGCTGCGTGGGGTTGAAGAGTTTGTATTCTTTGAGTGCGAGTGGCTATTTCCATTTGGGAAACAACCACATCCTCTAGCACGTTGCCTCTAATAGCTCTGTTTACGACAGTTTCCATTTTGGAAATAGTCGTGTTTTTATCTAGTTCACCTGTCTCGAATTTCTTCTTCAGATGCTTGCTGATATCAGGTACTCCGACATCAAACATTTGGGCCATTGCTTTTTGTGTAGCCCAAATGGTCTCGTCTTTGATAACCACCTGAATCCTGCCTTCTTCGTCGGGAAGCTGGTATAATATGAATTGTATTTCGTTGCCCATGGCTGTCTATCTGCGTTTTATATTAGTTGTCCGTGTTAGCTTTCCTTGCTAATTTTGCGTTGCAAAATTACGCTTTTTCCACAACATAAACAAATTAATTTTTGTCGACATGGCAAGCATGGTGTAATGCTCCACCCTGAATCATCCAGTTTGCCTATAGTAAGGACACCCAAGGAGGACCAAAGGAACACCAAAGGAGGACCCGTGGCGGGATAAGGGGAAGAACCCGTCATGAGAAGGTGGGCAAAGGATGGAGGATGAGGGTGTACATATACCGGGGGCTTGCTCGCTGCATTTGATTTATTTCAGCGGTGCTCGCGACTGTCGGTTAATGCCCACAGCTAAGGCCTGGCGCCCCGATGGGGCTGGGGATTGCCCTACCCTTCTGCCGCACTTGTGCCCGATTTCGCATACCATTGGCAAGGTGTAGGCAAGGATATGGCAAGCTCACGGGCTTGCGAAATGCTTGCGAGATGCTTGCCTAGTGCTTGCGAAAGGCTTGCCATCTCCGATGCAAGGGTATGCCGTCCCCCTAAGCAGGATTACCGCAGGATTACTCCAGGATTACGGCAGAGTCCCAAACTCACTACCAGATTTGTTGTAGTAATGGTGGCAGTACATTTTTTGAAAAATGTAACATTTCCGGAATTGCCATACTTTATGGGTAGAAAGTTTAACGAAAAACGGAATTGGAAATGGCAAACAGAATAAAGAAACACAACACCTTCTTCCAATGGAGGAAAGGACAGCGTATGGCACCAATCTTACTGGAGGTTCTCGATGATGTTCAAACCATTGACGACTGCAGAGAGGTGTATAAAGTCCGTTGGCATGTGATGGCGACAGACAGGGTGTACCCCTCGGTGTTCCCGATGATGGCAACTGATGGCGGCTTTGATGGGTTCGTGCCGATACCCCGAAAGGTATATCTTCAAGCCACCATGATACTGAACGAGGCCGCCTCGTATCAAAGTGCGAGACGGAGGATATTGACTTTGATGAAAAATACGGTTGGAGATATAAAGAAATGACCATTTTCGTGAATCCACGAAAATGGTCAGATGTGTGATTACATAACCTGTATACTACTCAAACGGCTACCTTTTCCGGCATCTGCTGGATGACTTCGCCAAAGAGGAGTTTGCCATTAGCGTGTTTGTTGCGCTTTACGCCATCGCTGCCCCAAGTGCCCCATTGCTTGAAGAAGAAGGCGGCACCTTGTTGCTCGACCTGGCGCTTGATGTTGATGACCCATTCCGGCATCATAGGACGCGCCTGGGGGCCGCTCTCGCCTCCGACGATGACCCAGTCGATACCGTCGAGGTTCATGTCGCCCAAGTCCTCTATCAGCGGCTCGCAAGAGAGGAATTTGATGCCGGCATCCAGCTTTCTGAGATAGTCGATGCGCGACTTGGAGGCCTCGCACTCAACCGTAACACCCAACCAGACATTGCGGGGGACGAGCCTTGTGGAGAAATACTCGGCCATTCGCTCGGCACGTTTGGTGAGTATCTGGTAGCGGTGCTGTGGGGTCAGCATGATAATCCGCATGATGCGGTCGACAAATTCGAAGGGCACTTCCTCGTGGAAGATGTCGCTCATGGAGCAGACAAAGATGTTGTGCGGCTTGCGCCATTGCATAGGTTCCCCCAGGTCGTCTTCATGCAGCGTCAGCCCGAAACCGTTGCGGTATTTCTCCAACCCCATGGCTTTTAGCCGTCGCGCCATAACCTCGGCATAGCAATGTGCACAACCCGCAGACCTCTTGGTGCAACCCGTGATGGGGTTCCACGTCTTGTCGGTCCATTCTATTTTGGTGGTCTTGGTTGCCATAACAACTCATAATCATTTAGTTAACGGATTACTGCCGGTTTTATTGCCCGAACATTCTCTTTCCTCATATATTAAGGTATGTAATAATTGAAATTGTTACAAGATTGAGTGTTATTTTTGTGGTTATTTCCATTTTGGAAACGACCACATCTTTGTCCAATTAGACATTTTTATTGCGACGTGTAACATTTTCGGAATATCCATACTTTATGGGTAGAAAGTTTAACAAAACGCAAACAAATTAATACAAACCAACAATAACAAACGCACAATCATGGGACAAATAACAACACTCCAGGGATACTTCACGGAAGAGACCGTGAGGCAGCTGCGGCCACAGTACGGGCTCGGATACAAGCATCGGATGCGGGCGCTGGAGGCAATGCTTGCCTGTCAACTGACGCTGACGTACGGGAGGTATCATGTCATGATGGACTTGCGCCAGCTGGCAATGAGCGAGGAACGCATGTCGTATCAACAGGCAGAGATGATGGCAGCTATCCTAAACCAAATGTCTCTAAAAGAGACTAAGCCCACAGATCTGTTGAGCTCTCATGACGAGGATGTTGACGAGTCGATACAGACATACAAGGAGTACCGGCACTACCTGGAGATGTTCAAGGGCGGATGGTTTGTGCCAGAGATGGTGGAACTATTCTGCGAAAGGGTGTATGAGGCCGATGATTATTATGGTTTCAAGGCTTTCTGCAATCTGTATTACTACGTCTATGCCGAAGATTTGCTGTTATATCAGATAGGGGAGATTGGATATGGGGAGTTTGTTGACAGTTTTCAAGAAATCAGTTTGTTCAACGGTAAGCGTTCTCCTTTGAACGGCGAGAAGTTAAAACGTTATATCAGGACCATGCGACAGGTGGTGGAGCTGTACAAGGAAATCTTTTCGGAATTTTGTGTGAAAATGCATGAGGGATAATATGAAACTGTGTAAAAGTATTGGAGATGTATCATCCACCATGTTATATCAAAGAAAATGTGTATCTTTGCATAAATATTGTTCAAAATTTTCTTGTGTTCAATTATTTTGAACACAACTAAAATGTCATTATGAAAATCCAGTTTGTAAGCGACCTGCATCTTGAATTCAAC
This sequence comes from uncultured Bacteroidota bacterium, assembly GCA_902800395.1. GTDB lineage: Bacteria > Bacteroidota > Bacteroidia > Bacteroidales > P3 > Colimorpha. The sequence continues at coordinate 667 of CADCEC010000005.1, read as the reverse complement.
GAGAATCGGCTAACGGCCGACGACTTCAACGCGGAACATGAGCGCTGTCTGGCATTTGTGAAACGGGCGGTGGCGGAGAGCAAGGCGGAACGGGTTCAAGCCCGGGAGATGGATAGAATAACCGAAGGGATGTGTCGCCCCGAAGGGGCTCTGTGTGAGGGGTGCTTCTGATACCGTGGGCTGCTCTACACAAGACTCTGCCCGGAGTGTCACTGGCACTCCTCTTGCCCACGGCTAAGATCTGGCGCCCCTGACGGGGCTGGGAGACGTCCCTTTGGGACGAGGGGACGAAAAATAATTTTGCTATATCGGCAAAGTTTCCTATATTTGTACCCTCATATCGATTACGAAAAATTAGATAATAAATTAATCCTTAAACGTTTAAGCAATTATGGCAAAAGAAAAAAAGTTTATGACATGTGACGGTAACAAAACAAGCCTCGGAGAGGCTCAATCTCAATAACCCCTGACAAGAAAATCTCTGATTTTCGCAGTCTGGGGATAGAGGAACACCTATCCCCATGTGCGTCTCGGAGAGACGCGATTTCATAGTGTAGGAGAGGGGGGCGAGGGGGCGGCGCCAGCCGCCCACGAGAGCGCGGGGGAGAGTGAGGCGGCGAAGCCGCCGAAGAAGCGGAAGAGAAGCGGAAGGGGTAGGGCGGCGCAG